>JAFGRY010000046.1 GCA_016934955.1 bacterium | reverse complement strand
GGCGACCCGGAACAGCAGGTCCACGGGATCGTCGGTCCGTTCCTCGTCCGGCACGAGCCGGAGCAGCAGCGCGGTGAGCCGTTCGACCCGCTCATCCAACAGCGGCAGCTCGGCGACCAGCAGCGGCAGGTCCACGGGCTCGTCGGTCCGCTCCTCGTCCGGCACGAGCCGGAGCAGTAGCGCGGTGAGCCGCTCTTCGGGAAGCAGCAGTTCGGCGGGCCGCAGTTCTTCTGGATCGAGAAGCAGCAGCAGTTCCAGGTCATCGGGATCGAGCGGCAGCAGAAAACGGTAGGGCATGAAAAGGAGGCTGAAGATGAAACGGAATACGATATTCATGGCAGCGGTGCTGATAGCGACCGCGGCGTTCGCCCAGACCCCTGAAGAAGCGGTGCGGTTCCTTGAAAATCCCGAAGGCGTGGGAGTAAAGGCAGCGGCCATGGGCGGGGCGGTGACCGCCTCGGCGAACGATTATTCGGCACTGTACTACAATCCGGCCGGCCTGACACTGCTGCAGCATAGCGAACTGGCCGGCGAGATGCACCACCTGCGTTTCGAAAATGAATCGACCTATATGGGCAGCACCACGCTCGAGAACGACCGCTTCAACAAGCTGACTTCCGTGGGCATGGCCTACCGGTTCCCCACATCGCGGGGATCGCTGGTGATGGCCTTTGGATATGACCGGTTCAAGCACTTTGATGATTTCAGCTATTTTTCCGGTTTCAGTTCCGAGAATAACGGCCTCGGTTTTGAGCTCGAGGATCTGGACGGCAGCGAGTACTACTACCCCTACGAAAGTGATGTGCTGAGAACCGAGGATGTCAGGGAGTTCGGGCATCTCGGCGCCTGGTCGTTCGGCGGCGGCATCGCCCTTTCGCCCGGATTTTCTCTGGGAGTCACCTTCAGCAGGATCACCGGCTACTCGGAATACGACTACCGGTTCTACCAGGATGATGTGGACAATCTCTACTATCAGTATCCCGCCAATTATGACAGCTATGAACTCTACCAGTTCCTGCGTTCCGAGTATCGCGGCTGGCAGACACGGGTCGGGGGGCTGTTCACCCTGAACCGGAACCTGCGGCTGGGACTCTCTGTGGATCTCCCCTCCAGCCTGCGCGTGCTGGAGAATTACTCCGCGGAAGATGTCATCTACTTTGATGATGACACTGAATCATCCTGGGACCTGGGAAGCGGCGAGTGGGAATACCTGGTGCGGTATCCCACGAAAGTGAGCGGTGGCGTTGCCTTCGATACACGCTTTCTGATGCTGGCCGCGTCAGGCGAGTACCGGGACTGGACCCAGACCAGATTCGACGTCCCGTCCGGATATGAATATGAATTCAATGATGATTACGACGATCTGCTGTTCGAGAATATCGGGTTCAAGGATCAGTTCCGGCCGGTATTGAGCTGGAGCGCGGGAGGAGAACTGCGGGTGCCCGGGACCGGCCTGCGGCTGCGCGGCGGATACAGAGTGGTTCCTTCACCCCTGTACGGAGCGGACGAAACGCTTGACAAGACCTATCTTTCAGCGGGGATAGGATATGAGCTGGACCGCAATACCGTGCTCAACGCCACCTATATTCAGGGTGACTGGGACAGGATCACCTCCGATATCAATACGCCGGAAGGGACCACTGAACACATCAGAACACAGCGGATCATGATGGGAATTACCTACAGAATGAACGCCTACTGATACAGACGCTTGCCTCCTCTTCCGCTGAGCCGGGGAGCATCCGGGATTGCACGGCCGGGTGTTCTCCGGCTCTTCCTGTAATGGGCATGATCGGGTGAGGTGTAGAAGTGAGCCAGCGGACGTTCCCCCCGGGGAACGTCCGCACCTGTGTCATCAGCGGTGAACGGTTTTAAGGAACGCTTCGATCTCGGGGATGCCGCCCTGATAGACGAGATAGCCGTTGTAGGGTTCTCGTTCGGTGATTTCGCCGCTTATGGGGGTGAGCATGATCCGTTCGACCTCTTTCAGATCATCGGTCTGCCCCAGGGCCCAGCCCAGCTTGACATAGGCGACTTCGGGCAGCATGTTCTCCGCGGGAATAATGCCCTTGGCCATCAGGTCACGGCCGGTGTCGTACACGAACATGTGAACAAAGCCCCAGAGGGTCTGTACGGTCATGTAGATGGTCACTCCCGCTGCCGTCGCCCGCTCGATGGCCGGGTAGACCGGCTTGTTCACGTGCCCGAGTCCTGTGCCCGCGATGACAATGCCCCTGTATCCGTTCTCGACCAGAGAATCGATGATATCCGGCTGCATATTCGGGTAGTAGTACACCAGGGCCACTTTTTCTTCGAACACCGCCCTGACGGCCACCTCGCGGTCTTTACGGCGCTTGTTGTAGTTCTGGTGCAGCGGTGTGATCTTGTCCCTGGTCACGGTGGCCAGTGGTATGTCTCCCAGCGTCCTGAACGTGGAGCGGTAGGAGGAGTGCATCTTGCGTACCCGCGTGCCGCGATGCAGCAGGCCGTATTCGTCCGAGGTCGGCCCGAACATGCAGACCATGACCTCGGCGATATCCGAGTGGGCCGCCGCTGTGGCCGCGTGAATGAGATTCAGGGCCGCGTCGGAGGAGGGCCTGTCCGAAGAACGCTGGGATCCGACCATGACGATGGGTACCGGCGAATTCTGGATCATGAATGAGAGGGCGCCGGCCGTGTGATGCATGGTGTCGGTCCCGTGCCCGATCATGATGCCGTCAATACCGTTTTCGATCTGTTCGCCGATGGCCTTCGCCAGCTCGATGTACTGTTTCGGTCCCATGTTTTCACTGAACACGGCGAACAGTTTTTCGGTGGTGAGATTGCAGATATCGGCAAGTTCCGGCACCGCGCCGTAGAGTTCGCCCGGGGAAAAGGCGGGGATGACCGCTCCGGTACGGTAATCGAGCCGGGAAGCGATGGTGCCCCCGGTGCCCAGCAGCTTCACGTTGGGTTTCTCGGGAGACGTGGGAAACTCTTTCTCGGGGATCTTGTAGTGGGCTTCCTTGTAGCCCACCTCTTTCATGCCGGTGATTGTGTTGATGTCGATGCCGATGTTATAGCCGGTGGCAAGCTTGAGGACGATGTGAATGTCGTCGTCGTTTTCGGATCTGGGGAGAATGATGCCTTCGAACCGTCCCCGGGTGGTATCAACCTCCGCTTCACTCCAGACACGGATGGAAAAGGACTCCAGCGTTTTTCTGGCCCTGCCTTTATATCCTTTCAGCACGTCGTTCATGACCGGCCTCCTTCCACGGCCCGGCGCAGATGGCCCATGTTGATGTTGCCCAGGGCGAGCGGTCTCAGTTCCCCCATGATCCAGGCGGTGCGAGCGGCCGGATTATCCGTTGTGCGTATGGATGCGAATTGTGTGTCGAGCTCAGGTATTTTCGCCAGCAGCTGCTCTTCCGGGACGGGCTGGAATCCCATATCGAAAAAGAGCGTTTCGATCTCTTTCTCCTGGTACCGTACCAGAGCGGGCAGCGCCTCTTTGAGAATGGCGGGCTGCAGGCCGCGGTTGCGGACAAAGGAGACCAGATCGATAACCCGCTGCCGGTCGGCCAGTCTGCACCGGAATCTGCCTTCGGCCCGTTTCAGCGTGTGGCCGAGCAGGGTGCCGGCGAAGACGGGAGGCAGTTGTGCCTCCTCGATCAGTTCCCTGAGCAGCGGATAGAGGTCGCGGCTCAGCAGGTAGGTGTAGGTGTCTTCGGGGATCTTCCACGCGTTCAGCTGCGCGATCCGCCGGCTGATCTCATCGGGAAGCGTCTCGCGGATGGTCTCGATCATTTCATCGGCGATGGGGATCGGCGCGGAGTCGGTATCCGGATACATGCGGTCGGGGCCGGGGAGCACCCGTTCGAAAATAGTCGTCCCGTCGGGCAGGGACTTGCGGGTCTCATTGGGGACGCCCGTGAAAGCGAGGCGGCAGCGCTCCTCTATGGTCTCAAGCGCCGTCGCCATATCGCCGGCGGGACCGGCCAGGACCAGCCAGGCGTCGTGGGCGCCGGGTTTGAGCGCTTTGATGACGGCGGCCGTTTCGGTGTCGGAAAGGGGCGATTCAGAATCTTCGGAGTGCGCCATGTTCGGTTTTTCCAGACAGGCGATGACTTTGAGGCGGTCGCTGATCTCATCGGCGAACACGCGGCCGGGCGAAGTGAAGAACGACAGCAGCCCCCCGAATCCGGGCAGATTGACGGCCCAGGCGCGGAAATGGTCATCATGCGAGGCATTAAAAATCCCGGGTCTGATGCCGGCCGTGATCTCCACCGAGACCGGGGACCAGCCCGCGGGATCGGAGACACGGCTGTTGAGTTTCTCTTTTATGGTGAGCAGCGCTTTCTGGCGAAAGGCTTCATTATGGGTCAGGTCGGGTATCCACTTGATATGAGCGACACCCTTGATTTCGACCCTGGTGCCGCCGGTGATCGACACGTTCACATCCTGGCGGGCCGCGCCGATGCCGGTGTTGACCACTGCCGCGGAACGGGAGAGAAATCGCAGGTACTGACCCGCTTCCGCGGCTTCCTCCGGTGTCAGCATGTCGGGATAGGTGACGGTTTCGATGAGGGGCATACCGAGACGGTCGGTTGAATAGACCCGTTCGTGGCCGATATCTGATATTTCCCGGCAGGAATCTTCCTCGATGCTCAGCTGAATGATCCGCACCGTTTTATTCTGCAGCGGTATCTCACCTTCGATGCCGACAATGGCGGTTCGCTGGAATCCGGTGGGGATGCTGCCGTCAAGGTACTGCTTGCGGGTGATGTGAAGCTCACCCACGATGTTGCATTTGAGCATGAGGGCGATCTTCATGGCGCCGTCCAGCGCTTCCCTGTTCAGGACGAAGGGCGGCGTGTCGTCGAAATCATAGGTGCAGGCCGACTCGTTCTTGACGCGGTAAAAAATATTTTTTCGGGTTTTGAATTCCATGAGCGCGGTGCCGTCGTATTCGCCCAGTTCGCTGAGGGTGGGGCGCATATGGCGGAGCAGTTCGGCGTTGTAGTCATCCGGTTTCTGATAGAGACCGGCCGGGCAGCGGCAGAAGAGCTTCTTTTCCGTCTTCAGCTGCTGGTGGATCTCCAGGCCGCATTTGAATCCGAGCGTTTTGTAGGTATCAGGAGTGGCGTCCCTGCGGGGCAGGTAGCCGATGGATGAGCGGGTTGCAGCGGTATTATTTGCAGGCTCTTTCATGAACGTGGTTCCTCCAAAGATAGACTATCAATATACCAGATAGCGGGGGTATTGTCAAGGCGGAAAATGGGAGCGGGACTGAGAAAAAATGCTTGCAAAGAGAGGGCAAACAGGCTATATTTCGATATTTGGCGAAACGAGGAAATGAAATGAATAAGGCAGTCAGGCAGTTCAAGGCGCTGTCAGATCCCGGCAGGCTGCGTATCCTCGCCATGCTGGCGGTGAAACCCATGTGTGTGTGTGAGATCACGGCGGTGCTCGGGCTGGCGGTCTCTACCGTGTCGAAGCATCTGTCCATCCTCAGGGAGGCGGGATTCATCACCGACGCAAAGGATCAGAAATGGGTCGAGTACAGCCTGAACCAGGAGAGCGATCATTCTGTCCGCGCGCTCCTGGACCTGCAGCGGCGGATGACCGGGAACGATCCGGTGATCGAAGCCGACCGCATCAAGGCGGGAACCGCGGACCGCAGGGAGCTGTGCCGGTCGCAAAATGGAGACGGGAGACCGGAGACCGGACAGAATAAAGAATAAGGGTAAAAGTCCCTGCAGCCCGGTCCCCACAGAACCGTCCGCATGTATGGATCGGGGCTTAAAGAGAGCAATTCCTAACTGGAGGCATGTATGGCAGCAGAAAAGAACACTGACATCTGCAGATGCGACGACGAGCAGGTACGGCTGATATTCGCCTGCAGCGGCGGCGCAGATGTGGGGCATCTGTCCGATGCGGCAGCCAGAAAGATGATGGCCGACAAGTGCGGCAAACTGTTCTGCCTTGCCGGTATCGGCGGTGATGTGGAAGCGATCATCAAGACGACCCGGGAAGCCGATACCATTCTCGTCATCGACGGCTGCCCGGTGGACTGCGCGAAAAAAACCCTGGACCGGGCGGGGATTACCGGGTACCGTCATTTTCAGGTCACGTCCCTGGGGTTTGACAAGGGGAAAACTTCCGTCACGGATGAATCGATCAGTGCCGTTGCCGGGCATGGAAAACGAATGATCTGCGCATGATCTCCACGGATCAAACGGCGGTTGGCGACCGCCGCGGATCCGCCGCGACCGCGGGAAGACAGAAGGTAAGAACGAGAGAGCGACAGAGTGGAAGAGAACATGAACAGGACACGAATACTGTTTCTCTGCACGGGGAATTCCTGCCGCAGCCAGATGGCTGAAGGATGGACCCGTCATTTGAAAAGCGACGCATTCAGCGTCCGGTCCGCCGGGGTGGAAACGCACGAGCTCAATCCCCGGGCGGTGCGGGTAATGGCCGAGGCAGGTGTGGATATCTCCGGTCAGCAGTCCACCAATGTACGCGACCTGCTGCATGAGACATTCGACTTCGTGATAACCGTCTGCGACCGGGCCCGGGAGAGCTGTCCCGTTTTCCCCGGCCTGACAACACTCGTACACCGGTCGTTCGACGATCCTCCCGCTCTTACCCGGGGTATGACCGATGAGGAGGAGATCCTGGCGGTATACCGGCGGGTCAGGGATGAGATTCGGGAATTCGTGGAGGGGATGCCTCTCCATCTCCAACGAAAGACGCGAAAAGCACGAAAGAGATAAAAGGAACAATCTGTCCGTTGGATTCAGATGGAGGCCGGAGGCAGGAGACCGGAAGGAAATTGTAAATTATGAATTATGAGTTATTAATTATGGGGTATGAATTAAACAACAGACGGAGCGATGGTTGGTCCCTGAGCCACCCGAAGTTTTGCGGAGGTCTGAGACCGCCGCAAAACTGAAACGATCGGGGAAAACCAGAACACAATAGTGAAAGAAAAAATATGGAAGGGAAGATGAGCAGCCAAAAACAAAATGGTAATGAGCGAAGGATGACCAATGTATTCGAACGGTACCTGACGCTCTGGGTCGGGCTGTGTATTGCGGCCGGGATCGGTCTCGGCAAGGCCGCTCCCCAGGCGGCGGCCAGGCTGGACGGCATGTCACTGTATGTGGGAGGGGCGCCGGTCGTGTCGATACCGATCGCGGTCTGCCTCTTTTTCATGATGTATCCCATCATGGTGAAGATCGATTTCGGGGAAGTGGTCAAGGCGGGCAGGAGCGGCAAGCCGGTCGGCCTTACCCTGTTTCTCAACTGGGCGGTCAAGCCGTTCACCATGTATGCGATAGCGTTCCTTTTCCTGGGCGTCCTGTTCCGCGCCTTTATCGGAACAGAGGCGGTTGACCTGGTGAAACTGCCCTTCGGTCTCGACCTGCCGGCGGGTGCCTCGCATGGAGCCGGCATTGTGGTTCTCGAGAAGGGGGTGAAAATGCTGCAGGTGCCGCTCTGGCGCAGTTATCTGGCCGGCTGCATCCTGCTGGGAATCGCGCCCTGCACGGCCATGGTGCTGGTCTGGGGATATCTGGCCCGGGGTAACGACGGGCTGACACTGGTCATGGTCGCCATCAACTCGCTCACGATGCTGGTGCTCTACGGCCTTCTGGGCGGATTTCTCCTGGGCGTGGGAAGGCTGCCCATTCCCTGGCAGGCCCTGGCGCTGTCCATCTCCATCTATGTCGCCCTCCCCCTGATCGCCGGGTATCTCTCCAGAAGATGGATCCTGGCGGCAAAGGGGGAGACCTGGTTCAGAGAAAAATTTCTGCACCTGCTGACTCCCGTGACGATAACGGCCCTGCTGCTGACGCTGGTGCTGCTTTTCTCTTTCAAAGGAGATGTTATTCTCTCGAATCCGCTGACGATTCTCTGGATCGCGATTCCCCTGTTCATACAGACGAATCTCATTTTCTGGCTTGGATACGGGCTGGCGAGGCTGCTGAAACTGGAGTACCGGGACGCCGCGCCGGCGGCGCTGATTGGCGCGTCCAACCATTTCGAAGTGGCGATCGCTACAGCGGTGATGCTTTTCGGGCTCTCTTCCGGAGCCGCGCTTGCGACGGTTGTGGGAGTCCTCATCGAAGTGCCGGTCATGCTGCTGCTGGTGCGGCTCAGCCTGCGCACGAGGCACTGGTTCAGAGCGTAAAACGAATCCTGCCGTCCAGGTCGGGGCATAGATCTCCAACGGAAGACACGAAGGAAACGGAACAAAAAAAGGTATAAGTGCTTGTCCAGGCCTGCCAAGGAGACAGGCGGCCGGAGGCTGGAGACTGGAGACAGGAAGGAAAAGTGATAGGGGAAAAGTCCCGGCGGCTCATCCCCCTTTCTTAAAAGGGGGGCGATGGGGCTTTTCAGAAAGGATTGTGATGAATTGGAAAGATGAATATAAACATCTATTGATGATGATCGCGCTGTTTTTCGCGGCCTACTATCTGCCTGCCGGCAGCGCTGTTTTCAGGCAGGCGGTTCATGAGTCCCTCGCCCTGCTTCGCTGGTACGCACGGGAGCATGTGCTGCTCTGCCTGGTCCCCGCGTTTTTCATTGCGGGCGTGATCAGCGTTTTCGTGAGCTAGGCGGCGGTTATCAGGTATTTCGGCGCATCGGCGAAAAAGTGGCTTGCCTATCTGGTGGCGTCGGTCTCCGGGACGATCCTGGCGGTGTGCTCATGCACGATCCTGCCCCTCTTTTCCAGCATTTACAAGCGGGGTGCGGGCCTGGGGCCGGCGATCGCCTTTCTCTATTCCGGGCCCGCCATCAATATTCTGGCAATTATCCTGACCGCGCGCGTACTGGGTGTGGAACTGGGAGTGGCCAGGGTCATCGGCGCGGTTGTCTTCAGTGTGGTGATCGGTCTGCTGATGCATGTCATCTATCGCCGGGAAGAGAAGGAAAAAGCGAACGCCGCACTGCAGCTGCCGGAGCAGGAAGAGCCACGGCCCCTGTGGCAGACCGCGGCACATTTTTTCATTCTTGTAGGAATTCTTGTATCTGCCAACTGGGGAAAACCGGACACCGGCAGCGGATTGTGGTATGCGGTCTGGTCCCATAAATGGACGATCACCGCATTCTTCGGCGTCCTCTTCGGACTGTCCATGATTCTGGTTCTGAAAATCCGCTGGCAGCAGATACTCATTGCCGCCGGCTTCACCACTGCAACAGCGCTTTTTTCCCCGCAGAATCCGTCCCTGCCGTTCACCGCTGCTGTTCTCGCCACCGCGGTGCTGATCAGCCGTAATACAGGTGAATCCCGGGAGTGGATGGCGGCAACCTGGGGATTCGCGAAACAGATTCTGCCGCTGCTGGCGGCCGGCGTTCTTGTCGCCGGATTTCTTCTGGGATCTCCGGAAGGTGGAAGCGGCATAATCCCTGAAGCCTGGATCACCCGGCTTGTGGGCGGCAACAGCCTCTTTGCCAACCTGTTCGCCTCCGTGGCGGGAGCATTCATGTATTTCGCCACGCTGACCGAGGTGCCGATTCTCAAGGGCCTGCTGGCAAACGGCATGGGTAAAGGCCCGGCGCTCGCGCTGCTGCTGGCCGGGCCGGCGCTTTCGCTGCCCAATATGCTCGTCATCAGGAGCGTGATCGGAACGAAGAAGACCATCGTTTTCGTCTCCCTGGTGGTGGTGATGGCGACCCTCTCGGGCCTGCTGTACGGATATGTTTTCTAAACAGGGAGGCGCTCATGTGTTGCCATACCGTTTCCATCGAGGAGCGACTGGCTGTGCTGGTCGCGGATAACGGCGGTCACCTCACCGTCGGTGAGTTTTTTGAGGTCGTCAGCTGCTGAAAGGCGTTTAGAATGATATCCGGTCGGATGTCTTCTCCGTCTGAATTGAAACTGATACAGCGCATCGATACCGACGATTTCAGGGAGTTTGTGTTGCAGGGCCTGCATCTGTACGTTCAGAAATCCCTTGTTTCCGAGAGTGACCTGTCCTTCGTGGTCGCTTCCAAAGGACGGTACCGTCTGAGGATACGGGGATCAATCAGCAATGGTGCATAGGAAATGAGGAGGACCGTATGGCCGGTACTATCTCTGTTAGATGGAAAACATATTGTGTAATCAGTCTTATGATTGCGGGTGGCGCGATGGCCGCAGCCGGTATCACCGGACTGTGGGTTCTGACGGCGATACCTGTTGGATTTCTGTTCGGATTTTTCCTGCAGAAAGGCGCTCTCTGCGGATCCTCCGCGTTCAGCGAAGTAATTATCGATAAAGACGCGCAAAAACTCTGGGGACTCTGGGTCGTTATCGTGACCGGTATGGGCGGGTTCGCCCTGCTCGATCTGGCTGGCCTGGTGACCCTGAACCCCAAACCCTTCACCTGGATGAGCATGATTGTCGGCGGCGCGGTGTTCGGTACCGGTATGGTGCTGGCCGGCGGCTGTGTGAGCGGCTCTTTGTTCAAGGCGGGGGCCGGCCATATCAACAGTATCATCGCTTTGCCTGCGATCGCCCTCGGCGTGGCGGCAGTGGAAGCGGGGCCGCTGGCAGGGCTGAATCGATGGATGCAGCAGTTTGTCCTGACCGCGCCCGGTGGCAAACCGGTGACCCTGGGCACTCTTACGGGTCTTCCCTTTTGGGTGCTGGCAGTGATCGTCCTGACGCTGACGGTCACTGCCGTCCTTCTGCACAGGCGCACCGGCGCCGGCAGCGATGAAAAGGGTGCCGCGGCCGCCGGCAGGCTCATGAGAGCGGTCACCGCGCGTCGCTGGAAACCCTGGCAGGCGGGTATTGCCATCGGACTGCTCGGAATGCTGGCATACCTCTCATCCGCATCGTCGGGCCGCACCTATCCGCTGGGCGTGACCCACGGCGTCTATCATGTCCAGCTGCTGATCACCGACAAGCCGCTGCAGCATGTGTATGAGAAGCCGGCCGCGGTCGCACCCTTGAGCGAGAGCCCGGTACCGGCGCCGCCGAAGAAAAAAGTCAGCTGGTGGCTGATCCTGGAGGTTATCAGTCTTGTCGGCGGATCCTGGGTGGCGGCCCGTCTTTCAGGCGAAGCGAAATTATACAACAAGCCTCCCGCACAGCTTCTGATCGCACTGCCCGGCGGATTCCTGGTGGGGATCGGCGCTGCCTTTGCGAAAGGATGCGTCGTGGGAAATATTATGTCCGGATGGGCGCTTATGAGTATCGGTACGGTGGTGTTCGGTATCACTGCCTTGCTCGCAAACTGGATTACCACCTATGTGTATCTTATGGGCGGTCGTCTTTCGGAAATAACGCAGGTAATCAAGAGGTGAACAACGGTGAAGAAGATACAGATACTCGGCGCGGGCTGCCCCAAATGCATTCAGCTGGCCGAACTGGCGGAAAAGGCTGCAAAGGAAACGGGAATCGATTACGAACTCGTAAAAGTGACCGATATGGAGGAAATCCTCGGTTTCGGCGTGATGATGACGCCCTGCCTTGTCGTGAACGGAACGGTCAAGTCCTGCGGGAAGGTGCCGGGATTAGAGGTTATTAAAACCATGCTGACTGAATAATGCAATCGATAGATACGAGGAGTCCATATGAAGAACAGAGATTTGCTGCTTTCCGGTCTGCTGATCATTGGTCTTGGCAGCGTCCCGTGCAGGGCACAGACGGGAGATACGACAGACACGGACATGCGTTCCACCGGGCCGGATACAACCGCTGTTTCCGCCCCCATCGTTACATTCATTGAACTTGGATCGGTCTCCTGTATTCCCTGCAAGTTGATGGAGCCGGTACTGGAGGCGATCCGCGAGGAATACGCGGAGCAGGTGAAGGTTGTGTTTCATGACGTGCGCAGCGAGGCAGGGAAACCGTTCGCCGAAAAATATCGGGTGCGCACCATTCCCACGCAGATTTTCCTCAATGACAAAGGGCAGGTATACTACCGTCACACCGGATATCTGCCAAAGGAAGACGTCGTGAAGATCCTGAAGAAAAAGGGAGTGAACTAATGCCGGTGACCGGTGCCTGTTACGGAGGAGCATCCTGATGCAGGGCCTGTTCACGTGGCTTACGCGGAGTCTGGACGGGACACTGTTCATCGCCTATGCCGCTGCTTTCCTCTGGGGAGTGGCAAGCGTAGTGCTCAGTCCCTGCCACCTGGGGTCGATTCCCCTTATTGTCGGGTTTATCGACGGGCGGGGAGTAGTCCGGACGCGGCAGGCGTTTGTCCTCTCACTTGCTTTTTCAGGCGGCATCCTTCTGACTATTGCCGTTATCGGCATCATTACCGGTTTACTGGGAAGGATCCTTGGGGATACGGGAGATGCGGGCAGTTATCTTGTGGCCGGTATCTGCATCATTATCGGCCTTCATATGCTGGAAATCATCACCATTCCATTTTCGGGCCTTTCCGGGCCGCCGGGAATCAGACGCACAGGGGCGGGCCCCCTGTTTCTGATCGGGCTCCTTTTCGGATTGGCGCTTGGACCCTGCACCTACGCCTTCATGGCTCCGGTTCTCGGAGTGAGTCTGACGGCTGCAGCGGAGCGGCCGCTATTCGCGCTCCTGCTCATCCTGTCCTATGCCGCAGGACACTGTGCGGTGATTGTTTTTGCCGGTACTTTCACCAGCGTTGTACAACGATACCTTAACTGGAATGAACGGTCGCGGGGAGCGATAATTCTGAAAAAGATATGCGGCGCTCTGGTGATCATTGCCGGAGGCTATCTGGCGCTGGCGGCAATGACCTGACAAGCTGTGATGAAAACAGGGTGCGGTGCAAGCCGGGCTCTGCCATGCCCGGCTTTTATTGTTGTATAGTTATTTGCGGATCAGCTCTTTCCGTCCCAAAAGAGTACCGAATAGGTTTCCCAGGGCGACCTGATAGGCCAGTGGATCCCCGTCGAGATCGTCTCTGCGAATGTCCGTGGTTATTCCTGAGATAGATTTGTCGCTGATGGCGTTGCGAAGGCCGATGATCGACTGGAAAAAGGATGCGGTCTTCGCGGCCAGCAGGCCTTCCGCTCCGGCATTGATGATGTTTCCTTCCTTATCGATGAGCAGGCCGGTGAGATGAATGACCTCCACCGGATCTTCCAGAGAGGTGAGCCATTTCACGGGAATCCTGTGTCCCGTTCCCAGGGCGATCTCCTTGCCCCCGAGGATTCCTCTCTGGTGCACCATGTATTGACTTATCCCGAGATAGAGTACCAGCACATAGTCACACTGGTTTTCACTGCAGATCCGTCCAATCTCCGTCTTCCACTCACGGGATCCGTCCCTTGTGTAGAGCACCATGGGCAGGATATCGTCGTCCTCGTCCATATAGCCCGTCTCGCTTACCGGTGCGCCCATCATGCCGGGGCTGCCTACGTAAATGTCCGGAGCGGCGGCATCAGGCAGGTCCGGAGCGGGAAGCGGCCTGGCCCAGCCTGTTTCCTGTAAAAACTCATCGATATCGTCAAGGATCACCCGCCAGCCGGCATCGTCGAATTCGCGCCTGATCCGGTAGTCGGTGGTGACCGGCAGATATCCCGCGGAAACGGATAGAGCGCTGCCGCCCGGAGCCCTGCCGTGATAGTAGGGCGGGTTGTTTACGATGACTTCCCGGCTCGTGCGCAGGTTTTTCAGAGCCGCGCAGCCGGCTGCCCCGATTACAAAGGCAACCAGTACGGCGGGGACAAAGAAGTGTCTGGCTGGTTTCAAAATGATTCCTCCCCTGTATTAAAGAAACGGAATGTGTAGCCTTCACTGCGGACGCCGTCGCCCGTATCAATCAGCCCGATGTGAGCCGCAGGGTGACGGTCGTGCCCCGTCCCGGTTCACTCTCGACCTGAATGTCGGCGTTATGCTCCTGAACGATCTTGCTGACAATGGCCAGCCCCAGTCCGGTGCCCCGGGGTTTTGAGGTAAAGTAGGGATCAAACATTCTGGTCCTGGTTTCCTCATCCATGCCCGATCCGCGGTCGCTGACCGTTACCAGGACGCCGCCGCCTTCAGGATCCGCTGCTGTTGTTACGGTGACCGGCGAACCCGGTCCGCTGGCTTCAGCGCTGTTTTTAATTAGGTTGATGAGTACGCGCTTCAGTTGTTCACGGTCCCCGCTGACATAGGGCTGCCCGGGGGAAAGTCTGACGGTGAGCACCACCGGCTCGACAGCCGGGGCGAGCAGTTCCCTGACATTTTCAATCAGCCGGTTCAGGTCGAAGGGCTTCATCACCGGTTTCGGCATTTTTGCAAAGCGGGAGAACTCTCCGGCAAGCAGCTCCAGTGACTTCAGTTCCTCTTCCACCGTCGCGAGGCTTTCTTTGACCGGGGCAGGCATTCCGGCGCTGCGAAAATGGTTGCGCACGCGGTGCACCGAAAGGGAAATAGGGGTGAGACTGTTTTTAATTTCATGTGAGATCTGGCGGGCGACCTGCTGCCAGGCGGCAAGCCGCTCCGCTTCCAGCAGTTTTTTCCGCCCGGTTTCGAGGTCACGGGTCATGGCGTTGAAGCGGTCGATAAGGTAGGCGAATTCATCCCGTGCCCGGGTGTCGACCGTCACCTGCAGATCTCCCTCCGCGACCCGGGACATGCCGGCGGCCAGGTCCTGGACAGGACGGCTGATGCCGGCGGCTATGCGGCGAGCGGCGCTGGAGGCGATCAGCGCCAGGGCGAGAACGAAGAGGAAAGCGAGCGCCCAGATGATGTTTTTTTCAATTATCGTCTCTTTCAGGAGTGACAGAGACGAGTAGACCCTGATGGCCCTGGTAATTTCATCCTTGGTGGCGATGACTCCGGGATCGACTGCGTAGGCCGCCACCGCCAGGGTCGTATCGGTACAGGGTCCGTAGGTGAACATGTACTGGGTTCCCCTGTGGGTCACCATGGTGCTGCGGCGCCCCTGGCCGATCTCCTGCCAGATGGTCGCATCCGGATGCCAGCTTGCATACAGGTCCCCCCCGTCTCCCGGGCCGACAACGCGGCCGTTCACCTTTTTCAGGGAAAACACCGATTCGATACCGTACATGGCCAGGTGTTCCCCGGTCCATGACCGGGGGTTCGGGAACGTCTCGAAAAAACGCGTTCCGCAGGATTCCGTCTGGGCGCGGATCGTTTCCAGACTCGCATCGAGCGCATCTCCCAGCCCGGGCAGCAGCATGACGCGGGTACTCTGGGTGAGCAGCTGGGCGATAAAGAAGAGTGCCGGAATGGTGGGGACCAGGGCAAAAAGGATGAAAATGATGTTGAGCCGGATCCGAAACCGGGCATAGAGCGCGTTCCTGTTTCTGAGCCTGATAAAAAAGATGATAAATCCGGCAAGGGCCAGAGAACTCCAGATCAGGAAGAGCTTCATGGTCAGCCTCCCATCCTCTTTCTGCTGGTGAGGTATCTGATCAGGGCACGGTCAAAGGGAGTGTCTGTATCGATCTGCGCGTAGTCGATGCGCTGGTTGCCGCATTCCCGGCGCAGGCGGTCGATGAACTCCTGCACCTGTCGGGTATACTCGTGCCTGATCTGCCAGGGATTGGTCTGCAGGCGGGAGCCGGTCTCCCTGTCGATGAACACCGTGTCGTCCCCGTAGCCGAGGGTGCGCTCGGCAGGATCGAGTATGTGAAAGACGATCACTTCGTGTTTGCGGTAGCGCAGATGTTTCAGGCTCTCGATGACCCTGCCGGCATCGTCCAGCAGATCGGAGAGAACGATCACCAGGCTTCTGCGGCCGATTCGTTCCGCCATGCGGTGCAGCACCGTGCCGGCGTCGGTTTCGCCCTCCGGCTCGAGGCGGTGCATGACCGTGAGGAGCCGGTTGAGAGTGCCGGGAATCGATCGGGGGGGGATGTAGCTTCGAATAGTGTCGCTGAAGGTGACCAGGCCCACGGCATCGCGCTGTTTCAGCATGAGATGGGTGAGTGCCGCGGCGAGAAAACGCGCGTACGCGAGTTTGCTCACCCCGCCGGATGAAAACCCCATGGAACCGGAGCTGTCCAACAGCAGCAGGGTCCTGAGATTCGTTTCCTCTTCAAAGCGTTTGACGTAGTAGCGTTCTGTTCTGGCGAGCACCTTCCAGTCTATGTGGCGGATCGGGTCGCCGGGCATGCAGGCGCGATATTCTGAAAACTCGGCCGAGAACCCGTGATAGGGACTGCGGTGCAGCCCGGTGATGAATCCCTCGACAACCAGGCGTGCGATCAGATCGAGTCTGGAAAGTCGTGAGACCGTTTCCGGCCGCAGGTAGTCGCGAAAGTCCTCTCGGGTTCCGGGTTCCGTCATCGCATCAGTACTATTTTTCGTTGTGCGGCCGCACCGCCGCCCGTGCGGCAGACGATCAGGTAGACGCCCGAGGAGACCGGACGGCCCAGGCGATCATCGCCGTTCCAGATGAAGGTGTGGTGTCCCGCGGCAAGCCGGCCCTGGTGCAGCCGCCGGACCGGGCGTCCAAGCAGATCGAACACATCCACAGTGGCGCCTTCGTCCCGTGGCAGGTCGATGGCCGCGGTCACGGAGGGGTTGAACGGGTTGGGCCAGGGCGGGTGCATAATGAATGCGGCCGGGCGCCGGGCGCCGTCAGATACCGGCGTTGCCGTCAGGTCGATGCCCGCGAACCTGGCCAGGGTGCCCGCCGCAAGTCGCACGTTGCTGTGGAAATAGCCGGTATTCATATAGGTGAGCCGATCATTGGCCGAATGGTAGAAAGGATTGAAGCCCCCCGCGCGCGTATCTTCGATCACCATCAGGGCCTGGTATCCCAGGCTGAGGAAGGGGGCGTGATCGCTGTTTGGCCTGGCAAGCACTTTCACCGGCGCCAGGGGAAGTCCCCACGCACCCGCCCAGACTGCCATTGAATCGACCAGCTGGGTCCGGGCGAAATTGGTATGGAGCTCAACCCGAAGGTCATCATCGCCTTCATAGCCGATCATGTCGAGGTTGATGACGCCGGCGATATTTTCGCCCTGGGCGGCGGCCTGCTGCGCGTACGCCTTGCTGCCGTAGAGTCCGATCTCTTCCGCGGTGAAGAGGATGAATTTAATTGTATAATCAGATGTATAGGGCGCGAGCACCCGGGCCGCTTCCAGAACGGCCGCGCAACCCGAAGCGTTGTCATCGGCCCCCGGCGCAGCAAGCATAGGATCGCCACTGTTATTGGTGGCGTCGTAATGAGCGCAGATGATATAGGTGATATCCGGGTCGAGCGTGCCGGGTTTTTCGGCGATCACATTGTAAAACGTCTCGCCGGGAACCATGGCGGCCTGAAAATCGGCGCCTCCGTTGTCACTGCGTATGAGGCCGAAATACCCGCCCGCGATAACGGTGTCCCGATTCACGGCCGAGACGGCATATATGTCTCCGGTGAGAGCGGCGGGGGCGGTATGCCAGGTGCGGCCGCTGTCCGTGGTCCGCAGCAGGGTGCCGCAGCGTCCGGCGATCCAGCCTGTACCGTCGGCGGCGAAATCGATGTCGAGCAGGGACACGCTGACGGGCAGATCGATCGTTTCCCAGGTGTCGCCGCCGTCACCCGTGTGCAGCAGTGTCCCCTGCGAGCCGGCGATCCAGCCCTGGGTTCGGCCGGTGAAGCAGATATCGTAGAGCCAGGAGCCGGTGCCCGGATTCAGGGGTGTCCAGGAGGTTCCCCCGTCTCTGCTGCGAAGAAGTGTCCCGTCCTTGCCGGCCGCCCAGCCGGTACCGTCGGGAGCGACGGTTAGGGTGTAGAGGTCCCTGTCGGTGCCCGAGGGCAGGATGTGCCATGTGTCGCCGCGGTCATTCGTGGCCGCGATCAGCCCGTCGCTGCCGCAGATCCAGCCGTGCGTGTCGTCGGTGAAACAGACATCAAAGAGATCCCGATCCTCGAAACCGCTGCAGAGGCGGGCCTGTGACGTGGCCGGGTCGAAGCGGACGAGAAGCCCCCGGTGTCCAGTCGCCCAGACCATATCGGCCGCGGGCCGGGCAAGGGCCGTGAGGATGCGGCTGTCGGCGTCGTGCCAGACCGGCGCCCACCGGTCATCCCGCCCGCCGCCGAGCAGAAGGCCGCTGCCGCTGCCGGCGACACCTGACCGGATGAATTCCGGATTCACATTCAGGGCCTTGCCGGCTCCAAGCTGGAATTGCTGTATATAGGTGGCATATCCCATCTCGAGCAGTTCTTCCGTGAGGTAGTAGCGCGCGGCCTGTATCTGGGGACTGTACACGTAGCGCGATGTCAGGTTGTAGCTGGTATTGTAGACAGTGAACGATGTCTCGCCGCTCAGGTCACTGACAGTGGCGATGATCCGTTCGAGACTGACGGAATCGAGCACGGTATTGATATCGCCGGAGAACGACGGCATGGCCGGTGCGGTCCGTTTCGACAGATTGTTGCCGGCCGCGGGAGCGGACAGCCCGTCCAGGAGCAGCCAATCCGCATGGTACCGGGCCGGGAGGGGTGCTCTCCCTTCCCCGGCTTTGATAAGGGCGCCTTCGGTTCCCTGCCAGAGAATACGGCAGCCGTCGGGCAGCGTTCCGGCCTGCGGATCCGCGGTCCAGTAAAAGGATCCGCGGTATCCCCGTTCATCGAGGATGACGCAGGAGGCGGGGATGTCGCCGGTTTCGAGCGCCGCGAAAAAACGGCCGCCGGCCGAATGCATCCAGACAGCGCTTCCGGCCGGCAGAGATGCGATCGCCGGCATACCGCCGGTGACGATGATCTGGGCGACTCCGCTCTGCGCTGCCGCCATGAGCAGCGCCGCAATCAGTGCGATAATGGTGCGTTTCTTGCGCATGTGAACTCCATTTCTATAAGGATGTCGGTACCTGATCCCGCGGCCGTCGGTGACGATCGCGGGGTATCCCTATAGATAATGACGGATAACCGGAGTGAAAACCCGATTATTCGATGGTGGCGATCTTGATCAGATTCGTTGTGCCTTTGACGTTCAGCGGTACGCCGGCGGTAAAGACGATCGTATCGCCGGATGAAAGATCTCCCGTGGATTTGGCCTTGGCAAGGGAAATCCTTTCGAGACAATCGGTATTATCGGTCTCATCGATGAGAAAGGGTATGGCGCCCCAGACGAGGCAGAGCCGCCGGCAGGTGCGCATATCCGGTGTCATGGCCAGGATCGGCTGACTCGGCCGGTATTTGGCAACGTTGCGGGTGGTGCTGCCGCTTTTGGTGCTGGAGGTAATGGCGGCCGCGCCGATGCGGGCGGCGATCTGACAGGCCGAGTAGGCGACCGCCTCTTCCGTAGAGAGCGACTGTTTTTCGAATTTTGAGAGCCACTGCAGATTGGGGAACAGGTCGTCGGCGCGCTCGGCGATTTTTGACATGATCATAACCGCCTCGATCGGATAATCTCCGATGGCCGTCTCTTCCGACAGCATGACCGCGTCACTGCCGTCGAGAATCGCGTTGGCGATATCGGTGACTTCGGACCGGGTGGGACGGGGATTGTCGACCATGGATTTCAGCATCTGGGTGGCGGTGATCACCGGTTTGCCCGCGTGATTGGCCTTGTTGATAAGCATCTTCTGTACCCGGGGGACATCTTCGATGGGGATCTCCACTCCCAGGTCACCCCTGGCGACCATGAGACCATCCACCGCGTCGATAATGCGGTCTATGTTTTCCAGGGCCTCGTGCTTTTCGATTTTCGCGATCAGTTCGGCCGGGTGGCCCGATTCATTGATGATCTCCCGGGCCTCCCTGATATCATCCGGATTCCGGACGAACGAGAGCGCAACGAAATCGACACCGTGCTCGAGTCCGAATTTCAGATCCTTTCTGTCCTTGCTGTTGAGAATCGGCGCGTTGATCGATTTGTCCGGGAGATTGATGCCCTTGTGGGAACTGAGGGTGCCGCCCACGACTACCTTGCAGTTGATGTCAAGCCCCGACACCGATTCAACGATCAGTTCGATGGTCCCGTCGGCGAGGAGCAGCGTGTCCCGGGGTGAGACGTCTCTGGCGAGGTCCTTGTAGGTGAGACCGACGCGTTCGCTGTTCCCGGCTACCTTGCGGCCGGTGAGGGTGAACTTCTGGCCGAATTCCAGGGTCACCGGTCCGTTTTCGAAGGTGCCGGTACGGATCTTCGGACCGGCCAGGTCCTGGAGGATGGCCACCGGCTGATCGATCTTTTCGGAACAGTCGCGGATGGTCCTGATCACCTTGAGATGGGCCGCGTGGTCTTCGTGGGAAAAATTGAGCCGGGCCACATTCATGCCGGCCGCGATCAGTTTCATGATCGCCTCTGCCGACCGGGTTGCCGGGCCGATGGTGCAGACAATTTTCGTTTTGCGCATCGTAACTCCTCGTTCTTCGACGGAATTCGGGCGGCCGGGGGGACGGACGGATCAGCCTTTGGACCGGTGCTTCGCCGCTGCCTTGAGTTTGGATTCGATCATATCCCTGTGGTCAAGATTGAGCATGGTGGTGAGACGGTGTATCAGATGATCTTCATGGCCGTCCAGCCGTCCATCCGAGTAGATCACCTCCCAGAGCATGTCCATCATCTGCAGTTTTTCCTCCCGGCTGCAGGCTCTGTTGATGCGGCTGGTGAATCGGTAGAGATCGACGCTCTCCTCCCGCGCTTCACGCGCCTGGTCGGCGATGACGGCGGCGGCTTCGTCGTCGAGACTGAAGGTTTCCTGAAGGATCTGAAGAACGAGCCGTTCCTCCTGCTGGTCGAATTCGTCATCGGCGCCGGCCATTTCCATAAGAATAACGGCCAGGGCCGTCCTGATGTCGACCGGTTCTTCCGCGGCGGAGTCATCTGATCCAAACAGTATTTTTTTAATGTTCATGGGCGCTCTCTTCCAGCAGTTTCGTGACAATGTCTGAAGGGGAAATGCCGTCGGCTTCGGCGCTGAAATTGAGCACGAGGCGGTGACGGAACACCGGCCCGGCGACGGCGTTGATGTCCGCGATTTCCGGGGTTGCCCTGCCCTGAACAGCGGCCCGGGCCTTCGCCCCCAGCACCAGATTCTGGGCCGCCCGCGGTCCCGCGCCCCAGCGGATCCACTGGCGGATGTACCCGGGCGCGGAGGGGGATCCCGGCCTGGTCATGCGCACCAGGTCAACGGCGTAGTTGACCACGATATCCGATACCGGAACGGCCCGCACCAGCTGCTGAAAGCCGAGAATGTCCTCCCGCGTCAGAACCGGCCGTGGCTCCGCCGCGGCGGCGCTCGTGGTCGAACGGATGATGCGCCGCTCTTCTTCCAGAGAGGGATAATCGATCCAGAGGCTGAACATGAAGCGGTCGAGCTGAGCCTCCGGCAGCGGGTAGGTGCCTTCCTGCTCGATGGGGTTCTGGGTGGCAAGAACGAAAAACGGCTGCTCCAGGGCGTGGGTCGCGCCTCCCGCGCTTACCTGGTACTCCTGCATGGCCTGCAGCAGCGCCGCCTGTGTTTTCGGCGGCGTTCTGTTGATCTCATCGGCGAGCACGACGTTGGCGAACACCGGGCCCCTGATGAATTTGAAC
This sequence comes from bacterium, assembly GCA_016934955.1. GTDB lineage: Bacteria > Zhuqueibacterota > QNDG01 > QNDG01 > JAGLOF01 > JAFGRY01. Next base: position 36,802 of record JAFGRY010000046.1, on the reverse strand, counting down.
GATTTTTTCCCCGAGCCGCGGTCCTCCTCGAGGATTTCGCTGCCGGTGATGTCCGAGGGCATGAGGTCGGGAGTGAACTGGATACGGCTGAATTCCAGGTCAAGCGTCCGGGCCAGGGATGAGATGAGCAGCGTCTTTGCCAGGCCGGGAACGCCGATGAGCAGACAGTGGCCCCGGGCGAAGAGGCTGATGAGCAGCTGTTCGACAATGGCTTCCTGGCCGACGATCACTTTCGCCAGCTCATTCCTGAGAATACGGCAGCCCTCTGCCGCCCGGTTCAGCAGGTCCGTGTCATGGTGAGAGGAATTTCGTTTCATTCGGTTTTCCGCATTTGCGATCAGAGGATGACGTAAAAGTAAAAAATAACAGTTTTTAGCTGTAATGTCAACCCCAAATAATCCCTTGACTTTTACGGGATTTGATAGTACTTTTTTTACTGGTTTTTTACGTTCTAAGGGGTTGATTTTGGGGAAAACGCAGCATCCGGAGCTGGCTGAAAACGGCCCGCTGCCCGGGCATATCGCCATTATCATGGACGGGAACGGCCGCTGGGCGAAAAAACGGGGACTGCCGCGGGTGGCGGGACACCGGAAAGGCGTGGAGACGGTGCGGAAAGTAGTGGAGGCATGCAGCGAACTGGGAGTGTCGGTGCTGACGCTGTACACCTTCTCCACCGAGAACTGGAACCGGCCCAAGGAAGAGGTGTCGGCTCTGATGAAGCTGCTGCTTCGGACCCTGGAGAACGAGATCGACGAGCTTCACAGGAACAATGTCCGGCTCATGACCATCGGTGAGCTTGACCGGCTGCAGGCCGGGGCCGCCGAGGGCCTGAGAGCCGGGGTTGCCCGCACGGCGGCCAACACGGGGCTGATACTGAACCTGGCGCTGAGCTACGGCAGCCGGGAAGAGATCGTTCATGCCGTGCGCAGCATCGCCCGGGAGGTGCAGCAGGGCCGGATAGATCCCGAGGCGATCGACAGCGCGCTTATCAGCGACAGCCTTTATACCGCCGGACTTCCCGATCCCGATCTGCTCATCCGGACCAGCGGCGAACTGAGGCTGAGCAATTTCCTGCTCTGGCAGCTGGCCTACACGGAGCTGTTCACCACCGATGTGTACTGGCCCGATTTTCAAAAGAAGCACCTGTACAAGGCCATTTCCTCCTATCAGAAGCGGGAGAGGCGGTTCGGCATGGTGAGCGAGCAGCTGCGGTAGGGCGGCGGTTGTTCGGGACGCGGCAATGCCGGGAACCATAGCGGGATACGGGCGTCTAATCTAAAGCGAGGACAACGAGGATTTTGAGGGGTAAGGCCCCTCATTTCTTTTTTTGGTACGGTATGGTGTATGCGTGAGCGACGATGGATACTCTTTCTGGCTCTTGCCGGTGTTGTGACCTTTACCGGGGTATACCTGGGATGGAAGGTCGCCGAGGGCAATGAACGGATCAGGCAGCTGATCCTGACCAGGATACGGCCGTTCCTGGCCGAGGGATCCGACATCGGCAGTGTGGAAGTCGGTATCGGACGGGTCCGTTTTCACGACATCGTTCTCATGCCCAGGGACAGCAGCTACACCCTGAAGGTCGATCATGCTGAAATCTCCTACAGTCTCTGGAACCTCGCGCGAAACAGATTTGTCATATACAAGGCCTCCAACGAGGCGGTGTTCGTACGGCCCACCCTCATCATGCGCGGTATTCCCGCTCAGCCCGCCGACACCGTTTCGGTGCGGCAGAACGGCATACTGCCAAATGTCTCGGACATGATCGGCACCATTCGCCGGATCACGCTCGCCAGGGCGGAGATGTATATCGAAAGCCCCGAAGGAGAGCAGATACTTCTCGCCCATGAGCTGAACGGCTGGCTGCACAATCCGGGCGGCAGGCTCGCTTCATTCAGGCTTGCCGGCAATGTTTTCTCATCCTCCCGGCGGAACATCAGCATAGAAGGGGAACTCGACCTGCTTCACAACCAGGTGACCACCATAGAGGCCGCGGTTGAAGACTCGAAACTGGGATTTAACCTGCCGCTGCTGCTTCCGAAATATATCGAAGCGCTGGACGGCCAGGTCACCGGAGAGTTCGCTTACCGCAGGGGAAGCGTGCCCGCCGGCAGCCTGACCGTGAAGCACGGAGTGCTCGCTCTTAAAAACAGCAACCTACATTTTCGCGATGTCACTCTCTCGGGAACGCTCACGGGACGGGATATGGTCATTCATGGTGACATACCCAATTTTAACGGCATTCCCTTCGCCATAAACGGCCATGTCAACCGTATCTTCCGGCCCGTCGCGGACCTGAAGATCGAATTTCCCGATTTTTCCCTGCGCCGGTTTCTGCGGGAGACGCTGCCGGACAAGCGGCTGCCGCTGGACGGGACCATGCAGGCGTCGTTTCATGTATACGGTCCATTTGACAATCCCGGGGTCGAGGGACGGTTCCTTTCCGGGGATTTCAGTATCGCCGGTATCGTTTTCGACGGATTCATTACCGAACTCGAGTACCGAAACCTGCGGCTGAACGTCACGGGAGAAGGAAAGCACCGGAACGGGATGAGCCTGCAGCTGAGCGGTTCTTCCCTTCTGCGTGATTCCCTCTACATAGAGAACGGGGCGATGCGGATCAGCGGTGATGCCGGGTCCCTCATCACGGCACTGCCCGCGAACATCACCAGTGTCCCGTCTCTGGTCGAGATGAGACTGCAGGGAGGGCTCGCCAGCATCAGCGGTGAAGGCAGGGGACATATCGGGTTCGGTTCCGAGAGCGGCGAAATGATGATCCTCAGACCGCAGTTTTCCTATACGCACGAAACACTGCATCTCGAGGCGGCAGCCGGACGGAAACAGTACCTGGACGCCGTTGTCTCCGGATTACTGACCGCACATCCTGAATGGGACATCTCGTTCAAAGAAGTCGAGGATTTTATCGGTCCGCTGGGCGGGCGCAACCTGGCCACCCGGCTGGAAAATATCGATATCAGCGGCAGGTGTTCCGGTACGCCGGAGCAGTGGCGGCTCCAGAGTGAGGGCAGGCTCTATTCGGCCTACGGGGAACGGCTTGTCGCCGACATGCTTCTGGAAAACCGGCAGCAGCGGGACGGCGCCCGTAACTGGACGCTTGACGGCAACTATTACGGGGAGGACGACAGTGCCCTGGCAGTGGACGCTGCAGGCATGCACACCCGCGAGGCCCTGACAGTGACGTCTGCGTCGGTGGGAACACTGGCCGATTTTTCCGGAATGTTCAGCCTGAATAACGATTTGCACCGGAAGGGCCGGCTGCGGCTGAATAATTTCAGCCTCGAGGAACTGCACCGGTTCTTCCCTGAACTGCGTGATTTCCAGGGGACCCTCAGCGGCGGTGCCGTGTGGCGCGAGGAGGGTGACGACCAAATCACCGATTTCGACGTCAGTTTCCGTAACGGCATTCTTCACAACAGCAAGCAGTACGATGCCGATGTTCACTATACCCGCCTGAACGGCAGGGTCACCGACGCCGGGTTTCAGTTGAAACAGGGAGAGCAGGCGGTCGTTATCGGGAAGGCTGATCTTGACAGCACCGGCCGGCTCAACGGTACGGTCAGCGGCTCCGGCATCGATGTCGGCGATCTGCTTCTGGCAGCGACGGGAAGTGATATCCTCGCGGGTACCGGCGGATTCTCGATGGATATACAGCGGGAACACAGTCTCACGGCCGCGGCCGTTACCCTCAAGATTCCCTCCGGTACCCTGGGGCCGCTGCCGTTCCGGGACCTGCAGGTGGAAGCGGTCGACACGACGTATCCAGGACAGACATGGCCGCTGGGTGTGCTGACCATCGTCGACGGAAGCCTCCGCTACGGTGACAGTCTGACCGTGCGCAGCTGGGGCACGCTTGACCACGGGGGGGGCGGTATGTCGGACATTTCCGTGCTTGCCGCGGGAAATGTCCTCTCCCCGCTCAGCCGGCTGAGCAGGACCGTCAGGAACGCCGAGGGCTACGGAGAACTCTTCGTCAGATTCGCGGGCAGCGGCGGACAGCTCATTCCGGGCAGCGGGCATCTCACGATTACCGGCGGCGGCATCGCCTTCACCGACGTAATCGACGGCATCGAGAATCTGCACGCAGCGGCGGAACTGCCGGTCAACAGCCGCCTGGTGGATATCGCCGATATCTCCGGAACGTCGGAAAAGGGAACATTTACGGTTACCAACCGTTTTACGGGAGCGCTCCCATCCGGTCTGGAACCGCTGGACCTGCAGCGGCTCTCCCTCAGTCTGGGTGTGCTGAGGCTGAACACGTCCCAAAGGGGGCTGCGGCTGCATTTTCCGGGGCTGATGGAGCCGGGTGAGAAAGGATGGATCGTATTCGCGGGTCTCGGTGATGAGCAGTCGTTCCTCATCGGGGGGCCGGCGGATGCTCCCCACCTGAGGGGATCCCTCAACCTGCGGGATGTGCGTCTCACCTACCCCTTCCTCGATATCGGCCTCGCTCCCTCTCCGGAGCCGTCGTTTATCGAACGGGTAGAGTGGGACCTCGAAGTGCTGCCCGTGAAGGATGTGTACTATGTGCGGCAGATCGACAATCCGCTGGGCAATATCTATATCGATCTGCAGCTGAGAGACAATACCGGCGGGCTTCGCATCGCCGGATCCGCAGCCGGCGGAGGGGTGGAGGTCTGGGGGGATCTGATCTCAACCGCGGGAACGATCGAGGCCATCGATCATGTGTTCAGACCGGAACGGATTACGTTCGAGTATCCCCGGGGCAGCACGGACCCGATCTTCAACGGCCGCGCCTCCACGATCATTATCGATTCCCTGGGAACTCCGGCAACGGTCTGGCTGGAAATGACATCGATAAACGATGAAACCGGACTGGAGCAGTCGGGAGGACCCTGGGGAAAGGTGCGGTTCAGAGTGACCAGCGACAATCCGAACCTCACCCGTACCGAAGCGGATCTGATGTCCGCTCTCGGGTATTCCGCGTCACAGCTGAAGGACCGGGCCTACAGCGCCATCGGGCTGCAGGTTGAGAACTGGATCTTCCGGCCCCTGCTGAGACCGATCGAACGGGGACTCAGGCGGTATTTCGGCCTTGACGTCGTGCGGTTCTCCTCGCGTTTCAGCAGCAATCTGGTGCAGATGCAGAATCTGAGCGGCGGCCAGTGGGATCCGCTGCAGCTCCTCCGCAGTTCCCGGGTGACCGTGGGCAAATATCTGGCGAGCGGCCTGTTTATGACCTATACGGGACAGGTGAATTCCTATAATCCCTATATGCTGCATACCCAGGGCCTGGGTTTCAGGCACGCGCTCATTCTCGAGTACAGTATTCGTCCTGATCTGTTTCTCGAGATGGAATATTCCTATGATTCGCAGCTGCTGGCCGAGCGAAGAGAAGACAAGCGAATCTGGCTGCGGCACATCTTCCCGTTTTAGGCATAGGGGGCCTGAATAAAACAGGCGGCATATATTTTTTACTTTACAAGAAGTGATAATTTTTGTAGCTTTCAAGAATCTATTCGGAGTCGATATCTATGTGGACGAAAACCATGCTGAGAAACGTTCTGACTGCTTTTGTATTCATTTCCATGACCGCTGTATACGCGCAGCAGCAGGGTGGAACATCGATGAACCTGCTGGGAATATCAGTGTCCGGGAATGAAAGCGCCTCCACCAGTGTCATCAGGCTGAGTTCCGGGCTGAATGAGGGGGATAAATTAACTCTGGATGACATTCAGGACGCCATCAGACATATATGGGCGCTGAATATTTTTTCCGATGTCAGCATCATTCTCGACCGGCAGGTCGGCAGCGGCGTCTACCTTACGATACAGGTCAAGGAGTATCCAAAGCTTCAGAATCTCGTGATCGAGGGGAACAAGAAGCTGAAGACCCTCGACCTGGAGAGGGAGATCGGCATGTTCAGGGGGCAGGTGATCAATCCCAATGATATCTCCCTGGCCCGGAAGCGGATTCTGAAAAAATACCAGGAAAAAGGGTATACCCTGGCGAAAGTGGAAACACGGACGGAAGACGTCGAAGAGAGCAACCGCAAGACGCTTTTTTTCACGATCGATGAAGGGAAGCGTGTGCAGGTCGAGCAGATACGATTTTTCGGCAACCAGCATTTCGACGACCACCGGCTGCAGAAGCAGATGGACGAAACCAAGGAAAACCGCTGGTGGCGGAACGGCGATTTCGATCCGGAAAAGTATGAGGAAGATAAAAAGCTCGTCGCCGAGTTTTACCACAATGAGGGGTACAAAGACGCCCGGGTGGTTCGGGATTCCATATATTACGATGACACGCAGGCGAAGATGTTCCTGGACATCTGGGTCGAAGAAGGTCCCTGCTACTATTTCGGTGACATCACCTGGGAAGGAAACGTGATCTTCGATGAAGACGAGCTGAACAGTCTGCTCACCTTCAAGCCCGGCGACCGCTACAACGCCGAAGAGTTCACCAAGTCTACCAATGAAGAGGTGGGCGGCGCCTATTACAACAAGGGATACATCTACGCCCAGATCAATCCGGTGGAGAAGATCAGCGGAGACACGCTCAACTATCATTTCGTGATCGTTGAGAACAGTCCGGTCACCATCGGCAGAATTGTCGTCAAGGGAAACACCACCACCAAGGAGCGTGTCATCCGCAGGCAGCTCCGCATCAGGCCCGGCGACATCTTCAGCAAGGAACTGCTCGTCCGGAGCGGTCGTGACCTGATGATGCTCAACTATTTCGCGAACGTGAATCCGGTGCCCATGCCCGCCGATGATCAGGACAAGCTGGACCTGATTTTCGAGGTCGAGGAAAAATCGACCCAGACCGCGAACCTTTCCATCGGCTGGAGCGAACTCGACAAGCTGATCGGCAGTGTCGGGCTGGGCATGAACAACCTCTTCGGAAACGGGCAGCAGCTGTCGTTGAACTGGAATTTCGGACGCTTCTACCGCTCCTTCAGTCTCGGATTCAGTGAGCCCTGGTTCCTGAACACACCGACGCTGATCGGCTTCAACGTGCATGACACCCAGCGGGACGCCTACTATATCGGCTACAGCCAGAAGAGCCGCGGATTTTCCCTGCAGACGGGCCGGCGGTTTTCCTGGCCGGACAACTACTTCAGGGGTGACTGGATTTACCGGTACGACGAGACGACACTGGGCGATTTCTCCGACTACATGAAGGAATACAATCCCAACAACATCGTCAATCAGGACTGGCCGCTTAACACCAGCAGCATCACACAGGTGTTTTCGCGCAACAGTCTCGACAATCCCGAGTTTCCCACGGAAGGATCGATCGTGAGTTTCAGCACCACTTTCGCGGGCGGCCCCCTGGGAGGCAATGTGGGGTATCATAAACATCAGCTGAGCGCCGAGTTTTTCTTTCCCGCGGTGAGTCCGCGGGTGGTGTTCATGGCCCGGGCCATGGCCGGGTACATGCAGGAGCTGAACAGTTCGAGCCGCATCCAGTACACCGATTACTTTTTTATGGGCGGCAGCGGCATGTCCCGCTCGATCCCGCTCCGCGGCTACGACGATCCGCTGGCTGGCGGACAGTACCGCTACGAGGGCGGCCGGACAATGCTGAAGACCACGGTCGAACTGCGCTTCCCCGTTATTTCCAATCCGACGGCGTTCGGGATCATTTTCGCCGAAGCCGGCAATACCTGGCTGACGCTGGATGTCACCGATCCCTTCGATCTGAAAAAGTCAGTGGGTATAGGAGCCCGCATCTACATGCCGATGGTCGGCATGCTCGGGTTCGACTATGCCTACGGATTTGATAATCTTGATGCAAACGGCAATGTCAAGGGGCAGTGGAAACCCCATTTTGTATTCGGCAAAAGCTTTTAATTCGAATAAGGAGGAGTACCGTGGTGAAAAAAAGAAGTGTGATGATTATCGTGAGCGCGGTGCTGATCGCGGCAGCGGTTATGCCGGTTTCGGCGCAGCTCAAAATAGGCTATGTAGACACCCAGCTCATCATGAGTCAATACAAGCCCGCGCTTGACGCACAGAAAAAGCTCGAGACCGCGCAGAAATCCGCGGCCGATGAGTCGCAGCGGATGCAGGAAGACATCATCAGCAAGCAGAAACGGCTGGAACAGCAGAGCCTTCTGCTCAGCGACGAGAAGAAACGGGAGCAGTCCCAGGAACTGCAGGTGCTGTACCAGCAGTGGCAGGAGTTCGGCATGCGCAAGGAACAGGAGCTGAGCGATCTTCAGAACGAGCTGATGAAGCCCATTATCGAGAGCATCAACGAGGCTATTCAGGCCGTCGGCAAGGAGGAGGGCTGTGACTACGTTCTGGAGGCGGTCAACCTGCTCTATGCAAACGAGAAACATGAACTGACCAAGCAGGTTCAGACAAAACTTGGCCAGACAGTAAAGGAATAGCCGTACCCGACATAGGTGCGAAATCAATGATGCCAATGGCCGCCAGGTTGTTGGCATCAGCCCGTTTCGGATACAAGGAAAGGCGGTGAGATGTGGTGTATCGGTGCAGAACAATTGCCGGGAAACAGCTGCTGCTGTGGTCGTTCACAGCGGCGCTTATACTCGTGAACGGACCCGCGGGGTACGCCCAGGCAAAAATCGGGTATATCGACTCCCAAAAGATCATGAAATCCTACAGCGGTGTCGCCGATGCCGAAGAAAAGCTGCGGGATGAAAATCGCAAGTGGGAATCCGAACTGGGGACCATGAAGGACGAGCTTCGCAAGGAGAAGGCGGACCTGGATGATCTGAGCCTGCTGCTGAGCGAGACCCGCAAGAAGGAAAAAGAGGGAAAAATCACGGAACTCGAGCAGCAGATAGAGGCCTTCCAGAAACGCGTATGGGGTGACAACGGAGAATATATGCGCAAACAGGAATCGCTTCTCAAACCGGTCTACGAGGATATCAAGCGGGCGGTCGACAGCATCAGTGAGGAAGACGGGTTCGACATCATTTTTGACACTGTCCAGGGCAACATCGTTTTCGCCCGGGAACAGCTCGATATAACCGAACGGGTAATTGAACTGCTGAAAGAGAACGAAGCCGCCACAGACACGGAGCAGAGGAGGTAAGCGTGGCATACAGTGCAGAGGCTCTGGCGAAACTGGTGCGGGGGACGTACAGCGGTCCGGCCGGTCTCGAGATCAGCACCGCATCGCGGATCGAAACCGCCGGGGAGGGGAGCGTCACCTTTCTGGCAAATCCACGCTATTTCACGCTTTTTGAAGAAACGGCGGCTTCACTGGTAATTGTGCCCGAGGATTTCACCAGCGATGTCGTGAAACCGATAATCCGCGCTAAAAACCCCTACTACGCCTTCGCTCTGGTGCTGCAGCACATCTACCCGCCGCCCCGGCTGGTTGAAACGGGAATTCATGAAACCGCGATCATCGGGACCGGAACGGTCCTCGGGAAAAACGTCGCGATCGGTCCCTATGCGGTCATCGGCAGCAACTGTGAAGTGGGAGACAACACGGTGCTGTTTCCCTTCACCGTGATCGCGGACGGCGCCCGGGTGGGCGCCGATTGCGTCATTCACAGCCACGTGAGCGTCAGGGAGCTGGTGAGGATCGGTGACCGCGTGATCATCCACGACGGTACGGTGATCGGCAGTGACGGATTCGGATTCGCGCCCGAGGGCGGCGTCTATCATAAAATTCCCCAGGTCGGCACGGTGATCATCGGTGACGACGTCGAGATCGGCGCCAACACCACCATCGACCGCGCCACCATGGGTGAAACGGTTATCGAACAGGGGGTCAAGCTGGACAATCTCATCCAGGTGGCCCATAACTGCCGGATCGGCGAGCATTCGGTCATCGCCGCCCAGACCGGCCTTTCAGGAAGCACCATGGTGGGCAAAAACGCCCGCATCGGGGGGCAGGTCGGGTTTGCCGGACATATGCGGATCGGTGAGAACGTGATCATCGCCGCCCAGTCCGGCGTATCCAAGGATGTGCCCGACGGCGTGATGGTTTCCGGCACGCCGGCGCTTCCCCACCGGTCGGGCATGCGTATACAAGCAGCGGTACGGCAGCTGCCGGATCTGCTGAAGGAATTCAAACAGCTCAAAGAGCGAATCGCGCAGCTGGAGGCGGACAAGAGGGAGAAATGATCGAAAACCAGAGAACAATCGCCAAACCGGTATCCCTGTCGGGCATGGGCCTGCATACGGGGAATAAAACCACCATTACATTCAAACCCGCCGGCCCCAATACCGGCGTTCTCTTCAGGCGGATCGATCTTGAGGGCATCCCGGAAATTCCGGCGACCATCGAGTATGTGATCGACAACTCCCGGGACACCACCCTGGGGAAAGACGGCGTGGAGATACGTCAGGTCGAGCATGTACTGGCGGCCCTCTACGGTCTCTCCATCGACAATGTGGTGGCTGAAGTCGATTCCAACGAACCGCCCGTCGGTGACGGCAGCGCCATGCCCTATGTCACCATTCTTCAGGATGCCGGTCTGGTGGAACAGGACGAACCCAGGGATTTTCTCGTGGTGGACGAGACCATAACCTACACCAATGAAGAGAAGGGAATCGACATGGTGGTGTTCCCGTCGGACGAGCTGCGGATCACCTTTATGGTTGATTACCGCAACCCGGCCCTGGGAACCCAGTACACGTCGATGTATTCCATGGAATCGGAGTTCGTCAGCGATTTCGCCCCCGCCCGCACCTTCTGTTTTCTCACCGAGGTCGAGGCGCTGCACGACAAGGGGCTTATCCAGGGCGGCAACCTGGATAACGCGGTGGTGATTGTGGACCGTCATATCGAGCCGTCGGAATTGAAAGATCTCGCCAAGCGTTTCCACCTCAGGAATGAGGTGAAATTGGGAAGCAACGGCATACTCGATGACAAGGAACTGCGGTTTTACAATGAACCGGTTCGGCACAAGACACTCGATCTCATCGGGGATCTCGCCCTTCTCGGCGTTCCGCTCAAGGCGCATGTCATGGCGGCCAGATCGGGACACGCCGCCCATGTCGAACTGGTGAAAAAACTGCACAAGCTGCTCGAGAAAAAGCAGATAACCGGACGCTTCCAGTCCTCGCCGGCGAAGAAAGGGGTGGTCCTCGACAGCCAGGCGATTGAAAAGATACTGCCCCACCGCTATCCCTTTCTGCTGGTGGACAAGATCGTGGAGCTGGTTCCGGAAGAACGGGTCGTGGGCGTAAAAAACGTGACGCTGAACGAACCCTTCTTCCCCGGTCATTTCCCCGGACACCCCATTATGCCGGGCGTGCTTATCATCGAGGCCATGGCCCAGACCGGAGCCGTGCTCCTGCTGAACACCATTAAAAATCCCGAAAAAAAACTCGCCTATTTCATGGGTGTCGACAAGGTGCGCTGGCGCAAGCCGGTGCTGCCCGGGGACCAGCTCTTTATCGAGGTGCTTCTGGTCAGACAGCGGGCGGGTTCGTGTAAAATGACCGGCCGCGCCTATGTTGAAGAGAGGCTGGTGGCCGAGGCCGATCTTATGTGCGCGATTATCGATCGCTGAAACGGATTGCTGGAGGAAAACACGGTGACTGATATACACAGTACGGCGATTATCGATTCGACGGTGCAGCTGGGAGCCGGCGTCTCGGTCGGTCCCTATGCGGTCATCAGGGGTGACGCGGTCATTGGTGACGGCACACAGATACACGCCCATGCCCTTGTCGATGACGGAGCCCGCATCGGCAGGAACTGCGTGATACACCACAGCGCGGCTGTATCGACACCGCCCCAGGATTTAAAATATAAATTTGAAAAGACGACACTTGAAATCGGTGACAACACCATCGTCCGCGAATTCGCGGATCTGAACAGGGGTACCGTGCACCGGGGAAAAACGGTGATCGGCAGCAACTGTCTGCTGATGGCCTACTGTCACACCGCCCATGACTGCATTGTCGGCGACAATGTCATTCTGGCCAACGGGGTGCAGCTGGCCGGCCATGTCACCGTGGAAGATTACGTCATTCTCGGCGGACTGGTGGCGGTGCACCAGTTCTGCCGGGTGGGACGTCACTCGCTGATCGGAGGCGTGTACCGGGCCGTTCAGGATGTGCCTCCCTATATCCTCGCCGCCGGTGAGCCGCTTTCCTACAAGGGGTTGAATGCCATCGGTCTCAAGCGGCGGGGCTTCAGCCCTGAATCGGTGACGGCGCTGCGGCGCTGTTACAAGCTTATCTACAGGTCGAACCTCAACACCAGCCAGGCGGTGGCGAAGATCCGGTCGGAGATGGCGGTGACCCCTGAAATCGAGAACGTGCTGGCCTTCATCGAAGCAAGCGAACGGGGAATAATCTGACCAAAGCGGCAAAAGAACAGTGGCGGTGGATCCTCAGCGGCAGCGCGGCCGGATCGCTGCAGATGGGGTGTGATCAGGCGCTGCTGGAGCTGGCCGGCGAGTCCGGTCTGCCGGTGATGCGGGTATATCAATGGCATCCGTGGTGCATCTCTCTCGGGTATCATCAGGAAGCGGACAGTATCGATCTTGAGGCCTGCGCGGCTGATGGTGTCGATGTGGTGCGGCGGCCCACCGGAGGCAGAGCCGTGTACCACGCCCAGGAGCTTACGTACGCGGTCATTATCCCCAAGGAAAGCGCTTTCTACCGGGAAAACCTGACCGAACTCTACACGCTGATCAGCGAAGGGCTGGCCAGCGGCATCCGTCTGCTCGGCGTACCCGCGGAACTGCAGAAGCGGCACGTCGATCTCAATGCCCATTATAAAAAATCCATGTCCGTGAGCTGTTTTTCAGCAGCGGCGAGAAACGAAGTGCTGGTCGGCGGGAAGAAGCTGATCGGCAGCGCCCAGCGGCACCTCTCATGGGGCATGCTTCAGCACGGCTCCATACTTACCGGCAGGGAGCATCTCGATCTTTCCCGGTATCTTGCGGGCAATACCACCCGGGACCGGGAACGGCTGCGCGCGATCATCGATGCAAAGACGACCAGTCTGGGAGAACACCTGGGCGGCGATCCGGCGGCAGAGACCGTTGCCGATTCTCTGCGGAAAGGCATGGAAACCGTGCTGGGGATCACGTTTGCCGATGGGGAAATGACCCGCGCTGAAGAGACTCGGGCGGGGGAACTGCGGGAACGATTTTCTCTCCTTGAAACCACGGCCGCGGCGGCTGCGTATGCCCGGCAGGAAACCCGTCATGACGGATACGCGTAAACAGAAACGAATCGCCGTCTGGGGAGCCACCGGATCGATCGGCCGGCAGACGCTGGAAGTGATCGACCGGTACCCGGACCGGTACCGAGTGAGCACGCTCACCGCCCGCGAGAACGGAGAAGCGCTTCTTGCCGCCGCGCTCGCTCATGGAGCGGATGGAGCGGTGCTCACCGATGAGGATGCGGCCCGCCGATGGCATGACCGCTTTAAGAGCGCAGGGATACGCCTGCTCAGCGGGCGGGAAGGACTGCTGGAAGCGGCCGCCGACCCCTCTCCCGATATTGTGGTGAATGGGCTGGTGGGCAGCGTGGGGCTGGAAGCGACGCTGCTGGCGATCGATGCCGGATGCACCATTGCCCTGGCCAACAAAGAGGTCCTGGTGATGGCGGGGGAGCTGGTGATGGCAGCCGCCGCACGACGGGGTGTCGCCCTGCTGCCGGTTGACAGCGAACACAGCGCTCTCTTTCAATGTCTGCAGGGGGAAAAGCGGGAACAGGTAGCCCGGCTGATCCTCACCGCTTCCGGGGGACCGTTCAGATCGTTACCGGCGGATAAGATGGCGGCGGTGAGCGTGCATGACGCCCTCGCGCATCCAAACTGGTCCATGGGGCCGAAGGTGACCGTCGATTCTGCGACGATGGTGAACAAGGGGCTGGAAGTGATCGAAGCACGCTGGCTGTTCGATCTCGACCCGGACAGAATCACGGTGGTCGTGCACCCCCAGTCCATCGTGCATGCCATGGTCGCATTCAGCGATGGATCGGTAAAGGCGCAGCTCTCACGGCCGGACATGCGGCTGCCCATCGCCTACGCCCTGACCTGGCCCGACCGCGGGGAGGTCTCCTGGGGTGCCATGGATTTCAGCACGGCCCTGACGCTGGATTTTCAGCCCCCCGATCTGAACCGCTTTCCGGGTCTGGCACTGGCGTTCGAGGCGCTGCGAACCGGCGGTACCGCCCCCGCGGTGCTCAATGCCGCGGATGAGGCGGCCGTCAGCCTCTTTCTAAACGGAACGATCGGATTCATGGATATACCGCGGCTGATTGAAAAGGCCCTGGCCGGCCATGTGGCGATCCGGAATCCGGATCTGGAAACCATTCTGGCCACAGACCGGGAAATCAGGGCCCGGCTGCTCAACGACTAAAGGATACCAATGACTACACTGACAACACTGCTTGCCACCGTTTTCGTGCTCGGCGTGCTCGTTTTCATTCATGAGCTGGGACACCTGCTGGCCGCCAAGATGTTCAAAATACGGGTGGAGCGCTTTTCGCTGGGGTTCCCTCCCCGCATGTTCGGAAAACAGATCGGGGAAACCGACTACTGCATCTCCTGGATCCCCTTCGGCGGCTACGCAAAAATAGCGGGCATGGTCGATGAAACCATGGACAAGGACGCCCTCAAACAGCCGCCCCAGCCATGGGAGTACCGGTCGAGACCGTGGATTCAGCGGTTTCTGGTCGTCTTCGCCGGTCCCTTCATGAATATTGTCTTTACCTTTCTCGTATTCTGGGGCGCCGCCATTTTCTACGGTATCGCCGAACCGGACAGCGGCACCGGGATCGGGGAGATGCTCGAAGGGTACCCGGCGGCCGAAGCCGGGCTGCAGGCCGGCGATGTCATCCTGAGCGTGGATGGAGAGGATGTCGCCACCTGGGACAGCGTCACCGAAGCCATCCGCGGCAATGCAAGCGGCACGGTCCGGTTCAGGATCGAGCGGAACGATTCGGTGCTGACCATCGATGTGTTTCCCCGGATGGAAGAGACACTGCTGAACGGGGATATCGTGACGATGCCCAAGGTGGGCATTCTCCCCGAATATACAACCAGGCCCGCGGGCCCGTTCCGTTCCATCGTGATTGCGGGTGAATCGGTGTGGAACCTCACTGACCTGATCGTCACTTCGATTTTTCGCCTCATCACCGGCCGGGAATCGATGAAGTCCGTCGCGGGGCCGGTGGGCATCGCCAAGATGGCCGGAGAATCGGCCAGGGCCGGAGCCGGAGCCCTTTTCTATTTCATGGCGCTTTTGAGCCTCAATCTCGCCATTCTCAATCTGCTGCCCATACCGGTGCTTGACGGCGGACATCTGCTCATACTCTGCATCGAAGGGGTCACGCGGCACGAGATCAGCACGAAGACGAAACTGGTGGTTCAGCAGATTTTCATGTTCCTGCTGCTGGCGCTCATGCTCTACGTCATTTATAACGATGTGACCCGCTCCATTCCCTGACATCGCCGCCTGAAAAACCATTGACAACGGCATGATTTTTCAGTAAATTATACGATATAATACGTCTATAAAAAACACTATTAAATTATAAATAAAGAGGTAATTGTGGAAGCGAAAAAAACCATCCTGTACGACGAGCACATCGCGCTCAACGGTAAAATGGCCGATTTTGCCGGGTGGCTGATGCCACTGTGGTATGAAACGGGCCAATCCGCGGAACACCATGCGACCAGAAACGGTTGCGGTCTCTTCGATATCTGTCATATGGGTGAATTCATGATCACCGGAGAGGCGTCGGGGGCGTTCGTCAGCGAACTGCTGACCAACGGCGTGGAGAAGCTGGATGACGGCAGGGCGATGTACAATTTCATGCTCAATGAAGCGGGCGGCGTGGTGGACGACTGTATTCTCTACCGGTTCAGCGAAACCGAGTATATGCTGGTGGTGAACGCGGGTGATATTCCCGGCGATCTGGCCTGGCTGCGGAAACACGCTCCCAAAGGGGTGGCAGTCGAGGACATCAGCGACCGGACGGCAAAAATCGATCTGCAGGGACCGAACGCGCCGAAACTGATGGTGAGACTGGCTGGTGAAGATGCCGTGGCGGGGCTCAAGTTTTTCAGATTCAACCGGGGCGTCGATGTCGGCGGCATGGAGGTGCTCGTCTCCCGCACCGGGTATACCGGTGAGATCGGATTTGAATTATACACCGACGCGGACAACGCCTCCCGGCTCTGGAACCTGCTCCTGCGCGAGGGCAGCGACCTGGGAATTCTGCCCTGCGGCCTGGGCGCGCGGGACACCCTGCGCACGGAGGCCGGGCTGCCTCTGCACGGACATGAGCTGCGCCCCGATAGAGTGGCCCTGGGGCATCCCTGGACCTTCGCCATGGATATGGAGAAGCAGTTTATCGGCAGAAAAGCGCTGGCAAGGCAGGAAGCGGCGGGCATCGATTACTACGTGTATCCCTTTATCATGGATGGAAAACGCAAGGCCATGCCGGGCTATGACGTCATGTGTGAGGGGAAGAACGTCGGGACGGTGCTGAGCGGCGTGATCTCGCCGTCGCTGGAAAACCGTCCCATCGGCTTCATCAGTTCGGCCCGGGAGCTGGCGCCGGATACCGTCGTCCGCTTCGGCCGTCCCGGTAAGGAAGCCGACATGGATGGGCGCATCACCGAAATCCCGTTCGTACCGGGAACATCACGGAAGAAAATGAGCGGGTTCCTCGCATAGGGAATACGCTTCGCCGGCCGCCCCCGCCCCGGGCGGGGACGGCGGTACGCGACATACAGCACGACAGTCCCGCGGCAGGATCGGCATTGCTCAAGAAGCAGGGCCTGCGAGTTCAGGGCTGTCTGTACACAGGGGGGGAGACGCCGCGCATGGCAAAAAGACCGGCTGGAAACAGCAGCAACAGCAGACGGGAAATCCTGGGAATTCTCATCATGGCCTTTGCGGTCCTGATCTTTCTGGGGCTCGTTTCTCATAATCACACCGACTATCCCAACAGCGGATCCCCGGAAGGGATCAGGAACTGGCTGGGCCTGGCAGGGTCAACCATCAGCCACTATCTGTTCACCTACACCATCGGCTATCCCAGCCTTGTGTTCCCCTTTCTGATCTTTCTGCTCGGCTGGAACGTCTTTCTGCAGCAGAATCTGCTCTCGTTTCTGCGGTTTTCCCTCTTCACCCTGGGAATGGCGGTATTTCTGGCCACCGCCCTGGCCATGCCCGAGGCGCTGTCTGAAGGGGGCCATACCATGAAATTCATCTACAGCGGGAATTTCGGGGGCTTTCTGGCGACGCAGCTGAGCACCTTTCTGGGAGCGGCGGGCAGCGTGGTGGTGCTGCTGACCTGTCTGCTGGTGATCCTGATCAGCGCTACATCCTGGAGCATGCGGGAAGCCGTGGTGGGATTCAAGGACCAGCTGGCCGGTATCGGTGAGTTCCTGAAAAAGCAGCAGCAGAAGCTGAGCGCGGCCAGTGCCGACCGGAGAGCGGCCCGGGAGCGGAAAACATCACTGCAGCAGCCGCGGCGAAGACCGGCGGAACCCGTCTGGACCGTCCCGCCCCAGCCCCGGCCGGCGCCTCCGGAACGGGTGCCGGACAGGACCCCGGAGCGGCCGCCCGCGGCAGTGGAACCGCCCCCCGCCCCGGCGCCCCGTCCTGGGGCGCAGGCAGGCACCGACACAGCCGCCTCGCCGTCGCAGCCCGGGACACCCCGCAGACCCGTCGCCTATCGGCTGCCGCCGCTGGATATTCTCGATCCGGCGGGAGACCGGGAGATCACCTACGACCGCAAGGAACTCGAAACGAAAGCCGCCTTTCTGGAAGAGCGGCTGAAAGAGTTCGATATCAGAGGGCATGTCGTGGGAGTGCGTCCCGGACCGGTGATCACCCGCTTCGAGGTGAGACCGGCGCCGGGAGTCAAGATCAGTAAATTCGTGAACCTGCAGGATGATATCGCGCTGGTGATGCAGGCGCAGCGGGTGCGGGTCGTCGCCCCCATTCCCGGGAAGGCGGCGGTGGGCATCGAACTTCCCAACAAAACCCCGGCCATGGTGACACTGCGGGGCACGCTGGAATCGCAGGCCTACGCCGGTATCGATTCGAAACTGCCGCTGGCGCTGGGACAGACGATCGAGGGCCGTCCCTACGTGACCGACCTGAAAGACATGCCCCACCTGCTGGTCGCCGGGGCAACGGGCGCCGGCAAGTCGGTCTGTCTCAACACCATCATCGCCAGCATTCTTTTCCGGGCCCGGCCTGATGAGGTCCGCTTCATTCTCATCGATCCCAAAAAGCTCGAGCTCAGCATCTACAAACGGCTGCGCAGTCACCATCTCATCACCAGGCAGGGGCTGAATGAACACGTGATCACCACCGTCGATAACGCGATATCGGTGCTTCGCTCTCTGGAAAAGGAGATGGAGCGCCGTTACCGCATCCTGGCCAGGGTAAGCGTCCGCAATCTCGAAGACTATCATGAGCTGATCGCCCGGCGCAAAGAGCAGGCGGGCGGCGAGGAAGGACTGCCGGAACCCCTGCCCTATATCGTGCTCATCGTCGACGAGCTCGCCGACCTGATGATGACGGGAGCCCGGGAGGTGGAGGAACCGATCGCGCGCCTGGCCCAGATGTCACGGGCCGTGGGCATCCATCTGATCCTCGCGACCCAGCGGCCCTCGGTGGATGTGATCACCGGCGTGATCAAGGCGAATTTCCCGGCCAGGATCGCGTTTCAGGTGACGCAGAAGAACGATTCCCGCACCATTCTCGACAGAAACGGCGCCGAGAAACTGCTGGGACGGGGTGACATGCTCTTCATGTCACCGCGGGAGGCCGAGCCGATCCGGATTCACGGCGCGTTCATCTCCACTGATGAGGTGAAGCGTATGGTCGCCTACGTTGCCGCCCAGCCGACCAGCGAGCAGGAGGATCTCCAGCAGGTTGAAACAGCCTCCAGCAGCGGCGGCGGCGGACGGGGCGGCGGCGGAGAGGGTGAGCGGGATGAGCTGTTCAAGGAGGCCGCCCGGCTGGTCATTCGGCACCAGCAGGGGTCGGCATCCCTGCTGCAGCGGCGCCTGCGCATCGGGTACGCCCGGGCGGGCCGGCTCATCGATGAGCTCGAGGATCTCAATATCATCGGGCCCTTTGAAGGCTCGAAAGCGAGGGAAGTGCTGGTGGATGACGATTTTCTGGAACTTCTGGACGACCCGAGGTTCCCCGATAATGTGAAAACGGAGGCTGAGGATGCATCGTAAAGCGGCACATCTGATATTATGCGCGGCACTGGCGCTGCCGCTGAGCGCGGCGGCGCAGCGGCTGTCCCCGTCCGCGGTTCTGAAAAATGTGGAGCAGGCGCTCCAGCGGGCCGGGGCAATGAATATAACCTACAAAGAGCACTACCTCTGGTCGCTCACCGGCGCGGAGCAGACCTCCTCGGGCACGCTCATGCTGGAAGGTGAGGAGAAGTTCCGGGCAGAGACCGGCGACCAGGTGATGATCTCCGACGGGAAAACGCTCTGGTCCTACAATATTCCGGCGGCCAGGGTCATCATCGACCGCATGGAGAGCAACGAAGATACGATGCTGCCGCGGCGGATCCTGTTCCATTACAGCCGCGACTATGATCTGCGGATCGGAGACGAGGAAGCGGTCAACGGCGTCACCTGCCTGAAGCTCATGTTCACCACTTCAACCGGGCAGACCATGTTCCCGGACGTGACCGTCTGGGTGAACCGTGACACCTGGATGATCGTGCAGGTCAAGCAGGTGGATCTCAACGCAAACGAGACCACCTACCTGCTTGAGCGGGTAGAGGTGAACCAGACATTTCCCAGGGAGACCTTCACCTTCACGCCCCCCGAAGGGGTCGAGGTGGTCGACATGCGGCTGACACCCTGAGGCCGAAGCCGCGGGCGAGGCAGCAGAAACTGGTCACCTGTCTGAAAAACGGACGGTCGCTCAGGGAGCCGCGGCCCGCCGCCGGAGTGCCCGAATAGATATATTTTCAATAATAATAATATATTATGAGGCAAACCGGCAGGGCGGTTATTTATGGCATGAGTATTGCTATTTCATTGTTTTACTATTAGTTACCGTTATATAACCGGTATCCGCCGGGGGGGAGCGTTGGAAACAGAATATCAGGAACAGCAGGTCACATTGAACGACTATCTGGCCGTACTCTACCGGGGGCGCCTGATCATCGCACTGTCATTCTTCCTGGTCATGGCAGTCACGGTCTACGTTACCTTTACCACGCAGCCGGTGTACGAAGCCTCCGCCTGGGTGATGTATGAGGAGCAGGGCGGCGTGCAGCAGATGTTCGAGATGTCCTCGTTCATCAAGAAAGAGACGATGATCAACAACCAGGTGATCATCCTCAAAAGCCGGAGGCTGGCGGAAAACGTGATCAGGGAGCTGCAGGCGTCGCCTCACGCCGATTCGCTCTGGATTCTCGGCAACCGGAAGGAGGACGCCCGCTTCAGTCTGCGGGAGTGGCTCATGTCGGTAATCAGGCCCGAGCGCGAGGAAACAGAGACCGATTTCGCTGATATCGTCGATCATTTCCGCAAAAACGTGATCACCGTGGCCCCGCAGCGGGATACGGATGTAATCGAGCTGAAGGTACAGGCCTTCAGCCCGTTCGAAGCCGCCTACATCGCCAACACCTGGATGAAGCTCTACCGCAAGCTCGATATCGAAGAGAGCACCAGCGAAGTGAAAGAGGTCGGAACGTTCCTGGAAGACAAACTGGCCGAGGTGGAAGAATCGCTGAAAGCGTCGGAGCAGGCGCTGAAGGATTTCAAGGAGTCTGAGAACGTCACCGAACTCACGGGCGAGACCCAGGCCCTGATTGAAAAGGCCGCTGAATTCGAATCGCTTTACCAGTCGGCCCGCACCGATTATGAAGCCAATCTCAAGCGTATCGCCACCCTGGAAGGCCAGCTTGACAACAACCAGAAAAAGATACTGAAGAGCGCCACCAGTGCCTCCAGCGAATTCATCAAGCAGCTGGAACTGCAGCGGGCCACGCTGGCAGGGGAAATCGCCGCCATGGAACAGCAGCTGAAAAGCTCGAATCTCGATGCCGGATATCAGAAAGGGCTGCTCGAGGAGAGAAAGGAGCGGCTCAAGGGGCTGCAGGAGAAAATCGTCACCGAAAAACAGGATATGATCCAGAGCGGTGTCGCCTTTGACCCGCTGGCGGTCAACAGCGATCTCATGGGCACGATTCTTTCGCTGAACGCTGAAAACGACTACCTCAAGGAGAAAGCGGACGCGCTCTGGGGGATCGTCATACAGTACCGGGACGAGCTCAACAAGCTGCCGTCCAAGAGCCTGAGGCTGGCGGTGCTGCAGCGGGAGGCAACGGTCAACAACACTATCTACAGCATGATCCGCCAGAAATACGAAGAAAACCGGATCGTCGAGGCGGGTGAGATAGGCCAGGTGCGGATAATCGACCTGGCCCGTCCGCCGGCCATGGACGAGCCGATCAAGCCCAAGAAAAAGATGAACCTGCTGCTCGGGTTCATGCTGGGACTGGGCCTCGGGGTCGGCATCACGTTCGGCCGGGAATACATGGATTCCTCTCTGAAGACCATCGAGGACGTCGAGCGCATGGGCATGGCCGTTCTCGGTTCCATCCCCCTGATCGCGCCGCATGCCATGGAGCGGACGGTAAAAGAAAACGGCAACGGCGAGATCAAGCGGCTGCAGTCCCGCCTGATTACCCACTTCGCGCCCAAGTCGCCCATTTCAGAGGCCTACCGCACCCTGAGAACCAACATTCTCTACAGCAAGGCGGACTCCCGGGTGCAGACCGTGCTGGTGAGCAGTTCGGGTCCCGGAGAAGGGAAGTCGACCTCGATCTGCAACCTGGCCATCGCCTTTGCCCAGATGGGGACCAAAACCCTGATCATTGACGCCGATCTGCGGCGGCCGGTGCAGCACGGCATCTTTGAAGTCGAGCGCAATATCGGACTCACGAATGTCCTGGTCGGCAATACGTCCCTGGAAGAGGCGATAAAATCGACCCCGGTCACCAACCTGGATCTGATCACATCGGGAACGCTTCCCCCCAATCCGTCGGAACTGCTTGCTTCCCAGGCCATGGACGATTTCATCAAAAAAGTGAAAAAGCAGTACAACATGGTGCTCTTTGACAGCCCGCCCATTATCGCCGTGACCGATGCCTGTGTCATGGCCCGGAAAATGGACGGAGTGATCGTCGTGATAAAATCGGGGGAAACCAACGCGGACGCCCTCTCACGGGCGATGGTGCTGCTCAACAACGTCAACGCCGGCGTGCTGGGAATCACGGTCAACGGCGTCGATGTGGACCGGATGTACGGGTCCTATTACTACTATTATCATTACTACTATTACGGCGACGGCAAGGGAAAGAAGAAGATGCGGAAAATCGTCAATCCCTTCCGCAAGGTGCACATGGATTAACGCCGGCGCCGGGTGAGAGGGCGGATTTATTACACCGATGACCATCTGTCTGGTTGCGGGGGCGCGGCCGAATTTCATGAAAATCGCACCCTTGCTCGAGACATTGAAGACACATCCGGACACGTTTCACCCGTTCTTTATTCATACCGGGCAGCACTATGATGCGGTCATGTCCAGGGTTTTTTTCGAGGACCTGGGACTGCCCGAGCCGGACGTCTACCTGGGTGTCGGTTCTGCCGGCCATGCCGTCCAGACGGCCCGGATCATGACCGCGTTCGAGCCGGTTGTCGAGGAGCGGAACCCCGCGCTGGTGGTCGTCGCCGGTGATGTGAACTCGACCATCGCCTGCGGCCTGGTCGCCGCAAAATGCGGCGTACCGCTGGCTCATATCGAAGCCGGGCTGCGCAGCCGGGACCGGCGGATGCCGGAAGAGATCAACCGCATTCTCACGGACCAGCTGTCCGAACTGCTCTTTACCACCTCCCGGGAAGCGGGAGACAATTTACGCGCCGAAGGGGTTGCGGCATCACACATTCATTTTACCGGCAATCTTATGATCGAATCGCTGATTCGGCACCGCAGCAGATTTGAACAAAGTACGGTAGTGCGGCGATCCTCCCTGGAAAACGGTGCATACGCCCTGGTGACTCTCCACCGCCCTTCCAATGTCGATGATTCCGCAATGCTGTACGCGTTTGCCCGCGCCCTGGCCCGCATCAGCAGGAGCCTGCCGGTGGTATTTCCGGTGCATCCCCGCACCGCGAACCGGATCGAAGCCCTGGGCCTCGGCAGCGCTTTCGGTGAGGTGCGGCTGTGCGAGCCCTGCGGCTACATCGATTTCATGGCCCTGCAGATGAACGCCGCGTTCGTGATTACCGATTCGGGCGGCATTCAGGAGGAAACGACCTATTTCGGTGTGCCCTGCCTGACCGTACGCGGCAGCACCGAAAGGCCGGTCACCGTCAGCGAGGGCACGAATATCCTCGTGGGCGCCGATCCGGAGGCCCTGGTGCGGGAGAGCGAGAAGATACTCGCCGGCGACGTGAAACAGGGGACGGTTCCGGAGTTATGGGACAGCGGCGTGAGCGGCCGGATCGCGCAGGTGCTGCGGCAGTGGCGGGGGACGGGCGGATGAGCGAGACGGAGGCGAATGACAGGAAATGGTATGCCCTCTACACGAAGCCGCGCCATGAGAAGAAGGTCGATCTGCAGCTCAGGGAGAAGGGCCTGACCAGTTACCTGCCGCTGCGCACGGTGCAGAAGCGGTGGAGCGACCGTAAAAAGTGGGTCGATGAGCCGCTGTTCAGGTCCTACGTGTTCGTTCGGGCGGACAGCAGGGAGCGGTACGATGCCGTGCAATCCTATGGCGCCCTGCGGGTTGTCGGCTTCAAGGGGGTCCCCATCGTGGTGCCCGATGAGGAGATCGACCGCATACGCAGAATTCTCAGGGAAGTGGAAAACGTGGAGCCGGCCGATTATTTCACCGCCGGCGATCCGGTCGAGATCGTGCAGGGCCCGCTCTCGGGCATGCGGGGCGTTCTCGAGGAGGTCAGAAACGACCACCGGCTGGTGGTGCGGATCGAATCGGTGCGGCAGGCGCTGAAATTCAGCGTGCTGCTGCAGGATGTCAAACGGCTTGCCGGCAAACGTTAAAAAAAGCGATGCAATCAATACACACCAATTAAACCAGAGGACAACACAACTATGAACATCCCGTTACTAGACCTGAACGCGCAGCTCGATCCTGTCAGAGATGAAGTGAAAGCGGCGGTGAATGAAGTGATCGATTCGACCCGTTACATCATGGGGCCGAAAGTGACCGAACTGGAAGAGAAGATCGCGGCCTACTGCGGCGCAAGATTCGGTGTGGGAGTCACATCGGGTACGGACGCGCTGCTGCTCTCGCTGATGGCCCTGGACGTGGGGCACGGCGACCTGGTGCTGACCACCCCCTATTCGTTTTTCGCGACAGCGGGAGTGATCGCCCGGCTGGGCGCGGTGCCCGTGTTTGTCGATATCGATCCCGACACCTACAACATCGATCCAGGCCTGCTGGAGGCCTGGTTCAAAGAGAACAAGAGCCGGATCGCGAAGGTAAAGGCGATCATTCCGGTTCACCTGTACGGCCAGTGCGCCGATATGGACGCGATCCTCGCCATCGCCGGGGAATACGGTATTCCCGTGATCGAAGACGCGGCCCAGGCAATCGGCAGCACGTATCCCTCGGCCGGGGGAAAAAAACGGGCCGGGTCCATGGGCACCACCGGCTGCTTTTCATTTTTCCCGAGCAAAAACCTCGGCTGCATGGGCGACGGCGGCATGGTGACCACCAACGACAAACCGCTCTATGACAAGATGGTGAAATTGCGCAATCACGGCGCCGCCCCAAAATACTACCACGCCATGATCGGCGGAAACTTCCGGCTCGATCCCATGCAGGCGGCGGTGCTGCTGGTTAAACTGCCCCGTCTGGACAGCTGGCACAGGGGGCGGCAGGCGAACGCCGCCTGGTACGACAGCCATTTCACCCTGGATGCCATCAAGACGCCGGTGATCGCCTACAGCCGCGAGGACCACATCTACAATCAGTACATCATCTCCCTGCCGGAAAAGCGGGAAGAGCTGCGGCAGCACCTGGCGGCGAACAACGTGGGGCACGAAGTCTACTATCCCGTCCCCTTCCACCAGCAGGAGTGTTTCGCCTATCTCGGGTATAAGACAGGCGATTTTCCCCATTCGGAATACGCAGCGGAGCACACCCTTGCACTGCCGATCTATCCGGAACTGACGGATGAGATGAAGGGGTATGTGGTGGAGAAACTTGAGGAATTCTATCGGTAAAGTCGAGATCCTTTGACAGCCAACGAAAGACACGGAAAAAACGAAAGAATATCAGGGATAAAAGATTGTGTAGAGGCGCACGGTCGTGCGCCCTTCACGGGAGACAGGAGACCGGAGGCAGGAGACCGGACCCCGTACACCCCTGCCCCTTAGACAGCCAACGAAAGACACGGAAAAAACGAAAGAATATCAAGGATAAAAGATTGTGTTGAGGCGCACGGTCGTGCGCCCTGCACGGGCGACAGGAGGCCGGAGGCAGGAGACCGGACCCAGTACACCCCTGCCCCTTGGAGAGCCAACGAAAGACACGGAAAAAACGAAAGAATATCAGGGATAAAAGATTGTGTAGAGGCGCACGGTCGTGCGCCCTGGAAAGTTAATGGGTCAGCCTCGATTTAATTCATTATGTATTTTCGTTTTTTTCGTGAATTTCGCTGGAAATTGAAGAGGAAAACGAAATACGAGGGAACGGTATGAAACACAGCGTATGCGTTATCGGTGCCGGGCGGTGGGGGAAGAACCACATCAAGACCCTGGCGGGGCTCAAGGCCCTGGGGGGTATCGTCGAGACCAGCGGAAAGGTGCGGTCCGAGCTCGAGAGCATCTATCCCGACGTCAAGGTGTTCGCGTCGGTGGAGGCGGCCCTGAAGGAGCGGTTTCACGGGTTCACCGTGTCCACGCCCGCAGAGACCCACTTCGAGATCGGGATGCAGGTGCTGCGGGCCGGCAGGCATGTGCTGATCGAAAAGCCGATCACCCTGAAAGCCGCTGAAGCGAAAACACTGAAAGAGACGGCGGAGAAGCAGCAGGTCAACCTGATGGTGGGGCACGTGCTGCTCTTTCATCCGGCCATTCGCAAGATCAAGGAGCTGGTCAGTTCCGGAAAGATCGGCAAGCTGCAGTATCTCTACAGCAACCGCCTCAATCTCGGTACGGTCCGCAAGGAGGAGAACATTCTCTGGAGCTTCGCGCCCCACGACATCTCCATTTTTCAGTATCTCATCGGGGATCTGCCCCGGGAGATCGAATCGCGGGGCGGCGCCTTTCTGCAGCCCCACATTCATGACACGACCATGACGATCCTGACCTACCCCCGCAACGTGGTGGGACACATTTTCGTTTCCTGGCTGCATCCCTTCAAGGAACAGCGGCTGGTGGTCATCGGATCAAAGGGGATGCTCTCGTTCGAGGACTCCACGGCCGAAAAGGAGCTGTTTTTCTATGAGAAGGGAATCGACTGGGTCCAGGGGGAACCGGTAAAACGGGAAGGCCCCAGCGAAGTGATTCCCTATGAGGGCGAACCGCCGCTGACCGCCGAGCTCCGCTACTTCGTCGAGCACCTGGACGGCAGCCCGGTGGAGATCGCCGACGCGAAAAACGCGGCGGACGTGCTGGAGATACTGGAACGGGCGTCGGAGAGGCTGCAGGGATAAAAACGCCAACGAAATTCACGAAAAAAACGAAAAATGTATCCTAAAGTAGGTTACGTCAAACAAGCGCACGGTGCTGCGTCAACGCTGATACCATCGATCTCCGCAAGCAGAGGCGCACGGCCGTGCGCCTTGAAGGGCAACATCTGACAGAATATTACGGTAAGACTTGTCACAAGGTAAATACGACGTGATTCTGCCTGTTTTTATCATTGATTTCTTTTTCGTTTCTTCCGTGTTTTTCGTTGGCATTTTTCAATTGAAACCAACGCAATAAAGGAACACCATATGTCGAACAAAGATAATTTCTTCGTCCACGAAACCAGTTTCGTCGACAACAATGTCGAGATCGGCGAGGGCACGAAGATCTGGCATTTTTCCCATGTGCAGGGCGGGGCCCGCATTGGCAAAAACTGCACCTTCGGGCAGAATGTGAACGTTGCCAACAACGTGGTTATCGGCAATTTCGTGAAGGTGCAGAACAACGTCTCCATTTATGAAGGCGTCGAGCTGGAGGACTACGTGTTCTGCGGGCCGTCCATGGTCTTCACCAACATTATGAATCCGCGCTGCCGTTACCCGCAGCGGGGGTCGGAATTCTATCTCAGAACGCTGGTAAAAGAGGGCGCTTCCATCGGCGCGAACGCGACCATCGTCTGCGGCAACACCCTGGGCCGGGATTGCTTTGTGGCGGCGGGATCCACGGTGGTGAGCGACGTTCCCGACTACGCGCTGGTCATTGGCACCCCTGCGAGGGTCAGGGGGTGGGTGTGCGAGTGCGGCGGCAGGCTCGATTTTTCCGAGGGCCACGGAGCAATCTGCCCCGCGTGCGGTCTGCGGTATGAAAAGTCGGATGAAAAGGTAAGAAAAATCAGAAGTTAGTTGATTTTTATCGGAAAATTTTTAACTTATCCGGACTATGATGAAAAAATTTGATTTTCACATACATACCAACGCCTCCGACGGGTCCTGCACCCCGGAGGAACTGGTTGAAAAAGCGGCCCGGGAAGGCGTGACCCTGCTGGCGGTTACCGATCACGATACGGTGAGCGGTGTCGCGGAGGCGGTGCGTGCCGGAAAGCGGCTCGGCGTGCGGGTGATACCCGGGCTCGAGATCAGCATCGATTTCGGACCGGGAACGTTTCACCTCTGCGGCTACGGTATCGACATCAGGAACGGCGAGCTGCTCACGGCCCTGGATTTCGTGCAGCAGGCCCGGAGAAACCGCAACAGCATCATCGTGGAGAAACTGAACAGCATCGGGGTGGCCATTACCCTCGATGAAGTGAAGGCGGTGGCGGGACCGGACCAGGTGGGCCGTCCCCATTTTGCCCGGGTGATCCTCGACAAGGGCTACGCGGCCAGCGTGCAGGAGGTGTTCGACACCTATCTGGCCAAGGGCAAACCGGGCTACGTGGACAAAAAGCGGCTGAGCGTCGAGGAGGCATTGCGGGTGATCGCGGCCGCCGGGGGTGTTTCCGTGCTTGCTCATCCCGTGCAGCTGAAACTGGAGCGGAATGCCTATGCCACATTTATCGCCGGGCTCAAGGCGGCGGGAATGACGGGCATCGAGGTCTGCAGCAGCTGCCACACCGCCGCTGATTCGGCCTTCTTTACCGCCATCGCCGATGAACTGCAGCTGGTGAAAACGGCGGGCAGCGATTTTCACGGCGAAACCAAGCCGGATATCGGCTTGGGCGATTTCGGAAACGGCTGCCTGGTGAATCCGGACGATCTGCTGCGGGTGCTGGAGAGAGCCTGATGGGGGCCGTGCCGTAATGGGGTTCGCGTTTTACTACACGCTTGCCGTGCTCGTGGTGATGACGGCGATCCTGGTCAGGGAAGTGGTGGAGCCGGACATTACGATCCTGGCGGCGCTGCTGCTGCTGACAATTCCCGGGGTCATCTCGGTCAGGGAGGCCTTTGCCGGGTTTTCAAATCACGGCATGCTGACCGTCGCTTTTCTCTTCATCGTAGCCGGGGGCCTGCAGCAGACCGGCATTCTCAACCGGTTCGGTCATCACCTGCTGGGGTCCAGGGGATCGGTTCCGGCGAAGCTGCTGAGACTGATGCTGCCGGTTTCGGCGGTTTCGGCGTTTTTCAACAATACGCCCGTCGTGGCCATGATCATTCCGGTGATCAGGGTATGGGCAAAAAAATACGGGTACACGATCAGCCGCTTTCTCATTCCTCTTTCGTACGCGGCGATCCTGGGCGGCACCTGCACCCTGATCGGCACGAGCACCAATCTGGTGGTGCACGGACTGATGATCGAGCACGGATTCACCGGCCTGGGATTTTTCGAGATCGCCAAAATCGGCCTGCCGGTGGCGATCGCGGGAATTCTCGGCATATCGCTGATCGGATATCGTCTGTTGCCGGAACGGTCGACCCCGATGGTGCAGCTCGGAGGAGCGACCCGCGAATTCGTGATCGCCGTCAAGGTGGAAGCCGCCTATCCCGGCGTCGGCAGGACCATCGAAGCCGCCGGGCTCAGGCACCTGAAGGGGCTCTTTCTCTTTCAGATCGAACGGGACGGCCATATGCAGGCGCCGGTCGGACCCGACGAGATCATCCATACCAATGACCGGCTTTTTTTCACCGGTCTGCCCGAGACGATTCTCGAGCTGCAGCGAACGCCGGGACTGGCGCTGATGAAGGACGCGGCCTTTGATCTGAAAAATTACGATTCCGACGATATCGGCAGTTTTGAGGTGGTCATTTCACCCAACTCGCCGCTGATCGGCCGGAATGTGCGGCGCAGCAAGTTCCGCAGCCGCTACGACGCGGTGATCGTGGCCATTCACCGCAGCGGCGAACAGGTGAAGAAGAAAATAGGAGATATCTATTTAAAATCGGGAGATACCCTGCTGCTCCTGGCAAAGAACGATTTCCTGGAACGGTGGTACCATTCCAGCGACTTCTTTCTCGTCTCCCGCTCGACGGAAATACCGTCAAAACCGCATTGGAAATCGTGGCTGTCACTGGCGGTGCTCGTGCTCATGATCACGGTGATGGCGCTGAACCTGCTGCCGATCCTGGTGGCCGTGGCGCTGGCTGCCGTGATTCTTCTGGTCAGCGGCTGCATCTCGCCGGGAGAGGCGCGGAACCGGGTCGACTGGAAAGTGCTGCTGGTGATCGCCTCGGCGTTCGGCATCGCCGCTGCCATGGACAATTCGGGTGTGGCCCGGTTCCTGGCTGAAAAGCTGGTGCAGGTGATGCGTCCCCTGGGCACCGTCGGCATTCTGGCCGGTGTGTACGCGGCGACCAGCTTCTACACCGAGATTATCACGAACAACGCGGCCGCGGCGCTGCTCTTTCCCGTCGCCCTTTCGGCGGCCCGGCAGGCGGGAGCCGATCCCCGCCCGTTTTTCCTGGCGATCGCCATCGCAGCGTCGGCCAGTTTTGCCACGCCCATCGGGTACCAGACAAACCTGATGGTGTACGGCCCCGGCGGCTACCGGTTTCGCGATTTTCTGAAAATAGGCGTCCCCATGAATATATTCGTGGGAATCGTCGCGGTAACACTGTTATCTGTACTGTTTTTTTAAGGTGAGGAGTTTCTATCTATGTCAACATTCGCACACACGCTTCCGTCCCCCCACGGCGGCAATGGATTGGTTACCCGTATCCTGCCCGAGCTCGAAAGGGACCGTATTCTGCGGCAATACAAGGACGCCCCTGTCTATGAGATAAGCAGCGCCGATCTTTCCGTATTCTACCGCATCGCAGACGGCGCGCTTTCACCCCTCGAGGGTCCCATGAACCGGGATGAATTCAGCCGCGTGCTGGAAAAAGAGACCATCGAGCGCAACGGCAAAGAGTGGGCCTGGACGATTCCCGTGGCCTTTCCCGTTGCCAAGGCCGACACGAAATCGCTGAAAAAGGGGGTGACCGCCCTGGTCAAAGATCCCGACGGCGCCGTGATCGGGCTGATCACCATCAGCGATGTCTATCCCTTCGACAAAGACGCCTACAACGCCTCGGTCTACGGCACCGGGCGCAATGATCATCCGGGTGCGAGAATTTTCAATGACGATCCCCGCGATCACCTGCTTGGCGGCACCATCTGGGCCTTCCCGCAGCCTAAGGATCCCGATTTCGGGCAGTATATGCTCACTCCCGCGGAAACCCGCGCCCTCTTCAGACAGCAGGGCTGGGAACGGGTGGTAGCGTTTCAGACCCGGAACGCGCTGCACCGCGCCCATGAATACGCCCTGCTCTACGCGGCCGAAGAATTGACCCGGGGCGGCGCCTTTACCGGAGCGGTGCTCAACCCGCTGGTGGGCGCGACCAAGTCGGACGACGTGCCCGCGGATGTGCGCATGCACACCTACGAGGCGCTGCTGGAATCCGGTGAATTCGGGCAGGGTGACGAGGATCCCGGTGTCTGGAAAAAGGCCGGGTACGGATTCAAGGACAACCTGCTTCTGATCGGCCTGGACATGAAAATGTTCTATGCCGGCCCCAAAGAGGCGATCATGCACGCCATCTACCGGCAGAACTACGGCTTCACCGATATCGTCATCGGCCGCAAACACGCCGACGCTCCCTACGATGACGGCAGCGCCATCTGGGGCGATTTCGACGCCCATGAAAAATTCGAGACGCTGGGCGGCGCCCTGGAGATTCAGCCCGCGAAAGTCGGCTTCGCCGCCTATTTTGAAGAGATTAAAAAGGTCGGTCTCATCGAGACCTATCAGCCCAAGGGGTATCACACGGTATTCATTTCGGGCAAGGAGGTCCGCCGCAAGCTGGAGGCGGGCGAGGAAGTGGACACCCGGATCATGCGCAAGCCGGTGGCCGATATTCTGCGGGAATTCTACAAAGAGGGCGGCGGGAACACCGTACGCCGGAAGAGCTCGAACGTCGTCTGGCACGACACCGGCGTCACCAAGGCGGAACGGGCGGAGAAGAACCGGAACAGGGGCGTGGTGCTCTGGTTCACCGGACTTTCGGGCTGCGGCAAATCAACGGTGGCGGTATCGCTGCAGGGACGCCTCTTTGAGATGGGGTATCAGACCACCGTGCTCGACGGCGACAACGTGCGGCACGGACTGAACGGCGACCTGGGCTTCTCCCCTGAGGACCGCACGGAAAACATCCGGCGCATCGGGGAAGTCGCCCATCTCTTCGCGGAAGCGGGCATGATCGCCATGACCGCCTTCATCAGCCCCTACGCCGCCGACCGTGACCGGGCCCGCGGCCTGAGCGAGCCGGGCGCCTTCATCGAGATCTTCTGTGATTCTCCCCTGGAGGTCTGCGAGCAGCGGGACGTGAAAGGGCTCTACAAGAAAGCGAGAGAGGGCATCATCAAGGAGTTCACCGGCATTTCCGCTCCCTATGAAGTGCCGAAAAAAGCCGAGATCGTGCTCGATACCGCCGGCAACAGCCTGCATGAAAATGTGGAAATCGTGCTGGAGTATCTGAGAAAGAAAAACATTATCTGGTAAACGGATGAAAAAACGAGTCATCAGGGTCGGCATCGACGGCGCCTCCTTCACGCGGCTGCAGACAATGGCCGACGAGGGGGTGATGCCGTTTCTCGGCCGCCTGCGGCAGGCGGGTACGCTGCGGCGGCTCATGGCGTCGATTCCCGACAATTCGGCGGTTTCCTGGAGTTCGATCATGACCGGGAAAAATCCCGGTGAACACGGCATCTTCGGGTTCACCGATCTCATTCCCGGCACCTATACCATGCGGTTCCCGAACTTCCGCAACCTGAAGGCCGCCCCGTTCTGGCGGCTTGAGCCGGAGAAGCGGCACGTGGTGATCAACCTGCCCTTCAGCTATCCGGCGGACGGCATCAGCGGCCGCATGGTGTCCGGGTTCATCTCGCCCAATCTCGAGAACGCCGCGTCGCCGCCGGAATTTCTCGAGTATCTGAAGGCGCGGCACTACCGCATCGACGCCGACACCCGGAAGATCTACCAGTCCCGCGCGCTCTTTTACGAGGACCTGATGGCCGTGCACGAGATCCGCTGCCGGGTCTACCGGGAGCAGTTCAGCAGCGGCGACTGGGATACGTTCATGATCGTGTTCACCGGGTCGGACCGGATAGGGCATTACCTGCTCGACGCCTGGGAGGATCCCGGTGATCCGGATCACGAGCGCTTCCTGGAGTATTTCAGGGCCGTGGACCGGGAACTGGCCTGGATCATGGAACACGCCGGGGCAGATGACATTGTCGTGATGATGTCGGATCACGGCATGGAGCGGGTAAAAAAAGAGGTGAATCTCAACTACCTGCTGGAGACGGGCGGATTTCTCTCCCTCGCGGACACGGGAAAACGCGGGTACACCGCGATAGCGGACGGGACAAAAGCGTTTGTCCTCGAGCCTTCCCGGGTGCACCTGAACTATACCGGGCGCTATCCCGGAGGGACGGTGACCGCCGGCGACCGGCAAGCGCTCCTGGAGGAACTGAAGGCGCTGTTCAGGGGCCTGACCTGCGAGGGCGAGCCGGTGATCCGGGAGATGTTCCCGCGGGAGGAACTCTACAGCGGCCCGGCCCTGGAAGAGGCGCCCGATCTGCTGCTTGTCCCCCACACGGGGTACAGCCTGAGGGGGACCCTGGCCCGGGACGAGCTCTTTACCGAACCGGACACGCTCGTGGGCATGCACCGGGGCGATGACGCCTTTCTCTACGTGCATGGAAGGGAGCATGCCGGCGCCGTTCCGGAACATCCGCGCGTCGAGGATATTCAGTCGATTGTAGAAAAAATATTATAATTGCATTAAACAGGAGACATCATGAGTTGTTTTAACGCGAACAAAACCTGCTGGAACTGTCCGGCGGCGGTGTTCAAGGGCAACGTCGATTTCCGGGCCTGCGGCCAGTCCCAGGATGAGATCAAGGCGAAACTGGGCGATGAGGGGCAGATCATGATCGAGTGCGCCCGCCGGCCCGACCTCGGCTATTTCGAGCCGTCCATCACGTTTGAACAGTGCCCGGAGTGGATAGAGGGCGAGTACGGGCTGCAGCTGAAAAACATGCGGGTGATGATTCTCGGCATGGACGGGTATCTGGGCTGGGCCCTGGCCCTGAAACTGGGCCGCATGGGGTTCCAGGTCAGCGGCATCGACAACTACACCCGTCGCGACACCGTGGCTGAAAAGGGCGCCCACACCATCGTGCCCATCGAGCGCATGACCGAGCGGCTGCACGCGGCCAGCGAGATCTACGGCCTCAACTTCAACTACCGCCGCATGGACATTCGCGAGCGGGACCATCTGGCCGCCTTTCTGGATGAGGTGAAGCCGGAGGCGATCGTGCACTACGCCGAGATCCCGTCCGCGCCCTACTCGATGGTCGACGCCGATCACGCCATCGAGGTGCAGGACAACAACACCCTGGGAACGTTGGGGCTGCTCTGGCTGATCAAGGATATCGTGCCCGAGACGAGCCTCATCAAGCTGGGCACCATGGGTGAATACGGCGCGCCCCTGACCGGCCGCCCCCTGTTCGAGGGTATGTTCCCGGCCGACGCCACCCTTACCTGGCGGGGCAGGGAGTGGAGCCTCGGCGGCGAGATCACGCCCCGTGATCCCGTCAGTTTCTACCACGTGAGCAAGGTGCAGGACACGTACAACGTGTACGAGTCGTGCAAATACTGGTGGCTGCGCAGCTATGACGTGCAGCAGGGCGTCATCTACGGCGTGCACACGGAAGAGACGGCGAAGGATCCGCGGCTGCGCACCCGCTTCGATATCGACGAGTGGTTCGGCACGGTGATCAACCGGTTCGTGGCCCAGGCCATCGCGGGCATTCCCCTGACCATCTACGGCACCGGCGAGCAGATCAAGGGCTTCATCGCCCTGGAAGACGCCATGGAGTGCATGGTGCGGCTGATCACCTCGCCCCCGGAACCGGGCCAGTATGATGTGGTCAACCAGGTGTCCGGCATCCACAAGCTCAACGAGATCGCCGAAATCATCGCCAAAGTCGGGAAGAAGCACGGCCTGAAGGTGGAGATTCAGCGGGTCGAGAATCCCCGGGTCGAGACCGAGGTGCATCCCCTGGAGATCGTGAGCCGCAAGCTGCCCCGGGAGCTGGGATTCAATCCCACCGTGCTGGTGGAGAAAGAGATCGACCGCGTCTTCACTCTGCTCATGCAGCCGGAGCTGACCTCCCGCATCAAGGAAAAAGCGCACACGATCATGCCCAAGACCCGCTGGACCGGCGAGAAGAAAGACTCGGGGGTCATCGAGAAATACAAACCCGGCGAGAAGACATACGGGGATCATCACGGGGTGCTTGACACTGAGTAACGATCCTGCTCAGGTAAAGAGAGTCTCCAACGAAGGACACGAAATACACGAAAGAAATACCAGGCAAATAAAAAAGAGGCAAAACGCCAATGTCCGGTTCTCAGGCATTATTATTTTTTCGTTTCTTCTGTGTTTTTCGTTGGAGTAATTGGGCGGGTTGAATGGAGAACCAATGGAACTGACCGCAAAATCATTCAAAGATAAAGTCCTCGCCTCCCCCCGGCCGGTGCTGGTGGAGTTCTGGGCGTCGTGGTGCCTGCCCTGCAAGCAGGTGGAGCCGACGCTGAAGAAACTGGCGGACGCCTACCGGGGGCGGTGCGATGTGTACAAGATCAACGTGGACCGGAATCCCACGGCAAGCAGGGATTACTCCATTCAGGGGCTGCCCACCTTCGCCACCTTCAGGGACGGCAAGGAACTGGAGCGGAAAACCGCGTCGCAGTCGGAAGAAGAGCTCGAGGGCATGATCCGGCGGGCGCTGGCCGAACGCGGTGACGGGGTGAGCGGGGAAGAGCAGCGCATCATCGAAGAACGGCTCAAGGACCTGGGGTACCTCTAGGCATGAAGCGCGCCAGCTGGCTGATCACCGGCGGCTGCGGGTTCATCGGCACCAACCTGGTGCATGAACTGACCGCCGGGTACGACTGCCGTATCCGCATCGTCGACAATTTCAGCGTCGGCAGTGCGGAAGACCTGGCAGCGGTGTGTGATTTCCGGACCGCGTCCATCGATACCCTGGGAAAAGACCGGATAGAACTGATCGAAGGGGACATTTTAGACAGGGAGTTCATGCTGGCCGCGGCAGAGGGCATTGACTGCATCGTGCACCTGGCGGCCAACACCGGGGTCATTCCATCCATGGAAGATCCGGAGCATGACTGCCGCGTCAATGTGCTGGGCACGCTCAACTGCCTGGAGGCGGCGAGAACGCGGCCGGGCTGCCGGTTCATTCTGGCCTCGTCCGGCGCGCCCCTGGGTGAACAGGAACCGCCCATCAGGGAAGATATGGTGCCGCGGCCCCTCTCGCCCTACGGAGCCAGCAAGCTGGCGGGCGAGGGCTACTGCAGCGCGTATCACGGGTCGTTCGGGGTCTCCACGGCCGCCCTGCGCTTCGGCAACGTATACGGGCCCCGCAGCGTGCACAAGGGAAGCGTGATCGCGAAATTCATCCGCCAGATCTTCGCCGGCGAGACCCTCACCGTGTACGGCGACGGCAATCAGACCAGGGACTTCATCTTCACCGGAGACCTGGTGCGGGCGGTGATCGCCTGCGCCGGGAGCGACGCCGCGGGTGAGATCTTTCAGATCGCCACCAGCAGCGAGTGCACGATCAACGAACTGCTGGAAGAGCTGAAGGAGATATTCAGCAGCGGTTACGGCATCCGCTTCGAGGTGGTGTACACCGGCCCCCGCAAAGGCGAGGTGCTGCGGAACTACTCCGACATCAGCAAGGCCAGGCGCATGCTCGGCTGGGAACCCCGGGGAACGCTGAGGGAGCATCTGGAGGAGACGGTGGGGTGGTTCGCAGCACAAAACCAGGAGGCAGGAGACAGGAGACGGGAGACAGTACCCGGCCGCCCCTCCCATCCTGAAATTTCCAACGGAAGGCCCGGAAGAAACGGAAAAGAAAAAACGTAAGAACTTAAGAGCTTGAGAACTTGAGAACGAAAGAGCGATAAGAGCGAAGAGAGCGACAGGATGGTTCACGGGTTGATGGGTTCAAGGGTTCATGAGTTGATGGGTTCATGAGTTAATGGGTTCATGAGTTAATGGGTTGAATTGTTTAAAAAATACTTGACTTTAGAATGTGCGAATATATATTTCTCCGGTCTCCGGTCTCCGGTCTCCGGTCTCCGGTCTCCGGTCTCCGGTCTCCGGTCTCCGGTCTCCGGTCTCCGGTCTCCGG
>JAFGRY010000045.1 GCA_016934955.1 bacterium | reverse complement strand
CGGAGAAGAGCGTATCATTTGCGGAATCAATCCCGCCTTCTCCGCACGACGGATGTAAGCGGTTTAGTAGCGGGAAGATCCCGCTTTCTCCGCGGAGTACAATTATGAAATTATGAATCGGGATATCCATATAGCGGTGCAATGGCCCTGGGATCATGTTTTTTTATTCATAATTCATAATTTATAATCCATAATTGTTTTAAACATGGGGCAGTAGCTCAGTTGGGAGAGCGGTACGTTCGCAACGTACAGGTCGGCGGTTCGATCCCGCTCTGCTCCACTTTTGGCTGTGCTAGACGGGGAAGTAGCGGCGTCCTGTAACCTGCAATCCGCTATAGCAGGGTTTAATTCCCGTTCTGAGATATTATCTGCCTTTTTTCGTTCTCAGAAAGTGGTGAAGATGGTTTGAGTCTCGCGCAATGGAAAGCTGCCGAACCCCGTCAGGACCGGAAGGTAGCAGCGGTAAGCGGTTCAACCATGTGCCGCGAGTGTGCTTGGCCGGAGCTAACTGCTGAAAATGGATTCAGGATGTGATGTATCGAAGGCGGGTGCACAGCCTTTTTTTTATTGCATCAGGGGCTGACGTATGAGTTATATGGTACTGGCAAGAAAATTCAGGCCGAACACATGGAATGACGTTGTGGGCCAGTCCCATGTGACACATACGCTTCAGAACGCCATCCGCCACAACCGCCTGGCCCACGCCTACCTGTTCACCGGTCCCAGGGGTGTCGGAAAAACCAGCATCGCCCGTATCCTGGCAAAAGCGCTCAACTGCGTCGCTCCCTCCGACGGGAATCCCTGCGGCGAGTGCGCCAGCTGCCGTGAAATTTCGGCTGGCAACAGTGTCGATGTGCTCGAGATCGACGGAGCATCCAACCGCGGTATCGATGAAGTGAGGAATCTGCGGGAGAATATCAAATACTCTCCCTCGGGGCAGTATCGTATCTACATCATCGATGAAGTTCACATGCTCACCACTCCCGCATTCAACGCACTTCTGAAAACACTCGAGGAACCGCCCTCTCACGCGCTTTTCATCTTCGCGACTACGGAACCGCACAAAGTGCCGGCGACCATCGTTTC
This sequence comes from bacterium, assembly GCA_016934955.1. GTDB lineage: Bacteria > Zhuqueibacterota > QNDG01 > QNDG01 > JAGLOF01 > JAFGRY01. The sequence continues at coordinate 18,019 of JAFGRY010000045.1, read as the reverse complement.
CCGCTGCCAGCGGTTTGATTTCAAACGGGTGGCGTCAGCGGAAATTGCGGGCCAGCTGCGGCGCATCGCCGATGCCGAACGTATCAGTATCGATGACGCGGCCATCGCTCTCATCGCCAGAAAGGCGGACGGCAGCCTGCGGGACAGCCAGTCCATCCTCGACCAGATGATTTCCTTCGCCGCCGATACGATCACCGTGGAAGAGGTGATCAGCGGCCTCGGCCTGATCGAGTCGGCCTTTTTCTTCACGGTCACCGACAGCATCGCCGGAAAAAACATGAAAGAAGGGATTGCCATCGTTGATCGGGTCGTAGCCGGCGGTTACGATATCGAAGAGTTTCTTGCCGGGCTCCTTGATCATTTACGCAACTGTCTGATTATCAAGGCCGCCGGATCCGCGGACATGATCGATGCGTCGGCCGAAGACAAACAGCGGTTTTCCGAGACCGCCTCCCGCTTCGACGAGGGCGACCTGCTTCGGCTCATTCGCATTGTGGCGGAAGCGAGAATCGACCTGAAGTATGCCGCCGATCCCCGGCTGCCGCTGGAACTGGCGATTATCAAGATGATTCGCCTTGACAAGACGGTCACCATCGACGAACTGCTCGGGAAGCTTGAGGCCCTTGCCGCCGGGGGCGCGCCGGGTTCCGGTGAAAAAAAAAATTCCCGGCCGGCTGACCTGATCCTGGAAGAGCGGGAGCTTCCTTCAGAAGCGGCGCATCCGTCGACGGAGGCTGCCGGTCCGGAACCCGTGGAGGCACCACCTGCCGATGCGGAGAGGGACAGCGCCGACGGTCTGAATCGATCCGTTCCCGGGGCCCCGGCCAGGGTGGTGACGCTGGACATCGTGAAGCGTAAATGGATCGAAGTGGTTCATCTCGTCAAGCATCGTAAAATAACCATCGGCTCGTTTCTGAATGAAGGGGTGCTGCTGGGAGTCAAGGACGGTTCCATTCACATCGGCTTCAGCATGCAAAACGGATTTCACATCGATGCCATCATGAAATCACGTCAGATGGTGGAAGAGGTGCTGGCGGAAGTGTTCGGCCAGCCGCTGACCTTTTCCTGTGTTAAAAAGGATCTGCCGCCGAAGGAGTTCGTCACCACATCACGCAAGGAAAAACAGGCGCAGCTCTCGCAGATGCAGGAGCACGATCCCGTGATCAGGAAAATAATCGATGATTTCGACGCTGAAATCGTCGACTGAGATGGAGGACCTATGAAAATGGGCAACATGGCCTCACAGTTCGGCATGCTGCAGAAGATGCAGAAGGACATGGAAAAAATGCAGGAAGCCCTGGAGGAAATGACCGTGGAGGCGACCGCCGGAGGAGGCATGGTGACGGTGGTCATGAACGGGAAACAGAGTATCGTCTCACTGAAGATAGATCCGGAGGCCGTCGATCCTGAGGATGTGGAGATGCTGGAAGATCTGGTGATCGCAGCGGCAAATCAGGCGCTGGAGAAATCAAAGGAGATGTCTCAGCAGGAGATGCAGAAAATCGCCGGCGGCATGCTCGGCGGCCTGAAGATACCGGGTCTGACATAGAACGGCTATGGATTATTCATCGAAAAGCCTGGAAGACCTGGTCATCGCCTTCAGCAAACTCCCCGGCATCGGACTGAAGTCGGCACAGCGAATGGCGCTCCATCTGCTGGAGGCAGGGAAAGAGGAGAGTGAGCATCTCGCGCAGACAATTCTCGCGCTCAAAGAGAATGTCCGAGCCTGCACAATCTGCTTCAACCTCACCGAAGAGGAGGTCTGCTCGATTTGCAGAAGCGCCCGCAGGGACAAACAGATAATCTGCGTGGTCGAAGAACCGAAAGACCTGATGGCCATTGAAAAGACCGGCGGGTTTACCGGTCTCTATCATGTGCTCGGCGGCACCATTTCACCCCTTGACGGTGTGGAAGCCGCGGATCTTACCTGCCGGCAGCTGCTCGACCGGCTGGACGGCACCGTACGAGAAGTTATTATCGCGACCAATCCGACGGTGGAGGGCGAGATGACCGCGGCCCATCTGCATGATCTGATGCTGGGAAAGGTCGACCGTATCACCCGGATCGCCCGGGGCATCCCCTTCGGGGGCGCCCTGGAATTCAATGATATGGTAACAGTAGTAAAAGCGCTTGAGGGAAGAAGCGATTATTCCTGATCGCTTCGTTCAGGGGAACGGGACATGCCGGGGAGAATGGACAGACACGATATGAGTCTACCGAACCAGCTCACATTACTGAGGATACTCCTGACACCGTTTGTCGTCTGGCTGCTGTTTCTCGACACCGCCGCCGCCCAGATAGGTGCCTTTACTGTTTTCATTCTCGCTTCTCTCACGGACTGGTACGACGGGTATACCGCCCGTAAGTACGGGTATGTATCGACCTGGGGTAAATTTTTCGACCCGCTTGCGGACAAGATCCTGGTGACCTCGGTGCTTGTCGCGTTCTGCGTGCAGGGCTATTTCCCCGTCTGGATGGTGGTAGTGATCGTTGTCAGGGACACGTTCATCACCACACTGCGGTCCTACGCGATCTTCAAGGGGCGGTGCATCAATACCAGCTATCTCGCCAAAATCAAGACCTTCGTTCAGATGGGCGTCATTTACGTTACCTTTATCTACCACTTGCTCGAGTTTTTCCAGCCCGGGGGGATCGCCGGTGGTGTTCGGGAGCAGCTGAACACCTGGTCCCTGGTGCCGGTCGCCATGGGGACGGTGGCGGTTCTGACCATCATTTCAGGATGCGCCTATATTCACGTGAACCGTGACTATATCCGGGAGCTCATCTCAGAAGTCCTGCGTATATTTCAGACATCAGATTCCTGAGAGCGGAATCATGAAGAATGGTCTCTTCCGCTTTCTCGCGACCGGAGCCGGCAGCGGCTACTGCCCGGTCGCGCCGGGAACCGCCGGTTCTTTGCTGGCGGCGGCCCTGGTGATCATGCTGCCCGGATTTCGCGGGCCGGTGCTTGCCGCCGCTGTCGCCGGGGTTTTCTTCATTGGTGTCGCCGTCTCCACGGAAGTCGAAAAGTCTGCCGGACATGATGCTTCCATTATCGTCATCGATGAAATGGTCGGTACCTGGACGGCGATGCTGTTCATCAGCGGCCGGGCCTCCGTTCTCTGGCTGGTCGCCGCTGTGATTCTTTTCAGAATATTCGATATTCGCAAACCCTTTCCGGTCGACCGTCTGCAGCGGCTTCCCCGCGGCTGGGGCGTCATGGCCGATGATCTTGCCGCCGGGGTGATGGCGGGCCTTGCCGTGCGACTGGTCTGCGGTGCAGTGACAGGAGGAACAGGGTGAAAAAAGCCGCCGTCATTACCATCGGGGATGAGCTGATAACAGGACTCACGACGGATACGAACGGATCCTATATCGCCGCCCGGCTTTTTGACGCCGGCTGTGAGACGGTGTCCATCACGTCGGTCGGTGATGCTCCCGAACGGATCAGGGCCGCTCTTGAAGCGGCAGCGGGAAACACGGTGGTGGTCGTTACCGGAGGCCTGGGCCCGACCCACGATGACATTACGAAAAAGACGGCGGCCGATTTCTTTCAGCGGTCGTTCGCTTTCCGCGAGGACATCTGGGAGGATATCCAGCGTCGTTTCAGCAGGGCCGGCGTGCCCGTCGCTTCTTCCAACCGTTCCCAGGCGGAAATAATTGAGGGCGCGGAAGTGCTCGCCAACAGGCGGGGGACGGCACCCGGGATGCATGTCAGATTCGCTGACACCAGTTACTACTTTCTCCCCGGTGTCCCCGGGGAGATGCGCGCACTCATGGATGATGAGGTAGTGCCGAGAATTTCAGGCGATGCGTCCGCACTGCCGCCCCTGACCCTGACCCTGAGGACCTTCGGTATTTCCGAATCGGCATTGTATGAGCGGGTACGAGGGTTCCTCGAACGGTTCCCTGATATCAGGCTCGCCTTTCTTCCCCGGATCTGCGGTGTCGATATGCGGCTTGTCCGCATGGCCGGCGGTGACAGAGGGGATGAGGATCGTGCTTCCCTGGCGGAGGCGGAACGCTATCTGCGTGAGCGGGCCGGAGAGGCGGTGTACGGGTCAGGGGATGAGACGCTCGCCTCGGCGGTTGCGGATCTGCTGCTCGGGCGGGGCCTGTCGCTGGCGACCGCCGAATCGTGCACCGGCGGCCTGATCTCCCACCTGCTGACCAATATTCCGGGCAGCTCCCGCTGGTTCAGCCGGGGGTACGTCGTCTACAGTAACGAGGCGAAAATCAGCGATCTGCACGTCGATCCGGCGATCCTGGAACGGCACGGCGCCGTGAGTGAAGAGACCGCTGCCGCCCTCGCCGCGGGAGTGCGCAGCCGCAGCAGCAGCGACATCGGTCTTGGAGTCACCGGTATCGCCGGCCCGGGAGGCGCAGCAGCCGGCAAGCCGGTGGGACTGGTCTGCATCGGGTACGCCGACAGCGGGGGAACGAACGTCATGCGCTACCATTCCCGTCATGAACGGGAAGGAAACAAGCACTGTTTCGCGCTCTCCGCGCTGAATTTCCTGCGACTGCAGCTTCGTCAGCACTGATACCGCTTTTCCCGCACTGTTACAAATCGTTACACACCTGACATGTTTCTGCAAGATTATCTTTCTATATTGACACGATACGATAGAACAGAGGGACAGGTATGTCAAAAGCAAGACTGCTGATAATCGATGATGACAGCGCGCTGGGACAGCGTCTCGTACGGTATTTGAACCAGTTCGACTATACAGCGGACGCTGCCGTGCATCCGGCGGACGCTCTCAAGCGGCTGGAACAAACAGCGTATGATCTTGTCATCCTCGATGTCATGCTTCCCGATATGGACGGCTTCGAGGTGCTTCGCCGGCTGCGTGGCAGCACGCAGGTGCCCGTGATCATGCTCACTGCCAGGGGCGATGTGGCTGACAGGATCGTGGGCCTTGAACTGGGCGCCGACGATTATCTGCCCAAGCCGTTTGAGCCCCGGGAACTGGTGGCACGCATTCAGACCGTGCTGCGGCGGGGCTCCCTGCCCGATACCGTCAGGGAGGGTGCGGCGGTTTTCGGTGATCTGGTGATAGATGCCCGCAGTGAACGCGTGACCATTGCCGGCAAAGAGGCAGGGCTCACCCACCTTGAATTCAGACTGCTGGCGATTCTGGCGGACCGGCAATTTCATATCGTTCCCCGGGACCGGCTGCTGGATCTGCTGCGGGGGGTCGAATGGGATGCCTTCGACCGCTCCATCGATGTGCTGGTGAGCAGGCTCCGGCAAAAACTGGAGGACGATCCCGCTCACCCCCGCTACATCAAGACGGTGAGGGGCAGCGGATATATGTTCATCGGCGGGGGGGAGACCATCCATGATCGCTAAAATACAATCCTCGCTGTTCGCGAAAATACTGCTGATCTTTCTGGCGGCCCTGGCTGTCTACTCATGGGCGATGAAGGGCATTCACGACCGGTTCATTCGGGACGCAAAGTTTCCCGCTGTGCAGTTGATGGCGGTAACCACCGCTCAGTTCATCGCCGAACGGATCGGCGCTCCGCCTGATACAGCCGCAGCGAGAGCCCTATGCGACAGCCTGGGCGTGAACATCCATTATTTCGCCCCCGGTTTCAGCTGGAAGAGCCGCGGCGACATGCCGCATCCCGAAGAGGTCGACATTCCCGTTTATCCCGCCGATACGACCATCAGGGCCGGGTTTGACAAGGGTCTCCTGGTCTCTCTGCCGGCCGGTGAAGGCAGGTTCCTGGTCGCGATTACCGCCGCGGGGGACGAAATGATCAAAGCCGCGGAAAGCACCCTGCTGCTCAGCGGCCTGGTTGCCGTGGCGGTGATTCTTCTGGTGTACGGCGCGGTCCGTCACCTGCTCCAGCCGCTGCGTATACTGCACCGCGGCGTCCATTCTTTGTCGGAAGGCGATTTCGACGTATCCCTGTCCACGAAACGAAATGATGAACTGGGAACCCTCATACACTCCTTCGGTGCGATGGCAAAACGAATCGACGAAATGCTCAAGGCCCGGGACAGGCTGCTGCTGGATGTGAGCCATGAACTGCGGTCGCCGCTGACGCGGGTGAAACTGTCTCTCGCCATGATGGACCAGTGTCCGGAACAATCCGAGATAGCGGCGGATATTCATGAGATGGAAACGATGATAACGGAAATACTGGAATCCGAGCGAATGGCTTCCCCCCATGGCAGACAGGAGTTTGCGCCCGTCCATCTCGCCGGGCTTATCCGTGAAACCGCCGGGGCACTCGCAGCCATACGGCCGGGGATAGAGATTGCCGCGCTGCCCGAGGCCGTGGTCAACGGCAACGAGCGTCAGCTGAAGATACTGTTTTCGAACCTGATCAAAAACGGACTGAAGTACTCCTTTGCCGACGGGGAACCGGTCATCATCGACGGCGCTCTCACTGGGGAGTCGGTGCGTATCGTTATCTGCAATCAGGGAGAGGAGATCCCGGAGAAGGATCTGCCCTTTATTTTCGAGCCTTTTTACCGGGTGGATAAATCACGGGCGAAAAGCAGCGGCGGCTACGGGCTGGGCCTGAGCCTCGCCAAACGGATCGCGGAGGTGCATGGCGGGAGTCTGCACATTACGAGCAAAACGGGAGAACGGGTCAAAGCGGTTGTCGACCTCCCCGTCCTATAATACAAGAGAGCAACGAAGAGAGCATATACCAACAGCGGAGGAAGAATGCAGAAAAAATACAAACAGATGCTGCTGGTGCCGGCGATTCTCCTGACGGCGCTGGTCATCAGCACCGTGCTGAGCAACCAGAAAGAACCTGCTCGGAAACGGCCGGAAGCCGCACGGCAGAAGAGCATCAAAACCTATGAGGTTGTGAACGGGAGCATTCCGGCTCCGGTCACCCTGTACGGGCCGCTCACCGCCTATAACCGGGCCGAGCTGTATGCCGAGGTAACCGGCCTGCTGCTCGATACTGAAAAGCGGCTGAAGACGGGGCACCGCTACGCGGCCGGCGAACTGCTGCTGCACATCGACGACCGGGTGTATCGCAATACCGTCCTGGCCCAGAAAAGCAGCCTTCTGAATCAGATCACACAGCTCATTCCCGACCTCACCATCGATTATCCGGGCAGTGTTCCTGCCTGGCAGGCGTATCTCGAGTCCTTCGACCTCCAGAAGCCCCTGGTCCCGCTGCCGGATCCCGTTTCGGCGACCGAACGATACTACATTGCCTCCCGCAATATATATACACAGTATTACTCGGTGAAGTCGATGGAGGAGACGCTGGCGAAATACCGGATCGCCGCCCCCTTTGACGGGGTGGTTACGGATGCCGACATCAATCCCGGAACACTGATCCGCAGCGGCACCCGTGTGGCCACCTTCACCGGCTCAGGTCACTTCGAGATGGAGGCCGCGGCGACACCGATAGAGCTGAAACGGCTCGCTGTGGGCCAGAAAGCGGTTCTGCACTCGGAGGATATCGGGGGAGCATTTGCGGGAGTGGTGACGAGAATCAATACGGTGCTGGAACCCTCCTCCCAGACGTTCCGTGTCTATATCGAGAGCCGGGACAACCGGCTGAAAGACGGTCTCTATATGTCCGCCGCGATCGCTGCGCCGGCAATCGACCGTGCGTTCATGCTGCCCAAAACGGTCCTGGAGAAAAACAATCGTGTCTACACGGTCGAGACCGGGGCGCTGGTGTTGACGCCGGTAACGGTCACGGCCGAGACCGGCGATCAGGTTATCGTGCAGGGACTGGAGGATGGTCAGAGAGTGCTGGCGGAAAAGATCGTCGGCGCCTATCCAGGCATGCCTTTTGACCTGCAGAACGATGACGCACCGGAACCGGGCGAGGGAAAGGGGAATGGCGCGGGGCAGGCTGCGGAAAAACGGCAGGGGGAGCGATAGATGAAAAACGCAATACGGGCATTCATCAAATATCCCATTCTCGGCAATGTCGTGCTTGTCGCCATCTTTCTTTTCGGCTGGGTGGGCTTTACCCAGCTCAAAACAACGTTTTTCCCGCTGATTCCCAGCCGCATGATCATGATCAACGCCTCCTACCCAGGCGCCTCGCCGGAGGAGATCGAAGAGGCGATCGTGCTGAAGATCGAGGACAATCTCAAGGGCGTCACCGGCATCGAACGGGTTGAATCGGTCTCCCGGGAAAACAGCTGCAGCATCACCGTGACCGTGCTCATGGATTATGATATCCATATCGTGATACAGGATGTGAAAGACGCGGTCAACCAGGTCAGCACGTTTCCGGCGGGGATGGAAAGAATCACCATTTACCGGCAGGAACCGAGAAATTTTGCCATCGATTTTGTGCTTGCGGGTGACGTGGACCTGGCAACCCTGAAACAGGAGGGAAGAAGAGCGGAGCGTGCCCTGCTCTCGTCGGAAGGAGTGTCCAAGGTCGCCCTTTCCGGATTTCCCGCTGAGGAGATCGAGGTGAGCGTACGGGAACGGGACATGCGCGCCTACGGCCTGACCTTCACCGAGATCGAAACCGCCGTCCGCCAGGGTAACATTAAAATCACCGGCGGCAAGATAAAGGGGAAACGGGAGGAGTTTCTCATTCGGGCCAATGAGAAGGGATACCGCGCGGCGGAACTCGCCCGTCATGTCGTGAGAGCGACGCCTGACGGCACCATCGTCCGTCTGGGTGATGTGGCCGACCTCAAGGACCGCTGGTCCGAAGATCCGAACAGAGTGTATCACAATGGAGAACCCGCGGTCCTGGTGACCGTGCAGAATACGAACCAGGAGGATCTCTTTCACGTGACATCGGTGGTGCGGGAGTATGTCGACCGGTACAACAGCACCCACACCGATGTGCAGGCCTACGTGGTTCGGGACGGCAGTGAAATCATCAATGAACGTATCGATCTCATGACCAGCAACATGATCCTGGGCGTCGTGCTGGTAGTGCTCTTTCTTTCACTCTCGCTGAATCCCCGCATGTCGTTCTGGGTCGCCCTCGGCATACCGGTGTCGTTCGCCGGCATGGTGATGCTGGCTCCGCTCTACGGAATGACCATCAACGTCATGTCCCTGCTGGGTATGATTCTGGTGCTGGGAATACTGGTGGACGACGGTATCGTCATCGCGGAGAATATTTACCAGCACTTCGAACGGGGGGCGAAACCCGTTGATGCGGCCCTGAAAGGGTCGTTTGAAGTGCTCCCCTCGGTGCTGGCGTCGGTATCGACCACGGTGGTCATTTTTCTCACGTTTTTCTTCGTTCAAGGGGGCATGGGCGACCGCACCCGCGATCTCGCCTTTGTCGTTGTGGCGGCATTGCTCATCTCCCTTGTTGAGGCCGCGTTCGTGCTGCCCGGCCACATCGCCCATTCCAAAGCGCTCTGCTCGAGCAAGAAACCGAGCCGGCTCGACCGCTGGGTGGAGTCGTGGATGCATTTTGCCCGGGATCGCATGTACGCGCCGGTGCTGCGCTATACGCTGAAGCACCCGTACGTCGCCGTGTCGGTACCCGTGGCGATTATGATCATCACTCTGGGAGCGATGCGCGGCGGCATTCTCAAGACCACGTTCTTTCCCAACATCGAAGGCCGCAACACGGCTGTAATGCTGGAAATGCCGGCGGGCACTCCGGCCGCCGTTACCGACAGTCTGCTCGCCTCCATGGAACCGGTGGTCTGGCGGATCAATGATGTTTACCGGGATGAAACCCGGCAGGATATCGATATCGTGCTTTCCCAGTCACGGCGTGTAGGCGGCGGCACCCATCAGGGGAGTCTTCAGATCACCCTCGTCTCAAGCGAAAAAAGAAAATGGGATTCCCGGGAGATCACCAACCGCCTGCGGCAGATGGTGGGCACCGTGCCCGGCGCTGAAAAACTGGAGTTCGGCGGCGGTGTCATGTGGGGCAAGCCCGTCTCGATCGCACTGGCGTCGAACGAGCTGGATCAGCTCCGGTCGGCAACCGAAGAACTGAAAAGCGAACTTGCGAACATCGATCTGCTGCGGGATATCGTGGATGACGACCCGCCGGGGCTGCGGGAGGTGAGCATCTCTCTGAAAGAAAAAGCATTCGCCATGGGACTGACAACCGCCGAGGTGCTCAGCCAGGTGCGGTCCGGATTTTTCGGGGGTGAGGCCCAGCGTCTTCTTCGGGGCATCGATGAAGTGAAGATCTGGGTGCGGTACGATGAAACCGACAGGACAACCCTGGAGAATCTCGAATCGATGCGCATCCGTTTTCCCGGCGGAGAGGAATACCCCCTCAGCCAGATCGCCGATTTTACCATCGAACGGGGCGTCATGGCCGTCAATCACATCGACGCCCAGCGGGTGGTGAAAGTGGAAGCCGACGTTACCGATCCGAAAGCGTCGGTACCTGCTCTGCTCAGTCAGATCAGGAGCGATATTCTGCCCGATATCAAGTCCCGCTATCCGGATATCAGCTTTCTTTTTGAGGGGCAGAGCCGCGAAAACGAGAAGACGATGAAATCGATCATGACAACCGTGCCCGCTATTCTTCTGGTGATGTTTCTCATTGTCACCATTACTTTCAGATCGTTTTTGCAGGCGGGTATCGTATTCCTCCTGATCCCGTTCAGTCTCATCGGGGTGCTCTGGGGGCACTATCTGCAGGGCTATATCGTGTCCATCTTATCCTGGTTCGGCGCCATCGCACTGATCGGCATCGTCGTCAATGACTCCCTGGTGCTGATTTCCAGTCTCAATTTACGTCTGAAAAACGGCGAGGAATTCGCCAAAGCCCTCTACGAAACAGGGAGGTCACGGTTCCGGCCGGTACTGCTGACATCGCTGACGACTATCGCCGGACTGGGGCCGCTGGTCTTCATGAAAAGCCATCAGGCGCAGTTTCTCTCTCCAATGGCGATCTCGGTGGCCTACGGGCTGGTGTTCGGTACGCTGCTGACCCTGCTGGTGCTTCCGGGCATACTGAGCGTGACCAACCACGGCCGCCAGTGGTTCGCCGGGCTGCTGGGAAGAAAAAACATCACTGCCGAGTCCGTGGAGCCGGCGGTGCGCGAAGAACGATTTCTGGATACCTATTCCGGCCATTGTGATGACGGGGAGGAACAGGCATGAAACAGATAGTGACCATAACCGGTGCTCTCCTGCTGACACTGTCCGGTCTGCGGGCGCAGGATTCGCTGACGCTCGAGAAAGCGGTTTCCGCCGCCCTGCTGCGGAACCCCAATGTGGCGGTGGCGCGGAACGACGCACGCATTGCCGGTAATACCGCCTCGGCGGGAAAGGCGGGGCTGATGCCGCGGCTTTCCATCAGCGGCGGCGCCGATTATCAGGACTCGGAGCTTCTCGGGGCCGCCACCACGACCAGTGCGGGCGCATCCCTCTCCTATACGCTTTTCGACGGGTTCGGAACGGTCTACGATATGAAAGCGGCGCGTTCCGCCGGGAAAATAGGATATCTGAGCGCCAGGGCGGATATTGAGAACACCATCATGGCGGTGAGTGACGCCTACTACGGCGCCGCATCGTCGTTTGAAACGCTGAACATCGCGAAGGAAGCGCTGGTCATCAGCCGGGAGCGTCTGCGAAGGGCCGAAGAGCGTTCATCATACGGCCGGGCGGGAGCAGTCGACGTTCTCGCCGCCAGGGTCGATGTGAACACCGACAGCGTGACGGTGGTGGAAGCCCGGCTTGTCTGGGAACAGTCCTCCCGCACCCTGAACCTGCTGCTCGGCCGGGAGCTGGCGTATGCCTTTACCGTGGATACAGACGTCGCCTACCGGGAGCTTGCAGCGCTTCCCGACCTGATTTCCAGGGCCAGGGAACAGAACGTTCTCTACCTGATCACACAGGAGCAGACAAAACAGGCGAAATACAGTGCCGGTTCCGCGGCCGCGAATCTCTGGCCGCAGATAGACCTGACAGGGTCTCTCGGGTACAGCCGTTCAGATCCTGATGTTTCAGTGGGTTTCGACAACCTGAACAAGACGGTTCGGGGCGGTATCAGCATCAGCTGGACGCTCTTTAACGGCGGCCGGCTCAGGCTGGCCCGGGAGAGCGCGGTGCTGGAGCATGAAAACCGCGCCCTGCTGGAAACATACGCCGAGAACAATCTTGAGACACAGGTTGTCAACGCGTACGAGGCGTACAGGAACAGCAGGCTGGTGCTCGATCTCGAGAAGGAGAATCTCGAAGCGGCGGAGCTGAATTTTCAGCGTACGCGGGATCTCTACCAGCTTGGCCAGGTCACATCCACTCAGTTCCGGGAGGCGCAGCTCAATCTTGTACGGTCGCGGACCAGGCTGCAAACCTATAAATTCACGGCGAAGCTGGATGAGCTTTCCCTGCTCCAGCTCACCGGGATCCTGATCACCCCCGCGGATCTCGATCTCTAATCGCGGGTCTGTCCCTGTTTTAACCGGCATTCTCAGGAATGCCGGTCTTTTTTTCCCCCATGCCGGCAGGCGGCAGTGAAGGGATATTTTTTTATTCCGGAAGCCCCTGACGCCCGAGTTTTCCGTTGACTTTTCGCGGAGAATTTTCAATATTGTGATATCTGATTTTATCTATTTATTATTATTATCATCGTGTAATCAGGAGGAACAGCCATGACATCCTTGCATTTCAATTACCGTGATATTTTCAGGTCTGCCAGGGTGGCGTTTCATCCGCAGCGAATCTGGCTTCAGCTGTACGGTCTGGGCATCGGATATGCCGGGTATCTGGTACTTACCTATCTCAGTCTGTTCTCGGCCGGAGAAGATCCCGGGGTCGTCTGGGCCCGCTACGGTCTGTTCCCGAGCGCGTTCAGTGCGGTCTCGCCCTTTTACAGCAAGCTGATCGCTTTTGCCGCGGTTCTGTTCGTTTTCTACTGGTGGCTCGCGGCCGCGACAGCGGTGGCCCGGGCATCCTATATGGAGCTGAAGGGACATGTCGTCTACACCTGGCGCGCGGCGATGCGGTTCGCCCTTAAAAAGAAGGGCGGCGCCGTTATATCGTCGCCTCTCACCCTGGCCGTCATGTTCGGTCTCGTTACCCTGGGGGGGTATGTGGTCGGACTGCTCGGACGAATACCCTGGGCCGGGGAGATCGGCATAGCTCTCTTCACCCTTCTCTGGTACGGCATCTCATTCTTTCTTGTATTCATTGCGCTGGCCTTTGCCGTCTCCCTGCTGATCGCTCCGGCGGTAATCGCGACAACCGATGACGATGCGTTCGAAGGAATATTCCAGAGTTTCGCCCTGCTCCACGGACAGCCGTGGCGGCTGGTGCTGTATGAACTGCTCCTGCTGGCGGTGGCGGCCGCCGGGTTCGTCGTTTTTGCCTTTGCGGCAAAACTGGTATGGCAGGTGATGAATGCGATTCTCATCAGGGGCATGGGGAGCAGGTACGGGGACATCACCTACCAGGCCTCATACCTGGTGCAGAATGCCGTCTATCCCCTGGTCGTATGGCTGAAAGTGCTGCTGGGACAGGCAGCCGGATATATCTTTTTTACCGGCGGCTTTTTCTCCCAGACGCTGCCGCTGCCGGGGATGATCGCCGCCTGGATAACCGCCCTGTTCATGATTGTTATCGGCGGTGTCGTCATCGCCTATCCTCTGGCGGTGTTCAACACGGGCCAGGCGCTGATTTTCCTCATTCTCAAGAAGATCAAAGAAGATGATAATCTGCTGGTGCGCAAGGATGAGGAAGAGGAGAATCTCGAAGATCTCGACGCCGCGGAAACACCCGCTGATGAAGAGCAGGAAACCGCCGGCGGGAAAGACTCCGGCGAGTGACCAGATAAGCGATTTTCAGGGCGCCGGTGAGTGCAGGCCCGGCGCCTTTGTGTTCCCGAACGATCCCTCTTGCAAGGAGGTGGGGCTTTTGCTGCAGCTGTGCATATTCGAGGATGATGCATTCCATCAGTTTTTTCCGCTGACACTTACCCGTCCGGTGTATGAGCTGCGATACGGGATGATGCGGGTCGCTGACAGACTCGCCGCCCTGTATCCCGGAAGCACCGTTTCATTTTTCTGCCGTGAGGAACTGGCCGCGGATCTGCAGGAACGGAATCCCGGGGTGCCTGTCAACCGGGTCGAGGGGGAGGAACTGCTGCTGCTGAACGGGAGCGTCCGTGACGTTGAAACACTGGCGGAAGCGGTTGATCCGGAGGGCGGCGGGATCGTGTACAGAGCGGGTGACCGTGTCGCTGCGGTGCGGTGCAGCGCTGTCGATCTGCGGAAACGGGGGTGTGAGCGGGGCGGCCCGGTCACGGCCGCCGACTGGGGGGATTTCCCGGAACGGTCCGTGTCCATCGATCTTGCCCGATACTGCTGGGATTATTTAACGGACAACCGGAGACAGCTGGAGGCGGATTTTACCCGCATGGGCGGGGCCGGAATCGAAGGGACGGTGATGGAGGGAGTGCATCTGGCAGACCCGGGCCGCATCAGAATCGCGAGGGGCAGTGTGGTAAAACCGGGGTCGGTCATCGATGCCGGGGACGGTCCGGTCTGGATCGCTGAAGATGTCACTGTTTCGGCCAATACGGTGATCAGCGGACCCGTCTATATCGGCCCGGGATCGATCATCAGGCCGGGCGCCCGCATTACCGGCCCGGTATCCTTGGGTCCGGTGTGCCGGATCGGCGGAGAGGTGGGCAATGCCGTCATCCAGGGATACACCAGTAAGCAGCACGACGGCTATCTGGGAGGCGCCTTTCTGGGAGAGTGGATAAACCTGGGAGCGAATACAACAAATTCCGATCTGAAAAACAACTATTCTCCGGTCAGGGCCGTTATCAACGGCCGGGACGTGGATACAGGGTTGCGATCATTCGGTCTGCTGATGGGCGATCACTCCAAAACAGCGATCGGCACCCGGCTGAACACCGGTACGGTGATCGGTGTCTGCTGCAATATCTTCTCCGGCGGGTTCCCCCCCAAATTTATTCCTTCTTTTACCTGGCAAGGCGACGGTGCCGGGCGGCCCTATGAACTGGACAAGGCGCTGGCAACCGCCGATATCGTCATGCGGCGCAGAGAAATCAGCCTGACCGGGAACGGACGCGGTCTCCTGGAGTCGGTGTACCGGCAGACGGCATCACTTCGCGCAGCGTACGGTGTATCGTGACGGCCAGACACCTCATTCCCGTCCTGCTGCCGCTCTGCTTCGCATGTGACCTTTTTTCCACCCGTGATCCGGAGCCGCCGGATACGGCGCAGTCCAACTGGATCGTCCCCCTCACCCCGGAACAGGTCATTCTCAATCTGCAAAACGCGGTCTATGAAAAGAACACGGAAAATTATATCCGCTGCCTTCCCGACTCTTCCTGGAACACCGCCGATTTTTTCTTTGAACCCGATCCCGAGGTCGCTGCCGAGTACGGCGGCCTTTTTCAGGGATGGTCGCTGATCAATGAAGAGGCGGTCATGCGGCAGGTGTTTTCTCTCATTCCGGGGGGCAACACCTGCTACCTGCTGTTCAGCGATGAGGAGTGGGAGTTATACGGATCTGATGAGGCGATTTACAGCGCGTCATATCACCTGGAACTGGATCATACCCAGGCGGGAGTGGATTCGGTCTTTGAAGGGCTGGCGGTGTACTATCTCAGCCCGGACAGTCGCGGCGAGTGGAGCATCTACCGCTGGCGGGACAACGGGATCAGCGGACGCACAAGCTGGAGCCGTCTGAAAGCGGCGTTCGGAGGTTAGCCGGTGCAGAACCGTGATCCGCTTCAGAAGCGTTCTCAGGCAGTGTCATATGAACTGCCGCTGCTCACCGGCCTGATTCTTATCGGCGTGATGGTGGCGATCCGCTGGCTGGTATGGCAGGAACCGGCAATGAACAGCCCGGCGCCCCCGCCGTACACCGGAGCGCATCTTCAGGAACTGAGATCAACGGTCGACTCCGTGCTGGACGCCCATTCCCTGCGCAGGAAGGCGGTCCGGAACACCCGGGCCGGTGTTGAGCAGTGGGACATCGCGCTGCCTTCAGGGATGCCGCTGCCGTCTGCCCACCTGGCAATCAAGCGGGGACTCGATTCTCTGAATGCCGGCATTATCGGCGCGGACAGCAACCCGTTGAACGGTACGCTGCAGCTCTCGCTGGGATGGCAGGATTCCTGCCTGCTCGTTCTCAGGCTGATCGGTGCCCCGGCCGGGACAGACGTTACCGGCCGTATCGCGCTGATTATCGATGATTTCGGCAGTGTGTGGGGAGAACGGGAAGAGGCGTTTCTGCGGCTCGGGATCCCGTTCACCGCCTCTGTGATTCCAGGGACCGCCAGATGCAGATTCGTAGCCGGGCAGCTTGCCGCCGGAGGGGCCGAGATTCTGCTGCACATGCCGATGGAACCGTTCAATCTGGTCGTTCGGGATGACGGCTATATTATAAAAACGGGGATGAGCCAGTCGGAAATACGAAACAGGATCGCAAAGGCTCTGCAGGAGGTGCCCCACGCCGCGGGTGTCAATAATCACATGGGATCAAAGGTGACATCACACCGGGCGACCATCATGGAAGTGCTGCAGGAAATACATGCGCGGGGCCTCTATTTTGTCGACAGCAGAACGGCCTCGACAACCGTTGCCTGCAGGGTGGCTGAAGAAATTGGACTGCCCTGTACGGAACGGCATATCTTTCTTGACTCGGAAGACTCGCAGGAATCGATTCGGGCGATGCTGGACGCCCTGAAGCGAAGAGCGGCGGCACATGGTGTCGCGGTGGCCATAGGGCATTGCCGGGCGGCCACCCTGCGAGTGCTGCAGGAGGAAATTCCGCGATTGAAACAGGAAGGATTCGTTTTCAGTCGTGTTTCAGAACTGGTGAGCGAATAGGAAGGAGGAAACATGGCCCGACTGGGGATACATGTCGAACAGGTCGCCCTGCTGAGAAATGGAGGGTGCGCTACGGAAGCTGATCCGGTGAAGGCGGCCGTATACGCGGAGCTGGGGGGGTGTGACGGGATCGTCTGCGCGATTCGAAAGGGATTCACCAGCATCAGCGAACGTGATTTGAGAGTGTTGAAAGAGGTGGTGACGACACATCTGAACGTTCAGGTGGCGGCGGAGGACCGTCTCGTCAATGCGGCGCTCTCGGTGAGGCCCGATATGATCACCCTGATGAGCGGAAGAGACTCGCATGAAAGCGGGAATGATCCTCTCGACATTCTGGGCCATCAGGACCAGGCGGCGCAGATGATCGAGGGAATCAGGTCCCAGGACATTATCGTCAGTGTTCTCACCGCGCCGGAGATCCTGCAGATCAAGGCGGCCGCCAAGGCGGGCGCTGACTATGTTGAACTGCACCTCGGCTCTTATGCCGCGGCCGCAAGCCTGAGTGAGAAGTCCGATGCGCTCGAGAACCTGAAAATGGTCGCGCTCGCGGCGGCGAAACTCGGTCTGGGAGTTTCCGTCAGTCAGGGAATTACCTACCAGAATGTCGCTGATATCGCAGCGGTGGAAGCCGTGGAAGAGATCAATGTCGGCGGCAGTGTGATCGGGAGATCGCTCTGGATCGGCATGGAGGCCGCGGTGAGAGACATGGCCGCACTGGTAAAGTAGGGCGGGGAAGCGGCCGTGATCGGCCGTGGGTGCGGGGCTCTACCGCCTCGACCCGCAGTCCGGGAGGGCAGGATGTCGAATAATACGTTAGTTTCTGAAAATTCTGCATAAAATTGCAACTTTGGGCTTGACATTTCAATCAGGGCAATGTATATTAACGTTCTCTTTGACAACTGCCCGGCGAGCCTGAAAAAGATAGATTTTTGATAAAAAAATCTTGACTTTGAGAAATGAATCATTTATATTATAAGGCTTTCCAACAGATGTGTAAATAAAGAAAAAGATTTTGGATTTTGAAATTTTTTTCTTGACATTGAGTGATTAAGAGTTTATATTTATAGTCTGTTAAGAATGGCAGTTTTCACAATGTTCTTTGATAATTTCGCGTGCACGGCCCTTGATATTAACAAGACTTAGTATCAAAAAAACAGCGTTAACATATGTACAACGGAGAGTTTGATCCTGGCTCAGGACGAACGCTGGCGGCGTGCTTAACACATGCAAGTCAAGGAGAACGGGAATCTTCGGAAT
>JAFGRY010000044.1 GCA_016934955.1 bacterium | reverse complement strand
GTCTTGAATGTAACACATAAACTTCCTGTTAAAGTGCCTGACCCGCAGTACTCATTTTTTCAAACTTTAACCGGACACTAGTGGTTTTTTATCTATAGTGATGACTTTACTGGCGATTCCGGAGTGTTCCTGGATAATCGAGACACTACATGTTATAAATGGGTACGCATCGGAACTCAAATCTGGATGGCTGGAAACCTAAAGGCGATAGAGTTTCAGAACGGTGATATGATGCAAAATGTATCAGATATGGTCGCATGGACTGGACTTACTCAAGCAGCCTATTGTAATTATAATAATGATGAAAACAATGTCGATGAACATGGAAGGTTATATAATTGGCACGCAGCTAGTGACAGTCGAAATATTGCACCTGTGGGATGGCATGTTCCGACTGATGAGGAATGGAAAATCCTCGAGCAATATTTAGGGATGACTCAAGCGCAAGCAGATGCACAAGATTGGCGTGGTACAACTGAAGGACAAAAGCTAAAACAAACAGGAATTTTAGACTGGGGAGGTACAAATGAGAGTGGTTTTTCTGCTTTGCCGAGTGGATACCGTTTAGATACTGATGGTACTTTTCTTCAGATGGGTATTTTTACTCATTTCTGGACTGCATCAGATTTATGGGCACGAGGATTAGGCCTCACTGCCCAGATCAATCGTGATAATAATAATTATCAATATGGGTTTTCTATTCGATGTGTAAAAAATGTTGATGCTGAAATAGCTATTAGTTCGCCAAATGGGGGTGAGACCTGGGAAGTAGGTAGTCAGCAGACAATTACCTGGAGCTCCAGCGGTACCAGCGGCACCGTTGACATTGAATATTCCACAGATAATGGTGCAACCTGGCTATCGCAGGAGTCAAATGTGACAGATAACGGTAGTTATCCTTGGACTGTACCGGATGCGCCCTCGACGACATGTCTTGTAAAAGTCAGTGACCTCGATGGTTCACCTGTAGATCAGAGTGATGCAGTGTTTGCTATCTACAGTGATAACTTTAGCGGAAGTTCCGGTGTATTTTTGGACAATCGGGACAGTGCCTGTTATAATTGGGTGCTCATAGGCAATCAGGTTTGGATGGCAGAGAATTTGAAAACTGTGAAGTATCAAAACGGTGATTCATTGCAAACGATTATTGACAACAATGAGTGGATTGGTCTGCAGAGTGGAGCTGCAGGTATTTATGCTAATGACGAGAATAATTTACATACATACGGCAGACTTTATAATTGGTACGCAGTGAATGATAATCGTAATATAGCACCTGCCGGCTGGCATGTCCCTACTGATGCTGAATGGAAACAACTTGAGCTTTACCTTGGCATGAGTCCGTCAGAGGTGGACGGAGTGGATAACCGCGGGTTCGATGAAAGCGATGATTTAAAGGCGGAAAGTGGTTGGTACGAAGATGGAAACGGAACAAACAGCAGTGGGTTTACCGGTTTGCCGAGCGGATACAGGGAATATGATAATGGCACTTTTCAAAGTCTAACTTTAAATGGCTTTTTTTGGACTGCCTCTGAATTAGAAAATAGCAGTGCATGGCATCGTGATTTGGATTATAACACTTCATTGATTGCCAGAAACGGCTATAACAAAGGGTATGGCTTTTCTATTCGTTGTGTAAAAGGCACATCTCCAGGAGAAAATTATTACTGGATCGGTGGCTCAGGTAATTGGGACGACAGAAATCACTGGTCCGCATACAGTGGAGGACCGGGGGGAATCGGTGTGCCGGATTCATCGCACAGTGCAATATTCGATGAGAACTCTTTTCCGGAATCTGATGCGACGGTTACCATAAATATAGATGCCATTTGTCATGATATGGATTGGACAGGTGTCACCAATAATCCGACATTAGCCGGCGATACTGATTTGTTCATTTATGGCTCTCTGACGCTTGTACCGGATATGTCATTTACATATTACGGTGGCACCTATATGAGATCCTGGTCAATGGATGAAACCCTGACAATGGCTGGTCATCAGATAAATGCCAATCTTATGTTCGACGGCCCTGGCGGCTGGACATTGCAGGACGAACTACATGTTGTTTATTGGATTCATCATATACGAGGAACACTGAATACAAATAGCCACTCTATCATATGTGAAAAATTCAATGGAGACTATTCTCATCCACGAATGCTTTCTCTCGGTGCATCGGTTATAACCTGCACCATCAATAATGACTGTGCATGGATTATGCCCGGAACTGACCTGACACTGGATGCAGGAACATCTATTATCGATATCACTGGAACCAACGCAAGTTTGAGAATAGCCGGAAATCAGACATTACATAATATTGAATTTTCAAACACATCCAGTACATCAGAACTTCGATTTTCAGGCACCGGTGTCGTCGCGCATGATGTTACATTCTACGGCAACGGAAGGATCACTGAAGATGACGGCTACGGTACGATCACAAATCTGACACTCTCTGCTGGCTATGACTACTCCTTCGACAGCGGCCAGGCTCTTATAGTCGGAGGTGTTTTCACCGCGACAGGAACAAACAGTGAAAAAATATCGATTCATTCTGATGTACAGGGCACTCAAGCAATAATTGTTAAAACCAGCGGCATAGTCGACGCTCATTATGTTCAACTCGAAGATATGAGCGCTACCGGAGGGGCAACGTTTAACGCTTATAATTCAGATAATATAAGCAATAATTCAGGATGGAATTTTATCGATGACATTACACTTCCATTTACGGATGACTTCTCCGATGGCAACTACGATGGCTGGACGGTAGTCGGCGGTAATTGGGATGCCGGTTCAGGTGCGCTATTGTCAACCGGGTCACCTACAACGACACATCCCTGGATAGGAATTGCCTTCGGTAACACATCGTGGAGTAATTATTCAGTTGATTTCGACTGGTCCTATGGAAGCGGCTCAGTATCGAATGGCAGTGTCTGGTTCAGAGTGGAGGATGAGTCTCCCAGTGCCGATGATCCTGCAAACGGCTACCGGCTGCAGATCGTGGACCAGGGCGACCTGTTGTTTTCACTGCGAAAAAGAGTAGATGGGCAGGAGTATGGACTTGGAGGTGATGCCATACCTGCAGGGTTGAGCCTGAAACATGTACGCATTGAGGTCTCCGAATACAGTCAGGGTACGCTTATACGAGCCTATTTAAATGACGACTTACTGATTCAGTATTGCGATACTGATGAAGGCAGGCCTCTATACGGCGGTATATTTATTCAAAATTATGATCAGTCATTGAATCAGACATTCGATAATTTCGATGTACGTGAGTTTAATCCGTTGCTGCCGTTTGCAGATGATTTCTCCGATGGAGATTATTTCGGGTGGCAGGTTACGGGAGGAACCTGGAGTGCGGTCAGTACTGCCTTGACGACAACCGGTGGAGATATAAACCATGCCGTCATAGGCTGCTCCTGTGGCCACCCGGACTGGACCGATTATCGGCTTACATGTGACTGGTCATATGGCCCGGCGAGTAAATCTGAGGGATCAATCTGGATTCGTGTGCAGGATGAAGAGTCTCCCAAACTGGGGCAATCTGATTGTAATAAGGGGTATCGTATACAGATTGATGACAGTGAGACGAATTATCATAACTATTCCTTGAGAAAATGGTGGGATGGAACCGAATATAATTTGCTTTCTGGAGATATTCCTCTCGGGTTGGTGAACAAGCATATAGACATTCAGGTAATCGATGTTTCAGAAGGAACGAGAATCGTACTATCCGTGAATGGAACAGAATGGTTTGATTATTTGGATACAGATGTAAACAGACCCGCGTATGGCGGTTTTTACCTGGATGGGGCCTGGATTCGTGTTCAGGATCAAATCTGGGATAATTTTCAGGTGGAATCGATTTCTGAAGAAAAAAGTGATGTAGTAGCATACTACCAGTTCAACGGTGATGCACAGGATATCAGTGGAAGTGATAACCACGGTACCGTTACAGGAGCCGTATACGGTCCGGATAGGTTTCTGGCGGCTAATAAGAGTATCATTTTTGATGGAAATGATCATGTTGTCGTCCCTGACGCACCAAGCCTTGATTTTTCAATGACAAAGGCGTTTACGATCTCTTTCTTCTGTAAAGTTTCAGACACGGGTATACATCAATTCCTCGTTGGAAAATGGGGAGAATCCCTATATCAGGATGATGACTGGCTCGTCGAATTGAGAACAGATGGAAAAATTTCTTTTTATGTAAGTGCTACTTCTTTATCTGAATTAAACACTCAATTAACCAGTAATTCTGCTGTACTATATGATACTTGGACTCATTTATCTCTTGTCTGTGATGCAAATAATTCATTTATGGGTATCTATCTTGACGGTACCCTGGATAATTCTACGAACTCGGCTCAGAATACAATAGCACATACATCAGAAGAATTGCGAATCGGCGGAGGGTTGAACAGTGAAGGATGGGTACATGGGGCGATCGATGATATCAGAATTTATAATAGGAAACTCACAGAGACTGAAATTGAAGCCCTGTACCTCGAAGGCGGATATGAACCGGCCGGGCAGCTTTCCGGTACACTGAATTCTGGAACAGGTCCCATTGAAGACGGCACTGTCGAATTGTGGGACGACTATCCCGATGGCTCAATCATCGCGCAGGAGACGAGCGGTGTTGATGGTAATTTTGCGATCACTTCTGCGCCAGAAGGTATGTATGACCTCAGGTGCTATGCTGCAGGATATTTCCCGAACGTCGTGGAGGGTGTGAATCTCCCAAGTGAAGGAAACCATGTATTGCTAACTGAAATTTCATCAGTTACTTCCACTTCAAAAGTGTGCGATTTCTGGGGGATTTCCAGCACAATGTATGAACTTCCGTTGCGTCCCGGTGATGTGGTCACCGCGAAGGGCCCAGAAAATGTTCAGTGCGGGGCATTTCAGGTAACTGTGGATGGTGCGTATTCGATACATGTATATGGTGATGATCCGACGACGGCAGACATAGATGAAGGGCCGGTGAGCGGTGATGGAATACGTTTCTATGTCAACCAGCTGCCGGCCGAAATTGTCTCCGGCTCAAATATCTGGCAGGAACTCGGATCGATCAATACAGAATTGGCAGCTCCCGTTCAGGCTTGTGAGATACTACTGCAGCCGAACTGGAATCTAGTAAGTTTCAATGTTTCATTGGATGACAGTTCCGTTGCAGCTTTCGTAGCGCCGCTGGGTGAAGACATAAGGAACATCTTCGGCTATGTCAATGGCGGATTCCAGACATGGGATGCCGTGCGGCCCAGCTTCCTGAATGATCTAGAATACCTGAATTCAAGGCAGGGCTACTGGGTGCGCCTTGAAGCCGCTACCCCCGAGACACTGATTGTGAATGGTGATCCCTGTTCAGTGAGCAGTCCTATACCTCTTGATACCGACTGGAACCTCATCAGTTACCTGCCCTCGCAATCGGATTCAATCTCGAATGCGTTTAGCTCTCTTGCAGATCAGTACCAGATGATCTTCGGGTATGAAAATGGAGGGTTTAAAACCTGGGACAGGGCTCGTCCTGCGTTCCTCAATGATCTGATGCTGTTAAAGTCCAGCCTTGGCTACTGGGTGAAGATGCTGAGTCCTGGAACGCTCGTGTATCCTGCGATACCCGTGCACTCTGGGAGTATGTCCATCGATCAGTGGACCGATCCATATCTCGAAAGTGATAATGAATCCGGGACGCCCTATTGCTGTGATATATGGGGCATCGATGCCATGTTATCCGCGGGTGATATCGTTGAAGTGTGTGGTGAGCATGGTGAATTGTATGGGACTGGAACAGTGGAAAAAGAAGGCGGCTTTCTGGTACATGTCCGTGGCGATGATCCCTTGACAAATGCCGTCGAAGGTGCCTATACGGGTGAAAAGTTGACACTGAAAGTGAATGGGATTGGTGTTGAAACTGCTTCTCCGGTCGAATGGTCGGACAAACTATCATTACAGGTGAATTTGATATCGTTTGTGACACAGCCCCAGACAAGGATCAATTTCAAGATGCATCAAAATTATCCGAATCCATTCAATCCTGAGACAACGATTACGTACGAAGTTCCGGAGGCATGTAAGGTGCGAGTTGCAATTTACAATTTGCGCGGCGAACAAATCAAAGTGCTTACAGACAGAATGCACAGTGCGGGAACTCATCAGGTTGTCTGGCGAGGTGAAGATGACAACAATAACCCCGTAAGCTCCGGCGTATTTCTGGTGATTATGCGGTTCAATAACACGTCACTGACAAGAAAAATTACATATCTTAAATAGGGAGATGCATAGCTATGAAGAAACTGAATCCTGGACTGATTATTGTTCTGACACTGATTTTCTTTGCTCCCGCTCTTGTCATGTCACAGGCGAGCAATTGTGATTTCTGGGGCACTGCAACGTATGAAGGCGCAAATGTCGGAAGCGGTGATGTAATAAAGGCATATGATTCCCAGGGCATAGAGTGCGGGACTGCGTACTATGTATCAGGCGGCAACTATGGTATTCATGTGGCAGGAGACGATCCTACAACCACCGGAACCGATGAAGGCGCCACCGAAGGCGAAACAATAACGTTTAAAATAAACGGGAAAACCGCCGGTGTCACAGGCGGCAGTGCTGTCTGGCACAATAATGGATCCATCCAATGTAATTTGAATGTTGCGGCGCCTCCTCCAAGTGCCCCAAGCGGATTGTCTGCAAGTACGATCTCTTCCAGCCAGATAAATATAAGCTGGAGCGATAATTCATCCAATGAGACCGGTTTTAAAATCGAACGAAAGACCGGTGCAGGGGGAACATGGTCTCAGATCACTACTGTTGGCGCGAATGAAACAAGTTATAATAATACCGGGCTCTCAGCAGGTGTTACCTATTATTATCGAGTCAGAGCATATAACGGAAGCGGGGATTCTGGTTATTCCAATGAAGCAAACGCCACGACATATGCTGCTCCTGCTGCTCCTGGAGGGCTTTCGGCAACAGCTGTGTCAACCAGCCAGATTAATTTGAACTGGAATGATAATTCATCTAATGAAGACGGATTCAAGATAGAACGTAAGACCGGTGCAGGCGGAACATGGTCTCAAATCGCCACAGTCGGGTCGAACGCCACGAGTTACAACAACACTGGACTTGCATCCGGAACGACGTATTATTATCGCGTAAAAGCATATAACGGTATTGGTGATTCGGGCTTTTCCAATGAAGCGAATGCAACGACAGGTGAGTTGCCAACAGCGGCACCAAGCGGTCTTTCAGCTTCAGCGAGTTCTCCATATCAGGTCAATCTCTCCTGGTCAGACAATTCGTCCAATGAATCCGGTTTTAAAATTGAACGGAAAACAGGCGCCAGCGGCAGCTGGGGAGAAATTGCCACCGTTGGTGCAAATTCTACCTCATACTCCAATACGGGCCTTTCGCCCTCGACACAATACTACTATCGGATCCGTGCCTATAATACCTGGGGGAATTCCGGGTATTCTAATGAAACCAATGCAACGACGTATGCTTCAGTAAACGCACCCAGCTCTCTTGGTGCGGCGGCGGTTTCTTCGAGTCAGATCAACCTCAGCTGGACTGATAACGCGTCAAATGAAGATGGATTCAAGATTCAGGAGAAGAAATGGGCGGGCGGCACCTGGTCGCAGGTTGCCGATCTCGGTGCGAACACAACCAGTTATAATCGCACTGGTCTTGATCAAAGTACAACCTATTACTACCGTGTTCAGGCGTATAATAGTTATACTGCTTCCGGTTATTCCAATGAAGCCAACGCGACGACGCAGGGCCCGCCGGCTGCGCCCTCAAATCTCGGTGCGACAGCAGTCTCTATTACCCAGATTGATCTCAGCTGGCAGGATAATGCGGTCAACGAAGACGGTTTCAAAGTTGAAAGAAAGATCGGAGACAGC
Source organism: bacterium (assembly GCA_016934955.1). Lineage (GTDB taxonomy): Bacteria > Zhuqueibacterota > QNDG01 > QNDG01 > JAGLOF01 > JAFGRY01. The sequence continues at coordinate 20,323 of JAFGRY010000044.1, read as the reverse complement.
GGTAGCTGGACAGAAATTGCATCAGTTAGTGCCAACAGCAATGCATACAATGATACAGGGCTGTCGCCGGGAACCAAATGTTATTACCGAGTGTACGCGTATAACAGCTTCGGGAATTCAGGTAATTCTAATGAGACATCTGCAACGTCCGGCAGTATTCCTGTGCCGCCTGAAAATCTATCCTGCATTGTTATGGGTGTCGATCAGATCAACCTTGCCTGGGAGGACAAGTCCGAAAATGAGGAAGGATTTATAATCGAGCGAATGCTTTCCGGCGGAGGAACATGGGCTCAAATTAAAACGACTGGTATAAATGTGACAGCATATCAGGATTATAACCTGACCGCCAATACTGCTTATAGTTACCGGATTAAAGCTTTCAACCAATGGGGCGAGTCGGCATTTGCACCTGAGGCTTCTGCGACAACGGGGGCGATCTCACCACCACGCCTGATTAACTGTTACCCGCCCTGTGGTGCACAGGAGATACCGGTCAGTTCATCGATACAGTTTATTGTCAAGCAGCAGGGTTTTGGCATTGATGTCTCGAAGATGAATGTCTGGGTGAAAGACTCACGTGTATTAGCTAACGGTGTCGACCAGACAGGCGGCCATATACTCTTATGTTCCTGCAGCCGCGGGGTGCAAGTGCTGTACAATCCGCCCGAACCGTTTGAAATAAACGATACGGTTTCCGTCACCGTTCAGTGTCAGGATACGGCTGTGCCGGCCAACCAATCCGACAGTACGTATGCGTTTCAGACCGGCGAAACGATGTCGAACGCGATGGCCAGTGTTGAAATAGGTCCGGAAGGAGGCGTGGTTACCGATCCTTTCATCGGTGTGTCTGTATCTATACCAGCCGGATCGCTTTCCGATACAACGACGATCCAGATCGAGGTGGTAACAAATCCGCCTAACCTGCCTGCGCCGTATATATTCTATGGAATTCCCTATCATTTCAGTCCTGCCGGATTGCAGTTTAATGAACCGGTGCGAATAGGAGTGCCGTACAGCCAGAGCCAGTTGAACAATCTTGCTATCGATGATCCCGGCGATCTGATCATCTATTATTATTCAACTGCGCAGGATCAATGGACACAGTTGAATATTGTTGAAGTTGATGAGATCAATTGTTATATATATGTCGAGGTCAGTGAATTTTGCTATCTTGTGTTTGCAGCGAGCACCGAGAAGAATTATGTGGAGGACCCTGAAAAACCGAATGGTCCCGACTCTTTTGAGCTGCATCAAAATTATCCCAATCCTTTCAACCCCGAAACACATATTTCCTTTACGTTGCCTAAACAGGATTATATTACGTTACACGTATTTGATGTCCACGGCCGACTCGTTCGGACGTTGCTATCACAAACGATGGAAGCGGGCAATCATGTAACAACCTGGAATGGGAAAAATGACGCAGGTGATCACGTCCCCAGCGGTACATATCTTTATCAACTGGAGGCTGGGAAGTACCAACAGGTTCGAAGAATGGTGTATGTGCGTTAATTTGATTATATCAATATAATTAGTTTGAAGGCTGCCTTGTTGGGCAGCCTTCATCTTATCCAAAGATCTGAAGATTTGATTCAAATTGCACAAATGACCTTTTCTATGAGTCGTGAATGGGAATGGATTTAAATAACTTTCATTTGGACGTCAGGCAGATTGGATTTTGTTATGGATGGCTTTCAGTTTTATTAATGATCGAAGCATATTAATAGTGTAAATTGATTGAATTGTGACCCTTCCAATACACAATGAACCTGGAAGGTTTGATTTAAGATATACGAAGCATTTAGAATCAAAAAATATCACCAAAACGTCACCAGAAAAAGTATAAACAGGCACAAATAGATACAAATACTCAGAACTAAATATGTGTTAAGTTGAAAATTAACAGTCATAAGTGCTTGTTTCTAAATAACCAATGAAATTACTGAAAATCCGTGTGTCTCTGCTTTAATACAGAGGAAGTTATTCCGCATTCCCGGTTGTTATTACCACATTTTACCAACTTTCAAGACCGCCGCACCCGGCCTGTAACAGCAATTCTCCCCGATACAGCAATGTGACGATATATTCCGCTATACCCCCTGTCCGTATTCATAAGAATCCCCTTGACATCCCGCATCAAATTATGCATATTTATATGCATATATCAGCCATATGGAGAAGGCGATGAGAACGACGATCAATCTCGATGATACGCTGGTCAGGGAAGCCGCCCGGCTCACCGGCATCAGCGAAAAGACATCGCTGGTGCACCAGGGGCTGCAGGCGCTGATCGCACTCGAAAGCGCGAAGCGGCTGGCAGCGCTGGGGGGCTCTGAAAAAGACCTGGCGCCGGTGCCGAGAAGAAGAGGCCGGCATGGTGCTGGCTGACACCTCCGTCTGGATCGATCATTTTCGCCGGGGAAACGCCGGGCTGGCGGACCTGCTGAACAGGGGAGAGGTGTGCACGCATCCGTTCGTTATCGGCGAACTGGCCTGCGGCACGCTGAAAAATAGAATCGAGATTCTCTCACTGCTCGGGCAGCTGCCTGCCGCCGCTGCCGCCGTTCATGAAGAGATCATGCTGGTTATTGAACAGAGAACACTGTGGGGGCGGGGAATCGGCTATGTCGACGCGGCACTGCTGGCATCGGCACTGCTTGCGCATGCGCCGCTCTGGACCCTGGATAAAAAACTGCTCACCGCGGCTGCCGCTGTCGGAGTCGCCGTCCACCGCTGACACCCCGCAGACGTACTCACCCCACCGGAAACACCACCTCGAACCGCGCCCCGTTATCGTTCGTGATCGTCAGCTCCCCGTTGACCTGCTGGGTGAGCAGGTCGATGAGTTTCAGCCCCAGCGAATCGGGATCGTCGGTGTTGACCTTTTTCGGCAGACCGGGCCCGTTGTCCTGAATGACAATGGTGCAGCGGTTGCCGGGCAGCCGGCTGATGTCGATGGCAATCTGTCCGGTTTTCCGCTTTATGAACGCGTGTTTGAGCGAGTTGATCAGTATCTCGTTGATGAGCATGCCGCAGGGCACGGCCAGCTCGATTTTCAGTTCGATGTCATCGATATCGAGCGTGCGGGTGATCTGTTTGTCGGTGGCGTAGATGGTGAAGAGGTGATTGGCCAGGTTCTCGGTGTACTGCCTGAGAGAGATGTGAGAGAAGCTGTCCGACTTGTAGAGTTTCTCGTGCACCTGGGCCATGGCGAAGATGCGGTCCCTGATCTCCTGGAAGGCCTTGAACGCCTGGTCCTTGTTCTTCATCTGCCGTTCCTGCAGGTTGATCAGGCTGGTGATCACCGTGAGGTTGTTTTTCACCCGGTGGTGCACCTCCTTCAGCAGGTCCTCTTTTTCCCTGAGATTTTTTTCCAGTTCCCGGGTGATCTCCTTTCTGCGTTCTATTTCCTCCAGGGCGCGGTCAAGGCTTCGGCGCATATTCTTGGCCAGGAGGTTCGCCATCAGGGAACAGACAAGAACAATGGTGGCGACGATGAGGAAATCAGTGGGATCACCCGGATTGAGCTGAAGGGGTGTATAAACGTTATAGTAGTCTCCCAGGGTAAGCCAGGCGATTGCCATGATCGTGATAAAGGTCAGTAATGCGTAGAGCCGCCGGTTCAGCATCAAACTCATGACAATGAGCACCCCGGGAAAGCCGACGATGGTGATGTCGTGAATACCCTGTCCCCGGGTCGTAATAATGGTTATCATCGACATGAGGCTCAGCGCGATGATGAAAATCGCCGACTTCAGCCGTCTGGCTTTGATAAAGAGGAAAGAGGAGTTGAGGATCAGGTAGCCGCAGACAATGACCCGGGCGGAAACCGTATCACCGAAGGTGATCCGGTTGAGGACGAAAATAACGAACGGTATCGGCAGTATGAGAAGGATACTGCCGAGAATGCGGGCGATGAGTGTGTCCTGTTCGGATGCAAATTCCGGAATGTGGAAAAACGCTCTCAACCCCTTCATCATGGCGGCTCCCAGGTCAAGTTCAAGTGAGCAGGGTGTTTTCTGAATTCCGCCGGCCTGGCGGGCACGACGCGGCACTATCCCTTTTTCAGTGTTCGTTCGATCGCTTTCGAGGTCCCGGTGACCGAGAGGCCGCCCAGGGCCGTGCAGCGCAGCTCCATGGGCAGGGAGCGTCCGGCGCTGTCCATGGCCGCGATCACCTCATCCAGAGGGATCACCGGGTCATAGCCCGCGAGGGCCATGTTCGCGGCGGCCAGGGCGTTGGCAGCGGCCATGACGTTTTTGCCGAGGCAGGGCACCTCGACCCGGTTCGCCACCGGATCGCAGACCATGCCCATGATATTCTGGAGGGCGATGGAGGCTGCCGCCGCCGCCTGTTTCGCGCCGCTCCCGGCAAGGGCAGCCAGGGCAGCCGCCGCCATACCGCTGCCGGCGCCGCATTCAGCCTGGCAGCCGCACACTTCAGCCGCGAACGTTGAATGTGCTGCAATAAAAATACCGATCATGCCGGCTGCCAGCATCGCCTGTACCGTTTCATCCGTCCCGTATCCCAGGGAACGGGACGCGGCGATCACCGCTCCCGGAAGGCCGCCGCAGGATCCGGCCGTGGGCGCGGCCACGACAACACCCATGCTGCTCTTTACCTCCATGATCGCCGTCACGTAGAGAATCATCCGGTTGAGCATGCCCGCGTCCAGCAGTCTCCCGTCTTTCAGCTGTCTGGCAAATCCCGGGGACTGGGCGGCGAGTATGCGGTCGCCGTAGACGGTCCCGCCGAGTCCCGTTTCGATGGCTCGCTCCATGACCGCGACGAGCTCTTCCATGCGGGCAACCACGTCGGCGGTACTCATGCCGCCGCGGGCGCTTTCATACTCAGCGGCCAGCTCCCAGAGTGCCAGGCCCCGGTCCCGGTTGAATGCCAGCATATCGGCGCAGGTGAGAAACGGCACGGTCACCCCGGGCCGGGAGAGCACGGGCAGCACCGGTGAGAGCACCCGCACGCCGGCTGCCTCCTGGGCGCGTTTCAGGGATGCTATAAGGTCCCCGGGAAGCGGGGCGGAGGATTTTATCTCCAGAAAGGAGGTCCCGTTGCCCCGCCTGAACCCGGTTTCGAACACCGTGTCAGCGATGTCGCCGGGGGAGGGGATGTCAGGCGGCGTCCCCGCGGTAAACAGCAGCGTCTCGTAGCAGCCGCCGTCCATGGAGACGGAGGCGCCGTCCACATCGATGATTTCGATGGCTCCGCCGCCGGTGGAGAGCGCGGTAAGGGTGCGGCTGCCGTGCCTGCCGGTGAGGGTAAGCCGGTAGGTGTTGGGGTGGGGCGCGTCAAAGGGGGTGATGCGTATCTCCACGCCGATGCCGGCCTCCCGCAGGGCGGTCTCCGCACGGGGAAGCCGTTCGTCGTCCTCCCGCCAGCCGAGCAGCCCCGCGAACAGGCCCATGTCCGATCCCTGGTCCGCGTGGGTGGTCGCCAGGGAACCCCGCGGGTCGAATTCGATGCTCACCGAGCGCGGGTCGCCGTCCATGAGATCCCGGGCGAGACGGCCGATGCGGGCTGCGGCGGCGCAGTGTGAAGCCGACGGTCCCCGCATCACCGGACCGATGACATCATTGAAAATACTGGGCGGAAGTGCTGTCCTCTTCTGAGTCACCTGTATCCCTCAGGGTCCGATGAGAAAACGCTTTATGCTTCCCGCGGTTTTGCGCAGGAAGCCCAGGGCCGTATCCGGATATATCCGTTTCCCGTTCCGGAAACGGGCAACGAGCCTGAATTCATTTCCGAAATAGTCCGAGTTGGCGAAATGCGCGGGCGTGGTCGCCTCCACATCCGTTCCCTTGTAGTGCCTGACCACGTGCTCGGGCCATTTAGCGGGATTGATCTCGTTGAAAAGCCAGGTATCCCTAACGTCTTCACCACTTTTGATCCGTTTCTGATAGAGATATTCGTATACCGCCCGCACGCCGACGCTGCACACCTTTTTCCTGTTTCCGAAATCGAAGAGCTTGATCTTGAGTGTGTGCTCGAATCCCAGCAGCCCGTTGATGAGAATGTCCACCAGCTGTCCGATGTCGTAGTCGGTGCCGATGAGGTCGGCCGATGCCTCGTTCATGAGAGCGATGTCCCCGGGGGTGACGTGGTGCTCCTGAAGCCGGTAAATCGATATGTCGGTGAGGCAGTACTTTTCCAGCGGTTTGAAGATGGCCCGCGGCGGTTCGACCGAGAGGGTCTTGTCACGGTCAAAAAAGAGCATGGTGTGGTCGTCGCCGGTTTCGGCGTCCCTGCCGAAGAGATGGCGCTGGTACTTGCGGATGCCCCAGATACCGAAGGAGATGAATATCTCCCACCACTGCACGGTGTTGGCCTGATTGACTACGTCGCCCGGCCTGATCACCCGGAGAATGTCGGCGCAGGCTTTCTCTTTTTTGTCTTTGTTTTTCCACAACATATCATGCCTCATGTATTACTGTATGCATAATAAGGTTTTTCCGGGAAACAAACAAGTAAAAAAGCGGCGGGAGTGCCCCGCGGCCGGGCGGCCGGCGGGCGGCGAAGGGAAGAGACCGGGTGGGTGCCGGTCACTGAAACGAACGCCGGACACCCTCGCATGAGCGTGTCCGGCGTTCTCGGGTGACGGTTCAACCGGGAGGTGCAGATCAGTTATCCGCCAGCTCCACATCTTCCCGGTCGGGGAAATGCTGCTTCATCCTGTCCCGGAAATGCTCCTTCCAGTAGCGGGGATGGGTGGTCCGGGGCGGATGATGGCCGTGATGGGGGCCTGCCTTGAAAAGCAGGTGGGAGATGATGATCAGCCCCCAGGCCTGCCAGAAGCCGATCTGCGGCAGCCCGAAAATCAGGGGCATCAGCCAGTTCCAGAGCAGCATCAGGATCCATCCGAAAAGCAGGGCGGCAAGGCCGGCCAGGGCGAGCCCGCCGATGACCATGAGCGGGATGCGAATATACTTGTGTGTCATCACTGTTCTCCTTTCGTTTTCAGGTGTTGCCGTATGTTTCGGCCAGGAATGATCGCATGGTTTCAATGGCGTAGCGTTTTCTCGAAAGGAGCGTGTTGACCGGAACCCCGGTCAGCAGGGATATCTCCCGGTAGGAATACCCCTCGATGGCCTGCATGATGATCACGGTCCGCTGCTCTTCCGGCAGCGACTCGATGGCCCTGACAAGCATATCGCTCATCTCCGCGCGCAGGAAGGCGTTTTCCGGACCGGGCGTCACGTCGTGTATGAGGGTGCCGAAAGGATCCCCCTCGTCCGGCAGCGTCACCTCCCGTTTCCTGCGGTACCAGTCGACAATCCGGTTCTTGATGATCCGGTAGACCCATGCCAGCAGGTTCTCCACCGGTTCGGTGACACTGATACCCCGAAACGCCTGGTAGAACACCGTCTGCAGAATGTCCTCGGCATCCTCGATGCTGTCCACCCGGTTTCTGATGTAGGACAGCATCCGGTCACGCTGCGTGAGGTAGATCTGTTCCAGTGCACTGTTCATCGACGTCTCCTTTCACCCTTCCAGACGTAGCAGGGGGAACAATATTGTATCCGTATTGGTATATGATTAAATGTCTTGACATTGGGCGCCCGGTTTGATACTTTTTACCGGCACCGAACTGTGTTCGGTTTTTTAATGTAAGGAGAATTCGTGAACATTTCGATGAAAATATGCCTGACCGCGGCGGCCCTGATGCTGATCGTCTCAGCCTGTGAAGTGAGCCGGCCCGCCGCTGCATCGGGCACGGCACCTGAACTCAGCCGTTTCGCGGTCCCCGACTCGGTGTTTCTCCGGGAGCCGGTGTTCGGTCCGGTAACCGTTGCGGTGACCGACCCCCAGGGGGCGGACGATCTGCGGGCTGTGGTTCTGACGCTGACCTCCGTGGACGATCCCGCGGTGACGGCTGCCGATACCATGAACGACGAAGGCAGAGACGGCGATACCGTCGCCGGGGATGGTCTGTACAGCTGTCTGCCGTCCACGGCGCTGCTGCGGCAGCAGGACGGCCCCTACGCCTGCGCGGTCACGGCCGAGGACGGGGACGGCAATCTCGGGGATCCGCTCTATGCGTCCTTCTTCGCGGTCGACGCCGAGGCGAACCTGCCGCCGTATCTCTTCGATGCCGCGTCCCCGGACACCGTGAGCGGGAACGGGCTGACCCGGTTCACGGTCACCGTGCGTGTCTCGGACAACCGGGGAGCCGCCGACATCGATTCCGTCTGGTTCGATCTCTATTCGGTTCACTCCCTGAAAAAAGTGATGCACGGCAGGCTGCAGGATGACGGCGCGGAAGGAGATACCGCTGCGGGGGACTCCCTCTTTACATTCAGCGGTGATGTCAGCGCCACGGTCATCATCGCCGGACGCTACCGGCTGAGGCTGCAGGGGATCGATCGGAACGGGTCCCTGAGCAATATCCTGGTGAGCGACCTTCACGTCGACCTGCCCGACGGCCCGCCGGTGATCTTCAATCTCTCCGCACCCGACACGATATCGCGGCTGGACAACGAACCCTTCGTCATTACGGTGCAGGCCAGCGATCCCATGGGTCTCGGTGACATCGAGCAGGTGTTCTTCAACGTCACCGTGCCCGGCGGAGGAGAGGCGGCCGGCAATCCATTCGCCATGTACGATGACGGCACTACCGGTGATGAGACCGCGGGTGACGGCATCTACTCTCTCATGGTGATCATCAATATCGAAAACTCCACCGGCGATTACCGGTTCGATTTTCAGGCCCGGGATAGTGCCGGAGCGCTGAGTAATACACTGACACATACGATTACGGTGGTGAACTGATATGGGCAACACATGTCTGAGGCGGACCGCCTGCATCGCACTGCTGCTGGGTGCGGTATCGGTCCAGGCGCAGATGCCGGCCGCGAAGCGTTTCCAGCTGGGAGGCGAACCGGTGGAACGCCCCACGAGCAACTACATCAATGATATTCTCGTCGCTGACGGCTTCATCTATGCCGGCAGCGGTAATGGAGTGCTGGTCAGCGGGAACCGGGGTGCATCCTGGGAGCTGACGAATCAGGACAACGGAATCGGCAAGGGCGGCATTTCCGCCATCGCCCTGCGCAACGATACTCTCTGGGTCGCCACCGCCTATGATACGACGACCGATGCCGGTGACTATGAGGCCGGCGGCGGACTCGCCTGGTCGCCTGACCGGGGCGCCACCTGGCACTGGATCCCGCAGCCGGTGGACAGCCGTGACGAAACCGGGTACTACCCGACAACGACGAATATTCAGAACATCACCTATGATATCGCCCTGACCGATTCAGCGGTCTGGATCGCCAGTTTCGGCGGCGGGCTTCGCCGGTCGGTTGACAACGGCGCTTCCTGGCAGGTGGTGACGGTTGACGGATATCCCTTTGATGCCTACGGCAGGCTGACCCACCGGGTGTTCGCCGTCTATTACGACGGAGAAGCCGTCTGGGTCGGCTCGGCCGGCGGTATTCACCGGACCCTGGACCGCGGCCGCAGCTGGACCACATTCGATTACACCCAGGAGAACGGTATTTCGGGCAACTTCGTGGTCGCCATCGGGCACCAGGACCTGCCCGGGGGAAAACGCATCTGGGCCGCGACCATCGAGGCGCTTGACGAAGGCGAAGAACGGGCGGTCTCCTATACCGATGACGGCGGGCTGACCTGGAACCGGGTGCTCGAGGGTGAATTCACCCATAATTTCGGCTTCGACCCGGTCTCGAAGGCGGTGTACGCGGCAACCGACAACGGCCTCTTCAAATCAGAAGACGGCACGGCCTGGTTCCTCTTTCCCCGGATCCTGGACGGTGCCACCGGCGAATCGATCTACACCAGCGAATTCACCAGCGCGGCGGTTGAGGCGGACCAGACCCTCTGGGCCGGCACCGTCGACGGGATGGCGTTTACGGGCGACAACGGGTTTTCCTGGACGGTTATCAGGGCCTATCAGCCGGCCGGCACCGCCGGAGAGCCCGATACCTACGCCTATCCCAACCCCTTCTCACCCATGCGCGACAACACCGTCGGAAGCGACGGATTCGTACGGTTTCAGTACCGGCTTTCCCGCAGCGGCACCGTGAGCGTGACCGTATTCGACTTCGCCATGCAGCGGGTACGGAATCTTGTCAGCGGCGCACAGCGGGACGCCGGTGACCGCAGCGAGGCCTGGAACGGACGGAACGATCTGGGAGATCTGGTCGCCAACGGGGTCTACTTTTACCGCATCGAGACCGGCGGTAAGACGTTCTGGGGTAAAGTGCTGATCGTCAACTGAATGAAATACGTTAAATCGATTGGAACTATATGAGCACACGCGAATATTCAAACAGGATGACCTTCCGGCTGGCTGCAGGGGCCGCGTTCCTCCTGCACATCGCCGCGGCGGCCTTTCTCTTCGGTGATGAAACGGGAAGAGCCGGCGCCGCAGGTGCATATATGCGTATGGGTGTGGGCGCCCGGGCGCTGGGCATGGGCGGCGGGTCGGTTGCCGTCGTCAACGGCGGGGTCACCGCCTGCTATAATCCGGCGAACCTGTCATTTCTGACCGGGCACTGGCTGAACGGATCGCTGCATACCATGTCCCTGGACCGCCGCATCACCTATCTCGGCTACGCCCAGCCGCTGAAGGGCGACCGGCCCGGCAAACTCAGCGGCGGCTTTTCGGTCGGCTGGCTTTCCGCGGGCGTCGGGGATATCGACGGCCGTGACTTCAGCGGCACCCATACCGGCATGATGACGGCTTCCGAGCACGCCTATTTCTTCTCGTTCGCCTTCAATCCGTTCCGTCCGGTTTCCATCGGGGTCAACACCAAACTGCTCAATTACCGCCTTCCGGATGTGTACGGCGACGGCAGTCTGCTTTCGGCAGTCGGGTTCGGATTCGATATCGGCATCAGTGTCCGTCCCCTGGAGACCGTGGCCCTCGGCGTTACCGTGCGTGATATCCGTTCGGGGTATACCTGGGATACCGAAAATGTCTATGACCTGCGCACCCAGACCCGGAATGATTTTCCCGTAGTCATCCGGGCGGGAGCAGCCTGGAGTCTGCTCGGCGGGCGCGTGCTGGCGGCGGGCGACATTGAAAAAGTGGACCTCTATCCCTGGCGGTTTCTCGGCGGTGTGGAAGCGGGCCCCTTCCAGGGCGCGTTCATCAGGGCCGGGTACCGGTACGGCACCCTCACACTGGGAGCGGGATATGAGAGGGCGATCGACGATTTCATGATGCGGCTCGATTACGCATTCGCGGCCGAAGCGGTGGCCCCGGGCGCCAGCCACCTCATCTCCTGGTCATTGAGTTTTTAAAGAGGACGCTGCATGCATACAACCACCGGATTCCGGCTTCTGCTCATTCTCCTTGCCGCCGGACGGGCGTTCGGCCAGGGATTTCTTTCCCTCGACCTCGGCGTCGATGCCCGCAGCGGCGCACTGGGAATGACCTCTGCGGCGCTTGCCGGATCGCATACCGCCTGGTTCGCCAATCCGGCGGTGCTCGCCTCGGGCGGTACGGGCGGCGGTATGCTGACCCATCACCGCTGGATCCAGGGAGTGACGGGGACGTTTCTCGGGTTTTCAGGATCCGCGGGAGTCAACGGTCTGGGCGTCGGCATTCTCTATACCGACCTGGGGACAATGGAGCACCGGCTCACGCCAGATCCCGCACCCCAGGGCACGTTTTCCGCCTCTGAACTGGCCGTTTCGTTTTCCTGGGCCCGTCCGCTTTCCGCCTCGCTGCAGGCGGGAGTGACGCTGAAGGTGCTGTACAATAAAATATTTATCTATGAAACGGGAGGCATCGCCGCCGACGCCGGTGTGATCTGGCGGCCCGCATCCGGGGGACCTGTCGTCGGGCTGAGCGTCAACAATCTCGGCCGCACCGGAAAACTCGACCGGGAGCGGATCGATCTGCCCCTGTCCGGGAGTCTCGGCCTCTCGCTGCCCCTGGCGCTTCCCGGCGGCCGGGGCCTTGCCGCGGCCGATGCGGTCTACTACCGGGAGCGGGGATGGTATCTGCACTGCGGAGCGGAGTACAGCCTGGATGATCTGCTCTTTCTCAGACTGGGAGTCAGAGCGGGTGAGGGTGAGTATGACCCCACCGCCGGCATCGGCATGCGTGTGGACCGCTATCAGATCGACTACGCCTATATGCCCCTGCATGCGGGACTGGGGGAATCACACAAGGTTACGCTCTGTTTCGCCGTGGGCAAAGATAGCCAGGGATCGGAAAAATAGGGGGATTTCCGTTCTATCCGTATTCATTATGGGTGCGGGACCGGTACCGGCCCGGATACACCGGTACAAGGGAACAAATCCGCTGAAATGTTAGTTAGAGTAAATGTAAGACGATAGCGGATGCCGTAAAACCGGTGTGTTCTAAAAAGGTATTGACTTTTTTTATTAAAATAGTTATACTGATCAAACATTTTGCGTTCTGTGTCGTATTTCGGCATTCGTCTTGTTTCATCTTACAAACATAGCATGGAGGGTACAAAGAGATGGTTGAGTATTTTATTGCAGGTGGTGAATTTATGTGGCCCATTCTGATCTTGTTGATCTTTGGGGTTGCTATCAGCATTGAACGCTTTATTTCACTTTCCAGAGCAAGTGTCAACACCCGCAAGTTCCTGGTGGACGTCAAAACCGCCATGGATAAGGGCGGCGTCGGTTCTGCCATGGAAGTGTGTGAGAAGACTCCGGGTCCCGTTGCTTCCATCTTTCATGCCGGCCTGCAGAGAGCTCCCCGTGGCGCCGAACATGTCGAGAAAGCAATCGCCAATGCCGGAACAATTGAAATGGCATTCCTCGAGAGAAACATGATCTGGCTCTCGACGGTTATTACTCTTGCTCCCATGCTTGGTTTTACCGGAACGGTGCGCGGAATGATCGGCGCCTTCGATGACATCAAAAACGCCAACGACATTTCTCCCGCCATCGTCGCCGACGGTATTTCAGTCGCGCTGCTGACCACGCTTTTCGGTCTGGTTGTCGCTATTCTCATTCAGATCTTCCACAACTTCTTCATCTCCAAGATCGACCGTCTGGTGATCGATATGGAAGAGAGCTCGGTAGAGCTGGTTGATCATCTGGTAGAGGCTGAAACCAAAGCCTAAGGAGGTTTGTGCTATGATGGTTGAAAAGCGCAAAGAGAGAACGGTGGAAATTCCGACATCATCGATGGCGGACATCGCTTTTCTTTTACTTGCCTTCTTTCTCGTGACGACCAGTCTCGATCTGGACAAAGGACTGAAACTGGCATTGCCTCCTGTCGGTGATGTCAAACCGATGCCGAAGAAAAATATCGCCAGTATTCTCATCAACGATGAAGGCGAGATTCTTCTTGATGAAGAGCCCATCGATATCGCCCAGATACGGGACGTGATCAAGCAGCGGCTTGCCGAAAATGAACTGCTGACGGTGTCGATCAAAACCACCGAGAATACACGGTACCAGGTTTTCGTCAGTGTGCTGGATCAGGTGCAATTGGCAGAGGCGAAACGAATCTCAATAGCCGAACCTGAAAAGTAAACCGGGGAGAATGAACGTGAAGTTTGCAAAAAAGAGTAAAGTCAGCCAGGAGATCCCGACAGCATCGATGCCCGACATCGTATTCATGCTTCTGCTCTTCTTCATGGTTACTACCGTGTTCCGTCAATTCTCCGGACTTCCTGTTGATCTGCCATCAGCAAGAAAGATCGAAAAGCTTGACGCGAAGAAGAACGTGGCGAATATCTGGGCCAGTGTTGACGGTGAGATTTCCGTCGATGACAAGATCGTCGAGGATGTCAAAACCCTTCGGCTGGTGATGCATCCCAAGGTAGCCGAAAACCCCCGTCTGATAACATCCCTGAAAATAGACAGGGGTACACCCATGCATTTTGTGACGGATATTCATCAGGAGCTTCGGGAGGCCGGAGCGCTGAGGGTGAATTACTGCGCGAAATCAGGGTTATAGGAGGTGATGAAGATGAAAAAGAGAAAAGAAGCGGATCTGAAAGGCCAATACCGCAAAATGCTGGAATTGGGCCTGGTAATTTCTCTGGCGCTTCATATCCTTCTGCTGCAGGCGTACAAGAAAGTTGAAGAGAGAGCGGTCGTTCAGCAGGTGAAGCTGGAAGCGCTGTCGGTTGAGGAGATTCCTCAGACGATTCAGGAAAAGAGCGCACCGGCGCCGTCGAGGCCGACGATTCCGATCGCATCCGAGGATGAAGAATTGTCCGAGGATGAGACCATGGATTTCACGGATTTCGATTTTGATTCCGAACCGCCTCCGCCGCCTCCGCCGCCCGATGCGGGTGCCAGCGATGAGGTGTTCTTCGTTGCTTTCGAAGAGGCGCCGGAGCCGATCGGCGGCTGGTCCTCGCTGCAGGCGAACCTGGTCTATCCCGAGATCGCCATGAAAGCCGGCATCGAGGGTACGGTACGGGTGAACGCCCATATCGATGTCAACGGCAACGTGCTCCACACCAGAATCCTGGAAGGGATCACCGGATGTAACGAAGCGGCCATGGAAGCCGTAAAAAAGACCAAATGGAAACCGGCCATGCAGCGTGAGCAGCCGGTTGAGGTATGGGTTGCCATACCGGTACGGTTCCAGCTGAAGAAGAATTAACGTTCTCTCAGATTTACCTGAACAGGGCGTTAAAAAAAGGCGGTGTTTCGGCACTGCCTTTTTTTTCATGATTATAATGGGTAAACGAGTGGCAGCGGTATGAAATTCATAGATGAAGTTTCCTTCTTCGCGGAAGGCGGCAGGGGGGGTGACGGCTGCGTCAGTTTCCGCAGGGAGAAGTATGTGCCCAAGGGGGGGCCTGACGGCGGTGACGGAGGCAACGGCGGCAGCGTTGTCCTGGCGGTGCGGCCGAATATTTCAACCCTGATCGATCTGCGTCACAAGGTGCGTTACCGGGCCGGGAGCGGCGGGAATGGAAGTGGCAGCAACCGGCACGGCAGGAACGGCGCGGATGTGATCATCCCCGTGCCCAGGGGGACGCTGGTCATCGATGCGGAGAGCGGGCGTATTCTGGGAGATCTGACCGAAGAGGGACAGCAGCTGATCGTTGCGGGGGGAGGACGCGGCGGCAAGGGAAACGCCCAGTTCGCCACGCCGACCCGCCAGGCGCCGGATTTTGCCCAGGAGGGAAAGGCAGGCGGCATCAGCGCCGTCCGTCTTGAACTCAAACTGCTCGCCGACGTGGGGCTCGTGGGCCTGCCGAACGCCGGAAAATCGACACTGCTCTCCGTGATCTCGGCGGCAAAGCCGAAAATCGCCGGCTATCCCTTCACGACCCTGGTGCCGAACCTCGGTATCGTACGGCACAGTGACGAGAACAGCGCTGTTTTCGCCGATATCCCCGGACTGATCGCCGGCGCCTCCCAGGGCAAGGGCCTGGGAGACCGTTTTCTCAGGCATATCGAGCGTACGCGCGTTCTCATCTTCATGATCGACTGCCTGGAAGAATCCTACGAAGATGTCTACCACACGCTCCTCTCGGAACTGGAGCAATTCGATACCTCACTGCTGCAAAAACCGCGGCTGGTGTCGCTGACCAAGCTCGATCTTCTGCCGGAAGACGCGAGGCTTCACCTGCCGGCCGTGATCGACGACCAGCCGCTGCTGACCATTTCTTCCGCCAGCGGCGAAGGGGTCAGGGAACTGGTTCGCACCGCTTTTACCATGCTTGGCGAGCTGCGCGATGAGTGACCCCCGCGCCCTGCTCCTGCTCGCTTCCGTACCCGGGGTCGGTCAAAAGACGCTGCTCAATCTTGTCACCGCCTTCGGCACCGCCGGGGCGGTGCTCTCGGCGGATATCGGTGACCTGATGCAGAGGGGAGGGCTCGACCGGAAATCGGCGGAGTCTCTTAAAAACGGCCGGGACGAATCGTTCGCGGATGAACAGCTGCGCCTGGCCGAGAAACACGGGATACAGATCGTGACCATCGAAGACGACGCGTACCCGCCCCTGCTGAAAAGTATTTATGATCCGCCGGCATTCCTTTATGTGCGGGGTAATCCCGATATTCTTCACACCCACACCCTAGCAGTGGTGGGCATGCGCGCCTGCTCGGTCAGCGGCAGAGAGATCGCGGAGCGGTTCGCCGCCGAACTGGCCGGGGAAGGAATCACCATCGTCAGCGGCCTTGCCAGAGGCGTGGATACGGCCGCCCATACGGCGGCCCTGAGGGCTGAGGGAAACACCGCCGCGGTGCTCGGCTGCGGTGTCGATTACATCTATCCGCCTGAAAACGCCCGCCTCTATGAAGAGATCGTGGAACGGGGAGCGGTGATTTCAGAGCTGCCCATCGGCACGGTGCCGCTGCCGGGATTCTTTCCCAGGCGGAACCGGATCATCAGCGGACTCAGTCTCGGCACCCTGGTGGTGGAGGCCGGTCCCAAGAGCGGTTCGCTGATCACCGCTCTGCTCGCCCTCGATCAGGGCCGCGAAGTGTTCGCGGTGCCCGGAAGCATTCAGAGCATGAAGAGCAGGGGCACGCATCAGCTGATACGCCAGGGGGCGAAGCTGGTGGAAACCAAGGAAGACATCCTTATGGAAATTCCCCAGCTGAACAGAAACAGGGGAGGCGGACAGCGCGCCTTGTTCGTGGAAGACCGGCTGTCCGATAACGAAAAAGCGGTCTGGATGCATCTCGGCTACGATCCGGTTCACATCGACCAGCTCGCGGAAAACGCGGGGAAGCCGGTGCCGGAAGTGCTCGCGATCCTGCTCCGTCTCGAGCTTGAGGGATTCGTCCGGCAATCCGCGGGAAAACTGTTTACGAGACGCTGACTATGAAACCACAGGTAGTTATCGGGCGCTGTTCCTCCTATGACCGGAAGCGTGTGTATGAAACGGTGGCTGCGGCTGTGGACCGTCTGGGCGGCATCACCGCTTTCGTGGCCCGCGGTCAGCGGGTGCTGATCAAACCGAACATGCTGTCGGCCAGAGCCCCGGACCAGGGGGTCACCACCCACCCGGCGGTTCTCGAGGCGGTGATCCGCCTTGTGCAGGGAGCCGGCGCGACCGCGATCGTGGGCGACAGCCCCTCGGGAGCGATCAAAGGTGTGCAGCGCTGCTGGCGCAAAACGGGATTCGAGGCGGTGTGCCGGGATCTGGGAGTGGCGCTCGTCAATTTTGAAGCCGACGGCTCGGCTGAGCGTTCCATCAACGGCAACCGCTATCATATCGCCAGAAGCGTGCTCGAGGCCGACGCGGTCATCAATCTGCCGAAGATGAAAACGCATGGATTCACTCTTTTCACGGGCGCGGTGAAAAATCTTTTCGGCACCCTTCCCGGATTTCAAAAGGCCAATTATCACAAGCTGTACCCCCATCCCGGGGAATTCAGCACCAGGCTCGTGGATATCTACCAGTGCATCAATCCGGTGCTGACGGTGATGGACGGCATTACCGCCATGGAGGGACACGGGCCGGCCACCGGCAGCCTCGTTCAGGCGAACCTGCTGCTCGCCGCTGCGGACGGGATCGCACTGGATGCGGTGGCAGCGGACATCATGGGATTTCGCGAGGGGGAGATAGACGCCCTGCGCATCGCGGCCGAACGGGGAGCGGGTGTCGCCGACATCAGCAGTATCGAGACAATCACCCTCGACGGTTCCCCGGTACCGAAGATCAGCTTCTCACTGCCGTCGAACCGGCTCATGAAAGCGGTGCCGGCGGCGCTGGTGCGCCTCGCCGGACGGCTGATCTGGGTCAGGCCCACCGTGAACCGCGATCTCTGTATCAGCTGCGGCATCTGCGCCGAGAGCTGTCCCGTCGAGGCCATCGAAATGGTTGACGGGCTCCCGAAAATTGATTATACTGAATGTATCAACTGCCTCTGCTGCAATGAATCGTGTTCAGCGGGAGCCGTGTATCAGAAACTGAGCTGGTTTGCCGAGAAAATCGGCTGAGGGAAAATAAAAGGAGCGACATCAATGACAACCGGTGCTGCGAAACCCCACAATTTCATCAGGCAGATAATCGATGACGATCTGAAGAACGGCAGGAACGGCGGCCGTGTCCATACCCGTTTTCCTCCCGAGCCCAACGGGTATCTGCACATCGGGCACGCGAAGTCGATCTGTCTGAATTTCGGGATTGCCGAGGATTACAAGGGCCTGTGCAACCTTCGTTTCGACGATACGAATCCCACCAAAGAAGAAGATGAATATGTGAAGTCCATCGTCGAGGATGTACGCTGGCTTGGATTTGACTGGGAGGACCGTCTTCTCTATGCCTCGGATTATTTCGGGCAGCTCT
Organism: bacterium; assembly: GCA_016934955.1. Lineage (GTDB taxonomy): Bacteria > Zhuqueibacterota > QNDG01 > QNDG01 > JAGLOF01 > JAFGRY01. The sequence goes on along the minus strand of JAFGRY010000044.1, from coordinate 2,090 downwards.
GCGATTACGCCGAGCGGCTGATCATGGATGGAAAGGCGTATGTCTGTGATCTCAGCGCCGATGAGATTCGCGAGTACAGAGGGACGCTCACTGAACCGGGTAAAGAGAGCCCCTACCGGGATCGCTCCGTGGATGAGAATCTGGATCTGTTCAGGCGCATGCGCCGGGGTGAATTCGCCGACGGTGAAAAAGTGCTGCGGGCGAAGATCGATATGGCCTCTTCCAATCTCAATCTGCGCGATCCCGTGATGTATCGTATCCTCCACGCCCGCCACCACCGCACCGGCGACACCTGGTGCATCTATCCCATGTATGACTGGGCGCACGGCCTGGAAGATTCCATTGAAGGGATCACCCACTCGATCTGTACGCTTGAATTCGAAGACCACCGTCCCCTTTATGACTGGTTTCTGGAACAGCTGGGCGTGCATCATCCCCGGCAGATCGAATTCGCCAGACTCAATCTCAGCTATACGGTGATGAGCAAGCGAAAGCTGCTCGAACTGGTGGAAAAGAAGCTTGTGGACGGGTGGGATGATCCCCGGATGCCGACCATCAGCGGGCTGCGCCGCAGGGGGTACACGCCTGAATCGATCAGGAATTTTGCCGACCGCATCGGCGTGGCCAAACGGGACAGCATGGTGGATATCGCCCTGCTCGAACACTGCATCCGCGAGGACCTGAATCTGCGCGCGCCCAGGGTCATGGGTGTGCTCAGGCCGCTGAAAGTGGTCATTGAGAACTATCCTGAAGATCAGGTCGAATGGCTCGACGCCGTCAACAATCCGGAAGATCCCGCTTCGGGTGTGCGAAAGGTGCCGTTTTCCCGGGAGCTGTATATAGAACAGGAGGATTTCCGGGAGGATCCGCCGAAAAAATATTACCGGCTGACCCCGGGGAGGGAAGTGCGGCTGCGGTACGCCTATTTCATCACCTGCCGGGAAGTGATTAAAAATCCCGGAACCGGAGAAATTACAGAGCTGCGCTGTACCTATGACCCGGCCACCAGGGGAGGAGACTCTCCCGACAACCGCAGGGTCAAGGCGACCCTGCACTGGGTGAGCCGCGCTCACGCGGTCCGCGCCGAGGTGCGGCTGTACGACCGGCTTTTCACCGTAGAGAATCCCCTTGCCGGAGGCGGCGACTACCTCGCGCAGCTCAATCCCGAATCGCTGACGATCCTGAAAGAGTGTATGCTGGAACCGTCTCTCGAGGATCCCCGCTCACCCATCGGCTATCAGTTTGAGCGGCAGGGGTATTTCACACCCGACTCCCGCTATTCCCGTCCCGGGAGCCTGGTCTTCAATCAGACTGTTTCGCTCAAGGACACGTGGGCGAGGATCGAGCAGAAGGAGAAACAGGAGCCCGGGAAGATGATAACTACTGACAGCTCCGGGACCGAGGTCGCATCCGGGGCACATGAGCCCCTTAAGCCGGAGATCAGCTTCGATGATTTTGCCAAAATCGATCTGAGGGTGGGGATGGTCCTGGAGGCCGAACCCGTGGAAGGCGCGAAAAAGCTGATCCGGCTGCTGGTCGACGTCGGGGAAGCGAAACCGCGGCAGATCTTTGCCGGTATCCGGAGCGCCTACCCGGATCCGGGAGTGCTGGTCGGCAGGCCGGTGGCGGTCGTCGCCAATCTCGCGCCCAGAAAAATGTCGTTCGGCCTTTCCGAGGCCATGGTGCTTTCCGGCGGGAGCGACGGCAGGCTCACTGTCGTTACCTTTGACGGTGATGTCAGGCCGGGTGATACCATCACCTGAGGGATCCGGCGTCAGGTAAAAAACTGTTGATTTCACTACGAAGAATCACTATATTTATAATTCCTGTCGGAGGGCTAGTCCTAATTGGTAAGGCAGCGGTCTTGAAAACCGCCGGGTTTACGCCCTTGGGAGTTCGAGTCTCCCGCCCTCCGCAAGAAAAGCAGCACCCGGAGAGGTGACCGAGTGGCTTAAGGTGCACGCCTGCTAAGCGTGTGTAGGGTAACACCTACCGAGGGTTCGAATCCCTCCCTCTCCGCAATGTAGTATATAAGCGGATTTTATGGAGGGAAGATCCCGCGGCAGCGGGATCAATCCCTCCCTCTCCGC
>JAFGRY010000004.1 GCA_016934955.1 bacterium | reverse complement strand
CGCACTGGTCGGTGCGAACCGCACCGTGAAAGTGGTTGATCCGCCCGCTGCCACCGGACCGGTCGGCTGGGACTGTATGCTGAACTGGTCCGCGCCGGCGCCTGCGAGCGAAATCGGGGTGACGAAATTCAAATTCCCGGTGCCGGTATTTTTAATCGTGAACACGATATCCGTAGTGGTGCCCGTCGCCTTGGTACCGAAATTATAACTGCCGCCGTCTGCGACATCAGTGGTGCCCTGGACCAGATCGAACTCCGGGGCTGTACCGGTACCGTTTAATGTCAGGTTGTAGGGATTCTCATTACCGTCATTGTTGGCGATAGAGATGGACGCGGTCTTGCCGCCCGTGGAGGTCGGCGTGAACCGCACCGTGAAGGTGGTGGATCCGCCCGCTGCCACCGGACCGGTCGGCTGCGACTGTATGCTGAACTGGTCGGCATCGGCCCCGCTGATCGTCAGCGGTGTGGTCAGCGTCAGCGGGGCGTTGCCGGTATTCCTGATCGTAAACACGACATCCGTATCGCTACCGGTGGCTCGGCCGCCGAAGTCGTAGCTGCCGCCGTCTGCGACATCAGTGGTTCCCTGCACCAGGTCCATCTCCGGGGCTGTGCCCGTCCCGTTCAGGGTCAGGTCGTAGGGATTTTCATCACTGTCGCCATTGGTGATGGAGATGGTCGCGGTCTTGCTGCCGGTGGAGGTCGGCGTGAACCGCACCGTGAAGGTGGTGGATCCGCCGGCTGCCACCGGACCGGTCGGCTGGGACTCTATGCTGAACTGGTCCGCGTTGGTCCCGGTGATCGACAGCGGTGTGGTCAGGGTCAGCGGGGCCGTGCCGGTGTTTTTGATCGTAAACACGACATCCGTATCGGTGCCGGAAGCCTTGCTGCCATAGTCGTAACTGCCACCGTCAGTGATGTCGATGGTGCCCTGCACCAGGTCCATCTCGGATATTGTCAGCTGGTTTACCGTTAACGAGTCATAGAAATGCCAGGTGCCACTGCTTCTGGGGTCCTCCATGTGAATCGCATACGCTCCCGACGGGGCGGATGCAGGGACCTTCCAGGTGGGCGCGGATGAGAGCACGCCATCTGCACTGGTGGTGACTGTTCCGGTCCACAGCGGAGTACCCCCGCTGTTGGTGATCCTGATACCACGTTCACCATTGTTATAGACGCCTGCCGCCGCAGAAGATGGCGGCCAGCCAGTCCCGCTTACGGTAATCGTCTCGTTGGAATTCCAGGTGCCATTTGTGGAATAGGGATCTAAATCTCGTGTATCATACACATAGCCGTAGGCGCCGTCTCCATCGATTGTCTGGGTTGCAGAAAGCGCAAAGGCGCCCGATATATCAGTTGAATTAACGGTGGCGTCTTTTATCGTAACCGCTTCTGCTGTCGATGTATGATAGAACATTCTAAACGGTGTGTCGCTGTAAATATTCTTGGTGTATCCGCTTTTTTGAAAAGCAGAGAACGGCGCCTGAATATCGAGGTAATAGACACTGCCGTTCGGTACGGAGCGAACATACCCGGACGCTACCGGCAGATTGAGTGTAAAAGTGGCTGTTTCTGCACCTCCCGGATAATAATAGACATACAGCTTTTCAGTAATACCGCCCGCCCGTACGTTCCAGTCCTGTACACCATCTCCATCGACATCGATTTCCACCTGCCAAGCGTATGGTTTCAACTTACCGCCGTTGATGGGATCATCCCCCAGCGCCATGCGGAAAAACAGCATTGACGACGATGCGTCAAAATAGCTGCAGACGGGCGCCCCGTCGTTGATAATGTCGACATCCGATGGGTTGTGGTCGCTGGTGGGATCGGTCATACTCGCCCAGGATGCGGTAAGCATCTGGTTCCAGGATGACGGCCAGGACTCCTGGGCCGAAGCATGCTGAACCGAAAGAAACAGCAGTGCCGTTATGCCGATTATTGCGATACTCTTTGTATCCCTCTTCTCCCTCAGATAGTACATAGGTTCCTCTCTCCCCTTTGGAATTCACGATTATGTTGTCAGTCGGGAATGTTCACTATAACGATTTCGATGTGAAATGTGTTGCCGACCGTTTACCCTTGGCGGACATAATATCAACAATTATACCAAAAAAAAGGGGGGTTGCACACGTTAAAATCGCACGAAAGCAGTGAAAAAAATAACAACGATTTGCAGGTATAAAAGCGCTTCCACCGAAATCGGCGCTTGACGTTTACGCAACGATTGTTGCATAATCTTAATTTTTTTAAACGATGATTGCAGGTAAAAAAGACAGGTGCTGTTTCAGGTTGTAATGCGGGGAAACGCCAATCGAGATTGAGCATTGCAAAGTGAACAGAAAGGTAAAGGGGTACCCGGCTTCCTGCCGGTCAGAATATGGATCCGGGGAGCAAAGGCCCGAATAATCAATCCGGTTTCGTGACTGCCGGAATGTCATTCAGTGAAGAAGCGACGCGAGGTTTCGCTTGAACATTCCATACAATGCCGCATCGGTGGCCGGATGGTATCTCATCAGTTTTCGGGTCAGGGAATTGACGAGTGCGGCATCCACAGTGCCGGCAAGGATGCACCTTGTCTCATCCTCACTGACCGCCTCCAGTTCACCCGTGGACGAATCCGACAACGCCTTGTTGACAGGGCAGCAGAGCTGGCATGTCATGCACCCCATGAGTGCGTTATGCCACTCGGGTTTGATCCAGGACGGGAACGATCCCTCAATCTCGTTATACAGCGTGATGCATCTCCCCGCGTCAAGCACCATGCCGGTTCTCGGCAGCGCACCGCTGGGACACATGCCGATGCAGGTGCGGCAGGTGGCGCACTCCGGCATAAGGCGTATAGTCTCCAGCCAGTCATCCTGGTTCAGATCGCAGTCGGTAAAAAAGGCATACAGCGTAATGAAACTGCCCATGCCCGGAACGAAAATAATATTGTTTCGCCCGTAGAAGCCCAGCCCCGTATGGGCTGCAAGGAACTTTAGATTGAGTTTCGAATGCCGCCTGACCCAGAATCCGTCCCGTTTCACGATATCACGCAGAACGAGTTGCTCGAGCTGCTCCACGGTGATTCCATCATCATAATACTGGGGAGGGATCAGTGCCGCATGTTCACTGCCCTGGTAATGAAAACGCGCTGTCATCATTCGTGTAAAGACCGCCATAATAATCAGTGAACGGGTATCCTCCATACCGTCCGGGACAATGAACTTTTTATTTGAGAGATATTTTCTAAACGTCGGATTGCTGCTGAAGGCGCCGTTCCTTTTATAGCGGTCGAACTCCTTCTGCAGCGCATGCAGATGGGTGACCGGGATACTCTTCCATGCATAGGTCACACTTTCTTTTATATGGGAGTATCCGGACTTTTTCAGCAGGGACCCGGCGGCAGCTGCCAGCGCAGTGGGCAGCAGTACTGACGCGGCGCTGGCTTTAATGAAGTTCCTCCGCCCCATCGGGTATTGTCCGCCGAAGTCGCTCATATCTCACTCCTCTCTGTACGTGTTATCAGAAAATCTCTCTCCTTCTTCTCCGCACCGTATCGCCAGTCCCAGAAGGGACCGCCGTTATTCCCCCAATGGTACCAATGTCCCTTCCAGTATTGAAAAAGGATGGTATCTGACCAATCACCGCTCTCCCGGTCCCGTACATACACCGGCCAGACCTGGGCAGGGTACGGACGTTCAGGCGGCTGAGGGGCTCTCCAGACTTCATTCTTTTCAACAAGCCGGATAATACCGCGTAAATAACCGGAATTAACAGGAAAGACACCGCGTGCTTTCAAGGCCGTGAGAGAATCCCCCCTTGTCGCGGCTGTGTAATAACTGAGAAGGCAGTCCAGGGGAGAATCCAGGGAGAAGTAGTCGCTGCCTTCCCGAATGGCCGACAGCCGACGGGTGAAGTCCATGATGGCGGATTTTTCTTCCTCAGACGGCAGGGCAGAGAGCAGAGGATCGTTCCCGCAGCCGGTCCTTGTATTGAGGTCCGCCTTCCACGCTGCAACAGCAGCGTTGCTTGCGGGTTCGAGGTTCACAAGAAACATGCTGAGAGAGGCAAAAAATTTGTCAGGTTGATCCGTGAAAGGATTATGCCCGCTCTCGGAGAACATCTCAACGCGTGCACGGGGATGATTGGCAGCGAGGCCCCATGCCTTGTTCGCTTTCCAGGTCAGATCCCAAAAACTTTCAAAAATGATGGTGGGAATTGGGCAATGAGTAAATGCACCGGTGAGATCTTTTCCTATCTCACTGCCGGACATTACCTGAATAAACCGGTGTTTGGAATCATTTCCGTAGGCATGGGCGATGCGGGCGCACTCTTCCAGAGTCAGCCGGTAAAAATACTGACGTTTCCAGTCGCCATTGGCAAAATTATTAAAGATTTCCAGTCTGATGCGTTCCGGCAGCGGCCAGTTATCTGTTTGGGCCCGGGCACGGATCCGGTCCCTTGCACGTTTCATAGCTGCACGCTCCGTATCGCTGAGAAAATCGTACTGACGAGTGCCGATTAAATCAACATTGTGCAGACCGGTTGAACTGCAGCACAGGACCAGCCCAAGCACCCGGTGAGGGTAATTCATCGTATAATACTGAGCCAGGAACCCGCCATAGGAGTGTCCCAGGACTACCCAGCGTTCAATATGCAGGGATTCTCTCAGCGCCTCAAGGTCGGAGACGGCCTGGTCAACCGAATACCCTGCACCCGGCGAGTAGTCAGATTTTCCGCATCCCCGCTGATCATAATAGATCACCCGGCAGAATCGTGACGCTTCTTCGAACGCGGGATGAAAGGAGTGGTGATTCCCTCCCGGGCCGCCGTGCAGCAGCACCAGGGGAACGCCTCTTCCCCGCTCTTCCACGTAGAGCCGGCAATCCCCGATATTCACCATCTTCCCGTCCATGCCGAGCTGTTCGCACCAGGGGGCGACATCGGGAATCTCCCAGCAAACGCTGTCCTGTACGCTGATGATTCGGTCACGCACCGTCTCTCTCGGATGCTCTTGAGCACACACATTGATCCATAATCCAGACAGCAGAGAAATTTCCAGAAACAGAACACTGGCGAATGGTTTCATCTTCCTGTGCCCTTTGTGACATGGTTTCACGATAAACAAGATCTCTCAGGCACACAACCGGTGCGATTATCTATCAGTTGAGTACGGTTTTCAGGATAACTACTTCATCAAGCTGCTCTGCCGGCAGCAGTTTCCGGTGCTCGTCTGTCCGGTAAATCTGGGAATTGGCAATATAGTAAAACAGATCATTTACAATTACACCGGTCGTGGGCAGGGCAAAATGAGGATTGCCCCGCTCAATAATTTCCGCACCGGTCACCCGGCTCCCACCGACATCCAGATAGAAACGGGAGATCCGCTCCAGGCTATAGACGGATCCCGTAAAACGAAAAAGACGGCGAGCAGGAAATAAAGTTACATTTCTGTCATGCTGTTATAGTCTCACAGACATCTGGTACAAGCCGCTGCGGGCACATTCGCTGTTTACTGGTACACCCTGTTGACCGCCGCGATCACTTCCATGGCCAGCAGTTCGCCCATGGCCGCATTGGTCATCACCACGCATCCTTGTCCTTTTGCCGGGAAGAAAATGGGCCAGCAGTTGATGCCCGGAAGATTGCCTCCCGGGTGGGCTACCGCGATATCGTCACCTGATCCGTGCAGCAGCACGCCGAGGCCCATGGACAGGGGCACTCCGAACATGCGGGGATCCAGCTCGGTCTGGGGAGTGAACATCATTCTCGTATATTCAGGCGAAAGGACTTTCCCCGAGCGTCCGCTGTATGACCGCATGAGATCGCACATGAACAGCGCCAGATCCGACGGTGTGGTCAGCAGCCCGCCGTGTGCGACCGCTGCGGGAGGCAGCGACGGGGTGCCGGGCGCACCGGTCTCTTCATGAGGTATCGCCTCCTCAGCCGCAAGTCTGTCCGGCAGCGGATAGACAAAGGTGCTGCGCTGCATTCCCAGAGGTTCGAATATCACTTCACGGGCGATCGTTTCAAACGGTTTTCCGGTTACATCCTCCAGCACCTGCTGAATAACGCAATAGCCGACATTGGAATAGTTCCAGACCGCACCGGGGGCTGATTCGACGACCGCCGGTCTGTTCCTGGCCGGAGGCGTGCCGTCCAGCACCTGCACCAGCGTCGGGGAGCTTCCCTCATCCCTGCCGAAATTTGTCGCGGGCATTCCCGCCTTGTGAATGAGCAGAAGGCGCAGGGTCACCGGATGTTCCCGGGTGTACTGGTTCTCTTTCACCTGCCAGCTGGTGAGATAGGTGTTGACATCGGCATCGAGATCGAGCTTTCCGCACTCCGCATAGTGCAGTACCATGGCGGCAGTGAGAAACTTGGAGGTCGACGCCGCCTGGAAAACCGATGCCGCAGTCACCGGCCGCTCCTCTCCGGCTTTGAGCACGCCGTACCCACTGGCCCATTCAGTCTCAAAATCAGTGATCACAGCCATACTCACACCCGGCACATGATAGTCGGCCATTCGTGCCGCGAGAGTAAACGACGGCTGGGCAGTGTCGCTGACAGACTGAAACATACCGGCCGGGCCGGAGAACGGGGTGAGCCCATTTTCCACCGCATTCATGTGGAGTGTTATCTCCACACCTTCCTGCTGACGGGTGCAGCCGGCCGCAAGCAGTAAAGCAAGCACTAATGATATGAATGTATTCATTGTTAGATCGCCTCATATGGTTCGAATCGAAAGTCAGCCTGGCAGAATCCGCATGAATCCGGATACACAGTCCCCGGGATCGCTGTCACAACACTGCCCACTGTATACGAACGAAATCAGTACTCGTTGCCAATTTTATTCCCGGACCACCGGTCTCCGCGGTCCCGGAAACAGATCACCCGGCACGGAAGACCGGCCCGTTCAGCACGGTCCCGTACATGCTCGTAGACAAATTTCCAGGACCCGCCGCCGCCCACGGGGAACAGCAGCCGGGGCCGGAGCAGTGATGCCGCCTCGATGATCCCCGTCATCGCCAGCTCACTGACCGCACGCCCGCCGCAGACATTGACAAAGCAGAGATCGGGGGATGGCGCCCGATCATGAACCGCAGCGAGCCCCTCGCGAAAGGATGATCCCGTCTGTTCCGTCCAGAGGCCGTGATTGCCGCCGTACCAGATGGAAACCCCTTCTGCTTCAAGAAGATAGCTCACGCCTCCGCCGCTTGCCGGTATAGCGGTTATCGTCACTCCGTCACGTACCTGTGACTCGCAGGGCTCAACAACGATGCCGTTTTCACTCTCTCCCGGTCCCGCGGGCCTGATGATCTGTACAAGGCTGTCACTTCCCGCCCAGGCGGACAGCGCGCTGTCGACAGGGATTGTGCCGGTCGTGAAAATGAACGTGTGATAACCGGTCAGTTCCGCCGGCGCAATATGTCCGTTTGCAAGCGAGGGCGTTTCCGGAGGAATGCCCCATTCGACATAGTTGAATATGAGCAGATGGCTTTCGATGGTCACGGCTATTCCCTGATTTTCCAGGTACCAGACAACAGCCCTTCTACTCTGTCCGCTGCTTCCGGGGAATTGGACGGCAGTGACTTCCGGGCAGCCGCCGTCACCGTGGACACCCCCCTTGCCGATCAGAAATGATTCCAATCCCGGATGGTGATACCAGACGGCCAGATCCAGGGGAGTCCTGCCGTCTTCATCCTTCACGTTGATTCCGGCGCCATGGGTGAGCAGCAGCCCGGCTCTCTCCCGCCGCCCGGTTACGGCCGCTGCATGAAGCGGCGTACGGCCGCTGCTGTCCCGGGCATTCACGTCAGCGCCATGCTCGAGGAGCCAGAGTGTTCGATCATTCACCCACCACTTCGTCCAGTGATGAAGCGGCGTATATCCGTTATGATCCCTGGCGTTCACATCGGCCCCATGAGACGTGAGTATTTCCAGGGTCGTTCTGGAATCAGCGGCAGCCCAGAAAAGAGGAGTGATTCCCTTATCGTCCCGGGCCGCAGTGGTCTCCGGTGCCTCGCGGACCAGGATATCGACGACGCCCTCCTTTCTGAGCGTATCCTCAAAGCTGTGCACCGCCCAGTGAAGAGGTGTCAGACCCGCGTTGGTCACCGCACCTGCATCGGCCCCATGTCCGATCAGAAAACGGACCATGGGCACATCCGCCCTGAAACAGGCGAGGTGAAGCGGTGTGCGGCCGTTGGCGTCTCTCTCTTCGAGAGAGGCCGGATCCTTCACAATACAGTTCGCGACCGCGGCTGTATCGCCCTCGAGAACAGCCTTGTGGATCGTCTGCGCGCAAACCGAAAAAGAAGGCCGGAGGGAAAGCGGCAGAAGCGACAAAAAGATACAGTTACGGATGTTGATGTGCACGATTAACCTCAATAAACTGGACCAATGACGGGAGCCGGCACAGCCCGGAGGGAGAGTCCCGCTGCCTCAATCAGACTCAGGCAAGGCGATCATCCGGTCCAGCTCCTCCCTGGAGAACCATCGGCCGTTCACCATAACTCCAAGATTACTCTTAATATATGAAACATCCTGCAGCGGGTTGCCGTTAACCAGAACGAGATCGGCCTTCTTCCCCGCTTCGACGGTCCCAAAATCATCCTTTCCGGTAATTTTTGAAATCATCCGCGATGCATTGACCGTTCCTGTGCAAAGCGCCTCATATGGAGAGAGACCGGACTCAACCATAATGGCCAGCTCATCGTGAATGGAAAATCCCTGGACAATTCCCATTGATCCCGATCCGGTGTCAGTACCGAGCAGCAGCGGAACACCTGCCTGGTGCAGACGTGCCGTGATCATTTTCTCCATCTCATATTTGAACAGGGGCAGGGCTTCATTTCCTTCACCAATCATCTTTTTTATCTGCTGATGCTTTTCCTTACCCCGGGCGAACGCCTCCAGGTAGCGTGGGGGCATATAGGCCAGCTCAGGCCTCGCCAGGAACAGCTCGGGGGTGATCAGCTTTTCATAGATCAGTTTCCCGATTATCACAGTGGTGGATACCGCGCATCCGGATTCCTTGACCCGCTTGACCATGCGGACGATCTGCTGCTCTTTCGCCCCGACAAAGCGTTCCATATCAAAATCAAAAGAGCGGGGCACTTTGACCATCCTGTCTACAAACAGGTATCCCGTCCATTCCCGGGGAGACCGTTCTACAGAGCGGTCGACATCCCACAGTTCCCAGTCCAGTTCCTCTATATGGGCGATCTCATCCATAGGATACGCCGCAACGCCTTCAAGTCCGACATCGTAGGGTATATGCCCCATAACATAGAGACCGAGAGTGTGGGCAAAAGACACCACTTTATGATAGTCAGCCAGAGATAGAAAACTGTACAGTTTTTCACAGTCACAGCCTGATTCCCGGTTCGCGAGCAGGTACGGCACAGGATCTTTGTCCCAGTTTGTCGAAACTCCGGTCATCCAGCCGCAGGTATACAGTGCCGGGCCGATCCGGTCACCTCGCTCTATCTCATCTCTTGCGGCCAGCGTATAGTCAAGTGACCGCTCATCATTGTGCCCCAGAGACCGGATCGTGGTCACACCATTGGCAACGAACAGCAGAAACGGTGATACGGGATACTCTTCCTCCCAGCTGGCATAGGTATGCATATGCATATCGGCCAGGCCCGGCAGCAGGTATTTGTCCGTTCCATCGATCATCCGTGCTCCTTCAGGCACCGCGACCCGGTCAGCGGGCCCTACTTCCAAAATTCGTCCGGCCCTGACCAGGACCGTATAATTTTCAAGAACCGTTTCCCGGGTCATGGGGACGATATTGACGTGCATGAAAGCGGTTACCACCGGTTCGGTGTCAATACGATCTGCCGCCCATAGCGAGGGTTGCATAAGAGCAAAAAGCATGATTACGACAAGCATTCGAAGTACATGGTTCCCAGAGGTACAGACGAGAGGATTCCTGCTGAGATCATTCATGGTATTACCTTTCATTTGTTTCTGTTTCAGGAGACTGTTTCACTATATTTCCCCTGCTGATAAAGAGCGGTCGCTTCATGAATGCTCGGTGCTGTCTCGTTTTCATTGCGCAGTATCAGGGATGGTTCTTTGCCACAGAATGTAACAAGTAACAGAACAACTGAGAAAACCGCTGTAATTCACATCTTCGTCACCTTGGTTTCTTTGCCGCATTATGAAAAAGATCGGCCGGACCGAATGCGCGCCGGGCGAATCCGGGTCCTTCCCAGGAGAGTTCGAGGATATTGTCCTGATTCCAGGGATTTGTATACTGGATTACTACCCGGTGTATTCCTTTTTCCAGGGGCAGCGCGTAACTGTCCTCCTCGCTGTCGCACCCCAGCGTCTGATTTGCCGCCTGGCCGCTGACCGAAAGAATCTCCCTGCCGTCAAGATGCATTCTGGACCGGGAGCCGGCTTTGAGGAAAAAGATATAATTACCGGTGGTCGGGATTCTCAGAAAACCGCTGAACTCCAGCAGAAAGCCCTGTTCCCGTTCGCGGAGGGTGCAGTCAACCGTTGCGACAACATGCTGCTTTACCGGAGTGATCGAAAAGGAATCGGGAAGCGCGAACCACTGCCGCTCATAATAGGAACAGCATAATCCCGGACGCAGCGCTGCTGGATTCCTGAGAGAGCGCCAGGGCTCGCTTCTTCTGTATTCCGCTCTGGCAGAATATGAATCATCCAGGCCGGGTCTCACCGACTTCGCATGAAGGACTGTTTCTGTATCTATATGCAGGGGGCCCATGACAGGATGAAAGCCGTTCTTTTCCGGCCGGTCACCCAGGCGGTACACATGTGAACCGGCCGCCCCGGTTACCTGTATGGAAAGCGACGTTCCCGCGGCAAACTCGCCCCTGGCCGGAATGATGGCGGGTGGAGGCAGTTCTTTCCAGTCCTGGAAAAGCCAGAGAAGCCCTTCCAGGAGCCCGGTCAGAGGAACATGCGCCTTTCCCGGGTATAAGAAGGTTTTCCAGAGAAAACCTGCAGGCGCATGCATGCTCAATATCTCTTCGAAAATGCTCATGGAATCGGTGACAACAGCCTGGTCCTTTTCAAAATACGGCACAAAAACCCGCTTTCCCGCTGCTTCGGGTGTCTGAAGAAAATCCCTCATCCATTGGAGAAGACGGCCCCGCCCCATCGACACACCCGGGCTGGCCGCGATGCAGGCATCCAGCGAAGCGGGCGTCTTCATAAGAGTATACAGTGCGAACTGACCTGCCGCGGATCCGCCGTAGAGAATACAGCATCCGCTGGTGCGATATTTAGTTTCAATATACGGTATCAGTTCCTCTGTAATAAAATGTCGGAAGGGCTCGGGATCACCGCTCCCGGGGAGCTGTTCCAGCGGAAACACATTCATGTCCCGCGCCCGGTTCGTGTTGGGAACACCGGCGACAATCATTTCAGGAATGCGGGGATCAGACCAGGCACTGAGATAATTCACCAGCCCGGCAGCACGCCGGAACAGCAGCTGCCCGCCGTCAAGTATGATAAGGACCGGATAGGAACGCCCGGACTGATTATAGTCAACAGGGAGAGAGAAAAATACCGGTCGCTCCTCCCCGATCCTTTGAGAGTACAGGGTATCGGTGTGCCCGATGGTGAACGGATCGTTACTCACCTGGGCATACAGGGGACGGCGGGCAGCTGTTCCGGCAAATATGTAGAGCCAGAATATGAGATGTAGTACATTCAGTCGCATATATTTTCAATAACGAATTTCAGTGCCGACAGGTTGATGGTCTTGAACATCTTCTCGATATTGTTCGTCCATTCCGCATTGGGACTGATGAGCGCATCCTCGATCATAAAGGAATTGAAATGGTTCTCATAGGTGCCGAAATGAGTGGCCAGCACACAGCCGGTGGCGCTCAAACCGCAGAGGAATACCGTATTGCATCCATGGTCCTTGAGGATCTTCGCAAGGTCGGTCTCATAGAAGGCATCCCCGTAATGTTTGACAATTTTAGGATCGCTTTCCAGTACTCCAAGATGGGAGGGAAATTCAAAATCAGCATCTCCGGGCTCGGGGGCCTGACCGACATCATCATGGTATATACGAATCACCGGCAAACCGGCACTGCGGAACAGCTTCACGGCCCAGGCGATACGCGGCAGGGCCAGCGTTGTGTCTTCCGGAGACATAATGGTATTCAGGTAGCAATTCTGTACATCGATGACGAGAAGTGCGGGTTTCGCTTTCCGATTCTGAGGTTCAGCGGATCGGCTTTCAGCGACGAGTGAAACGGCTGCAGCGGTACCGATGAGGGCCGCGATAAAGATTTTTTTCATGATCGTTCTCCTTGCGGGCCGGGAAATGCCGGCGCGCGGTTAGTGTTCTTGCCACTGTATGATGGTTTCTACCGCTCTATCCAGAACAGGGTCACGACCTGCGATTATGTCTTCACGGTCGGGACGAACGGAGATATCGGGGGTGATACCGCTTCCCATATATTCGCTGCCGTCGGGGAACGTCGCCCTGAACGTGCTCACCGCGAATTCTCCGCCCCCGGGCAGCGGAAAGGCCAGGCGCCCGCCGGCGCCTCCCGCGGTCGCTTCCCCGACAGTGAGACAGCGCCCGCGCTGTTTAAGCTCGATTACAATGTCCTCACCGGAACTGTGCGTGTACGGCCCGGTCAACAGCACCAGCGGACCGCTGTAGCGGCTGCCCGGACGCGGTTGAACGCGCCCGGTCTGCTGATCCCAGGTGAGGGCTCGGGTCTTGTCCCAGTTTATCCAGACCGGTGCGAACCGGAAATAGTGATCCGCCGGAGTGCTGACCGCCGTATCGATAAGACAGCTGACGATGGGATGCATGATCGCATGCGAACCGCCCAGGTTCCAGCGGAGGTCGATGATCATCCCTTTCAGTGAAGAAAAATCCGTAGCGTCCATCAAGGCGAGGAAATCATCCCGCACCCCGGTATTCTCGGCCTGGAAATTCGGCAGATTGATATAGAGGATGTTCCCGGGCAGCAAGCTGCTCTCGATCGTGTCCATGAATGAATAGCGGACGAAGACCGGCATGAAAGGCGGACCCTGGCCGATGTTCGAATTCCTTGTCAGTGTCACCGTGCGGGTGGTGCCGTCCGCGGCCCGGACACTCATGGTCACCGGCTCTCCCCCCGGACCGTAAAACAGGTAGAAGAGAAGCAGGGTGTGGTCCGTTCTCCCGGATCCCCGGCTGTAGTACCGCAGAACCTGATTCCGGAAATAGGTCTCTATCGGAATTCCATCTCCCGCCGTGATGATCTCCATGCCGGGGACGACTCCCTGCTCCCTGATCTCCTCTGTATCACCGGTCCGGAGAATATAGAACCTGCCGTGCTCTACATACACTTCGATTGGCGGATAATCATATCCGGGTGTGAACCGTCCCCAGGGAGGCGTTACTTCCGTGTGGGAATCGTTCAGAAGAGCGGCAAGTTCCATCAGTGTCCTGTAGTAGGCCTCCTTGCTGTCGGCTGCGAGCACTCTCGGGATGAATGAGCGGGCAGTCGAATCCCAATTCATTTTCTGAAGCCGTTCCACGTGGGGAAAGCAGAATTTGGTCTGTGCCCAGACGGTCATGAGCCCCCAGATTTTTTGCTCGGCGCTGCCGGTCCATTCACTTTTTTCGGGCTTGACCAGCGGCTGAGCCGTTACAGATGCTCCTGTAATCAGAGCAAGCAGAAACAGGAAAAAGCGCGTTCTCATCAGCAGGTTCTCCCATGTGATTACTGGTCGAGTTCAGCAAGTGCCCGCTTTCCGCTGGCACTTTCGGGATTGAGCTCCAGAGACTTCCGGTAGTTCGCGATCGCGCCACCCCTGTCGCCTGATCGAAGGAGCCCCTCCGCGTAGCTGTCATACACATTCCAGGAATCGGGGTGGAGATCGACATTGAGCTGGAATACATCCAGGGCGTCCCGGATTTCTTCCTTCTTCAGCAGATCATAGCCCAGCCTGTTCAGCATGGTCTCCACGTTGCCGAGATGCTTGGTATAAAAACCGGGATCCTCCCTGATGGCATCACATGCGGACCTGACGTCTCCCAGGGCGAACAATTCCGTTGCCGGCTTAAATCCTTCCGCCGCCCGCTGCAGCAGGATCTGCTCCCCCATCCAGTTCAGGACGACCGCATCGGTGCTTCCGCCGTTGCCGGTGAACCGGAGTGTCACACCGGGAATATCGGTGCTGAACGCTCCCCGCTCCGCCAGGGGATACAGGATGGAGCGAAATCTGAAATAGCTTTCAGGAATAAAATCACCGGCGGTCACCATCAGCTCGTTTTCGAAGACGGACACCTCCAGCACCTCGACAGGACTGAAGAGGTATCGCCCTGTATACTGCTGCCTGAGCAGCGGCGGCACCGCCCGTTTCCCGCTCTCTTGAGCCCGGTATTCCAGGGCCGCTTGCATGACCGGATCTTTTCCCTCGAGAAAATCATCTATCGTGTAGGCAACCGGCACATCGGGCATTATGGCGCTTCGGTTATCGAAGGGCATGCCCGCGACGGTATGATGCCCCGCCACGGCGAAGGGCAGACCCGAATTGGGAAGTTCGATAAACCGCGGACCGCCGTAGAATATCGGCCCCTGGCCTGTCGGCTCCCCGAAGAATAAAGCGGGAGTCTGCAGCTGCAGCTGGGTTGCGAACATCACCGCCGACGAAAATGTTCTGCGGCCGATGAGCACCCTGATTGCACCGGGCTTGCTGAACCGGGGATCATCCCGGAGAAAATCCACAAGATCCCGCCAGACGGGATTGCCCCCGTCGTTGCTGCGGATGTCCACAACACAGCGGGCAAGCGGCAATCCGCTGACCGCATTTTTCATATTCGCGGTAAACAGTGCCATCGTCTCCCGTCCAGGCTGATCTTCACATTGATTGAATTGAATATACAGTGTGCTGTCGTCGGAAAGCGTATATCTGTAATAATCTTTGCGGCAGGAAGCGAATACCGGAGGGGCATCATTCTCCACCGGAAATACACCGGACCAGAGGAAATGAGCGTAGTGCTGCAGGGACGGAATGGTAATTTCCGTTTCCGTGCCATCCACTCTCTCCAGGGTGAATACCGCTTTGTGAACATCATCGATGATGCCGTGATACTGCAGCCACTCGGGCATCATTACCATATAGGTAAAGCGTTCCTTGTAGCTGGATTCGTTTTCGGCCGCCAGCAGCAGCGGACAGGTGTCGTAGATATTTTCCATGGACCTGCCGCTGATGCTGACAACCCGGGCGCCAATGAGATGCCGGTACTCACGCCCGGCATCTACAATATGCACCCCGTCCGGGAAGACGAAAACACGGAAGGGAAAACTGTGCAGCTTATAGGCGGGCATCATGATGAAGGGAAATGTATGACAGTCGTTCGGCAAAGCGGCGATGCTGAAGAGGGCCATGACCGCTTCACCATCATTCAGTTGCGGTAGTTTCTTTTCGATCTGCTTCACCGCCGCCTGCATCTGAACCGGAGAAATGAGCGCGTTCAGATCAGCATGCCGCTCCTGCAGCTGAGCGGCCAGGGAGTACAGATCTTCTCGCCATTCTTCAGTACCGGGATTGGGAGGGATTCCTCGAAAATAGATCATTCTGTACCCGGTATTCACGATTACCGCCCCAACAAACAGTCCAATACCAAGCAGGACAGGCAACGCACTTGCCGCTTTTATAAGCGGCCTGCCGTTGCGGAACAGCTGCACTGCGGTGCTCAGCAGCAACAGTGAACAGGAAATAATAAACAGCACCTGCACTGCCGTAAACAACGCTCCAAAAGGGATCGGGATCAGGGTATAGAGCCATAATCCGAATCCCAGAGTGAGGATTGCGAGAACGGCAATACGCAATCTCTTGTGTGTTTTAACCATCATTGTGTCACCTTGTTTTAGTGTGTACATTCTGTATAGTGTTGTTTACACCATGTGATGAGTCCACATACCGCGTGCGCACCGGTGGCCGAGTACTCGATCCGCAGATGATCATCCAGACTGTAAAGGAGTGGTGTGATCCGTTGTGGATTATAGGAGGTAATCGTTTGATCGGAGGTCAGCATGATATCCGCATGCAGGGAATGATCCTGTTGCCAGTCCAGCAATTGCTGCGGATCTTCGTGTTTTACCGGAACAGCAATTACGACAACATTTTCTGCGGGGATCGTCTCCCTCAATTCACCGAGAGCTGAAAACACACTGTCGAGATGATAACAGTGGACAGACCAGAAAAGGATCAACACAGGCCGGCCTTTGTAATCCTCGAGCCGGTGCTGGATGTCCGCCAGATCAGTCAGATCCATGGCAGGAGCAATGAACCCCGGATACGCCGCGGTATCCCGGCATGTTTCGGCGATGGTCATTGTTTCTCCCCGCTCATCGATATGCTGAATGAGGTACTTCCTCTTGTCAAGGATACATAACCCGTCCGGAGAAACGGCTTCATCCCGGATGACCTGTCCATCATCGCAGATACGCAGCACGGTGCTGATCTCTCCGTCTCCGTTGACATCAAGAAAGCAGTGTGTCCGGGTGTCAAGACGGTACAGCGGCTGATGTCTGTCGATGAGGTGCAATTCTATCCTGTGATTATGAAACGTCCCAGTGCGATACTCACCGATTCGTGCGTATACGTACCCATCATCTGTGCGCAGGAGATCGAATCCGGTCTGGACCAGACCGCCCTCACCGGTTCCGGCGGCGAGGGTGACTGGAATGCGGGTGTATACACCATTTTCGCATCTCCTGAAGGAAAGCACTTCGGAGACATCAATCCGGTTATCATGATTCACATCTGCAGCCCAGATGACCGTTGTATCAATACGGGCTTTGACAAGTATCACCGGCTCAAACCGGTCGCACCGACAGAGATAATCCTGCTGGAGCAATCGCCATCCGGCCGGCAGTTCTGGCGTGTTCATGCTGTCTTCATGAAGAAAAATGTTCCGCCACCCGGCTTTGACATGCATGTCATACTGCACCGGCTGGAGGTCTACCCGCTCCTGTCTGTTGACCATACAGTAAGAATACACGGTCATCAGTCCGGCAATCATCCCCTTTATCCAATAGCGATTCATACAGCGCCTTTCGCTTTCGCCTGCTCCTGTCAAATCCGGTTTATTCGTTCAGCAGCCGCTCGATGATCGGTGCAATCTCGCCGATATTTTTCGCACCGGTAAGTCTGCAGTCATAACAGCCGTTCCTGTCGATGAAAATATGCGTCGGCTGGGTACGTACCTGATATGTTTTCGCTAACCCGGAGTATATTTTCGGTCCGCTCACCTGCACGTAGAGAAAGTCCTGTTTTTTCAGATACGCTTTGATCTGTTCGGGAAAATCCGGCGCGACGGCGATAAAGACAATCTCCCTCTCCCGGTACTGCTCGACAAGATGGTTGAGTTCGGGAATTTCCTTCTTGCAGGGACCGCACCCGGTGCCCCAGAAGTTCAGCACCACCACCTTTCCTTTCAGCGCCGTGAGCGACAGCTCCTCTCCATCCAGACTATCGAGTGTGAAATCGGGAGCGCTTTTTTTGCCCGTTTTTTCTTCCTCTGCCTTGTTTTCCGATTGATCCTTCAATCCAAGCGTCTTGTCGAACCCGTCAACCGAGCCGTTCTCATCAAGATACCACTGCCTCAGCGTATCCCGCGCTGCTTCCGAACCGGCCTTCCAGGCAAGCATGTAGCTTTCTCTTGCTTTTTCGCGTTCATCGAGAGCCTTGTGAACAGCTCCCTTGAGCATGTACATCTCGGGACTTGCGCTCTCTGTCCGGGTGACGGCCTGCTGTATCCAGGCGGACGCCTTTGCATAGGACTTCTTTCTGAAATTAAGATCCGCGAGCTGAAGGTATGTCTGGGTAATTAATGTGGGGGTGCCTTTTCCACTGATATCTTCGTATAGCCTCCAGGATTTCTGCAGCAGCAGATCGAGAGCCTTTTCCAGCAGTTCTTCCGCCGCTTGTAACCTGATCCCGTCCCGTATCCAGGCAGTCGCAAGCAGATAACAGGGCAATGGATTCTCTGGTTCGTCAGTCATCCAGGATGTGCCTATCTTTTCGATAATTTTTCCATCGACATCGTCTTTTGGGTCCACCTGTGACAACTCAACCCGTGCATATCGTGATGCGGGAGCTGTACCGATCCATTGCCATATCAATCGCTTCATCTCATCGGGGCCGGTTCCCTGCCAGGTATGGACCCTGGCATGATACAAGTACTTATTTGCTGCCGTAGGTATAGCCCGGGAATCAGGATATTCTGCAAGGAGTTTTTTGAGAGAGGCTCGGGCCGCTTCTTCATCCTGAAGAAAGATACAGGCAACAGCTTCAGCTGCCAGCTGTTCATCAGGAGCAGCCCTATTACCGGCCGAAATTCGTTTCAGATCCTGAGAAATAATTTGTTCCAGTTGATTTCTCCTGATAAAACTGTCAAGGAGCCATTTATCGATATAGGCTGACACATTATCAGGGAAATACTGCATCTCCTGTTCGAAGTACTCCATATACTGAGGAGAAATCATCGGTGAGGTCATGCGCTGTCTAAAGGCGCCCCGGGCAGGCCGGCCGTTCGGACGCCAAAGAGAAATACCCCGGGTCGCGCCGCTGTCGTAAGATTCCAGGGTAAGGAAATACAGCGTCAGGAATGCGGCACCTTCCGGTATATCGATTGTCGCCTGGTAGATATCGCCGGACCTTTCTATCGGTGCATTGGCAACGCTGTTTGAAAGATCCTCATGAAAAAATGCATATGTGCAATACACTTTTTCTCCGGCGGTAAGAACTGCTCCGACAGCGCCGGGATCGTAACCGACAGTGACTGTCTCTCCCTGAACCGGCTTTTCCGGAGATACCGTTACGACCTGTGCGGAAATGATTCCTGCAGCAAGAAAAAGGATACACGCGGTAACTACGGTCTGTTTGTTCTGCATTACAACGGTCCTCCAACTGATGGTGCGCAAACGGGCGTCTGCGGCTGAAACG
Organism: bacterium; assembly: GCA_016934955.1. Lineage (GTDB taxonomy): Bacteria > Zhuqueibacterota > QNDG01 > QNDG01 > JAGLOF01 > JAFGRY01. The sequence continues at coordinate 173,482 of JAFGRY010000004.1, read as the reverse complement.
CCTGCTGCCACTCGTTACACTACGTTTCCTAAAAAAAACTGTCTTCAATGGTATTACGCATCACATCGGCGGAAACCGGTCCGACAATCCTGTTGACGACGTTACCGTTCCGAAAGAAAAGAAAGGTGATGATATTGTGCACATCGAATGTTTCAGCGATTCGCCGGTTTGTCTCATAATCAACTGCAAAAAAGGTGACTGTTCCTTTGTATTCCCTGACTATTGCCTGCAGGATCGGGGCCATGATATACGTAATGCCGAACCAGTCGGTTTTAACGATAACGACAAGCGGAGTTTTTTCACCGGTCACTGCCGCATCAAAATTTGCATCCGTTAACAGCGGTATAAAGTTCAATGAATTCATCAATTGTGTACCTGTTCGTTTTCATGTCCGGCTGACTGGTATTCAAATAGCATACCAGAAAAAAAAACAGCCTTCTGCGGTCGATACAGAAGACTGTTTTTAATTCATTTAGGATTCTTGATACGTTGCTAGTGTTTCCTCTTTTATTCTCCTGTGGTCTTACGATATCTCATAAATTTACGATATTTCGTAAATATCTATTTTCGTGTAATGCCCAGTTTTTGCATCCGTGATGCCAGTGTTGTCGGTTTTATTCCCAGTATCTTTGCCGCGCCTCTTTCCCCGCTCACTCTCCAGCCGGTCATCTCCAGCACGCGTACTATATAGGCGCGTTCATTCTCTTCCAGAGTGGTGATCCGCGTACTATCCGCTCCAGCCGTGACAGATGCGGCAAACAACTCTCCCGGCCTTAGTGTACCGTCCTGGGATAGGATAACCGCCCGCTCAATAACATTTTCAAGTTCACGGATATTTCCCGGCCAGGGATAGGCGGTGAGCGTGTCGATAACACTTTTCGGAACCGCGCCGCATACTTTGCCGAATTTTGCACTGTACTTGCTGCAAAAATAGGAGACCAGCAGCGGAATATCCTCTTTCCGCTCCCGCAGGGGAGGGATGGTGATCGGAAAAACGTTAAGGCGGTAATAGAGGTCCTCTCTGAAAGTGCCCACCTTGATTCCCCGGGCGAGATCCCTGTTGGTCGCAGAGATAGTCCTGACATCTACATCTATCGGCTGCGGATTTCCCACCCGCTCGATAACACCGTCCTGCAGGAACCGCAGCAGTTTCGCCTGCAGTTCCAGCGGCAGTTCCCCGATCTCATCCAGAAACACCGTCCCGCCGTCCGCCAGCTCGAGTCTGCCGGTTTTTCGGGCATGGGCTCCGGTGAAGGCCCCCTTCTCGTGTCCGAACAGTTCGCTTTCTATGAGATTGCCGGGAAGCGCCGCACAGTCAACCTTCACCAGCGGCCGGTCTTTTCGGCTGCTGATACTATGTATCGCCCGGGCAAGCAGCTCCTTGCCTGTACCCGATTCTCCTAAAATCAGCACTGTAGAATCGGTTGAGGCCACTTTTTCAATCTGTCCGAGAATCTCCCGCAGCCTCCGGTTCTTTGTGATGATATTGGCAAAATTATGATCGAGATTGATCTCTCCCTGCAGATAGGTATTTTCCGCCTGCAGCCTGTCTTTGAGCTGCTCAACCTGATCGAGTGCGCTCTGAAGTTTTTCCGCCGCTTCGGTTTTCTCTTTGACCCGTTCTTCAAGCTCACGGCGTTTTTCCGCCGCCATTCGAATACGCTTATACAGCGCGTTGAAGAGAAGCAGAGCGGCGATCGCGAAGAGAACGATCCGGAACCAGGGTGTCTTCCAGAAAGGCGGAATTATTTTAATATAAAGCGTTATTCCTTCTTCGTTCCAGACACCGTCACTGTTTGCTGCTTTGACCCGAAATGTATACGCTCCCGGGGGCAGTGGTGAATAGGTGACAAAATGCCTGTTTCCGGAATAGACCCAGTCCCTGTCGATACCGGACATCATATAGGCGTATTGATTTTTCAGGGGGCGTACGAAATGAAGGGCCGCGAACTCCAATGATATAGTGTCGTCGGAATAGCTGAGCATTACCGTGTCCGAGTAGGCGGGAGCTTTCGGCAGATGCGGATAGACACGCTGCTCCGGATCGATGACGATCGGCCTGTTGAAAATCTGAAAATCAGTGATCGCTATTTCAGGGGCGATATCGTTCATTGAAACCGCAGCAGGATCGATGATATTGAAGCCGCTGATACCGCCGAAATAGAGCTGGCCCTCCCTGTTTTTAAAGGCGGCCCCCCTGTTGAACTCATTGCTCTGCAGCCCCTCTGAACGGTAAAAATTTCTGAATGTCCCGGTCGACTCTTCCAGACGGGACAGGCCGTACAGCGTGCTGAACCAGACCGCATCCAGATCATCCGTGAGAATGCCCACCACCGAATTGCTGGCCAGACCGTCACTCTCACTGTAGGTAATAATCTGTTTTGAAGCGATATCAAGACAGGAGACACCGCGCCCGTGCGTACCGATCCATAGTCTGCCTGAATCATCGGCATAGAGCGAAAGAATGTAATCACTGGCAATGGTCTGTTTGCTCTCCCTGTTTTCACGATAATGAATGAATACCGGCTGGTCACTGTCCATTTCCTGCTTTGAAAGCAGATTGACTCCTCCCCCGCTGGTTCCAATCCAGAGGTTACCCTGCATATCGGAGCAGACAGTGTAAATTCGATCTTCGGAAAGGCTGGCAGGGGTATCCGGATCATGATTGAATTTGTCGATACGGCCGCTTTCCCGTTGCCACCGGTACAGGCCCTCAAATCCCCCTATCCAGATATTTCTGTTGTCGTCCTCTGCAAAAGAAAGAACTGATCGCAGGGAATCAGTTCCGGTAAACAAACGCTGGATCGGTCTGTGTCTGTTTTCACGATCATAGATGAATACGCCCTGGCCGTAGGCCCCGATCCAGATGCGATGCTGTGAATCTTCGAATAGAGCTGCAACGTAGAGCAGGACAGGCATCTGTGGATCCAGAGCATGCACGCTGAAGGGCGTGAATTGTCCGGTTTCTCTGTCGACGAGATAGATACCCCCGCCGTCGGTTCCGACCCAGATTGTGCCGATATGATCTTCACGCAGTGTCCAGATTCTCTGATGATTGTTATTGATCGCATACGGGGAAGTGTTCAGGTAGCCGGGGAAAAAATTTCTGTCAAGAACGAGTTTGGTGACGGCACCGCCATAGGTGCCGATCCAGAGAACACCGGATCGGTCCTCATTGAGGCACAGCACGTCCGAGGCGCTTACACTGTTGGGATTACCTGCTTCATTAGGATGGTGAAGGAAGCGGGGATGGTGCGCTTTTGTCTCTTCCGGGGTCACCCGGTCAAGGCCGCAATGCTGAGTCCCGATCCAGAGATTCCCCTGATGATCGCAAAAGAGCGTTCTTATCGCATTGTCGGCGACGGCATGCGGGTCCGCAGGGCGGGGAAGAAATCGCTGGAATGAAAGCGTCTCACTCTCGATGATCCGGTTCAAGCCGCCGAACGTGGCAATCCAGAGATTACCGTTCACATCTTCACAGACACCGGTGCACAGATTACTGCTGATACTGGCAGGATCGGCGGGATCATGAAGGTATTGCTTAAAATAGATCCTCCCTGTCCGGTCGCGTTTCACCAGGTTCAGCCCGCCGCCGTACGAGGCTATCCAGAGCCGTCCCCTGCCGTCCCGGAATATATCCCAGATTCTGCCCTGACCGATGCTGCCGCCGTATTCCGGTTCGTGCCGCCAGGCCTGGAGACCGAAAATGGTATCGGCGGCGATCATGGAAGCTGGTATCCGGTTCAATCCGGAGTCAGTGCCGATCCAGATGGAACTGTCGGCATCACAATAGAGAGCGGAAATGCGGTCATCGGTAAGGACGGTCGAGTCACCGGCTATTCTCCTGAACCGTTCAGTTACCGGATTGTATATATTGAGCCCCTGCCGGGTGCCGATCCAGAGATTTCCGCGGTAATCCTCGGCGATGGCTGTAACACTGTTCATTGATATACTGGTGCTGTCATTTGGATCATTGTAGAAGACCCTGAACGAGAATCCGTCATACCGGTTCAGCCCATCATCGGTGCCGAACCAGAGAAACCCCTTGCTGTCCTGGTGGATTGCGGTAACGAAACTCTGGCTGAGTCCGTCATCGATGGTGAGATGTTCGAACTGCAGTGGTCCGTTGTTTATCACAGACGGCTGTGTAAGTGCAGGCGGGGCAGTGAAGATCATAAACATGAAGATTGCGGGATTAAACCCGTAAAAGCACCGTCCCCACGGTATCGGTTTCATAGGGGTCCTCGATATGGAACAGCACCGGTTTTCCGTCATCCGTATGTATACAGCATTAACAGGAGCCAATACCGCATACGCCCTCGGCGGAAACCACCGATGCGCCATGAATATGACCGATAGAGTATCACATTCCTGAATGATACAAGATATGCACAGGGCCCTATGAAAACAACAAAAAATGCACAATCGCCATTGACCGGGCTCCTGTTCACTCCCTGAAACCCGGCATTCGGTTATCGCATGATCAATCCGCAGGTGGATTAAAACAGGCCAGTTTACCCACATCACGTCCTGTATGAGGCGTCACCTCCTGAACAAGCGAAGGTCCTTTATGTTTTTTTTGCCCCATACCGCATGATTCGGGTACCGGCAAAAGCCACTCTCTTTGGTGCTTCCGGCGTGCGTTCAGCGTTTCACCCGTTGAGAGACAACCCTGAAACCCTCATTGAACCGGCCACATTCAGCACCAATTAAATAATTGTTTCTGATATGTTTAAAAACATACAGAACATCGATTTGTCAGATAACCAGCGTACACCGACTCCAATACACCCGATGTCACCGATGCCGGAATTGCCGGCGCGGGCGGATGCCTGGACAACCAGGCCCGGTCAGCAAAGCCGGACCCGGCAGCAGCCCGCCCCTACAGCACCATCGGCATCCAGGCAGCGGACCGACGATATCGTGCTGCTGATAGAGCGGCGGGACAACAGGATCAATCTGGACTGGAACGACGTCGCCGGAGCAGCAGGCTACCAGATCATCGGCAGACAGGAAGGCAGCACATGGACCAACATCACCAACAGGCTTATCAGTGAAAACACGTTCTCTATTCCCATTGGGCGCAATGGTGTGACGCTTCAGTTCATTGTGGCCGCGATAAAAGACGGAAAGGTGTATAAACGGTCAAAAGCGGTCACCATACGTCTTTAGTATCAGGAACGGCGGCTGTTGCCCGCGCAGAGGGAGCAGACCGCCGTCACCCCATCCACAGCCCCTTTCTGTGAGAGACACCGATAGCGGCCCGGCAGCCGGGACAGAAATACAGATATCGTTTTCCCAGAAAGGAACGGATCTGCTGAAAGGCAAGCGTGGCAAGGTCCCGTTTGCAGTAAGGGCACTGCGGGGTCATGTCCGTTCTCTCTTCAAGATTGATCATGGGATCCTCCCTTTTTTGTTTACTCGGTTATATCGGAAATATTCCTGCGGCGTCCTGAGAAAAAACGATCGAGCACGATTCCCCTGTCGAAAAAAAACACCCAGATCAGGCTGCTGACCAACAGGGCCAGAAATAAAGATACCACAATCGACAAGCTCTGCTGGAAGTTGAAAAAAAGAACCACTCCCAACAGGATGCAGAAAATGAAACTGGCAACGGATGTTATTTTGGGTATCATTGTATTGCTCCCGGCACCGTACGTCTGGGATGTAACACGCAATCATCTACGGCGTTTTTCGAGCTATACCGTGGATTTGTACAGTATAACAAACCGCTGAGACGGGAAAAAATTCACCTATATGTATTTCAGAGATTGGACGCTCACTTCAGGAGTATGATCAGCCGTGATCTCCTTCAGTCAAGACAAGGTACAATTAGTGACATTATTTTGAATATTAAATACAAACCACCAAGAGACAATATCAATGAATAGTTCTATTTGTTTAAGCCTTTAACCGGACACTCGTGATAATCCACTGATATTGCAGTTATTTTGACTATAGACATTCGCAATACTGATTAAAATATATATTATTGCTATTACATTATTTCCCGGTACCATTCCAGACTCCCATAGGATAAATATACATTATCACCATTGTGAAATATTATTGAAATATATGTACCATATCTTTTTTACCATTTGCATTGTGACTCTTATGATCGGTCATTTTTCCAAATGACGTGCCTGCTCCCCTTTATTGCGATAGGGGGAGATCATCAACCGATTTCCGGCTGCCCGGTCCCGGAACTGTACGGGGCCCCCCTGAGCGGCCCCATTCTCGAAAAAAAGCAGCGTACACGAAATGAAAATATCGCATCTCCTATTGCAGATGATCCGGCTTCAATCCTTCGAGTATCTTGGCATCCACCCAGTAGACCGTCTCATGTGCACGCCGCAGAAAGAACAGATATTTGCCGTCCGGTGAAAGACTTGCGGCCTGAGTACAGGATTCAGGTGGATCATTGAACAATGGACCCATATTTTTCCCTACCGTCCATGATCCGTCCTTTCTGCGAAAGCTGATATACAGTCCTGTCATGTCGCGGTGAGCAGGATCATACCGGTAAAAGAGCAAATACCTTTCATCAGGGGCTATTACCCCCACCTGTTCCGTTGCGGGAGTGGTAATCGATTCACCCAGTATTTCGGGTTCAGAATACCCGCCGGTTCCCGGATTTGAGACGAAAATATCAAAGGATTCTCTGCCTGTATACGCTCTGTCTGAACTAAGGTAGACCGTTCCATTCCGGGCAAATGTGAGTCGAAAATCACAGCTGTCGGAATTCAGGATATCTCCCGCGTAGACAGGATCACTCCACCCCGTCCCGATACGTTCGATATACCAGAAATTCAGATCACCGGTCGTGTCGTCACTGGCGACCGGCCGGTTTGACGTAAAATACATGCGGCGTCCATCCGGGGTGAAAACGGCGCTGTCATCATCATATTCGCCCGAAAAGAACGCAGGCCGCGGATGACTCCACCCTTCATCTGTTTCTCTGGTAACATAGATTGTGTTCTTCACTGAAGGTTCAAACACTCTGCGGGTAAAATATATCTCCCTGCCATCCGGGGAAAAGGAAACACAGCTGTGCAGATGGTCTCCGGTCTTCGAAATGATTCCGGATGCGAATACTTCAGGTATCAATCCCGGCGGCAGTTGCCCGCAAAAAGGCCCCTTGAGTTCAGACAACTCATGTTGTGCATACAGTAAAGAATGTAAAAACGAACTTGTAATTAGTATCAATAAAAACCTTTTCTTCATTCACCCGGCCTCCAAAAACAATAAGGAAGTGAATTCACGAATATAATTAATGATGAGGGTTATGAGTTCTGACATCTTCAATTGTTATCGTGGGAAATTTTTTCCAGAAATAGTTCGTATCTATCGCTTCCATAAGTATAATGGCAACAAGATAAGAAACAAAGAGCAACACGAAGTAACTGATATTCCCTAAAGAAATTTTTATTTTAAACATACGAATCCACGAAACCAAAATTAATAATGCTAAAATTAAAAACAGAAAAGCAGCGGGATAAAAATTAAGCCCAACCAAATTCATCATACTTTCAATTTCACCACCGTCATGCTTCGCCACACCCAGAATACTTCTGAAAATCAGATAAAATGCATTGGCAAGCAGTATAGCCGAAAAAATGGTCCATTGTCTGGATTTTTTCTCGTATTTTCTGACAAAATAGTACCCAAAAATAACTAACAGTACATTGACCAGAGGGCCGCCAAAGGAACCGATGCCATACTGTTTCGCAGTAATGTCTATCAGGGGAAATTCCATCACCAAAGACATGCCGGCGGGTATTCCCTGCACCCGGTAGAACAGGCAATGACCTGCCTCGTGCAGTAATGTGGAAATGACGCCGATAATCATCACAAGGGACAGTAATTGCAATCTGTACTTCATGGTTCACTCCTGCAAATACCGAAACTGATTAATACCGAATTATATTTCCATATAATAATTAAAATAACACTAAGCACAAATAAATGGACACGCTCACAGACGCGTGCCAGAAACAGCCGTCCAGTAATGTGATAGCGGGATTTCCCGTCCGGACAGGTGAACCCTGGGCGAGTGCCCAGGGGCCATGACTGTCGGGCCTGCTATCTGAAAACATCAATACAACATACGACTTCGGCGACAAAGGCGCCGGCCTGCTCCCGGCCCCAAACCTGGACCAGTACCTGTTCCACAACCTCCTCCCGGGTTCCATGCAGAAGGTGCACCTCCTGTCCACCGCGCAAAATATGTTTCGTTCTGAAAGTTGTCTCGGAGGTCAGCAGGAATGTCTGCTCGATCCCGGTTGAAACGCTGAACAAGCCGCTCCCCTCACGCCACGTCTCAATCTTATTGATAACGACCGTGTCGGCAGTGACACGTTTCACATACCCATGGAGGGCGGGTTCTTCCGTGGGGAGGGCGATCCGGGCTGAATCCGCCGCCGCTTCAGTGACATATGATGTGCCTATCGTCCCGGACGGAGGCATGGTCCAGACAATCTCCGCCAGTAAACGGCCGGAGTCCCAGCGGCCCCACACACTGGCTAGTGCCTTCAGTGGCATTCGCTCGAGTGAGTGGGGTGCGTACGCTACATATCGGATTACCTGGGTATGGCCGCGCAGGGATACCTGCCGATTGTACCATTGCGTATCCGGTCCGGGCAGAACGTCGATGCCGGCGGCGCCCGCTCCATCGGTGAAACGGTTCAGCACAAATGATTTTTCGTTCAGGCCGGTCACCGTGCCGGATATATCCGGCCGCCGAGACGGAATATGTTCTCCGCCGTGGATCTCTTCCCGGGGACGTGCCAGTCCGAGGTAGAGACCGAATTCCCGAAACGCCACAGTGTACCCTGCCGCCGCGAAGCAGAGTGAAAGCACCAGAGTGCGTATCCTGACCGTTCCAGAGGCGGTGCCCGGTTCAGCGATCAGTGAGAACAGTCCGAAACCGAGGATACCTCCCAGAGTGTTGAGTAACAGGTCATCGATGTCTGTGCTCCCGGTGCCGAACAGATACTGCAGCGCCTCGAGGGAAAGACTGACCACGAAAACGGCAGGCAGCACGCTGAACAGTTTCCTTTTCACCTTGAATACGACCGGCAGGTAGAGCCCCAGGGGGACGAAAATGAACAGATTACCGGCAAGATTCGAGAACCAGCGAAGGATCGGCATGTCACTGCTGTAGTGGATATAGTCCCGAATCGTTTGAAACGGAACAAGGTTGACCGCTCGCAGCGGTGCCCGTCCTTCGTTCAGGTTCTGAACGATCCGGTGGAGAGTGGTGCCTTTGATAAGCGTGATGTAAATGAGTGACGCCGCGTAAGCGACAAAAACGAGAAAAACCATCACGGTCAGGAGATGTGACCAGAACCGCTTCTTTCCGGTCTCTATTCCTTGGTTCATCCGAGCCCCCCAACGTATGATCATGGCAGGAAACCGCGTATGTCTATCCGTCAATCACTGTCCTGAAAACAGACTACCGCTCGAAATAAATGGACGGTGTTGGCCGCCCTGTATTTATTGTCATGAACGCTCCCGACATGTCGGGAGCTGAAGCCGGACTGACATGTGTCCAGTACAGCTTTGCCCGGATTTTCCGGATTGAAGCTGTACGTACAGGACAACCAATGGCAGATTCAAATATTGTACCAGATTTCCATCATCTGTTACAATCATTTTAAAAACAAAAATTTAGAGCATAATTTCGGATACATATCTCTCGCCGTCATCCCCTATTCATTCACGATATTTCAGGACTTTACGAAATATCGGGATTGTTTGACACCGGCAATGAATACAATGAATCGATAGAGGAGGAGGCAGCACCGGGTAATCCTGGAAAGCAGACAATCTTTATTTTACAGGGCGGTCAAGTTCAGCGACTCTTCGTTGCGCGCGTTCATAGTGAGAATCGGTCTGCTTGACCCGCTGCAAGGCGATACGGGCGCCGATAGTATCTCCCAGGGCCGCAAGTGACTCTCCCAGCCCCAGACTGTACCTGCCGGAATCGGGAAACAGTCTGCTCAGCACCCGGAACAAACCGGCGGCCCGGACATATTTTTCCTGTCTCAGGAGGATATCCGCCCTGACATCCATCCCGGCCGTGAAATACACCGCAAGACGGTTATCGGTGAACCGTGTGCCCAGGTCGGCGAGAGCGGTGCTATCCCGCTCGCTCTGCAGCGAGCCGGAGAGCATTTCAGCTGCAGCATAGGTGGTCCGGTATTCCACATACACCTGCGTATCCTCGAACAGGTCGGCGAGATCCGCGGAATGGGCGCCCAGGGCGAGCTCCGCCGGCAGATCGATGGTGACACACTCCCGGTAATTATGAAACAGGTAGAGATACACCAGCTTTTCAGCGGGATCATAGACCATGGAATACTGTGTTCCACCCAGGTCCCGTTCCGCATGAACAGAGTCTAGCACCGCGGTACAGAAGGCGACGGTCGGTTCGGGATTAGCGGAGAGGAGCCGTTCGGCGGCCAGATATCTCCGGCAGGTGATCTCCCTGGGATCAGCGATTTCGGACTGGTAAAAATTGGTCGCTATCTGATAACTGGCCTCGGAATGAATCATGTCATCACCTTCGACAATCACGGAATGCCCGGCGGCATCGGCAAACATGAGCTGCGCCCCTGAAAGCCAGCGCAAATCATACCGGGCAAGAAATTCCTCCACCTCTTTTACGGTGGCACAATTCTTCATCACCCCCCGCAGAATGTTCCCGTCGTATGGTTTCTTGCCGTGGTAATCACGGACGGGTTTTTCGGGCGCGGAAAATCCGTCGAACACCAGGCCCTGATCATTCATGCCTCCCTGGGGAGAAAATGTATTAAACCCGAAAAATAGCACGCCATACCCGTCCGCACCCGCGGGGTCGATCCAGTATTTCGACGAGGGAAGCCGAAAATCTTCATTGTTTCCGACCAGCGTCTTCCCCGCCACCGTAAGCCGGAACATGGTGCAGGGGTAGATACTCGCTGCGGAGGCGGCGATAATCACCATAATTAACGATAACAGGCATACACCTTTTGCTCGTCTGATCTTCTTTCTGCCGGTTTTGTCTATGTCCACTACGCTGTTCATTGGACCATGACCTTTCATTTGATCTATTGATTTATGCGATAATCAAGTATCTCGATTTTTTTAAAATCGATACTGGTCTGGATATGCGGCATTTCCCCAAATCTGAGATGGCCGGCATTGATAAAATCCTTTTCACCGATCGTCTGGTCAACCGCGATCCAGCCGGCATCTCCCATGTACACTTCCACCCAACCGTGACTGCCGAAGCTCCCTCCGTACTCTGTCACATACATGATCCCCCAGACCGGCCGGGCCGGAATGCCCACGGCCCGGCACAGGGCGGTCATCAGCCGTGACTGTTCTCCGCAGACCCCCTTCCCCGTTTCCAGCGTCGTTTTCGCGGAACCGCCCCCGATCCCGCCGATATTCTTATTGACCCAGTCTGCGAGGCTCACCACCGCGGTCCAGGTATCACTCACGTTGCGTACTATGTCCTCCGCTTTTTCAACGATGAGGGGATCATCCGACTCAATAAACCGTTCTGGTTCAAGATATTTTCTCAGCGGACTATCATTCGGCAGAGTGACGGGGAATACAGGAGCATTCTTTCCGTCATACCTTATAGATGAAATTTCAAATTTTCCTGATATATGCCCCCCGGATACATCGCCGCTGAACTGCTGTCCATGACGAGTCAAGTCACTCTTTTCGGTGTGAGGGGCAATCGTGATATCTACATCGACTTTCATATACGTGATGCCGTGAATGTTACTGATAAGTTTATTCGTTTTTCCGAAAATGACATCATCCCAGTTGAAGGTGCCGACTTCATCAAGTACCGAGGCATCGGTCCGGTACATGTGAATATTCCCCTGGAGCTCCGTTTCCAGCCGCATCCCGGTATCCGCATCGATAACGAATTCGGTCCGGGTCTCAAGCAGAGGATCATACTCTTCGAATACCAATACGGAATGAGATGTTCCCGCATATTCTCTCTGCTCCCGGCTCTTCAGTGTATAGGTAAAACTCTGAACATCTCCCGTGCGTGGATTATACATTGCATACGTGACAGGATGATTTCCCGCTCCTGCAAAATCGCGTTTAAGGTAGGGAAAGCAGAGCGTATTCGGTAAAATTGTTTTTTCCGGAAGATTCGTCACCCTGTCATCACTGCCGTCCGATGTTTTCAGGGTGAGCACATTATTGTGAACACTGACGACACCGCTTACCTTCGTATCAGCCTGTTCGAGATAACTGTCATGATAGAAAAAATTCCCTGTCTTCGGATCGATATGGTAGGTAAACTTCTGGCGCTGAACAAAGTCCTGTCCCAGCATGGCAAAGGAAACCATTGTCCGCTGCTCCAGATTCGTGTATTCCCGATCCTCCTCCCGAATATTCCGCACCGACTGCACGGAATACCCGCAGAGCACCCCGTTAATTTCGATTGCGGTGTAATATGTTTTCTGGCCGGGAACGGCGACCTCATTCTCCGGGCCAGGGGCAGGAAAATCACTCTTCGGAGTGTTGACGGGAATTTTGTAAAGCACCGTGATGCGAAACGCGTCACCGGCGTTCATGTGCCGGCGGTATACCATGACCAGTCTTCCTTCCTGATCGCGGTATTCTTCCTGCGGTTCCGGTGACCGGTAGAGCAGTTCGAGATTCTTTTCCAGAATCACTTTCTCATCGTAGTCTATTTCCGGACCGGGAATGTGACGCCTTGTATAGGCGTACACATCGTTTCGGCCTTTATGTATTTTCTGTTTTCGATCCCTCATTTCCAGGACCAGGGTATCACCCGGCGGAACAGGATCGTTCAGCTGCACGCTGAAATGGAAAATATTCGGCCTCGCGGTCACGGTAAAAGGAACGCTCTTTCCGTTCTTGTCCAGAATTTCCTCAAGGCAATTGGTGCTGCTCATGAAATGGTGTTCAGCTATCGGTTCAGATGAAACATTCAGCGACTTTGTCACCATACGTGGATGGCCGTATCCGTCTTCAGTGTGTATGCCGGTCACCGATTGGCTGAGCAGCTGTAGCCCGTTCTCCTGAGCTACTGCAGTCACTGCAAAGCAGAGCACAAGGGCGAACATGCCGGGCGAATAACGTTTTGGGGTTTTCATGGTTTTTTCTCTCCTATATATCTTTCCTGGGTAATAGTTTCAATGACACACTGATGGAAACCGTAACGAGTACCGCAGCAGCCAGAAGCAACCCGGCGATGAACCACCGGTCCGAGGGCAGGAGTATGGGAACGTACGAGATTTCAAAGGGATAGAACAGTACCGGCACCGCTCCAACTGCGACAACCCATGCAGGAATCGCTGCAAGTATTGTCCCCAATTCACTGCATGCGAACATCGCCGGCAAAAACAGGCTGATAAACAGCACCATATATGTAGAGGTGATAACGAGACTCTTGACATGCAGCGCATTGCTGAAATCCGTTATCGCGTTGGGGAATAGTTTTGCAGCGGCAATACCGATGCAATACCAGAAGACGGAGTAGAAACAGGCGATGAAAAATGCACTGAGATATCCGGACAGAACCACCTGTCGCCGTGTTACCGGGAGGCTGAGGGTCAGAATGCGGTGGGACGTCTGAATTTCCCGGATGCTGAATTGAATGAGCGCCATCGATATGGTCATGTACGCATACATCATATACACATGCCATGGATAATACCGGAAAATAAAAAACACCGCCGGAATCATTGCTGCGGGGAGCATACGCAGAAACAGCACTGTTCCGTATGCACGCATATCCTTTACAGTGAGAGCAATAACCATCTCTGATCCTTATATATCACGTTTTCGATAAAAAACAATGGATGACCCCAGTGAAAGAAGAACAATCGCGCATAACACCGCAAGTACCGTATTGAGCGGATGAGAAACACCCATTCCGAATATCCAATCACGCACATTGTTCTGGACCAGCGTTAACAGTTCCATGATCCGCTGCAGAGCCCCGTTCCGAACTGCCCTCAGCTGGCCGGCCCCCTGGATGCACAGCAGGAGCACGCCCGGTGCAACCAGTGCCCTGAAGATGGGATTGAGCTCGGCATATTTAAACCAGAAAGGAAGACCATAGGAAATCAACAATAGGACAGCGGCTGTCAATCCTGTCATGCCGCGAACAGAGAGCAATAGGTGCAGGACAGGATCATCGATATGGAACAGGGTCACTGCGGTGAAGATAACAGCGAAGCCGGTCATACAGGCGGCCACGGCCACAATAAAAGATGAAATGTACCGGGCGAGAACAAGTGTGTATCTGCGAACCGGCAGACTGACTCTCAAAACATCTCCCTTTCCCGTACTGTCAACAAGGGGTGCAATGAATCCCGAAGCGCCGCTAACCGCGATAAACACGAAGAGGAATATTCCGGCCAGCATACCGCCTGTATCTTTGACCAGAGCCGTAATCATGGCACTGATAAGAAACAGTATATACAGGTAAACCATAATGAGATAATACCGTCCCGTACTGAGATCGTTTTTAATGAGCTGTATCATCGCTGCTCCGGAGCTTGCTGAAATACATGATGTCCTCGAGACTGGCGCTGTCGACGACGACATCCCGGCCGTATCGTTTCTTCACTTCCTTGACATTGTCCGTCAGGGCCTCGAATCCGAACGCTGTCTTTCGCATGCCCTTGAATAGCCCTTCCGTCAGATTGTCGACAAGCGAGAGGCCGCCCTTGATGATCGCATAGTTCTCCGTGACGTTGTCTTTCGTGTCGGTGAAAATCAGCGTCCCCTCGAGAATGAAAGTGATAAAATCGGCGATTTTTTCCAGATCGGAGGTGATATGAGTCGAAAAAAGGATCGATTTCTTTTCACTCTGGAGAATTTCATAGAACAGATCCAGCAGCTCCCTGCGGAACACGGGATCCAGCCCCGATGTCGGCTCGTCCATGACGATGAAATCAGCATGGTGGGAAAGGGCGATAGCAATGGCCGATTTCATCACCATGCCCCGTGAAAATGTACTGAGACGTTTCTTCAGCGGCAGTCCAAATGTCGTAATCAGCTCTTGAAAGCGTGACTCATCCCAGGAACGATAGAAGGGAGCAATAAGATTTTTTATCTGCTTCAGGGTGAGATGCGTGTACCAGGAAGGATTATCGTAAACGAATCCGATTCTTTCCTTGATCGCGACGCTGTCTTTGCCGTGGTGCATCCCGAATATGGAAATTTCTCCACCATCGCTGTGGATGAGGTTCATGATCAGCTTGATGATGCTGGTCTTGCCCGCTCCATTCGGTCCGATCAGCCCCATGACGTACCCCTCGGGCAGGGAAAAGGAAATATCCTTCAGCATAAACCCCGGATATGTCTTCCGCAGCTTTTTGATTTCCAGTACATTGGCCATTATTCACTCTCCTCCCTGTATAGCAGGTCAAGCATCTCTTTCAAATCCCCAAGCGGAATACCGAGCTTCTGCGCATCATTGACTGCCACACCCAGTTTTTCCTCAATGGTTTTCATCCGCTTTTCTTTCAGAAGTTCCTTATTCTGCATGGCGATGAAACAGCCCTTGCCGCCGACGGAATCGACAAATCCCTCTTTTATCAACTCATCGTAGGCACGCTTCGTGGTGATCACGCTGATCTGCAGCTCCTTTGCCAGGGCCCGTATGGATGGCAGCGCATCCCCTTCTTTCAGCTCCCCGGAAAGGACCTGGGCCTTGATCTGTTTGCCCACCTGTTCATAGATCGGATCAGGCGATGAATTGGAAATAATGATTTTCATTGATTACCCGGCTCCCTTGACAGCCAATCTGATTGGCGGTTCGCATCGTATTCACCGTTATGACTGTATATACTGTATATGTCTACGTAGAGTATACACAAAAGTTTCGCAGATGTCAAGATTTTTTTTACGGGTATTCCCGTGCGAGGTGAGTAACGCTGGTCACTTTCACTGGAATTGAGCTGGATCGTGAATCACAGTACGGATTCGGCGAGGTTCCATACCAAAGCATAGACAAATGCGGATATGCGCTGAATGTTAGGATAATCACATTTATCGGCGGTATCGGACGGCTGATGGTAATCGCTGCTGCGTCCGGTGGTAAACGCGGCCGCCGGAATGCCGCTCATCTCGAACACGAAATTATCCGATCCCGGGGGTTCCTGCGCAGCGATACTATTCACGGCATCACCCTGCGTTTGAATTGTGCTGGTAATTGCTGAAGAGAGGGCAGCCGGCATCCCCGACGATCGATAAAGATATACATAGTTCCGCAGCGCGGAATGAGAGGCATCTGTTCTGCCGATGGCATCGACGTTGACATCGATAATCATGTCGTCACGGGGAATAACGCCCGATACCAGGAAGTACCGGGAACCGTTCGCCCCGATCTCTTCCGCGTCGGTAAAGAGAAAAAGAATATTGTGGCGCGGCTCCCACCCGGCCTTCACTGCAGATGAAAGAGATTCGGCGATTTCCAGGAGCGCGGCAACACCCGAGGCGTTGTCATCCGCCCCGTTGTATACCCGGCCCCGGTGGGTCCCCAGGTGGTCGTAATGGGCGGAGAGGACGATCCATTTCCCGGTACCCCCCCTTCCCGGGAAATACCCGGCAACATTGGCCCCGGCTACGGATTCCGCATTTGTGTACACGGTCTTCATCCGGATCGGGACATGGAAACGGCCGGCGGCTTCTTCGCCCCTGTCCATTTCCCGGACCGTTTCCAGCAGTGTCTCTGTGCGTATACCGAACAGGCCGGCCAGGGCCGATGGCAGCACGGTGATAGCCCGCTCGGCCTGCACCGCCCTGTCCCGAGGCAGATCAAGATAATAGCGATAATCATTGTAGAATGCTTTTCTGAAAACAGTGTATCGCGCAGCTGCCTGCTCGTCATGGTACACCATCATATGGCCCAGCGCGCCGTGATTTCTTATGGAACGGATCTTTCTCTGTTCCAGCGCTTCTTCGCCCTCATGATTGCCGGGCTCTCCCGTAAAAAAAGCAGCAATCCTGCCCTCGAGGTTCAGCTTTTCAATTTCCTGGTCCCTGCCGTATCCGGCAAAAACGATTTCCGTATCCGATTCCCCGTAAAAATCACTGAACCGTTCACCGAATCCCGTCCAGTTGTCGATGCGGCCATAGCGGCTGCTGATACTGCTTTCGACGAGCCGTTTCTTGTGCATGGTAAAATGCTGCCAGTACAGGGGAGAGGTCCCGGCGAGCGGAGTGAGCCCGTAATCCCCGAGAAGTCCGGCAATGAAACTGGCGGCTTTACGGGCGCCGCGACTGCCGGAGAATCTGCCCTCGAGACGGTCAGAGGAGAGATAGGCAACGTGTTTTCTCAATTCATCAGCGGATATCGTGTTTACGCCCGCCCGGGGAAAGGCGGACAGGGACAATGGCAACCGGACCTTTTCAGTTCGCTCATCCCGACGGGTGCAGCTGAATACACTGAATACTGCATACACTATAATGCCACACCATATGATTCGCCGGTATGAATATTTTTTCGGGACTCTTTTCATTTTCCAGGCTCCTGATACGTATGGCATCATTCTTCCGACAGTGCCGGTAAAACATACCGGTGGATCATACTGAAACAGGCATTCTTCGTCTCCCACTGCTCATTGGCGGCGGTAAACACGACTACCATCTCATATTCCGGAAACACCGCCAGCATCTGCCCGCCGCTACCCGGCACGAACCAGGCAGGAACACTTCTGTCACCCATGGGAATATCGGTCTGCATCCAGTAATACCCGTAGGTCCAGGGCAGGAGCGTCTTTCTCAGCCCGATCCGTCTCCGCATCGCCTGCTCGAGCCAGGCCCCCGAGATGACCCGTTTTCCGTCCCACTCCCCTTTTTGCAGGAGAAGCTGACCGATTTTAGCCAGGTCCCGGCTGCGCAGGGCAAGGCCGCCGTCCGCCTCCAGGCTGCCGTCGGGATATCGCGTCCACTGATATTCCATGATCCCCAGGGGATGAAACAGAACCGCTTCAGTGAAGGTATCCGTTTCCATCCCCACGGCTTGTTCGATCAACGCGGCCAGCACCACCGGCACACCATTTGAGTAGCAGTATGTTTTACCGGGTTCACCGGTCAGCGGCAGGCTGAGAATGTGCCGGGGCACATCATCACTGCTGAACATCTGTCCGGCATGATTGCGGGGATCCCAAAATGAGTACCGGGTCTGATTCCAGTCAAGCCCCGCTGTCATTGTCAGCAGGTTATCGATGGTTATGTCCTTTTTTTCAGGAGTCATACATGCCGCGTATTCTTTTAAATAAGGCCAGATGCGCTCATTCGTGTCAGGTATCTTCCCCTGGTCCACGGCAATGCCGGTCACGAGCGAGAGGATTCCTTTTGTGACCGATGCCAGACGATGCGGTTTCGCCCGGAAATACTCCTTATGACATTCGCCGAACCGCTTGCCGCTGGTGGAAAAGTATTCTTCCAGGATCAGCCTGCCGTTCCTGGCGATGAGGACACTGTGAATATCCCCGTGTTTGCCGGCCGCGATGGATTCCATCCAATGAACGAGCTTCTCCCGGTCGAAACCCTCGTCCTCCGGTTCCGCGCACGGCCAGCCGTCATGCAGATATCGGGGCATTGTGTACGTATAGGATGCGCCGGTGTCTGCCCGCAGCGCACATACAAGCGAGTCCAGGGAATTGTCACGGACAAAGCGCCAGAGACTCCGCTCACCCTTCCACTCCTTGACCGCGGTCAAGGTATCACCGGCTGTATTAAGTGTTGCTGTATGGGCAAGCCAGGAGAATCCGGAAGAGGTACCCGTGACGGGAATGTCGTAATCCCATACCCGGCAGCCCGGATCCAGTTCCATAATAAACGTCTGGGCCAGAGACCCGTCCGGTTTGCGGGTGATGAGGCGCGCTTCTTCATACCGACCCGGCAGGAAATCGATACGGCCGCCCCGCCAGCAGCCGGTGATATCACGGCCGGACAGTGACGAATCGCTGCTGCATGCTTCTCCCGAACTCCGGCATGAATGCAGCATTACAACCAGTACTGCAGCTGCTATTGCGTATGTCGTTTTCATCGTAACACTCACCTTTATATTGAAAACAGGAGGCATCTCAAACGAATTCCGCGTCATCCGCCGCCGAAAAAAAGATCATTCCCAGAAGGATGTCCATTACCAGACCGAGAATGAGCGCAAAGGGCAGCAGGATCACCGATACCATGCAGATACCGGTTCCCACCAGCGAATAGCTGTACAGCTTCAGGATATGGGAGACAGCATCCCCCATTTTCAGCATTCTCAGCCCGTACATGATCATGATTATTCCGATCGGGATAATGATGACAAGAACGCGCAGACCTGCCATGTACCATTTTATCTCAGGATTCAGAAGCGCGACCAATTCGCTGCCTTTATCGAGCACTTCCCCTGCCAGTGAAAGCCAGGCAAACACGGCAATCACCGTGTCAGCACCGTGGAAATTGTACTGTTCGTGCAGCAAGCGGCGGAATGAATAGAGTATATAGACATAGAGGAGAGCTAATCCCAGTGATACAACTGTCCTGAATAAGAGCCAGACAGGACCGTAGTGGCGAGTAATCTGTAGAATGATCATGAATATGAGAACCGAAAAGCTGATGGCAATACGGGTGAAGACCAGCCAGCCGGTAACTTTCAAGTGTGTTTTATCCATAGTACAACCCTCCTGAAATGAGATGGTTATAAACGAGTCTGATCGGGTGTATAGTGCATGATATCGCCGGGCTGACACTCCAGTTCCCGACAGATCGCTTCCAGGGTAGAAAAGCGAACACCCTTTACCTTCCCCTGCTTCAGCAGGGAGAGGTTCGTCATGGAGATACCGATACGCTCCGACAGTTCGGTAAGCGACATTTTTCGCTGCACCATGACGAGATCGAGTGTGACTTCAATTGACATGATTTTTCTCACAGTTGTGGATGATACGCCAATATATGAACCTTTTTTAAATACGTCAAGAAATATTTTATGTTTCACATAAAATATTCTTCATTTAACATAAAAGGACCATGGCCCCGGGATCGGGACCATGGTCCTTTGATACTGCCTGCTCTGCGTTTGTTTCTTGCTAGACGGCTGCTCCCGCGTACTGTGTATACTCGGCCATCAGCGACTCGAACACATCTCTCACACTGGTGATCGCCTTCGCCTTGAATGCGTTGGCGCCTCCGAATACGAACCCGCCCTCGAGATCACCCAGTTTGGCATTGGTCAACGCGCCCGCGATACAGTAGCTGACCTTTCTGAAATTACATGTTCTCAGGCATTTCCAGGTACAGGTGAAGGGTTTCTTCCTGCCTTCACTCACATCCCTGAGAAAGCCGTTCTTCACCGCGCGTCCGGGGAGTCCCACGGGGCTGTCGATAATCACCATGTCATCGCGTTCAGCGGCGATATACGATTCCTTGAAGCGGATGTCCGCGTCACACTCCTCCGTCGTGACGAATCTGGTCGCCATCTGGACCCCGCCGGCGCCCATCGCCAGGAACTCTTTTATATCGCCGCCGGTATAAATGCCGCCGGCGGCAATTACCGGGATGGACACCCTGAATTCCCGCTCATAGGTCCTGGTTACCTCCAGCACTGCTGGGAGAAGTCTCTGCAGGGAAAAATCAGGATCGCCAAGCTGCTCACGTTTGAATCCCAGGTGCCCCCCCGCCATGGGCCCTTCCACAACCAGCGCCGCAGGAAAGCACTGTTTTCTGCTCCACGACCTGAGAATGATCCCGGCGGCCCGTGCCGATGACACGATCGGGATGATACGCGCGGATCCGTTTCTGATCTGACCGGGATCGATCACGTTCGGGATATCCAGGGGCAGGCCGGCTCCCATGAATATCATATCCGCTCCTTCATCGAGGGCGCTGCGCAGCAGCGTTTTGTAATCTGACAGCGCGATCATGATATTCACGCCGATGATTCCGTCGGTCTTCTGTCTCGCCGCTCTGATTTCCCTGCGCAGTGCCCGTTCATTGGCCGCTGCCACATCCCCCCGAAAATCCGGCTCGAGCATTCCGATTCCCGCCGCGGCGATGACACCGACACCGCCCTCATCCGCAACCGCGGAAGCAAGGCCTGATAAAGAAATACCTACTCCCATACCTCCCTGAATAATCGGTTTTTTGAGATTCAGGTTACCAATCGTCAATGTGGGCATTGCAAGCGTTTTCATTTGTCACTACCTCATTTATACCTGTTCATGGCATGGTATCTCATGCGAAACAATAGATAATACAAAGAAAATCAATGAAGTACTGTAAAATAAATGTAAAACCGCACTATCTGCTTTCATCTCTGCCGATTATCCCGTATGTTACACTGGAGTGTCTTGAGAGGAGCACACCCAATGTCCAGAGCCAAACCACTTTACTACAATGTCATCGTGTTTATCGTCGCCCAGCTTGCCTGGCTCTCCCTGCTCGGGTTGTGGATCAATCGCTTCATCACCCGGCATCTGATGCTGCAGCAGGTTGACAGTAACGTTCCCGCTCTGAGCAGCGGAAACAGCGACTGGCTGGTGCTTGCCACCGGGTGTGTTCTTTTCATCGCCGTTTCGGTCGGCATGTCGCTGACGTTCAGAAATCTCAACATAAATCTCCGGCTGATGAATATGTATGACAATTTCATCGCCAGCATCACTCACGAGCTGAAATCACCGCTGGCATCGCTGCAGCTGTTTCTGGAGACGATGCTGGAAAATGATGTGCCCCCCGAAAAGGCCGAAGAATTCATCAGGCAGATGCTGAAGGATACCGGCAGACTCGACAGACTGATCAATTCCATTCTCGAAATCGCGGGACTGGAGCAGAAAAAACTCAATTTCACCTATGAAGTATACCAGGCCGACAGGGTGCTTCCGGACCTCATCCTGGAAGCATGCGCGAACCGCCGGCTGACTCCGGAACAGATATCGATCAGCGGCAGCGCCCCGGCCGAATGTGTCATAGAAAAAAAATCCATGCAGATACTTTTTGACAATCTGGTCGATAACGCCATCAAATATTCTGCCGGGCAGCCGTTCCTCACGGCCGTTCTTTCCCAGTCGGCGCGGTACGTGAAACTTGTTTTTATCGACAACGGAATCGGAATACCCAAAAAACATCACAAGGACATCTTCTCGAAATTCTACCGTATTCGCACGCCTCATACACCCAGTGTAAAAGGCACAGGACTGGGGCTCTACTGGGTCAAAGAGATTATTCAGCTTCACGGCGGTTCGGTGGAAGTGTGTGACTGTCCCGGCCGGTCCGGGACCGCTTTTCAGCTCAAACTGCCCATATACCGGCTGCATAAAAAGCGATATCTCGAAAACCTGCTTAAAAGGGCCCGGGAAAAAGTACGGGCCCAGGGAGGTGGATAGTGGCCAACGGCAAAGATAAAGCGATCATTTTACTGGTCGAGGACGAAGAATCCCTGGCCGACGGTCTCGAATACAACCTTTCCCTGAACGGATACGAGGTGGTACGAACCGCTGACGGCCGGGAAGCGCTCTCCCGCTTTCGAGAAAACGAGCCGGACCTGATCATCCTCGATATCATGATTCCCTACATCGATGGATTCGAGGTCGCTGAAATTATCCTGAAAGAGAGACCCAGGCTGCCGATTCTCATGCTCACCGCCCGGTCCGACGTCAAAGACCGGGTCAGAGGTCTGGAAATCGGCGTCAACGATTACATGATCAAACCCTTCCATCTCAGGGAACTGCTGGCGCGCATCAAGGGCATGCTGCAGCGCAGGGAATGGTACAGTTTCAAGACCGCGAAGGAGCCGCTGTTCTCCTTCGGAGGGTTCACCATAGATTTTGATTCTCTCACGGCCACGGGCAATGACAGGCTTATCCGTTTGACATATCACGAAGCGATGGTACTCAGGTATCTTATCGAGAACAGGGACAGAGCGGTTGACCGGAAAGAACTGCTGGAGAAGGTCTGGCACCTCGACAGTGATGTCGAAACCCGAACCGTGGATACTTTTATCGCACGCCTGCGGAAATACTTTGAAAAAGATCCCTCAGCACCGGTGTTCATCAAGAGTATCCGCAGTATCGGGTATATGTTCACGGAATCAGAGCCCTCCGCCGAATCCTGACGGTACATGGGGTGTGCCCGGGTCCGCATGCGGTCATGACGCGCTATTCCGTCGGTCCTGTTTTTTGGCATCCCGGCCGAACAGGTGTTGATTTCCTGCATTTCATGTATTATATTTCTTTCACAATTTTCATATTCTACGCCGGACATGTGGTATGCCTGCAGCTGCTGTCATTGGACATTCTTTCAGGTGTGATCCGCTTCCTTCCCCGGAAATCCTTCCGGGAATCAGGGCATGCTGCGCGCCACAGGCACGGCTGCGGATCATCACACCGGCAATCCTTACCCCGTATCGCCTGTTTTCTGCCGCATTTGATCACGTTTCACTATGCAATCTTCACTTCACCCGGAGGACATGTCAATGAAAAAAATTGCTGCCATCATTATTGCCGCCTGCGCCGCCGTGAATCTGTTCGCGCAGAATTCACGTACAGAGACGCTCATGCAGACCTGGAACGGATCGGGCTGGGAGAACACCGGCAAGCTGACCTACAGCTACCCGGCCGCCGATCAGAAGGTAATCACCACCCACACCTATGACGGAGCCGGCTGGATCCCCGCACAGAGGATGACCATGACCAACGATGCCCAGGGCAACACCACGGGCATGATCATCGAAATGTACATGGGCGGCACCTGGACTCAGATATCCTCATCGACGACTACGAATACCTATCAGAACGGCAATCTCGTCCAGAGCGAAACAAATGCGAATGGGCTCCTCAGCAGAGACATCTATACCTATGAAAACGGCAAACTGAAACGGAGGACCGGTTCCATTCATACGGGAGCAGCCTGGATGGACACGGACCGGGAAACGAACACGTATGACGGCGACGTCCTCGCTTACGTTATCATGGAGGAATACAACGGGATGTCCTGGTCCAACTACATGAAGACGGAATTCAATTACTCATCCGGCAGAATCGACTATACAGAGACCTATATCTGGGACACCGATTGGGTACAGCATCAAATCATGTATAATTATTATGACGGGGACGGCTCCGTATCGCATCAGCACATCCAGGTCTGGAACAGCGGCAGCTCGATGTATGAAGACGGACAGATGTGGTACCACACCTACAGTTCCACGTCGGTCCGCGAAGATCTGGCGCTGGTTCCGGAACAGATCGAACTGGACAACTATCCCAACCCCTTCAACCCGGAGACCACCATCCGGTTCACCCTTCCGGAAGACGCATCGGTAACCCTGTCGGTGTTCAACGCGAGGGGCAGGCTGGTCCGTACCCTGGAGCGTGAATCCCCGCTGCGTGCCGGCACCCACACCGTGCAGTGGGACGGCAGAGACGACGCCCACACTCCCCTGCCGACAGGTATCTACATCTACCGCCTCAGCTCAAAAGCCTTCACGAGAGTCGGCCGCTGTCTGCTCGTGAAATAGCGGTGCGCCTGCTGCAGTACTAACCGCCGCCGGGCGATGGCTGCCCGGCGGCGGTTTTTCTTACCGAAACAGCACTTGAAAAACACGCTTTCTCTGTGTATATTGACCGGTATATCGCGTTGGACAATACGATACCGTTTACCGTATGATGAGGTACACTATGCAAAACATACCCGGCGCTCTGCTGCTGACGGCCCTGCTGCTGTCGACCGCCTGTCAAAAGCAGTCGACCGCCCCGGATATCAACGATACGACACCTGAAATATCGCTTCCGGGTGAGTATGTGTCGGCCGGTGCGGCCCTGACCATCACCGTGACCACCGATTCACCGCAGGAAGCCAACGATCTCTTCTCCCCCGGCAGCGGAGGCATCGTCATATCAGGAGCCCACGAAACCGTTCTGCGGTATCTGGTGCCGATCGATGACGCATCATCGGAGATACTCCTGGCAACCGATGATCTGCCGCTCATCTCTCTGCTGGAACTCTTCTACCCTGCATACCGACTCACACTTGTCGATCTTCTCGGATTCATTAAGATAGCGACATTTACGGTAAAGACCAGCCGGACGGACAGCACCAATTACTACGGGAGTCACAGCCGGTTCAGCTACAATGAAGGCACACGCACACTCACCGCCGACAGCGTCTATTTCTACACCTCCGACTCCAGTGCCTTCGTCATCTTCGACGGGACACTCGCCTCTCCGGCGATCACTATCCCCGCCAACACCCCCACTACGGTGATGACCGCCGCGAGCCCCGCTCCAGGCATGTTCCAGCTATCCCTCGCTCCGGACAGCGCATTTTCTCTGGCGGTGGCGCTCGACGGTCTGGGGGATTCGCTGTCAGGAAGATGGGAAGCATACGATCCGGATCGGCTTGCCTTCGTCTATGTTCCCGATCAGGGGCGGGCATCCGATACACTGTTCGCCGCATATACACTTGGTGCATACGGACTGACCCTGACCATAGACGAGGATGCTGCGCCCTATCTGGCTGTTGCTGAACTGGAGGAGATGGTGCCGCTTCTCGAAACCGCTCTCGGCCTAGCATCCGGCAGTCTGGATAATCTGCATCTGCGGGCAGCCGTGACGTTCACGAAACAGACGGCGAAACCTGCGGTGCCGGCGCACGGCAGACCGGACCTTCTCTCTTCTCCGGGTGTCAGGGATGGGATGAGATATCTGGCCCTCATGGGACGGGAGGCGCGGCGCCTTGCCGGGTGGGAATGAACGGACGGCCTTGCGGTTCCAATCAGACGTGCACCATCGGTCCCCGGCGTTTCAGCCGGGGATCTTTTTATTCCGTCTCCTTCCAGGCGAGGGGTATATGGACATTGAAAGTCCCGTGATCGGTGCGGGTGAAAGGGGGTTCCAGGGCACAGGCGGCATAGAGCACCAGGGGAGCGCCCTCCCCGTTCAGCAGCAGCTGCGGCCGTTCCAGGTTCGCCAGGGCAAGCACGCGACCGTCAATGAGACGAACCTCTTTTCTCATGAAGAGCGGCCGGGACGCCTGTGTCCAGGCAATGCCGTCCGCTGACTGCAGCAGGGCCAGTGCCGGACCATCGCCGGTGAGCCGACCCGAAAAATCCTTGACAACGGCGAAAAAACGGCTGTACAGGTCACTGTACCAGACGTAGGGGTCTTCAGCACTGGCAACGCGGCCGTCAGCCATTCTAAGATCGAAGACGATATCATCCTGTGCGGCAAAGGGCCCCTCGGGATTATCGGAGACAGCCACGCCGTGGACACCCCTCCACCCGGGATCGTACCAGTTACCCTTGAAATAGAGCAGGTAGCAGCCGTCCTCTTTCCGGAATACGACTGAAGGATTCACGACAACGATATTGTCGGGCTTGATGCCGGTGAACGCGGGCGAGGGATCGATGATATTGTCGCTCTTCACCCGCGTACGCGGCCGCAGCAGGGGGTGCTCCGGCCGTGTGAATGTCCCGTCGACGATCTCCCGGAAATCATCAAATGAGATGACACCGATCTGCTGACACTGCTGCACCCGGTTTCGTTTATTCAGCGCCCGGCCGGGGCTCTCCTCCGGCTGCGGCCCCGGGTCATGGGAGCCGATATAATAGAGATAATAGTTACGGCCGAACCGCTTGATATGCGGATTGTGCACCATCTGGGCGTCCCAGGCATCAGGACGCCCCTCATACCGCCGCCCGCGCAGTATCACTTTTACGAATTGAAAATCTCGATCCGGCTGGTCGGAGACGGCATAGGCGATTTCCCCGTTCAGCACCCAGCTGTCGCCGAAGGCCAGGTGCCCGGGCCCGCCGTCCCAGGTTGAATAAAACATGTGGTAGCGTCCATCGTCTCCCTTCACCACGCTGGCGCCCCAGACCAGCCGCTTATCGTCGAGCAGCACCGACGGTCCGCGCAGCACCGGCACCCCCCCGATACTGTCGATCACGGCATCCACCGGACCCGCGGTAAAAACCGGATCGGTGACCCGGCCGCGGCCGCACATGAATGTGCACACGCTCAGAAGAAGCACACCCGCAAGACGGTGCCTCATGATGCATCTCTCCCTTGTTGTGATGCCTGTTATGTATGATAGGTATAAAGACACGGATAATCAAGAGTCTTTTACCGCCCGGGGTGTTCCCTCGTCCCTGCCCCGAACCGCACCCGCCGCGGAAAACAGCTGTTTTACCGCTTGCAAAAAAGTCTGCAAATATCTAAGTTTACACTATGCAGATCGGGACGATACAGATTGCGGACGGCGCCATGCTGGCCCCCATGGCCGGGGTCGCTGATGCCCCCTTCAGGCTCATGTGCAGGCAGTACGGAGCGGCTGCCACCTATTCCGAGCTGGTAAGCGCCGACGGCCTTTCCCGGAACAACACCCGAACCCTGCGCATGATCACGCCGCTGGATGGTGAACGGCCGTTCTGTGTCCAGATATTCGGCAGTGATCCTGAAATCATGGCACGTGCCGTACGGCCGGTGGAAGAGCGGCGCCCGGACTGGATCGACATCAATTTCGGCTGTCCCGCCCGGAAAGTGATCGCCCGGGGCGCAGGCTCGGCGCTCCTGAACAACCTCAAGCTCTTCAGAAAAATTACGGCCGCGGTCGTTTCCCGGGCAACCCTGCCGGTTACCGGTAAAATCAGAACCGGATGGGACAACAACAATATCGTCGCGGTTCAGGCTGCGGTGATTCTCGAAGAAGAGGGAGCGGCCGCCGTCGCCGTACACGGCCGTTCCCAGAAAATGAAATTTTCCGGAACCGCCGACTGGGACATCATCCGGGATGTTAAGCAGGCCGTCTCCATTCCGGTGATCGGGAACGGAGATATTGTCACTCCTGAAGATGCCAGACGTATGGTTGACACCACCGGTGTCGACGGCATCATGGTCGGCCGGGGGGCGTACGGACGGCCGTGGCTGTTCGAGCATATCCGCCGCTACCTTGAGTCAGGCGAGCGTATCCCGGAACCCTCTTTCCAGGAAAAAATAGATGTCTGCCTCGATCACTACCGGCTGGCGCTGCAGATCGAACCGGAGGAAAAAGCCGTACGGGAAATGCGCAAGCATATCGGCTGGTATACGAAAGCAATGCCGGGCAGCGCGAAACTGAGGCACACCCTCTTTCAGATGGAAGATCCGGATGAGGTCATTGAAGCCCTGCGCGCCTACAGGGAACGGGTCGGAAGCAACCCCGGAACGGATGATCCCGGCGACAGCACATCGGGGATCATATCACCAAAATGGGAGATATCCCTATGAAACGAACGCTCATCGTTTGGATTGTCTGCATTCTCGGCGGTGCCGGTCACGCCGCCGCCCAGTGGCCGGAATACACCCTGGATGACCCTAACACCCTGAATGCCGGAATCGGTATGACCTGGATCGGTGATAAATCCTATTACGGTATGACGCTGCAGCCGGACCTGAGCATCGGAAAATTCGGCATCGGGCTGAATATCGATCTGCTCTTCAACACGGAGACCGGCGGCATTCGCCGGGTTGACTGGAACTCCGGGTACGATTATGCCCGCATGATCCGCTACCTTCGCTGGGGGAAAAAGGGTGACACCTTCTACACCCGCGCCGGCATCCTGGACCGGGCGCGCATCGGGCACGGGTCGCTGCTCAATTACTATCAGAATTCGCTCAATTACGATGGCCGGAAACTGGGTTTGGTGCTGGACGCCGATTTCGGACGGTTCGGATTTGAAACCATGGCGAGCAACCTCGGGCGTATGGAAGTGATCGGCGGGCGGTTCTACGTCAGGCCCCTTCACACCAGCAGCATTCCGGTGATCCGCAGCGGGGCTGTGGGAGCGTCATACGTGACCGACCGGGATCCTGACGCGCATGTCGCCAGCAGTGACGGCGTTCAGGCATTCAGCGTCGATGTGGAACTTCCGCTGATAAAGACCGATTTCTGGAACGTGCTCCTCTATGCCGATCACGCGCAGATTATCGACTACGGCAACGGACAGGCCATCGGCATAGGAACGGGCATCGATCTGCTTGGCGGCTTTCTCCATTTCAGCGCCAATTATGAACGGCGGTTCATGGGTGAATCCTACATTCCGACATTCTTCGGCCCGTTTTACGAGGTGATGCGCTATTCCGCTTCCGCTGAACTGATTGCCCATTACATATCTCTTGGAGGCGACAGTCTCGGCATTCCGGCAGATGTTCTGGCGGCCCCCGGCAGCGCTCCCATCCCGAAACACCGGCTGCTTCCGATGATGACCTCATCACGCCGGGGATGGTACGGCGGCGTCTCTTTCGATTTCCTCCATCTGATCAAGATGATCGGCACCTACGAAAAAGTCGACGATGCCGGAAACAGCGGCATCATGCATCTGGAAGCCAGACTTTCCCGGTCCATTCCTTTTATAGCCCTCGATGCCAGTTATGACAAGTGGGGAATCAGGCGGTTCGGCGACCTGACCACCCTCGATTACCGATCGTCGGCCCGGCTGGGTATCGGCTACAAAATAAGGCCCTATCTGCTCCTCTTTCTCGACTACATCTGGAGTTTTCAATGGGATGAATCCCGGGGTCAGTACGCACCCCAGGAACGGTTTCAGCCCCGGCTCTCCTTCAGCTACGATCTGGGGAATCTCGGCCTGTAGGAACGCCTAAATTGGAGAGAGCGCCGGTATCGGCGGCGAAACCGCCGGTTTTCTGAAATCCAGGGTCACATGTATGCGGGAATGGCTGCCCGGCGTTTCGGCGAAAACGATTTCCAGAAGCGGTCCGGTGCGCTTCTGATACTCCAGCGGAAGGTTGGAATGCAGCTTCGGCTCCGGCCACGAGGGCGGAATCCGGTAATAAAAAGACAGCGGTCCCCGCTGCCTGCCCAGATCCAGCGACCCGGAAAGCAGACTGTCCCCCGCCTTCCAGGTCATTTCCAGGGCATCCGGTTCATAAAATTCAAAAACGCTGCAGTAAAGGAACTGCGGACCGGGCACGGCGGATCGTATCAGCATCCGCCGTACATCCCGTGCGGGCAGATCGAGCATGAACCGGCTCGAAAAAGCCCCGATCACCGTTCCGTTCTGTATATCGAATACCGTCAGCGGGACTCCTGTTTCCTCCGTCCACCGCTCATCCAGGACGATTTCCCGGGTCACATCACTCCGTTCCGGATTATAGACATCCATTTCCAGCCAGCGATCTTCCTCCCGACCGGAACGGTACAGTGAGACAACGGGATCACCTGCGGGGTAATCCGTTTCCGGAAGGGTCAGCGGGACGCTGGAACGGAACGGTATCAGCCGCCGCAGCCGCTGCATGTGCCGGTAACTCAGGGTCTGGATAGACGTCTCGATCAGAACGGGAGTGCCGAAAAACTCGACTGCATTCAGCAATGCGTCAAGAGTCCATCCTCCGGAGCGGCCCGGTGAGGCGGAGCCGCTGCCGAGCAGTGCCACCGGATCGGGACAGGCCCGGTACAGACCTGATGCCTCTGCTGCATCGTCGACCCGGGAAATGACGGTCATCTCCCGGCATGACGTACAGCGGGCAGCGCCGAACACCCTTCGGGCCGCACGTTCATACAGAGGCAGGAGGGCACTGTCTTCGTAGGAGAGAGCGATCAGCTCGAATCCATCTTTTCTCAACCGCCTCAGCCCGGCAGAGACGCCGTCGTTCTCGGCTGCACCACCCGAAACGACAACCCGGACTCCCGGACGCAGGGCATGCGCCCTGATCTGTTTTGTCAGTTCCCGTACATTTCTTACATCGGTTGCGGGGACGGTCATGCGGCCGTTCTCATCACGGACCGCCGTGAGCCAGACCGTGGACAGCCCGGTTCCGCCCATATAGTGGGAAAGGAGTATCAGCTCCCGCGCGAATGAGAGCGTGTCGGTGACTGCCGTCAGCCAGCCGCTGAATCGCGCTGAGGCCGGGTCCGGGGAAACACGCAGTGAGCGGGCTCCGTGTATCCAGGCGGCGGTGAATGTCTCCCCCGCCTCGAGTACACCGGCGAGATGTCCGGGATCAGCGGGATCCAGCCGCAATGTCACATCGCCGCCGAACACCAGGGTCATCTCCCGTTTTCCAAAATATATCATGCTGTAGGCACCCGCCGGGGCCGCTCCTGCGGAACGGGCAGAGACGCCGGCCAAATTGACGGGATAGCCGTCACCGGGGAGCGGCACGACGATCCGCAGCGGTACGGTGCCCGGTCCCGCGGCCGCCGAAACCATGGTTTCTGTTTCACGAATGCTCCAGCAGCGGGCACCGTCACGGCAAATGACCATCTCATGACGGTCAGCGCCCCGATCCAGGCGGAATGAACCGCGCCTCCGTGGTCCGGTCCGGGTATCGGAAGGATCGAGCATAATGACGGCTTCGGCAGAAGCGGCCAGGCTTTTCAGCACGAAAGGAGCCCCGGACGCGCGTTCTTCCAGCGTCCAGGCAGTGAAGTGATGAGTAGCGACGGTACGGCAGGAAAAAAACGGCAGCAGTGCGGTTGCGCAGATGATGCTCCAGCTGCGAACCGGCGGCATCAGTCCCACTCCTTGAAGACGATGCGCACCAGTGTGCCGTTTTTACAGTCGACGGTTATTTTTCCGTTCAGCTGATCCTGGGAGAAGATTATAACCAGCTGCAGCCCCAGTGTCTGCGGATGGTAAAAATCGACGTTCTCCGGCAGCCCGATGCCGTTATCCTGGACCTCGAGCGTATTAACCCCCTGTTCGTCCTGATCGAACCGGATGGAAATAAGGTGATCGCCGGGCAGTTTGGCGGGAAATGCATACTTAAGCGAATTGGAGACCAGCTCGTTAATGATGAGACCGCAGATGATGCTGGTATCCATTTTAATATTGGATGAGCGCACATCAACCGTTGTTCTGATCCGTCGATGGTCGGCGCTGTATGACCAGAACAGCCCCTTGATGAGGCTGTCCACATACTCATTGAAATCGATGCTCACCAGGTCGGCTGAATTCTGCAGCCGTTCATGAATCAACGCCATCGCCCGCACCCGGTCCTGACACTGGCTGAACATCTCGATGATCTCTTCATCTTCCACATACTGGGACTGCAGGCTGAGCATGCTGGCAATGGTCTGGAAATTATTCTTTACCCGGTGGTAGAGTTCCTTGAGAAATATTTCTTTCTTTTTCAAGGCTTCCCAGAGCGCTTGTTCCCGAACCGCCTGTTCCTTCCCTGATTCCCAGAGCGTCAGCGTCCGCCTCACTGCAAAGGGCAGTCCGGGCAGTGTCTCATCGGTGGCGATGTAATAATCCGGCACATCGCTCTCAATAAGATCTTCAGCGTCGCTGATGTCGCCGGGAGCGCAGAGCAGCAGCAGCGGCACCGAGTCTCTCCCCTTGGGCATCATGCGTACAGCCGGGACGTTTCCGCTGTACTCTTCCAGGGACATGAGCAGAATATCCGGCTGGAATCGTTCAATATGGCCGATGGATGATCCTGCATCGGAAACGGATGCAAATTCGTATTCGCCGCCCTGCTTCCTGAAGACCCCGGAAATCGCGTCCAACCAGCCGTCTTGTTCCCCTATGTGCAATATACGTATCTTGTTTTTGGCAATCATCATCTTCTCCAGGGGCTAGAGTTCTATGCCAGGGAACGCCTGAACCAGTCAAGAAAGTTGCGAACACGCGGCCGGGATGTCATCTCCAGCTTCGCAGTGAGTTCTTTTCTGAAGTGCACGACATCGTCGGAGACGCTGGCCAGTATCTCATCATCACGGTGAAAATCAAGAACCTGTACATTTTCAAGTCTGGGCCGCAGGTATATATCGGGATTGAAGATCGCTCTCTGTTCCCGGTTGATACTCGTTTCCATTATTTGAAAAAAGGTCATCACCGCAGTGAACATGGACGGTATTTTATTACGTTTCGGCGGCGCGTTTGTTCCGGACACATCGACGGCAATAAGGAAATCGCAGAGATCATGAATGACGCTCATCGGGACCGGATTGACCGCTCCGCCATCGACCATCACCACTCCGTTCTGGTTCACCGGCTCGAAAATACCGGGAATCGATATGCTGGCCCGGATCGCCGGGATCAATTCACCGGATTCGAACACCACCTCCTCCCTGTTCCAGAAATCGGTGGCGACTATTTTCAGGGGTATCTCCAGATCCTCAAATCGCTTTGCCGGCAGATTCTCTTCCAGAAACTCGATCACCCGGTCACCCTTGACGA
Source organism: bacterium (assembly GCA_016934955.1). Classification (GTDB taxonomy): domain Bacteria; phylum Zhuqueibacterota; class QNDG01; order QNDG01; family JAGLOF01; genus JAFGRY01. The sequence goes on along the minus strand of JAFGRY010000004.1, from coordinate 140,313 downwards.
GTCCGGAGGGGCTGAGAATGGAAAAATCAAGCAGGCGGGTGAGTTCACGGAGACTGATCGTATCGATCAGCGCCGTCATCTCATCACCGCTGAAGCCGGCCGCGTAAAAAGCGCCGATGATCGACCCGATACTGGTGCCGGAAATGATCGACGGCTTCAGGTGCAGCTCATCGAGCACTTTGATGAACTCGATATGACACAGGCCCCGTGCACCGCCGCCGCCGAGGGCCAGCCCGATCCGTTTCATATGGCAGAAGTACTCTTTGTTTTTTAAATAATAAATTAATAAATGATTATCAGGAAGTCAAGACAAATAATATATTCAAAAAAATGTGCCGCTATCCCTGTTGCCGCACGATTCAGAAGCACCAGCCTCAGCCCGGATGCGGAAAGGGAACACCCGGAATATATATCCGGATCACTCCGGTTCTCAGCACAATGGTCTTGACATATCAGAAATAAATGTATACTATTATATAAGCCGGTAAACGGATTCCTCCTTCAGGACAACGAGATCGCCGGAAGCTCGGGAGAACGCATGGAAAAAAGCCGCATCCTGATTGTTGAAGACGAAATGATCATTTCCGAGAATATCCGGGCGTCGCTCCATAGTCTCGGATACACCGTTTGCGGTACCGCTGCAAACGGGCGGACGGCGATCGAGAAAGCCGGTACACTCAGGCCCGACATCATCCTCATGGACATTTTCCTCGAAGGTGATCTCGACGGGATCAGGACCGTCGAGGTTATTCAGCGTGACTTTGATATACCGGTCATTTACCTCACCGCCCACAGTGACGCCGTATCCCTTGAGCGCATTGAAAAAACAATGCCTTACGGGTATCTGGTGAAACCGTTCAATGAAATTGAATTGAACGGGGCCATCAAGACCGCGATATACAAGCATCGTATGGAACGCCGGATCAAGGAAGACGAGGAGCGATACCGTATTTTCTTTGAATCGGCCCATGATGCGATTTTCATGCTCAGGGATCTGGTGTACATAGACTGTAATCCGAAAGCGCTCGAACTGTTCGCCTGTGAGAAAGAGGCAATAATCGGCAAGACACCGCTGGACTACTCCCCCCCTCTCCAGCCTGACGGCAGAAAAAGCACGACCGTGCTGCGGGAGCTCGACAGGCAGCTTGCGAAAACAGGATTCCTCTCTTTCGAGTGGCAGCATATCCGGAGCCATACCGGCGCCATTGACGTTGAAGTGAGCGTGAGCACCATTTCCCGGGGCGATGAAACGCTGCGGGTGAGTTTTGTCAGGGATATAACCTTCAGGAAAGCGGCCGAATCAGCGCTTCGACAATCAGAATCGCTGTACAAGAATCTGATAACATCGATGCCTGACGCGCTCAGCGTTATCGATCTCAAGGGCAATCTCACGTTTGTCTCGGCAAGAGCCGCCGAACTCTACGGATGCAGCGATGAACACGACATGCTCGGGAAAAACGCCCTGGAGTTCATCGCTCCGGAATACCACGAACAGGGCCGTCTCATATTTCAGCAGGCGCAGAAAGGGAAAAAGGTTCGCTCGCTGGAATGCGAAATGGTGCGCAGGGACGGATCCCGGTTCCACGGCGCCATCAATATCGCGGCGATCCACGATCACGAACGAAAAATCACCTCCCTCATCGTCACCACCAGGGATGACTCGCTTCAGCACACGGCCGAAGAGGCCCTGAAGGAGAGCCAGAACCAGCTCTCCTTCATTGTAAACAACGTCGCGGAGGCGATCGCGTTGATCAAGGTTGAAGATACGGGAAGGTACCGATTCGTAGAGGTCAACGATGTTCTTCTTAAATGGTCACAGATCAGGAAGTCCGATATACTGGGGCACACGATTGAAGAGGTGTTCCGGCCGGATATTGCGGAACAGCGAATCCGTCTTTACACCGATGTCGTCCGGGACCGCAGAAGAGTACTGTTCGGTAGCACCTATGCCGGTGATACCAAACGGCTGATCGAAACGACGCTGATTCCGATTCTCGACACTGCAGGTTCATGCTCACATATTCTGGCCATCAATCGTGATATCACCGATGAAAAAAACGTGCAGGAGGCGGAACGCCGCTCCCAGCGGGCCCTGAGAATGGCCTCACTCGGCACTCTGGCAACCGGTATCGCCCATGAGATCAATCAGCCGCTGACCGCTCTGAAAGTCAAAGTGGACTCCCTGCTCTACTGGGGCGAAGAAGACGAGGAAGTGATCAGAAAAAATCTCATGAAAAACCTTCAGTTCATTTCCAGTGAAGCGGAAAAGATAAGTCAGATAATCACCCACATGCGTTCCCTTGTCCGGCAGGAACGGACCCCCAGGAAACTCATTAACATAAATGAAACGATCCGGAACAGCATATCCTTTATCCGCCAGCAGCTGGCGTCCCACGGGATCACGCTGCAGCTCGATCTCTCGGAAAAAGTGACCTTCGTCAAAACAGGTATCCTCCCTCTGGAACAGGCGCTGATCAACCTTCTCTCAAATTCCATGCACGCGCTCGACACACTCGACATCGAGGAAAAATGGGTCAGAATACGCACACGCCAGTATAAACGAACCTGCATCATTGAAGTAACCGATAACGGACCGGGAATTCCGGAAGACATTCTCGTCCGCCTCTTCGAGCCGCTGGCGCTGCCGGCGGAGCAGAGTCAGGGGATGGGACTGGGCCTTTCCATTGTCAAGCATCTTCTGGAAGAGATTAAAGGCACGATCGAAGCCGGCAATATCAAAGGCGGCGGCGCCCGGTTCCGGATCAGACTGCCCCTTTCCTGATTATCTACATGGAGGATAGATGAACATTCTGCTTGTTGAAGACAACGAATCGGTACGGGAAAGCCTCGCCGCCTTTATCAGGGAACGGGGCCACACGGTCCTGGAAAGCGGCGACGGGAAGCACGCTCTGGAAGTACTGAAACAGCAGCCGGTCCATATCGTCATATCCGATATAAAAATGCCGCGCATGGATGGCAATGAACTGCTCCGGCGTATCAAGGGAACGGAGAGTCTGAAGGATATCGAAGTCCTGCTGTTCACCGGACACGGTGATGTGAAAGGGGCGGTGGAAGCGATGCGGGCCGGCGCCTATGAATATCTGCTGAAGCCGGTTGACGTGAAGGAATTGGACACTATAATCCAGCGTATCGGTGAATTCATCCATCTGCGCAATGAAAACCGCAAGCTGACGGAGGATTTCCAGCAGGAGGTAAAACGAGCCACAAAGGATATCGAAGCCGAGCTTATCGAGGTCAGAAAAGCCTTCGCCCGCCAGATGGGGTCCGTCGATGTCGGCATCTTCTCAACAGTCATGCAGGATATTTTCGGCACTGCGGCAAAATTGCATGAGAATCCGGATATTCCTGTTCTCATTGAAGGAGAAACGGGCACCGGCAAGGAACTGGTCGCCCACTCGATTCATTACGGCACGGGCGATATCATTACCCCCTTCATCGATCTGAACTGCGCCGCGATCAGCCCCACCCTCTTCGAAAGCGAACTCTTCGGGTACGCGCCCGGAAGCTTTACCGGTGGCAATCCAAAAGGGCAGAAAGGGAAGCTGGAACTCGCCCAGGACGGAACGATCTTCCTGGATGAGATCACCGAGATGCCCATCGAGCACCAGGCGAAGCTGCTGCGGGTGCTGCAGGAACGCACCTACTATCAGGTCGGGGGATCAAAAAAACTTGTCACAAACGCCCGTTTCATCGGCGCGACCAACCAGAACGTTGCCCGGCAGGTGAAAGAAGGATCATTCAGACAGGATCTGTTCTACCGCCTGAACATAGGGTATATCAATATTCCGCCCCTGAGGGAGCGGCGCCAGGAAATTTTACCACTGGCCACGCTTTTTCTCAATGAACTTCGCCAGAAGAAAAAGACCCGTTTCGAGCGTATCAGCGGCGCGGCTGCGGAAATGATGCAGGCCTACCACTGGCCGGGCAATGTGCGTGAACTGAAAAATATGATCGAACGCATCCTTCTCTACTGGAATGACGTGGAGATCACGCCCGAACATCTAAAGGCCTGCTTCATCGAGCCCGCGGCAACCGGAGATACGTATGATGCGATGACAGGGACGGACCTCTGCAACCTGCCGCTTCCCGACCGGCAGATCGATCTCAATAAAATCACGCTCGATATTGTGAAAAAAGCGTATGAAAAACACGAAGGCAACCAGACACGGACGGCTCAGTACCTGGGCATTTCCGTCCGGGTGCTTCACACCTATCTGAGACGTCTTCACCAGTAGCCCTCGGCCGCCGGCAGCGTATTGGTCGAACGTGCCCGGGGCGAACCGGTTCTCCCCACCAGCTGCTACCAAACGGTATACCGATCCGTCACATCCTGATGACGACGCGCGTGGTGACACATTTCCCTCTCTTTGTTTCTAGCAACATAACCCACAATTTACCAATTACTTAAGCCATGGATTGCGTTGCACATGGCCAGCAATGGCACGAAGAATGCGTTACAGCAGCCGGCTATTGGTACATCCAGGGAACGAAACCGTTCCCGGGGATTACATTAACGCAAAAAGGAGACGATCATGTCAAACCGTAGCACACTGATTTTGGGAATCCTGCTAATTTTCGTAACCGCGATGACAGCATCAGCTCAGCATTCGACCGACAACCTCTCGATCCATGGTTTTGTCAGCAAGGGCTTCCTCCAGTCCACGGGGAACAACTATATGACTGAATGTTCAAAAGACGGTTCTTTCGAATGGGGCGAAGCCGCAATCTCTTTTATGGCAACACCCAGTTCAAAACTGAGAATCGGCGCTCAGCTCTATGCCCGTGATATTGGATTCGACAGTAACTTCCTGGTCACTCTCGACTGGGCCTATGGAGACTATCACTGGAAAGATTTTCTTGGCTTCAGGGTTGGTCGAATGAAAAATCCCATGGGACTGTACAGTGCGATCCGCGATATCGATATGGCCCGGGTTCCCGCACTTCTGCCTCAAAGCACCTATAATGAACAGGAGCGTGACTTTACTCTTGCAGTTGACGGCTTAGGAATCTACGGTATTCTGCCGGTTTCGAAACTGGGTGATTTTGAATATGACCTTGTCTATGGCGCCTACAATATCTTTGATCAGAACAGCAGCTACTTCCAGAATGAATATTATGGTGTCGGCTCACAGATTGCGGCGGGGATGGCCGCCAGCCCCGGCATCGTGTCAGTCACCTGGAATAGTACATTAGATAATGCCGCGGAGATTGAAAGGGTGATAACAGCCAAACTTGCCTGGAATACGCCGTTGACCGGGCTGAAAATCGGATCTTGCTACAACAAGGTCAAATTTGCCTGGGATTTCAAGTCATCTTTCGACATAGAAGTGCTTACCGGGGATCCAACAATGCCGTCAATAGCCATGACTCAGACCATCCCCATCAACGGTGAGTATGACATTCAGGCCACCGGTTACTTTGGTGAATGGCAGTTCAACCGCCTTACCCTGAGCGGTGAATACAGAACGTTCACTATTGAAGGTGATACATATGTCGGCGCTGACCCGGCTACCCATTCGAAAGATACCAGGACCCTTTATTACGGCATGGCCAACTACCAGCTGAACAGATGGCTGAACCTCTCGGCCTACTATTCTTCCTCTGATACAAATAATGAGGAAAAGGAATTGCTGCAGGGGTATCCTGAACACCACGCCTGGCAGAACGATATCTGTTTTACAGGCAGAATCGATGTAACCAGCAACTGGATCATGAAGCTGGAATACCACTCTATTGACGGCACCGGCCAAACGTTCGCTCTGTTCAACCCTGAAGGCTTAACACAGAAATGGAATATGTTTATCGCCAAGACAACCTTCCACTTTTAGAGAGAGAGGATCAGTGCTATGATAAAAAGATTAAACTACATTCTTGTCGCGATAGTGCTGCTGACATTATGCGTTAATGCGGCAGCGCAGTCATCCTTCAAGATTGTTGTGAATACAGCAAATCCTGTCACTTCGATTTCCAAGGCGGATCTGCAGCGGATCTTTCTGAAAAAGACAACCAAATGGGAAGACAACACCCAAATCACTCCGGTCGATCTGAAAAGCACCTCTTCAATTCGGGCGTCTTTCTCGAATGATATTCTCAACAAAACGGTGGCTGCGGTCACATCCTACTGGCAGGGCCAGATTTTCAGCGGTGCCGGTCTTCCCCCCCGGGAAGTGGATACCGACAGAGAAGTGATGGATTGGGTGAAAGAAAATCCCGGCGGTATCGGATATATCAGCCAGTCCACATCGGTCACTGTTTCAGGGGTGAAAACGATTACAGTGAACTGATCACGGATGCCCGTCTCTCAGCAATCAAGCGCTGATCGACGGGATCTGGAGGGAACCAGGCCGGGCGGTTGAGAGGAGTTTACCCACCAGCCGCCCGGAAATCGCCTCCCGAACAACCGGGAGCGTACTATGCGAAGGAAGAACGTATGTTCAAAAACCTGCAATTCAGATACAAGGTACTGCTTATCCCCGCAGCGGCAAGCATCGGCTTCGTCATTATCGTCATTGTCTCTCTTTTCTACAGTACGAAAAATGAAGACCATCTGAACCAGATCGGCCGGGGATATGTTCCCGCCCTGGAGATGAACCGCGATCTCGAGGATGCTCTCGAAGAGATACAGCGCACGCTGCAGGCGGGAGTTGCAAGTCTGGAACTCGAGCAGATCAAATCAGCTGATACGATCTATTCCAGGTTCATTCAACTGCTCGATCAAGGAAAGAAAAATCCCGTGCTTGACGCCGAAGACCTGGCAGTTCTCAAACGTGACATGCAGGAATACTATACACTGGCTGTGGATGCGAGTACGCAACTGATTTCGGGGGTCATGGATCAGCGAATGATGACCACGCTCCAGGAAATGACCTCCAGGTACAATGCCATCAAGGAAACGCTTCAGAGCAACACGGCTTCCAGCCGCAACGCCATGAATCTCGCACTGGAAGCATCACGGAAAAACAATACCCGTTCAAAACGCAGCATGTTCGGCGTCGCCATGTGGTCGGTGATCCTGCTCGGCGGAATCACCATCTTCCTGACCCGCCTGGTCACCAAACCCATTCTTGAGCTGAACAGCATTCTCAAAGACATCGCTCAGGGTGAAGGCGATCTTACCAAGAGAATCACCATGGATTCCAACGATGAAGTCGGACAGATGGCCCAGTGGTTCAATCTCTTCGTCGATAAGCTGCACGACATCATCGAACAGGTAAAAGCGAATACGGAACAGGTCGCAGGTGCAGCCGTAGAAATCAGTTCGACTGCGACCCAGATGGCCGAAGGAGCCGAGGAACAGACGGCCCAGGCGGCTGAAGTCGCATCCAGTGTCGAAGAAATGACGTCGTCGATCATCCTTAACTCCCAGAATGCCACGGAAACAGCGAAAATCGCCGAAGAAGCCGGTGAAAAAGCGAATGAAGGCAGCACTGCGATGCGCGTAATGAGAAACGAAATGGAGGCGATCGTTGCCGCTTCGGCAAAAACCTCCGATATAATCCAGTCACTTTCAGACAGCGCGAAACAGATCGGGGCGGTCATCGAGGTCATTGACCAGCTGGCTGACCAGACCAACCTCCTGGCGCTCAATGCCGCCATCGAAGCAGCCAGGGTCGGCGAACAGGGACGGGGATTCGCGGTCGTAGCGGATGAAGTAAGAAAACTCGCCGAGAGGACAACGAATTCCACCAAAGAGATCGCCGAAACGATTCTCGCAATTCAGGTGGGAGCCCGGAACGCCGCCGAATCGATGAAAGAGGCGAACGCTGCGATCTCCCAGGGAGAGGACGCAACCGGAAAAACCGAACAGGCGCTTCAGGCAATCGTCAAGAGTGTCACTGAAACCATGGAGATGATCCAGCAGATCGCCGCGGCCTCTGAAGAGCAGAGCTCCGGCGCGGAGGAGATATCCAGCAGCGTCGAATCGATCGGCACGGTCACCCAGGAAACATCACTGGGAGCGGAACGGATGGCCGCGGCCGCCGAAGAGCTCAACACCCAGACGTTCGCTCTGCGTGAAGTGGTTGATCAGTTTACATTGAGAACCCGGTCCGCCTGAGGAAGGTTCCCTGCTTCAGGCCTTTGCATAGAAGAGATCGCAACACATTCTGAGGAAAAAATATATGGATTTCAGTATCAAAAAACATCTTATTGCGGGTATCGGCTGTTTCTTCCTGCTTTTTGCCGGCGCCGCCCTGCCGCAGGACAACCAGGACCTCCTGAGCCTCTCGCTTGAAGACCTGCTCAATCTCGAAATATTCTCCGCTTCCAAGCGCAGTGAAAATGTATTTGACTCACCTCTCTCTTCCACGGTGATCAGCAAAGAGGAGATCGAATCCGCGGGGGTGACCGGTATCGAAGAAATCTTCCGGCTGGTGCCCGGATTCATCGTACGGGAGGAGACCAACGGCAACTTCGATGTGCACATACGCGGAAATGACAATATACCTCCCGGAAATTTTATCTTCTTCAGTGAAAACATGATGTCCCTGGTCATGATCGACGGCAGAACGGTCTTCAACAATATGAACGGCGGCATACTCTGGGAAACGCTGCCGATCTCGGTCCACGACATCGATCGCGTGGAAATCATTCGCGGGCCCGCTTCAGCGCTGTATGGTCCCAATGCGGTCACCGGCGTGATCAACTTCATCACCCGGAAACCGGAGGATCGTCCCGCGGCCCTGGACGGATCGTTTACGCAGGGGACACCGAAGACCCGGCTGGCCGATGCAGCGGTCACCGCCAGTCTGGCGGACAATCGCTTCAAAGTACGGGTCAGCGGCCTCTACGAGGAAAGAAACCGCTTTGAGGAAGACTACTACAGCTTCGTCACCGGCCGGTACGGCCCTCCCACCGGCCTGTTCGATTACATCAACGGCAGCCAGGCTTCCGACGGCGAACGTTTCTGGAAACATGACCGCGCCAAAGAACGGATGGCCGGCAGCGTGAGTCTTTTCGGAGACCTGAACGATAACGCGCATCTTTTCCTGGCCGGAGGCGCAGAGGAGTCAAAGTCCCAGGCCGTTCTCATGGAAATGACATCGACACCGCTGAGTGTACGGGAATCCAGCACACGCTTCTTTAACGGCACTGCCGATTTCTACGGGCTGACCGCCCAGTTTTCGGGGAACTCGGGCACCCGGAATATTCAGGTCGGCAATGATGCCGGAAAATTCGACCTCACAACCCTCGACGGTTCTCTGGAATATGAATTCACTCTCGGCCCGGCTATCATACGGCCGGGAATCAGTTACCAGCGCGTGGTGTATGCGGATATGCCCTATGCCGGCGGAGACGGCCGGGGCCTCCTCAACGGTGAGAAGAAACTCACCAACAGCGCTGCCTTTATCCGGTCCGAATTCAATCCCGTGGACCGGCTGCGGCTCATCGCCGCCTTGCGAATGGATCGGTACAATCACCCGGATAATGACTATTTCACCTATCAGTTTGCCGGCACCTATCGGTTCACCGAAAAGACGCTGGGGCGTCTCGTCTACTCCCGGGCGAACCGAGGTCCCTTCATGCTGGATGTGCACGTCGACTATAATGAACATCCTGAAGGAGCCCTGATCCAGTATCGCGGCATTCCCGATCTCACATTGCCGACGATGGATATGCTGGAGCTGGGATTCCGGAAAAAAATATCCGATAATATACAGCTGGATATTGAAGCGTTCTACACAAAAACAGATCATTTCACCACCTTCGAACCGGACGTGATGAACCTCACCGCCGAAGGCCTGCTGATCATGTATCATTACAAGAATATCGAAGCGGTCGCCAGGCAATTCGGCTGCACCGCCAATCTCGAGTTCGCATTCAGCTCGACCCTCCGGGGACGGATGTTCGGTACTCTGCAGAAAACGACGCTGGACAATTTTGATCAGCGTATTTCACCCTTGGTGATCAATCCAGTCGAATCGATCTTCCTGCTGCCCGAATACGAGACAGTATCGATAACGCACAAGCAGACTCCGGCGTTTTACGGCGGTCTCAACATCAGCTACCACCCGTTCTCCAGGATGAATATCAATGCTTCCCTGTACTACCTGGGCGGGCATGTCTACCGCCACGATTTCGCCAGTTATGATGAAAACACCGGTCAGACGGAGGTTTCAGGTAAATTCATTCCGCTCATTCATGTCGATTACCGGCTGGTGAGCAATTTCTCGGTTTTTCTCACCGCGAAGAATTTCTTTCAGGACAGCGCGGAGTTCGGGTTCTCCGATCGAATCGGCGCACTCGTTATGACCGGCTGCTCCATCACCATGTAGGTGCTGTTTTAAGGGAGGGTCCCTATGAAAAGATCATCACACATATTCAAAAAAACGGCGGCCGCGCTGCTGACGCTGCTGCTGGCTGCACCTGGATTTTCTCAGGAGACGCAGGATCTGTTGAGCATGTCCCTGGAAGACCTGCTGAACATCAAAATATTCTCGGCGTCAAAACAGGTCGAGGACCTGTTCACTTCTCCGCTCTCTTCCTCGGTGGTCACCAAAGAGGAGATCCGCAACGCGGGTGCGACCTCGATTCAGGAAGCGATGCGGCTGGTCCCGGGAGTGATGGTCCGGGAAAAGACCAATGGTATTTACGACATCCATTTACGGGGACTGGGTAACATTTCCCCGAACCAGGCATTTTCAAACGCCATCAACACCATCACGCTGGTAATGATAGACAACCGCATCGTCTACAACTATCTCGACGGAGGCACCTTCTGGAATGACTTTGCCATCGATCTCAACGATGTGGAGCGGATAGAAGTAGTACGGGGTCCGGCGGCAGCGCTCTACGGTCCCAATGCGGTGGCCGGTGTGATCAACATCATCACCTGCAGACCTGAGAATAACGGGCTGCAGGCCCGTGCCGGCCTGCAGCGGGGCTCTGTAAACACGACGCTCGCCAATGGTTCGCTGGGATACAGCACCGACACATTCAGCATGCTCGTTTCAGGAAATTATCAGAAAAGAGACCGGTACCAGACCGACTACTACGTTATGGAACAGGGCCGGTACATCGCCTTCGACGATTTCCCGGAGGAGATACTCGCCCTGGATACCGGTCAGAGACTGAGCGACTTTGACATCCGGTATCCAAATCCGGCGCTGGCCGCCGATAAAACGGGCCTTAACGCGTTTCTCAATTACCACCCCGCCGAGCATGTCGCTCTGGATATCAGCGGCGGATATGCAGACGCCAGGGTCCAGAACATCTACGTTGATATCGGCGCCCTGTCCTTCGCGACCTGGGATTCCAGATCGGCGTACCTCAATCTCAGCGGAAACGTCCGGGGGCTGACCGGCAGATTCTCTCTGACCAGCGGTGAGTCGAGCACTCTCAGCACCGTGGCTTCTTCCAACAAATCCACCAATATGGATGCCGAGATCGAGTATACGCTCAAGGCGGGAGCGGTAAGCCTCCGTCCCGGAGTGAGTTTTAAAAACGCACAGTATGACTGGGAGTACATGGGCGGATATCAGTCGCTGACTTCCGCGGGATTCGGTGTGCGCGCCGATTACCAGACTGGTCACCTGCGGCTGGTTGCCGGCCTCAGAGGCGACAAATACAGCGCCCCGGACAAGATATACCCGTCATATCAATTCTCCGGGCTCTATTCCATAAATCCCGGCCATCTGATCAGGACTGCCTATTCCCGGGCCAACCGGGCCGCGTTTCTCGCCCAGCTCTTTTTCGACATGGATATTCCCGTTCCGGTCGCGGGGATTGGATTCGCCATGCTGGGCAACCAGGATCTGGCTCTCCTCACCCAGGACATGATCGAAATCGGGTACCGGGCCAAATGGACAAAACATCTTCAAACCGATATCGAAGGGTTCTATTCCTACACCAGGGATTACGCCGAACTCTTCGAAAACGGCAAGACTGAATTCCGGAACGGGCTGCTCTACACAATCAGTGAATGGCAGAACCTGGATCTCAAGGCCCAGCAGATCGGCATGACCGCAAGTCTGAACTATCTGCCCAGCTCCAGGGTTCACCTGAAAGCGTTTATAACCGTTCAGCGTACAAACTTGAAAGAGTACGCCCCCGATATATCCCGGCAGGATTCGACTGTCGATATCAGGCACAGGCACACACCCGATTACTACGGCGGCCTCTATCTCAATTACCGGCCGGCTGACAGGCTCACCCTCAATGTCAGCGCCTATACATACGGCAGACAGGAATACGATCATGAAGATTATACGCTGACCATGCCCTTTCCGCCCTTCACCTCAACGACCTATTACAACAATACGACTATGAAGGGGAAATTTCTCCTGAACGCAAAAATTTCCTACACCATTAATCCCCTGGTGACACTTTTTATCAATGCCCGGAATATACTGAACGACGACACCCGGGAATTCGGCTTCGCCGACCGGATTGGCAGTCTCTATCTCGTCGGCATAACCGTAGGGCAATAACGAATATCTTGAAAACGGAGAACGAAAATGAAACGGCTGTTTATTTCAATCCTGCTCACATGCATCGGGATCTCTGCCTCATCCTTCCCCGTCGCCTTCGGACAGGACCGTGAGGCACCCCCGTACGTGGCCGCCGCGCTGATTATCAAGCTGGCCGCGTTTGAAACAAATATCAGCGGTTCGGATTCCGTCTCTATATATGTACTGGGCGAATCGGACATTACCGAAGAGCTGAAAAAAGGGATCGGGCAGGCAATCGGCAGCGCCACGCTGGCCCGGGTCGAAGGAGGGAACACCCTGCCTTTGGAAAAGCCGTCGATCCTGGTTATCGGGGCAAACACCAAAGCCGATATGGGAATGGAGTATTCCCGGCAGTACAAGGTGCTCTCAATGGCCGGTAATATCGATCTGGTTGACAGGGGGGTGACCCTGGGATTCGGCGTTGGCGGAAACGGGAAACCGGTGATACGGCTGAACCTGACATCCACCGTCCTCGAAAACGTCAGCTGGAATCCCGCTATCATGAAATTGGCCAAGACGGTCAAATGACCTGGCACTGGAGGAGCTATGCAGTTACGTGATATTTCCATTCGCATGCAGATCATGATGCTGGTGTCCGGCGTCGGCATCATCCTGAGCCTGCTCATGGGCTTCTTTTCTCCCTCCCAGGCAAAACGGATGAGCAGAGACATTCTTCAGAACAACGCGATCTTTATCGCCGATCTGCTTGCCGACAATCTCGCCGTGGGCATGCAGACATTCATCATCGATGAAGGGGCGGCGCTCGAGCAGACACTCGATCTCATCCGCAGCAAAGCCGACAATGACCTGGCAACCATCTCGGATGTACGAGTATTCGACGAGGCCAATGCCTTTGTCACCGGTCTCATCGCCAGGGACGGCCGTGCCCTGCAGACAGGCACCGTCGATTCCATCACCGTGGATGAGAAAAAAGACATGTTCCTGGTAACCGTGCCGATGCAGGATCTCGGCGGCACCAGGCTGGGCCAGGTGGAAATCGATTTCTCGAAGCGCTACCTCGATCAGCGGGCGAACAGGAATGCCGGCATTTCTCTCGCGCTGGCAGCCGTGATTCTCGCGGGCACCCTGTTTCTCGCCTTCCTTTTGAGCAGAAGCGTTGCGGGGGGCATCAAGAATGTCGCCGAGGTCATGCGCGATATCGCCCAGGGCCAGGGCGATCTGACCAAGCGGATCAAGGTCGCGTTCAATGACGAGATCGGCGAAATGGCCCGCTGGTTCAACCTCTTCGCCGATAAACTGCATGACATCATTGAGCGGGTCAAGGAAAACACCGAGCTGGTCGCCGAGACAGCGAATGAGATAGGCTCAACCGCGAACCAGATGGCCGAAGGTGCCGAGCAGCAGAAAGCCCAGGCCGCGGAAGTGGCTTCCAGCGTCGAGGAAATGACCTCTTCCATCATTCTCAATTCCCAGAATGCCACCGAAACCGCGAAAATTGCCGAACGCGCGGGCGAAAAAGCCAAAGAGGGCGGCACGACCATGCAGATCATGCGGGATGGTATGGAGGCGATCGTCGCATCGTCGGAAAAAACGTCGGACATCATTCTGTCCCTGTCAAGCAGTGCCGAACAGATCGGCGCGGTCATCGAAGTCATCGATCAGATTGCCGATCAGACAAATCTGCTGGCACTCAACGCCGCCATCGAAGCAGCCAGGGTCGGCGAACAGGGCCGGGGATTTGCCGTTGTCGCCGACGAAGTGAGAAAGCTCGCCGAGAGAACGACCAATTCAACAAAAGAGATTGCCGAAACCATTCTCGCCATTCAGGTCGGCGCCCAGAACGCAACCGAGTCAGTCAAGGAGACGAACAAGGCCATTGCCCAGGGGAAAACCGCCACCAGCCAGACCGAAGAGGCGCTTGCGGCAATCGTGCAGTCAGTGACCGAGACCATGGAGATGATTCAGCAGATTGCCGCCGCATCGGAAGAGCAGAGCACGGGCGCGGAAGAGATTTCCAGCAGTGTTGAATCCATTGGCGCGGTGACACAGGAAACGGCCCTGGGATCTGAACAGATGGCTGCCGCGAGCGAAGAGCTTACGTCCCAGACCCTCATGCTGCGGGAAGTGGTGAACCAGTTCAAGTTGAGAACGGAAAAAGCGGGTGAACAGGCGTCGGTGAATCACCGATAAGAGAATGCACACTGTTTGATGAGGGACGCTTCATGCAAGAGAAAAGAAAAGAAATCGTTTCCACAACTCAGGTCGTGGTTTTTCAGCTGGGCAATGAGGACTTTGGTGTCGACATTCTCCAGGTGCTGGAAATCATCCGTCTGGGCCCGATATCACATGTTCCTGAAACGCCCGATTTTATCGAAGGTGTGACCAATTTACGCGGCAATGTCATACCGGTGATCAATCTGAGAAAAAAATTCGGACTCCCGCAAAAACAGGCTGAGAAACAAAACAGGATCGTTGTTTTTGAAGTCGAAGAAAAAATCATCGGCGCCATCGTTGATCATGTCGATCAGATCATCCGCATACCGGATGACCGCATCGAAGATCCGCCGGAAATGACCTCGGCAGACATCAGGCCCTACATCAAGGGTCTGGGAAAAACTGAAAGCGGACTCGTCATTCTCCTCAACATACGGAAAATACTGACCGACGGAGAGATAATACAGCTCAGGGAGATAGACAAGCTCAGGGAGAAGATACGCCAACAGGAGGAAACAGCGGAAAACGATGCATCTTCCGGACAGGCCCCGAAGACGCAGAAAAAGGCAGCCCCGAAGAAGACAGGAAAAAGAAGCAGGTAATGCAGCCGCTGCAGGCAGGAGAAACGGCACCACAGAACCTCGATCAGGGGAGTTGAGGGCGGAACAGAACGATGATAAATGTGAAAACAAAAGAATTCCAGTGCATTCAAAAACTGATGTACGATCAGACCGGCGTCCACCTGCGGGACTGTAAGACGGCGCTGGTGAACAACCGGCTGAGAAAACGGCTTGCCGTGCACGGATTCGACAATTTTCAGGATTACTGTGACCTGCTGATGAACAGCCCCGCCGGCAAGAAGGAATTGATCGAATTCGTCGATGCCCTTACAACGAACGAAACATATTTTTTCCGTAATCCGGAACATTTCGATTATATTCATGACACGATTGTTCCCGAGCTGATGCAACAACAAAAGGCGAAAGGTGTAAAGACCCTCAGCATATGGTGCGCCGCCTGTTCATCGGGCGAAGAGCCCTACTCACTGGCAATAACCTTCCAGGAACGGCCGGCGCTCTATCGTTCCTGGAACATTACCATTATCGGGACGGATATCAGCAATGCGATGATTCAGCGGGCCAGGCAGGGAGTATTCAAGCCCTACGCAGTAGCGAAAATGCCGGCCTCGTTGAAAAAAAAGTATTTCCGGTATGATGCGGAAGAGGATCTCTATACGCTCACGGATGAAATAAGAGACAAGGTTTCTTTTCACTGCCGGAATCTGTTGAAACCGTTCCCCTACGGCACGATGGACATCATTCTCTGCCGCAATGCCATGATCTACTTCAACAAAGAAAGCAAACAGATTGTTGCGGAGAATCTCTATCAGGCGCTTGAGTCCAACGGATACCTTGTCGTGGGCTATGCGGACAACTTTATCCAGAGCAGGACCGAATTGAAGTACATACAACCGACTGTATTCAAAAAAGAGCAATCTACCATGGAAACCAAACGTCTCGGCCGGGGTCACAATGAGTAAAACATATGCTGAATTCAGGGATTCCTTTTTTGAAGAGACGGAAGATCACCTGACCATTCTCAATGACAATCTTATCCATCTGGAAAAGGACAAAAAAAGTAAAAGCCATGTCGACGCCATCTTCCGGGTGCTGCATACATTGAAGAGCTCAGCGGCCGCCGTCGGTTTAAACGATCTCGGCATTTTTACCCACACCGCGGAAGATCTTGTACAGACAGTGCAGAACGGCACAATCATGCTGGATGATGTGATCATGGATGTGCTCTTTGAGACCCATGACACACTGCAGTACTACATCGGGAAAGCCAAGCAGGGGCAGGAATCGGATATCGATCTGAGGCCGATGACCAACAAAATACTGCAGATCACCACCGAATGGGCCGGTATGAAAGAAGCGGGGGAAGAGGTCCTGGCCCCTCCCTCCCACTCCTTTACACTGCAGAAGAAAGAAAAGAGCATCATTAAAAAGGAGCGGAAAACAGGATCCCGCTGTTACGCCCTGGTATTTGAAATTTCCGACGAAGAAAGAATTAAATCGCTTCGGGCCGATCTGATCCTGAACCTGCTGAAAAAGAAAACGAACGTCGTCGCCCGCTACCCAGAGGATGAGGTCATCAGATCAAACACATTCGACGGCACCTTCTGTGTCGTTGTCATGTCCCGGGTCCGGCAGAGTGAACTTGAAGAAACAGCTGATGTCGATTTGCTCAGGTCCCTGCAGATAACGGAAATCATCGATCCCGAGGTTCCCATCGAGTTCCGGCAGACCGGGGAAAAGGTCCAGGAAGCGCTCTATGCGCCCGCAGCCGGGGAGGACGGCAGCGAGCTCGACCAGATCACCGTCAGTCAGACCATTCGTATTCCCGTCAAGCGCCTTGATGATCTCCTGCATCTCGTGGGTGAGCTGGTTATCCTCAATTCCGGCCTGAAGACGCTGGAAAAAACCATCGCGACAGGAGGGACGACAAACGACAGTCATTACGAGTTAAGCCTGCTCACGGACAATCTGGCAAAAATATCATCCCATCTCCAGAACAGTGTCATGAAAGCCCGTATGATTCCCATCGGCCCCACCTTTAACAATCTCAGGCGGGTCGTGCGGGACGTATCCAGAACTGAAAACAAGGATGTCGATCTCGTCCTCAGCGGCAGCAGCACTGAACTCGACAAAAATGTCATCGACAGTATCGGAGACCCGCTCCGGCACATGATTCGAAACGCGGTTGACCATGGAATCGAGACACCGGCGCTGCGCAGCAGGCAGGGCAAAGCGGCTCGCGGCACGATAGTGCTCTCGGCAGCCCAGCTGGGAAACCACGTCCGTATTTCCATGAAAGATGACGGACAGGGCATCGATCTTGAGAAAGTAAAAAGCACAGCGGCAAAACTCGGGCTTGCCCCAACTTCCACGCTCGATCTGATGGATGAAGATGACATACTTCAGTATATATTCGAACCCGGTTTCAGCACCAGCGGCCGGGTAAGCTCGGTTTCCGGGCGAGGTGTAGGGCTCGACGTCGTCAAAACGGCCATATCGGCCCTGAACGGCAGTGTTACAGTCAGCACCGCCCCCGGTGAGGGAACAGAGTTTACCATTGTACTGCCGCTGACGCTGGCGATAACCACCGTCGTTGTCATAGAAAGCGCCGGTGAAAAATACGCAGTTCCCATACTCGACATTCAGGAAACGATAAAAATTGCATACAGCGAAATCAGCACCCATGACTGCGTCAATGTCATCAGCCATCGGGATTCGCTCCTGCCGCTCATCGATCTGCGCGAAACACTGAACCCCGGATCCCGGAAGACCGAACCCGCCGGCGGACATGCACTCATGCCTGTGCTGGTCATCAATGTGCTTGAAGAACACATCGGCATCATCGTTGACAGGATCCTGGGAAAGCAGGATGTCATGCTGAAACCGCTGGAGACCCATTACCGTTCCGTAAACGGCATATCGGGGGCAGCGGTGATGGGTGACGGCAGCATCGTCCTGGTTATCGATTCGCTGAGACTGTTGCGTTCCGCCGGCAGTACGCCTGACATTGCCGAAATGGAAGACGATAACCCATCACATTAACGAAGAGAGTGAATGTGCAAAAGGTACCGCTATGAAAACAGCAACGATCCGGAATGACGCCTTACAGAAGTACCTCAACGAGACGTTTGTTCAGGCCAGTGCTCATCTTTCCGCTCTCACGGGCAAGGAAATTTCGATTTCACGATATTTTCTCAACTTCATCGAAGGCGATCGTTTCATCCGTGAAAACAGGAGCAGTGATGATGCCGCCTATTTCGCCTCGATCCTCAAATTGCGGGATATCGTCCATATGGATGTGGTTCTTCTTATATCCGAGGCCGAAGGGGTCGCCCTCTACAACATTCTCAGCGGAGAGGATCCTGAGGCCGACATGGCGGTCAATGACGATGTCATCGCGGGCATCGGAGAAGTGAACAATATTCTCGGGAGCTGTTTTATCAATGTGCTCGCGGACAAATACAGTGTGGAAGGGCATCCGACGACACCGATCAATACATTCGATATGCTCGGCGCGATTCTGGAGGAGATCCTTCTGCAGCATGAATATCTCGACAAGGTGGTTCTCTGCGCCGACGTTTTGCTGAGAGAAAAACAGATGGGCCAGTTTCACGTTCGATTCATGGTCATTTCGCCACAGGAACAGTTGCCCGACGCGCTCATCGATGATTGAGAAGACAGCATGGACCAATTTATAAAAATCGCCGAAATAGGCGTGCTCGAGTCACCCGGAACGTTGAAGACGGTGGTCGGTTCCTGTATCGCGCTCTGCATCTGGGACCGCTATAAAAAGATCGGGGGTATGGTGCATATCATGATGCCGAAGAAGACCGGACATACCGACAGCGACGGCGAGGGCAAATACGCGGACACCGCGGTGCAGGCGCTGTTTGCACGCATGAGCGAGATGGGCTGCAATAGAGAGGATCTGATCGCCTCGCTGATCGGCGGCGCCTCACTCTTCGGCAGCAGGCTCTCGAACGGCGGCAGAAAACCTATCGGCATCGAAAATTTTGAAGCGGTAAAAAAGGAACTGGGTATGTTCCGGCTGTCCATACACCGTGAAGATATCGGCGGCGATACCGGCCGGCGTGTTGTCTTTGATTGCGATACCGGTGAAATCGAGATAACCAATCTGAGCAACAGCTGGCAGACTGCCGGTAACAGCTGACCCGGCGGCAGCCGTACGCCGTGCCCGGCCGCTGTCAGTAACATAACCCGGAATTAATGTGTAGAAACAGACAAGAGGAGTACCATGAACGCGGATTCAATCGATACCACCCTGGTCGATACAATTCTCGCTACATTCAGCCAGGTCTTCAGCAGTTTATTCATGATCGAGACGAACCGGGGTAAAATGTCCTTCAAGACGGATGACTTTGACGGCTATGAAGTCGCTGTGGTCACCGGTGTCATAGGCGAAAACCATGAGGGGGTCATTGCCTACCGGCTCACTGAAAGCACGGCCAGAGATCTGGTGAATGCCATGGACATGGAAGATGAGATGTCGTCATACGGCGAGATGTTCTTCGACGTCATCGGCGAGTGGATGAATATCCTGGCGGGGAACATCTCAACGGCATTGAACAGCCAGGGCACAAAACTCTACATTTCGCCGCCCTCTATCATTCACGGGAGCGATTATACCCTGCAGCTTATCCAGATGGCGCCGCTGATGGTGGAAATGCGCACCCCGGCCGGCAAGATCGGGGTTCACTTCGCCATAAAAAAAATCTTTCATAAAGATCTGGAAATACATTCATAATGCATATTTTATTACCTATACGGAGGAACCATCTATGAAACGCACCATTCTCGTTGTCGATGATGCGCGTGTCATGCGAAACATTATCAAAAGCAACCTTAAAGATAATGATGAGTTTGAACTCTTTGAGGCGACAAACGGACAGGAAGCGGTAAAACAGTACGATGAGATCAAACCGGATCTCGTCACCATGGACATCACCATGGATGTCCAGAACGGTGTGGAAGCCGCGCGTGAGATACTCAGCCATGATCCTGATGCCCGCATCATTATGGTCACTGCTCTCGGTCAGGAAAAACTGCTCTCCGAGTGCATTGAAATGGGCGTCAAAGA
Organism: bacterium; assembly: GCA_016934955.1. Taxonomy (GTDB): domain Bacteria; phylum Zhuqueibacterota; class QNDG01; order QNDG01; family JAGLOF01; genus JAFGRY01. The sequence goes on along the minus strand of JAFGRY010000004.1, from coordinate 119,992 downwards.
CTACATTCTCAAACCGTTCTCCAAAGATCGAATTATTTCAGCTATTTCAAAAGCCCTGAACGGCGGCAGCGCGAAGTAACTCCACCGCCATGAGAGTAATCATCGTGCCCGGGGGTCACTCTCATGGCGTCCCGTCCTCGGCCGGAGAGGGATTGTGCTCCGGGTCGACAGCCGGGATTCCCGCCACCGGACTGCTCACCTGAAATCTGCCAGACTCGATCCACTCTTTCAGCAGCAGCGCTATCATGCGCGCTTTCTTCTGGTTTGACAGTGAATACACGGGAATATGTCGGCGCTCGATGGTGATGCTGCCTGCTCTGATCTCGGCAACGGAAACCTCATCGATAATATCGCCGGTCATATCGGGGTAATCACTGCTGTAATCAATAACCGGCACATGGATGTGATCGTCGGAGACCGCGGTGAATCGAAGTACTTCTTCATTGAGCAGCGGTATGGGAATGCCGAGCCCGACCATCAGGCTTGTGCCGTATCCGCGAATATGGACGCCTTTGAGCCATGTCCCCTTCATCTGTTTGAGATCGCCGGTCACGGCTATGGTCCCCGCCGGGCGTGCGGGTACACCGTTTGCCAGCCGGGGTGGGTCGGGATTATGCTGTGTACCGGGACCGGTAACGTATCCGATGCCGCCGCCCAGAAATATTCTGGTTCCGATACCGATCGTACGAAAAAACGGATCGTTTATCAGCGGGCTCAGAGAGCCGGCCCCGCTGTAGGTGGCGTTCCCCAGCCTGGGCTTCAGCACACCCATGTAGGTGTGGATTGGCCTGCCCGATAAGTTCACCGCGCAATTGTAATTCTGATAGCCGTTTCTGGGGCAAAAGAGAAACGCATCCGGCATCTCCTCCAGGGACACGGTTCGCTCGAGACACTTGCCCGGATAACAGTCAGAGCCATGACCTTCAACACGCAGCCCGACCCTGCCCCCCGCCGCCAGTTCATGAATGACATGTCCGCCGCCGTAGCGCCGGTCATCCGACCGTTTCGTCGCTCCGAGATAGCAGTCCGCGGCGGCAATGCCCGCATAGGCTTCAACACCGTTCAGCCAGATCCTGGAAGCGTTGATGCGGGGGCGGGAGTGTCCGATATTAAAAAATGCACCGGATGAGCACATGGCACCGAATGTTCCCGTGGTAACCACATCCACCTCCCGGGCCGTCCGCTCAATGCCTCTGCGGGCCACGATGTGCACGATCTCCTCCGCGGTGACCACGATCGCCTGCCGTTTCCTGATTTTATCGTTAATTTCTTCATATGTTTTACTCACAGGCCACTCCTTCTCCGGCTCGCTGTTTTGCCAGCATGATATTGTGAACGATCCTCACTGATGCTTCCATTTCATGCAGGGGGACGATGATGTAGGCCGCGACTTTCGAGGCACCGCTGATGATCATTTCCACGTGCACCGCCGATTCATACAGGGATGTCATGATATCCGACAGACAGTGCCGTGATTCCAGCAAACCCTGTCCGACCACGGCCACCAGTCCGATATCGGCCTCGGGTTCGATTATATCGATCCCTTCAGGATGGAGAGATGTGAGCATGCGGCAGGCCGTGTCAAGATCGGGTCTGTCGAGCAGAATATTGATGCAGGTCTGGGAAGTCATCACCGATCTGATGTTGATGGAGCGGCCTGCCAGCGTTGTCACCAGCGTCGAGAGCAGTCCGATGGTGTAGCCGACATCCGGGCCGTGAATTCTCAGCAGCGCGACATTCCTGTCGCAGGTGACGCTTTTAACGATTCCGGAACTGACCTCACCCCGTGCGGCTATCCAGGTGCCCCGTCTTTGGGGACGGAACGTGTTTTTTATTTCGATGGGAACGGACCGGTCCAGCAGCGGTTCAACAGTGCGGGGATGCAGGATATTCGCCCCGAAATAGGCGAGTTCAGCGGCCTCGTCATACGAGAGTCGCTCAATGAACCTTGTGTCATCGATCATCTCCGGTGACCCGCTGAGAAATCCGTCCACGTCCTTCCATATTTCCAGCTTTTCAGCCTGCAGGGCATCCGCCAGCAGCGCGGCGACATAATCCGATCCCCCCCTTCCGAAGGTCAGTGCTTCGCCGCTCGCTCTCCGTCCGAAGTAACCGGTTACCAGCACAGGTCCGTCATCACGCCCGCGTGAAGCAAAAACCGGGGGCAATCCCTCCCTGATGCCGGCAATGTCTCCGCTGCCGCAGCCCCATTCTCCCCGCGCGATCAGGGGAATTGCATCACCATCATACCAGGTGACCGGCACGCCCCTGTCGCTGATCAGCCCGGCCATAATTCGTACGCAAAGCCGCTCTCCCATACTCATAATTTCATCTTTGACTCTCGGTGTCGCTTCACCGGTGTACCCGACACCCCGCAGCAGCCTTCCGAGCCGTGCGAGTACAGCGCTGACAGCGGACAGCACCTCGGAGCGGATATCGTCGCGCTTTATGCATTCACCCGCAATCGTCGCATGCAGGCATTCGATATCCGCACGTATTAGTTCAGCTGATTCCCAGTTGTCCAGCGAGGCGGAAACCGCCTGCGCCAGTCTGTCGGTCACACCCTGGAGTGCCGAAAGTACAATGACGGCATCCCCGCTGTTCTTTTCACAGATAATGTCGGCAATGGCGGCACATCCGGCCGCATCCCTCAGTGATGATCCTCCGAATTTACTGACAATCATTATTACTCCTTATCGTTAATATTCTCTGTCCCCCTCACAAGCCGGCCTCTGGTGATCAGATCCGGGTCATACGTGGCGGTGACAATCTCCGGTACCGTGCCCCAGAGACCGATCTTCCCCTGCATAACGGCTACCGCACCTTCGATGCCCTGCACCTCTTTCAGCGCGTCAAAACAGTGATGAAGGTCATCACTGCAACTGATGCGGTTCCCCAGCGCCGTGGCGGCGGCATCGGCAAGCACGACATCCTCAGAAAAAACCACCGCGGCATCAGCCGCCCCGTAACTGAACGAATGCCCGACGGTCCCCGCCGAAGTGCAGATACCCAGAATGCTCTCCCGGGGTTCGATGTAAAACCCCAGGTGAGGGGGAAATCCCCTGCCGGCATACAGTCCCACGATAACCGGTTCAACTATTTTAAGAGCGATATCTCCGCCGTTATCGACGATCGCTTCACGATTTCCCTCAGCCAGCACACCTTCGAGACAGGTTCGGGCGATCATTCCGGCCACCGCGGCCATGGGGCCCGTTCCCGCCGCGGCCGCCGCGGTGATCATGCTCCTCACACCGGCAGGCGCCGACTGATCCGGCGGCCAGGGTGTATGAGTCTCGGCGAATCCGGCGTTTTCCCGCATATACCGTTTTAGCTCGGCCCGTGCGGCCCCAACGCGCCGAATGCCTTCCCCGGTCATTCCTTTGCAGAGAAGTGAAATGATGCTCGATTCTATTTCGATATGATGCCGTGACCATCTCATATAAAAAAAAAGGCCTGCGGGATAATTCGCAGGCCTTCCTCTGTGTATAGTGTGCGCAGCTGCCTATGGACTGATCCCGTATCCCCTATGTGAACAGGGCATGCCCATAAACATCTCAGCAGGAATATGTACACGTACGGGTATCATAACAGTATCCAGACACTTGTTGCTGTTAAAAAATTCAGTGGGGTCAATATACGCATCAAGCTCTATTCAAGTCAAGCAAAAAAAATGTGCCCCCGTCGTCAGGGGCGAAATCCCGATTTGAACTGAAAGAGATTGGGCAGAGAAATGTACCGGTGAAAACTGACAAGCGTTACCCCCGTAAAAATAAAAAGAGTCGCGATGACGATTTTGACCGACAGTGTTTCTCCCAGGAAAAGGACCGCCAGCAGCGACCCCACAACGGGCTGTACATATGTATAGATCGCTACCACCGATGATTCCGTTTTCTGCAGGATCAGCTTGTTGATGAGGTAGGGGAAAAAGGTTCCCAGGAAAACGATGACGGCAAGCGGTGCGTATCCAGCCGGCGGTATGGACGTGAATTCCGTCTGCAGTACCTGCCGTATGGTCAGCGGAAGCACCTCCAGGGTGGAGAAGAGATACATATAGGTCATGATGGTGAATGGCTTATAGTGCCTGAGCATCGGCTTGGAAATGACAAGGTACAATGCAAAACAGGATGAATTGAGGAGGATGAGCAGATTTCCCTTGATGTGTCCGCTGAAATCCAGTTGTTCAAAACCGATGAGCAGGCCCGCCCCGGCCATGGCGACAAGGATTCCCGCCAGTTTGGAAATGGTGAGACGTTCCTTTTTCCCCAGCACGGCAAAGATGATCGTGAACACCGGAATGGTCGAGATAAGGATGCTGGCATTGATGGAGCTCGTATACGAGACCCCTTTGACGAAGAGATACTGGTTGCCGACAACACCGAAAAATCCGAAGACGGCGAAAGAAAACAGATGGCGGCCGTTACGCACCGGCTGGTAAAAGCGGGTCGCAAAGAGCAGCAGAAAAAGGGCCGCCGACCCTGCTATCCTGAAAAAGACGACGGTTTCCGGAAGGAATGAATGAAATGCCAGTTTCGCCGAGACCGGAATGGTCGAAAACAGCAGCTGCGTGAGGAGCAGCGGCAGATGAATGGTGACAAGCGATGCTTTGAAATCGAGTTCCCGCGATGTCATAACGCTCCTCTTCCGGCTATCGGGGCAGCATGGTGCCGACGCCGAAGGTTTCGGCGTTTTTCAGCACCACCGCGGCTACGGCGGCATCCTGGACCGCGTTTCCAAGTGATTTGAAAAACGTCACTTCCTCGCTGCCGCTCCGCCCCCTGGACGCTCCCGCGGCCACGGCACCGATCTCGATCCTGATATCCTCGGGAGTGATCAATCCTCTTCTGATCGGCTCGAGCAGATCGCCCGCTTCGGACAGGGCCGCTTCGCGCTGATCCACCACTATGGTTGACCTGGCTACGGTGGCAGGAGGAATCTCCGATGTTTCGGGCGTATAGGAACCGACCCCGTTGATATGCACGCCCGCCTGGATATCACTGTCTTCAAATACCGGGACCGGCGAAGAGGTCACGGTGCAGACGATATCGGCCTCCCGAATGGCCCGGGTGCCGGTCAGCACCACTACCGGCACCTTCAGCATGGCTTCCGTTTCGCGGGCGAACTCCTGCAGTTTGCCTCTGTCCGGATCATAGACGAGAATCTTTTCCAGGGGCCGCACCGCGGCTACAGCCGCCGCCTGGGTCCGCGCCTGGGGGCCGGCGCCGAACACCGCCAGAATCCGGGCATCGGGACGGGCCAGCAGATCGGTTGCCACTCCGCTTGCGGCGCCGGTACGCATCGCCGTCAAGTGCTCGCCGTCCATAATCGCCGCCGGTCTTCCGGTCTCACCGTCAAATACCATCACCAGGGCATCGACAAGAGGAAGGCCGCGGGCCGGATTCCCGCTGAAGAGCGTTATTACCTTGACCGCCAGGAGAGAGGCTCCCGGAAGGTACACCGGCATAAAGAGGGCCTTCCCCTCCCGCCCCGGGATGGACATCTTGGTCCTGAGAGGCGCATCGGCTTCCCCGCGGTAAAGTTCGATAAACGCCTTTCGAACAGCCGCAATGGCCTCAGGCATGGTTATGCACCGATGAACATCATCGGCGGTTAAATAGCGTAATCCACATTGATTCATGACACCAGCCTTCGTCTGTAAAAATTTTTAATTTAAAGAGTATTGACACCAATTACAACGCTTTTATGACACGATCGAGCTCGGTGCGCATCTCCCGCACCAGGGAAGCCAGTAGCCGTTTACCCCCGTTCCCGGCCCGGGCCTCTATGTTTGCCGCAAGATCGCGCAACGGTTCAGCCCCGACATTGGCCGCCTGTGATTTTATCGTGTGCGCGATCTCCATCACCGCCGCGCTGTCGCCCGCCTGAACGGCATCGCGCAATGCAGCGAAATGGTGCTCGGCATGATCGTGAAACAGTTGTATGACGCGGGTATAGATACGGTCGTCCCCGCCGAACCGCGCAAGAGCCGCTGTTCTGTTTACCGGCAGCATCCGGTCTGAACGCCCGCGCCCGATATACCCGTATTGGGCAATGATATCGGACAGTGCTCTGATGTCGATCGGTTTCGGTATGTATCCATCCATACCGGCCTGCAGACAGCGTTCCCGATCTCCTTTCATCACATGAGCGGTCATGGCAATGATGGGAATGTCTCTCTTGCCGGGACCCATGTTCCGAATCGCCGCTGTGGCGGTAATGCCGTCCATGACAGGCATTTGAATATCCATGAAGATAAGTGAAACGGCATTGTTCTTCACCATATCAATGGTATCCTGACCGTTATCCGCAGTGAGATAGGGGATCCCCCACTGCTCGAATATCGACGTCGTCACTTCCCTGTTGATCACATCATCTTCGGCGATCAGGACCGTGCCCTCCCAGCCGGGTGCATACTGCAGCAGATTCACCGCCGCTTCTCCGGCGGTGGCACCGCCTCCCTTCCTGAACGGCAGGTCAACGTAAAATACCGACCCTTTCTCCGGCTCGCTCTCAACCCGGACGACGCCGTTCAGCAGCTGAACGAGCCGCTTTACAATCGCCAGGCCGAGGCCGGTTCCACCATGATTACGGGTGTACGACCCGTCAATCTGATGAAAACTTTCAAAAACGCTCTCCAGTTTGTCTGAAGGAATGCCTGAACCGGTGTCCCTTACGGCGATGCGAACGAGAATATGAGGATCACGGGCTCCGGCACCGGTGATAACCCTGCTCCGGTGCTGCTGCAGTTCAATGGTTATGGATCCCTGTTCCGTGAATTTCACCGCATTGCTGACGAGATTGACGACGATCCGGCGCAGCGTGGACGCATCACCGTACAGTTCCCGCTCCATATCGGGATCGGCATGTACCGAAAGGGTCAGTCCTTTGTTCCGGATTTCCGGCTCGAACGTCTCTGTTACGGACGTGATAAGCTCCTGGAGATTGAAGTCCGCCTCTTCCACTTCGTTTTTGCCGGCCTCGATCTTTGAAAAATCGAGAATGCTGTTGATGAGATTCAGCAGACTGTCGGCGGACGTTCTCACGATATCGAGGTAATGCTGCTGCTGCGGGGTCAACTCCGTGTTCAGCAGCAGCGTCGTCATCCCGATCACGCCGTTCATGGGTGTCCGTATTTCGTGGCTTACGTTCGCCAGAAATTCACTTTTCGCCCGGTTCGCTGCTTCGGCGGCCTGTTCAGCGCTTTTTCTTTCGGCGATTTCATTCATGAGAGCGCGGGTGCGCTCTTCTATCAGCTCTTCGAGGTTCTCCCGGTGTTTTCGCAGTTCTTCCTCCGTGCGGCGTCTTCTCGTAATATCGATTACAGAAATAATTCCAGCCGGCTCCCCCCGATACTGTGTGGCCGCGGCCGAAAGAAACACCCATTTTTCCCGCCCGTCCGCTGTGACGAGCCGCAGCTCGTGCTGCTCGACCCCGGCCTCGGGAGCCGGCACGGACCCGGTTATCTTCAGGATCAGAGAGCGGCTGTCGGCATGAAAAAGATCCGCAGGAGCCAGTGAAAGCACCTCTTCACCGGAATATCCCCACATTTCCGAGACCGTTGGATTGGCATACACCCACCGGGTACCCTGACAGATCAGGAGAGCGACCGGCACTGTTTCCGCGAGCACCCGGAATTGCTTTTCACTTTCCTGCAGTTCTATTTCTTTTTGCTGCCGCCTCTCGATTTCCGCGGTCAGGTACTCCGTCTTTTCCTTCACAAGTTCTTCCAGCCTGTTCCGATGACGTATCAGTTCCTCTTCCACCGACTTGCGCGCAGTGATATCATGACAGGCGCCCACCACTCTGGCAATCCGGCCATCATCCCCGGGCACACTGCGAAGATTGAGTGACAGCCATTTGGTACTGCCCGCCGCGGAAATGATCCGGTATTCAAACATCAGTTCACGATGCTGTTCGCGCACGGTTTCGTACTGCCGCTCCAGTCCGGCCCGGTCTTCAGGATGCGCAGATGCCAGCAGGCGGCTCCAATCAAGCGGTTCGGAAGCGGGCAATTCATAAATGCGGTAGAGCTCCCCGGATGCGGCGAAAGTCCCTTTCTGCAGGTCTTCCTCCCAACTGCCGAGGCGGGCCATCTGCTGAACTTTTTTCAGGGTTTCTTCGCTCTCGGCGAGCCGGCGCCGCTGTTCCTTTTCCTGGCTGAACACCTGACGGATATCATCCTGCACCAGCTTCACGATCGAATAGAGATCACTGAACGGGTGGTTGGGCGGAAGTTCGGGCAGTTCCTGGTCGGTCTCCCGCAGCCAGTCCATACGGCCCAGCACTCCCATCACCTCCCTTACATGGAAGTCTATCTCCTGTTCAGTGGGTTCGGGGAGCGTATTGAGGCGATGCTGTTCAATCAGCTGCAGTGCTTCTTCAAGCGTACCCGCGACGCGAACATTCGTCAGTTTGGCGGAAATAATGATATTCATCTGGGCCATGATCCGCATAGCCGGATTCAGACCGATCATCACCGCCAGATGGATACGACCTCTTTGCGAAGCAAGCCACTGGATATACTGATTTCTCGTTCCCAGGTCGATGGCAGTGTAAAAAGTAAAATCTTCGAGCAGGTAGCAGGACTCCGGAAGAATCTGATCAGAAAAGGCGAGTATATCGGGGACCGGGGTTTTCCCTTTCCTGCCGACGAACGAGCGCAGAAAAATATCGGCGCCGATCTGCTTGATCTGCATTCTGAAATGGCCGCCCGCGGATTCCCGCTGCCACTGATCGCAGGTATAGACCGGATACTCACGGCCGGCAACCGTGATGGTCTCGCTGGATTTCAGAAAGTAGGATACCGACTTACGGTACTTCTCGATAATATCGAACGCGTCATCGATACTGCGGGCTGCCCTGATATCCAGCTCACGGCTGAATATTTTCATTCCCGATATCACCACCGACCGCATGATGGGATTCATACCGAAATAGAGGAGCAGTATACGGTCGCTGTTCTCAAGATAGTAATCGATGAATTCGTTCCGGGCATCGGAACTGACACTGGTCATCCGGGGCAGCTTGTTCAGAATGACAAACCGGTCGTCTCCATAGATTGTCTCGGAAACCACCTGGCGGAAAAGCCGGTTGATGGCAATCGCATCCGTCAGCTCCACCCTGCCGTCGATCTCTACCAGGAATATCGTATTGTCGATGCACTGCACCCTGTAGGAACATGAACCGGAGGGTGACGCATACACCCATTCCGGTTTAAAAACGACGGCGTACTCGCGATTATTGAGGGTAATGGTAGTGTTACCTGTCATTTCCCAGAGTTTTTTGTACTTCTTGTTCATCTATGCATCCTGCCTCAGAGTGGTATTGCCCTGCGGTGACAACCGCTCCCGCGGAGTAGGGTTCCCGGGCCGTCGGCGCCTCATGCCTGATCGGCTTCCGATCGCTGATTCAGGATCCGGACGCTGAACAGGGTGAGGTCGTCAACGGCGTATTCAAGCGTACGCAGCAGCGCTTCACAGGCAGCCGGAGCGGTCTTGGCCGCTGTCTCGAGCCGGTGCGCCGCACGCATGACCGGCAGCGCCTCGAGAGCAGCTGCACCGCCTTTGATTGCATGCGCTTCCCGGGCGATTCTTTCGAAATCGTTCCTGGCCAGGGCCGAGGCCATGGCAGGCAGCTGACGGGAAAGTGATGCGATGAAGCTGCTGACGACATCATGCAGATTCCGCAGAGTGCCGAATTCTTCAAGACAGACACCGACGTCCAGAGGCGGTTCTCTGTCCGCGGCCGTCTCTGCGGACGGCGCCGGGTGAACGGCATGCCTGCCGGACGCCCCCTCAGCGGCGATTCTGTTGAGCAGCGAGAACAGCACCCGTTTCCGTACCGGCTTGACAAGCACGTCATCCATACCGGACGCGAGGCAGCGGTCCTTCGATTCCGTATCGGCATAGGCCGTCAATCCAATGATGGGCACGTGCCGGTAATGGCCGTTCAGGGACCGAAGCCGGCGGGCCGTGTCATATCCGTCAAGTTCCGGCATCTGAATATCGAGCAGGATCCAGTCATACTGCTCCGCTGCGGCGGCTTCGACGGCCTCTCTACCGGTTCCCGCGAACGTGAGGGTACAGTCCGTGTCCGAGAAATACTGTCGCAGTATCTCCTGATTGGCGGGATAATCCTCGGCGACGAGAATACGCACCCCGCTCCTCAATCCAAGCGCCGGCGCCGCATCCGCTTCGGACTGCACGAAGGATGTTCGGGAACCGGACAGGGTCCCGGGTTCGGACAGAGGTATATGGAAACTGAAGGTGCTGCCTTCACCGGGAGCGCTCTCCACCGCGATACTCCCGCCCATGAGCTCCACCAGTTCTTTGGCAATGGTCACCCCCAGGCCGGCACCTCCGTATTTGCGGGTCGTATCGCCGTCACCCTGGGTAAAACTTTCAAAAATAAGCGCCTGTTCCTCGGCCGGGATGCCGATACCCGTGTCCGAGACCGAAAAATGAAGCAGATCCTTGCCGGTTTCACCGCCCGTAAAGACACGGACGGTAATGCCGCCCTTCTCGGTAAATTTTATGCTGTTGCCGGTGAGGTTGACCAGTATCTGCTTGAGCCGCATTTCATCCGAAAGTATATATTCAGGCACCCGATCCGACACGTCGATGATAATGTCGAGATCTTTTTTCCTGCATTCAGGTTCACAGATCGCCCGTATCTGATCGATGAGCCGCCGAACCGCGAACACGCGCGGTTCGATCACCAGTTTCCCGGCTTCTATCCTGGCGTGATCCAGAAGTGAATTGATCAGAAAAAGCAGTGTCTCCGACTCTTTCAGCATAATATCGGCATGCGCCCGCATCCGCTCGGCATCACTGCTGTTTCTGATGATCTCGGCAAAGCCGATAATTGCATTGAGCGGTGTTCTGATTTCATGAGAGACATTGGCAAGAAATCTCGTCTTCAGCCGGTTCGCCTGTTCAGCCGCCTTTCTGGCCTGCAGCATCGACTTTTTCGCCTCATGAATCTCGGTAATATCGATGCACGTTTCAAGAAGCAGCTCTTCTCCCCGAATGGTGACCGGCGTTACACTCTTCAGCACCGGTATCGCCGTCCCGGAGCTGCTGATGAGCATTGTCTCCATATGGTCCAGTTTCCCGGCTTGATCCAGCACGGGACAGACCCGTCCCTCCGGGCAGAACGTCTCATAGCAGGTGCGGTGTATCAGGTCATCCCGTTCACATCCTATCAGGGTGAGCGCGGCTTCGTTGACCTGCTGAATTTTTTTACTGCGGTCAACGATCATGATGGCAAACGGCATGGCCTCGATCATGGTCTGCAATGACCGGTAGGATTCCCTGATCCTGTCTTCGGCCTGCTTTCTCGCGGTAATGTCCCGGATGATGCTGACCCACGCGGGTTTCCCCTGATAAACGGTTTCATCAGTGATTATTTCCACGGACAGGCGGTCACCGCCCCTGGTGATATGCGTGTACTGATTCGGGTTGTCTCGGTTTCGCGTATGAATTCTGCTTCTCACCAGATCCAGTTCCTCCAGAGGATGAAAATCATAGGGAAGCATCAGCCCGAGGTCTTCCTCGGTGTAGCCGTAGACCCGCAGGAAAGCAGCATTACAGGCCAGAAACCGCAGGGATTCCTTCTCGAAAATGTACACGGGGTCGGCGATCGTATTGAACAGGGTCCTGTATTTCTCTTCACTCTCCTGAAGCACCGCTTCCGTGTGCTTTCTGACTTCTATTTCCCTGATCAGTTTTTTATTGGATTCCGCCAGCTGAGCGGTTCGTTCTTCGACTCTGGATTCAAGTTCATTATGCGCTCTTTTCAGGGCGTCGGAGGCGGCCCGGTATTCGAGATTTCTTCTCACGATCTCCACCATCTCCCCGATGATTTCCTTGATTGTATCGGACATCTCGGGATTATGGGGGTTATCCCGGCATATATCGAATGTAAACCACCCGATCACCTGGTCATTGACGATGAAGGGCAGTATGGCCCATGATTGCAGATTCAGCGGAATGGTAAGGGATTTGATCATCGCCCGCGCTGTCGGCCTGAATACTTTCGGGACCATGGCGGCGGCGGAATCAACGGTAAAGTGAAATACATCCTTGGTCTTGAAAAGATTGATCAGAAATGCGGGTATTCTCGTTCCCAGAGAGGGGGAAACGTTTTCATCGCACCACTCGATGACGCAGACAAGATCGGAATGATCGGAATTTGTGTCGACAAATTCGTTATAGCATGCTCTGCTGACCTTGAATTCCGGTCCCACTTTATTGAGCAGGCTCTGTACCAGCGTGTCCTGGTCTATGTCTTTTTCAGAGGCGATTTTCCAGATTTCGGCTCTCAGCTTGTTGAATGTATTCTGGGTTTCGATGGCATCCCAGGCTTTTTCCGATTCAGCGAGTATGTTCTCGAAATCCGTTTTCAGCGCATTGATGGTGTCAAAGACCGGCCTGAACCGGAGATCGATATCATCTGGATTGAACGCGGGGGTGGTTTTGTGTGAACTCCAGCTGATCGATTCCAGGTATCGTATCAACTGGGTGATCTGGGCGTCCAGATTCAGCTCTTCCTTGTGCCGGGCTGTATTCTTGTTCATCGCATCCTTTCTCCGGACAGTACGCCAGCGGCGGAATCATTCCTGATTGACGGGGATGTGCCAATGGATAATATATTGCTGAAATATGAAAAATTAAACTGATTATTGCAATAAAAAAAAGCCCTGAATCAGATTCAGGGCAGTCCGCCGGGATTTACGGGCGGCATATCAGGAGGGAAGAGTAACGGAAAAACCGAAGCGGTCACCAGCCCGGGTTCCGGCAACGACATCGCCGCCGAGCCATTTCAGCGCAGCGATGGCAGCGGTCACGGCGTACGGTGATGTTCGCGACAGTCCGGATTCCCCGGCACCGGCGTCGGCGCCATGCGCGGTGATCCCGATGCTGCAGGATCCTTTCCCCCGGGAAGCCGTAATTTCCAGTGTATCCAGCCGCCTGGCCCGTGATGCGGTATAAGCCGAAAGTTCGGCCAGGGCCTGAATAGCCAGTCCCTGATTGACGCTAAGCATCAGATCCGTATCCGGTTTGTCACAGTCGATGGGCAGAGGTCCGTTGTATCTGCTGCGGACAAGGTCGATCGTATCCGCAAGCAGCTGGTAAAGAGGGACGCTGCGCACGGTGTCATGACCGGCGGGCACGGCCTCTTTCCAGGTCTTCGCGGTGCTGCTGCCGGCCATGATCTCTTCCAGGATGGTATACATGCGTGCGTCCGGTGTTTCGGCCTCGCCGTCACCGGCGGAAGGAGGCAATGCGCCTCTCCCGGAAAAGATACTGTCAATCAGAACGCCGAGGGAGAAATAGGGACCTGAATCGTTGATAATCTTGAGCAGTCTCCTGTTCTGCTGCTGGAAGTAACGCAGTTCGAGCTGCGTCCTGACCCGGGTGGCGATTTCGGTGAGATTAAACGGTTTGGTGATGTAGTCGACAGCGCCCATCTCAAATCCCTTGATGCGGTCTTCGACTTCAGCCTTCGCTGTCAGGAACACGACAGGAATATCCCGTGTCTCTTCCTCCGTCTTGAGTAATTCGCAGACCTCATACCCGTCCGTCCCAGGCATCATTACATCGAGCAGGATCAGATCCGGCTTGTGCTGAATCGCCGCCTTGAATCCCTCAAAACCGTCTTCGGCGGTAAGCACTTTATACCCCTGTTTATGCAGGTAGTGAGTCAGCAATCGTATGTTGGCCGGAGTATCGTCGACAGTGAGGATTGTCATGTGTTCAGGCGTCATACTCATATCCCAAATTTTTAAAATCAGTGATCAGCTTATCCCGCAGGTCCCTGATGATCTCCCATTCGGCCTCCTGGGCGGCGGTTTCTATGCGCCCGCCGACTTCGGAGAACTGGTTGAATCCGTACGAGCCGGCTGTCCCTTTGAGCGAATGGCCAAAACGGGTCACTTCCTCCTGGTTGCGTGCCGCCAGATCGATTTCAAACTGCTTCATCTTCCTGCTTAGATCGGTGATGAAGAACTCTGTCAGTTCCTTCATCAGCTCGTCATCTTCGGATCCGCGGCCCGCTTTTGCCGCCGGGGCGGGGGCCGCCTTTCCGGGTGCCCGCTCTTCCGGAAGCCGGTCGGTGTAATCGTCCTCGGGCATATACTTTGCCAGCAGTTCCTCGAGCACCGCCCGGCTTACCGGTTTCGAGGCAAAGTCGGTACAGCCGGCGGCCAGGGTCTTTTCCCGGTGCTCTTTCATCGCATGGGCGGTGAGGGCGATAATCGTCATGTCCTTGTATTTTTCCATACCGCGGATCTTTTTGGTCGCGGTGAATCCGTCCATGACCGGCATTTCCATATCCATGAGAATGACACCGTACTCATTGTTATCCAGAAGTTCCAGCACCTCTTTGCCGGTGCTGGCAACGTCGGCGGTATATCCCAGTTGTCCGAGAAGATGACGCATCAGTTTCTGCCCGGAGGGATCATCTTCAGCGAGCAGAATTTTTCTGCTGGTTCTGCTTTTTTGGGCATTCACTTTCTTGATCGTCTGCCCGATACGCTTCGGTGACACCAGATTCTTGAGCTGATTCAGGAGGGTTTCCGGGGTCTCATGCGTTTTCTGGAGGAGCAGCTCATAATTCTCGCTCAGCTTGTTCCTGTCCTTGGCCGTCAGCTGCTTGCCGGTGTAGATAACCACCGGAATCCCTCGTGTCTCCTTATTGGTCTTGATCTTGTTGAGCACCTCGAATCCATCGATCTCGGGCATGAGCAGGTCAAGAATGACCAATCCTATTTCACCGCCCTTTTTCTGCAGGTAGGGCAGCACTTTGTTTCCGTCACTGAAGGTCGTAACCCGCACCTTCTGTTTTTTGAACAGTGTCTCGAACAATTTCAGAACCGTGGGATCGTCATCGACGACCACCACCTCTTTACCCTTGGCATCGGGCATACCGATCTTGAGATGCAGGCTCTCGAGCAATTCCGTTTCCTGAGCCGGCTTTTCGATATAGTCCACCGCCCCCAGGCTGAAGGCCTTCTTGGGATTCGAAAGAACGGAACAGACAATAACCGGGATATCCTTGGTGAGCTGCCCTGATTTCAGGTTCCTGAGCACTTCCCAGCCGTCCATTTCTCCGGGCAGCAGGATCTCGAGAATAATGGCGTCCGGACGGTAGAATTTAGCCTTGAGCAGCCCGTCCTGCCCGCTGGTGGAACACTCGACCTTGTAACCATCCCGCTCAAGATACCGTTTCAGAAGGTCGAGGGCCCCGCCGTTGTCTTCGATCAGGAGGATGAGGGGGGATTCAGCGGCCTGGGCATTCGCCGATTTCGCTGAGGACGCTTTCTGTTTCGCTGCAGACACCGATGACTTCGCCTGGATCGTTTCCTTTGCTGAAATGATCTTCACGGGAATCGAGAAACGGAAAGAGCTTCCCCTTCCCTCTTCCGAATCGACATGAATGGTACCGCCCATGAGCGCCACCATCTGTTTGCTGATGGCGAGCCCGAGGCCGGTGCCGCCGAAGCGGCGCGTCATCGATGAATCGGCCTGGGTAAATGAATTGAAAATGGCGTCGAGCTTTTCCCTGGCAATACCGATGCCGGTGTCCCGGACCTCCACATTCAATAGATCACGCTCCTCTTTGTCCTTTGACAGTGAGACGTTCAGGCCGATGCTGCCCTCTTCGGTGAATTTGACCGCATTACCGAGCAGATTGACGATAATCTGCCGGATCTTGAGACTGTCCGCCTCGATCCAGGGCAATTTTTTGGGTGAACATTTAATATCGAAGGTCAATCCCTTGTCGAGGACCCGTGAGCGGAGCAGCTGAATGATTCGGTCCACCTCCTCCTGAAGATTGAACTCGGTGACATCCAGTTCCATGCGCCCGGTCTCGACCTTGGCGAGATCGAGTATCTGATTGATGATGCCGAGAAGGCTCTCACCGTTCATTTTAATCGTTTTTACGAAATCGGCAAGTTCTTCCGGGAGGCTTTCCTGCAGAAGCAGATCGGAAAACCCGATGATGCTGTTCATGGGCGTTCTGATTTCATGACTCATATTCGCCAGGAATTCGCTTTTCGCCCGGCTGGCGCTCTGGGCGGCCTCCTTACTGGCCTTTTCACTTTCATAGAGCTTGGAATTTTCAAACGTCATCGCGATCTGGTCCGCAAGCATGGTAATCATGCTTTGATCGGTCTCGTCATAACAGTATTCATCGGGACTCACCATTGCCAGCACACCGAGAAGCTTATCCCCGTTTTTTATGGGAATGCTCAGCATCGACTCCATCCCCTCGATATCGGCACAGTCCCTGAAGTCCTTCCTCGTTACATACAGCTCGGATTTCCCCTTGGTCGCAGTACTCTTGAGCAGGCATTGATTCAGCGGTTTTCGGTAGTCATCGGGAATGGCAGACAGCCCGTTGCCGTATTTCGCCTGCAAATACAGTTCTTTCGTCTGCTCGTCCATAAGCAGCAGCATGACATGCGTATTCCTGAATTCCCCGCCGAGGCTGTCGACCACGAGTCTGCCGAGCTGATCCATATCCAGTGTCGATACCGCCTTCCGGGAAATCTCATTGATGATGTACAGCTGGCGCGTTCGTCTGCGTTCTTCCTGCAGGAGCCGCCCGTTCTCCACGGCCACCGCGGCCTGCCCGGCGAGAATGGTCAGCGTCCGCAGGTGCTCGTCGGAGAACTGGTGCAATCCGGACCTGGAAAGCATAATGACACCGATGGTTTTGTCTTCATACTGCATGGGGACGGCCAGCATCGATTCGTCGGGAGGCGTCACTCCCTTTTTATACGTGGAACGGGGATGTTTCGAGACATCGACGACCAGTTCGGGTTTCCCCTGCGCGTACACCCAGCCGAGAATACCCTCACCTACTTTCACCCGTCTCTTGACGCTTTTTTTCTTTTTGTTCTCTTCACCGCTGCCGTGAAACAGGGGGATGAGGTAGTTCTCGTGTTCGTCGATGCGGTAGACCATGCATTCATCATAATCGATCAGCCGTTTGACTCCCACAGCAACCGCGTCGGCGACATCTTCAGGCATCAGCATGCGGTTCAGCTTCTGGGACACATCGTTTATCGTCTCAATGGTCTCGAACGCCTTGCGCAGTTTTTTATTTGTGGCTTCAAGCTCCTGGTTCCGCTGTACCGCGTTCTCGAACGTGGAAAAGAGAAGATCGAGGATCTGCATGCGATCGGACGTGATAAAATGCTTTTGGCCGGCGAAAATGATCTCGATTCCCATTTCGGTTATGGAGCTTCGCCTGAGTTCCTGATTGGCCAGGATGTACTGGATGCGCGAGATCAGGAAGGTGTCACTGTAGGGTTTGGTAACAAAATTGTCGGCACCGCTCAACAGCCCTCTGATGACATCTCTGGGATCTACCAGCTGGGTGAGCAGGATCACCGGCACATGCTTGAGCTGTTCATCTGCTCTGATCTGCCGGCAGAGTTCATACCCGTCCATCTCGGGCATCATGATATCACTGATGACAATCGTCGGTTTCTGTTCACGCATATAGGTGAGCGCGTCCTTCCCGTTCTTCTGCAGCGTAACGGTATAGCCGTGCCTGAGCAGTATATGCTTCAGATGCAGTGCCTGAGTGGGACTGTCCTCGACAATCAGAATTTCAATATGATTCTGAGGGTTTTTCAGAATTGCTTCCTTTGCCATCATTGCCTCATTTGACTAAATTCATCACTCGCCGGGCGATACTGTCCAGCGGTTCTATATATTTCGCGGCACCCAGTTTGATCGCCTCTCCCGGCATGCCATGCACCACGGAGCTCTCTTTGTCCTGGGCGATGGTGACACCTCCGGCATCGGAGATCATTTTCAATTCGGCCGCACCATCCCTGCCCATGCCCGTCAGGAGAACCCCGACCACTTTGTCCCTGTAAATTTCAGCGGCCGACCGGAAGAGGTAGGATACCGCCGGTTTCAGATTCGCTTCAGGGGGTGCGTCGGAGAGCTCAACCCGCCAACCCGGCTTGACACCGAACTGATACCCGTCGGGAGCCAGGTAGGCGTTGCCCGGAATGAGCAGATCATTGTGTTCAGGGATCGTCACGGTAAATCCGGTACTGCTGGTCAACCACGTTCCCAGCCCCGAAAGAAATCCGGGTGCGATGTGCTGAACGATCATCACCGGCACGGGAATATCCTTGTCAATACCCGACAGGATTGTCTGCAGGGCCATGGGACCGCCCGTGGAGGCACCGATCACCAGCAGTTCCACGCCCGACTGGCTTTTCGGCCTGACTTTGTGTCTCTGTACCGGTTTCGGCGGCGGTGTCTCGGGGATCTTTACCGTACGTCTCTGCTTCTTGGCCCAGCGGCGTACCACCTTCACGCCGGACATCGCTTTCACCGTTCTGATAAGGTGACCGACCATCTCCTTTGAATCCGGATGTCCCATGCCGCCCGGCTTTTCCAGGGCCGCCACCGCTCCCGCCTCCATGGAACGAAACGTTTTATCGACCTCTTCGGGATTCCAGCTGGCACTGCAGATCACGATGGGAACCGGGTGTGTTTCCATGATTTTGCGGGTTGCTTCAAAGCCGTCCATGCGCGGCATATGGATGTCCATGGTAACGACATCCGGATTCACTTCCTGCACCATCCTCACCGCTTCCTCACCATTTCTGGCGAGCCCCACCACCTCGATATCCGGATCCGCGTTCAGGACATATTCGAGATACCCTCGTACAACCGGAGAATCTTCTGTGATCAGTACTCGTATCATAGTCTGTGCCTGTTCAATCCCCTTCCGCCGCGAACCCCGTATACCCGGGCGCGGCTGTGTTCATGGTCAAATCAACCGCTGGATGACTTCCAGCAGGTTGCTCTGGTCGAATCCGCGTTTGACGATATATGCGTTTGCTCCGGCATCGATGCCTCGTTCCCGGTCCTCTTTCGTTTCCAGGCCCGTGACGAGAATGACCGGCAGTTCGGCGTACTTTTCATCACTTCTGATCTTGGCGGTTAATTCAAAACCGCTCATCCTGGGCATTTCAACATCGGAAACGACCAGATCGAACGCCTCCTCCTTCAGAGCGGTATAGGCATCCATACCGTCGACCGTGGCCTTGACCCGATACCCGGCCGATGTAAGAATGTTTTTAATCAATGTACGGGATGTGATGGAATCTTCCGCAATGAGTATTGATTTCTTTTCCACTTTAGCCTCCTGAGCACCAATGCGTTTTCCTGATTGAATGGTAATAGTGCCCGCTGATTTAACCAGATCCGCGGCATTCAGAATAGGAACGACTTTTCCGTTGCCGAGTACAGTGGCGCCGGCGATATTTCTGACGCGCTGCAACTGTTTGCCCAGTCCCTTTACAAGGACCTCCTGCTCTTTCTGAACTTCATCTATCAGGAATGCGATACGTTCATTGTTGGCATTGACGACCATGATCTGTAAGAATTCGCCCTGCTCGGCATCTTCGCTCGCTTTCAGTTCCAGCGTGTCGGAGAGCCGCACCAGCGGCAGGGGTTTCCCGCCGATGAGGATGGTGGTACGGTTCTCCACTGTCTTTATTTCTTCCGGTTTGATCCGCATCGTCCTTTCCACCAGATGTGTCGGAATGACGAACACATGATCACTGGCTTTTACCAGAATGCCCCTGAACGTGGCCACGGTTACGGGAAGGACCATATTGAAACTCGTTCCTTTTCCCGGGGTGGTGCTCACCGAGAGGCTTCCCCCCAGTTTCTCCACCTTTTCCCTCACGATGGCCATCCCGATACCCCGGCCCGAGATATCGGTAATGATGGGGCTGGTGGAGAAATCGGATTGAAAAATGAGATCGACCGCCTCTTCGTCACTCATGTCATCCGCGGCCGCCGCGGTGATAATGCCCCGGTCAACAGCGACCCTCTTGATGTTATCGGCGATGATACCGCGGCCGTCATCATGAACTTCGATATGGATCTTGTCGCCGCTCTTCTGCGACACGATCACGGACAGGGTCCCGGATCGGGGTTTTCCCAGTTTCTCACGCTCATCGGGTTTTTCGAGACCGTGATCGATGCAGTTCCGGAAAAGGTGGATGAATGGATCTTTCATCTCCTCCAGGATTCTGCGGTCCACTTCCACGGTGCTTCCCTTGGTGATGAGCTGCACCTCTTTGCCCTGGTCCCGGGAAAGATCACGGACAATTTTCGGCATTACCTTCAGAAGGGTCGAGAACGGCAGCATGAGTATCTGCTTCATATCTTTGAGCAGATTGTTCACCATGCCGCTCAGCTGCCGGGCGTTCAGTTCCGCCGACTTGGTCATATCTGATATAACCTTGTCCAGGTTTTTCAGCTGGTCCTGACTGTCCTGTACGACGGCGCTGGTCTTTTCATCGAGGTCACTGGCGGCAATGCGGACACCCGTTTTCATCTGGCCTTTTTCCAGGGTGCGATGCCACTCATCGATGATGCGGGTGATATTTTTCAGGTCGGTGACATACTGGTCAGCGGCCAGTTTGGCGCTGAGCATGTCCTCCGCCTGCAGGAGAATGGAATCCAGTCGTGACACCGGCAGGCGGATGGTGTCCGCAAACTCGACTTTCGGCGCTTCCAGCTCATCCGCCGGCATGTCGTCTTCAGCGGGACCGGCCTGCGGTTCGCTGTAGGCACTCTTCTGCATCGGCTTCTTCGCCTTGTCCTCCGCGCCGGCGTCCGGAGCGGCTTTCTTCTCCTGTTTCTTTTTGCCCGGTTTGCCGGATTCCTTTTTCGCCTCTTTCTTCACCGACTTTTTCTTGCCGGACGTATCCTCGCCTTTTTCGCTTTCGAGAGCGCTTTCCAGTGACTGCAGCTGGGCATGGATCCCGTCAAAATCCTTGAGGGTACCGCCCTCCACCAGAATCTCTACGGCATCAACCGTGCGATGCAGAATGTCAAAGACATCGGCCGAGGGGACACTCTCTCTTCTTCTAATCAGAGCGAACACCGATTCAAGGGACTGACAGAGGGTTTCGACATCGATAAGATTGACGGCTCTTGATGCGCCTTTGAGACTGTGGGCATCCCGGAATATGACATCGAACACCTGTCCCATCTTGGCGGCATTGTCAATCTTTTCAAGCTGCAGCAGGCCGGATGTTATCGACTTGATGTGCTCCTCGGCCTCGATTTTGAACATCGCCCGTAATTCTTCCAAAAACCCGTCATCGTGCTGATTCATTTCACATCCTCGAAATCATAATTCAGGAGCCGCTGAAGTTACGAATTCAGTGCCTGTTCAACCGCTTCCAGACGATGTATGACTTCAACAGCGCTGCCGTTGACAGCGCCCTCGTCATTCATTGTTTCGATCAGACGCTCAAGCGTATCTGTGCATTCATGGAACGTCTCAGCCATTTTCTTGGTCAGTTCCACCTGTCCGTTCTTGAGCAGCAGAAACAGTTTCTCGAGATGTTTGCCGGCTGTTTCTATCTCGAGAAGACCGACGGTGCGCGCCGCACCCTTGAGACTGTGCGCGGCTCTGTGGACCTCCTCGATTGTTTTTTGCCTCTCCCCGGGAGAGGATTTCGCCAGGATGGTCTCAAGTCCGCCATGGATCGCCGCGATATGTTCCGCGGTTTCCATCTTGAACATGGAAATCAATTCTTTGAAAAATTCCTTGTCTTGAATATCCATCTGGTCCTTCCCTTAATTTAATTTGTACTGCTCCATGAATTCAGAGAGCCGCTGACCCAGTTTATAGAGATCCTGCGCTGCCGACTCCACCTGTTTGGTAGCCATGACATTCTGGGCGCTGGCGGTCTTGATGCTTTCCATCGCCTGTACGACCTGGTCCATGCCGACGAGCTGCTCCTGACTGGACACTGAAATCTGGGTCGTCGCCTGGGAGGCATCATCCACGCTCTCAGCGAGTTTTTTGATGGCGTCTCCCGAACGCCCGGAGAGAGTGACCCCCGACTCGACCGCCCGGGTTCCCTGCTCGGTTTTCATGACCGCTTCGCTCGTCGCTTTCTGAATATCGGCGAGGATCGACCGCACGTGCTCAGTGGCCGCTTTCGATTGTTCCGCCAGACTCTGCACTTCGGCGGCCACTACGGAGAATCCTTTCCCCTGTTCTCCGGCCTTCACCGCCTCGATAGACGCATTGACGGCAAGAAGCCGTGACTGCTCAGCAACATCCTCCACCACGGCAATAATATCGCCGATGGCCTGTCCGTGCTCACTGAGCTTCATGATACTGTCCGCGATGGATTCCATCTGCTCTTCGATCTTGTGCATGCCGGTAATCGTATCCTGAACGGTTTTTTCGCCGGCGAGAGAGATCTCGACCGACTGCTGAGCGCTCGCCGAAACATTTTTAGCTTTGCGATTTGAATCGAGAGCGGTCATTCTCACCTCTTCAACCGTTGTACTGGTTTCACTTGCCGCGGACGCGGTTTCAGTGGCGGCAGTGGAGATCTGACTCACCGAGGCTGAAATCTGACCCGCCGCCACCGCGATGCCGTTGGCGCTTTTCTTGATTTCCGCGGTGAGGTTCTGCAGCACCTGTACCATTTTGCCGAACTGCTCCATCAGGGTGCCTATTTCATCCTTGACCGGATACTCCGGAACGGTGACGGTCATATCACCCGCACTTACTTTCTCTGCCGCGGTGACCATCAGTTTAAGTGGATTCCGTAAATTGTTCAGTAAAAACAGGGAAAATGCACTGTACCCGACAAGGAAAACGGCGATTATCACGCTCAGAACAAGCATCATGGTATTGTTACCCTTAACCGATGTCTCCATCTGGTCGTGCATATTCACTTTCAGTCCCGCGATATATTCATTGACCTGATCCTGCAGCACCGTAAAACGGTTTTCCACATCGGTGATCCGGCTCTCGAGACCAGTGGTATTGCCGTTCTCGATCACCTGCAGCACCACTCCCTTGGCGGCTTCGAAATAGTCGCTGAACGACTTCTTGATCCGGGCAAAATCATCCCGCTGTGACACATCGTTCTCGACAATGGATTCTATGGATGCCAGCAGGTTGTCCCGGTAACTTTCAGCAATCGCGATTTTATCTCTGCTTCGCTCTTTTTCAGCTGCACTCAGCACCTGCCTGATACCGAACATCGAATCATTGACATTGCGGCTGTCTTCCCAGGTGGGAATGGACCGTTCGACGATATTTTCTATCAGCATGCTGTTTTTTGCGGCCAGCAGCTGTCCCAGCACCGCAATAAGCACCAATATGAAACCGGTCAATATCGGAAAAGAGAGCAGTTTCCATTTCAATGTCAGATGATTGAACATAACCTTCTCCCTGCGTTTGATTTACACATCTTCATTCACTTTAATATCAGGGTCCGTGAGAATTTTCTTCGCGTCGAGAATGATCAGATGGTCTTTCGTCACCCCCTTGATGTAATCATGACGCTTGTCGACCCTTCCGCCCGGTTTCTCATGAATATCGGTTTTCTCCAGTTCTCTTACGCTTTCAATCACATCCGCGAGGATGCCGACATGCATCTCTTCTCCCCGGAGAATCATCAGCCGGTTGAGATTGGTGATACTCGTCGAAGGCAGATCGAAAAATGTCTTAATGTCCATAACCGGTATAATCTGCCCCCGAATACTCGTGATGCCGAGAATGAACGACGGTGTACACGGCACCGGTGTCAGTTCCCGCAGCGGAAACACTTCCTTCACCCACCTTGATTCAATCCCGTATCGTTCATGAGCCAGTTCGAATTCCACCACATCGATTGTGTCCGAGCGGTGTTCCTCTTCCACACTTTCGACCGCAAGCTCCTGGGCCCGAATCCGTAACAGCTGCTTTTTCATGGAATCGGAAACAGCAAACATTTCGCTCAGCTCAGAGGCTGCCGGTGCAGCGGGTGATGCCGGCTTTGTCCCGTCCTTTTTCATGCACGATAATCCTTATTTTTCAGATAATTTATGCAGTCGAACAGACCGCCCGCGGTCATCCCGTCCGTATCGGGCAGAATACTGTCCGGATTTTTATCCTTGAGCAGCAGCAGCGTATTATTGAAATGTTTTTCCGATTCTTCCCAGTATCCGCGCTGCCGGTAAAGATTTCCAAGCATGAAATGGGCCATCATATAATCCGGGTCGAGATAGAGCACCCGCCGCAGACTTTCAGCCGCCTCGTCGAGTCTGTTCTGCTCCTGCAGCAGCGCTGCCCGCAGGTGGTGGCTGTCAGGATTCAGTTTATCATCGGAAATGGCTTTTTCCACCCATTCCAGCGCCGTTGTTACCTGTCCCATATTTGCGTAGGATCGGGCGGCGAGAAGCATCAGCTCGGCACTGCTCCGGTCTTCGCCGCTCACATGAGCCTTGATGAGATTTGTCACCGACGGATAATCGGCATTCTGGTAAAAACCGATCGCCCTGTCCATAACCTGGATATCTTCGGATTGTACCGGTTCGAAGCGCGGTTGAACCTCTTCCACCGCCGGTACCGGCTGAGCCGTCTCAGGGGCCCTTCTCACCGGCGGCGGTGCGGGTTTCGACTCCTGCAGGATGTCCCTGATATCTCTGGGAGCGGGCCGGGTTATGGCTTTCCGCTTGGCCCTCACCTTGCACACCGCACCCGCCGGAATATTTTGATCCGTCTTTTTATAGAGGATCGCGCCCGGGAACTCAACCGAATGGTAGCGCCCGAAATTGACATGAGACGACTCGCTGGGGCCGACGATAAGCCACCCTTCCTCATCCAGGGAATGGTAAAATTTTTCAACGATATCACGCAGTTTTTCCGGCTTGAAATACATCAGGACGTTCCGGCAGAGGATAATATCGACCGGCTGCTCGCCTGACATGCTGCCGGGAAAGGTATCGACGGCGAGATTCAGGTATCCGAATTCCACAACGTTCCTGATGTGAGGAACGATCTGGTATTCGCCTTTTCCCAGGTCCTTGAAATACCGTTCCTTGATATAGGCGGGCGTTCCTCTGAACGACCACTCTGTATATATACCCCGTTCCGCCTTCTGAAGAAACTGGGGATTGATATCTGTTCCGATAATAGTGACGTTGAGCCCGTTCATGCCCATGGTCAGCTGATCGAGCATCATCGCCATTGTGTAGGGTTCCTCACCGGTACAGCACCCCGCGCTCCATATTTTCAGGGGCCTGCCGGTTTTCTTGCACTCATTTACGAGGACCGGAAATATATATTTTTCAAGTGCTTCCAGGACTCGCTTCTCCCGGTAGAAATAGGTCTCACCCACCGTCAGATACCGGGCGAGCACTTCAATCTGTCTGCGGTTCAGCGGAGCCGACATAATCCAGCGGATGAACGCCGATGCCTCCTTGAACCCGAACGCATCGGCCGCGTCCCTGATACCGCGCAGCAGATCAAGACGCCGTTCGGGTGAGAAAAACAATCCCATGTTTGTGCTGAGAAATTCACTCAGATAATCGAGAGTACCGCTGCTGATTCTGCCGCTCATTTTTTCGCCGCCCCCTTCTTGCGAGAATGTTTCATCTTTTCCAGTGCAGCATCGAGTTTCCTGGCCTCTTCCAGGGAGAGACATTGCTCCAGGTCATGGATATAGACAATATCTCCCTCCAGCTTGACCACGCCCTCGATAAATTCCATCGACGGCAGAATGGTGGTGCTCTCGATAATTTTCGATCGATCGACCGGAATGATCTCCCCCACTCTGTCCACCAGCAGGGCCACTTTACGTTTTGGTGTTTTCCCGATAATGAAAAAGTTATCAAGATCAGCCTCAATGCTGGGCAGATTGAACCGTTTCCGGATATCGATGACGGAAACGATTTCGCCCTGAACATTGAGAACGCCCATGACGATCCCCGGGGCATCAGGCAACGGGGTGATCTCTGCGGCCATGATTATTTTATCTATTGACGGGAGCCGCAGGGCAAAACGCCAGTCGGCAAGGTAAAACAGCAATATTTCGAACCTATCCTGCATTACGGGGCACTCCTATCATGTCTATGCGTGAAGAGGTGCGAGGATATCGCCGACTATTTCGATTACCTGTCTGACATCGAACGGTTTGGTAATGTAGACATCAGCGCGTGCCGCCTTGGCGAGATCGATCTCCTTTTTCGCATCCTTTGCCGTCAGGAACACGATGGGGACATTACTGAGCGGTTTGTAGAATTTGATCAGTCTCGCGGCTGTCAGACCGTCCATTCTGGGCATGACCACGTCGAGCATAATCAAATCGGGATGGTGCTCCTTCGCCATTTCCACAGCCTCCAGGCCGTCTTCGGCCTGAACAGTCTCAAATCCCTGTTTCTGCAGAAACTTGGAGAGCAGCAACCTGATTCCCATGTCGTCGTCTACAATGAGTATTTTTGCAGCCACTGTGTACTCCTTATTACACCATTTTTCAAAATGAATTGAATAATTTCAAAAGGAAATCAAACCACGGATTCCCGTATTGAAATCAGTCGTATTATTCATTGGCAAACGCCATGCCATGAAGAATATAAAAGGGAAACCCGATGCGGCTGGAAATATACTCGATGATTAATCGCTATAAAAACAATTAGTTATTCAGGTGCATTCCTGTGGATGGGGGCATACAAACGCTTCGCGGATGGTGTGACAGGGGCACTTGCGGCGGTAAATTAAAAATTTCCGTATTCTCCGGGCAGACGGGCGGTCATGACCGGAAAATTTTGCCTAATTGTAGCTGTTTTACCCGGTTCTATCGCCGATTTCAGCAGTATTGGTGCTGTCCCCGCTTCGGCGGCGACGGTTCCGTCCGGTGCAATGACCGCGGATCGGCCGAATGCAGCGGGTTCGCTCCCGTCGGCCCTGTTGCAGCCGGCGATAAACACCTGGTTCTCCACGGCCCGCGCCCGCAGCAGCAGCGACCAGTGGTCCAGCCTGGGCGCGGGCCAGAATGCGGGAACCACAATCAGCTGGGCGCCGTCCAGGGCCAGCCTGCGCGCAAGCTCGGGAAAACGAAGGTCAAAACAGGTGATCATGCCGATTCGTCCCCACTCGGCGGAGAACACCGCGGGCGGGCTGCTCCCGCGGGTGAGAAGCCGGTCCTCCTGCATGGAGGCAAAAAGGTGCATTTTATCATATGAGGCCAGCAGCGCTCCTGTCCTGTCATAAAAAACCGCGGTGTTAAACAGACGGGAACCGCTGATCCGGGGATGCGTGCCGGCAACGGCGATGCCGTAGCGCACCGCCCAGGTTCGCATCAGCTCGAACATTCCTTCGCCCATCGGGGCCGCCAAATCAGGCAGTTTCGCCAGAGCGAATCCCGTTGCCCAGAATTCCGGCAGGACAATAAGGTCATCGCCGTCCCCGGCTGCGGTACGAACAGCCCATTCCGCGGCAGCGGCGTTCTCATCAGGATCTCCAGTGCGAATGCTCATCTGATACAGTGCGAGTTTCATGGCACTTCCTTCCGGAACAGTATCCGTTAACAAAGAACCCGGCTGTGTCTACCAGCCGGCCCAAACAGGCGCGGTGATATCCTCCAGCCGGGATACAGTGTGGTACCGCTGCGAGAGTCTACAGCCCGCACATACCCGAGGCGCAGGGTGAGTTCGGCATCGCCCCGCAGCGTCCGTCGGCACAGGACGGGGCGGCGGAACTCCCCTCCGATACGGCAAATGCGGAAAAAAGCTTTGTCAGTTTCTCACTGCCGCAGCTGCACACCGGCTTGTCAGCGGCGGAACGAACCAGTATCTCTGACACGGCCCCGCACTCATTACATTTATATTCAAATAACGGCATCGACACCTCCTTCACTTACATGGACAATCCGGCCAGGGCCCCTACAACGGCGCCGTAGAGCGTGCTCGCATAGGGATTTCTCGTAATCGGACAGGCTCCGGAAGCACATCCGATGAACCGGTAATAGAGATACCCGAGTGTACCGCCGACCAGGATTGAAATCACTACTTTCAACACACGCCTCCTTCCCGGTGCGGTGCTACAGCACTGCATCCAGTTTCGCAGTGATAACATCCTTGGAAACCGCTCCGACAATCTGATCAACAGGCTTGCCTCCTTTGAAAATAATCAGGGTGGGGATACTGACGATGCCGTATTCCCCGGCGATACTCATGGCCTCTTCCGTGTTCACTTTGCCGACTTTGGCCCTGCCTTCGTATTCCACGGCAATCGCTTCCACAGCGGGAGCGATCATGCGGCAGGGGCCGCACCAGGTGGCCCAGAAATCGACAAGAACCGGTACGGGTGATTCAAGAACTTCACGTTTAAAATTTTCTTCCGTCAAACGAATCTCTTTACCCATAGAATCAGTCTCCTCGTTAATTATTCAAACAGCGTGTCGAGTATTATTTTTACATTCTGATCTTTTATCTGGTAGCAGTGAAGGTTCCCTTCCCGTTCGGCCTCAACGATGCCGAGATTTCTCAGAAGTGAAAGATGCTGGGAAATATTGGGCTGGGATGCCTCCGCCACGCTCTCCATCTTCTTGACACATGGACATTCTTTTCTCATAAGATTCAATATCTTGAGCCGGGTCGGATGCGCGATCGCTTTCATGATCCGTGCATAGTTGTCATAGTCGATAGTGGACATGATATTAATCCCCGCTTGATTCAAGACTCTCCACAAAATCGATCGCGGAATGGGCCCCGATCGCCCCGTCTCCGATCGCCACCGATATCTGGCGCATTACCGTATCACGTACGTCGCCCACCGCGATGACGCCCGGAACCGATGTTTCCATCCGTTCATTGGTGATAATCGCCCCGTTCTCGTTCAGCTCCAGCTGTCCCCGAAAGAGCGCGCTGTTCGGTTCTTCACCGATGAAAATGAATACACCGTCAAACGTCCAGGATTCCCGCTCCCCTGATCCGATATCTTCGATGACG
Source organism: bacterium (assembly GCA_016934955.1). GTDB lineage: Bacteria > Zhuqueibacterota > QNDG01 > QNDG01 > JAGLOF01 > JAFGRY01. The sequence goes on along the minus strand of JAFGRY010000004.1, from coordinate 91,193 downwards.
CCGCCGGTGACCTTCTGCTCTCCGGAGATGTCGACCAGTTTTTTGTGCAGGAGGAGCTCGATCTTCTCATGATCGAGAACCCTTTTCAGGAGAATCTTTTCACCTTTCAGTTCTTCAAGACGCGGCCTGCGGGAGATCAATTTTACGGATTTCGCGAATTTGGCGATGTGCAGGCTCTCCTGCATGCTGGTGCTGCCGCCTCCCACCACGAGCACATCCTTATCCTTGAAAAAGGGTGCATCGCAGGTGCCGCAGTATGAGACACCTCTGCCCCGGAATGCAGCCTCTCCCGGTATGCCGAGCATCCTCGGATTTGATCCGGTTGAAATGATAACCGCGTTGGCTTCATATGTTGTATCACCTGCGGTGATCTTTTTCGGGTTGGACGTGAGGTCGACCGCGGTCACCGTCCCCGTGTTGATATCGACCCCGAACCGCCTTGCCTGCTTCTCCATCTGCTGGCTCAATTCGAATCCGGCCACGCCGTTCTCAAAACCGGGATAATTGTCGATCCATTCCGTCGTTCCCATCTGGCCGCCGCACATCATCTTTTCGACGAGACCGGTTTTTACCAGGGCTCTCCCCGTATAGATACCGGCCGTGAGCCCGCCGGGCCCGCCCCCGATAATCAGCACATCATAATCCGCCATCGATGCCTCCAGGTAAATAGGTATATGCACATATGCGAACTATTGAATATACCTTGCTGCGCATTAAAAAGCAAGTGTTTTCTGAAAAAAAAAACGCCCGGCAATCACGATGAAAGCCGGGCGTCTGACCGTCGAACATCCAGAGACTACTTCTTGCTTGCCGCCTTCGGCAGAAACCGTTCAATTTCCATCGCATGTTTCAGGGCGTCCTCCCTGGTGATCGTTCCCCGCTTCAGCAGTTCGAGCAGGTGTTCATCCATTGTCTGCATTCCCTTTTCAGTGCTCGACTGCATCACCGAAACGATCTGATGCGTCTTCTTTTCCCGGATCATATTTCGTATGGCCGAATTCGCCACCATCACTTCAGCCGCAGCCACCCGGCCCTTGCCGCAGGAATGGGGCAGCAGACGCTGAGACACGATACCGACAACGGAACTGGAAATCTGAGCGAGGATCTGGCTCTGCTGTTCAGCGGGGAACACATCGATGATACGGTTGATCGTATCGGGCGCATTTCGCGTATGCAGGGTCGACAGCACCAGGTGCCCGGTCTCGGCAGCGGTCAGTGCGAGAGAAATGGTCTCGAGATCCCGCATCTCGCCGACCAGGATGACATCAGGATCTTCACGCAGGGCGCTTTTCAGCGCGGCCGCGAAAGAATGGGTGTGATGTCCGAGCTCCCGCTGCTGAATGAGACAGTTCTTCGGTTTGTGAGTGTACTCGATCGGATCTTCGATGGTAATAATATGGGATCGCTGCTCCTGGTTGATCAGGTTGATCATGGAGGCGAGCGTGGTCGATTTTCCATGGCCGGTGGGTCCGGTCACCAGAATCAGCCCTTCGTTCTTCCGGGCCATTTCGGTGACTCCGGCGGGAAGTCCCAGTTCATTGAGCGGCATAATCTCATCGGGAATGATCCGGAAGGCCATGCCGTAGCCGCCGAGCCGGGAGAAAACATTGACCCTGAAATGGGCGATGTTCTCCACTGCATAGCCAAAATCGAGCTCGAGATCCTTCTGAAAACGCTCCATCTGGTAATCATCCAGGATCTGGACGATAATCTCTTCCATGTCCTGTTTGGTAAGCACCCTGCCCTTGATCGGCTGCAGTTTGCCGTCGATCCGGACGATAGGCGGGTACCCCTGCCCCAGGTGAATATCCGAGGCATCGTTTTTTCTGGCATGTTCCAGCAGCTGATGAATTTGTTCCAGGCTGATCATCTACAGCTCCTGTCTGACAATTTCCGGAGTAATGAAGATCATGAGATCGGTCTGCACTTCCTCATACTCTTCATGCTGGAAGAGATGACCTATCAGGGGTATGCTTCCGAGGAGCCACACCTTTTTCGTGGTTTTCTGGGTCTGCGTCTTCACCAGTCCCCCGATAACGACCGTTTCGCCGCTGCGGATGGTGACGATACTGTTCACCTGCCGCTTGTCCGTAATGGGCGCACGGTTGGCATCGAGCTCGACCCATCCTGAAATTTCCTCGATCACGGGATTCACGAACATGGTGATGCGATCGTCTTCGGTGAGATGAGGCGTAACGTTCAGCTGAATATTGACCTCTTTATAATCGAACGTCACCATATCTCCCTGGCCGCCCATGCCGCGCTGTATTCTCGGCACCGGTACGACCGTACCAACACTGATGGATGATTCCTGATTGTCCGTGGTGAGCAGGCTGGGATTTGATTTCAGCTGTGTGTCGGTCCGTTCGTTGAGGAAGTCAAGTACCGCCTCGAATTTACCGGCACTGAGTTTGCCGAGATTGAGAATATTGCCCGCAGCCATGCCGCCGTTCACATCGAAGCTGGTTTGCGAATTAGACGAACCGCCGCCGGAGGTCGTCACCCGGTTGAAGGCCATGGAAAGCGTTTTATCCCAGTCAACACCGAGTTTTTTCGAATTCAGCGGCGACATTTCCACCAGTTTCGAGTGGATGAGCATCTGCACCGGGCGCCTGTCCAGCTCATTGATAACCCGGGTGACCTCACGGATGATGATTGGACGTTCCGTGACAACGAGAATGCTTGACCGCTGTATGCCCTGAATGGTCACTTCGTTATACGACTCCCGTTTGCCATCGGTGTTTTTATTGAAAAAATTGTCCTTGTAGACTTTGACTTTCGTACTGTCGACGACGATCTGGCGAATAACCGGCAGCAGGTTTTCCGCCTCCGCGTATTTCAGCCGGTAGACCTTTGTCAGGAGCCCGCCCGGATAATTGATGTGCACGGGCTTCACCATCACGATCCCTTCATCGATATAATACTCACATCCCTTGGGGTGGACGATTTTATCCATGGCCTGGCGAAGGGTGACATTCTTCAACCGCATGGTGACGGTTCCCTCGGTGCTGTCATCGACAACGACATTGAGATTATTGCTCGAGGCCACGATATCGAGGGCGGTTCTGATGGGAACCGCATCGAAATCGAAGGAAACCCTGCTGTTCCAGTCGATGCCGTATTCATCGGTGTCCGCAGGCTCAGCCTGCCGGGACTGTTCCGTGACTTCCCGCGGACCGGCGGCCGGTTCACGTGACACCTGCTCCGCGGCGGCCGGCTGCTGCTGCGCGGCTGTGCGGCTGCGGCTGGAATCGGTTCCCGTGCCCGTATCCGTCACCGGCGGCAGATCTCCCTCGGCGGTCAGTATATCGGAGAGGTCGATCAGCTGCCCGGCACCGGAATCGCCCGGCTGCACCGTTGTCTCCGCGCCTGATTCCTCGGGCTTCGAGATCGCCAGAACCGGTTCCCGAACGGCGGATACATCATAGGCTGTCTCGATTAAAAGCGTATTGCCTCTGCGAACCAGGGAGTAGGTGTCATCCTGCCTGAAGAAAAGCGCGGTTTTCAGTCCGGTCCTGCCGGTTTCATTGTCGAATATTTTTATCTGGGCAAGATCGCTCCCCTGAAACGCATACTCCTTGCCGACAGTATTACCGGCGTCGTGAAGAAGCACGGCGGCCACACCGGCAGCGGGTCTGCTGAAGCCGTACCACTGAAAGTCTCCATCGAATTCCAGTTCGGCGACATGACGGTTGCCGCTTACATTCTCACCGATATCCACAAGCATACCCGGAAGCGCCGACCCCCCTCCCGCGGTGCTTGCCATACTGTTTTTCAGAAACCGGTCATTATTGAAGGCGACCACGATGACGTTGTTGCTCGCCACCACCGAAAGCGCGGTGTTCTCATCGCATTCGACATCGGCCTTCATCACCGCCGGACTGGTAGTGAGCTGTGTAACCGTTACGGAAGGCCCCTCGTAGGGATTGTCCGACGTGGCGCGGGCGCCGTCGAGATCACCGGTCGATGCCATGAAATAGAGCGAATACGTGCCGCCTCCGGTCTTTGAGACGCCGCTCCAGGCCGCCTCCCCGTCAAACGTCAGGACGATCCAGATTCGTGTTCCCGATCCTCCTTTCCTGATTGACTGCAGGGTAGTCTGGGCCGTGGAAGCGGTCATCACCATGAAAACCGCCGCTATGCATATAATCGTTTTGATCCTTCTCATCGTGATTCACTCCGTTGTAGCGTGAATGTTCGGTTTCCCTTGGTACATATTACCGTGGATCCGTCTATTTCCACCAGATGAATACCGTTCTTCGTTTCACCCACCGCCAGCACCGTGTTGTCGATAATCGCCCGTGCTCCATCGGCGTTCCTGAGAATACCGCTGAGAACCGGTGTCTTGACAACCGGGGCCTTGGGCGCACTTTTCGTACCGCCCCCGCGTGAGGCGGCGACCGCGACCGGTCTGGCGTAGAAGGGATCCCGTTTCCATTCCCTGTATTTTCTCTCGACCGGTCCGGTTGCGGGTACCGCGGCCGTCTGATTCAGGGCCGGAGCGCCGGGCTGCGCGCCCTGCTGAGCCGTCTGCCCGGCCGGTTTCTCCGGCGGTTTTTCCTGGGAAGCAGGGTAGATGACAAACTGGTACACGGCTGCCCCGACAACCACGATTCCCAGAAAAACAAGCATTCTCTTTTCACTTTTTTTCAGTGCCATAACAGTACCGTATTACCTCGTATTACATTCCCTGCCAGCCGGTCTGGCTGATGCCCGCCATGATCTGGAGGTTGCTTTCATTGAAGAGCAGGGCCTCAAGACTGATCGAAAACCGCTGGGGAAGCGACATCTCGATACCCACGATCGCCCCTGTATAGAGCCCGCTGGCGAACTCTCCCTGTTCATTGCCGACATAACTGGTGGAAGTCGCCGAATCACGATACTCCTTCTTCTTTTCAATGCGCCAGAGGTGCCAGCCCGCGCCGGCGCAATAGATTTTGAACCGGCTGATATTCATGACAATACCGAGATAGGCCTTGACTTCACGCCAGTCGTAATTCATCTCAAAACGCTTGACATAGGTCTGGCCGCCGACTATCAGGGGCTCACGGAAATCGCCTTCAGACTGGAACCGCAGGGCGCTGCCTCCGAACCAGAGCTGAAGCCGATCTCCCACCAGCGCATTGATCCCCGCGCCGTAGGTAAACCGGTATACATCACGGTAATCGCTGACGATACCGCCGTCCTGTCGGTCAAGCACCAGGTTGGAGGCGCCGGCAACCAGATAGGCATCGAGCCACTCCACCACTCCCCAGCCGCTCTTCGCCAGAAAACGGTTCGACGTGGCCAGCGTATTGCCGATATACTGGTAGAAATAGGTGCCGGACGCGCTGACCGTCCACTCTTTCGTGCCCGATGTGCCGACGGGATTACCGGAAATCTGGGCCTGAGCACTGCCCGCGAGAGACAGCAGCAGCAGGACAGATGGCAAGATGTCGTATAGCCTGTTTTTCATTCTATTCCCCATTGATCAAAATTATGTGCCGTTGGTAATGGTAACCCACCCACTGCTTGTGGCGGCGCCATACTGGTGGTCACCCGTCCATTGGATGGTAATGGCGGTGGGACCGACTTTTGCGTCCTGAGGTTTGGCGGGATCGACCACATTCGAGATGGTAACCGCGTAATGGCCCGTCCCCCAGCCGTCACCGGTCTCGATCTCGGTCCAGGACAATTTGGCGTCAACATCGTTTGTCAGTCCCAGCTTGATGCTCGACCCGGATTCTATGGGATTCCCGTTGTTATCGATGAGAGTGAACACGAGAACCGCGCTCTCACCGGGAGCGAGATCCTGGCCGACCATCGTAGTCAGCGGATTGTCGGAGTATCCTACCGCACCGGAATAGACCACGGTAATCTCGTGCCAGGCGCGCACCGAATCTCCACTGGCATCCTGGCCCTCGGTATACGCGATGACCCGGGCGATGCCGTCATTCTCGCAATTCAGGTAATCCGCCGAATCAGCGGAGATACCGTTATACCTCGGGAAACTGCCGAAATAGCCGTTTATAGAATTCCCCACCGTCCCGTTCAGGGTCGCGGGATACCCGCTGGTAAAGTCACCGTCAAAGTTGGGCAGCAGCCAGGCACTGGACAGATCACTGTATGCTACGGGACCGGGCAGAATATGTGATGCGTCATTTGGATCCTGCATCAGCTCGCCGTAGTAGTAGTTGGTGATGGTCGGCTGCGGATTTGCGCCGGTCAGCACCACCTGTGCCCGGCCCAGAGCATCGGTATAGGCGGTGTGGGTGCTGATACCGCCGCCCGAGGCCGTCAAATAGACCGCGGTGTTTTCCTGCACCGGATTGTGGTATTTATCATAAACAGCGATACTCACCGTCGTCTCCCCCAGCGTTCTCCAGATATTCAGCTGGTCGGCCGCGATGGTGAGATGGGTGGTCGTGGGGTCGTTCCTGTCCTCCATGTAGGGGGGACCGGCATGAATCAGTATCTCGGAGGCCTTGGCGATGATGGAACCGCTCACTCCGGTGGTCTGAGCCTGTACCCTCACGTTACCGGAGATTGTCCCGCTGGAAATGGAAACGCGCGCCTTGCCGCCGACCGTGGGGATGGGTGTGGTGGGTGAAAGCGCCTCACCGCCGCCGGGTCCGTGGATAATGGAGAAGGTCACCATGGTACCGTCCTCCACCGGATTGTTTTTGGCATCCCGCACCTCGGCCTGAATGATCGCAGTCTGATTCTGGCCTGTTTCGCGCACCCCGATGGCGGTGGGATTAAAACTGAGAACGATGGAATTGGGCGCTCCCGGCACCAGAATGATTGTCGTGTGTCCGCTGACACTGCCGCCCCCCGCGATTTCAACGGTGGCGGTAATAGTCGCCGTTCCTACGCTTCCGCTGGTGAAACTGGCGGTCGCCTCACCGCCGCTGCCGGTCTGGGCCGTAGGAGTGATGTCCCCGATCGTTGAAGTGAAATTCACGGTCGCATCTTCGATCGGCGTGCCTTGCGCGTCCAGCACTCTCGCGGTGACCACGGCGGTCGACTGACCGTCGGCTCTCAGCCTGCTGCTGTCGGCCTCAACGATCACCTGATCGGCCGCGCCCACCCGGTACTGCACTTTTATGGAATCGGTAAGCGTTCCGGCCTTTACCCGTATCCAGGCGGAATCGGGTTTGGTTCCCGCCGTAAGGAAATTGGTCGCCACGCCGGTAACGGTCTGCTTCTGCGTTCCCTGAAGCGTACCCGAGCCGTCAAGCGAGAACGTCACTGTTGTCCCATCCGGCACCGGATTATGGTTGACATCACTCACGCTGGCCTTGATGGTCGACTGGCTCTGGCCGTCGGCGGTCAGCACCGGCGGTGATGCCGTAAGCTGGAGATAATGAGGCTGGGACTCCTGAAAGCGAACCTGAATGGTTTGCGGCGTCATTCCGGCGTAGGTCGCGGTGACATGTGCGGTTCCGATCGTACTAATGCTCGTGAGATCGACCTCGGCAAGACCGGATATATTCGTGATCGCGGAGCTGGGAATTGTGCCCAGATCGGTCCCGAACGATATGGTCTGGCTGGGGATGGCGATATTGGTCTGTGTTTTCTTGAGAATCGCCGATATACGGGACACGCTTCGCGCGTCGGCCAAAATACTGTCAGGAGAAGCCGATAAGGACAATGTCACGCCCTCGAACACGACGTTCACAGAGTCGATGGAATGCTGATCGAGCCTGGCATAGACGACGGCATCGATATTCGTCTGACTGGCTGCCGCTGTCAGCTCGGCGTTGGCAAGGCCGTTCGCCCCGGTGGTCGCCGATGAAGCCATGCTCCCGCTGGTCGCGTAGAACAGGACGGAGACACCGCTCACCGGACTTCCCTTGTCATCCGTTACGGCCGCCGAGACCGTCAGCTTGTCCTGCCCGTTGGCGAGAACCGAATGGCTCGACGCGGAGAGCGTCTGCAGCACATACTGGGTAGGCGCTTCATCGGAAAACGTCACCTGCACGGTATCTTTCAGGGAATGACCGTAGGTCGCAACGATCTGCGAGACCGACGGCGTGCCGCTGCTCTGCAGCACAGCCTGGGCTATGCCTGATGTATTGGTTATTGCCGAGGCGGGAATGGTGCCCTCGGTCGCTCCGAAATGAATTTCGCCATTGGGGACCGCCTCGTTGGTGCCGGTTTTCTTTAGTATGTAGGTCAGGGTCGACGTGCTCACGCCGTCAGCGAGGATGGTTCCCGGCAGGGCGGTGAACTGTGATTTGACTCCCTCGAAGAGAACATGCAGTGTGTCGGACTGGGAGCCCATGCGCACGACAACGGTTGCCGGGATATCAGTGCGGCTCGCCGCTGAGGTCAGCGTTGCCTGAACAATGCCGCTCGCTCCGGTCACGATCGTGGCGGGAATCGTCCCGGCGCTGGCGGTGAAATTGACCGCCTGTCCGGTTACGGCGTTTCCCCGGCTGTCACTCACTCTGCCGCTGATCACCGTCTGTGATACTCCATTGGCAAGGATCGCTGTCTCAGATACGGTGAGATCTTTCAGCAGAGCGTTACCGGACGATTCTTCCGTAAAGGCCACCTCCACCGTATCCGACAGCGTCTTTCCGTACCGGGCGATGACATGGGCTACGCCGGGTGTCGAGCCGCTGGTCAAATCGACCTCGGCAACGCCTGAAATATTGGTGACACCGGCATTGGGGATCGTCCCCAGGTCGGTGGAGAACACGAGCGCGGCGTTGGACACCGCAATATTACTGGTGGTTTCCTTGACCTGCACGGCAATGGTCGATGTGTTCTGGCCGCCTGTCAGGATCGATGTCGGATCTGCCGAGGCGGTGACGGTCACTCCCGTAAAATGCACCAGTGTCTGCGCTGAAAGTGAATCATTGCTGACCGTGACCATGGCAGTCAAATCGACGGCCGACGCGGCACTGACAAGACCGGCAACAGCCTTGCCGTCTTCTCCGGTGATCACCGATCGGGTGATTTTACCGGCACTCGTACTGAAAGAGAGTATCGCTCCGACGACCGGCTGGGCCGAGTCGCCCACCACGGTCACGGTGATGCGGGTGGAATCGATGCCGTTTGCCAGCAAATAGTCATCGGCCGTTTCAACGCGCAGCAGTGCCTCTTCCCCGCTGATGAACATCACCGTCACCTGACTGTAGAGAGTGGTGCCGTGGCGAGCGGTGATCACGGCGCCGCCCGACGCTGTTCCGCTGACCAGCGTTGCCTGTGCCCATCCGTCATTGTCAGTCGTCGCCGAAGCGGTGATTTGCCCGCTGGTTGTCGAAAAGGTCACCTGTTCGCCGGTGACGGGGCTGCCGTCCTCCCGGATCAGCTGTACCGAAATAATCGATTCCTGGCCTCCGGTCATCACCTGTTCCGGAGTCGCCTGCATGTGAGCCAGCAGTGTGACATTATCCTGGACCGATTCCACAGGATCAAGAGGCGCCCGTTTGGTGCACGCCAGCCAGGCGGTAGCAGCCAGTAACGCAAAGACAAGGCCGACAGCAGTGATAGACAATGTATGGATTCGCACGCGTTTCATACTCTCCTCCGGTGTTCCGGGAAAAACATTCATGGTGTTTCCGTCGTGTTCTGATCAAGAGCGTCGGTGTTCTTGATGACAACGATCCCTTTAAGAAGAATACTCAAATACCCTTCTTTTTCAGGATCCTTTTCGATAACGGTTCTCTTCAGGCGGTAGGCGATGGGAAACTCGCTCATATTGTCAAAAAAACGGGTCAGATCCTGAAAGCGGCCGTTGTACTCGACGTTGATCGGCAGTTCCGAAATTTCCTGGTTCGAGATAAACAGAGAAAGACTCTCGTGATCCGGCGACACCGATATCATGCTCAGATTGTACTCTTTGCCGATCCGTTCCAGGGTGCTGCCCATCTCGAGCAGCTTGTCTTCGGGATAGTAACTCGCAAGACGCCGCTGCAGGCCGGCTGAAAGACTGTCGATTTTTGCCCGCAGCACACTGATGTCGAGGGGAGAAATGATATCCCGCTGTTTTTCAAGCAGCTCATCGTAGCGCAGATCCAGCTGCGTTATCTCACTGGAAGCCGGCATGTATATCAGGACGATCCAGGCAACCGCCAGCAGAAGCGAAATGATTGGTATAACCAGGCTTTTTATATTCACGATGCTCAGGCCTCCGGCTTCACTTTGGCGACGATCTTGAATTCAAACGTCGCTTTCTCTTTTTCATATATTTTCTTATCAAGGGTTACTTCCGAAAAGAGACCGCATGTGTTCAGGTCGAGGATGAAGCGGGCGAGATACACTTCGACATCATTGGTGATCTCCCGCGCACTGCCGAGCATGTCGACCAACACCGGTTCTTCCGCGTCCTCCTTCTCCTTCACATCCTCGGGGAGTCTTCTGCCCCCCTGTTCGGGTTCAGGGTTGTAGACGAATGAGGTCAGTTCGAACTTGTCGGGCAGAATATTCGAAAGGGTCTGCAGAATATAGATCGGCATATTGTCCTGGCGGCCCACTCCGTTCACCTGAGCGATCCGGGCCGCAATGATACGTTCCTGCTTTTGCAGCGCTTCGTAGAGAAAGCCGGTGTTCTGGGATGAAATGGATATCTGCCGCTCCAGCTGGGCTACCCGGTCCCGCTTTTCCGTCAGTATCTGATTGAGCTGGTACCAGCCGGCGGCGATGAGGGCGACAACCAGCAGGGAGGCGAATTTGATCAGGTTCTGCCGCGCCGCTTTTTTTAGTTCGCCCTTGTATTGAGCAGGCAGCAGATTGGTCCGGTTGTCCTTTTCCAGCGCGAGTGACAGGGCCGGGGCCTGTTCGAGATATTTTTCCGCGAACTTCATGCGGTTGTCGGCGCCGCCGCTGATCTTCAGGGAGTTTGTGAGCGGCAGCGGCTCCACCGGAATCGCCACACTGTCGGAAATCGCTTCCGCGAGATGCTTCGTGTGGGCGCCGCCGCCGATGAGATAGATCTCGTCTACCTGGCCGCCGGATTTATCTTTGTAAAATTCAACGGACCGCTGCAGTTCCCCGCACAGCCGTTCGACTATCGGTCTGATCATGGTGGCGATCTCTTCCAGAGGCGCGCCGTGGAACACCATGCCGTGACTGTACCCCAGGGGGTACCCGAACCGCATCTTGAATTCTTCCGCTTCCTCGTTGCCGAACTGGATCGCCTTTCCTTCGTGAAAGATTGTGCCGATAATCGATTTTGTCAGGTCATGACCGCCGATCATCATTTCGCGGAAAAATTCCGTCTTCTCATCCTTGACAATCACCAGCACGCTGCGGGTCCTGCCGATATCCACGATACCCACGGACTTTCTTCTGCTCTCTTTGGGAAGGAAATTGGCAAGATTGGCAATGGAACTGACCGTGGGGATCACTTTATCGGGAATGATGTCATTGCCGATAAATGCCCCGATCTTCTGAATGGCACTGTCTTCAGCGATGGCGGTACAGAGATAGAGCGTGTTGCCCGTCTGGGACGGATCTGGACCGACCGGCATGTAATCGACGACCGGCTCACCTTCATCGCCGACAATGTTCAGCTCCTGCTGCAGGCTGAATTTAAGCGTCTGCTCCATCTCTTTCCGGGGAAGCTGGGGAAGGCTCTCGGTCTTCAGCACTACTTTGGTATCGCTGATCCCGACAACGATCTTCGCCTTTGCGATGGCGCTCCCTTTCTTGAAAAGCATCTTGATAAGGTTCTGCAGCTTGTCCCACGCCTCTTCAGAATCCTGTCCGAGCAGGTATTTGCCGAATCCTTCGACCCTGACGGCACCGGTTGTACGCTTTACCAAAACGTATTTCATACTGGTGGCGCTGATATCGACGCCGATTACCAGGGGCCAGGGTTTCGATTTCTCAATTTTGAAACTTTTTGAATTCATGTCGTATCAGCCATTGCCTGTGGTTGCCGGTCAAATGATTCACTCTTCACCGTTGTTACAAAAAGAATGCCATAAACAGGCATGTCTCCGCCTCATGGGGAATGAACGGTGATAATCAATTGAAAATGCTGGCATTCCGCCGGCTGAAAAAACCGGGTAAACGGGCGGTGGGCTGAGTGCCCACCCCCGATCATCCCGGGATGGTCGCTCTCGGCCGCCGGTGCCGACAGAACCGTATACACGCTGATTGGCGAATCAGGCTCCAGGCGGAGAAAATTGTTAAGATATTGTAAAATATACTTTTAATTAATAGATGGCCTGATTCATCCGCTGCGGCCCGGCCGTCACGCATTGAAGAAAACCGTCCCGCGGCTCACCCTGATCAGGACGCTGCCGCCGCAGGGCGCGCCGGCCGCGGCCGGGACGGAAGTAACAATCGCTGCAATTGATCAAATCCTGATGTTATCACGGATGTATTCGAAAAAATAAATTTATTTTTCCAGTAATTAACCGGTTTCCTGGGCAGAGTACGTACCTGGATAATAATCATCCATTTCATAATGAAATTATTCAGAGATTTGCCATGAGCATATGTTCCATATTGTCCGGTTTGCCTGACGACGAGCACAACACATTGATTATCAAGGAGTTCTCTAATTGGATCGGAAGAGCGTGAGCGGGAACGGGATAAATTATCCGTGAACAGGTTTCAATAGTAAGAAAGACAGATTAGCTAGTAATAAGTTATATTATCTACATAATAATATATTGCGTCTTCACTGGAGTGACCCACATTGCCGAAGTCTTCAAATGTCTCTATATAGTCGAGGTGATATCGCACGGAGGAAACATACCACCAGCTTCCGGTATTGATGACATCCCCTCCGGTGATGAGTCCACCGACAATGGATGAGCGGCTGCCGTAGGGATCGAGATGAACATCCCCCACGGAATAGACGACACCCTGGATCTGGGCATTCGTACCGATGGTCACGGTGCCTGTCACCACGAAAATACCGTAAACGGTGATGTTGTTGGTAATGGTCAGGTTGCCGTCAACATAGGTGACGTAGGGGGTCACGCCGTCGACCGTGTAGAAGCTGCCCGAGGGATAGTTGGCGGGAGGAGTGAAATTCGCCAGTTTTTCATATCCCTGGGAGGCGGCCAGGGTGCGCAGCGCCGTCGTATCGACAGGTGGCAGGGTGGTTACATATTCGTCAGTAAGACCGCGATTGAACCAGCCCCATTCGTTAAGGGACCAGACGCGCCAGTACACGTTGCCGGAAGCGATGATAGCACCGAGCGCCCCGGTCATATTCACGGTGATCGACCTGTTCGCCTCGAGTTTCGATGCGTCGATGTACAGAGACACGCCGCCGGCGCTGCTGACCGTGTCAACGCTGACTGTCACGCCTCCCAGCTCGGGGATGGTCATGTCGTCGTCATAGGTGCCCAGCTGCATCGCCCTGATGGCGAAATGCATGGCCGCGTCAGCGGCGTAGTCGGTCTGAAGGGTGGCGCTTTTCCGGGACACCGCGACCGCCTCGCTCCGGATCAGGACCGCTCCGCCGAAACCGAGGAGCGCCAGAGTCACCGTGAGCATCAGCATGAATGCCGACCAGAAGCCCCGTTCTTTGTTTTCCTGCCTGCCGCTCATCAAGGATCACCCCGTTAATAGGCGAAATTTCTGGGAAAAATCTGGGTAGTAAAAGTCATATAGCCGGTGTCCTCAACCACCGAGGTTATCGACACCTGGATGCGCCAGACGCTTCCCGCTGTTGTGGTCGTATTGCCGGACCGGTCGTAGTAGACAAACGAAAGACTGCTCACATTGTCGAGAATCATCTGGCCGCCCTCTTCCAGCTGATCACCGTCCAGCTGGTACCGTATCTGATTGCCGTCCGGATCGTAAAAGCGGAACTCGGTCGAATTCGCGGTGATGATATCGCTGACATTCTGCAGACGGCTGATCTGCACGGACATTCTCGTCATCACGATGCGTGCGCTCTGCACAATGTCCTTGCCGCCCCTTACCCGTGTATAGGCCTTGACGTTCATCTTGAAAAACGGCAGAAAGGCGGTGGTCAGCAGGATTACGATCACCGAGACGATCATCAGCTCGAGAATGGTATATCCCCGCTGGGAAGCCGCCCGCATTCGCCATATCCTGAACAGTCGTTTCATCGGCTTGCCTCTCACTGAATGATCCGCGAATAGAGCACCACATCGGGAATTTCCGAGCTGGAGACGGTAACGGTGACATTTGAATACTTTACACCGTAACTGGAATCGAGGGCCGAGATAGTCACGGTACCCGAATACCCGGCCGGTGGATTCGGTGTGGAAACGCCGTTCCAGCGGGAAACGACTTTGTCATAGCCGCCGAGGGTTGTATCGGGTGAAAAGTACTCTGCGTTGAGCTGTTCCATAATCGCCTGTGCATAAAGACAGCCTTCGGTCATGAGCAGGGTTTTGGTGCCGAACCGCACATTGTTGGTTGAGAGCGTGCTCAGCGGCACAATGGTAATACCGAGAATGATGATCATGAGAATCGCCTCGATGAGGCTCATTCCCCGTTCATCCGCGATAATTTTTTTAAAGGCACGATGCAATGTTAACATAGTGACGTCCCGCATCCGCTTGATGTCCGTTTGCCCAGTGTCACGAGACCGCCGCCGGTCACCGCCACATAGATCTGGTCGTTGAGCAGCAGGATCGATGTATCACTGGTGAAACTGGAGCCGTTGAGCAGCGCCTCACCGGTGGGTGTAAAGGTGAGTTTGCTGCTGATGCCGGTGGATGTCACCACCACATCCTTGTATTCATTCTGATTCAGCGTGACAATCAGATTACCGTCGCTGGAAGGAGATTGGACATACGCGCCGGTATCGTTATACTTGATTTCATACCGTTCGGCACCGGCGTCCACAAAGATGTCAACGCTCCGCCGTTCTGACATCGCCAGTTCCTGCGCGTACCTGAAATCCGCCAGCGACCGGTAGGCGGCATTCGAAAGTCTGGCCGTCAGGTTCAGATCGCTCATCGAAACACTGACCGTACCGGTCAATATACCGATGATCGAAATAACAACGACCAGTTCGATCAGAGTGTATCCGCTCATGCGTTTGGGGCGGGGCCTCTGCTGATTGTTACAAGGAGTGCTCACTGTTTTCTCCCGTACTTGCTGGTTACTGACGATAAACGCACTGTTTTCGGAAAGGGCCGAAGCCCTTTCCGAAAACAGAAACATCGTTACTGCCTGCTGCGCCCGGATTACCGGGTATGGCTGCTGCAGGCGACTTTGCCGGTGGCCTGGGTATAGGTATAGGTACCGTCACCGGGGCAGGTGGGGCTCGCATCGAGCAGACCGGCCGTAACCATGGCAGCCAGAGATGCGGGGTAGGCAGCGGTTCCGCTGATGGCGCTGTTGGCATAGCCGATGTTGGCAGCGGATTCGATTGCGGTCATGTTCTGCTTACAGGCAGCGGCCTTGGCGGAGTCACTGAGATCCATGAATTTGGGAACGGCGACTGCAGCCAGAATGCCGATGATAACGATCACAACGATCAGTTCGACCAGGGTGAAGCCTTTTTCGGATGAAAATTTCATGACGTTCTCCTTTGTGTTTGTGTCATGTGTTCGTGGTGTCACTTCCAAACCTCCTACAGAAAAACTGCTTTTCCAACCACCTCCTTCTTGCCTTCTTTTTTTATTTATGTACCAGTTTCAGTTAGATTCCATTACTGCACCGCACCGACCATACCCCACATGGGAAGAAAAATACCAAAAGCCATCACCACAACCGCACCGCCGATCACAACGGTAAGTACCGGTTCGATCATCGACGTCAGCGCCTTGATGGCGTGTTCCACTTCCATGTCGTAGTGCTGGGCCACACTGCCGAGCATTTCATCGAGAGAACCCGACTGTTCTCCGATCGAGATCATCCTGATCACCATGGGTGGGAACAGGTTCTCTTTTTTCAACGACCCTGAAATACCCTGCCCCTTTTCCACACCCAGGGCGACATTGCGCAGACTTATTTCTATCGCCTTGTTACCCACCGCTTTGGAGACCGTATCGAGTGTCTGCAGGATAGGCAGCCCGCTCTTGTTCAGCGTTTCAAACATCTTGGTAAACCGGGCCATCGAACTCTTCTTCACCAGGTCGCCGATTACGGGAACCTTCATAACCGTCGTATCCCACCAGAGCCGTCCCTTCTCCGTACTGGTGTAGTATTTGAAGAGCGCTCCCCCGACACCGAGCATACCGATAATAACCAGGCCGTATTTCTGACCCATTTCACTGAGAGCGATGAGAATTTTCGTAAAAATCGGCAGCTCCATATTCATGCCGGCGAAAATATCGGCGAATTTGGGCACTACCTGGGTCAGCAGAACGTAAAAGGCAATGACCATGGCAACGACAACGAAAATGGGATACTGCATCGCGCCCTTGACCTTTTTCTTGGTCTCTTCGTCTTTTGAGAGCACCGCCACCATCCGTTCCAGCACCTCGTCGAGCGAACCGCTCATCTCACCGGCATACACGGAGTTCACATAGAGCAGGGGAAATACCTTCGGGTGCTCCCGCAGCGCCTGGGAGAAGCTCTTTCCGGACATGACGGCGACGTACACTTTATCAAGGATCTCCCCCATCTCCTTGCTGCTCTGGGCGGCAAGCGCCTCGATTGCCGTCAGCATGGGAACGCCCGCTTTGAGCAGCGTAACCAGCTCACGGGTAAAGAGGACGATCTGTTCCGTTTTGACTTTCTTTTTAAAGAACTGAATCTCGCCGGATCCCTCGGATGATTCTTTATCGCCCTTTACCTTTGTAATGTTGATCGGCCGATAGCCCTTGCTGAAGATCATTTTCGTCACGTCACTCTCACTGGCCGCATCCATCACATCATTGATGACCTTGCCGCCCGGGGCTATTGCTTTGTATTGAAACGATGCCATTCTCTATTGTTCCCTGTTTCGTCCTTGGTTACATGTTCGTTACACGCATCACTTCTTCGATGGTCGTGATCCCCTTGAGCACCTTGATCCAGCCATCATGCAGCAGCGGACGCATTCCTTCCGATATCGCCTGCTTCTTGATTACATCCGAAGACGATGACTGGAGAATCTTTTCCCTCACTCCCTCGCTCACCGGCAGCACCTCAACGATAGACATTCTGCCTTTATACCCGCTGTTGTTGCATTTCTTGCAGCCTCTCCCCTTGTAAAACCTGATGGAATCCGGGTCTCCGTCCATCCCGAGATTTTTCAGA
Source organism: bacterium (assembly GCA_016934955.1). Taxonomy (GTDB): domain Bacteria; phylum Zhuqueibacterota; class QNDG01; order QNDG01; family JAGLOF01; genus JAFGRY01. Next base: position 74,072 of record JAFGRY010000004.1, on the reverse strand, counting down.
ACCTCCCGCGGCACTTCCAGGCTCGGTTCCACCTCCTCTTTGCATTCGGTGCAGATTCTCCGCACCAGCCGCTGGGCCATCACACCCAGGACGGCAGTGGAGATCAGAAACGGTTCAATTTCCATCTCTTCCAGACGGGTAATGGCGCCGGCAGCGTCGTTGGTGTGCAGCGTCGAGAGCACGAAGTGACCGGTAAGGGCCGCCTGCACCGCGATTTTGGCGGTCTCGGTATCACGAATCTCTCCCACCATGACGATATCCGGGTCCTGACGCAGAATCGCCCGCAGTCCCTTGGCAAAGGTCATGCCCGCTTTCACGTTTACCTGTGACTGTCTGATCAGCGGCAGCCGGTATTCAATGGGATCTTCCAGGGTGATGACGTTCTTCTCGATCGTCGACAACCGGTTCAGGGCGGCATATAGGGTGGTGGTCTTACCGCTACCGGTGGGACCGGTCACCAGCATGATGCCGTAGGCGCTGCTGAGTATCTGGCTGACGGTTTTATAGACATCGGGTTCGAACCCGAGCTTCTCGATGGAAAGCAGCGCATCGTTCTTGTCAAGAATTCGCAGCACGATATTTTCGCCGTGGGCCGACGGCAGGGTCGAGACACGAATATCGATCTGCCTTCCGTCACTGACACGCAGCCGCAGCTGACCGTCCTGGGGAATGCGGTGCTCGGCGATGTCAAGATTGGAAAGGATTTTAATCCGTGAAATCACCGCTTCCTGCAGATTCTTGGGCAGGTGCAGGCTGTCCCGAAGAACACCGTCCACCCTGAACCGGACCCGCAGCTGATCTTCTTCCGGATTGATATGAATGTCCGAAGCGCCTTCCACGATTCCCTGGGTCAGCACCATGTTGGTCATTTTGACGACCGGCGCTTCTTCAGCCAGCCGCTCAAGGGCGGCGGTGGACTGTTCAACTTCATGCTCGGTCTCTTCCTCTTCGATGATCTCGAGAATACTCTGCATTTCATCGGAAGAGACCGCGGCCAGAGGCTGCTTTTCCGTCTCGCCGTAATATTTGACTATCGCTTCCTGAATCGCGCTCTCGGAAGAGAGCGCCGGTGAAATATCCATCTGCGTCAGCTGGGTCACCCGATCGATCACGTTGACATCTTTGGGATCGGGCATGGCGATCAGCATCGTATCATCGATCCGGAACAGCGGGAAGAACTTGAACTGCTTGGCCACTTTTGCGGGAATCAGATCGAGTACTTCCGGATCGATCTCGTAATTGCGCAGATCGATGTAGGGTACGTTCCAGAGTGAGGCCTTTACTTCGAGAATCGCTTCTTCGGACACGGTATTCTCACTGCGCAGAAACTCCTCAAGATTACTCACAGTATTGTCGTGGCGCAGCCGGTAAAGAGCCGATTTCGCCTCCTGGACGGTGAGGATCTTTCTCTCCACCAGGGCCTGGGCGAGCTGCCGGTCCATTCCGGAATCACTGCTGCGCGCGGCGACTTTCTGTGTAGTAACTTCAGGCATTGAGATACCTTCCTACTGCATCCATCACTTGAGGCAGTCTGAACGGCTTGCAGAGAAACTCATTTGCGCCGACTTTCTCCCCCATCTCTCTTTCACCGGCGGTGGCCCGGGATGTCAGAACGATAATCGGTATATCCTTGTAGTTCTGATCAAACTTTAAAAACCGTGCCACCTTGAATCCATCGAGCAGAGGCATGAGAATATCCAGAATGATCAAATCCGGTTTATTCTCTTTTACCTGTTTCAGTGCGTCGAGCCCGTGATAGGCGGTGTCCACATCGTACCCCGCTCGTTCCAGGGGATCTTTGAGCACTTTGACGACCAGCGGGTCATCGTCAACCACAAGCACTCGCTTCTTGTCGGGAATCACGCTTCCGGCAGTGCCGGAATTACCGGTACCGGAGTCGACAGTCGCACCCTGCTGCTTCAACATTTCAATAGTCATAGAACGTTCATCCTCCCGTCACCACCCGCCCTATTTTCTGTCATGCGTAGAAGCTGGAATACCATTGCATCACCTCGCTGCCTGCCAGAAAATATACGAGTGTACCTATTGCAAGAAACGGACCAAAAGGAATAATATCCCCCATAGTGATTTTTTTCATTATCATACCTGAAACGATATAAATCGATGCTGCGAAAATGCCGAAAACAAGGCAGATCAGCACATCGGGAAAACCGGCGAAAACTCCAATTAAAACAAGCAGTTTGACATCTCCAAATCCGATACTGTCCTTTCTGAATACCGCTTTGCCCAGGGCGGCGAGGAGCAGCACGACAAGACCGCCGCTCACCGCACCCAAAAGCGCGCGCAGCCACATTTCAGTTTGAAATATAAGGACCATCAGCGCGCCGGTGATGAAACCCGGCAGGGTCAGTTTGTTGAGCACCAGCTGCGTATCCCAGTCGATGAACGCGACAGGAACAAGGAACAGCAGCAGGACGGCGGAGCGCCAGAAATCCCATCCGGTTCCATACTTGATAAATAGTGCCGTGACCGCGAGAGCGGTGAGCAGTTCCACCAGGGGATACCGCAGGGAAATGCGGGCGCGGCAGCTGCGGCATTTTCCCCCGAGCAGCAGATAGCTCACCAGCGGTATGTTGTCATACAGCTTGATGCGGGCGTCGCATGCCGGACAGTGGGACGGCGGGAAGACCACCGATTCGCCCCTGGGCAGCCGGCAGATGACGACATTGAGAAAACTGCCGACTACAAGCCCCATTATAAAGACATACAGTACCATTCGGTCCCTCACCGCAGCAGAATCATGCGCCGTGTCTTGGCGAACTGACCCTGCTGAATTCTGTAAAAATAGACGCCGCTCGCCACATTCATTCCGTTGATATCGGTTCCGTCCCAGACCACTTCCCGAACGGTTCCGCCGGACACCGTTTCATCGACAAGCACTTTCACCCGCTGGCCGAGAATATTGATCACCGTCAGTTTTACCGGACCGGTCTTGTGGATCTCGAACCTGATCGTTGTTTCGGGGTTGAACGGGTTGGGATAGTTCTGAACAAGATTGAAGGTAGCCGGCCGGCTGCTCTCATCGTCCTCCTCCTCGGTCAGTTCCGGATTGAGGAGCACGAGATACATATTGTCATCGAGCGTGCCGCTGTTGCCGCCGAGCACCACGTCACCCTCCGGGAAACTGCGCGTGTATACATCGAACCTGATACCGCGGGAATCCACTATCTGATCCTCCATGGGCATCCAGTCGTCCATCCATTCGGGTGTCGATCCCGCCATGGCATCGTAGGCGATATAGATCACCGAGCTGCGCAGCAGTGTGAATGAGAGGAACGTATCTGAATCATCGGTCTTGTCGTCGTTGGCAGTGTTGATCCAGAACATATTTTCCATGAACGACGGCACGGAGGCGAGCGTATAGTCCCGGTCAAGATAGTAACGGTCTCCGATACCCAGCCGTTTCACCTGATAGCCCGTCCGGGAAAGCCCGCTGAGTACGAGATTGCTGCTGAGCATCGGTTTCACGAAGACCATGTACATATTATCGTCGAGCCCGCCGTAATTTCCGCCCAGCGACACATAGCCGCTGTTCACTTCCTGTGAATAGACATTGTAGATATCGGAGCGGGAATTGAGCACCTGTTCCCCTGTCCGCTTCCAGTCTGCCAGCCAGGCGGGCAGACTGCGGATCCGGCTGTCATAGGCCACATATACAATCGCGTCCCCGCTGAGTTCAAAGGTAAGAGAGTAGTTGCTTGTATCGGCTTTATCGTCATTTGATGTCTGTATCTGCACGGTATTTTCCAGGCACACCGGTATCTGTTCAAAGAGATAATCACGGTCAACATAGCAGCTGTTCTCCATGCAGAAGCCGTTCATCGCGTATGCGTCCCTGTTGAGCCGGCTGATACCCACACCCGATTTGATCAGATATTTTGTCTGGGGGGAGGTTGAAAGCAGATTGGGCGTCGTGGCCAGGTCGCGAATATTGGAGACGGTAATGGCATAGGCACGGCCGTCGACATGTTCGGTCGTTGTCAGGTGCACACGGGTCAGCTGGTCGTCGATATCGGCGGTCTTCACTTGGGCTCCGCCTTCAATATGGTAGTTGGTCGTCGCCTCGGCGCTGCCGGAATCCACCGGTTCGGTGAAAATGACGTCCAGCTTGGTCGCGGAGATCACGTCGATCCTGGCCACGGCCGGCGCGGTCTGATCGGCGCTGCCGCCGGATATGGGAAGCGAGTAGCTCAGCCACTGATTCCCGGTTATCACATTGGGAATGGACGCCCGGTCGCGGATATTCTGGGCATTGATCGAGTAGAGCAGCCCCGGCGCATGGTCCGATGTTTCCAGGGTGACCAGTTTCATGTTCACCGGATCGAGATACGCATGATTGACCTCAATATCCGGGTCGATCCGGTAATTGGACCTGGTTTCGGCCGAGGTCTTCTCGATCGGTTCACTGAATACCAGCTCCAGTTTCCGTGGACTCTGCAGCTTTACCGAGACCAGCTCCGGCCGAATATTATCAGGCGGTGTATAGGTATACTGCCTTCTGATCGATGTCTGCATCGTATTGGGGGCGGGGGCCCTGTCCTTCAGCCCCTGAATAACAATTTCATAATTCGTGTTCGCCTGGTGTGTGGAAGTTTCAAGCATCACCGTGGTCAGCGAGGCGTGCAGATAGGCGTTCGAGACAGTGATATTCGGTGAAATCTGGTAATTGGCGACATTTTCAGCGGCAGTCCGGGCCAGGGGTTCGTCGAAATGCAGATAGACCATCTGGGCTGATTCTTTCATTTCTACAGAGGCGAGCCCAGGCGCCACAGTATCGGGAGGACTGTAGGTGTACACAGCCTGATTTGCGGTGCCGATGGTGTTTTTGACAAAGGCCCTGTCTTTGACATTGGAAACAAATACCGTATAGGTACCCGCATCGTGCTGGGCCGTGGAGAGCAAGACAACATCGAGTTCGGCATCGAGAACCGCATGCACGATCTCCACATACGGCTGGATTACGTAATTATCCTTGTTTTTCGCTGTTTCCGCGTCCAGCGGCTCGCTGAAAGTAAGCTGCAGATTGGTTGTGCCGACGAGTGCGGCCCCATTGAGCGCCGGAGCGGTGGTATCCACCGGGCTCCAGATATACTGAATCTGACTGTAGGCGGCGATGGGATTTTGCGCATCCGAATTGTCGCGAACCCCGTTCACCGTGAGCAGGTACTGGCCGGCAGCGTGGCTCGAGGTCTCCAGCAGGATCTGGGACTGAGGGATGGTGGTTCCCATGGTATCCCGGGATGCAGAAGAGACAATGGAGACCGCATCGATGACCTGAATACCGTTATTGATCTGGTAGTGCGCCGGATCGGCCGCGGTCTCGATGTCCATCGCCTCATCATAGGTGACCAGAAGATGGGTTTTATCCTTGAGAATCGCGGATACTATTCTGGGAGGGGTGTAATCCTGAACGACATATGAGTAGTTCATGCCGGTATTCGGCAGAATCACGTTCCCGGCAGCCGAGCCGTCTTTTATGTTGTTGACAGTGACCCTGAACGTGGCGGGGAAGTGAGTAGATGTCTGCAGGATGACTCTGGTACCGGCATAATCGAGGGTCGCTTTCTGGACCGTGATCGAATTGTTGATCGCGTAATTGGCCTTGTTTTCGGCGGATTCTCTGTTCAGCGGCTCATTGAACGTCAGCTCCACCGCGTTCACATTGATAAAATAGGCACCGGTGAGGAGGGGTTTTTCCGTATCGGCCGGAATGTAGGTATACTGCAATTGTGATCCTGCCGCAATTGTATTGGGATGTGCGGCCTGATCACGCACATTGCTGACAGTGACGGTGTAGGTGCCCCGGGGCTGGGCGGATGTTTCGAGAAAAACGCTCATCTGCGATTGACTGAGCTGGACGCCGATGACTGTCACTCCCCCGTCGATTGTGTAGTTCGCGGCATTCTGGGACGTTTCCGGGTCAACCGGCTCGTTAAAAATGATTTCGACTGTCTGATTGCCCCGGCTTTCCGCCCGGACCAGCAGCGGCGATGCCGCATCCACGGACGCGGTCGTAAAGGTCAGAGAATTCTCGGTTCCGATCACGTTCTCCGGTGAGGCCAGATCGGCCACTCCGCTGACCGTCACTCTGTATTGAACACCCTGCTGGTGTTCCTCTGTGGTCAGAAAAACGATTTTCCCGGTGTTGTCGAGACTGACGCTTGCCACGGAGAGAGCGGGATTGAAAACATAATTTCCGCTGGTCTGAACGGTTTGGGGATTAAGGGCTTCGCTGAAGGTCAATCTGATTACTGATGAGCCCAGCTGTTCCACTCCGGTCAATCTGGGAGGAGCAGTGTCGTCTTCAACATAGCGGTACGAGGCCTGCATGCCGGCGATAATGACGTTGGGTACAGTGGCCCGGTCAATGATATTGCTCACCGTAACCGTGTACGACTGGCCATTCGTGTGGGGACTGGTCGACAGGTACACACTGGTATAAGCATCACCCACCAGCGCAGCGCTCTGCACCGCAATCGATCCCGATATCTGATAGTTGGCCGCTATCTCGGCGCTCGTGCGCTCCACCGCCTCACTGAAGACGAGTTCCACGATATCGTTGCCGTGCATCTGCACCGCGACGATGGTGGGCCTGGTCACGTCAGGCGGCTGATAGGTGTAAGTGCCGGTTGTATTGGCGGCGATGGTATTGGGAACCGCCGCCTTGTCCTGAACACCGCTGACAGTCAAAGTGTAGGTCGCGGCCGCGTGACCTTCAGTCTCGAGCATCACCACCTTCTCGCTGATATCGAGGGATGCCCTGGTAACTTTTACATAGGGAGAAATACTGTAATTGCCGGCGTAGGTGGCACTGGCCGGCGAAACAGGTTCATCAAAGGTAACTTTCACCAGATTGGCGCTGGTGATTGCAACGGCTGCAATGCGTGGCGGTGTGACATCCGGGGCGTTGTAGATATAGGAAAGCTGGGAGGTCACGATGGTGTTGGGAGGCGAGGCATCATCGGTCACATTCGACACTTTCACCGTGTAGGTGCCGCCGGCGTGTGTCCCGGTGGTCAGGGTGACCACTGTGCCCGCCGCACTGAGCTGGGCCCTGGAAACCGCGACCGCCGGTGTTATGAGGTAGTTCCCGACTGCTTCCGCCGACTGTGCATCAAGGGGTTCACTGAACTCGATGGCGAGAGAAGTGGCGGTGAGGCTCCTGGCCGAGACCAGTGTGGGAGGCTCGGTGTCATCAGACTGCCAGGTATAGGCAACCGCCGTACCCGAGTTCATCTCATTTGCAGGGACCGCGTTGTCGCGAATATGATTGATCGTCAGCGTGTATGTCTGTCCCGCCTGGTGTTCTTCGGTCACCAGATACACTTTGCGGCAGGATCCATCGATACTGACTCCGGTCAGGGCAAGTGAAGGAGTAATCGCATAGTTCTCTTTGGCAACAGCACTGCTCTGATCGACAGGTTCGGAAAAGGTCACCGCAATCAGGTCATAACTCAGCAGTTCCACCGATTCAACCTCTGGCGGATCCTCATCGTTGCCCGACCAGACATACGCCGCCTCTGTTCCTGCCGGCATCGCGTTCGGCACGGCGGCGCTGTCGCGCACATTGCTTACCGTCAGCAGATACTCTCCATTCGCATGCTGATTCGTACTGAGCAGGATCGTCCGCTTGTCAGACTGGCGCTGGGCCTTGCTGATGGCAATCCCGTTATTGATCGCATAATTGCTGGTCAGCTGCGACGATTCCATATCAACGATCTCGTTGAACACCACCCGCACCTGGTCCCCGTACAGACATGAGACCGACTCGATCTCGGGAGGGACATTGTCTTCCGCGATGAGAAAGATTTCCTCGGAATAGCTGCTCTCATTGCGATTGATATCGTATGCGGTGAGACAGATGTAATACGAAACACCGGGTTCAAGATTGGGCACTGTGTATTCAGTGACATTGCCGACATCGATGTACGTATGATAATTGCGCGACTGGGTACCATAATAGATCTTGTAGCCTGCAAGATCATCTTCGCTGTTGGCGTTCCAGGTCAAATCCACAGTACTCGCGGCCGCAGCACCCGTGAGCAGCCAGCAGGCCGCAGCAGCGACCGCAGAGCGTGACATTTTTTTCATCCATGAGACCATCAACAGGAACCTCTGTGCTTGCTGTTTTTTCCGTTCCCGGCCATTTCTTGCAAAGCACATACCAGTTGATGCCTTGATAATCATATCTTATTTATTATCAGATACTTGTATTAATTTAACCGTTGCCTTTTTCGAGGCAGAGAACACCATTTCGGCAATTCTTGCCTACTGGCGGTTTGGAACCTTTTTCCTTGAGGGTAAATCCCTAAAAAATATTTGACAAAAGAACAAATTAACGTTACCTTACCACTGCTCAACCATGACTCTCGCACTCATCCCAATCAATGGTGGCAGATGAAGGTCACTCTCGCGCAATTGAATCCGGTGATCGGGGATTTTCCGGGCAATATTCGAAAGATGGAAACCGCGCTCGACGCGGCTGCAGGAGATGATGCTGATCTGGTCATTTTCAGTGAACTGTTTCCTTCAGGATATCCCCCCAAAGACTGGCTCACAAAAAAAGGGTTTCTTCTCGATTACGAGCGGGCCGGTGAGACAATTCGCGGGCTTACCCGGAAATACCCGAAACAGGCGGTTCTGTACGGATCCATCGATGTCCCCCGGATCAAGGAGGGCAAAGGGCTCTATAATGCCGCGGTGCTCCTGCAAAACGGCACACTGCTTTACACACAGCGTAAAACACTGCTTCCCACCTACGACGTATTCGACGAAGCACGCTATTTCAACCCCGCGGCTGAAACGGACATTTACCGTATGGGAGACACGGCGCTCGGCATAACCATCTGTGAAGATATCTGGAATGATCCATCCCTCTTCCCGTTCCGGCCCTACGGCGTCGATCCCGTGACCCTGATGGCTGAGAAGGGTGCCGGCATCATTATCAACATCTCGGCCTCGCCGTTTGCGATCGGCAAAGAAGAAATTCGCTACACAATTCTACGTAACCATGCGGCGAAACACCGGCTGCCGGTGATTCTGGTCAATCAGGTAGGGGCCAATGATGAGCTGATCTCCGACGGACGCAGCATGATCGTCGATGGAACAGGCGCGCTCCGTGTCTGCTTCCCTGCTTTTACGGAACATATCGAAACGGTGGACCTCTCGCATCTTCCGGCACCCTTCCCCTTCATCCCGCTGCCCGACGCCGAATCGGTGACGAGAGCGCTGGTGCTCGGCATACGTGATTATGCCGAAAAAAACCGGTTTGGCAAGGCGGTCCTGGGACTGTCCGGCGGCATAGATTCCGCGCTCACCTGCTGCCTTGCCGCGAAAGCCCTCGGTCCGGAAAACGTTCACGCCGTATACATGCCCTCACCCTACTCATCACAGGAAAGCGGTGAGGATGCGGCTGCACTGGCCGCCGGCCTCGGCGTGCACTACCAGGTCATCGATATCGGGGATCTGTTTTCAGCCTATAAAAAGACGCTTGGCCCCGTATTTGCAAACATGCCGGAAGATGTAACCGAGGAAAATCTGCAGGCACGAATCCGCGGAAATATCATCATGGCCCTCTCGAACAAGTTCGGATACCTGGCCCTCTCGTCGGGGAACAAAAGCGAACTGGCAGTGGGATACTGCACTCTCTACGGTGATATGAGCGGCGGTTTGAGCGTGCTGGGTGATGTGTATAAAACCATGGTGTACCGGCTCTGCCGATACATCAACGAATCGAGCCCGGTGATCCCGGAGCGCATCTTCACCAAGGCGCCCAGTGCCGAGCTGAAACCCGGTCAGAAAGACCAGGACACACTCCCCCCCTATGAGATCCTCGACAGTGTGCTCAGGATGTATATTGAGGAGAAATGCGCGACTGATGAGATCATCGCCGGCGGATACGAACCCGGAATAGTGGCCTGGATTATCAATGCAGTCAAGAAAAACGAATATAAACGGATCCAGGCGGCACCGGTGCTGAAAATCAGCGCCACCGCTTTTGGCAGCGGACGCAGAATTCCCATCGCGGCCGACTGGAAACAGCTTATTCAGTAATGCCCGGTACCGCCTGCCGTTTGTTCATCTCCAGATGAAAATCCCAGAGCCGCGACTCGATCATGTCGGCCGAGTCCAGAGAAAGCAGTTCATCACTCAGCTTTCTGCACTCATCGATCGAGAGGGCTCTGATTCTGCTTTTCACCTCCGGCAGCATGACGGGACTCATGCTGAACTCCCGCAGACCGAATCCGAGAAACATCGCCGTGTACAGAGGATTGCCGGCCATCTCACCGCAGAGAGCCACGCCGACGCCTTCCCTGTCGGCGCAGAGGATGGTATTCTTGATGAGATGCAGAATGGCCGGGTTCAGGGGCTGATAGAAGCGGGCGACCTTTTCATTGTTGCGGTCGACCGCGAGCGTGTATTGTATGAGATCATTGGTGCCCAGACTGAAATAGTCGACATGCTTGGCGAAATTGCCGGCCATGATCGCCGCCGACGGAACTTCGATCATAATACCGGTGCTGATTTCATTGTCGTAGGGAATCCCTTCCCGTGTCAATTCCTGTTTGCACTCGCTGAAGACCAAACTGATCTCGTGTATCTCTTCAAGGCTTGAAATCATGGGGTAAAGAATGCTGAGATTGCCGAACGCGCTGGCCCGCAGGATCGCCCGCAGCTGGGCCTTGAACACATCTTTTTCCTGAAGCGATATCCTGATGGACCGCCATCCCATAAACGGATTGCTTTCCGCTTCAACCGCCTGGAAGGGCAGGAACTTGTCTCCTCCGAGGTCGAGTGTACGCACAACGACTTTGCTGCCCGCCATGGATTCCAGGACCGTCTTGTAGAGCTGAAACTGTTCCTCTTCACTCAGCAGCCGTCCTGCGGAGAGAAAAGGCAGTTCGGTCCTGAAAAGTCCGATTCCCTCCGCCTTGTACTTGATCGCCATCGACACATCGGTGATGCTCGCGATATTCGCCTGAAGCGAGACCGCGGTTCCGTCTGCGGTGACCGACGGCAGCTCCACTTCCCGGGACAGCCGTTTCCAGTAGGCCGTAAGCTGCCGTTGACGCTTTTCATATTCTTCGAGAATTTCCCGGGAAGGATTGATGTAGACGATACCCGCGTGGCCGTCAATAATCGCTGTATCACCGGTAACCGTTTTACGCTTCAGCCGTTCGACACCGACCACTGCGGGAATGCCCATTGCCCGCGCGAGGATCGAGGCGTGGGAGTTGCCGCCTCCCAGTTCTGTTGCGAAACCGAGGATTTTATCCTTGTGGAGACGCGCGGTTTCCGAAGGACTCAGCTCATGAGCCACGATGATTGTGGGCTCTCCTGAGGGCGGATTCACGTTCTCGGTCTGCAGCAGCACATGGAGGATACGTTCTCCGACATCACGGATATCCTGCGCTCTCAGCCGCAGGTATTCATCTTTTACCTGGTTCAGATACTCGGTTATCCAGGCGTCGATCTCCTCCTTGAGGACAAAGTCGACGTTCATCCGCCGTTTTCTGACCGCCTCGGGAATACGGCTGTGAAAAAATTCATCTCCGAGAATCGCGAGATGCGCCTCAAAAATACGGGCCTCTTCGCTCCCGATCTCGCGTTTCACCCGATCGCGGCATTCAACAAGCTGAATGCTGACATAGTCGAGCGCTTCCTGATAGCGGCTGACTTCCTTTTTGGTCCGCAGTACCTTGACACCGGTCACTTCATCCCAGACGCTGTCAAGTTTCCAGACCGTGCCGATGGCGATCCCCTCGGAAACCGGGATTCCTTTGGACATTCCCTCTATCATGGTCGATCGTTCAGTCTTCATGCCTCTTTTTCCAGCTTGCGGAGTTTCGACCGCATCATACGCCGCTGCAGTGACGATGCATGGTCAATGATCATAATACCGTTCAGATGATCGACTTCATGCTGTACGGCCCGGGCCGCGAGGCCTTCCAGCGTATCGGAAAACGGTGCGCCCGCGAGGTCCAGCGCCTCGACCTTGATGCGTTTATACCGTTCGACATTGACCTGTACACCCGGAAGGCTGAGACAGCCTTCTTCCCGCACCTCCGTCTCATCTTCGACAGGGGTGATTTCCGGATTGATGAGACAGTGAAATCCTTCACCGGCATCGAAAACAATGATTCGTTTTGTCTCTCCGACCTGGTTTGCCGCCAGTCCGACACCGTCATCGTTGTACATCACATCCGACATCTCGTCGGCAAGACGCCGAATCTCATCGTCGATTTCGTCGACAGGTTCCGCCTGCTGTCTCAGTACGGGATCAGGATATGTAATGACATGCTTCATCTTTTATATTACTCATTTGTTAATAATCTCTTTTACCAGTTTTACCGCGCAGTATTCCCCGCACATCGAGCAGACATCGTGGTTTTCCGGTTTCCCTTTCTCCCTGAGCCGGGACGCGTATGGAGGATCGATGGAAAGGGCAATCTGTTTGTCCCAGTCGAGCGCTTTCCGGGCTGCTGACATGTTGTGGTCCCAGGAAGCCGCCCCGGGAACACCCTTGGCGATGTCCGCGGCATGCGCGGCGATCCGGGCGGCGATGACCCCCTGGTGCACATCTTCCGCGTCCGGTAATTTCAGATGTTCTCCGGGAGTCACATAACAGAGGAAATCAGCACCCGCCTCGGCGGCAATGGCACCGCCGATCGCCGAGGTGATATGATCATATCCGGGAGCGACATCGGTGACGAGGGGACCAAGCACATAAAAGGGTGCGTTCACGCAGAGTTTCTTCATTATCTGGATATTCGTTCTGATCTCATTGAGCGGCACATGCCCGGGACCCTCAACCATTACCTGCACACCCTGGTCCCATGCCCGCTGCGTCAGCTCACCAAGGGTAATGAGCTCTTCAATCTGCGCCCGGTCAGTGGCGTCCCTGAGGGCTCCCGGCCGCAACCCGTCTCCGAGACTCAAAGTAACATCATATTTCTTAACGAGTTCAAGCAATCGATCATACTCCTCGTAGAGCGGATTCTCTTTATCATTTGCGATCATCCAGGTGGCGAGAAACGATCCGCCGCGACTGACGATATCCATCAGGCGGCCCTGCTGCTTCAATCGTTCGATGGTCTGCCGGGTCACCCCGCAGTGCACGGTAAAGAAATCGACCCCCTCTTCGGCCTGCTGCTTGAGCACATCGAACAGTTCATCGACGGTCATTCTCACAATGGCCCCGTGTCGCTCCACCGCTTCCACTGTCGCTTGATATATCGGAACGGTGCCGATAATCACATCAACGGCACCCATAATCGCACGCCTCACCCCGGGCAGGTCACCGCTGGTCGAAAGATCCATAATTGCGTCCGCGCCGGCATGCACCGCTGTTTTTGCTTTCAGAACCTCGCTGTCGACATCATGATAATCCGAGGACGTGCCGATATTGGCATTCACCTTGGTCCGCAGACCGGTCCCGATTCCGGTGGGTTTGACACCGGCATGATTCTGATTCCCGGGAATAATGATCTCGCCGGAGGCCATCCGTTCCATCAGCAGTGTGATATCGATCCGTTCTTCCCTCGCTACAGCTTCCATTTCCGGCGTAACGCTTCCTTTTCTGGCAGCGGTCATCTGTGTCATGTGCGTGACTCCATCTTGCTGATAAACGTGCTGATTTTCCGCAACTTGCGGGATCAATATACAAAAAATTCAGAAGAAAGTCTATGAAAAGCTTTATTTCCCTTGACGGCCCGCAGTTTTTTTCATAAATTTTATATGAAACCTTTTTTAACCGGAATCCGGCGGCCGGACGCAATGGGAAAAACATGTCTGCGAACGGCGGAATCCGTTTACCGCTTTAGAGAGCGGGCCTCGCAAAAGAATGATCGGATCGACACCAACGGGGAAGAATCGATGCAACGCTCACCATTTCTGATACTCACGCTCGCCGGGTTTCTGAGTGTTCTGCAGTGGACGTGCGCCCCCCTGCAGCCGGAAACCGATACGGGGTCGCTCACCATCGCTTTTGAACAGTCGAACCCGGACAGTACGGTTTCCAAACCCGGAGAGTCTCTCTCACGCTTGATGTGCATACTGAAACGGGGTGAATCCACGATCTCCACCAATTACTACAGGAGAACAGGAGAATATTTCCAGATTATCATCAGAAACCTTCTGCCCGCCGTTAATTACCGAATAATACTCTGGGGTTTCGACGAAGACGATGCCCTGATGGGTCAGTGCAAGTCGGAGGAGATCGTCGTCGAAAAAGACAGGGTAACCCATGTTACTCTCAAGTGGAACCCGTTCATGCTCGAATTGACTTCGCCCCGCAATACCGTTATCACCAACAACAATCAGCCGGTGTTTGACTGGAACTCCGTCGACAATGCCCTGCTCTATGAATTTCAGCTGGATACGGTCCAGTCCTATGGCAGCATCAGGGGCATAACCATTCAGACCGTGGATTCATATTATCATTCGCCTGCCCCCCTTGCCGACAGCCGGTATTACTGGCACGTCCGATGCCAGGACAGCGACAGCGTCTGGTCACCCTACACCGGTTCCTATTCACTCGAAATTAAAACGACGGGCCCCCCGCCTCCGGTCCTCATCTCCCCGGAAAACGGTTCGACCGTTGATCCGGGCGAAAGTATGATATTCGACTGGTCCGATGTAGCGGGCGCCCACTCCTATCACCTGGAAGTATCGAGTTCCGACTCTTTTATTACCAAACAGTATTCGATGGGGGGCTTCCTCAATTCCGAAGCAAATGTGTGGGGAGCGCTGAATAACTTCGAGAACGGCACCTATTACTGGCATGTTGCCTCACGGGACAGTGTCGGCAACAGGGGCGACTGGTCAGAACCGTTCGTCGTCCATCTTCTCAGGTACAGCGCAGGGCTGTCCCGTCAGGGGACAGGCGCCGCTCACTAATCCTTTCGGCCGCGACTGCACCTTCATCACATCACACCGCCGGGGTGACCGGCACCGCCTGCTATTTATACGGCAGGCGGCCCCACTGTAATTTTTCCCGAAGCCGGGTAAAGAATGTGTGCTCGGAGAACGATATCAGGCCTATCTCGAATCGGGCCTTGCGCATCGTGATCCGCGATCCTTCGGCTGTTTCAGCCTGTACCTGCCCGTCCACGGTCATCTGCATCAACGCCTGCGACGTATGGATCTCGACCTTGATCTCACTCTCGGCGGAAATCACGATCGGACGCACCGTTATCGCGTGGGGGCAGATGGGATTGAGAATGATTGAATGAAGTGAAGGCGCCACAATAGGGCCGCCGGAGCTGAGCGAGTAGGCCGTCGATCCGGTGGGAGTCGAGATGATCAGCCCGTCGGATTCATAGGTGTTGAAAAACTCGTCATCGATGTAGACGCTCATCTCCAGCATTCTGAGACTGCTGCCCCGTGAGAGAACAAGATCATTGAGGGCGTAATAGGTCAGGATCTTTCCCTCAGTGGCGATATCCGCGTGCAGCACCATCCTCTTGTCAATGAGATAGTCGTTGTCACGCAGCCGCCTGAGCGCAGGCTGCAGCTCTTCAATGGACACCTCGGTGAGAAAGCCCAGACCTCCCAGGTTGATGCCGAGGATGGGGACATTGCGGTCGCCGATAAGTCTGGCCGCCGACAGGATCGTTCCGTCTCCGCCCAGCGTCACGATGATATCGGCGATGTCAGGCATCAGAGCGGGGTCAACGGCATTGACACTGGCGGTTCCCGGGTTATATAGCTTTATTAATTTGTTACTTACGACAGATTCAATGCTGTTTGATTCAAAGAGGCTGAACAGGCGGGGCAAGGCCGCGACAACATTCGGTTTGTCAAGATTGGCATAGACACCGATTTTCATAGGGCACGTCCATGGGCTAAATTAGTTCACTCGAGCCAGGTGATGATGGAGGAGACCAGCGACTCGGTGTCAAGTGCCAGCTCGCTGAAAAGCAGGGAAACGGATCCGTGCGTGACGAATCTGTCCGGGAGTCCGAATCGCCGGAATGGCACCGCAAGGGCGTTCTCGCTCAGCAGCTCGGCCACCGCACCGCCCAATCCCCCCACAACCGAATTGTTTTCAAGCGTGATCACCGCTTTTGTCTCCCTGGCGGCACGCACGATCATCTCCTCGTCCAGGGGTTTTATAAACCGCACGTTGATCACCTGCGTCGAGCGGCCCCGGTTTTCCAGCAACTCGGCGGCTTTCACGGCCGTCTGCACCATATCACCTGCGGCGAGGATCGTCAGATCCGTGCCCTTCCGCAGCAGCTCCGCTTTTCCTATCTCAAGACGGTCCAGCTTCTGCTTTGCAGGCAGTCCGAGACTCTGACCCCGGGGATATCGCAGCACGACCGGTCCGTCGTTGTACTCCAAGGCAGTGTACAGCATATCCCTCAGTTCGTTCTCATCCCTGGGCGTCATGATAACGATGCCGGGCACCAGGCGCAGGTAACTCAGGTCGAAACTGCCGTGATGGGTGGGTCCGTCGGCGCCCACCAGACCGCCCCTGTCAAGAATCAGTTTTATTGGTATGTTCTGCAGCGCCGCATCATGGATCACCTGATCATAGGCACGCTGCAGAAACGTCGAATAGATGGCGATGACCGGCTTGAATCCTTCCAGGGCCAGACCGCATCCGAATGTGACGGCATGCTGTTCCGCGATGCCGACATCAAAAAAACGGTCTTCGAACGTGCGGGCGAAATGAATCAGTCCGGTGCCGTGAGCCATGGCCGCGGTGATCGCGACAATGGTATCATCCTTTTCGGCGAGTTCCACCAGGGTTTTGCCGAATACTTCCGTGTAGGCGGGAGCATCATTGGCGGGGGTGTCGCCGGTCTCCCGGCAGAATGATCCGAGGCCGTGAAATTTGGTGGAATCGTCCTCGGCGAATTTGTACCCCTTGCCTTTGGTGGTAATGACATGAACGAGTATGGGGCCGTTGAGCCGTTTTATTTCACCGAACACTTTGATGAGACTGGGAATATCATGGCCGTTCACCGGTCCCACGTAGCGAAATCCGAGACGCTCAAACAGCAGCCCCGGGACAAGAACCGATTTGAGGGCTTCTTCGATGCGCTTGACCATCTTCCTGATCCGGGAAGAGTGCCTGGGGAATTTACCCGTTGCATCCCAAATCTCTTTTTTCAGCCGGTTGTAAAAAGGGTTGGTGATGATCGTGGTCAGATAACGCGACATCGCGCCCACATTCGGCGAAATCGACATTCGGTTGTCGTTGAGCACCACGATCAGATTCCGCTTCGACCCTCCCGCGTTATTGAGGCCCTCGAAGGCGATACCGCCGCTGAGCGCGCCGTCACCGATGACGGCAACGACAGCGTGATCCCCGCCCTTGAGATCCCGGGCGGTTGCCAGGCCGAGCGCAGCGGATATCGAGGTTGATGAATGGCCCACACCGAAGGCGTCATGCTCGCTTTCGCTGATCTTTGGAAATCCGCTGATGCCGTTATACTGCCGCAGCGTGGCAAAACGGTCTTTTCTGCCGGTTAAAATTTTGTGGATATAGGCCTGATGCCCAACATCCCAGACGATTTTATCCGCCGGCGAATTGAACACCCGGTGAAGCGCGATGGTGAGTTCCACCGCGCCGAGATTAGGCGCCAGGTGCCCGCCCGTCACGGAAACGGACGAAATGAGAAAATCTCTCAGTTCGGAAGCCAGCGTTTCCAGCTCGGATTCAGGCAGGTTCCTTACGTCATCCGGGGAATTGATTCGTTCGAGTACCATAGATCCTCATTCATCCGTCGGCTCAAGCGTCAGGTTTCCATTCCCGTCCCTGACCAGTTTCGCGATTTTCAGTTCGGCCCTGCGGAGATGATCGGTACAGAGTGCAATCAGTTCCATACCTTTCTCGAATGCCTCGACCGATCTCTCGAGACTGGCCCCGCCCTGTTCCAGCTCGGCCACCAGCTGCTCGAGCTTCTCATACGCTGTTTCAAATGTCATTGTCTTGGACGCCATATCCCCGATCCTCTATTCTGAAACCTCGGTGACAACGGACACCGCCGTCCCTTTTGCGAACCGGGTCAGCAGTCTGCGCTTCTCCTTCACATCGGCACTGTCTCTGATGATGCCCCCCGTTTCCTGGTCGCAGGTGATACTGTATCCCCGCTGCAGCACATGAGCGGGATCGAGCACTTTTAACGACATTTCGAGAGCGGCAAGCGAATTTCCCGCAGCGGTGAACAGCGAACGGAGCGCGTATTCCAGACGCCGCTGCAGTTCATCGATCCGGAGACGGTATTCGCGGATCATCCCCTCGGGCAGCCGCAATCCATGGCTCAGCCGCAGCCGTTCAACTCTCTCCTGCCGCATCGACAGCTGCTGCCGGACTGTGCGATACATGCGCTCCCGGCGGGCGGTGAGCGTATGCAATAATTCTATGCTGTCCGGCACAACAAGTTCCCCTGCGGCCGAAGGCGTTGGAGCGCGGACATCGGCCGCGAAATCACATATGGAAAAGTCTATCTCATGGCCTACCGCCGAGACGACCGGAATACGGGATGCGGACACCGCCCTGGCGACACACTCTTCATTAAACGGCCAGAGATCCTCGAGCGACCCGCCGCCGCGGCCGACGATAAGCACATCGACCTCGCCGAACACGTTAAAATCCCTGACGGCTTCAGCGATCTCTTCCGCCGCTCCCGGGCCCTGTACGCGCACCGGTTTCAGGATCAGTTCGACCGCGGGGAACCGACGAGAGATAACGCTCCTGATGTCCTGTATCGCCGCCCCGGTAGGTGATGTAACGATTCCAATTCTGCCCGGAAACAGGGGAATCGGCTTTTTCCGTTCCCTGTCAAAGAGCCCCTCATCGGCCAGCTTCTGTTTCACGGCTTCGAACGCCTGCTGCAGTTCACCGCGTCCGGAGGCGTGAATACTGTCTGCATCGAGCTGGTATCGTCCCTGCCGTTCATATACAGTAAGGCGGCCGGAGATGACAACCTTCATACCATCTTCCGGCCGAAACAGGAGCGCACTGTTTTTGCTCCGCCACATCACGCAGCTGATCTGGGCATCGGTATCTTTCAGGGTAAAATACAGATGACCGGATGAATGTCTGACAACATTTGAAATTTCACCGACAACGCGAAGCTGGGGGAACTCATCCTCAAGAATATATTTAACGGACCGGGTCAATTCAGTAACGGTAAGGAGAGCGGCCGGCCCGTTATCCTTGAAAGAGGTCATTTCTTCTTTTTATGTCTGTTTTTACGTAGACGCTTCTTACGTTTATGCGTGGCTATTTTTTTCCGTTTCTTCTTTTTACCGCTTGCCAAAAACATCCCTCCTTTCAGTCATTATCTATAAAAAACCTGTCAATATCAGAAAAAATATCAGTCTGGTTCTCTTCACTTCCCTCCGGTCGGGCGGGCTGACCGGTATCGAGAAGACCGCGTTCCTCCATCGACTTCAGCACATAGGCCTTGAGCTGAGGCGACGGTTTGAAATCAGGAACAATTCGGTGCGGTATGTGCATCATGCTGCCGGTTCGGGGATTGGGAACATGCTTCTCTTTGCGCTCACGCAAACAGAAGCTTCCGAATCCGCGCAGCTCCACTCTGTCGCCCTGCTGCAGAGCATAACTGACCGTTGCCAGGAACCCGTCCACAACAGCTGCCGTTTCCACCTTGGTCATACCGGTTCCCTTGGAAATTATATCAACGATGTCCGCTTTCGTCATGATTACCTCGAACGTCGACGTTACCATCTGTATCTGTACATAAGCGTCTGACTGCCACGGCCCTGCAGAACCGCTTCCGCCTGCTGCAGCAGCAGGTCGAACAGCGACATCTCGCTTCGCCTGATCTGAATCAGGGTCGGCGGCCCTTCGATGCCTGCCATGGCCGCGGTGACATCCACGGCATCCTGAAAATCTCCAAGCAGATCGACGAGACCGTTGCTGAGGGCCTGCCGGCCGGTGAACACTCTTCCGTCAGCCACTTTTTTTACTTCTCCGATGGTCATCCCCCGTTCTTCGGATACAACTCCGACAAACTGCTCGTAGGCGTCCTGGATCCATGCCTGGAGATACCGTTTATCATCCGGTGTCATCTCCCGGTGAAACGACCCGGTATCCTTGAAACGGCCGCTGGCGATCGTCTCATATTCGATACCGAGCTTTTCCAGCAATTTTTGAATAGTAACGAACTGGGCGATGACACCGATGCTGCCTGTGGTCGATCCCGGATTGGCGATAATGGTATCGGCTCCGCACGCGGCATAATACCCGCCGGAGGCCGCCACACTCGCCAGGGACGCAACAACCGGCTTGCCGGAATCACGGACCCGCCTGGCCGCTTCATACATCTCCTGCGAGGCCGCGACCCCGCCGCCCGGGCTGTCTATCCTGAAAATGATCCCTTTTATAGAGCGGTCCTCGCCGAATTTCTTAAATTGGCGGACGATATGTTCAGACGTGTAAATCGGCCCCGTCAGCCTGATAACCGCTATCTTTTCGCCTCCGGACGAAATTTCCACTCCCTCCATGCCGGATTTCGGCATGGACCGTGTCCCGAGCGCGAATATCAGCACCAGACAGGCCATGATGATGATGCCGCCGACCAGCCACTCTTTTTTCCCTCTCAAAAAACCCCCTATTTTCCAGAACAATATGGATTTATTCAAGAAGTTTATTGTACGGAAATTTCCCATAAAAGTCAATATAAAACAAAAAAGAAGGGGTGTGCGGTACCGCCTGTCCGCACACCCCTGAAGGGGATGAGTGTTTCAGCCTGGAGGAGAAATCATCGATCCCCTGTGCCCGTCTGCGTCAGCGGTGGAGAATCCCCACACTGCCGTTCACGGTCTTCAGTTCTATTCTTCCGCCTCCGCCGTTGATGGTGCCCTCCACATCCCTGTTCAGGAATCTGCCGGACACCGTGAGGGGAAAATCGGATCGAATGCCGCCGTTGACAGTGGACCCGCTGCAATCGGCTGCCACCCGCTCCGGAAGGTAGCACTTCACGCTGCCGTTGACCGTATGCGCGGAGATCCCGGCGTCGGCGGGAAAATCGGCCACATCGATGGTGATGGAGCCGTTGGTGGACCGTGCCCGGATAGCGCCGCTGATCTCTGCGATTCTCACGGACCCATTGGTGGTTTCGCCCTGCACCTCTCCGGTGACGCCGGTTATCTCGATCTTTCCGTTTACCGATGAGGCGTCAAGATTCGATCTCTCGGGCACGGTAACGGCAAAATCAACCTTGACACTCACGCTGTTGCCGAACAACCAGCCGAAAAAACCGCCGGTCCTGCTTTTAGGGTAATCGGCCTCGATGTGCAGCCGGTCCCCGCGCTGTTCAGCGACGATCCTGATGCGATCAAGCATCTCCCGGACACGCTCCCGGCTCTTGCCGCTGACCCGGATATCGGCATCGACGATCACGGTCTCGGCCGAATGGGTGGAGACCGCGATTTCTCCGTTTGTGTTTTTCACGGACACGTCACCGCCCGCTCTGAAGGGAATGATGTTATTGACATGCTTCTTTTCAACTCCCGCGAAAAGCAGCCCCGCTCCCAGCACTGTGCACAGTGCTGCATGGCATATACTATGGTTCCTTATCATACCATCTCCTCTTACACGCTCCTGATCTGAACGTCTCCGTCAATGCCGCCTACTTTTCGAGACGGACCGTGATACCCCAGTTGCCCGGATCATCCGGCGGATCGTCGTTCCAGTCTTCGAACGAATGGGATCCATCGGTCCGGTAAAAGACATAATAGTCGCCGGCATCGAGTCGAATGACATCGTTGAATTTCCGGTTCTTTTCCGCGCCGCCCGCCGGCTGACTCTTGCGCACGTTCATTTCCCAGACGATATGCCCGTCCGCGTCTTCGATCCAGCCGTAATCGCACATCTCGTTGCCGTCCCGCTCACCGAGGGCGTAAATTCTGACATCAGCCGACTTGTCGAGCCTGAATTTTCCCCGCAGACGGTCATTGTCAAAGGCACGGACCAGATGAACGAGAATATCTGGATCGTCTTTGAGTGAATAGGCTTCTACCCAGCTGTCATTGAATCCCGGTCCACCCCAGACAGTGATGCCCCAGGCAGTCGGATCATAGGGTGCCGCGGAATTCCAGCGCCGGTATGCGTGCGAGTCATCGGTGACATAGACGACTTTATAATTACCCGCCCTGAGTTTCACCAGACCGTCGAACATTCTGTTCTTCTCTGCGCCACCGGCGTGACGGGTATTCGTTCGGGTCATTTCCCATACCCGCTCCCCGGTGTCTATGTTCATTATATAGCCGGTATCGGCGAAATTCCTTCCTGAAGTCATCTCTCCCAGACAACGAACCCGCAGCTCTGCGTCGTGCAGAAGGGTAAATGACCGTTCATCGAAAAAATTGTTCCCGGCCCGGGTCAAATCGACGATCAGATTCCCCGCTTCCCGGGGTGAATACTCTTTGGCGAATGTGGAAAGAGACTGCGATTTGTCAGCAGCGGTGATGGTAATGCCCCAGTGCCGCGGATCTTTCGGGGGCATCATGTTCCATTTTTCATATGAGTGAGAGCCGTCGGTCACAAACGAAACGACATAATCGCCTTTGTCCAGGGGGATGGTCTCATCCGCGATTCTGTTTTTTTCCGCGCCGCCGGCCCAATCGGTTCCGCGGAATTTCATTTCCCAGACCGTCTCGCCCGTGCGGCCGTTGGTGATCCATCCGTAATCATACATTTCGCCGTCCACCCCTTCGCCGATGGCATAGAGGCGTAATTTGGTATCTTTCGTAAGCGTAAATCCCTGTTTTTCATATTCATCGTCACCCAGGGGACACAGTTTCACCAGTGGGTCGGCGAAATCACGCATCGGTACGATTTCGGCATAGCGTGCGTCATCATCGTCGATGTAGACCTGCACACCCCAATCATCGGCATCCCTGTTCATTTCCCCGCCCTTACTGAAGCCGCTGAACAGATCCTCGATAAAATCTCCGAAATCTTCATAATTTTTCGTATTGATTCCCCCGAAGGCGACCGCGTAATAGACTTCATAGGTGCCCTGCGGGAGCGTAATCCTGTCATCGGCCCTGCGGGTGTAGCGGCTGTGTGTCCGCTCTGAATTGTCAGCGGTGAGTTCCCACACGGTCTGCCTGGTTTCAGCGTTCAGTATCCAGGCGTACGCGACCATATTCTCCTGCCAGCGGTCACTGGCCCCCACAGCTTCGATGTGCAGATCCAGCGTTTTACCCAGCTGCAGCGCCCGTTCGTCGTAATGATAGTGGCGAAAATTATGCAAATCGAGAATTTTCACTTCCTGGGCGGTGACTCCACCCGTAAAAGCGCATATGGCCAGTATACCGATCAGAGTACATTTTTTCATGTCGACCACCTGTTACCGTTTTCGTTGAAGCAGCAGAATATCTCCGTCTTCCGCCGCCGCTTTCAAATAAGCCCCCCCGTTGCCCAGCCGCGTTTCCGTCATTTCTCCGCCGTCACGCTCCCTCACAGTCACAGTAAAATCGGACTCGATGATACCCTCTTCGGAACGCAGTCTCAGCTCGATATCGGGCCCGGCGGGCAGAACGATCTCGATATCCCCCTCATCTGATTCAAGGCGGTAATCACTCCCGTCCGCGGGATGCAGCTCCACATAGATATCACCTTCATCAACGGTGAGCCAGAGCTTTCGCATCTCGGCATTCTCCACAGTAATATCGCCCTCGTCGCTGCTCAGATCCAGTTCTCGGACAGCGATATGCTGCACGTGTATTCTTCCTTCATCGGTCTCGATGCTCCAGTGCCCGTGCCCGGCCTCTTTCGAGTCCTGCAGGAAAACGCGCCCCTCATCAAGCTCGACATCAAGCATGTCCGCAACGATCCCCGAGAGGTCGGCATCGCCTTCATCCACCGAAAGCGTTATCCCGGCCTCGATACCGCTTATGTTCACATCACCTTCATCGCTGCTGACCGTGAGCGCCGTGTGTCGCGGCACTTTCAGATCATAATCGACCTGCCGGCGGCGCCAGCGCTGCTCGGACCAGAAATCTCCGTCAAAGAGATCGAAAATGGTGAAATGCCGGTCGTTCGAAACAGATCTTTCCCTGATGACCAGACGATCCCTGAACTCCTGAACGAGTACGTTGATATCACGCAGGTTGTCTTCGGCCTCCGCTTCAGTATCTCCCCAGGCCCGCTTGGTCATCGTCAGCTGGATATACTCATTATCCCAGCCCGCAATGGTCACATCGCCTGCGTTCCCCGTCAATTTCACTTCTCCGCCGTCAGCGATCCGATACTGTTCTTCGACCACTTTCCGTACTTCTTCAGCCCCGGCGAAGGCTGCGGCTGTCATCGCAATGAGGAGAACCGCTATCCCCGGTCGTGTTATAGTCATGATATTTACCCCGCTTCCTTGACAGACATTCTATTCATCGAGCGTTACCGACAGCTCACCCAGTCCGGGAGTGATTCTCAGCTGGAATCCCTGTTCCTCACTCGTAAAGCGGTCGTTGTAGTAAGCCCTTCCCCGTTTTCTGAATCCGGAGTCGATGCGCTTGCTCGACATAAAGCTGAACATGCCGCCGATCATCAGTTTCACACCCGCGGCATCAGGAACGTACACCGATGCTTCCCCGATATCCAGATCGACGTCAGCCCGCGAGCCGGGCAGCAGGGCTCCGTTGAAATCGACAGAAAGCTCTCCGATACCGCCGTTGATCTCGGCCGTGCGAAACCTGGTGTTGCCGAGGTCGGACAGCGTGCACTCGCCCACCTTGGCGTTTATATCGAGCATATCCATGATAACCGGGTTCGGTTCACTGAAACGGATATCGGTTTCACCCGCCCACATCGAAAGCGTGAATTCACGCAGACGGATACCGCCAAGGTCCATATCCACTTCCCCTGCCTTCAGCCGGGAATCAAACAGGACATCGACACCGTCGGGAATTTCCAATGTTACCCGGGACCAGGTGTCATCATCATGATCTTTTCCTATCCGCTTCCAGCTCTTCGTATCCAGTTCGACGGTCACCCGGTTCCGGTTGGTGTCGAAATCGAGCCGCTCCCTGAATGTATCTTCCGTATAGGAAATATCAATCACTACATCCCTGTCGGTGGAGCCCCTGGTGATATGGACTTCTCCGGCATCAACATCCAGAATCAGCTCGAGCGGGCGATCCGTCTCCGCGGTGAATCGTTTTTCGATATGCCTCATCTGCTGACGCTGTCCGGCAGCCGTCCCGGCCGCGGTGATAACAAGGCATGCATACAGAAGCAGTGATCTCTTCATGGGTTCCTCCAGGCACTTGTCCGATGTATCCCTGATTGTTGCTCCCTTTGTCTACGAAGGGCCCAGGGAAATAGTTACACAGTTTTTGGGCCGGGTATCCGCTCAGAACGGCCGGGTGATCCTGAAATAAAAGCGAAACGGCTTGTGGCCGGTATCGAGCCTGCGGGCAATCTCGAACCGCACATTGCCGCTGGTGAACGCAATGCCTGCATCGCTTCTGAAATCCTCCCAGGAGAGACCCCCGAAGCCATCAAGAAGACCCGCATCAGGTTCGGCATATCCCACCCAGCCTGCATCAGCGAAGAGAACGAGATTGAAAATGTCAAAAAGACCCAGGTCAAGAAACCCGTCAAAGTTGCTTTCTCCCAGCCGGTATTCCACCTGCGCCAGCAGCATACGGTTACCGCCCGGTATCTCAAAACCGGCAGGGAAACTCTTGTACGGGTAGCCCCGCAGGGTGCCGATCCCTCCCAGGTGATAGCTTTTCTCGAAGGGGAGCATTCCCGAAGCCGTACCGGCCCGCAGACGGAAATCGATGCCGAGGTCGAATCCGAGAGGCTGATACCGGCGAATGTCCGCGACCAGCCTGTCGAACGTGAAATCACCCCCCAGGTCTTCACCGGCGTGCTCAAAATCGATTTCAGCATACCAGCCGCGTGCCGTGTAGCGCGCGTTTCTCCGGGTGTCGAAGACCAGCGATCCCCGGATGCTGTTCACGACACCGGCATCCATCGCAGGATTATCCCGGAACTTCTTGTTTTTTCCGAACAGCGACCATTTCGTGTTTACCTCCAGTGAATCGAACCGTTCAAAGGAGTAGCCACCGCTTATTTCCAGGGACCGCCCGATACGTTGGGTAAAATAGACTGATCCGCCCTCACTCAGGTAGTAGTCGCAAAAGTCTTCTTTTATCAGGAAGGCGGCAAGTGAATTTTCATCCTCCGAAATAAACCAGTTGTCCGGAGTGGTGATGCGCCGATGGTGCTCGGCGCCGATCGCGAAACGGTTTCCTCTCGTGAAGCCCTGTTCCAGTCCCACCTGATACTCAAGCTCCTTGGCGGAAAAAGCGTATCCGACGTCACCGAATACTATGGGAGACACCGGTCGACGGTCCCGCCAGTAATCACGGTTAACGGTGAACCCGAGGAGCAGGCCCTCGACCCGGTTATATCTGATGAGCGGGGACGTTCTGTCATACCGGTCCCAGTCCCCGTCCCAGTCCCATTCACCGTTCTGCCGCATGGTGCCGCCGAACGACTGGGCATTGGCCGTCGTCACCAGGAACGAACTCATGATGAAAACCAGGATCAATGCCGCAAGCACCAGAAAGATAAGCTGTTTTTTGTCTCGTGATTTCATTGCCGTCTCCTCTCTGTCGGTTGTTCTGTCACCATATCTGCAGGCAAGCCCCATGCCATAGATCAGCTTTTTTGAGGATTTATTGCAAGACACTGTTTTTATTGATAATGCAGGAGGGGAAAAATTGGAGGGGATGAAGAGTCGGCACCCCATGTGTAGTAAAACAACACAGTCCATATACCACACGTGTGGCGTTGAGACACAAGCGGCGGAACACTGCCGGATGCGGCCCGCGGGGGCTCAGGGTTTGATGCCGAACTGTTTCAGCTTACGGTGCAGATTCGCTCTATCCATTTTCAGCACTCGGGAAAGCTCGGAGACGTTGCCGTTTGTACGCCGGTATCCGCTCTCCAGTACCCGCCGTTCGAAATCTTCCACCTGTTCCCGGAACGATTTGTCACTGTCAGCGGGAACGACACCCACCGCAGGAGGAGGAGTCTCCTCTCCGGGAAGAATCCGGGCGACATCCGCCCCGGTGATTATTTCAGCGGGATGCATGATCATCAGCCGTTCCACGGTATTGTGCAGTTCCCTTACATTTCCCGGCCAGGAGTATGCGGCCAGGGCGGTGAGCGCATCGTCCGAAAAGCTGCGGGCTTTCACCGCGGACCGGGAACCGATCATCCTGATGAAATGCGCGGCAAGCAGCGGCACATCCCCGAGCCGCTCCCTGAGAGGCGGCACGGTCAGGGGGATCACATTAAGCCGGTAAAAAAGATCCTCGCGAAATCGGCCGCCGGCGATCTCTTCCTTCAGATTCTTGTTCGTTGCCGCGATGACCCGCACGTCGAAAGCGTACGGTTCGGTGCCGCCGACACGGACGGCTTCATTCTCCTGGAGTACCCGCAGGAGCTTCGCCTGAGCCGACAGCGACATATCGCCGATTTCATCGAGGAACAGCGTCCCGCCGTCAGCGGTCTCGAATTTGCCCGCTTTTCGCGCGACCGCCCCGGTAAAGGCTCCTTTTTCATGGCCGAACAGCTCACTTTCAACCAGTTCGGCGGGAATGGCCGCGCAGTTGAGCGTAACGAAGGCGCCCTCTTTTCTGCTGCTCAGGCGATGGACCGTCCGTGCGACCAGTTCCTTTCCCGTCCCGTTCTCCCCGCTGATCAGCACTCTGCTTGCGGTGGGCGCGGCACGCCGGATGTCTCCTATCAGCCGCTCCATGGAGGCGGACTTGCCGATGATTTGCATCTCCCGGTCAACCAGCGCCTGCAGGGAATTCAGCTGTTTCTCAAGCGTCTGCTCCCGGTAAATATGCCGCAGGGCAAGCAGAACCCGGTCACCGTTGACCGGCTTTTCAAAAAAATCAACGGCGCCCGACCGTGTCGCCTCCACCGCGATGGAAAGACTGGCCTGACCCGACATCATCAGGACCTTGAGTGCGGGGCGGGAGGCGATAATGTGCTTGAGCGTCTGCAGTCCGTCCATACCCGGGAGCATGACATCGAGAATTACCGCATCATACCGTTCTTCACGCACGCAGTCGACAGCCTCCTCGCCGCTCCCGCAGGCCGTGACCTCATACGACTCGTCTTCGAGAAGCCCTTTCAGGCTCGAACGGATTCTTGCATCGTCATCGACGACCAGTACTCTCATTCCCTTACACCTTTCGCCATGGTCATTATTTTATTGTAGACATCCGGGGCCGCGCGAAACGTCACCCGGGCGGTGTTCCCTTCCCAGCGGATTTCCGTGACAACCGCTTTCTCATGCATGTACGCCAGCAGCCTGCTGGCGCTTGCGGGCACAGTCAGTGTCCCGCTCTTTTCACTCTTGCTCAGTATCTCACGCAGTTCGGAGCGAAGCGCGGTGCTTCCCATTCCGCTGGTGGCCGACGTAAACACGCTCTGCGGATACCGCTCCGCCAGTTCCGTGAGCAGGCCGCGGTCCTTCAGCCTGTCGATCTTGTTGAATACGGTGAGCAGCGGCCTGCCGGAAATCCCCAGGTCGCCGAGGATGTCCAGGACAACGGCGATCTGCTCTTCAAACGCGGGATGACTGACATCGACCACGTGCATGAGGATATCGGCATCAGCGGTTTCATTGAGCGTACTGCGAAACGATGCGACAAGATGCGTGGGCAGCTTTTTAATAAATCCCACGGTATCGATCAGGAGCACCTCCCGGCTGTCTTCCAGGACCAGGGTTCTGATGGTGGAATCGAGGGTGGCAAACAGCCTGTCTTCCACGAACGTATTCGCATCGGTGAGCATGTTCATGAGCGACGATTTGCCCGCGTTCGTGTACCCGACAAGCGCCACTTTCTGATAGTGTTGTCTGATCTTGCGCCGGGTCTCCCGCTGCTGCTCGATCTTGTCCAGTTTTTTTCTGAGATAGGCTATCCGTTTTCGCACGGCACGCCGGTCGACTTCAAGCTGGGTCTCACCCGGGCCGCGGGTGGGCCCGCGGGTGCCGATGCCTCCCTCCTGTCTGCTGAGGTGTGTCCACTGGCGGGTCAGCCGGGGAAGATAGTACTCCATCTGGGCGAGTTCCACCTGGAGCTGCGCCTCATGGGTCCTGGCATGTCTGGCGAATATGTCGAGGATGAGACTGCTGCGGTCGACAATCTTTTTTTCCGTCTTCTGCAGCAGGTTTTTCATCTGCCCCGGCGTGAGGTCCGCGTCAAATATCACCAGGTCGGCATCGGTTTCATCAATGGTCTGCTTCAGTTCCGCGAGTTTTCCGGGACCGATCACTGTTGCGGCATTGGGAGCCGGCAGCGCCTGCATCAGCACCGCGACCACGTCGGCGCCGGCCGTCTCGGCCAGCGCAGTCAGCTCCACGAGGCTCTCCTCCTCCTGGGCTCTTCCCCTGCCGGGGAGTATCACCCCGACGAGTACCGCCCGTTCCCGGGCTCTCTCTTTCTGTGTCGTATAGATCTCAGGAACTCCTTTGTTTGGTCAAGACCCGCCCGGCGGCGATACCCATTTCCACGCCGAGAAGCAGCAGCGCAGCGATCAGCACCTCCCGCCAGAGCTCCCGCCCGTACCGTTTCCCGCGAAGATACGCTTCCACGGGTTTCGCGGGATCCATGGAATCAATCGTCAGGGAGGGATAGAGCCGCTGCAGCGACTCCTTGTCGTGAAAATCCATTACCGACTCGTCCGGATCGAGATTCACCGCCGCACAGGTGAGCAATGAATCACCGGCGAAGATGTCATAGATGCCGGTATCGTCAGTGCCGGTGAGGGTGAGCGTCATCATATCATGTTCCACGGCCCCGGTCAGGCGGATCGTCTCCCCTCCGGGGGTGACCGCCCGCAGCTCTCGTCTGACCAGCGACACCTCGCCGCTGCAGGTGATTGCCTCGCCTGCGGCAGCCGACGGGGCCGGCACATCGCCCCCGCTGCCCCCGTAGAGCACACACTGGAACAGGAGCGGCGCGAAAACAGTGGTCAGCGGCAAATTCGACCAGGCGGCATCGAGGCCTGAACTGAAGACCAGGCACCGTCCGCCGCCTTTGCTGAATTCCCGGAGAAACGGCGCGCCTCCAGAGAGTGACAGTATGTCCCGGCCGGGCGCACCGGAAAAGTCGAGATAGGCATAGACGCGAAGCGGATAGGCCGGCAGGTATTCGTGCTCGAACATGGGGGTTATGATCGGGTGGTCCCGGTCGATGCGGCCGACGGAATGATACCCCTCCGGAGCCCGCTGCAATCGCAGCCTGATACCCGTCAGCGGTAAAAAAAAGCGTTCATCGTACGATTTCAGGTCGATCCTGTTTCCCGGAATAAAAATACAGGTGCCTCCCTTCTCGATGTACTCTTGCAGCTCATCGGCCTGCACGGGGGTAAGCCGGGGATAATCCACCAGCACCACACAATCGAATCCCCGGAACGAGGTCCCGGCACCGTCTGCGAAGGCGACGGCATGAATGCTGAACAGCGGCTCGACCGGATCCGACGCGGACAGGGCGAGCTCGGGGAGAACCAGGCTTTCCTTATCGGCTCCCATGAGCAGAACGCGTATCAGCTCGGGAACCCGGTAGGCAACATACCGCCTGTTATCCTGCTCGAACCGGTCAGGATCAATTTCAGCGAAGCAGCGGTTCCAGCCCCGTGTTCCCGCGGGCAGATCGATGCGGAATCGCCGGGTGCCCGGAGCGGTCAGTGTGACAAGCCTGCGGGCGGCTGTTTTGCCGTTCTGAACACACCGAATCGCCGTTGACACGGGTCCCTCACCGCCGGTGGCCGTCAATTCCACGTAAACGGCTACCGAGCGCCCGGGATGAAGGATCTGTTTCTCAAGACCGCAGCCGGTGATGCCGATATTGGCAGGACGAATGCCGGGCTGAAACAGCACCAGTCCGCCGTTTTTCATCACTGCGGCGGTATCAGGGGCAAGGGGCAGATTGGTGCGCTGGAGATCGGAGAGCAGGACAATTTCCCGCTCCGCGGCCCGGCCGCTGTTCACCCAGGTGAGCGCCCGCTGCAGCGCCGGCCCGAGAGCGCCTCTTCGAAGCGTGGGATCATCATGTTCCAGAATACTCCGGCGAAGCGAGGCAGCATCGGCAGCGGAAAGACCGGCGCCGAGCGTATCGCTCCAGAAAAGGGCGGTCCTCGTATCCTCCCCGGCCGCGTTCAGGATACTCAGGGCCCCCTGCTGCAAGCGGCTGTACGGCCCGGCTGCGTCGGTACTGGCGGACCGGTCCAGTACGATCGCGCTTCGCAGGGAACCGTTGCGTCCTGCTGCCGACCCCGGCCCCTTCAGCACAGGGCGCGCGAACGCGGAAACGATGCAGAAGACGGCAAGTGTCCGCAGGACGAGCAGGATCAATTCCGTCATCTTCAGCCGCCGTATCGCCTGGGATTCAATGGCCCGGAAAAATTTCAGGCTGCTGAAGAGGATTGTGCCGGCCTTTCGGCGGGCAAAGAGGTGAATCAGCAGCGGCACCGCGACACCGGCAAGGGCGGCAAGAGCGGCGATGTTGAGAAAATTCAGCATAGTCCAGAGCGGCGATACGGATCCGGTCCGCTCCCTGCGGCCGCCGGGGGTGAGGAAGCCGGCCCAGGGGGGTCACAGATTCCTGAAAACGGGGTGACATATCGAGAGATCATGGGGAGCATGTGTCTTCAATCAATCCGCAGATGATGTGCCCGATCACCGCGTGGGCTTCCTGAATGCGCGGCGTCGATGGGGAAGGAACGGCAAGAACGATCTCCGCTTCAGCGGCCATCGGCCCGGGATCGCTTCCCGTGAGCGCCACCCGTTTCATGCCGATGCGTCCCGCGGCACGCAGGGCGTGCAGTACATTGGCGGATCTCCCGCTCGTGCTGATACCCACAAGCACATCACCGGCGCGGCCCAGCGCTTCGATTTGACGGCTGAAGATCTGCTCGAACCCGAAATCGTTCCCTACCGCCGTCAGAATGGAAGTGTCGACCGTGAGGGCGAGGGCGGGAATCGCGGCGCGTGTCTTCATATACCTGCCGACCAGCTCCGCGGCGATGTGCTGGCAGTCGGCGGCGCTGCCGCCGTTGCCGCAGAGATAGACGGTACGGGAACCGGCGCAGGCCGCGGCCATCACTGCGGCGGCCGCGGCGATATCCGCTGCAAGAGCGGACGCGATATCCCGGCAGAGGTCAGCGCTTTCCAGGAGCTGCCGGATGACGGTTGACTGGATCTCATTTTTCACTCACCACCTCTTTTTCTGACCGAACAGGCGGAAAAGCGGTCTCCGCCGTGCTGGATACCGTCCCGGATCGGCAATGTCGATCCGCTCACCCTGCACGACCTTCAGCGGATTATCCCTGAACAGTGTCTGCGCCCGACCGTTCCCGTACTGCCTGCTGATACTGCGAAAAGCGGACGAAAGAACCATGGGCCTGGTCGCGGCGCTGTGGCAGTCGGAAGCGACGAAACTGACAAGGTCATGATCGAGCAGGAGACGTGCGGTCTTTTCCGCCTGCCTGCCGAATCTGCCGGTCACGCTTCCGGCGTTAACCTGAAGCAGTACGCCGCGCCGGACATAGTCCCAGATGATCGACGGTTTGTGCTGAATGTCCCTGTTGCGCTCCGGATGAGCCAGAACCGGGACGACATCCTTGAGGGCAAGGGAGAAAAGCAGTTCTCCGGCACGTGCCGGAATGGAACCCAGCGGCAGTTCGATCAGTGTGTACCTGCCGTTTCCGTTGAACGTCGCCAGCGGTGACTCGGCGCTGAACTCAGCCAGGCAGTGCAGTTCCGACCCGAGCCAGAGAGCGACCGGAAGCTGTTCCTCCTCTATTTTCGCGCTCAGTTCTTCAAAGACCCGGCGGTACCTTTTCTCCAGGGGTGCATCGAGCCGGTCCAGCACATGGGACGTCGCGACAAATCCCTCGATCCCGTCGTCACACCCCTGCCTTACCAGGGCCAGGGACTCATCCCAGCTCATGGGACCGTCATCGATTCCGGGAAGAATGTGTGTGTGTATATCGATCATGATGGCTGCGCCGCAGCACCGTGCACGGCAATCGCGAATTCACGGACCCGCTCCGCCGAACGTTCGGTCTCGAGAGCAGTGCCGGTGACCACGAATGAGGCGCCGGCCCGTACCTTTGCGGCCGCTTCCCCGGGAGTTCGAATGCCTCCGCCTACAATAACCGGCAGGGATGACACCGCGGTCACCGCGGTGATAACGTCATCGGGTACCGATGCCGCGGCGCCGCTGCCCGCTTCCAGATAGATCAGGTCAAAGCCCAGATAGCCCGCGGCCAGCGCGTGCGCCGCAGCGATATCCGGCTTGGAAGAGGGAATCGGCCGTGTACCGCTCATGAATTCAACGGAAGTGACGGTTCCCGATTCTATCAGCATGTACGCCACCGCCACCGTATCCAGGCCGGCGGCCCTGACCCGCGGGGCGGCCGAAACCTGCTCTCCGACAAGAAACTGAGCATTTCTGCCGCTGACAAGACTGAGGAACAGCAGCCCGTCCGCATGGGACGAAAGCTGGTATCCGCCGCCCGGAAAGAGGATCACCGGAATATCGACTGCGGCCTTCACCCGCCGCACCCATTCGTCGAAGTCATTGGAAAACAGCAGGCTGCCTCCCACAAAGAGCATATCAGCTCCGGCATCCTGGCACATCCGGGCGGACTGCGGTGCGGCATCCTTTCCGGTCTTGTCCGGATCGATGAGGACGATATATCCCGGCACTCCTTCCCGCCGGGCGGGATCAAACCGTTCGAGCAGCTGCATACGCCATTCCCGTTTGTTCACCTGCCTGTTCGCTGCAAGGCCCGCTCACCGCTGGTCCCGCAGCGTTTCCTGCAGTATGTCCAGAGCACCGGCCACCGCTTCTTCCAGCTTATCCGCATCTTTGCCGCCGGCAAGGGCGAAATGCGGTCTGCCGCCTCCGCTGCCGCCGGCCCGGGCGGCGACGGCGCGCACGATATCACCGGCTTTTACGTTTCTTTTGATCAGATCATCGGTGACCACACAGAGAAAATTCACTTTATCTTCCAGCCGGGTTCCAAGAACGCCCACGCCCGAGACGAGCTTTTCCCGCAGTTTGTCGCCCAGAGCACGAAAACCGTCGATACTGTCAACCGAGACAACGGCCCTCACCAGCGTGACCCCGTCAATGCTATCGGCGGTATCCAGGAGGGCCGCGGCCTCATCCGCCGCGGAGAGCGTCTGCAGTTTCTGCAGGGCCCGTTCCGTCTCTTTTTTATCCCTGATCAGGTCGGCGACACGGCCGGCGATCTCTTCTCTGCGGCAATTGAGCACCGCTTCAATCTCCTGGATGAGGTGTTTCTCTTCCCGGCTCAGCCGTTCGGCCCCCTCTCCGGTCACCGCTTCGATCCGCCGCACCCCGGCCGCGATCCCCTCCTCCCTGAGAATACGAAAACTGCCGATCTCTCCGGTACGATCCACATGGGTACCGCCGCAGAGCTCCATGGAAAAATCGGCGATCGACACCACCCGCACCTCGTCATCGTACTTTTCCCCGAACAGGGCGGTGGCGCCCCTGGCCCTGGCGTCATCGAGGGAGCTGTGTTCGATCGTCAGGGGGGTGTTTTTCCTGATCAGATCATTGATCTGTGCTTCAATCGTGTCCAAAAGACCGCTTTCAATGGCCTCAAAATGGGTAAAGTCGAACCGCAGCCGATCCGGTGCGACAAGAGACCCGGCCTGGTTTACATGGTCTCCCAGCGTGTTTTTAAGCACCCGGTGCAGCAGGTGCGTGGCCGTATGGTTACGGGCTATCGACAGTCTGCGGCTGGCGTCAACCACCGCCTCGACATCGGTGCAGGTGATGGTGTCACCTTCGACAAACGCCCCGATATGCACGATGTGATCACCGTTTTTTACCGTGTCGGTGACGTGCAGTTTGAACCCGTCGCCGCTGATGAACCCGGTGTCGCCGATCTGACCGCCGGACTCGGCGTAGAACGGCGTTTCATCGAGGACAATCTCCACGCCCGCCCCGGTCAGGCGATATTTACTGATCCGCGCCCGCGTCACCAGCCGGTCATATCCGAGAAAGACCGCCGGACCCGCGGCGTGTATCTCCTGCCATTCGATCTCTTCGGCATTGGTGAATTTTCCCCTTTTGCGTGCCGTCTCCCGCTGCAGCTCCAATGCCGCGCTGAACCCCTGTTCGTCGACCTCCAGCCCCTTTTCCCGGGCCATCAGCTGTGTGAGATCCAGGGGAAATCCGTAGGTGTCGTACAGCTGAAACGCGTCATGGCCGCTTATCACTCCCTCTCCCCGCTTCACCGCATTGGCCGCCGCTGTCTCAAATATTTCGATACCGCGGTCGAGCACATCGTTGAACCGTTCTTCCTCGGCCCTGATCACATGTACCGTGTGTTCGGTGCGTTCACCGATTTCGGGATAGGCGTCGGCGAACATGCCGCCGAGCACGTCGACGAGCTTGTACATGAACGGATCGCGCATGCCGAGATTCCTGCCGTAACGGGCGCCGCGCCGCAGAATCCGCCGCAGCACGTATCCGCGGCCTTCATTGGACGGCAGGGCGCCGTCGGTAATGGCAAAGGCCAGCGTTCGCACATGATCGGCGATCACGCGAAAAGCGGGCAGCAGCTGCCGGTCACGAAAAGAGGTGCCGGTGAGATCCGCGATCGCCTCCAGGAGCGGCATGAAGACATCGGTTTGATAGTTGGAATCTTTACCCTGGAGCACCGCAACGGCCCGTTCGAAGCCCATGCCCGTATCCACATGCTTGCTGGGCAGCGGCGTACAGGTGCCGCCGGCATCCCGGTTGTACTGAATGAAGACCAGATTCCAGAGTTCGATGAACCGGGAACAGCCGCCGTTGACGCCGCAGACATGTCCCCTGACATGCTGCCGGTCGCAGGCTCCCTCACCCAGATCGATATGGATTTCCGAACAGGGCCCGCAGGGACCGGTATCTCCCATCTCCCAGAAATTGTCTTTTTCATCGAAGCGCATGACATGGGAGGAGGTAATGTCCGTCACCTTCTTCCACAGCTCCTCCGCTTCGTCATCTTCCCGGAACACCGTGGCGTAGAGATGTTTTTTCGGCAGCTTCCAGACGTCGGTGATCAGCTCCCATGCCCAGCGGATCGCCTCCTTCTTGTAATAATCTCCGAAGGACCAGTTGCCGAGCATTTCAAAGAATGTGTGATGGTAGGTGTCGAATCCGACCTCTTCAAGGTCGTTATGCTTGCCGCTTACCCTGATACACTTCTGGGAATCAACCGCCCGGGACCAGGGACGGCTCCCCGTGCCGAGAAACACATCCTTGAACTGGTTCATGCCGGCGTTGGTAAAGAGCAGGGTCGGATCGTCCTTGGGAAAAACGGGCGCACTCCTGACGATCTTGTGATCCCGTTCTTCGAAAAATGTCAGAAAAGAAGTTCGTACGTCGTTTGCTTTCATATAATGCTAATCCTGTAATTCCCCGGTAATGAATTCATCGAGCAGCGGCCGGATGAGGTCCCAGCCGAAACCGCGGCGCAGCAGATAGTCGGCCAGCCGTTTGGCTGCTTTCACCGGATCACCCCGCAGCTGCCTGCTTTTTCGCGCGGCGAGATCCCTGGCGATCACCGCCTCTTTCTCCTCCGGATACTGTTCCGCAAGCGCGTCCGCGGCAATCCCTGGGGAGATCCCCTTCCCGCGCAGCTCCTGTTCGAGCACGCGCCTGGCCGCCGGCCGCTGTATGAGACGCGAATGCACGAAGGCGTCCGCAAATTTCCGGTCATCGAGCAGGCCCACCTGCAGCAGACGGCCGACGGTTCGGTCGATCAGCTCCGGACTGTACTTTTTCTGCTGCAGCCTGTCCTGCAGCTCCCTGACGCTTCGCATCCGGTAGGAAATGAGCGAAAGCGCATCGGTACGGGCCCGGACGGCCGTGTCTTCCCGTTCCAGGAATGCGATGCGGTCACCGGTGATCCTGTCACCCTCGTGAACCGGGTGATCAAGCAGCACCTCCCTGTCCACTCCGCAGGCAAAGACCCCGTCCACAAAAATGCTGAATCGCTTTCTGTTCTTTTTCTGGGGCTCGATACCGGTGATGACGCCGCCGTTATTCTCCATCTTCCTTCGGCGTCTCGTCGGTCTTTTTCGGTTCTTCGGTCTTTATCGGTTCTTCACCGAATCCCAGTTTGCTCTTCACGTCCCCGATCAGCTTTACGAACAGATCCTGGTTCTCCGGCAGTTCCAGAAAGGCCTTGACATTCTCTCTGCCCTGGCCGATACGATCCTCACCGTAGGAGTACCAGGTGCCGCTCTTTTCCACGATACCAAGATCCACCGCCTTGTCAAGCACATCGCCGGTCCTGGAAACGCCGGTGCCGTACATGATGTCGAATTCGGCTTCCCGGAACGGAGGGGCTATCTTGTTTTTCACCACCTTGACCCTCGTCCGGTTGCCGATCACACTGGTGCCGTCCTTTATGGCCCCGATACGGCGGATATCCATGCGAACGGACGCATAGAATTTAAGCGCGTTCCCTCCGGTGGTCGTTT
The DNA here is from genome assembly GCA_016934955.1 of bacterium. Lineage (GTDB taxonomy): Bacteria > Zhuqueibacterota > QNDG01 > QNDG01 > JAGLOF01 > JAFGRY01. Next base: position 36,519 of record JAFGRY010000004.1, on the reverse strand, counting down.
CCGGATTGCCGAACATCACCCCGATTTTCATCCGGATCTGATTGATGAAGATAACACAGGTCTTCGACTTGCTGATGGCTCCTGCGAGTTTCCGCATTGCCTGGGACATGAGCCTGGCCTGCAGTCCCATCTGTGAATCACCCATATCCCCCTCGATCTCCGCCCGCGGCACCAGTGCGGCCACGGAATCAACGACGATCACATCGACGGCCCCGCTTCTGACCAGGGTTTCGGTAATCTCGAGGGCCTGTTCTCCGGTGTCGGGCTGGGAAATGAGCAGGTCATCGATATTCACCCCCAGAGCCTTGGCATATTTCGCGTCCAGGGCGTGCTCGGCATCGATGAAGGCGGCAATGCCGTTGAGCTTTTGCGCTTCCGCTATGATGTGAAGGGCAACGGTGGTCTTTCCCGAGGATTCGGGACCGTACAGTTCGATGATCCGTCCCCGCGGCACGCCGCCCACACCCAGCGCTTCATCGAGAGAGATGGAACCGGTGGGGATTGAGGGGACATTCACCGCTCCCTGGGAGTCGCCCAGACGCATGATGGATCCCTTGCCGAACTGTTTGTCGATCTGCGAAAGTGCGAGATCCAGCGCTTTGCTTTTATTCTCATTGATAGTAGTCATAACGGCGTTATCCCTTCAAGTTATAGGTGCCCAATACAGTGTAAACCGGACCGTTCGGCCTCAGATCGCTTTCAATCAGCAGAATATCCCGCAGCGGCATGGACATTGCCTCAAAACCCCGCCCTGCGTCATCGATGAGAGAATCCGCGTCGCCTGCACGCCGTATCCTGCCGATGGTGATATGAGGAGAGTAGGGACGGCGTTCAGGTTCGAAGCCGTGCTGCTCGAGCTCCCGGTCGAGCATCGCGGCCATGCCGGAGAGGACATCCGCGCCCTGTGTAACGCCCACCCAGACAATCTTCGGATTTCTCCGGTTCGGGAAAAATCCCGTGCCTTCGACGCTGAGCTCGGCCCTCCACGTGGCATCAGCCACGGTTTTCACTGCTTCCTTCACCTGTTCCAGCAGGCGTTCAGGTGTCTCTCCGAGAAACCTGAGCGTGACATGCAGCGCCGGTGAACGCACCCACCGGACATCGCAATCATGCCTGCCGAGATGGCGCTGGAGCGCCGCGATTTCACGTTTTATCGCTTCCGGAATGGCTGCGGCTATGAACAGACGGTGCGTCGTTTCGGTCATTGTCCTGTCTCTGGCACGAACTGTCGCCCTGAGCATACCCCCCCCCGTATGGAAAGATAACAAAATAAGGATTAAAATCAAGGATGAATATGTTCACAAAACCGGAATTGAAGGAGCGCCGACACTGCGCCGCGGCAGCTGATACCCCGGCGGGACGCGGCGGAAACGGCTGTGACGCAGGCGTTACATACCTTGACAAGGGTGGAGATTTTTTGTATATTAGTCGTTCGCCTGAGCGAAACCGGCCGGGGTGGTGAAATTGGTAGACGCACTGGACTCAAAATCCAGCGGAGCTTGCTCCATGCGGGTTCGATTCCCGCCCCCGGCACCCCCTCCAAAAAAAACGGCCCCGGTTCACCGGGGCCGTTCGCGTATGGGGTACTTGTGACAAGTCCTCAGGACTTGTCACAAGTACATGTCAGGTACCTTTCATTCCGTGATGACCCGCCGCAGTTTTTCTACCACCGCCGCGGCCTTCTTGTCGGTTTCGGTCACTACAAGCACCGTATCGACACTGGCAAGGGTTCCCTTGACCTCCGACCATCCCATATCATCTACACTTTTGGAAACGCCCGACGCATTGCCGGCGGTAGTTTTCAGAAGCACGAGGTTCCCCACCGGGACTATCTCCCGCAAAAAATCCCCCAGCTCGCGTTTGAGCATCAGACCGGTATGGTAGGTGTCGCGTTCCCTGGTTTGAATGAATTTGAATTTACTGTCTTTTCCCCGTATTTTGATAATGCCGAGTTCCTTCAGATCCTTGGAAAGCGTTGACTGGCTTATCTCCACCCCGTCACCGTGCAACGCGTCGAGAATATCCTGCTGGCAGGTTATCAGGTCGGAATCGATCAGCTTCAAGATTCTGAAGTGCCTGTTCTTTTTACGCATGCCGGTGGTTCTCCTCTACAAAAATGATTTGTAAATGAGCTTGATCTCCCTGCTGCTGCCGACCACGGTTTCATTGTTTTCAAGGATATTTTTCCAGGCGAACTCCACGAACAGCCGCTGGGCGAACGACCAGCGAAGGGCGCAGTTCAGATACCCCTTTCCCGAACCGATGGCGTTGTCACTGTTGTCATTGATTGCCGTATCGTATTCAGCCAGGATCACCAGTTCCTCGTTGATGTGCTTGTGCGCCCCGAAAAACAGGTCGGGATCGGTATCGCCGTCTTCGTCTTCAACGCTGTAGCTGACACCGGCATGCATTCCCAGTCCTCCCAGAAAGGAGGTGTTCTTGCTCACCACCGCATAGAATCCCCGGGATTTTACCGCATAGCGCTTCAATTCCCGGATGTAGCCTCCGAATCCCTGGGAATCGAATCCGATGCTTATGGCGGGAAAGAGCGAGCGTTCCCTGAAAAAGAGGTACCGCACATGCACGCATGGCTGCGGGTTGAAGTTCGCCCTGCCGGCGCCGATGATATTCTCGCCGCCGTACGACGCGCCGAGGCTGAATCTATCCGAAAGGCCGACCATGACCGAAGCGAGTAACCCGCCGCGGGGATACATCCTCAGGCTCAGATCGATATCACCCGCGGGAAGCGGATGCGCCACGGGAAGATCGACAAGTTCACCGATGGTCAGCATGCCCGGCTGGGCGGCTGCACCGCCCGCCAGCAGCAGGACGATACCGGTAAGAACGATTCCTATTCTCTTCATGCCTGTCCCCCGCGACCGCTATAAGTCGTATGAGAATCCGGCGATGAATCTGCCGGCATCGACATCATCCCTGGTGACCGCGTCGTCAACCCGTCCGCTCCAGGAAGTCGAGCTGTAGGAGAGGTTGACAACCAGTGATTCGTTGATTCTGAAACCGGCACCGAAGGTAAGGAAGGTGCGGTCTTTCGACCACTCGGAACTCTTGTAGGGGGAACGCTGCACCGCATACCCGCCGCGGACCCTGATTTCGGTTCCGGGAATGGTCAGCTCGCCCCCAAATCCGTAATCCGTGGTGTTCCGCAAATTACGGCGAATATCCATGTTGACGTCCGTCTTGGTAAGATCGATATAGGGCGGCTCGTCCTTGTACTCCATGCTGCTGTAATCGTTGAGTTCGATATCGGCGGCGAGGAGCAGCGGACCGAGACGGGCCGATCCGCCCAGCCGGAACTGCCAGGGGGCGGCGACGCGGTAGGTGTAGCTGCCCTCGTCCGACACATCATAGACCCGCTCGCCGTCATCCCAATCGATATAGGTGTCGGCAGTCCACTCCTCCCGGCAGCGAAGCGTCAGCGGCGAATGGATAGAGGCCCCCAGGATTACCGCGGGTGAGACCTTCATGAGCCCGCTCAAGGTGACGTTGACCCCCGAAAGCCGGGTGTAAATATTGTCTATGGCCGTGGAGTCGCTGAAGGTCCAGATATTAAAGGGTGCATCGAGCATGGAGGACTGCAGCGTATAATCGTTGGTCCCGCTCCAGAAATTGAGGCTTCCGCCCAGGAACAGGTTCGGTGCCACTTCAATCGCTCCCGCCAGGGCCGTTCTTCCCAGGCCGCCGGCTTCCATTTCCGTCAGCGTGTAGGTTACCGAATCGCCGGGGCTGTCGTCGAATTCTTCGCCATACAGGGACCGGTCGTATCCGCGCATCTTCTGGTAGCCGACACCGAATACCAGCGATCCCCTGCTTGTCGGCAGCGGAACGGCAATGCCGATATTGGTGAGTTCCGTGTTGACGAGGGTTTCACCGCCCGCATCTCCCAGAACGGTGGTGCTCCCGGTCAGCGATGTCCGGACAAACGATCCGTAGATCTGGGTCGTCCGAACCTCCCCCAGCAGTGCCGGGTTATAGATAAAGGCGTTCTGTCCGTCCGGAACCGCGGTTCCGGCCCCGCCCATTGCCGATGAGCTGCCGCCCGCGGGCCACCGGTATCCCCAGAGAAGGGGTACATCCTGGGCGCTGCCCGCCGCCGCCGCCGCAAGAATAAGCAATACACACACACTCTTTTTCATCTATGCCTCCAAGAACTCTTCGTTTTTCCGGGTACCGCACCGGATCTGAATGCCGGCGCTTCCATTGCCATCATGATAAAAGTCAACAGCGCCTTCACCGTCAAAGCGGTAAAAGCGCTGCACGATGTGTTTATATGTACATACTCGTTAACGTCTTCGTGTTCTGGTGCTGCTCCCGCTGGAACGTGAACCGCTGGACCGGCTTCCGGATCCGGAAGAGCTGCCGGAGCCCGAGCTGCCGGATGACCGTCCGCTGACACTGCTGCCCGAACTGCTGCCGGAACTGCGCCTGGCGGAGCTGCCGCTGCGGGTTCTGGTGGTGGTGCGGGACGTGGATTGTGTGGACGACGTGCCGCTCTTTCGCACAACCGCGGACCTGGTTCCGGTGGTTACGGGCGGTGAAGATGTCCCCGTATCGGCGGATCTGATGCGCCGTGAGGATCCGGTGGCCCCGGTATTGCCTGCGGAAGTGCTGCGCTGGCGCAGGCTGCTGACGGACGATGCGCTGCCGGTGGCCGCGGATTTCGCCAGGATGGTACTGCGCTGCGAGGTCGTGATCACCGAAGGGCTGTCGACCCGGTCCCGGGTATACCGCAGATCACGTCTGTCAAAGGCCCGTCTCTTCTCGGGGGCGGCGCTGTAATACCCGTACCAGTAGGTGTAGTAGGGATCATAATAGCCCCAGTACCCGTAGCTCCACCTGTTATATCCCCAGTAACTGTACGGGTATCCGTAGTAGGAGCGGAAATAGTAAGGGCTGTAGTAGTAGGGGCTGTAGTATGAATAGCCGTACCAGAGGGGTGCATCCCAGTACGGATCGAAAAATACCGATCCGGTCCAGATATCTCCGTAGATGTAGTGGCGTTCAATCACGGAGACATCCTCGTCGCTGTCATCCCATCCGTACTCTTCGTCAAGGGATTCGTCGTAGTAGTCGTCGGTGTTTTCATATCTGACGGGCCGTTCCCTGACGGCGACAACCGTATAACAGCTGGATATCAGCAGTACAGACACAAGAAGCGCGGAAAGGAGTAAAAGTGTGTATTTCTTCATTATGTCTCCCTTCTTCTCAATGTAATCCTTCGTTCCCGGTAGTATTAAACGGACGAATGCGCGGTCCGGTTCCCCGCCGGGACAGTCTATTGTACAATGTTATCATGAAAATAGCAAGCAGATTCTACGGGGGAGACAGGAACGAAAAAGGCTGCTCCGGGCAGCCGGGCAGCCTTATACAGGGTCGAGCGCGTCTCTTACGGGATGACGCTCACGTGCCGTCTGTTGTTCCTTTTTTCGAACTGCACTTTGCCGTCAACCAGGGCGAAGAGCGTGTCGTCTTTTCCCCTGCCGACATTCATACCGGGATGGAATTTCGTTCCCTTCTGACGGACGATAATGTTCCCGGCAATGACTTTCTGGCCGCCGAACCGCTTGATGCCCAGGTGCTGTGCATTGCTGTCGCGGCCGTTCTTTGAACTTCCAACGCCTTTTTTATGTGCCATAGCCTGTTATTCCTTCTTTTTATCAGCGTCTTTCGCGGGGGCCTTGGCTGCCGGTTTTGCCGCGGTCTTTTTGGCTGCCGGCTTGGCTGTCTTTCCGGAACCGGTTTTCCCGGCAGCCGGTTTCGCGGCGCCTGTTTTCGCAGCGGATTTTTTGGCAGCGGGCTTGGCGACGGTTTTGGCGGCCGGTGCCTTTTTCGCCTCGGCTTTTTCCGAAGCGGGTTTCGCCGCTTTCTGTTCCGGCGCCGCCTGGCTCGATTTTTTGCCTCCCACCGATATACTGTCTATCTTCAGTTCGGTAAAGCCCTGCCGGTGGCCTTTGAGCACCTTGTAGTTCTTGCGGCGCTTCTTTTTAAATACGAGCACTTTTTTGTCCCGACCCTGCCCCAGCACCGTGGCCTCGACAACCGCATCCTTCACATAGGGAGTTCCGATTTCCACGTTTTTATTATCAACAACCAGCAGAACCTCACTGAAGGTCACCTTTTTACCGTTTTCCGCTTCCATGCTGGGAACACGGATCACCTTCTTCTGCTCGACTTTCCACTGGCTTCCGCCTATTTCGACAATCGCATACATGCCTGTATAGTTCCTCCCTCAAGAGATCAGCGTTTTTCAATAGACGTTAAATTTATGAATTAAATCATCTCATGTCAAGTGCTAATTGCTCATATCAGGAATTTTCATCCTTTTTCAGCGGCGTGAGCTCAAACTCGTTATCAAGCATTTCCCGGGTTTCGACAATTTTAATAGTGACGAAAAACTTCAGCATCAGATGCCGCACGATGCTCATGGTGCCCTCTTTCAGGTACGCGGCCACCGCGGGATGGACCTGAAGCAGGAACCGGCGCTGTCCCGTCTTTTTCTTGATCTGCTGAATTTTTCTCTCGATCTGCGTGATCACCGCGGATTTCGCCGGCACTCTTCCCAGGCCTTCACACCGCGGACACGGTTCGGAGTAGCGGTAGAGCAGGCTCGGTCTGACACGGCTCCGGGTCAAACTGACGAGCCCGAAATTATTCATGGGGAGAATGTCGAATGCCACCTTGTCCTTGCTCAATTCCTTTTTCAGGACGGAGACCACCTTGCTGCGGTTAACCTCTTTCATCAGATCGATAAAATCGATGACGATGATTCCCCCGATATCCCGCAGCCGCAGCTGCCTCGCGATCAGCTCGGCGGCCTCCAGGTCCGTTTTCAGCGCGTTCTGCTCATGATCCTTTTCTTTCACACTGCGGCCGCTGTTGACATCCACGACCATCAGCGCTTCCGTCTGGTCAAAAATACAGTAGCCGCCGCTTTTCATCCAGATCTTCCGGGAAAGGCTCTTGGTGATCGCGTCCTCGATCTGAAAACTGTCGAAGATCGGGGTTTTACTCCTGTAGAGTTCGAGTTTGGGGAGCAGATTGGGGGCGACATCCCTGAGGTATTTTTTAATGCCGCTGTAGAGTTTGCGGGAATCCACCACCAGCTGACTGATGTCGGGAGAAAAAAGATCCCGAATGACACTGGACGTAATGCCCAAATCCTTGTGAATCAGCCCCGGCGAGGCCTGGCTCTTGCTTTTAGCGAGAATTTTTTCCCATTTTTTCAGCAGAGACTCCAGGTCGCTCTTGAGCACCTGAATATCCTTGTCCACCGCCACGGTGCGGACGATGAGCCCGAATCCTTCCGGGCGGAGGCTCTTCGCGATCCTTCTGAGCCTGCTTCGTTCTTTTCCGTTGTTTATTTTACGGGAAACACCCACGCTGTCATCGTTGGGCACCAGAACGATAAACCGGCCGGGCAGGGAAATGGAGGAGGTCAGCCTGGCCCCCTTGGTTCCTATCGGCTCCTTGGTCACCTGGACCAGCAGTTCGTCACCGATCCTCATATGAGCGCGGCGGCCCGATTTTGAACGCCCCTTGCGCCGGGACGGCGTCTCGTCGCTGTCGACCCGCTCCGCGCAGGAGATGAATTCCTCGTCAAAATCCGCGAAAGAGAGAAAACCGTTCTGTTCCAGCCCGATATTGACAAAGGCGGCCTGAATCGCTTTGACGATATTCTCGATCTTCCCTTTGTAAATATCGCCCACCATCCGCTGATTTTCCGGATGTTCCACATACAGCTCCACAAGCTCCCCATCCTCAAGAATCGCGATTCGGGATTCACTGGAGGAGGTATTGATGATAATTTCCTTCTTCATACACTGTTCCTATACAATGTCAAGCGGGGATACGGCTTCCCCGTGCATGCGCACGAGCTGTGCCTCCCGCGTTATTTCCGTTACCGCAGCCTCATGATCGCTGTCCGGGAAGATCGCATCGAGAATCTCGTGCACCCGTGCTGTTCCCGCCGGACCTGTCGCCAGTGTCAGACTGAGGCGGTTGCCGTGCAGCGACAGTTCCGTGACATACTGCCTGATCTCCACGGTAACCGTATGGCCCTTTTTTGTCCGTTCCGCCAGGTGGCGGTTTGTGTGCATAAAATCGTGTATCCGCTGCTTCGTCTCCCCCAGATCCACCCTATCGGAGAGCACGATGCGGTACCGGTGCAGATCGATCTGACTGCTGAGAGACGCCACTTTCTTGTACACCCAGCGAAAGCCGGTGACGGTCAGCCCTTCCGGCAGAGTACGGTTGATGATGTCCGGAAAATGATCGGGCAGCGGCCCGACGATCTCCGCGTCCATATACTCGGCATCGCTGCTGAAGCCCAGGGGAAGGGGTGGGCCGGGCGCAAGTTTCGGATGCGGATTGAACCCCTGACTCATCGCCAGCGAAATATTCGCCCGGCGAAAGGCCCTGACGAACATACGCACGACATCGAGATGCGATGTCAGCCGCACCCGCCCCTGTTTCCGGTATTCGAGACGGATCTTTTTCGGCAGTTCCGGATGCGGGATCCGTTTTCTGCCGCGCCCGTATCCCCGTGCTTCACTCCCTGCGTCCAGGGCAGCGGCGCTTTCCGAAGACCGGTTCCGCGTCTTGACGCAGACCGGATGGGCCATGAGACCGCAGACGGCACAGGGCCCCGCGGCGCAGTCCGCTGTTGTTTGGGCGGCGAAGGCCTTTTCCCTTTCTTTCAGGAAAAATTCCCTGCCGATGCCCTTGCCGAGATGGTCCCAGGGGAGCACCGCACCGGTCGGGATCGCACCGGTATACATTTCGTATGCGAGCCCGCACTCCTGGAATGCCTCGTCCCAGAGCCGGGGATTGAACTGTTCGGTCCAGGCATCGAAGCGCGCCCCTTTTTCGTAGGCCCGCAGGATGACCGCGCCGAGACGCCGGTCGCCGCGGCCGAGAACGGTTTCCAGGCGGGACACCGCCGGGTTGCGCCAGTGCAGCTTGGTCCCCTTTCGGGGTATCGCCCGGGTGAGCAGCACCGCTTTCCGCTCCAGTTCAGCGGGTGTGTCCTGCGCCTCCCATTGAAACGGCGTGTGAGGTTTGGGTGAAAAGGGCGAGATCGCGACCGATATCTCCCCCCTGCCGCCCTGTCTGGCGATGGCCGCCGCCTTTTTCACCAGATCGGCGATCCCCTGCAGATCTTCATCGGTTTCAGTCGGCAGACCGATCATAAAATAGAGTTTTACCCGTTTCCAGCCGTTTTCGAACGCTGTCCGCACCGAAGTGAGCAGATCGTCTTCGGTGTTGTTTTTGTTGATCACATCACGCAGCCGCTGGGTCCCCGCCTCCGGAGCGAGCGTCAGTCCCGATTTTCTGAATCCCCCGGCGAATTCCGCCATTTCCCCGGTGAAGGTTTCCGCCCGCAGAGAGGGAAACGATACCGTAATCTGCTTGCTCAGGGCCCAGTCGCGCAGTTTCCGCAGCAGCGCGGGCAGTTCCGGATAGTCGGAGGTCGAGAGTGAGACCAGGGATATCTCCTCGTATCCGGTGGCTGCGACCGCCGAGCGGCAGTGCTTCATCAGCGCGTCGGCGGAGCGGGAACGCTCCGGCCGGTAGATCATGCCGGCGCTGCAGAACCGGCAGCCCCGGGTGCACCCCCGCATCACTTCCAGGCTTAAACGGTCATGAGTGACCTCGATAAGCGGCACAAGGGGCGCTTCGGGATAATCCTCTTCGCGGAGTCCCGGTTCGGTTCTCGCGGTCACCATGGCCGGCGCCAGGGGGTCACGGGGCACCGCTCCCTTTTCGGTGATGTCATACAGCGAAGGCACGTACACGCCCGGGAGAGACGCCAGGGAACGCAGGGTCTCGAGTCGCGTCAGGCTCGCTTTACCGGCGTCACGCACCGCTCCGGCGACCTCGACCGCGGCTTTCTCACCATCTCCCAGAACCACGGCATCGAAAAAAACGGCCAGCGGCTCGGGATTGAAGGCGCAGGGACCGCCGGCAATCACCAGGGGATCGTCCGCGGTTCTGTCCGCGGCTTTCAGGGGAATACCCGAAAGGTCCAGCATGGAAAGAATGTTGGTATACTGCAGTTCATACTGCAGGGTGAATCCCACGATGTCGAATTCACGGAGGGGCGTCCATGTCTCCAGTGAAAAAAGCGGAAGACCTTCGGCGCGAAGCAGCGTTTCCAGATCGATCCAGGGGGCGTAGACACGCTCGGCGGCGATATCGCGCTGCCGGTTCAGGACATGATACAGTATCTCGAACCCTGGATGTGACATCCCGATCTCATAAAGATCGGGAAACGCCAGGGCGAAACGCAGGCTGACCGCATCCGGATCTTTGACGATGCGGTGTATCTCATTTCCCGCGTAGCGTCCGGGACGCATCACCCGCGGCAGCAGCCGATCTATTTTTTCTGCAAACTCTATCGTAAAACAGCCCTGTTTTCATGGTTCTTACGAACATGTTCCATGTCCGTTTTTCTAAAGATATATAATGTACAAAATGTTTACGTAGACTGCAAGCACCGATTTTATCTTTTCTCCCTTTCTTCCCGGCCGCCGGGTGGCACCGTCATGCTTTTCTTGTTGAACACAGGCAAAAAATTTCGTATGTTACATACGCAGATAATCGCATACACACCGATACACAGCCCCATCCCGAAGGAACAGAGCCATGAAAAAAGATATTGAGGCTATACAGGCGATACTGTCTGCATCATACGAGATCGATCTCGGCGATGAAACGATACACGGGTATCTCACCGACATCAGGAACGCCCAGAAGTATTTCCCCCTGCAGCATCAGCAGGCGCTCTTCATCAAGCTCCTCAACGACTGGGAATCCAGACAGAATGAAAAGATCATCACCGCCACCGCGGAGGCATACCGGGTAAAGAACGGCGGGTCGGTAATCACGTTCGGTGTGCTGAGCGTCGACTGGCCGGGGCTGAACGACACCTGCACCGGCGTGGTGCACGAGGAGGGGTGGAACATCTATTTCGCCAAAGGCATTTCCCTGGTAAAAAACAGTGAGAACCTGGGGATCATTCTCATCGGCATCCAGACCGCCACCGCCGAGGAACGGCAGCGCCTCATCGACAGCCGCGCCGGGATCATCCAGAAAATCAAGGGAGCCGCGGTCGGCACCAGCGCAAAAACCTACCTTCTCTCGGAAGAATTCAAGAAACTGGAACTCTACGGACGAGTCATCAAGGAGATCGAGAATTCCTACAACGAGGATGATCTCGACCGGATTATCGGGATGAACGGAGAAGCGGTCAAATATTTTGCCGCCCGTTCGCGGGATTATATCGAAAACAGAAAAGTGGAAGACATCTCCCGCCAGATCGTCCTCAATCACCGGTTCCTTAAAAGCGCCCACGAGAGCGGGTCGACCATCGAACTCGATATCCGCAATTTCACCACCAACACGGAAGGCGTCTTTACCGGTATCACCGTCGCCGGGCCGGCGCACATGCTCCACCTGGAAGACTGCCTTAAAACCATCGAACTGGTCATTCCCCGCTTCGTCATGAAGCACAACAAGGAATTCACCACCGCAACGGGAATTTCACTGTTCAGGATCGAATTCGTGGACTCCACGGGAAATCCTCTCACGGAAGAGGAGCAGAAACGGCTGAAGGACGCTTTCTCGAAAATGGTGCTCAACAAGCACCGGGACAGGGCCCAGTGGATCAATTCAACGGGAGGGTTCGAGCAGTACGCCCGGGCGATCATCCCCCTGCTGGTGCGGGAAACCCAGTCCACCCAGTCCACCCAGGTCTACCAGAGCGTGTCCCAGACCACTGATCTGTTCATCGACTTCAAGATCATCGTCGTGGTGCTTAAATCGGAGGGGATCAGAAGAAAGCTGGTGATAAACACGGTCAATCTGCTGGAGACGGTCCCGGGCTTCCACATCATGGCCGTGAAACCGCCGAAATCATTCAGCAACACCGAGGTCTTTATCATCGATCTCAGGGCGCACCTGACCGCCATCGAAAACACCGAGGAGATCTACCGCACGATCAAGGAAAAGGTGCACGAGGCGCTGGGAGACTTCAGGGATTTTGACGAGGGAATGCGTACCCTGGATACCGCGAAATTAAAGGCGATCAGGCAGCGTCTGAAGGATATCGACAAAAATGTTGTTCGGGAGCTGTATTACGGCATCGAGGATTTCTTCCGCATCAGCGCCTCGGGTGATGAGATCGCGGCCCATATAAGGATCACCCTGGAGATGCTCAACGCTTTGAAGGAAAACGACGATCTGATCAAGATAAAAACCCAGCAGGTGGAACGGCCGCTGCCCTCGGGAGAATCCGCGCCGGTCTCTTCCCTGATCTGCGTATCCTACCCGGGGAAACAATACCTGCTGCAGCGAGTGCTCGATATTCTCGAACCCTACGACATGACACTGAGCCGCCTGGAAAAGGGCGGGCGGGACATACTCACCTGCAGAATCGTCAAAAACGGGAAAGCGGTGCCCGATGAGGAACTGCAGTCCCTGGCGACCGCGATTGCGGGCCGCGACCAGGAGACCGCAGCCGACTGATCAGGTACGGTTAAGGCCCCTGCTTCCCGGTTTCACCGGCACATCCCCCCCTTTACAGAGCGGACACTCTTCCGGCTGATAATTCTTCACTTCCATCTCGATCAGCGAATGGTAGGGCACGCCGAAATCGATGCTGCCGCCGCTTCTGTCGACTACTGCGGTGACCCCCACGACCTTCCCGCCCGTGGCGCGGACGAGCTCGATCACTTCCTTTACGGATCCGCCGGTTGTCGTCACATCCTCGGCAACGAGAATCTGTTCACCGGCCCTGATCTCAAAGCCCCGCCGCAGCGTCATCCGGCCATCGACCCGTTCGGTAAAAATGGACCGGACCTTGAGATGCCTGGCCAGATCCTGTCCGAAGACAATGCCCCCCACCGCGGGCGAAACCACCGTGTCGATGGCAGCGGTACGGTAATGGTCGGCAATATCCGCGCAAAGCATGTCGCTGTTTTCCGGATATTGAAACACTTTCGCACACTGAAAATAGGTGTCGCTGTGCATCCCGGACGTGAGCAGAAAATGTCCCTTGAGCAGGGCCCCGCTTTCACTGAACATCGTCAATACATCATCGCGCTGTAATGTCATACACCGGCCTTTCTCTGTTTGCGTTGCTGTTCGGTTCAGGTTGGATGCTTGCCCGCACGGACACGATTGACCGCTTCCCGCAGTTTTTCGGTTTCCCTCCGGGCCGCATCGGCGAAATCATCTCCGGATGAGGCGTAAATGATTCCCCGGCTGGAATTGATCACCGCAGCCTCGCCGCGGGTATCGGTGCCTTCCCGCACCGCCGCCTCCAGGTCGCCGCCCTGGGCGCCGATGCCGGGAATGAGAAACGGCAGATCAGGGGCCGCCTCTCTGATCGCGGTCAGCTCCCCGGGATGGGTGGCGCCGGCAACCAGGCCGCAGTTCCCCCTCTCGTTCCAGCGGGAAACGGTTTCGGCCACATGCAGATAGAGCGGCCGCCCGTCGGCGCTGAGATACTGAAAATCGCGGCTGCTTTTATTCGATGTCAGGCAGAGCACAAACACGCCCCGGGTTTCGTCTTCAATAAACGGCCGCACCGAATCGATTCCCAGGTAGGGGTTCACGGTTACCATATCGAACCCGAGATCAAAGAGCGCCCTGGCGTAGTGCTCCGCGGTGGTCCCGATATCGCCCCGTTTTGCGTCTCCGATAGTGATGACGCCGTCGGGAATATAGTCCACCGTCCGTTTGAGGAGGTCCCAGCCTTCCGTTCCCAGCGCTTCATAGTAGGCAAGGTTGGGCTTATAGGCGAGAACCAGATCGGCGGTGGCGTCGATGATCCGTTTATTGAATGCGAATATCGGATCGGGCATGGCCATTATCCGTTCGGGGATGCGGTCGGGGCGTACATCGAGCCCGACGCAGATCAGAGAGTCTTTCTCTCTGATGATGCGGGTGATCGTCTCATTGGCTGTCATAACAGGTCTAAGATAATCGTTTTGCGGGATCGGCGCAAGTTTTCATTTTGATTATTATCCATTTTTTTTTATACTGTCTCCACGCCTGTTTCATCACCACCATTCGGAGATACCCGATGACGACACGTCCCGCACCCCGGATCTTCACCGTCGCGGCCGCTCTGCTGCTGGCTGCGGTTTCATGTCTGTTCTACCTCCTTCCGGAGCTGTGGGGGTTCCTGCCGCCGGTGATTCTGCAGGTGCTGCGTATCACGGCCCTCTTCACCGCCCTTTTCCTGCTGCTCGAAAAAACAGTGCCGCTTCAGATATACACGAAAATACTTCTCGGACTGGTGCTCGGAACGGCCGCCGGGCTCTTTCTGGCGGCGCCCGTGGCCGAGATCAAACCGGTGGGGACCGCGTTTATCCGCTCCATTCAAATGATCGTCATCCCCCTGGTGTTCGCCTCGCTGCTCACCGGCACCGCCAGCCTCGGCGATCCGAAAAAAATGGGCAGAATCGGGGTCAAGACCCTCACCTACTACCTGGTCTACACCGCCTTCGCGATTTGTATCGGTCTCATGCTGGCGAACATTCTCAAGCCCGGGGCCGGGCTTCCCGGCGATGTACAGGAGCAGCTGATGGCGAACTTCAGCGGAGAAGCGGACCTGAAGATCGCGGGGACGGAAGCATCCCAGAGTCCGGTGCAGACGCTGATCAATATCATTCCCACCAATCCCGTGGCGTCGATGAGTCAGGGAACACTACTGCAGATCATCTTCTTTGCCATCTTCACCGGCATCGCCCTGGCCCTGATCCCCGGGGAAAAAGCCGATCCGGTGCTCAGATTTTTCGACGGCATTAACGAAGCGATGATCAGGATCGTGCATATCGTCATCACATTCGCGCCCTACGGCGTGTTCGCCCTCATCGCCTCCGTGGTCGGCAGCTTCGGCCTGGACATTCTGCTCTCACTGGTCAAATACAGCCTGATCACCATTTTCGGCATGATCCTGCTCAACTTCACCTACCCGGTCGTGGTAAAACTGTTCACCGGCATGCCCGCATCCACCTTTATCAAAGGCATCAGGGAACCGCAGCTCATCGCCTTCAGCACCAGTTCCAGCTCCGCCACCCTCCCTGTGACCATCAAGGCCTGCGAAGAAAAGCTGGGCGTCCCCAATGACATCGCCAGCTTCGTGCTGCCGCTGGGGGCCACGGTGAACATGAACGGGACGGCCATGTACCAGGGCATATCAGCGGTGTTCATCGCCCAGGTGTACGGCATCGGACTGTCCATCGGGGACCAGCTGCTGATCGTGCTCACAGCGACCCTCGCCGCCATCGGGACAGCAGGCGCGCCCGGCGTCGGGATCCTCATGCTGGTCATCGTCCTGAAACAGGTCGGGATTCCCCTGGAGGGGATATCGCTGATATTGGGGGTCGAACGGATACTCGACATGTTCAGGACCACGCTCAATATCACCGGCGACGCCTCCGCAGCGGTGGTCATCGCCCATTCTGAAGGGGAACTGGCCGTTCCGGAAGAGGACCATGCCGTATGACCCTGACAGGGTCTAATCCAAGGAGAATCATATGACCATCGTCACCTCATTCACCGGTCTCTGTCTGCTGCTGCTCATCGGCAAAGCGTTACGTCTCCTGATCAGGCCCCTTCAGAAACTCTACCTCCCGTCGGCCGTGATCGGGGGGCTCATCGGCCTGGCCATCGTCCAGATCTCAGGCCGGTCCTTTCCCGCCGCATGGACGGCGGGCTGGACGGAATTACCGGGATTTCTCATCAATATCGTGTTCTCCGCTCTTTTCCTGGGAGTGGCGATTCCCTCCATGTCTGAAATCTGGAAAAAGGCGGGGCCGCAGCTGGCATACGGGCAGATCGTGGCCTGGGGCCAGTGGGTCATTGGACTGGGGCTGGTCCTCGCCTTTCTGGGAAGGATATATCATCTGCCTGACCTGTTCGGGGCCGTCCTGCCCATCGGATTTGAAGGCGGACACGGCACCGCCGGCGGCCTCCGCGACACTTTCACCCAGCTCGGATGGGCCGAGGGCGGCGACTTCGGCCTTGCCTCCGCCACGGCCGGCATCATCTCCGCGATCATCGCCGGCATCGTCCTCATCAACTGGGCCGCGAAAAAACGGTATATCACCACCTTTAAACCGATCGGCGAAATGACCGAAGAGGAGCTGTCCGGCCTCTACCCCCTGGACAAACGTCCCAGCGCCGGCTCCCAGACGGTATCCGCGGACTCGGTGGACAGTCTCGCCCTGCACCTTGCCATCATCGGGCTGGCGGTGCTGATCGGATTCGGCATAAAACAGGGACTCGCCTGGCTCGAAGAGATACTGTTTCACCCCAAGGGGCTGCGCCTCTTCGCCGGGTTTCCCCTCTTTCCCCTCTGTATGATCGGCGGGCTGCTCGTACAGCTCGGCATTACCCGCTTCTTCAGGACATCACCCATAGACCACACGCTGATGCAGCGGCTGGCCGGCACGGCCCTCGATTTTCTCGTAGTCGCGGCCATCGCCACCATCAGGCTGGAAGTCATCGCTGAAGGGATCGTTCCCCTGGCCGTGATCGTTCTGGGCGGGATTGTCTGGAATATTTTCTGTGTGGTCTTTCTCGCCCGCCGCATGCTGCCCGCCTTCTGGTTTGAACGGGCGATTGCCGAGATGGGAAAATCGATGGGAGTGACCGCCACCGGTCTGCTGCTGCTGCGCATCGTGGATCCCGGGCAGAAGACCGATGCCTCTGAGGCGTTCGGATACAAGCAGCTGCTGCACGAACCGGTGATGGGCGGCGGTATCTGGACGTCGACCGCGGTGCTGCTCGTCGCCCAGCGGGGCGGCCTGCCGGTGCTGCTGATCGCAGTAGCGGCCATCGCGGCGTGGCTGCTGATCTGGAAATTTTTCTTGAATAAATGACCCCGGCAGGGCGCCGTCAGGAGGCGCAGACCCGGGAGAAGGCGGCGACGGCCCGTTCGACCCCGTCATCGGGCAGATCGAGGTGCATGACGGCCCTGATCCGGTCACCAAGGGCCAGAACCAGCACCCCGAGCTCGGCGAGCTCTGCGGTAATCTGCTGTGCGTTTTTCCCGGGATGGACTATCCGGATAAACACAATGTTTGTCTGGACGGAGTCCATATCGATTTCAATGCCGTCCAGACCGGCGATGCCCGCCGCCAGCAGGGCCGCCCGTTCATGATCCACCCGCAGCCGTTCGATATTGTGCTCAACCGCGTACAGCGCCCCGGCGGCGATAATGCCCGCCTGCCTCATGCCGCCGCCGCAGACCTTGCGGAAACGCCGGGCCCGCTGAATGAACTCCTCGTCACCGGCAAGCAGCGACCCCACCGGCGCTCCCAGTCCCTTGGAAAAACAGACGGAAACCGATTCAAAGGGCGCGGCGATCTCGGCCAGCGAGTCCCCGGAGGCAACGGCCGCGTTCCACAGCCGGGCACCGTCCAGATGCATCCTCAGACCGTAGTCGTCGGCAAGCCGGCGGATCCTTTGTATCTCCTCGAGCGGGAAGATGCGGCCGCCCGCTCTGTTGAGCGTATTCTCGAGACAGATGAGGCGGGTAATCGGGAAGTGGATGTTTTCGGGCCGTATCAGGGGTTCGATCTGGCCGGCCCCGAGAATGCCGTCGAGCCCCGCGCAGGGGCGCAGCTGCACCGATGAGAGCATGGCCGGAGCACCGGCTTCATAGTAAAAAATATGGGCATCGGCGTCGAGAATCACTTCATCTCCCGGCCGGGTATGTGTGTAGACGGCGACCTGGTTTCCCATGGTGCCGGAGGTCACGAACAGTCCCGCCTCTTTGCCCAGCATGCGGGCAACGGTCTCCTCCAGGCGGTTTACCGTGGGATCCTCCCTGAACACATCGTCTCCCACTTCGGCTTCAGCCATGGCGCGGCGCATCGCCGCCGACGGTTTGGTGAACGTGTCGCTTCTCATATCAACGGTCATATATCGCTCCTTGCTGGTGTGCAGTAACAGTATATAATTAATCCTGACAAAATCAACCGAAAAACCGCTTCAGCCGGAATCGCCGCTTGGAATCGGCTTCCGGGGTTTGTACATTATAGCTGCAGGCAATGAATTCGAGAATTGTAACAGGAAAGGATAGTGATGCCATTCGACATTCAGTTTTTAGGTGCGGCGAGGACGGTAACCGGGTCCATGCATCTGCTTACCGTGAACGGCACTACCATACTGCTCGAGTGCGGGCTGTATCAGGGCCGCCGCAAAGAGGCGTTCGAACGAAACCGCACTCTTCCCTTTGACCCTGCTTCCATCGACATGATGGTGCTCTCCCATGCCCATATCGACCACAGCGGCAACATCCCCCAGCTGGTGAAACAGGGGTTTACCGGCAATATCTACTGCACCCACGCCACCCATGATCTCGTGTCCATTATGCTGCGTGATTCCGCCCATATTCAGGAGAAGGATGCGGAATTCGTCAACAAGAAACACCGGGAGAAAGGATTGCCGGAAATCGAGCCGCTCTATGTCATGGCCGATGCGGAACAGTGCATGGGCCAGTTCGTCGGCATCGGATACGACCGGCCCCTTCCCATCAGTCCGGAAGTGACACTGCGGTTTCTCGATGCGGGCCACATTCTCGGTTCGGCGATTGTCGTTCTTGAAATCAGAGAGGATGACGGGACAAAAATTCTCACCTTTACCGGCGATCTGGGAAGAAAACATCTTCCGGTGATCAAGGATCCCGTTCAGGTAAAGGAGACCGACTACTTTATCACTGAATCGACCTACGGCGACAGGACGCACAAGCCGGTCGTGGACATGAAAGAGGATGTACGGCAGGTCGTTGACGAAACAATCGCCCGCGGGGGAAAAATTATCGTGCCCTCGTTTTCAGTGGGCAGAACCCAGGAGCTGGTCTACGTGCTGCATGAACTGTTCAATGAAAAAGCCCTTCCTGAGATCCCCATCTATGTCGACAGCCCCCTTTCGGTCAATATCACCGAGGCTTTTCGGCTCCATCCCGAATGTTTCGACAAAGAGACCCGGGAAAAATTTCTCAACAACAACCAGGATCCATTCGGATTCTACCGTCTGCGCTATATCCGCCACGTGGAGGACTCACGGCTGCTGAACGACAGCACCGAACCGTGCATGATCATTTCCGCCTCGGGCATGTGCGAAGCCGGCCGGATTCTGCACCATTTGCGGAACAATATTCAAAACAGCAAGAACACCGTGCTCATCGTCGGTTTCATGGCCGAGAACACCCTCGGCAGACGCATTGCGGAACGCCAGCCGCTGGTGCACATTTTCGGGGAAGAGATCCCGCTGAAGGCGCAGGTGACGATCCTCGACGGCTTCAGCGCCCACGCCGGCCAGGATGAACTCCTTACCTATTTCCTGGGACTTAACCGGAACCGCCTGAAAAAAGTGTTCATCGTCCACGGAGAACCGGAATCGGCGGAGCATCTCGCCGGGAAGATCAGGGAAAGCGGATTCGCTGCGGTGGAAATACCGCAGCAAGGGCAGAAATATACGCTTTGAAAAGAGGAGGTACGCGGGGGCCGTCATAAAACGGACGTTCGGGACAGCCCCCGGAAGATGTCATTTATTCAGATATTTTCTGTAGGTATCGGCGTGATCGGGATCGATTCTGATAAACGTATTCAGGATATTGTTATCATATGAGAATATATCCATAATGTCGATATAGTGGGCCTGCAGAAACTCGAGAGCCTTCTCATCGCCGGGATGTTCGGTGAGAATCTCCGCCAGCATATCCACGGCTTCACCCACATACCTGCGGGCGACACTGTCGACATCGCCTGCATAGGAATAGCCGAGATAGAGACGGTCCTTCATCGCCCGGAAAGAGAGATTCGCCTCGCTGAGAATCTCGTTTATTCTCAGTTCGCGTTCTTCCCAGCCGTAGGAATAGAGAGAATTGAACTTCGCCTGCTCACATATCTGCTTGGCCTTCTCGAAGAACGGCGTTCCCAGGTACTTGCCCATCTTGTCGTATTCCGATCCCACCACAATATAGATATAGTAATTGATAAAACTCGTCAGGGGATTGAACACATGCTCGTCGTGAAGCAGGGGATTACCCTCTTCATAGGGAAACCGCCAGTATTTATCGAACTGCTGCAGATCGAGATTGTTCGTGATGAGAAATCTGCCGCTGTACCGTGACTCATAGTTCGAACTCTTGTCCTGAAGAAATATCTGAATCGAGACATGTACCGGTTCATCGAACTGCTCATCCGTCCAGGCGTGGGTGTTGATGTAATCAGTCACCTTGTCGGAAAAATAGCGCAGTTCCTGCTGCTTTTCCAGGGGCAGCCGGTCGAGCATGACGGTGACATCGGCCTCGATGAACTGCGCGGACGCCGCCTGTGTCAGGACGACAGCAAGCAGCACCGGGATCGTGATGCACCCGGGTAATTTCATCTTCCGAAATGGTACAGCGTTCATCTTCAGACTCCCTTGTAAGGACACCTTTAATATATAATCTATCATTCTCACGGCAATTGTCAAGCTACTTTATTTGTAAACAGTCTCCCCTTGCTTTCCCGGCCGGTTTCACCTATACTTACCTGCAGGAAGAGTCACTCGCCGCAGGAACGCGCATGAAACCGTCTGTCACCGTGATCATCTCGGGATGCAGTATCCTGTATCCCCTGCTCACCGCCGCACCCCAGGGGGTGTGCGGCATTCATCTGCCCGGGGCGTCCGCCGGCATGGGCCTGTGCGGCGCCGCCGCCGAAGCCGGAAGCGGGGCGGTGTTCCACAACCCCGCCGCCACCGGTTCCACCCGCCGCCTGGAATGTACGTCGGGTATCGGGCGCCCGTTCGGCATTCCCTCCCTTGCCTCCGCCGCCGTAAGCGCCGGATTCCACGGCGGGACCTGGCAGGTCTGCGCCGGATGGGACAGAATCGGCAATGATCTCTACATCGAAGAGTCACTCACGCTGGCCTGCGGGGTTCAGGTGCTCCCGGGCCTCTGTGTGGGCGGTGCCGCTGAAACGAAACAGGTACGGCGGGTTTCCCGGGACCGGCGGCTGCGAACCGCAGGCACCATTGGTCTGCTCTGGCGCGTCTCCCCGGGAATCAGCGCGGGATGCGCCGTCACCATCGCTTCCGGGCGGGACCGGCTGGACGTGCGGCCGCAGACCATGAAAGCGGGTATCACATTCGGCGGCAAAGGAGCGGCCTGCCGCTGTGATTATATCCAGCGCAGGGGCGAACCGGCCCAGCTGCGCGCCGGCTGCGAAATACCGCTCTGCCCGTTTCTCCTGCTCAGGGCGGGATGGGTGCACGACCCGCCCCTGCTCACGTTCGGAATCGGCATCAGACGGGGTTCGCTCACACTCGATTACAGCCTCATCGCGCATGCCCTGCTTGGAGAGACCCACTCCTTTTCCATCAGTGCTGACGCGGGCATGGCGGGGGATACCCGATGAAAGCGTTTCCCTTCTGTATCCTTCTCCTGCTGGCCGGGGGCGGCTGGCACCCGGCCCGGGCCCAGACTGAACTGGAAGAGACGATCTTCGCCGACACCGAGCACACCGTATCCGCCGCGGTGCTCGATGACCTGGAAGAGTACCGGCGGCGGCCGGTCAATCTCAACTCCTGCACGCTTCCCACCATGCGCGGGCTGCCGTTCCTCACCCCCGTGTCCGCTCTGGCGATCTACCGGGAGCGGCGCTCCCGGGGGCCCTTCATTTCCTGGGATGATTTCGAGCAGCGGTTGTCTTCCGTTCTTGACGGCATCGACAGGCTTCGCGACGTCGTCTGCTTCCGGACCAGCATCGCGCGGCCCGCGCTGCACTGGCGAGCCCGGGTCACGGCGGCGGCAAAGAGGCCGCCGCCATCGTCGTCAGCGCCGGAACGGGGATACGCGCTGCAGCAGCGATGCACTCTCTCGGCCGGAGAGCGGCTCTCCGCCGCCTTTCTCATCGAGAAAGACAGCGGCGAACCGTCATGGGCCGACCACGCCGCCGGCTTCGCCGCATGGACGGCCGTCTCGAACCACGTTACCATTCTCCTCGGCGATTACTGCCTTGAGACCGGCCAGGGTCTCTCGTGCTGGGGACCGTATGCGGCGCCTAAAGGAGCGGAACCCGGCGCCCATGTGCTCAAACAGCCCAGGGGCATCCGCGGCTACGCCTCAGGAGATGAGAACAGATTCATGCGGGGAGCCGCGGCCTCGGCGCTCGTCGGGCCGTTCAGCATCGCCGGCTTCGTGTCCCGGAGAGATCTCGACGCGGTCATCTCCGGCGAGGGTCTCGTCACATCCACTCCCCTTTCCGGCCTCCATGTCAGCGCTTCGGAACAGCGTAACAAGGACCGGCTGGCCGAAACCGTCTGCGGCGGCGTGCTGGAATACCGGTTTGCCGCCGGATGCCTCGGTGTCACCGCGTCGAACACGACATACTCCGCCGCCTTCGGTCCCGGCAGCCGCGAGGACGGGTACTACGCGTTTCGGGGAAAAATCAACAGGGTCGGGGGGTGCTATGGCATGCTGGATCTGCCCGGCTGCACCACCGCAGGCGAGATCGCCATATCATCCGCCGGAGGCGGCGCCGCCGTTCTCACCGTCATGATCCGCTCGGCACTGCTGCCGCTGGTGATTTCAGCATACCGGTTCGATCCCGATTTCCACAATCCCCGCAGCCATTGTGCCGGCATCTCACCCGCGGTCAACCGGAGTGGCGCCTATCTTGCGCTCTCCCGCACCCTTCCGGGAGGGGGCGCCATCGCCTGGTACTGTGACCTGGGCGCCACGCTCTGGCGGACCTTTACCCTTCCCGTGACAAACCGCTGGAACGAACAGTGCGTCGTATGCCGAAAAAAGGTGACGCGATCATTACTGTTCACCGGCAGGATCCGCAGAAAGCAGGGTCTGTCGGCAGCAGAGGCCACTGCCGCGTACGAGCCGGCGAAACAGACGGGTGAGAGGGTGCAGACGCAGTACCGCCTCGCGGTCGAGTGGCGGTACCGCCGGCATGCCCGCCTGCAGGCGCGGTTCGATTTCACTCGAGTCCGGTACCGGTTCTTCGCCGCCGGGGAGTACGGACCGCCCCCAGCCCGGGGAAAGCTTCTCTCCCTCGCCTGGTACTGCACCGGCGCGTCGCTGCTGCGGGTCACTTCCCGTTTCAGCCTGTTCGACACCGAGGGGTGGGATGCCAGGGTCTACCTCTTTGAAAACAGCGTTCCGGGGACAATGAGCATCTCCCCCCTCAGCGGCAGGGGGGCCGCGTGGACCGTATCACTGGCCTGCCATCTCAGCCGGCGGTTTCGCATCTGCGCCGCGCTCTCTCTGCAGGCAAGCGGGCCGGACTACGGACACCCGGTTAAAACGAGGGCGGTGTTCCAGTGCCAGACCGAACTGTCGCTCTGACCCTCATCCCGTCCCCCGCTCTTTCTTTTCCGCTCCGCAGCACGGCACCTCGCTGTTTTTCCGGATGAACACCTTCCCCGGCCGCCCCGTTTCCCCGGTACCGGATAATAAAATGCAGTTAATAGTTGATTTTTCTAAAAAAAATGCCTACATTTCTGACCTTGGTTTTACATGGCTGCATTATTATGCAGAATTCATGTAAGACAACAGAACCAGTAATTGACAAGAGTATTTTTTTTTAGTGTAAGAGGTCGAGAATGGGACGGAGCAAGAGTAAGCAAAACAGAAAACGAATCCAGCTCAAACGAAAGCGCAAGTCACGGCTGAAACGGCTGAAGGCAAAAATCCCCGCTGAAAAACGGATTGCCGTTGCACCAAAAAAGAAAATAGTGGAAAGCCCGAAGCCGAAGAAAGAGGCCGCCGCTTCCACAGCCAAACCCGAGAAAACCGCAAAGAAAAAAGAAGCCGGGAAAAAGACGGCTGCGGACACCAAAAAGAAGGCACCGGCCAAGACCGCGGCAAAGAGCGCTGCCGCTAAAAAGCCCGCCGCCAAAAAAGCCGCGCCCGCCGCGTCGGAAAACAAGCCGAAGAAGGCCGCTGCTCCGAAATCCGGCAAAACAGCGGGTACGACTGAAAAACCGGAAAAGAAATAAGCAGATGAGTTCCTGCAGAAATCGTACATTCAGCGGGACAGCGCATCTCCTGCCCGCTCTCCTCATTCTGACTGTGCCGGGATGCCGGAGGCAGCAGGCCGTCATGTCCCAGATGACGATCCCCGGCTACACGAGCAGGATGATCGTCGATGAATCGTACACCGAAAATCTCACGAACTGGCGGATTGAAGGTGACGGCAATGTCATTGTCACGCCCGACGGCCGGATGGAAATAACGGAGAACGCGGGCAGTGAAGGAGTGATGCTCTGGCTCGACAGGGAGTTTTCCGGATCGTTTCTCATTGAATATGAAGTTGAACTTCCCGATACGAACGGCGTGAACGTGCTTCATTTCTGCGCACAGTCCCTGCCCGGCAAGAACTTTTTCCAGCGCAGCGATGAGCGGACGGGACGTATTGAAGATTACGGACAGGGTGATCTGATGAGCTACCAGGTTGCCTATCACTGTTACACCCCCGACGGATTTCACGAAAACGGAAGCCGGCTGAGAAAAAACCCGGGCTCCCTCCTTCTCGCCCGTAAAACCCCGGATCCCTGCAGGCAAAACCGTTTTTATCTTATCAATGCCGCAAAGACAGGCAACCGTATTCAGTTCTTTGTAGACAAGGAAAAAATTCATGATCTCAGAGACCGGGGCGGTTTCGGAGATGTTTACTCAGAAGGCAGAATCGGGTTCTGGATACACGGCGCACCTGACCACTTTACCACCTATCTCAACAACCTACGCGTTTTCGATCTTATACCTGAATAGCACACCAAATCAGCAGGAGTTACGTTATGGCCCGTATCAGACCGTTTCGGGGGCTGAGGCCTACTCCCGATAAAATCAGCCAAGTAGCCTCACCTCCCTACGATGTTCTCAATTCAGAAGAAGCCAGGCGGAAAGCCGCGGGGAATCCGATCTCGTTTCTGCACGTGAACAAGCCTGAGATCGATCTGCCGGAAGGAACCGATCTTTACTCTCCGGAAGTGTACGCCAAAGGAGGCGAAAATCTCGCCCGGCTCATCAATGACGGCGTGATGGTCAGGGACGCACAGCCCTGTTACTACGTATACAAGCTCCGCATGGGTGACCATGAACAGGTGGGGCTGGTTGCGGTGGCCTCCGTGGAGGACTATGCAGAGAATATCATCAAGAAGCATGAATTCACCCGTCCGGACAAGGAAAACGACCGTATGACCCATATCGACAGTCTCAATGCCCAGGTCGGTCCGGTCTTTCTCACCTATCGGGAACGAAGCGATATCAACGCGATCATCGACAGAATCATGCAGGATGAGCCGGTCTACGATTTCACCGGTGATTACAACGTTCGGCACACCCTGTACGTCGTCGGCGACCGCGCCGTCATCACGCAGCTGGACACCGCCTTCGCCGCCGTTGAGGCGCTCTACGTGGCGGACGGTCATCACCGTTCCGCGGCCGCGGCCCGGGTGCGGGATGCGCGCAAAGCGGCCAATCCCGCCCATACCGGCAATGAATCCTACAACTACTTCCTCTCGGTCATTTTCCCGGATAAACAGATGAATATCCTCGATTATAACCGAGTCGTCACGGATCTCAACGGCAGGAGTCCCGCCGCATTCATGGAGGCCGTCTCTGAGCGTTTCACCGTCAGTGAAGCGGGGGGGGCCGCCTATGCACCCGCGGCGCTGCATCATTTCGGCATGTACCTGAACGGCGTCTGGTACCGGCTGGAAGCAAAAAGAGGCAGTTTCGACGCCGGAGATCCGATAAAACAGCTCGATGTATCCATCCTGCAGGAAAACCTGCTCAAACCCGTGCTGGGCATCGAAAATCCGCGGACAGACAAACGGATCAATTTTGTCGGCGGGATCAGGGGCCTGGGAGAACTCGAGCGTCTTGTGGACAGCGGAGATTTCAGTGTCGCCTTCTCCCTGCATCCCACCACCATCGACCAGCTGCTCGCGGTCGCCGACGCAAACGAGGTCATGCCGCCGAAATCAACCTGGTTCGAGCCGAAACTCGCCAGCGGTGTTGTCGTTCATGTGCTCGATTGAAATGGAGAACCCACTGTCCTTTCATTGATATAAGGAGACAATCCGATGAAAATTCTGATCTCTGACGCGTTCGACCCTTCCCTTCCCGAAAGATTGAAGGAATTCGGAGAAGTAACGGATGACCCGTCCCGGGTCGGTGAAGCGAATGTTGTGCTCATCCGGAGCAAGACAAAATGCACCCGGGAGTATATCGACAGCGCCCCGAATCTGAAACTGATCATCCGCGGCGGTGTGGGGCTCGACAATGTCGATCTTGAATACGCCGCTGAAAAAGGCATCACCGTACACAACACGCCCGCGGCGTCCAGCGTTGCCGTGGCGGAACTGGCGTTCGCCCACCTGCTCGCGATTCCCAACCGGCTGATCGAGGGCCACAATACCATGAAAAAGGGAGAGTGGGCGAAAAAGCAGCTGAAGCGGACCGAATTGATGGGAAAAACGCTCGGTCTCATCGGTATCGGCCGTATCGCCCAGGAAGTGGCAAAGCGGGCGAAGGCCTTCGGCATGACGGTGATCGCCTATGATAAATACGTGGAGAAATCGGATGCGGCCGAGATGATGAGTTTCGACGATCTTCTGAAACAGGCGGATTACATCTCCATGCACACTCCCCTGACCGTCGACACCAAGGGCATGATCAACAAAAAAACAATCGCGAAAATGAAAGACGGTGTGGTCATCGTCAACACCGGGCGGGGCAAATGCGTTGTCGAGGAGGACATGGTGGAAGCGCTTAAAAGCGGTAAAGTCGCCACCTACGCCACCGACGTCTGGTTTTCAGATCCGCCGGCCGAGGACTGCCCCCTGCTGACCACACCCAATGTGCAGATGACACCCCATATCGGCGCCTCATCAAAAGAAAACCTTCTCCGGATCGGCGATACTGTTGTCGATATTCTGAAAAACTTCAAATAGAGGAGCACGGCGATGCCTGAACGTATCTGGAATTTCAATGCTGGACCGGCCACGCTGCCGCTGCCGGTTCTGGAAAAAATCAAGGCGGATCTTCCCAACTACAATAACACCGGTATGGCGGTGATGGAGCTGAGTCACCGTGCCAAGGATTACGCAGCGATTCACGCCGAAGCCCAGAATCTTCTCCGTGAGCTGTTGACTATTCCCGCGAACTATAAAATTCTCTTCCTGCAGGGAGGGGCCAGCACCCAGTTCTTCATGATCCCGATGAATCTGCTCAGCCAGGATCAGACCGCGGATTACATCAACACGGGGACCTGGTCGAAAAAGGCGATCAAGGAAGCCAAACTCTTCGGGAAAGTGAATGTCGCGGCAACATCGGAAGATGCCAACTTCACCTACATCCCCGCAATGGACGGCATCACGCTGACCCCTGGCGCCCGCTACCTGCACTGCACATCGAACAATACCATCGCCGGGACGCAGATGCACGTATTCCCCGATTCAGGGACGGTGCCGCTGATCTGCGACATGTCCAGTGATATCCTCTCCCGGAAACTTGATGTAAGCAAATTCGGGCTCATCTACGCGGGCGCGCAGAAAAATCTGGGACCGTCGGGAGTCACCGTCGTGATCATTCGCGATGATGTCATCGACATGAGCAAGGACACGATCCCCTCCATGTGTCAGTACAAAATTCAGGCGGAACAGGATTCACTCTATAATACCGCGCCGACATTCTCCATCTATATTCTCAGGGAAGTGCTCAAATACTTTAAGACCATAGGTGGAATGAAAGCGGTCGAAAAAGAGAACGCCGCAAAAGGAAAGCTGCTGTATTCAGTAATCGACGACAATGCCGATTTCTTCCGTTCCCCCATTGCCAGGGACAGCCGCAGCCTCATGAATGTGGTCTTCCGGCTTCCCAGCGAAGATCTCGAGAAACAGTTCATCGCCGACGCTTCCGCCGCGGGATTCGGCGGCCTGAAGGGACACCGTTCCGTGGGCGGCATCAGGGTTTCCATGTACAACGCCATGACGCTGAAGGGCATCGAAGCGCTGACCGAGTTCATGCTGGGATTCATGAAGGATAACGGATAGCAGCAGCGACAGATACAGTGCCAAAGGAGGATCAGCGCCATGCCCGCGTCTGATCCTCCTTTTTATTTCTCTCTTTCGGCCGGGCACCGGGTGTGAAGACACGGCCGCAAAGCTTTTTCTTTCACCCTGTACCGTATATTTATAAAAATAAACTCATCGCCGAAAACCAAACGGCACCATGTTCGTACCATTACAAACAATAGCATGAGAACCATCAGCCTGAAGGAGTGAACCAGATGAAAGATCCAGCCGATACGGCGTACCCGCCTGCTCTTGTCTTTTTCCTGCTGCTGAGTCTGCTCAGCAGCGGCTGTACCCGGAACAGTGGTGGCTCGAGGATAATAGAGGATACGCGGGCCGACCGGGACGGTCTGACCAGGATACTCCTCTACTATGACATGGAAGGTCTCTCGGGACAGGACATCATCACCTCCATCGATTTTCCCCGCCCGGAATATTTCAGGGCGAGGGAACTGCTGACCGCCGATGTCAATGCCGTCATTGAAGGACTGTTCGCGGGAGGCGCCGATTCCGTCTTTGTCGTGGACGCGCACGGCAGTTTCAATCCCGAACCCGACATTCTGCTCGAGAAAATGGACCGGCGGGCCCGGATGCTTTTTAAAAAGGAGCGGTTTCAGCCCTACGTGGATCTGCTCACCGAAAATGAGTACGATGGAATCGTCGCTGTCGGCATGCATTCCCGCACCGGTGGGGGAGGATTCGGTGAACACACGGTGAATCTCGGCACCGAATGGATTCTCAACGGCATGTCCATCAACGAATCGGAAATTATCGCCTATTCATGGGGGCGTGAGCGTGTTCCGCTCATTTTCGTGTCGGGAGACGATAAACTTGCCGCTCAGCTCTCCTGGATGACCTGGCTTGAATACGTGACCGTCAAGGAAGCGGTGAATATCAACACGGCTGTACTGAGACCGGTCGATGAAGTGCATGCGGAGATGACCGCCGCGGCCAGACGGGCGGTCGAACATATCGGAACCATGAAATCGGCTGCGCTCACCGGCCCGGTTACGGCGAGTCTTCGGGTGCAGCCACCCGCCGACCTCAGCCTGCTTGCCGGTGTACCCGGCATAGACTATCATGACGAGACCGTTACCTTTACCGCCGATGACTTCGGCGCCGCCTATGACGGTATCCGGGCCTTTATGCGCGTGGCCCAGGCGGGGTATATCAATATCGCGGCCGAGCTGTTCCTGGGTCAGGGGCAGGATGCATTCATGCAGTTCAAGGATGCCATTTTCGACGAATGGCAGAAAGCTGCGCTCGAAAAGAGTGAAACACCCTCTCAGGAGCAGGGAGCATCCACCGGCAGCGAGCGACGGTATTTCGGATCGACCTGACGTGGGGATGCCGACGTGTTCCCGGCGATAAAAAAAAGCCGGCATGCCTTTCACGGCATGCCGGCCGATGTCTGTTTCATCACGGTCAGCGGATAAAATCTATATCGTCTTCAGTCAGCTCTTTTTTCCCCGCGTCCGCTTCATCATCCGCGGATTTTTTCGCTTCCGGAGCCGCCGGACCGCCGTCACCGAACTTTTTCAGCAGTTTGTAGATCATCTGCGCCAGTTTTTCCGTGCTGTCGTTCCCCTTTACGCTGTAATGATTGGCCCCTGACTGCAGCACCTGCTGCACCTGCTGAATGTCTTTGATGGAAGTCAGAGCGATCACGGGAATTCGTTTGGTCTCCTCGACACTTCTGATTTTTTTCAGCAATGTCAAACCCGACACATCGGGCAGGATCATGTCCAGCAGAATCACGTCGGGTTTTTCCTGGGTGATCACCTGCCATCCCTGCCGTCCGTTTTCGGCGGTAACCACCTCGAATCCCAGTCGTTCCATGGACGTTTTGTAGAAAAAACGCATTGTTTTCGAGTCTTCAACCAGCGCAATCCGAATCTGTCTCGCCGCCATGATACACATCCTCTCCTGAATCGATCATTTATGTTACCGTACCATAAACAATTTTACAAATCTCATGCCAAATAGCGGCACCCGGCTCTTTTCCCCGGTTTTTACCGCCGCCGCGGCCCGCGCGCGGCCAATCTGCAACATATTCCGCTTTCAATTTGAAACCATGCGTCCCCGCAGGGCCGGCGCAGCTACTCCCTGGTCAGCCGGCGGTACTTGATGCGATGAGGCTGTTCCGCCTCTTCTCCGAGCCTTCGTTTTCTGTCTTCTTCGTATTCTGAATAGTTGCCCTCGAACCAGAATACCCGGCTCTCACCCTCAAACGCCAGGATATGGGTGGCGATTCTGTCAAGAAACCAGCGGTCGTGGCTGATGATGACGGCGCAGCCGGCAAAATTGAGCAGCGCATCCTCCAGCGCCCTCATGGTATTGACATCGAGATCGTTGGTCGGTTCATCCAGGAGAATCACATTCGCCCCCGCCTTTAAAATACGGGCGAGATGCACCCTGTTCCGTTCTCCCCCGGACATCTCCCCCAGTCGTTTCTGCTGGTCGGATCCCGAAAAATTGAACCGCGCCACATAGGCCCGGGAATTGACTTCCCGGCTGCCCAGAAGGATGGTCTCCCTGCCGTCCGAAACGGCCTCCCAGATCGTTGCCTCGGGGCGAAGCACATCGCGGCTCTGCTCCGCGTACGCCAGGCTGACCGTCTCCCCTATCTCGATCGTGCCGCTGTCCGGTGTCTCTTCACCCATGATCATGCGGAAGAGAGTGGTCTTTCCCGCGCCGTTGGGTCCGATAATGCCGATGATGCCGCCCGGCGGCAGGGAAAAGCTCATGCGCTCAAAAAGCAGCCGTTCCCCGAACGATTTGGCAAGGTCGTTCGTCTGGATAACCGTTTTCCCCAGCCGGGGACCGGGCGGAATGAAGATCTCGAGTTCCTGGCGGGTTTCCCCCTGGTCTTCGGTGAGCAGGGATTCGTAGGCGTTGATCCGCGCCCGTGATTTACTCTGGCGGGCTCTCGGCGTCATATTGATCCATTCCAGTTCCCGCTGGAGCGTCCGGCTTCTGCGCCGGGATTCCTTTTCTTCCTTCTCGAGACGCTGCTGCTTCTGCTCGAGCCAGGACGAGTAATTCCCTTTCCAGGGGATCCCCTCTCCCCTGTCGAGTTCGAGAATCCAGCCTGCGACATTGTCGAGAAAATAGCGGTCATGGGTGACCGCGATCACCGTTCCTTCATAACGCTGAAGGTGCTGTTCCAGCCACCCGACCGTCTCGGCGTCGAGATGGTTGGTCGGTTCGTCGAGCAGCAGGATATCGGGCTTCTGCAGCAGCAGCCGGCAGAGAGCCACCCGGCGCCGCTCCCCCCCGGAGAGGACCTTCACCGCGGTATCTTCGGGTGGACAGCGCAGGGCGTCCATGGCCATGGCCAGACGGGAATCGAGATCCCAGGCATCGAGGTGATCGATCTTCTCCTGAACCTCTCCCTGGCGTCTGATAAGCGCATCCATCTCGCTGTCGGACATCGGTTCGGCGAACTTCTCGTTTATCGAGTCGTATTCCCGCAGCAGGTTCACCGTCTCCTGCACCGCCTCTTCGATTATCTCGCGCACATTCTTCCCGTCGTCGAGAACCGGTTCCTGCTCCAGATACCCGACGGTATAGCCTTCCGAAAGCACCGCCTTCCCGTCATAATCGCTGTCGATTCCGGCCATAATGCGCAGAAGGGTGCTTTTCCCGGAGCCGTTGAGCCCGAGCACACCGATCTTGGCTCCGTAAAAATAGGAGAGAGAGATATCTTTCAGCACCTGTTTGCGGCCGTAAAACTTGCTGAGCCGCATCATCGAGTAAATAATAGTCGGTTGGTCGTTCATACACGCCTCATTCCCGTTGTACCCTTGTTTAATTTCGCCGTAGTCGTGATGTCAGACGTTCAGGGTGAGACTGACCGGACAGTGGTCGCTGCCCATGACATCCGCATGAATCCCCGCCGAGGTCACGGAGGGGAAAAAATTGTCGCTGACACAAAAATAGTCGATACGCCAGCCGATGTTCCTCTCCCTGGCGCCGAAACGGTAGGACCACCAGGTGTAATGGTCCGGCTCGCCCGGATGCAGCTTCCTGAAGGTATCGGTATATCCGGCGTCCAGGTATGCAGTCATCCACTCCCGTTCCTCGGGAAGATATCCCGGATTCTGTTCATTTGACTGGGGGTTCTTGAGATCGATCGCCGTATGGGCGATATTGTAATCACCGCAGAGCACGACGTTCTTCCCCTCCCCCGCCAGTCTGTTGCACGCGTCGAGAACAGCGGTGCAAAACGCGAGTTTGTAATCGAGGCGGCGGCCCTCGGGCTGGCTGTTGGGAAAATAACAGTTGATCAGCGTGAAAAAGGGAAAGTGAACGATCATCGTCCTTCCCTCATCATCGAATTCGGGCAGCCCCAGCGGTTCGATCGCCAGCGGATCCTGTTTTGTATACAGGGCCGTGCCGCTGTACCCTTTACGCTTCGCCGAAAAAAAATAGCTCGTGTACCCGTCGATTTCGCGCAGGGTGGCATCGAGCTGGTCCGGGTGGGCTTTTGTCTCCTGTACCGCCAGGACATCCGGAGCTGTCCGCTGCAGCCATCGGCCGAAGCCCTTTTTATCCGCAGCTCTGATACCGTTGACGTTCCATGAATAGAGAGTAACCATTGTCGTTTCCTGTGTGCATGGGAGTTCGAGCCGGTTGTTTCCCGCAGCCGTAAGAGCGGCGGGCTATGACCCGCATAAAGTACGATGTTTGGGTGCATTTTGCAAGGAGGTTTTACAGCGGGAACCGGAATATCGCCGATGAACAGGAAGCGGAGCGTCTATCACCGCCCCCTGTCCCCGGCAGCTCCGGATTGCGGTTATTTCAGGTACAGACAGGATCGAACGACACGGTGCCCGCCGCTCCTGACATGAAAAAAATAGATGCCTGACGCCCGGTCCGCCGGTTCCCAGGATAATTGATGGTATCCGGAAGACTGATAGCCGTCGGCCAGGGTCGCCACATGCGCCCCCCGCAGGTTGACGATATCGACCCTGGTTCGGCCCGGTACCGCAAGGCGGTAGGAAATAACGGTTCGGGCATTGAAGGGATTGGGATAAGCGGCGAACAGGGTGACCGGCGCCGCGGCGGCTTCGGACCCTTCCCCGACCACCGCTGACATTTCACCGCCGAGCGTAAGCGTATCCCCTTCCCGGAGAAAATGGAGCAAGCCTCCGATGATCCCGGGATAGCACGACTGCCGTCCGGCGGCGAATCCCGCGTGGGTCATGGTGGCGGTCTCGAGAACGTACACCGGCCCGTGGGCGGTGATGCGCCCGCCGCTCTCCACCGTGAGCGAGAAGCCCGCATCGAGGTAGATGGCGCTGAAGCCCGGATGGCGCGCAACCCCGTACATACCGCCGATCCAGCGGTTCTCGAAATAATCGCTGTCTTGCCAGAGACGCGGAATAATGACGGTGTGCGGCAGATCGCCGCCGCCCGCGGTCTCTCCCAGGTTCCCGTACCAGGCGTTCAGTTCATCGCCGGTCAGCCCCGTAATGACCACCTCGCCCGAATCCGCTGACGCGGCGTCGGAACCATCGAGAGTGAGGGCCCGGTACTGCACCGCCCCCGCCGACCCGGTTACTGCTGCAAGTCCCGGACCAGGGGTCAGCAGCCGTCTCGCGGCGAGGTCATAGCGGGTTCCGTGAATGAGCTGATCGAACCCGATTCGGGTACAGCTCACGGGTTCGCCGGGAATACAGGAAACCGACGAGGAATCGGTTGCATAGAGGATCGTAACCGTCCCTTCTCCAAAACAGGTTGCCGTCAGATCGGCTTCGATACAGAGCGCGGTGTTATCGGCGACGCCGACTCCCGCCAGGCCGGATTCACCGTTATCCTGGATCCGCCGGGCCAGCATCGGCACAAGTCTGCCCATTCTGCCGCGGGAGTGAAAATGCGAGTCGGTGATCACATCCGGTATCAGGGGCAGAAACGTATCGGAAAGATGGATATCGCCGTGGTAAGCGTTATAGGCGGCGTCTTCAGGATAGCTGCTGCCGTAGCGGGCATCGAAATCGACCGCACCCATCACCGCACACCCGGCGCTGGTGCCGCCGACCACGCCGCCCCGCTGGAATACCTGCATTATCGCCTCTTCCACAAGGGTGCCGTCCCAGGTGCTGACATAGTCATACTGATCTCCTCCCTCTATCCAGATGCCGTCAGCGGCGGCGAGCAGGGAAGCGATCGTCGAATCGTTCGCCTCGGACCGGGTGGCGATGCGCATGCTGGTACTGGACGGATCAGCCCCGAAACCGATAAAGGTGGCGGCATAGCTTTCGGCAACCTCATCTACATCGATGTTGATGATTACTCCCGAATCGGCCCTTTGCACAAACCACTCAAAGGGAGCCGAAGCCCAGCTTTTACGGTCACTGCCGCCGCCCATGATCAGTACCGATCCCTGGGCCCGCACCGGCGCGGCTGAAACCAGCTGCACCAGAACCAGGAGGATGGCGGGTGCCGTTCTATTCAGATTCATCAGTGTTTCTCCCTTTCAGCTGCCGGCTTCCGTCTCGTCATCGCGTATTTTCGGGGCAATGCCGATACCGGTGAAGCCGTACAGCAGTGCAAAGAGCACGCCGGTGTAGCAGAAAAATGCCCAGGGGGCATAGGTCAGGACCGGTACGCCAAGCGTGCCAGACATATAGACGCCGGCCATGGACCAGGGGACGAGCGGGACAATAACCGTTCCCGAATCTTCCGTCGTCCGGGACAGATTCTTGGCGGCGAGGCCCCGCTCTCTGTACGCCGGAGCGAACAGCTCACCGGGGATGAGAATGGTCAAAAAGGAACTGCCCGTCATGAAAGCGACCGATATACCGCACACGACGGTGGAGGCGATCAGTGATCCCGTGCTTCGCGCGATGCGCAGCAGGCGATCGAGGATAACCGAAAGCATACCCGACGTTCTGACGATCCCGGCAAAGGCGAAGGCGCAAAAAGCGATAAGGGTCACTCCCATCATGGACATCATACCTCCCCGGGAGAGAAGATTATCCAGCGTAGGGATGCCGGTGTCGGCCTTGTATCCGTCTGTCATCACGTTCAGGATGTCAGTGAACGATCCGCCCTGCAGCAGGAGCGCCAGAAGAGCCGCCAGAAATGATGCGAAAATCATTCCTGGAATAGTCGGCAGTTTTTTCAAGGCAAAGAACAGCACCACCAGAGGGGGCAGGAGCAGCAGCGGACTGAAACGAAACGCGCCCGCCAGCGTCTGAATGATCATGTCCATCTGCTCCTGGGGGATCGCCTGGTGCCGGTACTGAAGTCCGATGAAAAAATAGATACCGAGACTGATCAGCCACGCGGGCAGCGTTGTCCAGAGCATGTGACGAATGTGGTCGAATATGTTGCTCCGGGCCGCCACCGGCGCCAGGTTTGTCGTGTCGGAAAAAGGAGAGAGCTTGTCGCCGAAATATGCCCCGGTGATGATCGCTCCCGCGGCGGGCCCGGCGGGAATTCCCAGTCCCTGGGCTATCCCCATGAAGGCAATGCCCATCGTGCCCACGGTGCCCCACGATGTGCCGGTGAACAGGGAGACAACGCTGCACACGATGGAAGCGGTGACGAGAAAATAGGCCGGCGAAATGAGGGTGATGCCGTAATACACCAGCATGGGGATGGTGCCCGCGACGATCCATGATCCCACGAGCAGCCCCACGCAGATGACGATGAGCATTGCCGGCAGCGCCGACCGGATCGACTCCACGATCCCGTCCTGCAGCTCGCGCCAGCGGTACCCGAGGGAACGCGCCAGAAGACCGGCGACTGCAGCAGACACCACCAGCAGCACTTCGGCCCTGACACGGAAAATCCCGTATCCTATTCCCAGGGAGAGTGCCATGGTAATGAGCGGCACCAGGCTGAGCGCGAATGACGGTCGTTTATGGTGTGTCAACGATGAATCTCCTGCTGAAAGATGAGTACAGCAAGAGGTGCCGCACCCAGGCAGGCGGTGCGGCACCTCTTGTGCAGCGCGAGAGGAAGCTATTTCATGAGCATCATTTTTCTGCTGAGCACCGCATCCCCTGTCTTGAGCTGATAGATATAGACACCCGATGAGACGGCGGTACCGTTCAGATCACGGCCGTCCCAGACCACCCGGTGACTCCCGGCGGCTCGCACACCGCTGAGCAGCGTCTGGATCAGCCGGCCCCGTACATCATACACAGCGACCGTAATGTCCGCCTGCTGCTTCAGGTCGAATTCGATGGTAGTCACAGGATTGAAGGGATTGGGGTAGTTGGCGTAGAGGTGCATGGATGAGGGCAGCCCGGCGCCGCCGTCATCCGCCACATCGGTGAACCCGCCCTCAATCATGCCGGGCAGACGCACCACCCCGTCCGCGGCGGTGGCGACCCAGACGGCGCCGCAGTGGATCTTCACCAGTGAGAGGTTGTCGGAGGGCAGCTGGCCGTT
>JAFGRY010000043.1 GCA_016934955.1 bacterium | reverse complement strand
GTACAATGGTTACAGGTTCCGCAGCAGATGCACGGTCCAGCACAGACCGCGTCCCCCTTTTCTAAAGGGGGATCGAGGGGGATTTTAAATGGAATCCAACCAATATGTTATAGAAGCAATAACTGTATCGATATCATATGTAATTTGCCGGTTTGAGAATCTTAAGACGGTCATTCCCAGGCCGGTTAAATATGCATCTCTTTGTTTATCATAGGCAATCTGATCTCTATGGCTGTGGCAGGGTCCATCTACTTCAATAATTAATTTTGCTTTCGGACAATAAAAATCGACAATGTATTGTCCTATCGGTCTTTGTCGATAAAATTGTAGATTATTTAATTGTTTTTTTCGAAGTTGAGCCCACAAGAGTTTTTCAGAATCGGTCATGCCATTTCTAAGCTTTCTTGCTCGATCCTTTAAGTTGCGATTGTATTGTTTGATTAGCATGATAATAGGAATACGGTTTTTGTACAATAAAGAATCAGTGGGCAAGACTTACAAGTAAATAATGTTGATTGCCATGATTTGTAAATAAAAATGTTGATTATCAGCGTTTAAAATCCCCCCAAACCCCCCTTTAAAAAAGGGGGGCTTAATGGGTTCGGGTTCCGCAGGGAAGGTGCGGCTCAGTACAGACCGCGTCCCCTTTTTCTAAAGGGGGATTGAGGGGGATTTTATCAGTACAATGGTTTCAGGTCCCGCAGCAGATACACGGTCCTGCACAGACCGCGTCCCCCTTTTCTAAAGGGGGATTGAGGGGGATTTTATCAGTACAATGGTTTCAGGTCCCGCAGCAGATACACGGTCCTGCACAAACCGCGTCCCCCTTTTCTAAAGGGGGATTGAGGGGGATTTCAGGAAGCTTCCAGATCGAAGCGCTCAGCCAGAATGTCCACGGCTCTCAGGTACCCCTGCCAGCCGGCACCGCTGATCCGGGTGATGCATACCCCCGAGATAAGCGATTTCCTGCGGAAATCCTCTCTGGCTGAAATGTCCGAAAGGTGCACCTCAACGGCGGGAAGGTTCGCTGCCGCGACGGCGTCCCTGATGGCAATACTGTAATGGGTATAGGCGGCCGGGTTGATGATGATTCCGCTGCAGCCGCAGTAGTTGGCGTGAATGAAATCGATGATCTTTCCCTCATGATTCGACTGGTAACAGATCGTCCTGATCCGCTTGCTGCGGGCGTATCGCTTGATCTCCCTGTCGATCGCTTTCAACGACAGGGTGCCGTAGATATCCGGCTCCCTGGCGCCCAGCAGGTTGAGATTCGGTCCGTGAATGACCATGACGGTTGGAGTGTGTTTACGCCGTGACATGGGCGAGCCACCTTTCCGTGAGTTTTGCATGACCGGTCACCGGCTCGATACGCACCCGGCCGATGCCGGTGACAAGCACCAGTGAGAGGCCGGCTGAAGACTGTTTTTTGTCGTGCAGCATGCGCCCGGCAAGCGCGTTCGCCGTGATATCCGCCGGAAGGGGCGGAACGATGAGACGGGTGAGCAGACGTTCGGTTCGCAGAAACAGCTCTTCCGGTATACATCCCCGCTGCCAGGATATAAAGCAGGCCCAGCGCATGCCCCAGACGATCGCTTCCCCGTGCCGGTATATGCTGTATCCGGTTTCAGCCTCCAGCGCGTGCCCCAGGGTATGACCGAAATTGAGAATTCTGCGGGGGCCGTTTTCCCGTTCATCGCCGCTGACGACCTCTGCCTTCAATGCGCAGCAGCGCTGAACGGCATGGCTAACGGCATCACTATCCTCGAGGGAGGCGATTCGTTCCAGCCGCTGTTCCAGGAGTGCATACAATTGGGGATCGCAGATCAGTCCGTATTTTACCGTTTCAGCGAGTCCGGATGTCATTTCCCGGGGGTGAAGCGTTGTCAGGAGCGACGGGTCGATGAGCACGAAGCGGGGTGAGTAAAACGCGCCGATAAGATTTTTTCCGAGAGGATGGTTGATTCCTGTCTTGCCGCCCACACTGGAATCGACCATTGCCAGCAGGCTTGTGGGGACCTGGATCAACGGGACGCCCCTGAGGTAGGTGGCGGCGGCAAACCCCGCCAGGTCGCCGGTGACGCCCCCGCCCAGGGCGATGATGCCGTCGTCGCGTCTGATGCCGGTTTCGATCAGCCAGGTATACAGGTCGTTGAGCCTGCCGCTGTTCTTGGCGTTCTCCCCGGGGGAAAAATGGTACAGGTGCACGGAGGTGCCGGCGCTCTCGAGCATCTCCCGAATGCCCTGGCCGTAGAGACCGGCAACTCGCTCATCGGAAATGATCGCCACGGTCCGGCCCGGACAGTGACGCTCCAGCAGCTCCGGAAGCCGTGTCAGGCTCCCCGTGCCGATCACAACCGGGTATGATCCGCCGCCTGTATGTACATCGAGGGTGATCATGTCTGTGCACCGAGGCAGATGAGAATGGTTTCGCACAGCTCTTCCGGGGTGTCGTCTTCGGGGGTGAGGATGAGATCAGCGGTCTCATACTGTTCCCTCCGTGACCGCAGCATCGTTTCCAGGATACGCCGCCTCTCCAGCAGGTCGCCTTCTCCCAGCAGGGGCCGGGTTCCGTCAGCGGGCAGCCGTTCGGCCAGCAGAGCCGGAGGAACGTTCAGAAAGACCAGCGTGCCGCTTCCCCTGATCAGTGCTCTGTTGCGCGGAAGCGTGAGAGCGCCGCCTCCCAGGGCGACCACCAGGCGTTTCCGTTGCGTGATCTCCCGCAGTACCGCCCGCTCTTCCCGTCGAAAGGCCGCTTCCCCCTGTTTTTCGAAGATCGCCGGGATGGACATACCGGTAATACGTTCGATTTCCGAATCCGTGTCCATCCATTCCCAGGCCAGCCGTGCGGCGAGGAGCGGAGCAAGGGTCGTTTTGCCGCAGCCCATAAGACCGGTAAGGTACAGGATGCCGTTCCGGATGTGCTGTTTCATTTCGCCGCTGGTTCCAATCAGATATCGAGTCCTCTTTTCATGCGGTCAAGGGAATCGCCGCCGGTCCGCTCAATCAGCGCGTCCGCCAGGGCGATGGCGAGCATCGCTTCCCCGACCACTTCCGCCGCCGGCACCGCGCACACGTCCGATCGCTCCCGGTGTGCGCCGGTTTTTTCCCCGGTTTCGATGTTCACGGAGGGAAGGGGCCCGGTCAGGGTGGGGATGGGCTTCATGGCCGCCCGCACGATCAGGGGCTGGCCGTTGGAAATGCCTCCCTCGATGCCGCCGGCGTTGTTGCTCCCCCGCCCTGGAAAAGGAGGGGCTGCCGACAGGATCGGATCGTGCACGCGGGATCCGGGGAGCGAGGCCGCCTCCGTTCCCAGGCCGATCTCCACCGCTTTTATCCCCGGTATTGACATCATGGCCGCTCCTATGGCTGCATCCAGTCTGCGATCCCACAT
Source organism: bacterium (assembly GCA_016934955.1). Classification (GTDB taxonomy): domain Bacteria; phylum Zhuqueibacterota; class QNDG01; order QNDG01; family JAGLOF01; genus JAFGRY01. The sequence continues at coordinate 91,574 of JAFGRY010000043.1, read as the reverse complement.
ACCATTACTGCCCAACCCTGCGGGCACTCCCAGTGCGGCTGTTTCGAATACCCCTCCCAGAGAGTCTCCGGCGGCCATGGCATTGTCAATCTCTTTTTTCATCATTTCAGCCGTTTCCGGATCGCCGCATCCAACATCCGATTCGGCCGCCCTGCCGCAAAGATCGCGTATGAGCGTCTCATACTGCTTGCGGTTATCGGCGGGAAGCGTCCTGAATGAATCACCGGTGGCTGCCATTCCGGTCCGGATCACGTGTCCGCCGATCCAGATGCCGAATTCGGCGAGCAGCTGCCGGAGAACGGCCCCGACGGCCACCCGCGTGGCGGTTTCCCGGGCGCTGGCCCGCTCGAGAACGCTGCGCAGGTCCCGGTGCCCGTATTTGAGCGCGCCGGCAAGGTCCGCGTGTCCGGGCCGGGGGACGCGGACCGGATCGTCATCGCTGCCTTCCCACACCGCCATTCTCTCGCGCCAGTTCTCCCGGTCGCGGTTCGCGATTGTCAGGGTGAGAGGTGAGCCGAGGGTCACGCCGAACCGCAGCCCCGAGGTAATCTCTGTCCTGTCCGATTCGATCTGCATGCGGCCGCCGCGGCCGTAGCCCCGCTGCCTGCGGGCAAGCTGGTGATCCATTGCTTCCCGGTCGAGGTGCAGTCCCGCAGGCAGGCCCTCGATGATCGCGGTCAGGGCCGGTCCATGGGATTCACCGGCGGTGAGGATACGAAGAGGCATGGAAGCTCCACTGTATGATACACACCCGGATCCCTGGAGACTGGAGGCAGGAGGCCGGAAGGATGTTCTGATCAGATATTCTTGTATTTCAAGATACGATTATTTATTACGTAATTCAAGAAAACGTATTTTTACCGCATCGAATAATTCAGCCGGCAGCGGTCGGTTCTGCCATATTTCCTGGGCGGCGACGGCCTGGGCGATGAGCATGTCCAGACCGGAGACTGTTCTGCAGCCCTGTTTTTCCGCCTGCTGCAAGAGCAGCGTGCGCGGGGGATTGGGGACCATATCCATGACGGTCGTTTCCGGGTGCAGCAGGGACCCGTCCGGCAGGAGCGATACCTTCGTATCAGGAAGCATGCCCAGGGGAGTCGCGTTGATCAGCAGGTCCGCGGTCCGGAGATGTGTTAACAGTGCCGCCGGAGTAAGCGCGTCACTGTTCAGTGAAGGGAACCGTTCCCGGAAATCCGTGATCAGCGGTCCCGACCTCGGCGCTGTCCTGTTGAGCAGGGTTACGTGAATGCAGCCCATGTCGGCAAGGGCGGCCAGCCCAGCCCGGGCCGCACCGCCCGCCCCGACGATGACCGCTCTCGCGGCCGTTTTGACCCCGGAGCGGAGGAGCGCGTCCCGCAGCCCCGCGGCGTCCGTATTGTATCCGGTAAGTGCCTTTCCCCTCCGGACAACCGTATTCACGGCGCCGACTGCTTCGGCCGATGGATCCAGCCCGTCAAGAAGCGGGATAATCGTCTCTTTATGGGGCAGGGTGACGCTGTACCCGCCCCAGGGGGGGCGCCGGCTTTCCCTGACAAAGGAAGGGAGCTCCTGCGGCCTGACACTCCTTTTGCCGTACGTCAGTGGAAATCCCGTACGTTCTCCGATGAACGAGTGAATGGCCGGTGAGAAAGACTGCCCCACGGGATGGCCGATGACACCGTATTGTGTGCGCTGATCATCGTTCACTGATGCGCTCCAGCTGCTGGAAAAAGCCGGGATAAGAGATGTTCACCGAGTCCGCGCTGTTGATGGTCGTCTTGCCGGAAGCGGCGAGTCCGGCAACGGCGAAGGCCATGGCGATGCGGTGGTCTCCGTAACTGTCCAGAATCGTTCCCCGCAGCAGCGAGGGACCGGTTACCGTCAGTCCGTCCCGTTCCGCGATAACCGCCGCTCCCATGGCCTGCAGGTTCGCGGCGACTGCCTCGATGCGATCGGTCTCTTTGACCCGCAGTTCCGCGGCGTCCCTGATCCGGGTGGTCCCGCGCGCCCGGCTGGCGGCAACCGCCAAAACGGGGATCTCGTCGATCACCGCCGGAATGTCCGGACCGGAGATGGTTACCCCCCGGAGCCGTGATCCCCTGACCGTAATGTCCGCCCGGGGCTCACCCGACTCGTCCCGGACAGGTGAGAGGGTTATCTCTGCACCCATGCGGCGCAGCACCTCTATGATGCCGGTGCGGGTCGGGTTGACACCGACACCGGGCAGCAGCAGCTCGGATCCCGGCAGCATGGCGGCGGCGGCCATGAAGAACGCGGCGGCTGATATGTCTCCCGGAACACTGATCCCGGTTCCCTGCAGCAAGGCCGGGCCGTCAACACAGACCCGCGTTCCGTCCCGGATCACCGGCACTCCGAAGCAGGGAAGCATCCGCTCGGTGTGGTCCCGGGAAATCACGGGCTCGTCAATACAGGTCCTTCCCCTGCACTGAAGTCCCGCCAGAAGCAGACAGGACTTTACCTGGGCGCTGGCGACCGGGCTTGCATATGACAGCGGCTGAAGCGTCCGGCCGCGTATGTGAAGCGGGGCCCTGCCGTCATTGCTTTCGATGCAGGCCCCCATGCGTGTCAGGGGTACGATGATCCTGTCCATGGGACGGTTTTTCAGAGAACCATCTCCGGTCAGGACGGCATCGAGGGGTCCGGCCGCCAGCAGGCCGGCCAGCAGGCGCAGGGTCGTACCGGAATTCCCGGCATCGAGGGCATTCTCAGGCTGGTTCAGCCCGCGCCGTCCTGAACCCGTGACATGTAACAATGTACCATCCTGCCGGAACCGGATTCCCAGCAGTTCCAGGCAGCGCCTGGTGGACCGGACATCCTCGCCTTCGGAGAGCCCGGTGATGGTGGTCTGTGTCCCGGCCAGCGCCGCCAGGATCAGGGCGCGGTGCGAGATGGATTTATCGCCGGGGACAATGACGGTGCCGGCGATGCGGTTGGCGGGGGAGATCGATGCGTGCATGATGTCTGAATGTAGGTAATTATTGATCACTATTCAACGTAATAGTGTCCGAGCCGGATGAACCCTGCTGCGATACAGTCGGGAATCCGGCCTGTTCCAGGAGCGAGCGGGCCCGGGCGCGGATGTGCTCAGCGGCAAACGAGATCCGAAGGGTGCCCGCGTCTCCTTCCCGCACTTTTAGAATTTCGATGTCGGAGATGTTGATCCGGTGTTCCGCCAGGACCGCGGTGATCCCCGCGATGATGCCCGGCCGGTCCTCGAGCCAGAGACGCAGGTCATAGCCCGGTCTCGCGAATCCTCCGCAGTCTCGGGGAATCGAAAGCCTGCCACGGGCGGCCCGGGTGAAGCGGTCCTCCAGGTCAGGCTCCTTGAGAATATATCTCAGCCCGGACAGGTCCGCGATAAAGCCGTCCAGCACTTGGACGATTTCATCGTCATTTGTGTCGATGATGTCTTTCCAGATATCCCAGGGACTTGAAGCGATGCGGGTCATATCCCGAAAACCACCTGCCGCCATTTTTAAATACAATTCGTTATTCCGGTTTTTCCCGGCGGCGGCGTTCATGAGAGTGACCGCCAGCAGCTGGGGGAGGTGGCTCACCATGGCCGTGATCCGGTCATGTTCAGCTGCGTCGAGAAGGGCGATCCTGGCGCCGGTCGTTTCCAGCAGTGCGGTTAACGACCGAAGAGCGGTCTCCGGAGTTTCCGTACCCGGAGTGAGAATGTAGGCGGCGTTTTCAAACAGCAGGGGATCGCTCCAGTCCCAGGAGCTGCCTTCATTTCCAGTCATGGGATGGCCGCCGATGAAGGGACACGCCGGGGGTATGCACTCGGCCGCCGTCGCGCTGATCGCTCGTTTTGTACTGCCTGTGTCGGTAATGATGGTGCCCGGTTCGGCCGCGCCGCCGACAACGGGCAGCAGTTCGATAATAGTGCTTACAGGGGTGCAGAGAAAAACGGTGGACGATCCCTGAAGGGACTCCCGGACCGACCCCGGGGGGAAGGCCGCGTCGATGACGCCCTCGGCGGCCGCGCGCCGCGTCACAACGGTTTCATCGACTCCCATGATTCGCAGGGCGGGCCGTCCCCGTTTGAGCGCTTTCGCCAGGGAACCGCCGATCACTCCCAGGCCGATGATGGTAATCTGATCTGATGGTCTCACCGCAGGAACCGTCCCTCTCCCGGAACTGTTTCACCGCTCATCGATGGCGCCCCTCCCGCCGCTGGGCATCCCTGGAGAGGTGAATGATCTGCCGGTAGATCATCTCCAGATCGTCACTGTGCATGGGGGCATGGGGCAGATGGAGAATAGTGTCGATCACCCGTTTTTCCCGTTCCGGATCCCTGACCGGAAGGCCGAGCTTTTGCTTCTCTCTGCTGATCTCGATGGCGGTTTCCGTCCGTTTCACCAGCAGACGGACGATCTCTTCGTCGATGGAAAAAATGTGTTCCCTGAGCTCTTCCAGCCGTTTATTCATGTCCTCTTCCTTTGCATAAAAAAACCTGCCCGGTGGAGGTGAGCAGGTGTCTGCCGCGGTATATCGGCGTGCTCAATCCCCCCGGGTGCCGAACCGGTACCGGCAGCCGTGACGGGATGCAGCGGCATCGATCATGATGTCTGTAATATTTTTCATATGTCTCGATATTTCAGCCGTTTGTATTCAATGAGGATAAATATACGCAATTGCAGTACACAAGTCAAGGGGAAAAGACCAATCATCGTCCGTTCATCCACCGTCACATACAGAACCATCCGCGTTTCTTGTAAATACGCGATAATTGCCGGCCGGGATTGGACAATTCACTCCACGATTCATCCGCTTCAGTAACGGGAATCGCCGGTTCAGGTATTTATTTTCGTAATTAGCGAATAATTTTGTATATTCCGGACACGGTTTCATGTGAAAGGGCTGAGGCAGTGAGAACATATATCGGCAGTATTGTCCCCGCATTGGCGCTCCTGTTTCCGGTCTGCAGCGGCACCCGGCTGGCGGCACAGGAGTTCCGCGGCTGCACGGTGACCTATCAGCAGACGACACGATACGATTTTGCCTCTATTTTCGGGACCTTTGACAATCCTGAATACAATCAGTGGGTCGCCTCGCTGCCGCGACAGCACGAGGAACCATATGTGCTGTATGCAACGCCGGAGCGTTCGCTCTACACAAAGGCGCCGAATACTCAGGATAATCCTCCCGAGGTACTGCAGCAGGCGCTGCAGAAGGCCGACTACTTCCAGGCCCCCGGCGTGCTGGTCAGGCAGGTGTATCACGATTTTTCCGCACAGGAGCGAATCTCGCAGGTTGAATTTATGACACGCTTGTTCAACATTGCCGGTCCGATGGAATCCTGTTCCTGGAAATTAACCGGTAAAATGACAAAAATTCTCGATTACGTGTGCGCCGGCGCCGAAATGAAAGAAGGAGACAGCGTCGTCTCCGCCTGGTTCACCTCCGAGATACCGGTATCGGCAGGTCCGTCCACCTATACCGGGCTTCCCGGTCTCATCCTCGCCCTGGAGATAAACGGTGAGACTGCCTATCTCGCCACAGCCGCTGATCCGGCTCCTCCCCAGGGAGGCCTTCTCATCCGGCCCGAACAAGGGACGAACGTGACGCCGGAAGAGTTTGCTGCGATCAGAGCCGAAAAACTGAAGGAGTGGAAAGAGACAGGAAGCAAAGGAACGTCCACAGGGAAAAAATGACAGGATCCTGCCGGACACACAATAATAATGATGTATTATTTGCTCTCATAAGAACAGGTAAGGAGATATACCAGTGAAAACGACCATACTGATTCCAGTCCTGGCGGGTATGCTGCTGACGGCATTGGAACATACTGCTGCTCAGCATCCGGAGCGCGGAACCGTTACCTACCTGCAGACAACCCGCTATGATTTCGCGGCATTGTTCAATATCGATGCCAACAGCGACGAACGCGCTGCTGAATACGTGGCCTCGCTCCCCACGTCAAGTACCACAGTACATACACTGTATTTCAGCGGGAAGAGAGCGCTTTTTGAAGAGGATGCCGATGCCAACAAGAACCTTCCTCAGGAACTTGAGGGCGCGCTCGCCCATCTCGATGTCATGGCGCCGCCGAGAATAATTCTTCAGAAAGTCTATTGGGACCTCGATTCGGGAGAAACGATTCGCCACATCGAATTCATGACCCGGCCGTTCCATGTCACGGGTCCCGCTGCATCATATTCCTGGAAATTGACGGGAAAGCAGGTCAGAATAGAGAATTATGTGTGCCATGGCGCGGAGACAGTGCGCGATGGAAATACCATAACAGCGTGGTTTTCTCCTGCCATTTCCGTCCCGATTGGACCCGCCGAATTCGGCGGACTGCCGGGGCTGATCCTGGCCGTGGATGTGAACGGTGAAACCGTTTTCGTTGCCACGGAAATCGGGATCACCCCGCCCGATGAGATGATGATCGTCAAGCCGGCGGCAGGGAAGGGACTGACTCAGGAGGAACTGGATGCGCTGGTAAAGGAAAAGACCAGAGAGTGGGAAGATACAAAAGGATCCAGAACCAATTTTCATCGCTGATACATAATGCGGAACTGCACCAGCGGTCACCGTGTGTCGGAAGAGGACGAAGAACAGGGCAGGCTTCATGGCGAAGACACATAAGATACTTCTGATAATCATATTTCTCATTGGCTGTTCACCCACCGTCTATTCCCAGAACCGGATTTTCGGAACAGTGGTCGACCAGGAGAACAGTCCGCTCCCGTATGTACAGGTTGTTCTGCTGCATCCGGCCGACTCGACCCTGCAGTATTATGATGTGTCGGATAAAACCGGCGACTGGGAGATCGCGCACATCCGCAGCGGCGACTACCTGCTGCAATATTCCTTTGTTACCAAGAAAACGGTGTTTGAACCGCTGTCTCTCACGGCCGGCATCGGCGTCGATCTGGGAATACAGGTGATGGAGGCGGCGGATCTGAAAGGGGCCACCGTCACCGCGGAGTATGTTCCCATACAGTTCAAACAGGATACCGTTACGTTCAATGCCAAAGCCTTTACCGTAAAAACCGGTGCCGTAGTCGAGGATCTCCTGAAGAAGATCCCGGGCGTGGAGGTGGATAAAGCGGGGAACATAAAGGCCCTTGGTGAAGATGTCACAAAGGTGCTGGTGGACGGAAAGGAGTTTTTCGACAGTGATCCGAAAGTCGCCACGAAAAATCTTCCGGCCCGATCGGTGGATAAAGTGGAAGTGTTTGACAAGCTGTCCGAGGAAGCGGAATTTACCGGGATCAGCGACGGGATTCAGGACCGGACCATCAACCTGCTGCTGAATGAGGACAGCAAAAAGGGGTATTTCGGAGACGTGGCGGCGGGGGGCGGCAGGGGGGACAGCCGGAAAAACCGCTACACCGCGGGGGGCAAGCTCTACCGCTTTTCCAGCACAATACAGAGCGCCCTGCTTGGCAATCTGAACAACGTGAATGAATTCGGGTTTTCCGGGAAAGAGCATAAGGATTTCGGCAGGGAGATCGGCGGGCTGAACACCACCGCCTCGGGCGGACTCAATCTTTCCCTCAACACGGGAAAACCGAACCGGTATTTTTTCAGTTACCTGGTCAGTTCCACCGAAACCGGGCTGCAGGAGAAAACGCTTACCGAGCATTTTATTCAGGACGGTTCCTATTATCAGGATCAGGACCTGGACCGAATATATACCGATACTCCCCATCGCGTCAATCTCGGGATCAGGCACAACTTCAGTGCGGATCACCGGTTCATTTTCAACGGGAATATCAGCGTTAATCCCTATACGGAAACACGGCTCACCACGGCCGTGACCACTCAGGATGATGTCATACTGAATGAGTATGAAAACAAAACAGAGGAAGATCAGCACGGTACAGATGTGACACTCAACGCTTCAAACATTCTCAAATACAATGAAGGCAGGACACAGTTCATTACCAGGGGAAGTTTCGGTTATACTCAAAGTGACCAGGATCTGAGCTGGCAGAGCATCACCACTGCCTATAATCCGGACAAGACAACCCTGCAGAACCAGTTTCAGGATAATTCGACAAAGAACCTGAATATCGGCCTGTCGCCGAATGTTGTGCAGCAGCTCAGGCCGCTCTGGTACATCGATGCCAGTCTCGGCATCGATGCAGATGACAGGACCCTTGACAAAAAGCAGGGACTGTTCGGTCAGAATGTGACCGCCACGGATTCGCTCAGTGCGCTCTTCACTACCCTGGAAACCAGGATCACTCCCTCACTCGCTCTGCGGCGCGCCGACGCCACATCCCAGTTCAAGGCAGGGGTCAACGCGGCCCTGATCAGGTTCAATAAGCAGTTGGACGGCACCAGCCTGGACGAGCACCGCTATCTCTATCTGCTGCCCTTCATCCAGTACAACAACGCCTACCGGTCGGGCCGCAGAATCGGTATCAAGGGGGGTGCCCAGGCAATTATGCCGGGTCTGAATCAGCTGCTGCCGATTGCCAATACGATTAATCAGCTCTCCGTATATACAGGGAATATCGACCTTCGCCCGGAAATCCGTTACTCTCTGCAGGCTGACTGGTCCCTGTTCGATCATTTCTCTTTTACCTCCCTTTTTGTTCATGCCGGCGGTTCCTACACTCATGACAAGGTAAGCCTCTCGCAGACGATTAACGAAGACTACACTGTCTCTGTTGTGCCGGTGAACGTGAATTACCAGACCGCTGCCTGGGGATATGTTCATTTCTCCACCCCCCTGAGGGGGCTGGGGTTCAAGGTAAATTCAACCCTGGCGGAGAATTTCAGCAAGGGGATCAGTATCATAAACAGCCAAGAAAATATCGCAACCGGTCTCCAGCACCGGGTGGACCTCAATGTGGAAAACCGCCGCAAGGAGCACTACGATTTCAGAATCGGCGGATCCGTAACCCTCAATGATGTGCGGTACAGTGTTGCGAAGGAGAGGAACAGCGTCTATTTCAATACGGCCTGGTACAGCGATCTTGACCTGTTCGTGACCGAACGGTTCGAAGTGGGGGCGGGGGCCAATATCGTCAATTACAATGCCAGGAGCTTCAGGGAATCGGTGCAGGTGCCCCTGATCGAGGCGCGCCTCAGCTATCATTTCCTGCCGGGCAAACGTGCCTCGCTCGTTCTGAGGGGATATGACCTGCTCAATAAATATGCCAATTTTCAGCGGATCAGTGATGTCAATTATCTGATGGAGCAGACAAAGAACGTGATCGGGCGTTATGTCATGCTGACGTTCCGGTACCGGACGGGGAAGTGACATCAGCTCTACTCGACCCGTGAAAAGTCCATCGGAAAAAAATCCGGTATACCGTTTTCCGGTCCGTACAGTCCGCGGGAGGATTTGTCACGAGCTGTATTCAGGTAAAGGGTGAAGCATCCGTGAGGTCAAAAACAGAGAAATTATCCATATTGATTCTTCTGGTCTCCGCGCTGGTTGCGGCATCACTCTTCAATATCAAGGTGTTCAGCCATATGCATCAGCTTATGCAGTCGGATACCGGCGTCGAAATCGGAGACCGGGCCCTGGTCTGGTTCCATTATGGATCGGTGACGTTCCTGTTTCAGGCAGTGATTTTCTTTCTTACCGCTGTATTCAATTATTACAGCGGCGGCAGACTGTTTCCGCGGACAACGCCCGCCTCTTTCCGCATCGTGCTTGCACTTCTGGGAACTTCGGCTATTTTATTGCTTCTGTCCTTTATCGAGTCTGAAGTAGTCTACGCTCTCTTTCGCTGGACAGGAAAAGAGCATCGGGCGATTGATGCGTATCTCTATATCAATGTGTCCATTACGGTCATCGCGGCTGCAGTGGGATTTTTACTTAATCTGGTGCAGAGGATCCGGCGCACGGAGCTGGAGAATGCCCGCCTGAAGGAGGAGAAAGCGTCTGCAGAGCTGGCGGTTCTGAAAGAACAGGTAAGTCCCCATTTCTTTTTCAATACGCTGAATTCCTTAAGTGCAGTGATTCGAACGGGAAGCAAGAAGGACAGCCTCGAGTATGTGCAGGAAATGTCCGACGTCTACCGGTATATTCTCGACAGCGAATCCAAAGATACAGTCACGCTCGCGCAGGAACTGGCGTTTCTGGATTCATATCTCCATCTTCTCACCAGACGATTCGGGAGGAACCTCCGGGTAGCGATCACCATTTCCGATGATCTGCTGTCGCGGCTGATCCCGCCCCTTTCTCTTCAGGTGCTGTTGGAAAATGCGGTAAAGCATAACAGTATTTCCGGGGAGACACCTCTGCATGTGTCGGTCGAGAGCCGTAATGGATGCGTACTGGTGAGAAACAATGTCACCGGTAAAAAAGCGACTGCCGGGCACGGAACGGGGCTGGCCAACCTGAATAAACGATTCAGTATGATAATGGGATCGGAGATAGCGATACAGATGGACGATTCCCGCTTTGCGGTGACACTCCCGCTTGCAGCTCCCGGGACGGGAAACAGAGGGTTGTGATGAACGTAATCATCGTCGAAGACGAACCTGGTGCCACCAGGAACATGCTGGCCCTCCTCGGGGAGATCGATCCTTCTATCATGGTGCTGGCGACCCTTGAGCGGGTGGTAGATGCTGTCGCCTGGATTGAATCACATCCGCCGCCGGATCTTGGATTTTTCGATATCAGACTCGCCGACGGCACTTCTTTCGAAATTTTCAGGAAATGCACCGTGGCCTTTCCGGTTGTGTTCACGACAGCCTATAATGAATACGCCCTCCAGGCCTTCAAAGTCAACAGCATCGATTATCTGCTCAAGCCGATAAAGCAGCAGGAGCTGGCCTTTGCCATCGAAAAATACAGAAAACTGGCCGGCCATGGCCTTTTTCCCTCGGATGCGTCCTTCGCCGCTGTGCTGCAGCACATCGGCGCCACCCTCGGATCTTCATATAAGCGAACATTCCTGATCGAGAAAAGTGACGGTTTTGTCCCCGTGCCGGCCGGTGATTTCGCCTACTTTTATATCAGAAACGGTCTTGTGCGCGGAGTGACCCGGCGCACTATATCCCACGCGATTCATGAGAAACTCGATTCCCTGGAAGAACGGCTCTCGCCTGATGATTTTTTCCGGGCAAACCGTCAGTATATCGTCGCCCGGCCGGCGGTAACCGCTGTGAACACCTATTTCAGCGGCCGGCTGATTATAAAAACCGAGCCTGCCGCACCCGGGCAGATTATAGTCAGCAGGGCCCGCGCCGGACTGTTCAAACGCTGGCTCGAGAGGTAACCGCCGGAACCACGGTACATACACCTCCTGCCGCCTCGCCGGGAAAATCCCGTGTTGTATTTATGCGTTTCATTCCTTACCTTAATCCATCTCTGATTGAGGAACATCGGTAGAAATTACAGATACAGTGATGACTCTGTCCCCGCTCCAGATAAGCAACGCATGGAGAACTATCCGGATATCGTTCCCCGAGGGAGAGCTGCCTGCTGATAGAGTATAATCATTCACTAATTGTAACCGTTCCGGGAGATTGGCATGAAAATGCTCACCTGTTCCAAATGCGGTCATGAAGTGAACGCGAATGCCCGGGTCTGTCCATTTTGTCACACTGAACTGGCCGGAGTAAAGTGCCCGAAATGCGGACGTGTCCATAGGGAGTCCGCGTATATTGCCAATGGAGGCCGTTGTCCTGACTGTAAAGCGAGAGTGCTGCATGTACCTTCTGCCTTGACTGACAGGAGCATCTGCCCGAAATGCAGGCAGAAGAAAAAGAATAGAAAGTCAATGGTGTGTGAGCATTGCGGTCGCCTGTCATGGGGCAGAATCACTGCCGGATTCCTGGCCGGGGTCTTTCTTGTTTTGCTGGGATATCTCTATGGAAAAATGCTTCCTGACACCGGTGCGGCAATCGCCGTTCCCCTGTATATCGGCGCCCTCCTTCTATGGGCGGGAGCCATAAAGGCGATGATAGTTTCATACAGAATTAAAAAACAGCAGGGAAAATGAGGTGGACTGGTGCATTACCGCTTTACTAACAGACCAGGGAAGGGTGTGTGATATGCCGTTCAGTATTGCTGCCGCAGGGGTGACCGGTGTTCGATTCGTACGCCGGGTATGCACATTGTTCCCTGTATTCCGCCCGTTTCGGTATCCCGCCAGTGAAAAGATATCGGTGAATCGATCATGAACAGACGCATGACAGCAATGCTTCTCATACTGCTGATCAGCGGATCAGCCGCTGCCCAGGATGCGATGATCCACGGGTACGTCCGTTTCAAGGAGAGCCGGGAGCCGGCGATTTCCGTCAATATCCTGATCGAGGGAACGAACCGCGGTACGGTGACGAATATGAAAGGCTACTACGTGCTGCCCGGTCTGCCGCCCGGTAATTATTCTCTCCGGTTTCTGTATATGGGATATACACCGGTCACCCGGCGGGTGACCCTGAGCGCCGGCCTGGACGCGGAACTGGATGTTGAGCTGATCCAAACCAATGTACAGGGCGAGAAAGTGACCGTTGTGGGGGAGCGGGGAGAGCGGAAGAACGATGTCGTCGCCGGGCGGATCACGGTGACACCCGCCGAGTTCCGCCGCATGCCCCAGGTGGCCGAACCGGACCTGTTCCGGTCCCTCCAGATGCTGCCGGGGGTAGCCACGCTTTCCGATTTTTCCGCCGGCCTCTATATCAGGGGCGGCAGCCCGGACCAGAACCTCATCCTTCTGGACCACATCGATGTATACAATCCCAACCACATGTTCGGATTTTTCAGCACCTTCAATACCGACGCCGTGAAATCGGTCAAGCTGCTGAAAGGGGGATTCCCCGCCAGGTACGGGGGGCGTCTGTCCTCCGTCCTCGATGTCGTGAATAAGGAGGGCAACCGGAACGAAACCCATGGAACGGCCCGGGTGAGCCTGCTCAGCTCGAGCCTCACCCTGGAAGGGCCCTGGAAAAAGGGCTCCTGGATGGGATCGTTCCGCCGCACCTATCTCGATCTGGCCGCCAGCCTCATGGATATCGACCTGCCCTACTACTTCTACGACGGGCACTTCAAGGTCAACTACGACGCCGACAGCAGAAATCAGGTGAGTCTCAGCGGCTACCTGGGGAACGATGTGCTCGACATCGAAACCGCGGGGTCCTCCATCTCCCTCGACTGGGGAAACCGGACCTTCAGTTCCCAGTGGACCCACCTTTTCTCCAGCCGGCTGTTTTCCCATTTCGTACTCGCCGGCAGCGAGTTCAGCAGCAATACGCTTGTCCGCTTCGAGGATGTGGGCTTCGGCATCACCAACCGCATCGACGATATCTCCCTCAAGGGTATGCTCAGTTACAGCCACACGTCCGACCACTCCCTCGATTTCGGATTCGAGAGCAAGATGCTCGATTTCGGGCTCGATTACCGCATCGTCGATCTGACGTATAAAAACCGGTACAACGGATTCTCCCACAGTGCCTACATCCAGGATAACTACCGGTTTGGCGGTGTCAATGTGCTGCAGACAGGCCTTCGCCTCAACTACTACAGTGAAGGGCAGTATGTGAGGATCGCTCCCCGAGCCGCCTACAAACGGATTCTCAGTGATTATCTCGACGTCACCCTTACCTGGGGCAGGTACAGCCAGTTCCTGAATCTCATCCAGCAGGAGGGATTCAGTTTCGCGGACATGTGGCTGCCGGTCGACGCAACCTTTCCTCCCGGAGAGGCGGATCATCTGATCGCCGGGATTTCATATGATCCCGGGCGCAGGATTTCCGTCGAGGCGGAGGTCTATTACAAGAAGTACCGGAACATCGCCGAATACCGGGCGGAACGGGGGGCGGATGAGGAATTTGCGGAGATGACCGCGGCCATGAATTTCTTGCGGGGAGACGCCGAATCGTATGGAGCGGATCTCTATATCCGCAATAATATCTGGCGGCTGCAGGGGTGGATCGGCTATTCCCTGAACTGGATCCGCAAGCAGGTCGACGGGTATAATTTCGACAAGCCCTATTTCCCGACCTATGACCGGCGGCACACGGTGACGGTGATGCAGGACCTCACCATCAGCGGGAAACTGAGATTCAATCTCGCCTTCAAATACGGATCGGGTCAGCCCTATACTGAATCCACGGCCCGGTATGCCGTCATGAATCCCTCCGGTGACATATACTATACCGATCTGGAAGGGGAGAAGAACACGCGGCGGCTGCCGGCCTACCATCGTCTCGACCTCGGTCTGTTTTACCGGACCAGGCTGTTTTCGCTTGACAGCGAATGGTACCTGCAGGTCGTCAATGCCTACGGTCATGAAAACGTCTGGTTCAGGCGGTACGACAATACGCAGAATCCTTCGCAGCAGGAAGATTTTACCATGCTGCCCCTGCTGCCGACCTTCGGCGTTACCATCACATTTTAAGGAGCCCGCGGGTGACCGGAAAAAGATATGGTGCCTTCGTTTTGCTGGGAATGCTGATTGCATCCTTCCCGGCCTGTGTGGAACAGCCCCTGGATGCGGAATATGAGGACGAGATCGCTGTGTTCGGATTCCTGAGGGGGGAGACGGCGCTGGACAGCGCTGCGGCGATCCTGATCACCCGCACGCAGCCGCTGAAAGAATTGTATACGCTCTCCGAGGCGGCCCTTTCGGGCGGGACCGTCACCATGACGGAAGTGAACACCGGCCTGATGGTCAGCCTTGCCGGGGATTCCGCCCGGCCCGGACTGTTTTACAATGAGTCGCTGTATATCCGGTCCGGATATACCTATCGGCTGCAGATTACGACTCCGGACCGGCAGGTGAGCGCGGAAACCACGGTGCCTGAATCCCTGCGCGTAACTTCCGCCCTGAAAGACGACAGCATCAATGTCGTGTCTCCCGACCGGCTTTCCCAGCGGGTACCGCTCTATCTGGAGCATGGTGATTCGGAGCAGCTGATCGTGGTCGACATGAACTGCCGGGAAACATGGGAGACGGCGGAGTATATCAATCCCTTTTTCGGCCGTACCCGGCCGGGCAGTGACGCTGAATTCGGCGGAGGAGAGGATACACCCCCGAAACATATCACCGCGGTGGGACGGTTCAGGGAGATGGGAGACATCGACCCCGACGGAGGATGCACCATTTCCTGGTACTCGTCGATGATAGCATTCTATGGCTCGTACACACTGACGGTCGCAGCCATCGATGATAATTACCATCGCTATCTCACCCGCACCTCCCATCCCGAAATGGAAGGGGGCATACAGGGCGGTATCGGTGTGTTCGGCTCTCTCTCGGGCCGGCGATATGATCTGTTCGTGGCGAGGCAGTGATATATCCCCGCCTCCGCAGTGTTCTCAACCGGCCATTTCCATTATTGTGACTCCGCGTCATTTATCCGGTTGCGGTCCCTGTTTTTTATTTGTATTTTAAACGGATCTGACACAGCGGCACAGGGTGCACCTGCGAAGAGCGCACCCGTTATCCGCGATCATCATTGCCGTAACCGTCCTCAAAGGGAGTCACGCATATGAATTCTGTATCTCGTCCCGGTTCATTTCAGCGGGTACTGCCGTTCCTGCTGGCGGGAATGTTCTTTCTCGGGATCGCCGCGCTGGAGACAGGCCTGATCCTTGCCGGCAATAACGGCATGTTCATCTACACACTGGATGATCCCTACATACATCTCGCCCTCGCGGAAAATATCATGGACGGCCATTACGGGGTCAATGCCCAGGAGTTTTCCGCGCCTTCGTCCAGTATCATCTGGCCGTTCCTGCTTGCACCCCTCTCCGGGAGCCACTGGACACCGCTGCTGCTCAATCTTCTGTTCGGCCTGGGCGTCCTCTATTTCGTCTGGCGTCTGCTCGACGATGGCCTCGTAATCGACAATAATCCGATCCGCACAGCGGTGATGACTCTCTTGCTGGGGCTGTTCGTGCTCTGCTCGAATCTCATCGGATTGGTATTTACGGGAATGGAGCATGTGCTGCAGGTGCTGCTGGTAACGGCCCTGGCCCGGGAACTGATCAGGGACACGCGGGACAGGGGCTCCCGTACCTGGCTGACGGCCCTGATCATCATCGCGCCCCTTGTGCGGTATGAGAACATGGCGGTGTCGGGAGCCGCCGTTCTCTATCTCCTGTTGCGCAGGCAATGGCGGGCGGTACTTCTGTCAACCGCCGGCATGGGACTGACGCTGGGGGGATTCGCGTTTTTCCTGGTACATGCCGGGCACCGGGTGTTTCCCACCTCAGTCGTGCTAAAGCTTGGCGAAACCCAGTCCGGATTTTTACCCGGAGAGGTGATCAATCATCTCAAGTACAGCCTGGCCGGTCCCCCCCAGGGCATGCTGCTCGTGACGGGAATGCTGATTCTGCTCGGGTATGCCCTGCTCTCGGATCGGTCTTCCCGGGATCGCGCTCTCGCAGCCGCGGGGGCGGCCGCCATCGCCGCTCACCTCGCGATCGGAGGCTACGGCTGGTATCATCGCTATGAGATATATATCTGGGTGTTCCTTCTCCTCCTGCTCGGGCATATGGCGGCCCCCGCCGTTGCGGCATTATTTACACATGAGCGGAAAAATCGAGTGTTCTGGAAATTCGCGCTCCTGGTCAGCGCGGGGGGCTGTCTTGTCTGCTCCGAATATATCTGGGATCTGTCAACGATCCCCTATGCCTCCAATAATATATATGAACAGCATTATCAGATGCACCGGTTCGCGGTTGACTATTACAAGCGGCCGGTTGCAGTCAACGATATCGGCTACGTCACTTATAAAAATCCCAATTACGTTCTGGATCTCTGGGGTCTCAGTTCGCTGAGCGCGCTCACCACCCGGCTCGAGAACAGTAACGATCTCAGGTATACGAACGAGCTGCTTCGGTCCCGGAACGTACGGCTGGCGATGATCTACCCGCGCTGGTTCACGGCCATCACGAAAGAGTGGATCAAGGTGGGCGAACTGGTGATAGATATGGATGAGAACCGTAAAATCGGTCCTGCGGAACGCAGCGTCTCGTTCTTTGCTGTTGACGAGTCTGCCGCGGAGGAGGCGGTCTCGCTGCTGCACCGCTTTGAAAAGACCCTCCCGCGGGGCACGGTATTCATCTTCAGCGATCGGGAGCAAGACAGATGACCGGCGCCCATCCGCGGCTCGAATACCGGCAGGCAGCGTACCTTCCTGTTCTGCGGACCGGAAAAGAGCGGTAATTCGAATACAGGAGTTCAGGCATGAAAGTCACCGTTCAGCAGGTCATGGACGCCAGCGGCGTTCGCTTCGGTACCAGCGGCGCCCGGGGGCCGGCACATGACATAACGGACCAGGTAAGTTATGTCTATACCAGGGGGTTCCTGCAGTATCTCGCGGGGAGCAAGGAATTGTCCCCGGGCATGAGGGTCGCCGTTGCCGGCGATCTCCGCCCCAGCACCGGCAGGATCATGGCGGCCGTGCGCCGAGCGGTGAGGGATATGGGGTACAGTGCCCTCAACTGCGGACGGATTCCCTCACCGGCTGTTGCTCTCTACGGCATAACACACGGTATTCCGGCGATCATGGTGACCGGCAGTCATATACCGGCGGACCGCAACGGGATCAAATTCAACAAACCGGCGGGAGAGATACTCAAGGCGGACGAAGCGGCCATCCGCAAACAGGAAGTCGATATCGCCGATGACATGTTCACGGGTACCGGCGCCTTCGTCACTCCTGCCGCAGACCCGTGGCCCGAAGAGAGTGCGGCGCGGCATCTGTACATGCAGCGCTATCTAAGTCTTTTCCCCCCCGATTGCCTCGCCGGGAAAAAAGTCGGTGTCTATCAGCACTCGGCGGTGGGGAGGGAGATCGTATTTGATATCCTGCAACGCCTGGGAGCGGACGCCACACCCCTGGGGTTTTCTGAATCCTTTATTCCGGTCGATACGGAGGCGATCAGACCCGAAGATGCCGAACTGGCCGCTGCCTGGTCGAAAGAATATGGATTCGACGGCATTGTCTCAACAGACGGTGACAGCGATCGTCCGCTCGTTTCCGATGAACACGGCATCTGGCTGCGCGGTGATGTGGCGGGGATACTGACCGCGCGGTTTCTGGGTGCGGATTCGGTGAGCACCCCGGTCAGCTGCAACTCGGCGGTGGAGAAGTCCGGCTACTTCAGGGACGTGCGCAGAACACGCATCGGATCCCCCTACGTGATCGAGTCCATGAACGAAGCGGTCGCCCGGGACGGCACAGCGGTCGTCGGCTATGAAGCGAACGGCGGTTTTTTGACCAATTCGGACATTCCCCTCTTCGGCTCACTGCTGCCGGCTCTTCCCACCCGGGATGCGCTAATCGTTCTGCTTGCAGTGTTTCTCCTTTCCGTTGAGACGGGAAAACCAATTTCCGGATTGCTGCAGGATCTCCCGGCGCGCTTTACCTGCAGTGACCGGCTGAAGAATTTCCCCGAAGAACGGAGCGCCGCGATCATGAACCTGTTTTCAAGCGGAAACCCAAAGCGGGACATGCGCGCAGCTGAGAGAGTGTTCGGCGGCCTCAGCGGCAGGTGTGTTTCCATTGACAGAACCGACGGTGTCAGGATGACGTTCGACAGTGAAGAGATAATCCACCTTCGTCCTTCGGGCAATGCACCGGAGTTCCGCTGCTATACTGAAGCCGCTGATCCGAAGCGGGTAACCCTGCTCAATGGAACGTGCATGGAATTGCTGCTGGATCTTGGAGGCGGCTGAGTGTTTCTGTCCCGGGGAACGTGCTCACCCGGCAGCTGGCGGAAATGACGAGCCGCTGTCCCGTCCCGACCCCCCGGACATGCCTGTGAAAAATCCGGATGTCCGCACTCTCTGCAGACATCCGGATTTTTCACAGGCACCGGTGGTCGCTATGGCACTGGAGTATGGTTATTTGCGCACCCGCGTTGCTGCACCGCCCCGTCTGACGGTCGTTTGCCTGACCCGTGCCGGCCGGCCCGCGGGTTTGACAATCGTTGTCTTTTTCACCTTGACCGATGCCCTCGGCGCATAGTGTACCCGGTGAACAACCGTCACGCGCCGCGTATGCGTCACCCGGAAGGTGGGCCGGGCCCGGTAGGGCACCACTCTCGTGCGGTACACGGTGTAGGTCACCGGCCGCCGGGGTTTCCACCAGCGGGGGTAGTGCCCGAAGCGGTAGACGGAAACATAGGGACGGTATCCGGGCCGGTACAGCCAGCGAATGATCGGCCAGGTGGCGATTCGTACGTGTACCGGGGCGACGTAGTAGTCAGGTCCGTATATCACTTCATCTCCGGTTACCTGCATATCGTACTCATCATTCTCCCCTGGCTCAACCTCGATTGTCGCCACGTCCTGATAGTCATCATCGGCAAGCGGTACCTGAAGAATGATGAGACGCGCGTTGCCCGCATTCTCTTCCACCACTCTGATATAATCGACCTCCCCGTTGTCATCGAGATCCAGATTGTTGATCCCTGTCTCCGGGTCGTTGAGCGTTTTTTCAAAACTCTCCAGATCCGCGGCTTCCTTGAAGAGCTCGCTTACCGCGTGCAGGTCGAGCCCCTCGGCCGCTTCAGATGCCGGTTCGATGTCGGTTTCCTGGGCAGAGAGTCCGGCGGTGAATCCTGCCAGAGCGAGTACCAGGATCAGATGTGTCATCTTTTTCATCGTATCACCCCTCTGTGAATGTGTTTACATTAAGAATGAACGCATGCGCAGGCACATTATTGTGTGAAACCCGTCATGGTGACAAGGTAGTGATATCGCCCGGTTATTCATAGAGAAAAATCCCTGATCGGGAAATACGGTCCGGGGCGGGGGCAGCCGGAAGTAACGGCTATATGCGGGAATCGGGATGCCGGCGGTCCGGCGGGTGAAACAGCATCCGCGGTAATAGAAAACGACCGGTACATGCGTAAAGCGCATACCGGTCGCGTGTGTGTCGGCCTGTCTTTGGCGGACTGCAGCAGGGAAGCGGGGTTACTGTATCAGCGTATAGGTGATCCTGTTTTCGATGCTGTAGGAAATGACACCGCGATCCTGCCGGGACATCGACGCTTCCATAAACTGGTCATACGAACACCGGACGATGACACCCCGTTCGACGTCGAACCAGAACAGGGTCTCGGCCTCGAAATCTCCTTCCAGTCTCACCGGGCCGCTCTCAGCCGGTGTATCGATGGTGCCTTTGCTGTGCATGTTGATTTTGAGGCATTCGATGCCGTCAATCACCTCTTTTCCGGTAACGGTGTATGTATAGGCGACGGCAAAATGCATCTCCACGGGACTGACGTCCATCACGTAGGTCTCTTCAGTAGTGTATGGTTCGCCCTCTCTCAGGGGATTCT
This sequence comes from bacterium, assembly GCA_016934955.1. Lineage (GTDB taxonomy): Bacteria > Zhuqueibacterota > QNDG01 > QNDG01 > JAGLOF01 > JAFGRY01. Next base: position 71,350 of record JAFGRY010000043.1, on the reverse strand, counting down.
CCGGGAGGAGAGGAAAGAAGTCACCGCCGTAATACCGGAAGAAATGGGAGGCGAGGAAACGGCCCGGGCCATTGAATCCCATTCCGGTTCGCAGCGTGTCATCACCGCTGAATCCGCTGATGGTGCCCCGGGGCGTCATGGTCATGCTGAAGGGTTTGCCGACCGCACCGCCGGCATCGATGCTGCGTCCGGCCAGGCTGCCGTTGTGCTCAGCGGCAAGCGAGTCGATAACGACGGTAATACGAGAGGCACCCTCCTCGCCGGTGCCGGTGCCCGTGAGTGAAAAAAGCCCCCTGGCTGTACCGCCGATGTCCGTGGTTTCACCGTTGAACTCTCCGGTGACGGTCTGGTCGAATTCAGCATTGTAGGTCAGTGTTCGGCCGGGAAGGAATCGGTAGGTGAGTTTCCAGGATTCGGGATCTGTCTGGACTCTTCCCGTTTCTTCAGCGGTGATTGCGGCTGCTGCGGACAGGATCAGTACGGCGAGGCAAAAGAGGCGTGTGCCGCGGTGTCGGATATGTTTCATCATCAGTTCTCCATGCAGGTAAAAGTGATATATGAGTATACCGGCATGGCGGATAAATGTTGCGTGCAATTCTTGAGATCAATCGGCTTTTCATGATGCCGGGGAACGCTTCCACTCAATGAACCGTTCGAGCATATCCCTGACATGCTGAGGCGAGGGGAGTCGAAAGGCGGCCCGGGTCTTGCCCATTCCGACTTTGATTGAAATGATAGAGGGATCTTCCAGGACGAACATCGATTCGTCGGTGACGTCATCCCCGATGCAGAGAACACGGCTGTAGCGGCAGGTCGAGATGAAATGAGCGAGCGCCGCCCCTTTGTTGATTTCGGATGATGAAATTTCCACAATTTTCTGCCCCTGTGAGATCTGGACCGGCAGATTTGAGACGACTTCGTAGAGCTCGCCGAGCAGCTGGCTCGCTTTCCACTGACCGAATTCCGGATCGGCGCTGCGGTAGTGCCAGACAACGGAGGCGGCCTTGGTCTCGACGAAGGCGCCGGGGGTGGAAAGCGCGTATTGATTGAACACCTCGGTGATCTGTTCCTTCCAGCTCAGATCTACCAGGGTTTTTATGCTTTGCCATTTTTTCAGGACGGGAGACCGGTAAAAGAGCCCGTGTTCCGATATCAGCGTGGCTCCGATTCGGGAAAGATGCTTGTCCATGAATTCCTTTTTCCTGCCGCTGATGATATACACATCGACGCCGGGGAGGTCGGTCAACTCCCGAATTAGCTTCAGCAGCTTTTTTCCCGGTACGGCTTTTTCCGGCTGATTGACGAATTCTCTCAGTGTACCGTCATAATCGAGAAAGAGAGCGATGCTTTCATGCTGTGCGAGCTGCCGCAGATCATCGTCGGAAAACAGCACCGGTGCATCTGCCAGCCGCTCGTCACCGTCGATTACCGTAAGCGACCTGATAAAATCGTCGGCCCACTGCCGGGCGTCATATTTGTACACTTTTTTGATCATCGGGTACATCCGTTCCCGGATGTCTTCCTGATCCATGGTGAGCGCGAACTGGAGCGTATCGGCCACCTGCTCGGTATTGAAGGGATTTATCAGCAGAGCGTTGAACAGCTCCTGGGACGCGCCGGCGAATTCACTGAGAACCAGAACACCGTTGTTGTTCCGCTGGCAGGCGAGATACTCCTTGGCAACGAGATTCATCCCGTCCCTGAGGGGCGCCACAAACGCGACATCTGATATTTCATAGAGGGCGCAGAGCTCTTCAAAAGGAATGGCGTGATAAATATAGTGGATCGGAGTATTCGATGTCGTCGCGTATTTGCCATTTATTCTGCTGATGGCGAGCTCGATCTGTTCCCGTATATCCTGATAGGATTCGATGGTTTCCCGGGAGGGCACCACCTGAATGATGAAGACAACCTTGTTTCGCTGCTCAGGGTATTTTTCGAGAAAGAGTTCGATTGCCTGCAGCTTTCTCGGGATTCCCTTTGTGTAATCGAGCCGCTCCACGTTGAGAACCACTTTCGTTTTCCGGAACTCCTTTTTCAGCCGCTGATACTGTCTGTTGTAGGAACGCGTGGATAATGTCTCTTCAAAGGCCTCGGAATCGATGCCGATGGGAAAGACTCCGATGTGCGTGATATGGTGGTCGTGGATAATTTTATTTATTTCGGCTTCATATCCAAGAAGCCGCATTACGGAGCTGCGGAAATGCCGTGAATAACCGAAGGTGTGGAATCCGACGAGGTCGGCGCCGAGCAGGCCGGAGAGCAGCTCCTGGCGGTATGGATGGGTCCGCCAGATTTCAAAGGAGGGAAACGGGGTATGGAGAAAGAACCCGATTTTGGCCCCGGGCAGCCGGTGCCGGAGCATACTGGGAAGAAGCATGAGGTGATAATCGTGGATCCAGATGAGATCGCCCGGTTCATACACAGCGGTAACGGCGTCGGCGAACGTTTCATTGACCTGCTTGTAGGTGGTGTACCACCCGGGCTCGTTCTGCATGAGATTGGACATGTAGTGAAGCAGCGGCCAGATAGTCGAATTCGAGAATCCGAAATAGTATTCCTCAACTTCCCGGGGTGAGAGGAATACCGGATGATAATTGAAGTTTTCCTGAATAAGAGCGGCGATCTCATCACGGCTCATCTCGGAGGATGTTATCTCGGCCCAGCCGATCCAGGCCATATCATAACTGCCCTTGACTCCGCGCAGGGCGGAGACGAGGCCGCCTGATGTGGGGGATATCTCGTCTTCAATCTTGATGGGAAGTCTGTTCGAGATGCATATTATTTTACCGTTCACGCTGTTCTCCTTGCCGCCTGGTAAAAAAATATACACAATATTGGCACCGGTAACAAGGGAAAATCCGGAACTGATAAAGCATGAGTGAAAAGTGTTGTTTTGTTGTCTGGAGTGCACAGGCCACTGCCGCTTCGCAGCGATCGATAAAAAAAGGGGCGCCGGATACCCGGCACCCCTTTTTGCGAGGTAATGCTATTACCTGAATTTCACGAAATCGGGCCTTTCCTGCCGCTCCGCGGCGATCCAGGCGGTGGCGAATACGAGCCTGCCGATTTTCGCCATTTTTTCGGGAATGATCTTGTCACTGGTGTCCGTGGGCTTGTGCAGATCGGGCGTGTCCCTGGTATTGTAAAAAATGACCGGAACGTTCTTTTTATAGAACGAATAGTGATCGCTCTGGAGAAAGTAGCGTTCCTGGTCATACCCCAGGTCCAGATGGACATATTCCGCGTTGGCCTTTTCATTGATCTCTTTCAGAGAGGTACTCGAACGGGTGCCGATAACCGCTACCTCATTGGAATCGTTTCTGCTGATCATGTCCAGATTGAGCATGGCTACCGTGTTCTCCAGCGGAAAGAGAGGATGCTCGGCGTAGAACCGTGATCCATAGAGCCCCTTCTCTTCACCCGCAAAAGCGATGAAAAGGAGAGTCCGCCTGGGATGAACGCCGGCTTCGGAAAAGGCCTCGGCGATCTCCAGGACGCCGGCTGTTCCCGATGCGTTGTCATCGGCGCCGTTGAAAATGATGGTGTCATTCTGGACCCCGACATGGTCGTAATGGCCGCCGATGACAATCAGTTCGTCCTTCAGCTGCGGATCTCTCCCTTCCCATAATCCGACCACATTGTTAACGGGGATTTTATCACCTTTCAGTGTGGTCGTGATTGAGACGCTGAGCCCCGGTATGTCACAGGACATCGGTTTGCCGCTGCTGTCAATGCCTTCGAACAGTTCCGCGACTGTTTTCCCCGATACGGCAATCAGCTCTTCAGCGGCCTTTTTCCCGACCGTGATACAGATGAGCGTTTTTCCGGTATGTGTTTCGAGCGTCATCGGAACCGCGTCCTCAGGCGGATTTCTGAGCAGACTCGGCCAGGAGTTGGGGGGACGCCGGAACGGATCGCCGGGATCGGGCAGGAAGACGATGCCCGCGGCCCCGTGATCGAGAGCGTTGTCAATCTTGACCCTGAACTGAGCGTAGTCGGTGTTCTTTGTCCCCTCGAACGCGCTTGCCGGATCATCGGCCTGGGGTTCGTTCTTGAACACCATGACCACCTTCCCTTTGGCATCGATTCCCGTGTAGTCATCGTACCCGTATTCCGGTGCGGTGATGCCGTATCCGGCAAACACGACCGGAGCGTCGGTGACGCTGCCGTTGCCCGTTTCATGATTCGGCACAAAATCGTTTTTAATGGTGTACTCTTTTTCCATGCCTGAGATCCGGGCGGAAAAACTGTTGGGTGTCCCCAGCCTGGTGCGCAGCAGATTGAACACCTGATAATAGCCGTGGTCCGGGTCAGCCGGCTCGAGACCGTATGACGCGAACTCGGCGGCGATAAAGGACGCACAGCTGTCAAGCTCCGGACTGGGAGTGTTTCTCCCCCGCATCTGATCGGACGCGAGGAAGACGACATGCGCCTTCATTTCTTCAGGCGTGATTGAGTCGATGCCTGTTGCAGGTACGGTCTGGCTGAATCCCTGGAGCACACAGAATCCGCACCAGAGCGTCAGTAATACGAGGCGTTTTCTCATCCTGATGCGCTCCCCTTTATTTGACGAGTTCGACGGTGATTTTTGATTCCGTCACCACCGGCTGTGTCATATTCACGGGGCCGGAAACAACCACTGTCGATTCCGAGAACGACTCGGAAACCTGCTTTACCATTTTCTGCTCCATGTAGGCGAAATAGACCGTGGTGGTCGTTTCAACGTCACCCTCGATGGTCAGCTGCATGCCCTGGGTCTCTCCGGAACCGTCGATGGTGCCGGTAGTTTCGGCGAGGATCTTCAGGCATTTGTACCCGTTTACGGTTTCTTCGGTTTCGATTGTGTATGTCGTCTCGGAACTGTTGATCACATCCATACCCATTCTCTGGGTGGTGTCCTGCCGTGTGTCCGTCCAGGTGTCGCCGATCTTTTTAACGTCTTTGGGCAGGGAGGCGAGCAGGACCTGAATCATGGCCGTGAGCGGCTGGGGACCGCCGTTCATCTGTCCCAGGTCGATCATCACGGTATCCGGATCGTTCAAGGCAATCCGTTTTCCCTGGGGGGAAAAAATGTATTCCATGACATGTCCGGGCACATCGGACACATCGGGCGACTGCATGCCGGGCACGCCTTCCATGGTCTGGGTATAGGCATCGAATTTCAATGCCGAAATATAATTGCCCTCGCTGTCTTTCCCCTGTCCGGTGATGGTGAACTCGATGTCCTGTCCCTGGTCGATGGTGAAGGCCTGGCCCATCTGTTCGGTGTTCATGGTGGTGGTGATACTGCTGCTGTAGGTCAGGGACTGACCTTCCCCGAGCGAATAGGCGAGGGCCATTCCCTTTACCGGATCACCGACAATGCCGTTTTTGGGGCCGCAACCGGACAGTGCGGCGGCCAGGGCGATGCCGGTTACCAGAATGCTCATAGTGCGCAGATTGATCTTTTTCATGATTTCTCCTCCGTGACTGTGTTATGGTAATTCCAGAACAGCAAGATGTTCAGTCGTCGATTGTGTCTGTTACAATCTGTTCTGAATATGATCATCAAACAGATGATGCCTGATTTTATTCTAAAATATTACTTTTCTCTCCTGGTTTATTCCTGAAATACAGGTGCCGCATCTCTGTCCGCGACCTCTCTCGTGATGAGATAGAGCAGCCTGCAGACCCGCACGATACCTTCGGGTGAGCATTTTTCAATGGTGTCGGTCGTCTGGTGATAATCGGGATGAAAATCGGTGTCGAATCCCAGCACCGGGATGCCCCGGTCGTGAAAGGGGGCGTGGTCACTGCGGCTGACACTCTTTCGTTCGATAATCTGGAGGCCGATTTCCGCGTTGGCCCTGTCGATGATATCCCGGAAACGGTCACCGCTGGTGATGCCGGAAATTCTCACTTCCGTGGAATCCATGCGGCCGATCATATCCATGTTGAAGTACGCGACCGTCTTTTCCAGGGGGATGACCGGATCGGAATTGACATAGTACCGCGATCCGAAGAGTCCCTTTTCTTCGCCCGCCCAGGTGCAGAAGAGAAGGCTTCTGCGTGTTTTTACGGTCGAAAACGCCTTTGCCAGGGTCATTACGCCTACCGTGCCCGAGGCGTTGTCGTCGGCGCCGTTGAACACCGTTGTGTCGTTGAGGGCGCCGACATGGTCATAATGGGCGCCGATGACGACATAGTCACCGGAAAGATCCGGATCATACCCTCTGAGCTGTCCCACCACATTCTGTGTCGGAAGACGTTCATAATTCAGAGTCGTCTCAATGGTGAGGGTTATTCCGGGGATGTCGCTTGAGTGATTGCTGAGGTCGGCGTCGATGGCGGACTGGAGTTCGGAGAGCGTGCGTCCGGACGGGGCGATAACCGCTTCGGCCATTTTTTTCCCGATTCGAATGGCCACGATCTTATTGTCCATCTTTTCTTCAAAACTGAGAGGGACGGCGTCTTCAGGGGCGTTGCGAAGCAGGGAGGGCCAGGGATTGGGCGGTTTTCTGAACCGATGGTTGTTGGGATCGGTGACCATGATCATACCGACGGCGCCATGCTTGATGGCGTTCATGACCTTGATCTCTTCCTTGCTGTGCTCGCTCAGCCGGGTCGTGTGAAACAGACTGGTTGTATCATTTTCCTGGGGTTCATGCGTAAAAATGAAGACAATTTTACCTTTTGCATCGATGGTGGCGTAGTCGTCATAGTCATATTCGGGCGCGGTGATACCATAGCCCGCGAAGACCACCGGTGCGGACACTTTTCGGTTTGCGGTAAACGAAATGGGGACAAAGTCGTCTTTGATCTCAAAGAGCTGTTCAGCCCCGTCCCGTTGCAGCGTGCAGGAATTGGGGGATCCAAGCGTGTTTCTGGTGAGATTGAAGCGGTGGAAATAATCGGTGTTCGCACCGGCCGGTTCGAGTCCCTGTGCTTTGAACCAGTCCGCGATATAGCGGGCGCAGGTATCCAGCTCGGCGCTGGGCGTATCTCTTCCCATCATATCGTCTGAAGCGAGATAGGCCAGCTGCTGCTTTACGGCGGCTGCGGTGACCGCTTCAAATCCTGTTTTTCCAGTCTGTGCCGCTGCCGTGACGACCCAGAACAGGAAGAGAATGAACAGTTTCAGTGCTCGTTTCATGATATACTCCATTCTGAATGTATGTATGAATAGATGTGTAATTGTACAGTCTACGGTCATATACCGGGATTGTTGCACATAGTAGATACCGATTTTTTCATTTATAAGCAAACAAATACTGTTTTTTCTTGACAAATTCATGGTTATTCGTAAATTTTACGGTGCGGGCGGAAACAGGAGGCTCCAATGGTAGAAGCGGAATATCATGAACTTGTCATTACCTGTGAGAAGTGCGAGACGGTGAAACGGATCAAGGTAAAGACATACGATGAGTGCCTGGAACAATTCCGTTTATACCGGTGTCCGAACGGCTGCGGCAGAAATATGTACAGCTATTTTACGGTCGGCAGGTTCAAAGAAAAAAACAGCTCTTTTTAAAAACCTGCTTGACAAAATAAAAAATTTTCGTATATTGTTGATCTCTTGTGAAAGTAATTTTCGTTCTTTTAATGATGTTGATTCTTTTTTATTCCGCCCGGTCGGCCAGGCGTAACCGGCAGGCGGTGCGGGACAGGCGCTCGCGAATTATCGAGCGGCTGCGAAAAGATTATCTTAACAAGCGGGAATAGCTCAGTTGGTAGAGCATCACGTTGCCAACGTGATTGTCGCGGGTTCGAGTCCCGTTTCCCGCTCTTTTTTTTTATAGGCGGCGTGGCCAAGTGGCTAAGGCAGAGGTCTGCAAAATCTCTATTCAGCGGTTCGAATCCGCTCGCCGCCTCTTTTTTTTTTGCCGGGATGGCGAAACTGGTAGACGCAAGGGACTTAAAATCCCTCGTCCCTAAACGGACGTGCCGGTTCGATTCCGGCTCCCGGTACAAAACCCGTCATCAGACGGGTTTTGATTTTTCCGGATAGTGACGGAGCGTTCCCGGGAACGAGACGGTGACAGCACATGTTTGAAGCCATACTATTCGATATGGACGGGGTCATCGCAGACAGCGAACCGCTGCACATCAAGGCTGAACGGGCGATATTGGCGCCTTTCAATCTCGATATCCCCGATGAAGCCTTTCATGTATACATGGGGCGTACACCGAGACTGCTGCTGGAGGGCTTTATTGCCGATTATAATCTGCCGGTTTCTATCGATGACCTCTATCCCGTCCACGCTTCCAATCTGCTTGCCCTCTATAGAAATGAAGTCACCGCCATTCCGGGTGCGCTCGACTGTATCGCTGCCTGCAAACGCGCCGGTTTTATGCTCGGACTTGCCTCGAGCTCAGACCGCTCGCTTATTGACACGGTAATCCGGAAATTCGAACTCGACTCCCTTTTTACCGCGGTAACAAGCGGTGAAGAAGTGGCGGTTCCCAAGCCCGCGCCCGATATCTTTCTTCTGGAGGCCCGAAAGCTGGGGGTCGATCCGGCATACTGTCTCGTCATCGAAGATTCAACAAACGGCATTCGCGCGGCCCGGGCGGCCGGAATGTCCTGCATCGGATTTGAAAGCCCCAACAGCCATAATCAGGATTACAGCGAGGCCGACCTGGTGATCGATGCCCTGTCCCGCCTGGACATGGATACGATCAGCGCGCTCTGGCAGGCGCGTTCGTTCACCGCTCGCTGAACAGGGAGGACCATATGCCTTTCTCCGTAATTCCCGTCAAAGAGATCCGCGAGGATTTCTTTTTTCGTTTTTGTGACGACCGGGATATACGAGGTCTGGTCGCATCGGTCCGTGCGTCGGGTGTCATCACTCCGGTGCCGGTTCTTGTCTCCGACACCGATCCTCCCTATGTGCCGGTAGCGGGGTTCAGCCGTCTGCGGGCGGTAAAGGAAACCGGGCTTGAAGAGGTACCGGTGAGACTGCTCTCCGCCGCCCTTCCGGCAGCGGAACATTTTTACAACGAGGTGCGGATTCACACAGCGGCCAATGAGATCAGCGTGATCGGGAAAGCCCGCATACTCGCGATTCTTCACCGGCTGGACCATCATGACGCCCTCCTGCACCGTTTTGCGGATCTGCTGGGTATCCCGAACCAGCCGCCGGTGAGGGAAGAGCTTTCCGTCCTCCTCGACCTGCAGCAGTCGGTCCGGGAATATATCTCCGGCAACGGCCTGTCACTGAAACAGTGCCGCATGTTCACCGGTATGGATCCGGCGCTGCAGGATCGCTGGATGGCCGTTGCGGCCGGACTCCATATGCGAGCGGTGGAGCTCGCGGAGGTGATGCAGCTCACCGCCGATATTGCGGGACGAGGAAAGATTCCTGCAGCTGCGGTCCTGGAGAGCGGAGAGATCACCGCCATTCTGGAGTCTCCGGACATGAACGGGAGCCAGAAACGGCGCCATCTGAAAAAATGCCTTCTGGAACTCCGGTATCCGGAGCTTACGTCGATCCTGCAACGGCTGAGGAGCCTGGTCAGAGAGTCGGCCCCGCCGGCATGCGTGGCTGTCGACTGGGATGCAACGCTCGAGGAGCCGGGCATCGCCGTTTCCGCCCGCCTGAAAACCGCTGAGGATCTTGAAGCCGCAGCCGGCTGGCTCCGCCGTCCCGGCCTGATGCCCGTTCTTCGGGACATGCTGAAAGAGATCTGAAGTGCATTACCGGTTCAAAGAGATCGTGATCGATGAGACCGCGGCAGAAAGTCCGCTGGCTGAACGGGTGCTCGCCGCGCTTCCCGGCGTTCCCGTGTTCAGGGGGGACACCGTTGAGATCCGGCGGCATTTCGACGGAATCGATCACTCCCGCGGCAAACGGATCATTCACATTACCACGGACAGGGGACATCTGGTTAAACCCTGCCCGGCCACCAACCCGCCCTATCTCTGCTGCCGTTACACGGTAATCAACAGCGCCAACCAGTGCCCGATGGATTGCAGCTACTGTGTGCTCCAGGCCTACCTCGAACGGCCGCTGATCACCCTTTTCGCCAACACCGGCGATATAATGCAAGAGATTGCCGCCCTGCAGAGAGCGCAGCCGCGCCGCTTTTTCCGGTTCGGCACCGGTGAGCTTGCCGACAGTCTGGCCCTTGACCGTATTACCGGTCAGTCCCGGGAGTTTATCTCGTTTTTCAACAGCAGAAGAAATTGCCTGCTGGAGTTGAAAACGAAAACGGATCATGTCGATGCGCTCCTGACCGCCAATCCCGCCAACAGTGTCATCGCCTGGTCGATGAACGCGAAGGAGGTGGTGCGGCGGGAGGAACTGCGGGCGGCGCCTGTGAACGGACGCCTGGATGCCGCGGAACGCTGTCAGGAGCGGGGCTTTCTCCTGGCGTTCCATTTCGACCCCATCGTTCAAACGGAGCAGGCCGGCGAAGGCTACCGGGAAATGGTGGACGCACTGTTCCGCCGAATCGATCCGGGCCGGATCGCCTGGATAAGCCTGGGCGCGCTGCGCTATCCGCCGAGTCTCAGAGAGGTCATGCTGCGGCGGTTTCCGGAAAGTTCGATTCTGTATGATGAAATGATCCGGGGCAGGGATGGAAAAATGCGGTATCTGCGTCCGAAACGAATCGGTCTGTTCCGGACCGTATATGATCGTATTCGTGAGTATTCGCGTGACCTTTTTATCTATTTCTGTATGGAACCGCCCTGGGTATGGGATGCCGTAACGGGATTCCACCCCTCATCCAATGCTGATCTGGATTTCCGGTTTGCGGAGAGCCTGCATCGCCGGTTTCCGGAAATCGATATGGACCGGCCGTTGCCGGAATATTACCAATAACGATGGTGCGATTATTTTTGTAGTAGGGTCACCCTATAGGGTGGCCCTACAAAACAAAACCATCAATGTGATAATAATTTTTCCCGAAACGTCGGCTGTTCACCGGCCATTTTAAGGAACAGATCCAGCGGCACCACTGTGAATTCCGGCCCGAGGCGGTCAAGAATTCCCTTCACCCGGGAGATGTCGCTCCACTGCCTGACATGCATCAGGAGGAAATAGGGCCGTTTCCCGTTGATGACGGCCAGCTCTTCCAGGTCGGCGGCCGCGGCCGCTTCCGACCGCTCCGGTGACAGATAGTAATCATAGGAGATGAGGGGACGACCGTCGCGGCAGGTAAAGGTGCGGGCGGGGGCATAGCCGTTGATGAACCCGATGGCGTCGGGCATCCCCTCATAGTAGGCATGCACCACCGGCTCGGTGAGCTCGGTGTTACCCTCTACGGTGGCACCTTCCGAGTAATCCATGATTTCGAAGACATTGAGGTCGAGATCGCGCATCAGTCCCGCCGCCGTGGTGATGAGCCGGGGCAGCAGGGAATCCGGCACCGCTTTGGGATAGAGGTAGCCGGGACCGGAAAGCGCCCCGATGAAATAGTCGTTGGGCGTGGCCTGGGTGTAGAAGAATTCCATCATGGCCGGGGCCAGCCAGGACCAGTTCATGGTCACTTCCCAGGCATAGGGGATCTCTCCCCTGCCCGGACGCGTCCAGGCTCCCAGACCGAGACAGTCGGTCTGAACGCAGGCGATGTAGACCATATTTTCCGGGAGGTAGCGTTTCCCGGGTTCGATCGTATGATTATTCCTGTATGCAAAGCCGGGTGTCGCCGCAACCTGGCTTGAAAAGCTCATGTTGGGAAGCGTGTGCAGACCCTCGACCCGGTGCCCGTACCGTGAGGTGAGCGTTACATGGTCCCGTTCCTTGTCCTTGGCGTAGGAATGCCATCCAAAGATGAGGGACATCGGCTGCAGGTCGGCCAGCAGCCGGCAGGCGAGAGCGTATTCCTCTTCGTCTGAGGGCTTTGTCGAGAGGTCCTGAAAGAACGCCCGGCTGTAAATGCCCCAGTCGGCGACACCCGGTTTCATCACCCCGCCGGCTTCGCCGCCCATCCAGACGAGCATCTCATGACTGCATCGATCCCAGTAGCGCTCCACCGCCCATTCATATATCGCGGCATCTGAAAGACCGGCGAAACGGCCGCGAAGATCTGCCGCCGGCGTGAGACCGGCCGCCTCTGCCAGGGGAATGAGATCCTCGCTGACGACCACCGCATCCTCAAGGCCGGCGATGGTGAAGGCGACGACGAGAGATGTTCTCACCTCTTTATCCCAGACGACATACCCCTTCAGGCTGCTTTTGAAGAGGGAGAACGCCTGTTGCAGAGACCGGATTTCCCTGAATGTGTAATAATGATCCGATTCAAGGAAGGTCTTGACACCGGGAGTGAAACGGAAATCCCAGGTGTCCGGATAGATGAAATAGAGCAGAGGGCCGTTTCTGTTCACCAGGCCCTGCATGCTGATCACGCAGGCCTGCCTCGCAAGATCCCCGTCAATCCGCCAGTCATTATTCAGCTGCATGTACCAGGCTTCTCTGGCGCCGGCCCTTTTCAGGATGTACGTAACCGGTGTGTCCGATTTGCGGGTGGAACGGTCGATTGCGTAGGTGAGCACAGGGGCGTTGTCATCACAGGTGAATGTCCGGCGTACGTTCAGGGGCGCCGGTCCCTGGGATGCCTGGATATACCAGGTCTCGCTGATTGACAGTGACCGCTTGTCCTCCGACAGCCTCGCTGTAACGGTTTTTGATCCGCCGACCGGTTGTGAAAGTCCCATGAAGACATTCGTGGGAAACACTCTGCTTTCAAAGGGAATCTGCTCGGGCGTCCCGTCGAGGGGCAGGACCATCGTCTCCTCCAGGGCCCGGGCGCCGCCCCAGCGGTGGGTGATGCGGACACTGTCATCCTCCAGCGATATTCCCAGCGAAAGCGTCCGGTAGAGCCCTATTTCGGCACTCAGCGGGGGAATGACGTTCCAGGTGCCGGTCAATGAATCGCTTCCGGCCGCTGCGTGAGAAACGGTTCCGGAGGTCATGACAGCAAGCAGCAGCGCCGCTCTCTTTTTCACATTCATCTGTTATCTCCCTGCTGACACGCGGGTGTCACGTGTGGTGTGCGGCCGTGAAAATGCCCCGTTCCTTATCCTTGCGGACATTGTCCCAGGTGAAAATCAGACCGTTCATGGCGATGTAGACACCGGCGGGGAGCGACTGCACGGCGCTGAAGGCGAAGCCGAGATTGAAGAGCGCATCGCTGCCGGATACCGAATAGGGGATCATGGCCCCGGTGAGGACAATGGTTTTGTCCAGCCCGGCTTTGCCGATCAGTTCGGCGGTCTGCTGCATGGTGTCCGTTCCGTGGGTGATGATAATTCGTGTTTCCCGGGAACGTGAGCAGCTTTCCAGGATCGACCGCCGGCATGCCTCCTTCATGTCCAGGCTGTCCTTGAGCTGGTTGATCTCGAGTTCGTAGGGCGCCCGGCAGCGCACCTGCTCGAGAATGCGGGGCAGGTGGGATTCACTGAACGTGAGTTCTCCCTTGATCTCGTCGTATTTCTTGTCGAACGTGCCGCCGGTGATGATTACTCGTATGGTCATAGGTTCTTTCTCCGCTGTTACCCGTTTTTTCCGCACCCGTCTGACAAGATACGGTTATTCACATACAAAATCCAGCCGGTTTTTGATAATCACCGGCTGATCGTCACGGGATGAGAGCGTGTAGGCAAATCCTTTTTGGTCGATATATCTGATCTCGCAGGTTTCGAGCGTGCGGAGAAACGCCTGGAGAAATCTTCCCCCGGCATCGTAGAGATCATATATGATATCCCAGGTGCCCTCATGAAACGAGTTCCAGTCGACGGACGAAACAAGAAACGATCCATCCGGCAGCGGAAGCACGGCATACATCTGGCATCCGGCAATATACCGGGATTGCCGTGCGCCGGAGCCATCGGTATGGGTTCGCACCGCAGGAGCGCTGAACCGTTCGTGATCTCTGGTGACCCTGCGAACCAGACGGCCCGCTTCATCGTAAAATAGAATACGGTAGGGATAGGAATTCCACGCCGCCAGCGTACTGTCACTGAAGCGGGTGACCAGGTGATCCGCGAACTGCACGGTCCCGTCGATTGTTCCCAGCGGCTGCATGCTTCCGAAAGCGGTGTCGACTTTTCCTCTCTCATTGATTCGCAGGAGACCCGGAGGGGAAACACCGGGTGGGGAAGAGGCGGTAATGACGTAAGCCGCCCTCGTAATATACAGATACTGCAGGCCCGCAAGGCTGGAAATGACGATGGACCCGTAGCCGGTCATCGTGGTCAGGGTATACCCTCTGACAAACTCTCCATCCAGGGTGAACAGGTGAATCTCTATCAGTGAAGCCGTGCAGAGCAGACTGTCATTGGTGAGCGTGAGCAAGAAAGGCTGGGCGATACATTCCCCCGGTCCCTGGCCCTGACTGCCGAAACGGCCGAGAAAGGTGCCGTCGGCACTGTATTTTTTTATGCAGTATTCCCGGCTGTCCGTGATATAGACGTGCCCCGCCGCATCAACCACCACGTTATCGGGAGTGGTGAGATATCCCTCACCGATGCCGATATCACCGTATACCGCCACTTCAGTGAGCAGCATCTTCCCCCTGTGTTTCCAGTATCCCGGGCCGGTGTTATGTATGTACTCGGTCCCGTCGCTGTACGAAGAGGTGCAGCTCGGCGGGTCGGCGCACCCGCAGCCCCATGATACAATGACGGCACCGATCCATACACACAGGACTGCGCTGACGCCGCCGTGCGGGGTGTGGTGACGACAGCGAGCGGTCACCGCAGCACCTGTTTGCTCAGTTCACGGTAACAGTCGACCGCCATCATATCGTCGCTGAAATGCAGCTGCAGGTGTTCCCTCGTTCCGGCGATCCTGAGGGTAAGGATGATGTCGCCGCGTCCCGCCGTCGTTTTCTCGAAATCGAGAATACTGCGGTAGGGAATGGACCGGAATTCCGTCCTCTTTTTCGTTGCCCCCCGGAAGGGGGCAGTGAGCAGCCGTTTATCGGTGAACACGATCACCTGTTCACCCAGGCGGTAGGCCCGCCGTACCGATTCGCCGGGAATCAGCATGAACTCCAGCACCTCGGCCAGGTCGCCAATATCCAGTTCCCTGCCGCCGCCCCTGAATGGATTGAGTATTTTCACTGCTTGTTCTCCCGAATCGTCATGAGCCGTTCGCTTTCCCCGTGCGGAAAGGGGCGGTTGAATTCCAGATGGTACCCGCCGGGATCGACACCGATGAACGCGTCGCAACGACCGTCACGATCCCAGATACAGCTGCCGTTGAGCAGCGGGATGAGAGTGTCCTGTGTGACCGCTGCCAGCCAGTCCCCGGGATCGCTCATAATGAAGCCGATTTTGACCGCTTTCGAGCCGGTCCAGGGGTGCATTCCCCGTTTCCCGTCTACCAGGCCGACATACCCCGATCCAGATGCATGGTATATACAGGCCCAGCCCTGATCAGCGGCCAGGGGCAAGCCCAGTGCCGTTTCATAGAATCGCCGTATCTCCTCCATGTCCCGGTAATAAAGCCAGGTGATCATGCCGTGAAACGACAACCCCGGGGGGCGTTCCATGTCAGGGGCGGGCGAAACGGGAATGCGGGGAAGTGTGTCCAGGCGGGGAAGGAGACGGCTGTTTTCCGGATGCGGATTGAACCGTTCGAATTCAAGAAGATACCCTTCCGGATCCACGGCGACGAATCCGTCATGAGGATTTCCCGTATCGGCGGTCAGCCGGTATCTCATCGGGATATGCTGACGCTCAAGGTAGTGATACCACTGTTCGAGCTGGTCAGTGAGCAGCGCGACGGCCACGGTTTTCGGCTCTGTGCCGGCGTTTTTTCTTCGGCCGGCATCCACGAGGAAAAGGTAGGAACCACCGGCGACCCGCACTGTTTTGGCAAAACCGTAATCTGCGGTCACCTCGAGACCGAGGGTGACGGTGTAAAATGTTTCGGCCGCGGCGAGGTCACGGTAGTACAGATAGACTCCGGTGGCGGTGAGCCCGAAGTCGGTGATCGACGCCGGATTGCTGCGGTCCGGGCTGCAGCACGGCCCCAGGACCAGGGAAACGAACATGATCAGTACCTGCATGCGAAAGGCCATACGGTTTTCTCCTTGCGGTCGGGGTGCGCTATAGGTCGATCGAATATAAATGGAGCAGCCCGGGGAACACCCCGGGCCGCCTGGCAATCCGCTGTTCCGACGCTGGTTATTTGATTGTGACTGATATTTCTTCAGACGTTTCGGCTTTGAAGCCGGGCAGGTCTTTCATTTTCTCCAGCGCCACTGAAGGATTCTTTATTTTTTCCAGATCACCGAGTTTCTCCAGGTTCTTCTCATCTTCCATGATCTTGCCGAAATCCATTTCCAGCAGCGTGATGGTGTCCTTGCCTTCATAGTTCTGAACATGTGCCGCAGTGGTCTTTGCGATACGGCCGTCTGCGAGTTCGACGGCGATTTTCATTCTCAGCCCTTTCAGGAAGGGCCTCATCATCGCCAGACCCATGCCCGACATATCCGGCTCGCCGGCATCATCTTCTTCAGCGTCTTCTTCATATTTCTCTTCATCCTGATCATGGGGCATGTAGATAGTAAGCACCGGATTTTTCCCCTTCTGGAAGGCAAACGTGATGGGTTCCTTGTTTTCTTCTCCTTCAGTATCCGTGTCACCCATGGCACCGTCCATGGGATTGTCCGGTTCGGTGCTTACCCTGAGCTTGTTGATATCGGAAAAGGCGTACACAACTTTCACGCCTTCGGCACCGTCTTCCCTCATCACTTTTTCCGCTGAGACAAATGTAACCCCTTCACCATAATGGGATACTTTCTCCTTGTACTCATCGATGTCGATCAGGTCGTCGCTTTTTTCATCACCCTCCTTATCCTCGCCGAATTGAGCGGCCATGCCTTCCATCATCTCTTTAACCGAGCTGTCGAAGAAGAGTGTTTCGGTAACCGTGCCGCTCCCGTCTTTTTTTACCGAAACGACCGTGGTCGTGTCGATGCAGCTGCTTACGAGCAGAGCGACAAACACCGCCGCCAGCAATACAATTCTTTTTTTCATGGGTGGACCCTCCTTGCGCTGCCGTCAGGCAGCATCTCTGGCATCCGGAATGTGTCAGTCCGGATCCGGTTTTCTGCGGGCGCTTTTTTTCAGCGCCTGCAGCCTTTTTTGCGTGAGCCGTTTTTCCTTCGCTGTCCGGGTCGGGCGTGTCGGTTTTCGTATCAGGGGCTTTTTACACGCCTCCCGGACAAGTAATTTCAATCGATGCCTGGCATCGTTCCGGTTCAGCTCCCGGCTGCGGAACCGGGAGGCTTCGATAACGATTTCCCCCCGGGCGGTGGCCCTGTTTCCGGCGAGGGCGAGAAGCCGCTGCCGGACCGGATCGCTCAGCGCCGCCGATGCCTGCGCGTTGAAGCGCAGCTGAACCGCGGTAGATGTTTTGTTTACATGCTGACCCCCGGGCCCCGCCGCCCTGATGAACGTCTCCTGCAACTCCTTTTCCGGAATGGCGAGCCCGGCGCTGATATGGAGCATGACGCTATCGCCACCGGAAGAGTTTATCGATGATGAAATCAATTATCTCCTGGTGAATCTCGCGGGCGTTACCCCGCACCTGCAGCGGATCTCCGAAGGCGAAATGGATATCCTTCGATGTGTCCAGTTTTCCGAAATCCTTGATCAATTTACCGTTGGGCATGGCATCGGTTTTGAGGGCGATGGGAATGACCGGCACTTCCGCTCTCTCGGCAAGCTTGACGCCGATGGAATTGAATGCAGCGGGATCGAAGATGCTGCTGCGGGTTGTCTGGGGAAAAATGACAACCGAGGTGCCGTTTTTAAGGTGGGCGGTCCCTTCGGTGAGCATGATTTTCAGATCCTGGCGGGGATTGGTCCGGCTCACAACGATGGGATTCCTGGCATTCATGAGATGCCTGAACACCGGTACCGTCGAAAGACTCTTTTTAATGACAAAGGTCATGGGCCGAAAGGGCTCGATCAAGCAGGGGAGCATGAAGGTTTCGAGGGTGCTCATATGGTTGCCGACAAAAACACAGGGGCCGTCGAGGGTCTTGTAGGCGTCCATGTGCTCAATATGGAACCGTCCTCCCGCCGCTTCCATGGCCCGCATGAGCCTGAGGCTTGATTTTGTCCACTCCACATCGTCGTAAAGACCCCGCTTCCCGAGTCTGGATCCTTCGATGATTACCGAGAGGACGACAGGGTAGTACACCAGTCCGCCGGACAGGCGCGCCAGCGCCGCTTTATTCCCTTCCGGTGTGTGGTACTCATCCTGGAAGGTAAGTATGTGTGATTGTTCAGCCAAGGCGTATCTCCAGATTATTCGTATATCAGACGGGCGATGCGGCCGTTGCCGCCCGCCATCCATCCTGTCGTTCCGGACGGGCAGAACGAGACTGCATGATACGCAACCGTATCCACAGGGGCCCAGGTCCGGCCCAGGGTACGGGAGCTGCTGATCCCGGAGGTGCCCACCGCTACCAGCATGCCGGCGCCGTTGACCAGCGCCGCGCTCACCCCGCTTCTGAAGCCAGCGGGGAATATTTCCGGTGATGCCCACGTTTTCCCCCCGTCGCTGCTGAAGGCGGCGCAGTTCAGCGAGTCCCGGTCGGCCGCGTAATCGCCGCCGACGGCAACCCCGTGTTCGGCATCAAAGAAATAAACGGAAAAAACGCCCCTGGAGGCCCTGCCGGAAGAGATCGGTGTTTCGGCCGCCGTCCACGATCGGCCCCAGTCACCGCTGAAGAACACGCGCGCCCCTGATCCGCCGGTTCCAAACCAGGCGTGCCCGCTGCCGAACACGCAGATACCGCTGCCGCCGGCCGCGAATCCGGCCTCTCCCTCCAGGGGGGGCGGTATCGCCCCGGCATCCACGGGATACCAGGTGCGGGCCCCGTCATCGGTTCGGATGAGGAGAAATGCACCTCCTACCGGATCGCTCATGGCGATGCCGCGGGTCTCATCCCAGAATGCCATACCGTCGAAAAAGACGCCGGGGCGGCTGTCTTCATAAACGCTGGTCCAGGTGGCGCCGCCGTCTTCCGTGAGAAGAAACACCGCGGGACTGCCGATACCCATGATCAGTGCCCGCCGGTCGTCCCACCCATGGATATCCCTGAAATCGGTCTCTTCATGACCGGGTACCTGAATCAGTTCCCATGTTTCTCCACCGTCGACGGTGCGCAGGACGGTGCCGCCGCTGCCGCTTGCCCAGGCGACCGATTCACTGACCGCGCAGAGTCCCCGGAGGCTCGCGCTCACCGGGGTTTCCTGGAAAACGATGGTGAGCGGTGTCGGCGCCTGTACGGCACAGGCGCAGATCAGCGAGGCGGACAGAATGGGGATCAGTCGTGTCTGCATGAGCCGGATCCTATTTATGTATTCCCAGCCGGTCGAGGAGAAAGGCGTATTCCATGGCCACTTCCCGATAGCGCTGAAATCGGCCCGAGGCGCCTCCATGCCCGTAGTCCATGTTGATGTGAAAGAGCAGCGGATTGTCGTCGGTTTTCAGGTCCCGCAGTTTGGCAACCCACTTGGCGGGTTCCCAGTACTGTACCTGGGAATCATGCAGCCCGGTGGTCACCAGCAGGGCCGGATAGTCCCGGGCCGTCACATTGTCATAGGGCGAATAGGAGAGCATGTAGTCGTAGTACTCTTTCTTGTTTGGATTGCCCCACTCGTCGTATTCGCTTGTGGTCAGGGGAATGGTTTCATCGAGCATGGTGGTGACCACATCGACGAAGGGTACCGACGCGATCACACCATTGAAGAGCTCGGGAGCCATATTGATGACCGCGCCCATGAGCAGGCCGCCGGCGCTTCCGCCCTCGGCGAAGAGGTACGCGGGCGAGGTGTATTGTTCATGCACCAGGTATTCAGCGCAATTGATGAAGTCGGTAAAGGTGTTGCGTTTATTGAAGAGCTTTCCCTCTTCATACCAGAACCTGCCCATTTCCTGGCCGCCGCGGATGTGTGCGATGGCGTAAATGAATCCCCGGTCAAGCAGGCTGAGCCGTACCGAACTGAACCGGGGCTCCATACTGTAGCCGTAGGAACCGTATCCGTAAAGCAGGAGCGGATTGCGGCCGTTTTTCTGCATTCCCTTGCGGTATACCAGTGAAACAGGCACCATGGTGCCGTCATCGGCCCTGGCGAATACACGCTCCGACGAGTAATCGTTCTTGTCAAATCCGCCCAGGACCGGCTCCTCCTTGAGAAGTCTGGTCTCACGGGTGTTCATCGTGTAGTCAAAGGTCGAGTTCGGTGTCGTGAGTGATGAATAACTGTAGCGAAGCACGTCACTGTCCATCTCTTTATTCACGGAGATGGATGCGACATATGCGTCTTCCCTGAACTCGATGTAGTGATCTTCACCGCTTTCCTGATCGATGATCCGCAGATGATTGAGCCCCTCTTTACGTTCCTGAAGCACCAGGTAATCGTTGAACAGCTCGAGGTTCTGGAGGAGTACGTCATGCCGATGGGGGATGAGCTCCCGCCAGTAGCGTTTGGCGTACCTGTCCGTCGGCGCGGTCATCAGCTTGAAATTCTCGGCCTTGTGGTTGGTCAGAATGTAGAACAGGTCCCCGCGGTGGAAAACGGAATACTCGAAGTCATCGCCCCGCCGCTGGAACCGTCTGAACGTCTCCGCGGGCGTGTCGGCTTCCAGGAACCAGACCTCGGACGAGAGGGTGCTGGTGGCATTGATAAAGATATATACGCCCGATTTTGAGCGGGTGACATGCACATCGAATGTGTTGTCTTTCTCATGGTATACGAGTTCATCCTGGGACGGGTCGGTGCCGCGGCGGTGCCGCCAGATTTTATCGGGGCGGAGCGTGGAATCCTTGGTCGCGTAGAACAGCGTTCTGCTGTCATTGGCCCACACCGCATTGGCGGTCGTATTGGGAATGCGGTCGGCGAGCATGTCGCCGGTTTCCAGATCTTTGATCCTGATAGTGTATTTACGGCGGCTGAGCGTATCCTCTCCAAAGCAGAGGTAGCGGTTGTCGGGGCTGATCGTGAGCTCCGCGGCTGCGTAATACCGGTACCCGGCCGCCAGGGCATTGACATCGAGAATGATCTCTTCCCGGCCTCCGTCCCCGGCAGCCGTGCGTACGTACAGCGGATACTCGGCGTCTTTCTCGAAGCGCGTCGTGTAATAATAGCCGTTATCGAGGTAAGGGACTGATTCGTCCGATTTCGGGAAACGGTCCACGATCTCGTCGTAGAGAGCACGCTGGAGGTTCCCGGTGTGAGCCAGCATCGCGTCCTTGTACCTGTTTTCCGCTTCGAGATACGCGATCACCGCGGGATCATCCCGCTGATTGAGCCAGTAGTAATTATCGATGCGTGTGTGACCGTGTATGGTCAGTTCCCGGGGCCGTTGTTCGGCATCCGGCGGAACCGGCGGGGGAAGAGGCTGTCTGCGGCTGCATCCGGCCGCTGACATGATAATCAGCAAACCCGCTGTGACAATGGCCGTATATCTCGTAGAGCGGTTCATTACGTGTTCTCCTCAATCATTGTGGGCGCGCCGGTGTGTCTGCGCAGGCGCGCGTGTTTGGGACTTTACGTTCGGTTCGGGTTCTTCATCTCTCCGGCGATATCATGCATCAGCCGTACTCATAGATAACGCGAAGCATATCGAGGGTGGTAATAATGCCCGCCAGCTGCTTCCCGTCGGTAACCAGCACCCGGTGAATGCGTCCCCGTATCATGGCATCGGCTACCTGCTTGACCGGTGTATCCGGAGCGACGGAAAAGACAACGGGTGTCATAATATCCTTCACCAGCACCCGGCCGGGCTGCTTGACGTCGATCAGGTCCCGTATCTCGTCGCTGTACTTGTTCAATTCGCCGTCGAGGTAGTAATCATGCGGCCTGTCTGAATCCGGGGGATGGCTTATCAGATTTTGATTGCGGGCGATATCCATAAGCGAAACGACTCCTTCCAGATAGCCGTTTTCACTGATGACGGGAGCGCCGGAAATCGAATGCTCGACGAGAAATTCCGCAAGATGCTCGACGGACCAGTCTTTTTCAGCAGTGAGAACCTCGGTAACCATAATATCCTGTGCGGTGAGTGTTTTCATGCTGTTCTCCATGCGGTAATGGGCGGGAGGAAAATACAGTTAAAAAATAATCAAAACACCTTTGAAATTCAAGGAAAATATGGTATCATGCGGTGCCGGCGGACCTTTTTCCAAAGAGGAGAAGACAGACCTGTTCATCCCATCTGCCGATCAGGGTTTTTCCGGGTCTATTCGTATTATCAGTGTAATCCTTCCCATACCGCATCAGAGGAGGAATCATGCATTCCAAAAAGAGCCATGGCGCCGTTGCCCTGTTGATCGCGGGTTCGGTGATGATGCTGTCCTTTGTAACGGGCTCCCGGCCGGGAGCTGCGGCCCCTCAGACACGGGCAACAGGGCAGATGAAAACCGTCGAAACACCCCAGTCCATGATCGAAAGAGGCATACGGCTGGCCTTGCAGGACAGCGTCTCATCGGCCACCGATCTCATCTACAACGGTCTGAACAGACTGGGAAACAATCCCTATGCCAATGATCTGTTCGCCCGGATGAAAGATATTCTTGCCACGGAAGAGCTGCGCATGTTTTCCTCTTCCCCTAACAAGGGGGGCGCGCTCCTGCTGTTCTGGCAGCGACGGGATCCGACGCCGGCGACTCCCGAGAACGAGCGGATCGTCGAGCACTTCACCCGGATCGAAGAAGCGCGTAAGCAGTTCCATTCGGCGGTACCCCGCGGGTATGATGACAGGGGCATGATATACGTGCGGTACGGCGAACCCTCGGACAGAATGATCGCCGAATCAAATAATTACGGACCTCCCAATGAATGCTG
The DNA here is from genome assembly GCA_016934955.1 of bacterium. Classification (GTDB taxonomy): domain Bacteria; phylum Zhuqueibacterota; class QNDG01; order QNDG01; family JAGLOF01; genus JAFGRY01. Next base: position 48,549 of record JAFGRY010000043.1, on the reverse strand, counting down.
GGTCTACAACAATCTGGGCGAGGAGGTTGTCTTCGATTTTGTCAAGTCCGGTGCTCACTATGAGCTCCTCAGCAGCCTCAGAGATGTTGTCAACAAGGGCGATGAGGAAGATTCCATGCGTCTGCTGGGGCTGTTTGTGGAGGACAGGATCGGACACAGCAGCGTCTATGCGTCAGGCGCCACTACCGTGGGAACGTTTCTGGAGGCGGAGGATTTTTTCAGCAGCCGTATCAAGGCTGTCGCCATGCGTATTCCTATGAGTGTCTCAAACCTGCAGCGCATGGTGGAACCGCTGCATGCCGAAGTGACATTCGCGCGGTTCAGACAGAACAGCATGACCCGTGTCGAGCTGTATATCTCCATTCCTTACCGGGGCCTCGAACCGCTTCAGGATGATCCGGAGAGCGCGAAAAATCCGCGGATTCCGGTACGGATATCCTACGCCATCCGCGACTCCGCCGGCGCGGTGAAATACCAGTATGATTACCCGGGACTCATTTCAACGCCTGATAAGAAAACAAAGAAAGAGGGGCATTTTGAATTTCAGCTCAACTGCACCATTCCCGAGGGAGCGTACCGTATCGCCATTGAATTCCAGAATCCCACCTCCATGAGATCCACCGAGAAGCTCCTGGACGTACGCGGACTCGCTGCGGGCAACGGCGAACCGGTGCTCAGTGATCCGCAGCTGTCGGAAAAAATAATCGAGACGAACGGCGACCCCCGCTACGCATCGGTTGCAAAGGGCGATCTTTACGTGAATCCTTTTCCGAGAGCCGTCATCGACCGCAAGGCCAGGCTGCTGGTGTACGGGGAGGCCTACGGCATCACACCCGATGCCGATGACCGGGCCGATATCACTGCTTCCTGGGAGATATTTCCGGGCAAATCGAAAAAAAGTGTCGCCGCCGCCGAGAATGTGCTGGCGGGCAGAGACACCTACGCCCATACGTTCAGACGGCTGGGGGATACCTGTGACAACCAGTTCTATTTTACACTTCCGGTGAAGGACCTGAAAGAAGGGGACTACCGGCTGGTGCTCACCGTCCGTGATGCCGCCAGCGGCAGGGAGGCGGTGTCGGAAGTTCCGTTCAGCGTGGCAAAGTAATGCGATCGGGGCTGTCCCAAACGCCCTTTCGGGACAGCCCCACCGGCTCTCATTACGGGTTTAAACGGAACTTCTGAAGCGCGACACCGTCCGGCGCCTGTTCCTTTTCCCGGTAGATATCCCAGTAGTATGTTCTGCATTCTCCCAGCACGCCGTAAAGCTCATGTTCCGGGTCGGCTTTCTGTTCTCCGATCACCCTGCCGTCGTTATCGGTGAGAACAAGTTTTTCCGCCCGGTTGAGAATGCCGGCGGTTCCAATGCTGCAGATCGCGACGATGTCATCCGCCGCCGCCCGCTCTCTCATTTCTCCATAGGCAAAATCACGTTCGTCCACCGTTACCCCTTTTTGCCCCAGAATGGCGCAGATCCCCTGAATGGTTACCGAGGGAAGGATGAGATTGCTCTCCGGGATCTTGATGACGGTGTTGTCTCTCAGCCCGATGAGACAGCAGGAAGAATCCCATTCGGAGACGTTCCGGGAATCGAGCGGCTCGTGCGGACGGTCATCCAGAAAGAGAGCGGAACCCGCTGCCGGATAGATCTGCCGCGCCCGGTCCACTGCCTTCACGCTCATGAGATAATTGATGCCGAGTTTCAGACAGCCGGTTCCGTTGATGCCGATGGCTCGCACCATGGTGGGAATGACCACGCCCGAGAAGGGTTCTCCAAGGTAGCGGTCATATCTGCAGACCACGGCCCGTATCGAGGGATTTTCCGGGAACGTCACGCCGATCGATTCGGCTTCATCGAAGGTGAATGGACGCAGGTAGCCCTGGGCATCGCTATCGGCCATCTGCGAGAGGAATCCGATCATTTGCGGGTCGTGAAAGTATTCCATGAATACCTCTTCCAGCCGCTCCACCGTCGGGACGAGGTGCTGCTGGCCGGCTGAAAGATTGAAGGAGATGCTTCGGCACAGCCGTTTGAGATTTTTATCGAGATTGAGAAAATTGACCTCGATACCGCCGTCACTGTTCCTGATGCAGTAGAACCTGATGCCTTCAAATGCCAGAAACAGGCCGTAATGGATCGATCGGGAAACTGCCGGGACGCGGGAATTGCCGGGGAGAATATCGACGCTGTCGTCTTTCAAGAGGAATTTGAGCTGTTTTGCCGCCCATTTGGTTCCTTCAAAACCTGCCATTGGGTTATCCTCCTTGGATTGGTGAAACGGTCGGTAGCCGAATAATATACGAAAATTTTCCTGTTCCCTAAACACTTTTTCATACATACTCACCCGCACACCGGCCGGAGGCCCAGGCCCAGTGGAGGTTGTACCCGCCGAGCCAGCCGGTGACGTCGATGACCTCCCCGGTAAAGAAGAGTCCCGGTACGGTTCGGGATTCACATGTCTTTGAGGAAAGGCCGTCGGTGGCCACGCCGCCCAGGGTTACCTCCGCTTTGTCATAGCCGGCCGTACCGGTTGGAACGACGTGCCAGTCGGTGATGAGATTGACGATCTCCCCGCATTCTTTGTCGGTGTACTGATTAACGGGCCGGTCGCCGGGCCGGTCGCCGGTGAATGCACCCGCCACCCGTTTTGTCAGTATGCGGCCGAGAAGCGTGCTCAAACGCGCGTGCGGATGATCCGCTTTCCAGGAGGCCAGCACTTTTGCCAGGTCGGTGCCGGCGGTGAGATCGATGCGGACCGGCCGGCCGGACCGCCAGTAATTGGAGATCTGAAGGGCGAGGGGACCGCTGAGCCCCTCATGGGTGAAGAGAAGGGGGCCGGTGAACCGTTTCCCGTCCGTCTCCGCCGCCGCGTTCAGTGATATGCCGGCGAGACGGGGAAGAAAGGGGTGCCGGGCCCTGTCCAGGATCAGCGGCACCAGCCCCGGCCGGGGCGGTGTCACTTTCATGCCGAATTGTTCCGCGATGCGGTATCCGAAACCGGTGGCCCCCAGCTGCGAATACGAAAGTCCGCCGGTGGCGATCACCAGCGACGGCGCCCGCAGCACACCGGCGCTCGTGTCGAGACTGTACACGGTCTCTTTTTGCACGGACCGGACCGATACGCCGGTCATGATTCGCGCTCCCTCCTCGCTGCATTTCCGCAGGAGCATGGACACAATCAGTGCGGCGGAACCGCGGCAGAACAGTTCCCCGTTCTCGCGCTCTTCCACGGGGATGCGCTGTTTTTTCAGCATGGCGATCATGTGATCGGGGGTAAAGCGGCTGATGGCCGACTTGCAGAAATGGGGATTGGCTGAAATATACTGGTCGGCGGTGACGCTGCGGTTGCTGAAATTACAGCGTCCTCCTCCCGAAATGAGGATTTTACTGCCCGGGGCATCGGTGTGTTCGAGAATAACTGCCCTGCGTCCGCGTCCGGCCGCGGTGGCGGCGCACATCAGTCCGGAAGCACCGGCACCGATGATGATGACATCCGCAATATCGGCTGTCGAGGCTGTTGTCACGGTTGTCTCCGAGCACAAAATACCGGTTCGCGGGAATGCACACGTTCACCATGCTGTCCCGCGGAGAGGTTGCGGCCGCCAGGACCCGGTCAACGATGTGGTGCCTCCAGGGTTCCGCATCCTCGCGGCCGTTAATATACATAATTTTCCCGGAAATGCCAAGGGTATTGCCGGCCTGACCCGGCACCTGCAGCAAGGTCGAGCCCGCGGGACGCCAGGGAGCGGGCGGAATCCGTCAGGCCGGCCGCGACCATTCTCGCCGCCTCATGCTGGATCACCCGGGCCGCTGCATACCGTTCGATAACTGCGGAGTCGCTGCCTGCAAGCACCCTGTTCTGGATGCCGTCCAAAAGGCCGTCAAGACTGGCGAGCCAGTCCTCCGGGGAACTGTCCGCCGGTAATAGAGCGGACCGCGCCCTCCCTTCGCTGGTGGTTTCGAGTACCGGTCTCGTCTGAAATGCCGCCACGGTCAGACCGCACAAGAGTATGGCAGGCGGAATGAACGACCATTTCTTCATGCTATACCTCTTATGTTTTACCATGCAGAGTGAACGCAAGAGCCGCGCCTTTATTGCGGCTGTTTTTTACGTTTGGAATTTATCATCTCCTTTATTAATTTTATACCATGCCTTCACAAAAAAAGAGTGATGAAAAAGAGACGCCGCTGATGCGGCAGTACAATGCGATCAAGTCCCGCTACCGGGATACGGTGCTGTTTTTCAGGATGGGTGACTTCTATGAAATGTTCAATGAAGACGCCCATACCGCCTCCAGGGTGCTCGGCATCACGCTTACCTCCCGTGGACACGGCAAAACCGGCGATGTTCCCCTCGCCGGTTTTCCGCACCATGCCCTGGAGGGATATCTGGCGAAAATGATCAGAGCCGGGTACCGGGTGGCGATCTGCGAGCAGGTGGAAGATCCCAAAACCGCCAAGGGCATCGTCAAACGGGACGTTATTCAGGTGGTGACCCCGGGAACGATCACCGATGACGGGCTCCTCGATACCAGGCGAAACAATTATCTCGCCGCGGTCTGTTTCAATGAATCGGGAGCGGGCCTTGCCCACGCCGATGTGTCGACCGGCGAGTTCAGGGTGACGGAACTGGAAAAAGCGCACATTCCCGAGGCGATCCAGATGATCGCTCCCTCGGAGATCCTGGTGCCGGATGAACAGGCGGACACGCTCAGGGAGATGCTGGGGCAGCGGTCGCCGGTGGTCACTGTCCGGGACGCCTGGATGTTCAGCGCGGATTACACCAGAGAAATTCTCACCCGCCATTTCAATACCAGTTCCCTGAAGGGGTTCGGATGCGAACACCTCGGTGCCGGTGTGTCCGCTGCGGGCGCGGTGCTGAACTACCTGCAGGATACGCAGAAGTCACGCCTCTCCCATATTCGCCGTCTGGTGTCCTACGCGGACAGCGATTTCATGAACCTCGATGCGGCAACGAGACGGAATCTGGAAATCGTGGAGAAGATAAGCGGTGCGGGCAGGGAAGGGACGCTTCTTTCGATTCTGGATCACACGCAGACCCCCATGGGGGCACGCACCCTCTCCTCGTGGGTGCGCAGACCGCTGAACCGGCTGAAGCCCATTCAGCGGCGGCTCGACGCAGTGGAGGAACTGACGGAGAGCAAGGAGCTGCGGGCGGAACTCACCCGTGAACTCAGACAGATCGGCGACCTGGAGCGGCTGATCACCCGGGTGGTGACCCGGCGGGCGACACCGCGGGAGCTGCAGGCGCTGGGACGTTTTCTGGAAAAGATCCCGGTCATTCAGGAGCTGCTCAAAGATGTCTATTCCGAGGCCCTCTCCGGGATCGCCACCGGCCTCGAGCCGTGCACGGAGCTTGCCGAGCGGATCGGCGCCGCTCTGGTGGATGATGCGCCCGCGGTCATCGGTGAAGGCGGCATTTTCCGGCCGGGCTACTCCGGCGAGCTGGATGAGCTGAAAGAACTCACCGTGTCCGGAAAGGAGTGGATTGCCCGACTGCAGGCTGAAGAGCGGCAACGAACCGGCATCACCTCTTTGAAGGTGGGGTTCAACAAGGTGTTCGGGTATTACCTGGAGGTAACCAGGGCTCACCAGAGCAAGGTCCCGGATGATTACATTCGCAAGCAGACACTGGTCAATTCCGAACGCTACATCACTCCCGAACTGAAGGAAAAAGAGGAAAAAATTCTGCAGGCGGACGAGCGGATGGCAGCCATCGAGCGTACCCTTTTTGAGGAACTGCGCGAGTTCGCGTCTTCATTCGCCGCACCGGTGCAGGACAACGGCAGTGCCCTCGGCACGCTTGACAGCCTCCTTTCTCTGGCGGTGGCGGCGGAGACCTGCCGCTATGTCAAGCCGGAAATCGATGACAAGACCGGCAGGATCGTGATCAGGGACGGACGGCACCCGGTGGTGGAACAGGTGCTCCCCCCCGGTGATCCCTTCATACCCAATGACGTCACCCTCACCAGAGACGACCAGCAGCTGCTCATCATCACCGGGCCCAACATGGCAGGCAAATCGACCTATATCCGCCAGGTGGGCCTGATCGTGCTCATGGCCCAGATGGGAGGATTCGTCCCCGCCGCCTCTGCGAGCATCAGTGTCGTCGACCGTATTTTCACCCGCGTCGGCGCCCAGGACGATCTGGCAGCCGGGGAATCGACATTTCTGGTGGAGATGAATGAAACGGCGAATATTCTCAACAACGCTACCCCGGACAGCCTCATCCTGCTGGACGAGATCGGCCGCGGCACGTCCACCTTCGACGGGCTGTCCATCGCCTGGGCGGTCGCCGAATATCTCACCAGTGAGCCCCGGGTGCGGGCGAAAACGCTCTTTGCCACCCATTACCATGAATTGACCGAACTGGCCCTGATCCTGCCGCGGGTAAAAAACTACAACGTCGCGGTCAAGGAGTGGGGCGATCATATTGTTTTTCTCCGCAAGATCGTCCCGGGGGGATGCGACCACTCCTACGGGATCCAGGTGGCGAGGCTCGCGGGCCTGCCGCAGGAGGTGATCTCCCGGGCCCGGCAGGTGCTCAGCAATCTCGAAGAGAACGAGCTGACGCCCAATGCCGTGCCGAAACTGGCGCTGGGCGCCGGTGACCGGCCGGTCGCCGCGGAACCGCAGCTGAATATGTTTGCGGAACAGGAACACAGGCTGCGGGAAAAGCTGCAGGGGATCGATGTCGATACCATGACGCCGCTGGAGGCATTGCAGCTGCTGGCTGAACTTAAAAAACTGATCAGCGGCTGAATCAAGGCACGGTCGTTACGGCGCTGACCGGGAAGCCGTCCAGCACCAGGAAGGATTTAATATGTTTCAAAAAAATTATATTGAAAAGCTGTTTGCGTCGAACCCGACTATCTATGGGCTGCTGAAAGACGCGGAGGATCTTGAGATGGCCCGCTCTCTGTTACGTTCGCATATCGGGCACCATCTGCAGTATCTGAGCCGAAAGTGGCAGCGTCTGCAGTCGCTGGAATTCGCGATTCAGAACCAGTGCCTGAATACGTTTCGGAAAATGCTCTCGGTACGGAGCGAGGAGATGGCCGGCTTCAGCATGCTGGAACTGCTCTGGAAACTTGCCAAAGAAGACCTGGACCATCTGCCCGACAGCCTGAGCGACGGCTTTTTTGAAGAGATGATCCACATGTTTTACGCCCTGCGCGGGAAAACGGGAATCTATGACAGTGAGGCATATCCCGAATATGTTGATCTTCAGGGCCGGGAAGCGTCGATCGAGCGGTCACGGCAGCTGGATATTATGGCTCAGAGCGTCGCGAAACAGGTGTCACGGTACCGCACCGGTCTCGATGAAAGGGTGATCACAAAGAGGAAGCGGAACAGAGCGCGGATTATGCAGGTCATGGGCGCAACGGAACGCGAGTGGCAAGACTATCACTGGCACCTGAAACGGGTAATCAGAGACGAATCGACACTGTCGCGACTGATCGATCTGACTGATGATGAAGCGAGGGGCATCAGGGAAGCGGTGAAAAACAATCTTCCCTTCGCGATCACTCCCTATTATGTTTCGCTGATGGATAAGGAGCCGAGCCGCCGTTTCGACCATGCGGTGCGGGCCCAGGTGATCCCGCCGCTCAACTATGTGGAGACGGTGATGCGAAACAGCCGCATCAGGGAACATTCAGCGGATTTTATGCTTGAACACAACACATCGCCCATCGAGCTGATCACCCGCAGATATCCCATGATTGTCATCCTCAAACCCTTCAATTCCTGCAGCCAGTTCTGTGTCTACTGCCAACGCAACTGGGAGATTACCGGCAATCCGGGCAGGGCGCTGGCAGCGAATGAAACACTGCAGGCTGCTATAGACTGGATCGCCGACCACAAAAGCATTACCGAAGTGCTGGTAACCGGCGGCGATCCGCTGATGATGAGCGGAAAGACCATCGACCGCATTCTTAAGGCTCTCAGTGAGATTGATCATGTCGAATGCATCAGAATCGGATCGAGGATGCCGGTGGTCCTTCCCCAGCGGTTCACTCAGCAGCTCATCGATACAATCGCCTCCTATCATCGGCCGGGAATCCGTGCCGTTTCCATGGTGACGCATTTCGAACACCCGTACGAGGTGACTCCTGAATCCATGGATGTCATTCAGCGGCTGAAACAGCACGGCATTTCCACCTATAACCAGGCGGTGTTCACCGTCGAGAATTCCCGGCGCTTCGAGATGGTTGCGCTGCGCCGGGCGCTGCGGCTCATCGGTGTCGATCCCTATTACACCTTCAACACCAAAGGTAAGGAAGAGACGCGGAGCTACCGTGTGCCCATGGCGCGGCTCAGGCAGGAGATAAAGGAAGAGGCGCGTTTGACTCCCGGTCTCATGAGAACCGATGAACCCGTGTACAACGTACCCGGACTGGGGAAAAATTATGTGCGGGCGATGCAGCATCACAGTCTTCTGGCGGTGCTGCCCAACGGGCGGCGGGTCTACGAGTTTCATCCCTGGGAAAAGAATCTTTCCCTTGCTGATACATTTGTCGACACCGATGTATCGATCCATAAATATCTGCAGGAACTGGAGCGGCGGGGTGAGAACCCCGATGATTACCGCACCATCTGGTATTATTACTGATCTTTTTGAATATTTTTTCTATTTGGTTGTTTATCCAGCATCATAAGACAGGACGGGGTGATGAACGAAGAAACAGCAATAAAACTCTGCATCAGGCATCAGGATCCCGCGGGATTCGAGTATCTGGTGAAAAAATACCGCCGGGAAGCCTTTTTTCATGCCAGTGCGCTTATGAGAAACAGCGAAGACGCAGCGGACGCCTGCCAGGAATCCTTCACCCGGGCGTTTGTCGCGTTTCCCAGGCTCAAGCAGCTCGACCGGTTTTATCCCTGGTTCTACCGCATCCTCAGGAACTGCTGTCTCAATATGCTCAGCAGGAAAAAAACCGCCGATACCTATTACGCGGAACAGATCCGGCAAGAGAGAACCGGAAAAGAATTCGACAACCCGTATTCAATTCTGCTGCTGTCGGAGCAGAAGACACAGATATGGGAAGTGCTGGACAGGCTGCAGCCGGAATTTCGGGAGATCCTTATCATGAAATACATTCAGGGACTGTGTTACAACGAGATCTCCGATATTCTGGCAATACCCCGGGGCACGGTGATGAGCCGGCTCTTCCACGCGCGAAAAAGTTTCAAGCATGAATATGAAACCATGATTCGGTCTGAAAGGGAGTGTGCACAATGACAGACTGCGAAAAATACAAAAAACTGCTGGTTGGATTGATCGACCAGGAACTGACCAATGATGAATCCAACGAGATTCACGATCACCTGCGAAAATGCGCAGCCTGCAGGGATGATTACGATGAACTGCTTCAGGCGGGGGATATGCTCGGCGGCGTCTCATTCAGGGAGCCTGAAGACGAGCTGCTGGAATCCCTCTGGAAACGGCCCTACAGCAGGTGGGCGAAACTGTCCGGTCTTCTTCTCATTATCGGCGGATGGCTGACGCTGGTCGTATTCGCCCTGATCGAGATGTTCAGGGACACTCAGGAACCGCTGCTTTCCCGAATCAGTGTCGGAGCCATTGTCGTCGGTTTCATCATCATGCTTCTCTATGTCATCCGGGAACGGATGGCGACCATCAAGGTTGACAAATACAAAGGAGTGGTGCGATGATTCTCGTGACAACCCACACCATCCCCGGGAAAAAAATCGTTACAGTGCTGGGCCTCACCCGGGGCAACACTATCAGGGCGAGGGGTATGGGCTCGGATATCATGGCCGCCTTGAAGAATATGGTCGGCGGGGAAATAACAGAGTACACCAAGCTGATGGCCGAATCCCGGGAACAGGCCATCGACAGAATGCTCGAGGATGCGGAGCGTATGGGGGCCAATGCCGTAGTCGGCATGGGGTTCAGCACTTCGATGATCATGGGCGGCGCCGCTGAACTGCTGGCGTTCGGCACCGCCGTTGTCGTCGAAGACGAATAATTCAGTGGTCCCCTGTTCATCCGTTCAGTCAGGCCGACTCACCGTTTTAATTTATAATTAAATAATATATAATATCGCGCCATCACTCACCTGCGCGGGAGAAACCCTATGAAACATATCGTTGTGTATATCATCGCGTGCATGCTGGCGGTGCCGGCGCATGCCCAGGAGAGAAGGGCGTATGCGGAAAGCGGAGTATTCTCACTCTATAAAAATGACTCCAGAATAGGCACCATCCGTTACGAGCTTGACGGGAACGGAGACTACGAGCGGGTGTTCACGCTCCACTATGCCGGGCAGAACATCTCCTACGGATTCCGGATCGGCGCAGACAGCAGCGGGAGCTGGAACAGTGCGGTCATCGAGATTCCCACAGACACCATTATCGTAAGGCGGATCGATACGCTGGCCGTGTTCACGGCCGGGGAGAGAGAGTATCGTATTCCCTTCACACCCGGATCGATCCTGTACGGCAGCTATGATCCCGTATTTGAAACGCTGATGATCAGGAGGTACGATCATGACGTAAAAGGAGTTCAGACATTTCCCCGCTTTCTTTTCCCCAATCAGATGGTTGACGCCACCCTCGAATACACCGGAGAAACGCTGGCAATGGTCGACGGGGAGAGAAGAGCCCTGCGAACGTATGCGTATACGCTCCTCGGGATCAAGCTGGGTATCTGGGCGGATGATGCGGGAGTCATATACATGATGGACGTGCCGGTGCAGTACGCTGCCTACGTCCGGGAGGGATGCGAATCACTTATGGCCCTGCGGAACGTCGATACAACCGTCTCCCAGCCGGCATACGGTGTTGAACGGAGAACCGTGATGATGCCGATGCGTGATGGCACTCGTCTCTCCACCGATCTCTATGTGCCGCAAAGCGATTCCCTGGAGCGATTTCCTGTCATTCTCATTCGTACGCCCTATAAAAAGGAGATGCAGGAGCTGGAAGCGACATACTGGGCGAAACGGGGATATGTAACCGCTGTTCAGGACTGTCGCGGCCGTTTTGCTTCGGAAGGCGTCTGGGAACCGTTTGTCAACGAACCGGAAGACGGATACGACGCGGTCGAATGGCTTGGCACTCGGGAGTGGTCCAGCGGCCGAGTCGGAATGATCGGCGGCTCCTACGTGGGATGGGTACAGCTCTGGGCCGCCGCGGAAAAGCCGCCCCATCTGACCACCATCATTCCCAACGTGGCCCCTCCTGATCCGTTCTACAACATTCCGTATGAATACGGTGTGTTCTACATCCTGGGCGCGTTCTGGTGGGCGGAGATACTGGAGAGCGAGGCGACGGCCGATCTCAGCGGCAGTATTATGGAGAGAATCAACGAACGGCAATACGAAGAGATTCTCCGGTCGCTGCCGGTGATCGACCTTGATGAAAAAGTGCTGAAGAAAAAGAACCCCTACTGGCGGAAATGGATCCTGAACAATGTCAACTCCGGCTACTGGGAACGGGCGAATTTTATGGAAAAGCTGCACGATGTCACCATTCCGGTGTTTCTGCAGTCCGGGTGGTTCGATGGCGACGGCATCGGCTCAAAGCTGAATTATCTTGCGCTCAGGAAGTCCGGGAACCGGCATCTCAAACTGATCATAGGACCCTGGGGGCACACATCCGAGTCCTCCAACAGGATAGGGAGTCACGTGCTGGGCCAGGAGGCGGCGCTCGACCTGCAGACCCGGTATCTGAAATGGTTCGATTACTGGCTCAAAGGAGAAAAGAACGATATCCTGGACGAACCGCTTGTCATGCTGTACGATATGTTCTCCGGCAGATGGCTGACGGGTCCGCACTATCCGCTGCCCCAAACGGAATTCACGCCCCTTTATCTGAGCAGCGACAGCGGCGCCAATACCTCCCGGGGCGACGGGCGGCTCACCGTTGAACAGGCCGGAACACGCGACTGCGACGAGTACCTGTATGATCCGGGTGATCCGACGCCGTATCCGGAATATTACTTCAAGAGTGAGGAGGAAATACGGAAGGAGAAGGAGGACGGCGTTGATCTCGAGGCGGAACGAAGCAAGGCGGCCGCGTTCCATACCAGCGTCACGGACAGACGTTCCGATATACTCGTGTTTCAGACCGCGCCCCTGGACACGTCCCTGACCGTTGCCGGACCGCTTTCGGCGATCCTGTACGCGTCGACTTCAGGAAGAGATACCGACTGGTTCGTCACATTCTCGGATGTCGATGAGCAGGGCAGGATAATGGTACTGGCCAGGGGCATGATCAGGGCCCGTTTCCGTGAATCGACGAAACGGGAGGTTCCGGTCGAGCCCGATACCGTCTATTCATATACAATCGATCTCTGGCAGACCGGTATCACGTTCCGGCCGGGTCACCGCATTCGGGTCGAGATCGCCTCGGCGCTCTTTCCCCTGTTCTCCCGCAACCTGAACACCGGCGGACACAACGAAATGGAGACTGAATACATCAGCGCGAAACAGCGCATCTACCATTCAGAGCGATATCCGTCGCGTATTCTCCTGCCTGTAATCAATCAGTGACCGTAGAACACGATATGCAGCGCCTCCCGGCTGACATGCCTCCGGGAGGCGTTTTCTATCCTGCCTGTCACGTCAGCAGCCATCGGCCCGATCGAATTCCATGAGTTCGATCGGAGCGCCGTTGTCGACGATCATGGCCACGCGAATCCCATTGCAGGGGGACGAGATGTCACATATCACCTCCCGTCCGGACAGCTCCTTTTCGAGATCATCCACCACAAATGCGAGATGGGGGACAGTGCGCACCAGCGGATGCACTGCGCAGTCGGGGGCGAAACGCATCCATTCAATCCCGAAGGGGCTGGTATCGAAACCGGCGACCCAGATACCGAGATCGCTGATAAAACGCTCGCCCGGGACGGGAGTGCCGGTGGGTATGCCCAGGTGGTGATACCGCCATCCGAGGGCAGCAGTGACTTCCGGAAAATCCTTCTCATTTCGTGTTTTCATGCCCGTTTCCCTTGATTGCAGCCAGAACGGCCCCCAGTTCAGCGCGCGTGAACAGGTAGCGTTTCCGGCAATATTCGCAGACGGCTTCGGTGGTCTCGCTATCTTCGATCATGGCTTCGATACTCTCCCGGCCCAGGGCGGTGAGAGCGCGGGAAAGGCGCTCCCTGCTGCAGGAGCACCGGAATTCCAGAGGCGTCCGCTGAATGATTTCAAAGGGGATCTCACCGAAAATAGCAGCGAGGAGGGCCTCCGGGCCGCCGCCGCGGCCGATACATTCATTGAGCGAGCCGATACCGGCAATCCGGTGGACGATGTCCTGCAGAACAGTATCATCCACCGGCTTTCCCCCCTCCCGGGGAAGTGACTGTACGATAAATCCTCCGCAGTGGTGAAGCCCTCCAGCCTGATCGAGGCTGGAGCTCACCCCCACGGCCGACGGGATCTGCTCCGATTCGCTGAGATAGAAGGCAAGGTCGTCGCCGATGAGACTGGTGATGAGGTGGACGGTACCGGTATAGGGCTGCCCGAGTCCGATGTCCCTTGTGACGGTGAGCAGCCCCGCCTTGCCAAGCGCTTCCCCCAGGTCAAGGGTTCCGCCGGTGAGTGCGGGGGCCACCTCGGGATTGGCAATAAATCCTTTGACATGACCACGGCCGTTGGCTTCGGTCAGGATCATTCCCGCCGGTCCGTTTCCCTCGAATGTAAGCGCGACCCGTTCGTCCCTGCCGCCCAGCCCCCCCAGGCAGGCCGCCGCGGAAAGGGCCCGGGAGAGAAGCACCGACCCCAGGGGGGAGGTCGCATGCTGGCGACAGATGCGATTGGAAAGCGCGTCCGTGGTACAGGCGACCGCCCGCAATCCGAGGCCGGCGGTGATCGCTTTGACGAGAATATCTTCCATGGTACGGGCCTTCCTTGGGATTGTTGACCGTAATGTAATGATTTTTTTTTCAAAATCAAACCGCTGAAGAGCGGGAAGGGTCGGCCCCGTGATCAGCGGGGAGGATGCTGAACGCGGGAGAACGTGCGCCTGGCATAGAGATAGACGGGAACACCGGTGAGCATCAGGCCCAGACCCCAGCCGATGATACTCCAGCCGAGTCCTGCGACGGCCCAGGCGGAATAGAGCAATCCGGCTAGGGAGAGGAGCAGCAGGCCCGCTCTTCGCCGGCCGGCCGGAAGGCTGCTGTTTTTCCGCCGGATAATTATTTCCGATATGCTGCAGAACAGATAGGGAACCAGCGTTGCCAGCGTGGCGAGCATGATGATGAAGGTGAATTTTGCCACGAGGCCTTTGGTGTAATTGAGGATCAGCAGCAGCGTGACGGCCGTGCTCGACAGCAGGAGGCCGAAAACCGGAGCCCCTTTAAGGGTAGTCCGGGAGAAAGCGCGGGGAAACAGCCGGTCCCCGGCGATGATGCGCGGCAGATGTCCCTGCAGCAGAATCCAGCCGTTGAGCGCGCCGAAACAGGATATGGCGGCTCCGGCCGCCACAGCGTACCGGGCCGGGCGGCCCCAGATCGAGGCGGCGGCATCGGCGAAAGGGGCGCTGGAGAGAGACAGGACCGTCCGCGGGATAACGCCCATCACCGCAACTGTCGCAGTGATGTATAACAGGGCCGCGAGCATCGTGCCGGTTACCGTCGCGGCGGGGATGGTGCGCGCCGGGTTTTTCACATAGTCGGAGGGAATGGAGGCCGATTCAAGTCCCAGGAACGCCCAGAGCGTCAGAGCCGCGGCCGCGGTAACCGCGCTGAACGAATCGGTACCGCTGGTGTTGAGGGGAGTGAAATGGTCCAAATTCAGACGCAGCAGTCCGAAGACGGCGATAGCCGCCAGAGGCGCCGTCTTGAGGATGACCGTTGTCATCTGGACAATCCCCGATTCCCGTATGCCCAGAAGGTTGATCAGGGTCAGAATCCACACCGATGCGATGGTTACCGTAAAGGCCGCCCAGGGAGCGGCGGAGAGAACGGGGAAAAGTACGCCGAGGTATCCCGTCATTGCGACAGCGATGGCGGCATTTCCGCAGAGAATGGAGATCCAGTATCCCCAGGCGACGATAAAACCGGGAAAATCGCCGAAGGCCAGTCTGGTGAATGCGTAGGGCCCGCCCGCGCGGGTGATGAAGCGGCTGAGCCGGGAGAAGATCAGCGCCAGGATGACGGCGCCTCCGGCGGTCACGATCCAGCCGAAGATGCTGATACCGCCGAACGGGGCAAGCGCGGCCGGAAGCAGGAAAATACCTGAACCGACCATATTGCCGACGACCAGGGCGGTGCACATCCAGAATCCCAGGGCGCGGCGCCGGTGCGGCGGCCTTCCGCGGCCGTCGTCCGTCTCCTTCTGCCGGCCGCTCTCAGGCAGGATGCGCGCCTTTCCGCCCGAGCGCCCGGTCCACCGCGGCTCTGATGGCCGTGATATGTTCAGGCGTGGTCCCGCAGCAGCCGCCGATAATGGAGGCGCCGGCGGCGATGAGCTGCGGCACCCGCTGAGCGAAATAGTCCGGTGATTCCGGGTAGACGACCTCCGTGCCGCGCAGTTCCGGTTTGCCGGCGTTTGCCTGGATGAGGAGGGGAAGGGAGGTGTGTTCCCGGAATGCTGTCGCGATTTCGATCATGGCGTCAATTCCGTTGCCGCAGTTCGACCCCAGAACGTCCGCACCGGACGCTGTCAGCCGTTCCGCCGCCCGGGCAACCGGCACGCCCATTATCGTCACATAGCCGGAAGCCGTTTTATCAAATGTCATGGTCGCGATTCGCGGCAAACCGGGAGCGGTCTCTGCGGCCGCCTGGAGCGCGAGACAGGCCTCCTTGATATCGGTCATGGTTTCGATACAGATCAGATCGGCCCCCGCCTCCGCCAGGGCGCCGATCTGACGCCGGAATCCGTGGAGCATCGTCTCAGGCTCTACGGTCCCATAGGGGATGAGCATGTGGCCGGTGGGACCGCAGGATCCCGCGATCAGGGCCCGGCCGCCCCCGGCCCGACGTGCGCAGACGACCGCCTCTCCATTGAGTTGTTCGGTTTCACTGTCAAGGCCGTATCCGGCCAGTTTCAGCGGGCTGCCTCCGAACGTGTTTGTCTCGATGATGTCGGCGCCGGCAGCGAGATATTCGGCGGCGATACGCTCCAGCACTTCCGGGTGGGTCCGGTTCATCAATTCGGGGCACGATCCTTTTTGCAGCCCCCGTTTCATGAGCATGCTCCCCATGGCCCCGTCACCCACGAGAACGGGCCTTTCAGCGAGCAGAGCGTGTATGGACGACATGGCGGTCTCCAGTGTCAGCTGAGGATGGTGTTGACGATGTCAACGGCGGTGGCGGCATCACCCGCATAGTAGTCGGCTCCAAGTTCGGCCGCGGTGCGCGCGGAGAGCGGCGCCCCGCCCACCACGGTCTTGATGCGGGTGTTCAATCCCCGCCCGGCAAGCAGGGCGGTGACATCACGCATGGACGGCATGGTGGTCGTCAGCAGGGCGGACATCCCGATCACCGGGGCGTCTTCAGTCACGGCCGTATCGATGAACCGTTCAGCGGGCACATCAGTGCCGAGATCGATCACCTCGTATCCCGCGCCTTTTAGCATGATGCCGACGAGATTTTTTCCGATATCGTGGAGATCCCCCGCGACTGTTCCCAGCACCACTTTCCCCTTGGCCTTCACACCGGCCTTCATGAGCAGGGGCTTGAGTTCGCCCATGCCTGCGTTCATGGCCCGCGCCGCCAGCAGAACATCGGGAAGGAATATCTCCTGATTTTTAAATTTCAGGCCGATTACATCCATGCCGGCGATCAGTCCCCTGTTGAGAATATCGGATGCGGGTATCCCGGCTTCGATGGCGTTTCCGGTGTATTGAAGCACCGCGGCATCGTTTCCCTGCTGCAGTGCGGCTGATATGCGGTCGAGAAGTTCCATAGGGTGTCTCCTGGTGTCGGGTACCATGGTTCGCTCAGTCGGGAAGATGTCGCCAGTCCCGCTGCAGCGGGACCGGCAGGGCGTCAAGCCCGTTGGCTGCGGCTTCCCGGCTCATCAGGTCGTACAGCCGGGATCTGAGTCCGGCCGGCAGTTCGGGCGCGGCATAAGCGGCCCGTCGCCGTTCTATTTCCGCCCGGGCCCGGGCGGACCAGAGTGCGGGATCGCGCTCCCTGGCGGCCGTATCACGGCGATCGATCACGGGTCCGGGAAAATAGTGCTCATCTCTGAGAAACGCACGTGTATGCTCGGACAGGAGCAGGTGCTTCTCCCGGAACAGCTCCGCCATCAGCGGTGCCGCGGGAAAATCGTCGCGGGGCTGAATGCCGGCACGGGCCCTCAGACCCATACCGCAGATCTCATTGTCCATGACCAGTTTTTCAAGGCTGAACGAATTGAGATAATCCAGCATGCCGGGCCCTGATATATTGCTGATACCTGTCAGGGCGGCCAGCATGCCGCCCATACCCGATTCGACTCCCGCCTGTATGTCGGGCAGGGCCGCATCGCTCACCGTGATGTAGGCCTGGGTGGGGAGCCCCAGTTTCCGGCCGATCTCGGCCGACCCGCAGGAGAGCATCATCGATTCCACCGACCCCATGCTGGTCGTGCTGTAGCGCATGTCGTGCACCGCGGCGCAGCAGCCGTAGAGAAGCGGTGTGCCGGGCTGCACCGCCTGGGCCATCACGATGCCGCTGATATTTTCAGCCGTGTGCTGAATGAGCGTCCCGGTGAGCGTTACCGGCGAAATGAGACCGCACATGGGCACGGAGATAATCTCCATCGGAATGAGGCTCCCCGCGCAGGAGACGAGCGTATCAATTGTCTCTTCGGTCCAGCGCAGGGGCGTATTGGGGCAGCAGGTAAAAATGCAGAGCGGCTGGAGTTTGAGCTGCGCTTCGCTGCCCCGCACCGCGGTCTGGAGAGCCTTCATGATTCGCAGAGAACCGCGTGAGAAGGTGCCGGTGACAACCGGTTTGCGGCCGTAGAGAAGACTGAGAAAGAGCCGGTAACTGTCGGAAATCGTTTCGGGGACGTCTGCGGGTACAAAGGCAGTGCTCTGGGATGCCAGGTTTTCCAGGGTGTCGGTGAGCGTGACATAGGCGATGTAGTCATCCGTTGACGGACGCCGCCGGCCGGCTTCGTCCGTGATGTAGAGGGCGGCCGATCCCGGTGTGTAATAGACGGTGCCGGTCCCGAAACGGTGGGTCTCCTCGCCGGTGATATCATAGAGACTGAAGGATGAGGGTGCTGAGGCCAGGCAGCGTTCCACAAGAGTCTCCGGAAGGCGCACCCGGCCGCTTCCGGAGTCGACGCGGGCCCCCAGGCCTGCCAGACGTTCCTGCATGCCCGGACTGTCGATGTATACACCGGTTTCCCCGAGGAGCGTAAAACCCTCTGCAATGATTCGGTCAGTCAGCTCGGGAGAAAGGAATGTGAGAATCGGCTGCATGATAGCTCCTCCGGTTCCGCCGCGACAGACCGGCGCTTTTACAGGTCGGTCGCCGGGCGAGTGCCGAATCCGGGCCCCAGGAAAATGCTGTTCAGCAGCATTCTGCCCGTTCCGTAGAAATAGGAACGGTAGAGCGGGTCGCCGCAGAAGCAGATTACCTGGCCGTTTCCCTGCCGCTGACGGGCCGCGTATACCGTTTTCCGCCAGCGTTCCCTGGCTTCTGGCCAGAGCAGTCCCGAGAGGCGGAGATCGTCGCCATCGGCGAACCTGGCGCCGGTTTCCATCGGAGGTTTTGCCAGATAGGCGCTGCTTGTATAGACGAGCGCGGGAACCCTGGATTCCACACCGAATCCAAGCCAGTGCTCACCGTTTACATCCACACGCAGGATCGTTCCCCGGGGCGAGAATATCTTCCAGCGGCTGTCTTCACGTTTAAGCAGACCCGGTTCTTTCTTTTCCCTTTTTCCTGTCGGGAGAGCGGCCGGTTTGGCCGTGCCGTTCCAGATGGCCGCACTGTCGATCTTCAGAGAGCCCGCCGTTTCTTCAGCCTGCAGCGCGTATTCATACTCGTCGAGCTTGGTTAAAATATCACTTCGTTCACGCAGGGCGGTGAGGCCGGTGGTGCTGTCCGCGAGAAAAGCCGCCGTACCGTCAACACCGATGAGTGTGCCTCCGTTACCGATCCATGTTTTCAGAGCGGCGAGGCCGTTTTTACCGAGGATGGAAGCGTAGGAACCCGAGGAGGGCAGCAGGAGTACGTTGTACGGACGAAGATCGGTCCTGGCGAGGCTGTTGATATCGAGGAGAGAGCAGCCTGTCCCGATCTCTTTGTCCAGGAGATACCAGAGGGCGCCGAAACTGGTGGAACTGATCCCCGAGCCGGTTACCAGCGCTATTCTGGGTGGGTGCAGCAGCACGAAGGCATCGCCACCCAGATCAGGCCCTTTCTCGGTAATCGCCGTGCTGACGCCGATTACGTCGATTCCGCACCGGCGTGAAATCGCAGTGAGAACCTCCTCCAGCGCCTGCGGATTTTCCCGGTTCCGCAGGAGCAGCGCCCCTCTGGCGAAATCCCGGCCGCCGATGCTGAACGGTTTGGAAGCGGAACGGATCCTGAGATCGGCGGCATAACAGTCCCGAAGGGCGTGCACCGCTCGCGTGTCATCCCATGCGATGAGATATCCGTACCCGGCTCCGGGATTGATCACGGAACCGGTGCGGGAGGCGATTTCCGGGAGGGGAGCCGTCTTTACCGGGGGCAGGTCCCGGCAGGCGAGGGTGGTGACGCCGAAGGCCATGGCCATGTTCCAGGCACCGATCTCGTACATGCGGGTGCCGTCGCCTTTTTCCAGCGATTTCCGTTCTTCATGCAAGAAATCACTGCTCAACCGCATGTCATGGCCGAGCAGCGCCGTGACCAGGGGGTTCAGCGGCTGGTCCATTGGAATCAGCCAGGTGCCTGCGGGAACATTCAGCGTGACCTGTTCGTTCTTCCAGTAACCGGTTCCCGACACGTTCGCGGGTGCTTTCGTTACCCTGACCTCTATGCCCTGGGCCATGAGTCGTTCCAGCAGCTGCTCGGCCCTGGTCCTGTCCCTGCCGGGAAGAATGACATACGCCTTTACTGCACCCCGGGCGGGCGGAGTCACTGCATCGGTCCTGATCGCATAGAAATCGGAAAGCAGCGCCCGGCGGTGGCGGGCGGCGGTGCCGATATTCGCCAGTGAGCTGACATACTGATGATGCACGGCTTCCGCGAAGGTCATTTCCCTGTTTTCCGGACGCCTGACGCTGGTTCCGCCGGTGCTCGCCTGTTCGTAGAGAATAGACACCGCGCCCAGAAAATAGGGCCAGCTGCTGCCGTATCCCGGATACCATTCGTCGAAGGTGTCCCGGGTATAGTAACTCCATCCATGCGCGTCGAACGCGGCAGCCTGATCGTTCGCGAATATGTCCCACCAGCGGTGAATACGTGCAGGAATAAGGGGGTTAACCGGTTCCCGGGGTGGATTGAAATAGTAGGTGCTCGAGGATCCCATTTCATGGGCGTCCACTACCAGCTGGGGCTGCCACTGCAGCATGGCCGAGACCCGCGCCCGGGTTTCAGGCTGGGAAAGGATAAACCAGTCCCGGTTCATATCGAACAGATAGTGATTTGCCCTGCTGCCCGGCCAGGTGCCCCGGTGGGACAGGCTCTGGGGGTCGGACGAGGGCACGGCCCCGGACCATTGCTGCAGCTGCGCGAGACCCCGTTCCCGTCCGTCGGGATTTTGTGTCGGGTCGATGATGACGAGCGCGCTGTCGCGAATGGCGGCAATGCTGCTGTCTTCCGATGCGGCGAGTGTATACGCCAGGGCCAGGCCCGCGTCGGTTCCTGAAAGTTCGCCGCCGTGCACATTGTACATCATCCAGAGTACCGCCGGTTCCCGGCTGATAATATCGGCCGCCGCACGGGGACCGGTGATTCGGGGATCGCCGAGTTTTTCATGCCTGACCCTGACATCGGAAAGGGCCGTCATCCGATCCTCCCTGCCGATGATCATGATGAAGAGCGTACGGCCTTCAACGGATGTCCCTGTTTTCTGCAGCGAGACACGGGGAGAAGCCTCGGAAAGCGCTGTTGCGTAATTCAGGATATCGTCATACCTGACGGGACGATCTCCGAGGGAAAATCCCAGTACCGATTCAGGGGACGGGATCCCCGGTGCCGGGCGTTCAATGTGGTAAAATGCATCTTCAGGCATGATTTGTGCAGTAGTGGATACTGCCGGCACGAGGAGCATCGCCAGGCAGATGAGAACGAGTGGGCGAACAGGCATATCAGGTCCTCCGGTGTTTTGGAAAATGACGGGGAATGCAAAACAGACAGGGACTAAGATACGATGTTTCACCGGCAATGTCAAAAGAATTCAGAAATAAATCCGATAAGGAAATACCGGCTTCCCGGATCGTCAGATCTGCGTCCGGGACAGGGTTTTTTTCTGCCGGTTCATAAGACTGATGATCACTGTTTTTTATATACTTTACTGTTTTTTTACTTGCAAAGGTTCGAGATACTTCTTATTTTATGGAATATCAAAATAAGAAGTGTTTTTTATATATCACAATGCACCATTTTCCCATATTTCGGAGTCTTTTTCCGATATCTTACTTTATACCGAACCACCGAACCGCATACCTGCATCGCTGTGGCTAAATAGGAGGTCATGTATATGAAACAAGCCCGGGCATTTCAAACGGCCGCTGCGTTTTGCCTGCTCATAATTTTACCATATACACTCTTCGCCGATATGAAATTGAGTGTGAAAGTGATCAACACCGGTAAGCAGTCCGCCTCCAGCTCCCTGGTGTATACAGCCCGTTTGCATGAGATCGTCGGTCTTGAAATTTCCGCATTTTTCTACAACACGTCAGCCGTAGAAACCCGCACTGCCATCCTGCGGGGCAGCGGCGTTGATGACATGCTGCACCAGTGGCAGAATATGCTGTACAGATTGAGTCCCGGGGGCATGGTAACCCTCTCTGACACCCTTTATTTCCGCATTTCTTCGGCATCACCGCTGCATCTTTCCTTTCAGACCGAACAGCGCGATCCGGGCGGATCGATTGTCACGGGAGAAACGATCTATCCGGTCAATGTCACTATTTCCGTCGACACGGTTACCGCGGGATTCCCTCTGCCGGCCATGCGGCCCGATACGCTGCGTTTTTCCGATGATTTTACGATTCTCCGCTATTCAGCCGGCACTGCAACCTCGTTTCAGTGGAGACCGGCGGAAATAAACGGTGATATCCTCCGTATCCGTCAGGACGCCTACCGGTTCGCCCTCGACAATCCCCTTAATTTGCAGAAGGCCGTGTCCGGTGTGTACAAATCAGCGGCCGATTCCGTGCGCTACGCCCGGTTTGACGGTCTCGGCGACGGCCGTACCTACGGGTACTACATCAAGGCAGATTACGAAACGGCCGCGGGTGCCTATACTCTCTATTCCGACATCTGGTACAGCACCCAGGATAATACACCGCCCGCTTCAGTAGCATCGCCGACGGCGGTGCTCGACCAGAATCATAAAAGCATGCTTATCTGGCTGCCGGTTGCCGATGTGCCAGTGAACGGCAGGGCAAGCGGCGTTGCGTCATATGTTATCAGCCGGTCCCTCGATACGGGTCCGGAGAGGGCCGTGGATACGGTTGATGCTGTTTCAGGATTTGTCTGGCGGGATACCGCGCTGATCAAGGGCGTACGCTATCACTACCGGGTCCGGGCGGTGGATGCCGTCGGAAACACGGGTGATGGCGCTGTCTCAAACAGCGTTTTCTGGGACGGCGAGGATGAGTATCCGGACAACGGCGGCGATGACGGCACGGTTACCCTCACGGGAGAGTATGCGGGAGGATTCATCACCGGCAGCATAGACACGCTTTCCAGCCGTCTCGAGGGATGGGAGCAGATGATCAGGTTTGTCGCGGCCAGAGAAGACACCTCTTTTTTCGATACTGCTCCGCCATCGGCAATGCAGCTGTTCGACAGCGGCTGGATCACTCCGGGTTCGGCTCCGGCTGATCCGGCAGATCCGGCGCTGCGCTACTGGATATTCAATTATGCCCGCAATACCGCCGCGAACCAGGATATCGATCTGAATTTTGTCGACAACCATCGCTACCTGAGGCGTCTCTACCGGCGGGATGTGAGCGGCACGGTCAGCTATGTCACCCTTCCTCCGGTGGTCCCCGACTGCCTGCCGCCCGCGGATATCGGTAACCTCGAAGCCCACTCCGAACTTGTCACCGCCTCGGGCTTTGAGAGATACGACGACTGGCAGGTATCGCTGCGCTGGAGCCCGGCGAACGACGGGGCCAGCGGTGTCGCCCGTTACCGGCTTTTCAGATATATTCAGGGATATGATCCGGGATATATCGAGATTGCCGCCGCCGACACCATTCTCGAAAACGCCTACACGGACAACGATTTTCCGGCCGGTGCATTTCTGGCAAATGCCGCAGTCAGTTATAAAGTGATCGCTGAAGATTTCAGCGGAAACGCGAGAGCGCTCTCCGACGCCCGCCGGCAGGCGACGGTCAGCGCCCTGAAGGCCCCGGACATTCGCTTCGAAGGCGAGGGCGCCAATCTCGATACCCTCTTCACCTGGAACAGTTCCGTCGCGATACGGCTGGCAAACGTCCGTCACGCCGATGCGTCCGCGTTCATCGTACGGGTAAACGGCATCGAGACCGAATACGGGAAATCAAGTGTCACCGCCGCCGGAGAATCCGCGGTGATCCTCAATGCCGGTCTCGACCCGGTACGTCTTTCCCGCATCACCTGCAGGGTCATCTACGCGGCCGGTCGGTCCAGCGTCTGGACCGAGCCGAAAACGGTGTCTCAGAGAAATATTCCGCCAACCGCACTTTCCCGTCTGGAGCGGCTGCCCGCGTATAACGAATGGGAAGGAAATATCTATCTTCAGTGGCTGCGCGGTTCCCTCGATAACAGGCGGTACGAAGTCTGGCGCAGCGAGAACGGCAGCGACTGGACACCGGTCGACACGACTGTCGTCTGCGATTCGGATACGATACGCTGGGCGGATCGCTACGGTATCGATGAACTCAGCGGTCTGGCCGGAGACACACTGACGGTCTACCGCTCCTATTTCTACAAGGTGCGCATGGTATCGGAACTGGATGAGAAAAGTGATTTCACCGGTCCCGTGACCGCGGTTTGTGACAAACCGCCGGACATCGTCTCTGACCTGCGGGACACGGTGAACAGTGCACCTGCCATCCGGATCAACTGGCGCCGGCCCCGTCCATCGGACGCTTCCGGGAGCTGGCGTACCAGGGTCTATGTCTATCTCGACAGCGAGGAGCATCTCATCGACAGCACCGGCACCCCGCTGCTGAACGATGTGATCGATGATACGACTTTTATCTACCCGTACGTGCAGGATCCGGAAAACGACCACAATTATATTTTCCGTTTGTACGAAGAGGTGACCAATCCCGTCCCGCCGCCGGCAACAATCACCAGCGCGCTTTCCATGCCGCGAACCGTCAAGCTGGTGACGCTCGATTCGCTTTTCGTCATCGCCCAGCCTCACGGCAGGATCTATATCGACTGGGGCGAGGATCCGCTGCTCGACATTCTGCCTGTGGCGGGATACCGGATCGAACGGTACGCGGGCGAGGCCTTTGACACGGCGATTCCGGTTTCCGCGTCGGAACGGGGATATATGGACGCCGGCGGACTTAAAGACCGACAGATCTATACCTACGTGGTCTCGGTTATCAATACCCTCGGCCAGGTGATGGCCTCGGGATCCAGATCGGCGGTCTGTGATTTCGGCAGAGCCTTTATTCCCGATCACCCCGAGCTCGAGAGCCGCTATTTTCAGCCCCGGACCATCGATGTCGGCTGGGGATGGTACGATCAGGCGGGCAGGCGTCTCAGCGGCACCACACAGGGAGCGAAGGAACTGCGCATTCAGGCAAGCGCAAGCGCCGACTTCCCGGACCAGTACAGCACCGACACCGGCTGGTTCCCGGCTGATACGCTTACCTACCGGTACACCGTGGACGTGCCGCCGGTGATCGACAGCAACAACGAAAAAGTTTACATCAGAATGACGGCCCGGGACCGCTGGCATCATCCCGACAACATCATCTGGTCAGAGACCGTGTATGCCATTTTCGATACGCTAAAACCGGTGCCGGTCACCAGCACCGGTGTTTCAGGAGTGATCGCATATTACGGCCGTCCCAATACGGTCATGGTCACACTCTCGTGGCGCGATGAATCGGTGCTCAACGACCGCCAGTTCCCGGCCAATGCCAACGTGGCCCGGTATGAGGTGGTGCGCAGAAAGGACAATACTGAATGGATCGCCGGATACACACCGGTGACTCCCCAGGTTACCGCCTACGCCTTTACCGATACGGTCGAGAACAGCGGATACGCCTGGCGGATCATCAGCATCGACAGCGCCGGGAACCGCATGGCGGGCACCTGGAGACAGTTTACGGGCATCACGAGAACGCCGGACGCACCGGTTCCGGACAGCACTAAAAGCTGCAGCTGGACGCCGATCGCCCCAGCCGACTCCATGGAGTATTTCGTTGAACTCGCCACCAGCATCAGGCACTTCAGCTGGGCGTACGAACTGGGCATAGATGAACCGGATAACAATGTCCTCTGCCGCAGCGGCACCTGGCTGCGGGACACGCGCTTTGCCTGCACCAGCGGCTGGGGCAGCATTACCTCGGACACCACCTGGTTCCGGGTCAAGGCCCGACAGATCAGGACCCGTGTGGAGAGCGGCTGGTCCGTTCCCTCGTTCAGGCTTAACACCACCGGGGGAACCGTTTCCGACAGGGACGGCGGCGGCGAGAGCGGCAGGCCCGATGATTTCACTCTGTATCAGAATTACCCCAATCCCTTTAACAGCGGGACCACCATCGCGTACGATCTGCCCGAACAGTCGCATGTGACGGTGACCGTCTACAATATGCAGGGCAAGCGGGTCGTACGCCTCGTTTCCGAGGAACAGCCCCCGGGCCGGTATCGTATCGCCTGGGAGGGCGGAGACGAATACGGGAACCCGGCCGCTTCCGGCATCTACATCGGTGTGATCAGCGCCCGGCCGGAATCGGGCCCGGTTCAGGAACGGCGGATTAAAATGAGCGTTGTCAAATAAACAATACACTAATTCCAGTGGAATGGAGACACCGCATGCGAATTTTTTGGAAAACGGCGGCACTGTTTTTTATAATCCTGGTATTCGCCTCCCGGACGGCCGTCGGCCAGGTTGTGAAAACGGAGGCGTGGCCCGGCAGCATCCGGCCGGCTGATCTCGCGGAAATCAAAACATGTATCGATCCGGACCCCGCTCTGCCGGTTCCGTCCATCAAGGATTCTCTTGTCAAGGAATTTACCAAGGGAAGCACCAATACGATCCAGTGGAGTCCGGCTGAAATCACGAGGCTGATCAACGATCAGGCGGTGGAACTGAAATTTTTTGAAGTTAAGGCCGAATTTCAGAAAAACGGCCAGAACTATTTGCTCTGGGGTATCGTGGATGCGCCTGACAGTTCGGCGACCTTCATCGATCTTCCCGAGTATGTTGAGATATCCTACTATCTGCGCTATTTCGTTCAGGATGAGGGAGAGCCCGGCTTTCGCATGAGTTACTGGTCGGATCCGGTCACCTCGAGACAGGATTACAATCCTCCGCGGCTTGATCCCGATTCGTCCCGTGTCGTCAACCTCAACGAACTGTGCAACCAGAACTGGGTCATCGGGAGGCAGCTCTCCGTAAGAATCTCCGCGTCTGATCTTCCCATCGGCAAGCTGGAGCTCGCCTATATTCAGGAGGAGGGAGGAGAACCGGTGAGCTTTTCCCTGGTGCAGAACGGAACGCTCAAAACCATGATAGATACAATGCTTTACTATACACTCGACGTTCCCGAAAAGACACCGGCGGTGATCAATCTCTGGGTCAGCGATGTTTCACTCCAGGAATCGGAAAAAAAGACGGTAACGCTTATCTGGATGAGCGACGAGGAAGGCAGGGACGGGTTGATCTGTTTCCCCAATCCCTTCAATCCCGAAAACGATTACTGTTCAAAGATCAAGGTGGGGATACCCGGTGTGGTCAAAGCCTATATATTTGACCCCTTCGGCAATCTGGTGCGGGAGCTTTCCAAAGAACTGACCGCCGACTTTTTCACCTGGGACGGCCGGAACGGAAGGGGCGACCTCGTCTCCAGCGGCGGGTATCTCTGCGTGCTCGACGGCAAGCGGAAATATTACTGTAAAATAGCCGTGTATCGTTAACCAATTCATTCCCAAGCGATTGAGTGAGAGATGAAAAAACAAATTATCGTACTGACGAGTGTTGTTACTGTTTTGTTCTCAGGGGTGCTGTTCGCGCAGGAGGATAACGGGCAGGCCGGAGGATTCCTGCGCTACGGAGTCGGAGGAAGAGCGCTGGGGATGGGACGTGCGTTTACCGCTGTGGCTGACGATGCCAGCGGCGTCTACTGGAATCCCGCCGGCATCCTGGGAGCGGACCGTATCGATATCACATCCATGTACGCAAATCTCTTCTACGACAGCCAGTATGCCCATTTCGGCATGGTGATCCCGCGTCCTCTGGCGAATACCCGGGACCCCTTTCTCGGATTTCTCTTCGGCCGGGACGTCTCGATCGGTTTCGGATGGGTCGGTCTTTCGATGGTCGGATTCGAACAGCGCACCGAATTTTGTGAATATCTCGGCGACTTCGGCATCCAGGAGAATGCCTTTCTCTTTTCCTGGGCACGGGAATTTCTGCCGTCCTGGGGTGTGTTCCGGACCGGATTTACGCTCACGTTCGCGGGACAGCACTATTCCGGCCTCGAGGCGGCATCCACTATCTCCCCGGCCTCCCATGAGAACCGGAATACCGTCGGCGCCGATATCGGCTTTACATTCAAGCCCATCCACGCTCCGCTCTTCAATATTATTTCGCTGAAATATCTGCTCCCGCTCACCTTCGGCTGTACGGTGGAAAACGCGCTGCAGCCCCGCTGGAGCGGGCATGAAGCGGACCGGTTCCCCCGTTCCTTCCGTTTCGGAATGAGTTATCGCTGGGTGCTTCGGGACTGGATTCCGGATTCATGGGGGTCCTTCAAATCGCTTTTCGCGGACTGTGAGATTCTCACCACGTTCGACCGTCATTACCTGTCCGGCCAGAAAGACGGTGTGTATGCCGGTATGGAAATCGTCATCCCTGTCAGTGACAACGGTATCACGCTCTACCCGAGGGCGGGAGTCAACAACCAGACCGAAAAACGGTCCCTGGGGCTGGGGCTGGAGCTGCCGTTTTCATCCAACGCCCTGCTGAGAATAGATTATGCGTACGGCGATCACCCGTATCTGAGCGGTGACAACCGCTTTTTTCTGACGATCAAGACCGGAGCCGACAGAGGACACAATTATTTTTTCAACAACGTTCTCAGCAAGGAGCTGGAACGGGAGGAACGCATTCATGACCTCTACGAGGTCCTGGCCGCCTATCCCAATGAAAATGTCAGCAAGGCGGTCAATTTTCTCATTCGGGAGGACACGACCCGGGTTTCCCGCTACCTGGAACTGGCCGGCGGCATACTCTGGGCCGAAGCGCTCTTCAGGGAAGCGAGGGACAATATCGCCAGAGACGAGTGGGGCGCGGGACGGCGCAAGGCCGTGAGCGCGGCCGATGAGTACCGGGGTGTCTATCTCGACCCGGATGAGACGATGAATTACGGGCAGACGCTCGATTACGGCGAAGCGCTCATAATCGCCGGCAGTCCCGATTCAGCACTGACGGTGCTCAGCGCCCTTTCAGATTCGTCCTGGAAATGGCTGCATCTGCAGGGTGTGTGCAAACTGGCGCTGAGGGACACCAGCGGTGCTGAACGGTTTTTCAGGGAGGCCGCGAAATTCATCACCGATTCAACAAGGACGGAATTGGCCGACGAGCAGGATTACTTCACCAAGAGGGCCATTTCGGCCATGGAGTATGCGGTCACGCTCATCCACAAGGAAAATTATCTGCCGGCGATCAGATACCTGCATATCGTGCAGCAGCAGATGCAGAAGATGCTGGGCCGGGATTATCCCCACTACCCGCCGTATTATGACCGGCTGCTCAATGATGACGCCCAGTACCTGATCGGACTGGCGACCATACTGTCCGGTGACTTCAAGCGGGGTATTGCGGAACTGCAAAAAACGAATCTGCTCTATTTCAACAGTACGTACGGAATTCGTGCCGCAAACTATACGGATTCCTTTGTCGATCTGTACCGGAACGGTAACTTCAGTTCCATAAGGGCGGAAGCGACCGTCATGCTGCAGCAGTATCTGCAGGAACGGGACTGGCTCGCTTTTTAGTGCGGGTGCGGTAATCGTTGACGTGCACATAACATGACAGGGAGTTCGACCGTGATTCATACGAATCGTATAATTCTGCTTCTCTTTGCCGGTCTTTGTATCGGATGGAGTGCGAATGTTTCAGCCCAGTACCGTGATATACACACGGGTTCGGGAGCGAATCAATTGCATTTTGCCGAAGTCAGGTACAGTTTTTCCGCCAATATGAAAGACCGTATCTATCACTCCTTTATCAATACGGTTGAAACACGCTCCTCTTTCTCCGATCATTCGGAGATCGGTTTTGTGTTTCATCAGAACAGACTGTTCGGTAAGCCGGTGCACGTGTTTGAACATCTGTTTCTGATGTCCCAGATAGGCATTGGAATCGAAACCGGCATTTCATTCTCGATCCATACGAATCGTTTTTTCAGGCTGCTGCCCAATGTACGGTATATGGTCAGCAGTGTTTCATCGGGGCTTAAAGATTATACCATGCTCAGGTATTCTGCAGGTATCGGGCTGGATCTGACATTCATGCCGGGACAGAATGTGACATTTTCCGGAGTCTACTATCCCGCCTACGACATCAGGTACGGCTCACATGACAAACAACTCATGACCTTTGACGGAAGCGGGTGGGAATACGGTTTCAGGCTGTTTCTGCCCCGCAGCATGGTGCATCCTTTCAGGTTTTTATTTTTCGATGTCGATCTCAGCCGCATGCCGATTACATTTACTCTAAGTACAATTCGAGACAGTTATACAGAAAAAGAGCTTAAAATTAAAAAACTCACTATCGGGATACTATTCAATTAGCACCGCAGTCCAGTGAGAATCGGAGGACAAGGAACATGGAATTTCATTCATCTGTCAGGAAATATGCGATGGTCGCAGGTCTGGTGATTGCCCTGGTCAGCGCTGCCTCGGTGACGGGGCAGTCGAGCTATAAGCTCTATTTCACCGGTGCCGAACTTTTTGATTATGAACGAGATTTTCTGAGAAGGCCGAAATACGCCACCTGCGAAATTTTCTGGGATATTTATCAGATTCGCGACAATACCGAGGTGCAATCACGCCTGGCCTCGTTGACGGATTACTCACTTGTGCAGGTGGAACGCGTCCTGAACGGCGCCGTGCCGGAAACAGTCGCGTCCTGGCCCGTCTCGGCGGAGGACACATCCTATGTCATCGAGCATCTCGAAGTGGGGAAGAGGTACGGATTCGTCATTCGGGGAACAGACGGAGACGGGGTCATCGTTCTCAGTGACACCGCCTGGATCACTCCGGGGATCGCCGCGATTCAGGATAGCCGGGGACGCCCGGTGCAGGAGAAGGGAAAGGAGATCATTTCGCTTCTCCTGGGTAAGCTGCTGCCCATGATCATCGGACACGGAGATGTGTACGAAGATTCGAACCTCTGGGGGAAAGGGTCCTTTTTTATTCTTCAGTATCTGCTGATCACCGGTTGTATTTTTCTCTTTATCAGCTGGCGTGAAATGAAGATGAAGCGCATCTTCCCCCTTAAAGACCATCCTCTTCCAAGCAAGAATGTGACCGAATGCTACAAGAAGAACATCAACGCCAAATTCGATGACTTCAGTTTCACCAGCCAGGAGACAGATGATTCCTTCTATGCCGGTGAAATTAATGAGAGCAAAATGAATTCTTTCAGCATTTACCGCCGCTGGCACTTCATCGTCATGAAGAACAAATATGACATGAACCGTTTTATTACCGGCGGCTCGAATTTTACCGCCACCGATATCGAAACGGAAAACATCAGAATCTGGAATAAAAACAACAGTTCACGTCTGGTGCGGAATATCATTCAGAAAATCAAGGACGACGGGTTCGACCACTATCCCATCGGCAGAATATTCAAGGCCGGTCTTGAAAATTACGAGCATGGCGGCATCAAGTGGATGGATGTTTCCGTGGAAGTGGACCGCGCCATGGAAAACAGGGTCGAATCTGAACTGATCGAGCTCGAACGCAACAGCAAGATGAACTGGCTGATGAATATCGGCACGGTCGCCCCCATGGTGGGACTCCTCGGCACCGCCACCGGAATATCTCAGGCCTTCAGCAGAATGCAGGCGCTCCCGGCCACCGCCACCCACCAGGACGTCACCACTCAGCTGGCCGGCGGCATCTACTCCGCGCTCTGGACCACCATCCTCGGCCTGATACTGGCCCTGTTCTTCATGTTTATGTATTACTATTTTCAGCATAAACTCGACCGTATCAATGCAAAATGGAAAGAACTCTACCTCATGGTTTCAGAGCTGCTTTAGCCCTGGGGACGGGATCTCGCTGCAGGCAATGTCGGATTATTTATGAAGCGCAAGAGTCAGAACACAACCGATGATCAGCTCAATCTCCCGGGATTTGTGGATATTATATTTCTGCTGCTGATCTTTTCCATGGCGACCATGTCATTTACATCGGGCCAGGAAACGCCGCCGTCACCAGGCACCGAACGGTTCCTTCCCATGGTGCCCAAATCACAGTCGGAATCACCGGATCTTTATCTGAGAAATCTGCTGGTGATTATCGGATTCAGCAATCCTGAAAGTTTTTCCACCGATACGCCCGACTCCAGCAGGGAGGTGGTGGTGCTCGTTCCCGACACACCGGGTGAATCCACCCAGACAATTCAGCGGGCCCTGCTGCAAGCGAAGATGGAGGGAGGTATGGTGCAGCCTCTGCCCCCGGCCGAAGAATTTCTCGCCCTCACCGATGAAGAATTCGCGCAGCTGCCCGCCTGTCGGCTCATCGCGGAACAGATCGATCGCTACGCCGCCTCGCTGTATACGCAGCAGCCGGGAAATACGATTGAAATCAGGGCGGTCAAGGAGACGGAATTTCGTCTCATCAATTTCATTCTCACGAAAGCATGCCGTGACGACAACATGATACCACGGATCGTGCTGCACACATTATCCGGTTCATGAACCGGTTCCAGGACAGAAACGATATGAAATACGGTATCGCGAAAGAACGGAGAGTAGACCTCATTTCCCTCATCGACATGGTCTTTATTCTCGTGATTTTTTTCATGATCAACAATATGACCGTCCAGAGTGAAAATCTCGAGCGAAGGTTCACGATCCCCACACCGAAGAACGAGCGGGGAAACGATGCCCAGGTGCTGATTCAGATCATCGACGAAAACCGGTTTTTCTGGATCGACCACAATGATTACAGTGAAATCGACAACCAGCTCGCCGCGGTCTGGCTGCCGGTGCGGACGCGTTATACGGAACTGGAGGCCTATCTGCGGGAACATAATACCTATCCCTGGAATATGCTCGGTGATAAACTGGCGGCGGTCTTTGAAGAGATGGCCGACAGCAAATGCTTCATTGTCATCCGGTGCCCCAACAACATTCCCTACTTCAAGGTAATCGAGGTCATTAAACTGATCAATCAGTCAGATATCAAAACAATCGAATACGGGTGCATCGGCGGTGACCTCGATGATATATTCACCCTCGGAAACATAACGAGCCGTCAGATCCGCGAAGGAAACAGCGTGCGGCGAGTGATTCAGATCAGCTATTAATAGTGGGTGTCAGGCTATTACATGAAAAGAGTCCATAATACAGCATTGTTTCGTGTCACGGCCCTCTGCGGAGCGATCCTTTTACTGGTGATCGACTGTTCGCGGCTGCCGAACCAGGACATTACCATCAATCCGCCGCCGGAAGCGCTCAGAGAGCGGGAAATACCGTCTCAGCCCGGTATCGACGGCATCATCATCACCGGTCCGAGGCAACTGCTGCCCGTTTTCCGTATTCTGCCGCTCCGCTCCGGCAGGGTGATCGATTTCAGCTATTTCAGCAACAATGTCAATATCGAAGTAACGGCCCGTGTCGATTCCGACGGTCATCTTGTGATCGAATCGATGAATGATGCAGGATTCCCGGAGGCATCGGACTATATCCGCTCTGCGATGTCCGGATGGACATATACGAACTACAAGACCGGCCGCATTAAATTCTGGTTCGATCTCGCATCGAAAGGCAGGCGGCTGAAAATCGACAAGAGCGGCCTGCGTATCAACAGGGCCGCCACATCGGTCAATACCGTTCCTGACGGGAACATCCACCTGATCGAGGGATTACGTCCGGGCGATCTCGGATATGTGAACTTTTAGAAGAAATGGAGTCCGAAATGAGAATGATACGGTCTGCTCTTTTCCTTTCATTGCTGATGCTGGGCGCTGCCCGGGGACAGATATGTCCGGAGGGCATGAATTATTTCAATGACGGTGAATTCAGGAAAGCGGCTGAGGCTCTGGTCGAGTATTCATCCTCGCATGCCGTGCAGAGCGGTATCTGCCTCTACTACGCGGGAGAGGCCTACTATAATCTCGGCGTTGAAGAACAGTCTGCGGATGATTTCCGGGAGGCAATCGCCACTCTGCGCTCGGCGCTTCTTCAGCCCGATATTCAGAACGATCATGCCCCCCTTATACCGACCATCGAGTATAAAATAGCCTGGGCGGCGTTCAGACTGTATGAACTCGGTGAGGATATGGAAGCCAATCTGGAAACCGCGATAGCGCGGTTCAATACGGCCGCCGCCGGCAGCGGTCCCGCCCAGTCCTGTAACGCTCTCTATCTCAAAGGTGAATCGCAGTACCGGCTGGCGGCCTTGAAACAGGACGCCATGTATCGCAGCGGTGATGCGGGACGCACCACCTTCAGGAATCAGGCGATCAATATCTTCAATGAAGCCGCGGCGAGTTTCCGAGCCTGCTGTGGTGCCGGTGATGATAATCTCAAGCACTTCTGCCTGCTGCGGATTCAGAATATCGAGACTCAAAAAGCGCGGATGCTGATGCTGGACGGTCAGTACGAAACCGCCCGTTCGCTGCTTTCCGGGATCAATTTTGACGCAGTGAGAGCCCTCCCGGCAAGCCGGGAAACGGTATTCGCCCACAACCTGATCCTTGCGGAAGTGCAGAACGATCTGCTGATCGCCTATCTGACGGAAGAGGCCGGGGAGAGGAGCAGCAGACTGCAGCACATGAACGAACTGCTGTCAACACTTGAAAGCACCGTGCCGGCGTTTTCCAGCGAAGCCCATTTTTTCCAGGGTGTCCGGGATAAATTGCTGCTGCCGCAGTACGTCAATTCCAATGATGTCCGATTCCTGAGGGCCCATACCGGCGATAACGGGCATTTCCGCAGCGCCCTCAATGGCATCCCCGAATCAGGATACTGGCTCGGCGTCGATCATCTCATCAGCCACTATCCCAAAGATGAATTCACCCATGACGCCTATGAGCTGTTCCGAAGTTTTGCTGCCACAAGGGGAAGCGGGCCGGTTCCCGGGTATCTCGAGAATCTCTATGATGAAGCGACCTATTCGATCCTGAAATACCGGTATGAGACGACGGCAGCCAGATCCGCATTCATGGATTTGAGAGCGAGCCTGGAACAGTATCGGCCGATCACGGCCAGGCTGGAACAGAAGAAAGAGCTGCTGCTGTTTTTGGTGAATATGCGTCTTTCTCCTGACAGAAGGGCGATCTGGAACAGCATCTCGCAGGAGCAGGATGTGGTCACGAAATGCCAGCAGTGCTTTGCGCTTATCGAAGAGATTTTCAAGTTCGCCGTACAGACAGTTGGCCGGGACCGGGCCGGATATCTGAACGCAATCGACGCGCTGTTCGAGTTTACGGGAGCGACATTGCCTGAAAAAACGAGATTTTATAAAGGGATGAAACTGTTTCTGGAAGGGGAGATTCAGGGCAGCCGTGATGAGAAGAAAGCGAAATTCCTCGAGGCGGTGAGACAGCTCGAAAATCTGGGAGGCGTTTATGAACGGGAAGGGCGGTATATACTCGCACGCAGTTATTTCGAAGCCGCCAAAAACGAGATCAGTGCCAATCTCAAGAATCAGTACTACCGGAATGCGGAATCGGCATTTACCGCTCTGGTTGAAAATAACGGCAGTCTCCGGTCTCTGTACTACCTCTCGGAAATCAGGTTCGTAGAAGGCGATGAATACGCAGTAAAAGCGTACTGTGAAAAAATTACCGAATATCTGAAAGATATGCATGATACGGATCCGGTCGCGGATTTTCTCTATGCCAATGCGATGGTGAGACTCCGGGGCCTCGACGCGGAGACGGAGCTTCGCGCGGCTCCGCTTGTCGACATGTCGAAGATACAGTACCCCAACATCCTGCTCAGTGATGAGCAGGGGAACCAGATTTCACTGGAGCGGTTTGTCGGATCCACATTCACCCAGGACGAGATCTATCATGAATCAAAAAACATCTTTTTACAATACAGCTATTTGAAAAAAGGACCCTACTGTTCTATAAACCGGCCTGCACAGTCTCAGAGCGATCTGTTTGCCTACACCGATCTGTTTGTTGAGAATGACGAGTGTGTACGAGAGATTTCCGTCACTTTTCGTATGAAAATCGCTCTGCCGCGGGGCATCACCGCTCCATCGGACGTCTCGTTCAACGATCAGCCGGTGACACCGGATGCCGAGGGCTATTATATCGCTCCCGGCAGGAGGATAAATGAGGAAGTACTGGTAAAAATTCGAAACAGTCAATGCTACTTTTATCAGAATTCCTTTGTTCTTGATTCTCCCGGTGTCATCGAACGGGTGATATCACTCAATAAAAAATACATGCCCAACGCCCAGTCCGAAATTGTCGACAATTACAGCCCCGACAAGGTGTTTATGTTCACTCCGAGACTCGACAGGAACATCCTGCTGCACAATGAAGGACGGTTTACAAACCTGAAAAGTGAAAAATTCGCTGTTCTCGATGTAACGACAAAATTTGTCAATGATCTGCTGTTCAGGGATTTCGTGTTCTCCCGGGCGCGGGGTGCGTATCTGGGAGTGCATCACACTGTCTGTGACAGGATCCTTGTGTTCGATGAAGAGGGGAACCGGTCCCACACCGTCAGCGATATCAAAATCGCCTACTCCAATCCCAAAGACACTCTGGATTGCCCTGAGGGCATTACCGTAAGCAGCACCGGAGATATCTACATTGTCGATTACAGCAATCACCGTGTCCTGAAATGGAATTCATTCCGTGATCAGCCGGCGACCTATCTTGGCTCCCTCGGTATCAATCGGGCCCAGTCCAGCGGACAGATGGTCAAATTTGAATATCCGAAACGTATCGCCCTGGTGGAGAATGTCAATACGCAGGCCGCAGACAGCGAGAACAGTCAGATGCAGACGCTCCTCTTCGTATCCGACAGGCACGGCATTCATCAATTCGACAGCAACGGCTTTTATCACGGATCCATCTATCCGAATAATGTTGAACCCGATGATATAGCCGCCCTGAGCGCCGAGTTTGTCGTTAACAAAATCAATATTTACTTTGTCAATCGTAAAACCGGTGACATCCATCGTATTATTCTGTCCAGCAATTGACCGGTTCAGGGCAGACATATCGCGGCGTTGCAGCCGGGTATGTCTGCTCTTCCGACGGCATCCATGATTCCAATAAAAGTCATCGTTAATCCCGACACCAATCCCGGAGTGGTCAGGCAGCAGCTGAGGCCGGCAATGCGTATATTGCGTCGCGCGGGGTTCGCCGTCTCCGTGCGATTTACCAGGAAACAGGGCGATGCGTATGCCATTGCCGCGACAGCGGCACAGTCGGGATATCGCTCTATCGTCGCGGTCGGCGGTGACGGAACCATCAATGAAGTAATCAACGCCACAATCGGCGGTGACATTACTCTCGGCATTATTCCCATCGGCACGACCAATGTGCTCGCCCGGGAACTGGCATATCCACTCGGTGTTATCGCTGCTGCTGAAGTGATCGCCCGCCGGCAGACGCGAACCATCGATCTCGGGATCGTTAACGGCCGCTACTTTTCCATGATGATGAGCTGCGGATATGACGCCCACGCGGTCAGTATTATCAATCTGAAAATAAAGCGGCTGATCCGCAGATGGGCCTATGTGTGGGCAGGGCTCAAGGATTTCTTCGGGTACCGTCCCACCCGGATCACGGTCGAAGTGAACGAAGGAGCGGTGATGGAGACTGGTTCGTTTGTGGTGATAAGCAACGCCCATTTTTACGGCGGCTCCTACCAGCTCACACCGATGGCGGAGATAGATGACGGGAAACTCGATATCCTCATCTACCAGGGGCGGAGCCAGATCGGGCTGGTCCATTTTGTTTTTCGCATGATATGGGGACAGCATATTAAAATGAAAAATGTCAGCTGCTTTCGAACGACAGGCGCCACCGTACATTCCGACCGCAAAACCGAAGTCCAGATCGATGGAGACTATTTCGGCGATCTTCCTGTGGAGGTGGGGATTGTACCGGCGGCACTGACGGTGTTTGTCCCGGCATCCGACGCCGGGAGGAGGCGGTAATGATACGGCATTCGATACTGGCTGGAACATGGTACCCGGGAGACAGGGATGAACTGAAAGAATGTGTGGTGGCTATGCTCGATGGTGCAGAGGACTGTTCGATCGGCGCCGAGATACGGGGTGTCATCGTACCGCACGCGGGGTATGCCTATTCGGGTGAGACCGCTGCCGCAGGCTACCGTCAGCTCAGGGGGCGTTCCTACGATCATGTGATCATTCTCAGCCCCCGGCACCGGTACGGCGATGCGCGGTATGTGACTTCAGCGGCGACGGCCTATGCCACGCCTCTGGGCGAGGTCCCTGTAAATCAGGAGATCCTTTCCACGCTCTCATGTGACATCGAGCTGGAACGGGTATCGCGTGACGATGAGCATGCCATCGAGATTCAGCTGCCGTTCCTGCAGACGGTTCTCCACGCATTCGATATTGTGCCCCTTATGGTGGGGCACGCGGGTCTGGATGACGCTGATGACCTGATTGAAGCGCTTTTTTCGGTATGCACGGGGAGGCGGGTCCTTCTGGTGGCGAGCAGCGATTTACACCATCTTGACGATTACCGGCGGGTGGCCAGACAGGACGGCGAGCTGGCTGCGGCGCTTGAGCGGTACGATATCCGGGCGGTTAAAGACATCCTTGAAGGCTATGACTGTACCGTGTGCGGCAAGGTCCCCATTACAGCTGTGCTCACGGTGCTGCGCCGCATGGGTGCCCGCCACCTGCAGATCATTCAGCGTACTACCTCGGCAGAGGTCACCGGAGAGCGGATACGCGGTCAGTACACGGTCGGGTATCTTTCCGCTGTGCTGTATTGATGCCCGGCACCGCCGCAGGGCTTGTTCCGCACTTCCTTACTCCTCAATCCGGATAAATTCAATTCTTCTGTTCTGCGCCCGTCCTTCAGCGGTCCTGTTCGACGCCACCGGATCGGCCTCCCCATAGCCGATCGCCCTGATCCTGCCGCTTTCGATTCCCGCCCCGACAAGGTACGCCTTGACCGCGTCCGCGCGTTTCTGCGATATAGCGAGATTGGCGGGGGCCGCACCGGTGTTGTCGGTAAAGCCCCGAATTTCAAGTACGATG
Organism: bacterium; assembly: GCA_016934955.1. Taxonomy (GTDB): domain Bacteria; phylum Zhuqueibacterota; class QNDG01; order QNDG01; family JAGLOF01; genus JAFGRY01. The sequence goes on along the minus strand of JAFGRY010000043.1, from coordinate 9,766 downwards.
TCAGGATACTCTTTCAGTTCCGCAGCCAGCGGGTCGAGCAGGACGGCAGCCGACGAATCGAGATCGGTAGCCCCGGTGGCGAATACGAGATCTTCCAGGATTATCCGCTGGCCGGGAGTAGTGAAGAGAGGTTCAGGTTTCACATCGGGAATCCCGTCCTCATCCATGTATCCGTTCACCGTCTCTGGTCTGTCGGGAGCAAGATCGAGTATGTCGGGAATGCCGTCGCCGTCGTTATCAGGATCCGGTCTGCCGTCGCCGTCCTCCCAGCCGTCAATGTCTTCCGGATCATCCGGGGCCAGATCAAGAGAATCGGGGACCGCGTCCCCGTCCCTGTCTGCGATCTCCACGGCCTGTGACGGCAGTGCCGCTGTGTCTCCCTGAACCCCGGGTGCCGCTTCATCCAGTTGAAAAAGTATCTCTTCCCGGCGGGTCATGCCGCGGCGGGCGATGGAGCGGTTGAGACGCAGGCCGAGACGAATGATACCGGTATTGATATCGCCGGTCCCAGTCATGTCTCCGGTTTGATGGATCAGATAGCCGCAGGAGAGTTCAGTATCCAGGGACCATCCATGCCGAAGCGGCACCGCGGCTCCCGCTGCCGCCCAGATGGTGATATGACGGCGGTGTCCATATACGGTCAGTCCCGAGTAGGGAACAGGGAGCCAGTTGTCCTCGGTGCTGATATTGCTGAGGTTCCAGTGGGTGAGCCCGGATCCGAGTTTGAAATATGGACGGATTCCCTTTTCCCTTGCCGGGTGATATATGGCGGAGATGCGCCAGGGGAAGAGAAAGGTCCGGTACGGAGAGCCCTCAAGCTTTTTGAAATAGGAATCGGGATCCCTGGGTCTGGAAGACCCGATCTCCATTTCCAGCTCGCATGAAAACAGCGGTGACCATGTATAGCGTGCGGCAACACCGGCGGTATAGCTGATCACGGCCTTGTCGGTGGCACCGCCAACCAGTTTAAGCCCGTTCAGGCTGATGCCCATGCTGTAGGTATTCGCGGTGAACTGCCCCAGGGTGGAAGCGGCCGGCAGGGCGGTCAGGAGCAGCGTGGCAAGAATGATGCGCATCGATTTCATTAATGACTCCCGTTTCCAGGGTTCCATAAAAAACCCCCGACAGGTGTTGTCGAACTAAATCGACGGTTCCTATCGGGGGCGCCTTAGGGGGAAATGTCAGGCAGTGTGCTACTCGCACTGCAACAAGTATCTTTGCAAAGGGCGTGCCACGAATGACGAATGAACCGATGAAATGGGAAGACACATTCATTGATTTTTATAAGCTACTGTTTATAATATTTTTATCCCGAAGTAAAGATGAGAATCAGTAGTGGGGTATAGGCCGTTACAGAGGCGGCGCGTTACAAAGTGCAAGGGGATGGCCATAAAAAAAGTGTATCAGCGTGATACATCAAATCAGGCTGATACACTTGTCGGCGGCGCGGCGGAGCGGATGATCACTATTTATGATCGAGCCGGTAGCCGGTAAGCCGTGCCAGGTCGTCGACGATTTTGTTGGTTTGCTGCAGTTTCCCTTCCGTCGTCTCTTTGATGCCTTCCAGTCCGTACCCGACCATGCGAAGATCTCTCTCCCGCTGCATCTGGATCTGCTTTGCGAGTTCCGCCATATTGTCCCTGGTGAACAGGTACTGCCGCTGTTCGCTGTCAGCGATCATTTGCGCGACAAGCTGAATGGTCCGCTGGTTGGTCGCGTCGATGGTACCGAGAATTTCCTGCTGCTGCGCCCGGGCTCCCCCCGGCAGCAGGCTGAATGAGACATGCCAGGTACCGTCGCTGCTTTCGACCCGGAAATTCACGGCCGATAGCAGCAGCAGCACGCCGCAGACCACGGCGGGCAGCCCCACGAGCACTTTCTGTCCGGCATTCAATCTGTTCAGCCACGATTTCAGGGCGGTTCCCCACCCGGCCCGGGTGTGGATGAACCGTACATTGAAGTGCGGATTCTCGTCGGGCCACCTGCTCAAAAGCGCCGACGACTCCCTGAGTTCGTCATATATTTCAGCGCATGACCGGCATGTTTCAAGATGCTGCTTTACCGCATCGATTTCGTCCGGTTCCAGTTCATTGTAGAGATAGGAAACCAGCAGTTCCGGCATCATGTCACATTTCATCTAACAGTACCTCCCTGTCAAACTGTTGTTCAACCAGGTATTTTTTCAGCGCTCTCAGTCCATAGTACATACGCGATTTAACCGTATTTACCGGCTGCTGAAGCGTTTCGGCAATTTCCGTGAACTTGAGTCCCTGGTATTGTTTCATCACGATAATAATTCTCTGTTCCTCGGGCAGCGTGAGCAGCGCATCCTGCAGTATCGTTTTTATCTGATTTTGGTGACAGATCCGCTCCGGATCGGTCAGCGCGGTACCCTGATCCGGAACTTCCTCCGGCTGCCCGGTGGTATCCCCGTGACCACGAAACCGTTTCCGTTTTTTAAATTCGTCATAGCATTGGTTCACGGCGATGCGGTAAATCCAGGATGAGAATTTCTCCTTTTCCTTGAGGCGGCCGAGTTTCTTGTACACCTGCATAAAGGTCACCTGGCACAGGTCCTTTGTCAGTTCGTTGTCACCGGTATTTCTGAGAATGAAATTATAGATGGGATGCTCCCATTTCCAGACGAGCTGGTTGAACGCGTTACTATCCCCTGCGAGGAATCTCTCGATAAGTGATCGATCTGTCATAATGGTCTGTTCCGCTCTTCCCGGTACCTGTATATAAGACGACGTATTCGGGAAAAAGTTTTGCTGTTTTCCTGCAGGACAGGGAAAAATCTTCCCCGTTTCAAGTGGCCGTTGTCCGCTTTTTCCGCGGGGAGGCGTTCCTCCGGGTTCGGAACAGGCTGAAATTCGCGGGGTATGGTTTTTGCATTGCATTGAAACGGAACATGTGCGAACGGGAATGAAGTATCAACGGTTGCGAGGATGATCATGATGATAGGCATTGTTATTACTGCTTTTCTGCTGGGCGGTATTGTCGGCATGCTCGGCATGGCCGTATTGTCATACGGTCCGCGGACCATACTGGAACGTGAGCGGCACACCCTGATGAAGCGGCTGCAGTTCCTGGAGCAGGAGAACACATCGAAGCGGTTCACGCCGGTCAGGGATCCCCGGCCGCATGTGCATAAACTGGTAAACTGATCTGTTCAGACATCTGGTCCAGAGGGGGAACAGTCCGGTCTCACGGCCGGACTTTTTTTTCGGAAAATATGAAAAATCCGCTTGCATAGCGGTCATTTTTATGCTATATTTAACGCTCGAATATGGTGGGTATAGCTCAGCTGGTTAGAGCGCCAGGTTGTGGCCCTGGAGGTCACGGGTTCAAATCCCGTTACTCACCCTCTGGGTGCCACAATGACCCATGTTCTTTCATACACGTCCCCATCGTCTAGCGGTTAGGACTCAGGATTTTCATTCCTGCAACAGGGGTTCGATTCCCCTTGGGGATGCCACAGCTATCCTTGTTAGGGCGGGTATTTGGCCATGAATGGTCACATCCCGCCCTCTTTTTTTGCCCTTAACGCGACCACATAATTCAATCTTCGATACGAACGTTTTAACGAAGTCCCTCATCAACTCGAGGTTGTGTGTACCTAATAGATCCTCGAAACGATCAATATAAGCCTTGATGGTTGTCTCGGATAGTTCCGATTCAGCGTGTTTTATCATTGTCTGGATGTGGCGTTCGCCGGTGAATATGTTTTCGATCTCCTCTCTCTGCCGTTCCAATGAGGAAATACGAGACTCGATGATCTCCGGTGATATCTGTCCTCTCTCAAATAGAGACATGAGACGATCCACTTGTTCATCAATGTCGGCTATCTGCCGCTTCAGTCTGGCCGTGTCATCCTTTGACTTCTTCATCTCTTTCTGATACAGGCGCTTTGTCTCTTCAATGACCCGTACGAAATGGCCTTCTGTAAGAAGAATCTCTTTCACAAAAGAGATGACCTTTTTGTCGATGTAATCGGATGATATGTTACTGTTCGTGCAATCTGAAATATGATTCCGTTTATGGATGCAGGTGTAAAATCCTGAATCTCCAACCATCGGACCACCGCATACGCCACAGCTCAGTGTGCCCGTGAGCAGATACTTGCGGGCTTTGGGAGTGCTCGTATTTGTTTTATGTCTTTGCCGACGAATGGATTCAGCCTCTTCTTCGGTGATGGCGGCTTCATGTGTATTTTTATTTATTTCCCACTCTTCTTCCGGTCTGTATTTTTGCCCTCCGATATATCGTCCATCGATCTTTCGATTGTGTCTGTTGTAGACGAGGTGGCCGCAGTATACATGGAGATTGTTTTCTATGGAGTGCATCGTTGATTTAGACCATTGTTTATTCCCGGAGGGGCTGGGAATGTGCCGCTCGATAAAATAGGTCATTATTTGTCCTTTACTTTCCCCGTTCGCCCGTCTTCTCAGATACTCCTGGGCAATTGGGAAATGTTCCGGATGCGGTTCGAGGGTAGTCTTAAAAATGGGTTTATTTTCACCGTCTGTTCCGAATTTATGCTTCTTCAAGACATACCCATATGGTGCGCGCCCTCCCGCACGGTAACCAGACCGGATATTTTGTTTCTGCCCCCGTATTGATCCGGCACGGGAAAAGTCACTGTGCAATTGATCGAACGTTTCGAGGATGCCCTCAATAACGTTATCCAGGGGTTCCTGGCCGGTTGATGGGAGCTTGAGGAAGGCTACTTCGATGCCCTGCTTGCGAAAGAAGGCCTTGGTCGTCTGTGCTTTGAGTCTGTTTCGGGAGAGACGCGAAGTATCGTAAAACCAGATCTTATTCCAGGTGCGATCCTTCCTCTTGGCGTCTTCAAGGATATCCTTAAAATCGGGATCTTCGAGAAAGTCTGAATGCCTTTTCCGCGGGAACTCGAGGGTTTTAACAATCACCTCGCCCTGCTTTCTCGCTTCGGCCATGATTTCCGTGATTTGAGACTTGCAGGATACATCGTGGCGGTCGGCTGAAGAACGGGCGATGATGATGCTGCGGTTTATTTTTCCATCCGATTTTGCCAAAGTCTCCATAATTCTTCTACCTGTTTTGTTAAGTTTGCAGATGGTTCGAATCGAAGTATCACCTCGTCGGACTTTAATTCGTATATTCGGATTAAAAGCTCTTTTAATGAATTCGAGTCACCATATATGATTTTATTCAAAGCCATTCTTCCAGTTCCTTTACACCGATGGTACACAATATCGAATCCTTTTTCGATTTCTTCGTTTCTTCGATCCTTCCTGTCCGTCTTCGGTTCTAAATAGCCTGCCTGCTCCATCAGTAATTCCGGAGTGACCCCATAACAAGAAGCCAGCTTGGATAGGATCGTCGGATGCGGTGGCTTTCTTGCGCCCGTCTCTATTTGTGACAAGTAAGGGTTTGATATACCCGTCGATTTTTCCACATCTCGCAACGTTAACTGTTTCTCTTTTCTTAAGTGCCTAAGAAATTCACCGAATTCCATTCCTCACCTCATACACTATTTGTCGCCTGCAATATCAATATAGGAACTTATGCTAATTATTGCAAGCAAAAAGTTGCAATTATCAAGATTATTTTGTTGACTCCGATGTAAAAGTGTGCTATATTTTTGCAAGCACAGAATTACTATAGCAAGCAGAGGGGGTCGTGAAAATGGTAAAAGTAAGATTAAAAAAACAATTTGTCGAAGAATATCTCGCCAGAAAAAACAAGTCACAAAATTGGTTGGCTCTGAGGCTTGGAATAAGCAGTGGCTATATGTCTCAGCTTATCAATGGTACAAGAAGGCCAGGTCCCATATTAAGGAGTAAAATTCTTGATGTCCTCGATCACCAAAATTATGATGATATATTTTCGATATGATCCCAAAGCAGGCGAGGCAAGCATTGTGGTGTATAAGTGAACGGTGAAGTGCAAAATAAGTCAGATACGATCGTTTCCAAAGGAGTCACTCTGATGGCTTTGGTCATTGTGAGAGAGATTATGAGGGAGGAGTGGGAACCGAATAATTGTACACTCCAGGACAAACCATCTGATTATGAATGCATAGAATCAAATTAAATAGGAGGGACTTGGTCATGAAAGAAGGTATATCTGGGATATTGCGTGAGAGATATGGCATAGAAGTCGTCGCCGGTAGGCGCACGAAATGCCCATTCTGCGGGAAAAATACATTTTCCATTAAGAACGATGGTTCGATCGGTAAGTGTTTTCATCCTGCGTGTCAAAAATATATTACGTCCAGAAATGGATAAAGGGGGGGGGATGAGCACTCCTGTAGAAAATAGCGAAAATATGCAAACTATGAGTGGCTGTACGTTGGAACACTATTCAGAAAGTAAGCAGCTGCCTGTATCTTTCCTGGAAGGGCTCGGATTAACTCAAATTACATATATGGGGGCTCCTGCGGTGAGGATTCCTTATAGGGATCAAGACGGTGCAATTATCGCGACTCGTTTCAGGACTGCTATGGAAAAAGGTGAGGATTACGATAATCGATTCCGATGGAAGAATGGGACGAAGCCGATTCCATATGGAATTTGGAGAAGAAACAGAGCAATCGAAGCGGGCTATATAATTCTCGTTGAAGGTGAATCTGATGCACAGACACTCTGGCTCCATGGATTTCCGGCGCTTGGTATTCCGGGAGCGAACAGCTGGAAGGAAGAGTGGGCAGATTACTTCGAAAACATCCTCCGCATCTATGTTTTTATCGAGCCGGACAGTGGAGGAGATGCTGTCCTCTCATTGATCGGGAAATCGAAGATCAGAGATCGGGTGGAATTTATTCATCTAGAGGGATATAAAGACCCGTCGGATCTTCATCTGAAGGCGTCGGAACGATTTAAAGATCGAATAGAGGATTCAATGCGTACTGCGGTAAGCTGGAAGAAGCAGTGGCTGATCAAGAAGGATACAGATAAAAAGGAATATTGGGAGAAGTGTGGGCACCTTGCCAGAGAGAGTAATATACTGGACAGATTTATAATGGATTTGAAAAGAACTGGAGTGGTTGGCGAGGAACGTAATTCCCGGTTACTTTTTCTTGTCCTTGTGAGTAGATACCTTGAAAGACCCGTATCGGTCATAATAAAGGGGCCGTCATCCACGGGTAAATCGTATATGATGGATCAGGTGTTGAAATTTTTCCCAGAAAATGTGTATTACAAAGTCACAGCCATGAGCGAAAAAGCCCTTCTGTATTCTGATATTAGCCTGTCACATCGATTCCTGGTTATTGCAGAGGCTGTCGGCTTGGATAATGAATTCATGGCGTATATTGTCCGTTCGCTTTTAAGTGAAGGAAAACTCAACTATCCGACAGTAGAAAAAACAACGGAGGGTTTAAAAGCGAGGATTATCGAGTGTGAAGGACCAACGGGTTTGATTGTCACTACAACAAAAATAAATCTACACCCAGAAAACGAGACGAGAATGCTCTCGATTCAGGTTTCCGATAGCATTGATCAAACGCGTAAAATATGTCTTGCGATTGCACACCAACAAAATACAACAACCGATTATTCCCAATGGCACGCCCTGCAACGGTGGTTGGATCAGGCAAACCATTCCGTAGTCATTCCTTATGCAACCGCATTGGCAAAGAGCATCACGTATTGTCATGTGAGACAGCGTAGAGATTTCACACAGCTCTTGAATCTGATAATAGCGCATACGATTCTCCATCAGGCTAACAGGGAAATCGATGCAGAGGGGAGAATTATCTCAACGCTTGAGGACTACGCTGCAGTACGAGATTTGATCGTGGATTCGATGGGAGAAATTATTGAAGCAACAGTAAGCGATGAGACGCGGGAAACGGTGAATGCAGTAAATGAATTACTCAAGACTTTGCCAGCAGGGGTGACTATCAAAGCGCTTACAGAGAGGCTTAAATTAGATCGTTCAGCTGTTTATAGGCGAGTCAATGGGTGTCTCGATAAGGGTTATTTACAGAATGTTCGGGAAAGGGGCCAAAGACCAATGATGCTAATCCCGGGAGATCCGCTACCAGAGGATGTGGAGATTCTGCCTACGGCTGAGGCACTGGAAAGTTGCTTTGTTGCATCAGAAAGAGGGGGATATGATACCCCCCCCGTCCCGATCGATCAGTCGAATATCAGGCAGGAACAAGAAAATGGTGTTGAAACAGCAGTGAAGGAGTACCCATGGCGGGACCATTTGATAAACTAAATAAACTGGCTAAGGCGTTCTATGAAGGGTGGAAATGGTCGACGCAGCACCCTATCACAGATGAGGATAGAGAAGCGTTTGCAAACGAAGTTGAGGAACCATTGAATTGTGAGGCTGCCAGGCTTATAGGTCAAGGATACAGCATCGATGATATCGATCGTATCCTGCTGGAGGCGAAACAGGAAGTCTGGCCTTATAATTAACAATAGAATACGATGGCATTAATGCATGACCAAAATCCAAATCGAAATTTATTACTTATTGAATAGCAGTAGTGAATATAGAGAGTAAAGATGGAAGGATATGTATCAGATCTTCCGGGAGATGAGCCACTGAAAAATCTAAAGCAGGAACGTTTCTGCCAAGAGTACCTACTCACAGCAAACGGCACCCTGGCCGCAATTCGTGCCGGCTATTCAGGGAGCACGGCTGCCCAGGCAGCCTCCCGGATGTTAAGGATTGTTAAGGTTTCTGAGAGAATTGATTATCTGCGTCATCAGGATGCAGTACGGTTAAATCTTAGAAAAGATAGAGTATTACGAGAACTTGCTGATATAGGCATGGTAAACATTGGCAGGATACTCGAAATAGTCGAAAGAACGGAGAGAAAGGCCGATCCAGTGACGAGAGAGGTCACTGAGAGGGCGGTGCAGGAGATCCGCCTTAAAGATATCCCCGACGATGTCTGGCCGGCAATCCAATCGATTTCAAAAAACCGGTATGGACTGCATATCAAGCTGCATGATAAGCTACACGCTCTGGAGCTTATCGCAAAAATAATGGGATGGCTAGTTATTAGGAGCGACAATAGTGCAGACAAAGAAGACGAAATGCCGAAGACCGCTGACGAGATTCGTGAGTTTCTCGGAACGCTGCCCGCCCCGATTGAAGTAAAACCAATGACTGGTTATTATTCCGATCATTAGTGTACCAACCATTTATGCTTCCTTACGATCGATTTGAAATGACTTGCAATTATTACTATATCTTTGTACAATTTAGAATTATTAAATTATTGTCGTCATCGTTGTTTTTCTGCTGATATATGATTCTCCTGGTTTTCTTGATTCTCACAGAGACGGAAAAAGCTATGGCTGAACCACTTGCAGATCAGATAGTAAGGAAGGTTAAGCAAGCCACTGATCTCTATCACCGGCTGCTGTTGGTCGTATCATCTGCGGGCGCCGGCAAGACCACTGCGCTTCGCAATGTGGGGGATCGCACTGGTGCGCCCCTGGTCAACATCAACTTAGAGCTTTCCCGCCGGATGCTGGAATTGACGGAGCGCCAGCGGGCCCTGCAGCTGCCTCGTCTTCTCAAGGAGATCGTCAACCTTGGCGGCGACGAGTTGATCCTTCTCGACAACATTGAGGTCATCTTCGATGTTGGCCTGAAGCAGGATCCGCTGCGCCTGCTTGAGGGACTCTCTCGCAACAAGACCGTGGTGGTCGCATGGAACGGCACAATCGTTGAAAACGTTTTGACCTATGCAACTCCGGACCACCCGGAGTACAGGCGCTATCCAATGCGCGATTTTCTGGTGGCAAGCCCGGAG
>JAFGRY010000042.1 GCA_016934955.1 bacterium | reverse complement strand
GTTCCAGGATATCAGGAAAATGAATTACCTGCGCTGACCGGTGAAACGATACATCGATGATATGCAGAGGATCCCTTTGGAGGAACGGCCGGCTCCTTGAACGGCAAATCGTTATACGGTTCATCATTTACCATTCACAGGGATAGCGTACGCATCCCCTTACGGATGCATAACAGGAAAGGTCTTCAGTTTCGAAGACCTTTCCTGTTTATGGATTGTCTTCATCTTCAATAAGCACGATAATGCCGTTCCCCGGGAAAAAATCAACTAATCCTAACGAAGAAGTGTCTGCTGATTTTATTGTTTGACTTCGCACCGATTACCCCGGCCATAAATGGGAAGCGAGAGCGGATGTGATTTACCATTATTTTAAATGGTTGCGAATGTATAAAAAAAGGCGGACCAGAGTCCGCCGTAATGGCATGATTTTTTCGCCACTTAATTATATTCCGTCATTGATCGGCACATCGAATGTCCCCTGTGCCACGGTAATCTGAGATCCTGTATCGTTGACCGCAGTAAATTGAAACGAGCCCGTGAGTCGTGTACTTGAAGCGCTTGTCACAGTGATAGTCCCTGAAATGGAATAATATGAACTGCCTCCGCTTGCGGCAGAAACGATGAATCCGGCCGATGCTTCCCCGATGTCCGTATCTGCGGGATCTTTCAGACCCATGGTAAATTCACCAGGCGCACGTAAAACAACCAGGTTCAGTGTATACATACTACTTCCCGACATCATGCTGCCCGCGATTTCAAAATCTTCGTCGGCAACATTGGCGGTCGCAACCGATGCGTTAAAATTGAGTGACAGGCTCCCGCTTATGGTTGCCTTCAACTCTCCATTATTGAAGTCAGGGCCGAGCGGATTATTGTTATTTTCCTTTTTGTCGTTGCAGGCCATGAAAGTCATACCGATGACCGTTGCCAAAGCAGCAAACTTCAGCATTTTCATACAGCTCCTCCATTGGTAGAAAAATTGATGTTGTGGAAACTATCCTAGTGATTGATGTCGATAAGTGATGGATAAAAGTTTACATATATACTACATTATTTTTTAAAAAGCAATGGCTTTTTTCATCCGTCAGAGCCAAGAAAAAGGAAAAGGCACCGTACCTGTAATGAACTGAGAGAGTTTCTTACATACTCTCAAAAATACGGAAAAGCGGGCCTTTCCCGCCTCAATACGATATATGCGGGTGTGTGGTTCCGATTGGGGATGCTGTACATAAAAGGTCTTCGTGTATGAAGGCCTTTTATTTTTTTCTACCCTCAGGTGCAGGCATGTGCGTTACGCTCGTTCCAAAAAACTCAACACTCCGCGGATAAACGTCAGCGGGTGCGGGGGGCAGCCGGGGATATACAAATCAACGGTGAATACATCGAAAAAGGAGCGGTCCAGTTCCGGCGAATCGGCGAACAGGCCGCCGCTGATCGCACATGCTCCCACGGCAATGATCACCCGCGGCTCACCAATGCTCTCTATGGCGTCGCGCAGGGCCGGGGCCATATTGCGGCTGACCGGTCCGGTGATGACAATTCCGTCGGCATGACGCGGGGAGGCGACGAAGTCAATGCCGAATCGGCCCATATCGAAATTGACATTGCCCGCGGCGGCCAGTTCCATTTCACACCCGTTACAGCCTGCGGCCGACACCTGGCGGAGTTTGAGCGAACGGCCGAACAGGCGATGGATTTCCCGGCGGTTCCCTATAGCGGTTCTTTCATATACATCAGGCGTTTTGCCCGAAGTGACCACCAGTCCTTCACGACTCGCGGAGCCGAGCAGATGGTTCCCGGTGAAACGGATGGCGCCGTTACTGACGTGTTCGCATTCACCGCAGAAAATACATTTGCCCATATCCAGGTGCAATGGTGAGGCTTGAATCGCACCGGTCGGGCACGCGCCGGCCAGGGCGCTGCGGCCACCGGCTGAGAGCGCCTCATTCAACAGTGGAAAGCCGCGGAAATTATCCGGCAGCTGTGCTTTCATTATGTCGGGAATGGCCTGACGGCCGTGTTTTTTCCTCAGTGACAACAAATCGATCATTGCAAATTCCTTTACAGATCAAAGCCGCAATAGGATAGATTGAAGCTCTTGTTGCAGAGCGGGAAGTCGGATATGCCTTCCATCCGTACGGCCAGGGCCAGTCCGAACCAGTTGTTAAAGGACGGATCCTTGATTTTATAGCGCGCACACCGCCCGTCGCGGCCGGTGATGACCGTATGAGCGATTTCACCGCGCCAGCCCTCGCACAGCGAAACGACAAACTGCCCTCCTTTGATCGGGCCGGTGTTAACCGAAACAGGACCATCCCCGAGGGTTTCCACCTGCTCGCGAATGATGCGCAGCGACTGGATGATTTCTACATAACGGAGATAGGCGCGTGCGAACACATCACCGCTTTTAAGCGAGAAGGCATGCACCGGGAAAGAGGCGTATGCCCCGAAAGGAAAATCGGCGCGCACGTCAATGGGGATGCCGCTGGCTCTTCCGGCCGGCCCGACCAGCCCGATGTTCCTGGCTGTCGCTTCGCTGATGATGCCGGTGCGTTCAAAACGCGACAGCACCGATGACGAAGTGAACAATACTTCCGCTGCCAATTCGGTCTTATCCTGCAATTCATCCACAGTGCTGAGAATGTCCCGTTTCATCGCGCCTGAAATATCAAAGCGAACGCCGCCGGGTGTCAGCAGACCGCGGCCGAAACGGCTCCCGGAAATGACCATACTGGTATTGATCGCTTGAGTTCTCATCGCACCAAACACGGATTGGCCGGTCAGATACGCAACATCACCGCTCAGAGCCGACAGGTCACCCAGATGTACGCCAACCCGTTCCAGTTCGAGGGCGATGACGCGGATCTGTTCGGCGCGCCGCGGACAGCGCACGCCGCCCAGTGCTTCCATGGCGTTGACGAATGCAGTGCCGTGACCGATTACTGTGTCACCGGCGATGGTCTCCGCCAGTTTCATCTGATAGAGAGGATGCTGATTCCTGATCATCAGCGCTTCGAGGCCGCGGTGCTGGAAGCCCAGTTCGATCTCCAGATGGTGCACGGTTTCGCCGGTGCAGGAAAAACGGAAGTGACCGGGCTCTATCACCCCGGCATGGATCGGCCCCACGCCAACTTCATGTACTTCGTCGCCGTTCATCCTGAAGAATTCATAGGGCATTTCAGATGGATCGATTCCGGCAATGCCTTTGCGCACCGGTTTCAGCCAGGGATGTCCCTGCGGAAGAAGACCGCTCTGCTCGTAAATTTCTCTTTCAAATACATGGGCGGCCGGAACGTTGGGCGTCACCGCCGGATAGTCCGCACCACGCGCGACCTTCGCCCCGGCCACGTAGAGCGAAGCCTGGCCGTCATCAGCCAGCACGGCAAACAGGGTCACGGTGGTGTCTTCCTGCGGATGGGCGAAAAACTGCACCAGCCGCAACCCGCTGTGCATACGGTGTATCATGCCGGCGCGGAAGTCGTGAATATCGATCAGCGGAATATCCGCCAGCGCCACCGGCTGGACATTTATTATTTTCAGCCATTTCACGGTATGCGGATTCCTTTACGGTAAAAATCCGGCTGCCTGCTGCAGCAGCAGCCGAACATGTTCCGGAATGCTCACGCCTATACCGAGCAGAAGGGCGAGCAGGCAAAGCTGCGGCAGGTAGGCAGGTACATCCAGACGGCGGCCGGCCGCGGACACACCACCGCCCGATTCGTTAAAAGCGATGGTGAACACGGCGCGCATCATTCCGAACATTACAAAAACAATGATCAGGAAAAACGGCAGAGACAGCCAGCCGCTGCCGTTTTCGAAAAAGGCTTTAATCAGCAAGAACTTGCTGATAAAGATCGGGAACGGCGGCAGGCCGATAATGGCCAGCGCCGAGAAAATCCAGAGCCAGCCGGTCAGCGGCTCACGACGCAGAAGGCCGTGTACGTCGCTGATCCGTTTGCTGTTGTAAAGAGTGAAAATATTCCCGGATGTCAGGAACAGTGCGGCCTTTGTAAAAGAATGGGCGGCGGTGTGCAGCATGGCGGCAAACAGCCCGCCGGATCCCATGGTCAGCCCGATGAAAAGGATGCCCATATTTTCTATGGATGAGTAGGCAAGCATACGCTTGTAATTCTTGATGTTCATCATGAACACCGCACTGATGAACATTGAAAGAAATCCAACGATCAGAATGAGATTATTGGAATAGTCATCCAGACCCGCTTGCAGCAGGATTTTCTGCACGCGGATCAGTCCCAGAAGCGCTGTATTCAGCAGCGTACCGGACAGCAGCGCTGATACCGGCGAGGGTGCTTCGGAATGGGCGTCGGGCAGCCAGGCGTGGATCGGCGCCACCCCGATTTTTGTCCCGAAACCAACCAGGATGAAGGCAAAGGCCATTTTCAGCCAGAAAGGATTGATCAATGCCGCGCCGGCGTACAGATCGTCGAAGAACAGCGTGCCCACGGCTCGCGAACCCATTGATAAAATGATAATACCTACGAAGGCCAGAGCAATACCCACCGAACAGATGAACACATATTTCCAGGCAGCTTCCAGAGCCGATTTGTTTTTTTCAAAATTAATCAGCACCGCGCTGGAAAGGGTGGTGGCTTCCACAAAGACCCACAGCAGGGCCAGGTGGTTGGACAGGATTACGCCGCTCATTGCGGCCACGAACAGCAGCATCGCGGCGGTGTAAAAGGACTGGCGCCGGGCGCTGAGGTTGTGTTCTTTAACATAAGACAGGCTGTAAACAGCCGAAGCGGCGAAAACCACGGACATGATCAGCAGGAACAGCAGCCCGACGGCGTCAAGTTTGAAATATCCGTCCAGCCACTGCGGGGCGTCTGCCGGCAGCCAGTTACACCAGACGCCGGCGCTGTAAAGCAGGATCAGCGCGGCGCTCGACAGGAGAGCGATCCGGCTGACCAGCAGGCGCGGCACAAACAGCACCAGGACTGCCATAATAACAGGTACGATTACTGGTATCGCAAACATGCCTAATCCTTTAATGCCGTCAGAACATCAATATGACTTCCGTCATACATCGACTGAATCTTGTTAAAAAATATTACCAGCAGGAAAACACCGACAAACAGATCGAGCAGCACTCCCAGGTCGACAAGCATGGGCATCTCGTTGGCAACTGATAGAGACAACAGAAAGATGCCGTTTTCCAGCATCATAAAACAGAGGATGTGTGTGATGATGCGCTTGCGGGTGACAATCAGGAACAGGCTGGCAATGATCATGGATATGGACACACCGAAATAGAGTGGTTTGATATCGGCTTCGATCCGTGCGGCCCAGAAAGCGGCGACGAATGCAAATACAAAGATCGCGCTGGCGATGATCAGTGAATAGAACTGCGATAGATAGGGTTCGACCTCACGGCCGATTTCGTTGCGGCGAATGGTACGCAGCAGGAACCAGGGAATGGCAATTGCCTTGATGATGAGCGTTTCAAGCACAAGAAAGGCAATATTGATCCAGACGATTTCATGAATATCGATGATCACCAGCAAAAACAGGAGCAGCCCCTGCAGGGCCAGGGTTTTTATGAAGGCCTCGATGCGGCTCGCGGCGAACACATACAGCATCATCGTGCCGAAGAGAATGATCAGAACGTCGGACATTATATTCTCCCATACCTGAAGAACAGTACCACAACAAAGGCCGTTATCGCCAGCGCGGTCATTAAAAATATAAATTGCGGTACGTGCGACATACGCAGGCGGGCCATGAGCGACTCAACCGCGGCTACTGAAAAAGCCAGGATAACAAACAGAGCCGAAAAGAAGAGAAATCCGCCGGCCGGTCCAATGCCGGACGGCGCCACCAGGTTGGCAAGAAGAGTGATGACTACCACGCTTTTCAGCCAGGCGGCATAGTGCATGAAGGCCAGGTCCGGTCCGGAATAATCGAGGATCATCACTTCGTGGATCATGGTCAGCTCCAGGTGCGTGTTGGGGTCGTCAACCGGGACCCGGGAACCTTCCGCCAGCAGCATGATGAACAGGACAATGGTGCCCAGCGATTTGACAAGCACGGTATATCCGGCGCTGTAGTTCAGGCTCCTGAAAATATCAGCGAAAGAAGTATCCCCGGTGACCAGGGCCAGAGTGCCAAGCAAAATGAAAAATGCGGGTTCAACAATGCTGGCGAATGTGACCTCCCGGGCCGCGCCCATACCTTCGAAACTGCTGCCGGTATCCATGGCGGCAGCCACCAGCATGAAACGAGCCAGACCGAGTGTGTACGCGAAGAGCACAAAGTCGCCGGGGAAATGCAGCAAAGCCTGCTGCCGGGGCAGGGGCACCAGCAGGACTGCAAGCACAGCAGCGGCCACATTGATTGGCGGGGCCAGGCGGAAGACAAAAGATGTGGTCCTGCTGATAATCTCTCCTTTGCGCAATAATTTGACCAGATCGAACCACGGCTGGCGGACCGGAGCGCCTCTACGTCCGGCCCACAGCGCCTTGGCTTTATTGACCAGACCGATCAGGAGAAATGGTGCGATCAGATAGACGAAAAGAGTAAAGAGGATTTTCATGAGCGCACCCCGATAATCCACACAATTAACAGTATGAGAAAGATCAGGCCGTAGAGGATGTAATGCTGCGTGCGGCCGGATTGAATCCAGGAAAACACTCGCAGAAAACCCTGAAGAGTCTGCACCAGCGGCCGGACCAGAAAACGCTCCACCAGATCCTCACTGTGGCTCTCGAACGAGGCTGTCTCCGGAAACAGACCGTCCGGCTGCTGCAGATGCTTCTGCACCGGCAGGGCTTTGCCGATCAGCTCCTGGAAAGAGGAAGCGTAGGAACTGGCCGTGTATTGCATCCGCGGGGTGGCCGCCTGATACCCGCAATCCCACGTCTTGAATTGAGCGATTTTTTTACGGCGCAGTATCATGGTGCGCAGCAGAATAAAAAACAGGGTGAGACCGCCAAACAGCCAGAGAACCCGGCTCAGCTGCAGGTATATATGTTCCAGCTGAGCATACACATCTGCGTCGGCGGCGAACTGAAAGACAGCCGGTTTCATCACCGGAAGCACCAGCGGCGCGGCCAGTCCCGTAAAGATGATCAGTCCGGCCAGGAAGAACATGGGCAGTAAAAATGAAGCGGACACTTCTGGCAGCGGATGCGCCGGGGTACTGCGTGATTCACCCTGGAAAACAACGCCGAACACCTTGGTGAAGCAGATGACCGCCATGACACCGATGAACGCCAGACCGGACATACCGGTAATTGCGGTAAGATCAAGCAGCGCATGACCGGTCGTGACTCCCTTCGCCAGACCGATATATATGGCAAACTCGCTGATAAATCCATTAAACAAGGGCAAGCCGCTGATAGCCATTGAGGCCAGAAAAAACAAGGCCGACGTAAACGGCATGGTATGCATCAGCCCACCCAGTTTTTCCAGGCTGAGAGTATGCGTGTTGGCGTACACGGCACCGGCGCCGTAGAACAAGAGACTTTTAAAGGTGAAATGGTTAAATACGTGCAGCAGCGCGCCCAGATAACCGGCCAGGGTGAGAAACGGAAGGTGGTGCACCATGCCAATCATGCCGAGGCCGATCCCCATGCCGATGATGCCGATATTTTCGATGCTGTGAAAAGCCAGAAGGCGTTTAAGATCGTGCTGGCCAATGGCGTTCATCACGCCCAGAAGTCCGGCGAACAATCCGCCTGAAAAGACCAGGTATGCCAGCCAGTCAGCCGGAAGGCCAAGGCTGAGAATGATACGTAACATGCCATAGATGCCGGTTTTAATCATGATCCCGGACATCATAGCAGATACACCGCTGGGCGCGGCCGGATGGGCAAGAGGCAGCCAGGTGTGCATGGGTAAAAATCCGGCTTTGGTGCCGAAGCCCAGAAACAGGAGAATAAAAATTATCGTTGCGGCAGAGGAGTTTGTCGCCCGGATGGTATGCAGCGCCGCGAAATTCGGTTCACCGCTCAACCAGGCGGCCCAGGCGAACCCGATGATGAGAAAGGCGACACCGATCTGCATGGCCGTAAAATAGTAGAGGGCCGCCCGCCGAACGTGTTCTTTGTCGTTTTCAAAACTGACCAGAAAGAACGAGGAGAGCGACATGATTTCCCATACGATCAGGAACAGCAGCATGTTCTGTACCAGGGTAACGAGCATCATGGCCACAATCAGCAGACTCATGAATACATAATAGCCGCCCAGCGAGTATTGCGGCTTCAGAGCATACATCTGCATGTAGCTGTGCGAATACACTGCCGCCAGCAGTCCGCCTATTGAAATGATCAGGATAAAAAATGCAGTAAGCGGGTCCAGGAGCAGCAGCGCTGTGCCGACCGGACCGGCAAAATGCAGGCTGACGGTCAGGGGTGCCCCGCCAAGCAGGACGCGGCTGACTACCGGCAGAATACACAATTGAGCAAGGGCCGACGCGCCTATCAGCAGTACCGCCCGTTTTGGAGATCGGACCAGCGCCGCTGCAACACCGCCGGCGATAATGAGTCCCATACCAATGAATAGACCGTTCATGCCTGTCCCGCTATTTTTTGCTGCCACCCTGATTCTTTTTCCCGGATGTAATCCAGTAATTGCCGTTCGGGGACGCGGTTCTCCAGCATGACCCGAAATGCTTCGATCTGGCACAAATGGGAAATCTTGGACAGGACTTCCAGATGCCGGCGTGGACTGATGGTCAGCAGCACGAACAGCGTGTGTACCGGTTTACCGTCCAGGGCCCCGAAATCGACAGGCTGTTCCAGAAAACAGATGGACACACTGGCGTCTTCGATAGTGGTGACGATCGGATTGCGCGGATGCGGAATAGCGATGCCGTGGCCGATCGCAGTTGACATCATCTGTTCGCGGTTGAGGAGCGCCCCGGCGATTTCTTCTATCGTGATGCCGGCCGGTTTGGGGATCATCTCCAGGGCATTGTGCAACACTTCGGCTACGGTTGTCCCCGGGATACCGGAATGAATGCCGCCCTTCGCCAGAAGATAGGTAAAATTGGTCGGCTGACCGGCCAGTTTCAGGTCGAGAAGGTTTGAAGACAATTCAATTTTATTGCTCAGCACCCATTCGTTGATCTCAGCACGGTTGAAGCGGTATTGGTGCTGGATGCGGTAGCAGGGAATTTTCTTTTCCTTGATCCAGCGGTAGACTGTCTTCTCGGAAACCTGCAGCATGGCAGCGACATCTTTGATTTTAAAATCCATTCAGCCATATTCCTCATGATTACCGGGAGTAATATACCCTCATTTTGATTAAAATACAAGAAGCATCTCTTATGTCGTCATATGTACTCTAATGAGAAAATTCACTGTTTGACATCAGCACTCTCATAATGGATGTCTTCATCTTTATCGGTTTTTCCCGTTGTCCCGCTGGATCGTCGATGGGGACATATTCAATACCCCGCAGCCTTGCTACAAAGCACTTGTTATTTTTCAGCCGTATTCTTACATTGAAACGAAATTCCGTTAATCTGCAGTATGTACTCATTTCAGCCCTGCTGTCGGCATCACCGGGTCGACATATCCAGGACAGCGGCGATCATGATCGTGCTCATGATCGTAACGGCGGCTGCCGACCATCACTGCGGCAGCAGTGCCTGAAAAATGGGGCCGGTCCATGGTGACATCTGTCTTGCAGCCGTTCCGCCATCCGTCATACCACCTGATTGTCTGTCATAATGCACGCAAACCGAAATGGATACCCGGGTGCCGATGGTGAACAGGGACCACCCGTTGCATAATTATTGACGTGGGAGGATATATGCATATAAGAGAACGCGGGCTGGCATGCGTAGTTACCCGGCGCTGTTCAGCGCTGATTGCTCTTTCAATTCTGCTGATGTCGTCTGCTGCCGGTTTCGCACAAAGGTCCGATGTGAAAATCAACGCGGACACCGAAGGGTTCACGCTGCAGATTGATGGAAACGATTTCATGATCAACGGTATGAATTGGGATTACTATCCCGTTGGCACGAATTTCAACTACAGTCTCTGGAATCAGCCGGATCGTTTTATAAAGGAAGCGCTCGACCGGGAAATGTCCCTTTTACAGAATATGGGGGTTAATGCCATTCGCCAGTACACCGGTATTCCGCCGAGGTGGATCACCTACATCTACGAGACCTACGGCATCTATACGGTGCTCAATCACTCGTTCGGCCGGTACGGGATCACGGTAAACGGATCGTGGAATGAAAATACGGATTATGCAGATCAGCGTGTTCGGGAGGTGCTGCTTGCGGAAACAGCGGCGCTGGCCGAATCGTGTAAAGATACGCCGGGGCTGCTGATGTACCTGCTGGGAAACGAAAACAATTACGGCCTGTTCTGGGAGGGGGCCGAGAGCGAAGATATTCCGGTTAAGGACCGGGAATCCACCCGCCGCGCCCGTCCCATGTACCGGCTTTTCGATGACGCCGCCCGGAACATGAAAACGATCGATGCATCTCATCCCGTGGCCATGTGCAACGGCGACCTGCTCTTTCTTGATATCATCGCCGAAGAGTGCGGGAATATCGATATATTCGGCACTAATATGTATCGCGGTGTCTCCTTCAGGGATGCGTTCGAGAGAGTGCGGAACATGCTTGACATCCCGGTCATGATTACCGAGTTCGGCGCGGATGCGTTCAATGCGATGAAGGGTGAGGAAGACCAGGCATCCCAGGCCTGGTATCTACTGGGCAACTGGCGGGAGATCTATGAAGAGGCCGCGGGCCTGGGTAAAAACGGCAATTCGATCGGGGGATTCACCTTCCAGTTCAGCGACGGCTGGTGGAAATACGGACAAACATCGAACCTCGATATTCATGACAGCGATGCTTCCTGGGCCAACGGGGGATACCCGGATGATTTGGAACCGGGTGAAAACAACATGAATGAAGAGTGGTTCGGCATCTGTGCCAAGGGCCGCACCGATGCCAACGGGCACTACCAGCTCTATCCCCGGGCGGCGTACTATGCCCTGAAAGCGGCGCATCAGGTCAATCCATATGCGGCGCGGATGTCCGGCGAAAAAATCAGGGAACACTTTTCCGCCATTCAGATCACAGACGCCGTTCTCACGGCCAGGGGCGACCGGGCCGCGGTGACGGCGGAACAGAGCGGCGCCCTGCGGGTGAGCGGATTACGGATGGAAACGACGACGTTCAATACCGGCGGTGATCGCGTTTCGACTCCGGACAAGCCGGTTGCCGGTGAACAGACATATCCCGACGCGCTGGGATTCGATCACATGGAGTCTTTTTACGCGGATATAGAAGCAAAGCCGTCCGAGTATCTTCGGGGCTTTGCGTCGTTCAATGTCCTCGGCAATGTAGCAACAAATCCCATAGATGAGATTTTTTATGAAAATCGAGGCCGACCCGCATCGGTTAAGAGCAGACAGGGCGATCTGCAGCTGACGTCACTGAATCGAATCGCCGTCTACCGTGCCGGAATCAGCTGGAAGCACCGCTGGTTCAATCTTGAGGGATTTTATCGAACAGGTCATTACCATTGGGGCTACGAGGGTGATTTCTTTGGGTTGTACCGGGAGGCTAATTACGGTCCGAATATCGATATCTACAACGGTATGGCGCCGCTGGGCATTGAACTGGCAGGGAAAAAACTGCTGAATGGATTGAAGGTCGCCTTTGGTCCGCAGCTCTGGTGGGGGGCCAATCCGGCGGTTCTGGTAAAATACAGTCGGGGAATAGGGCCGTTTTTTCTCACCGGTATCTATCATGAAGACATCGCGAAACAGGAAAGCGCCGTCAGCTCACTGGCCATTCCCGTGCCTCCGACGCGCAGGGTGACCCTTCATATCGAAACGAAGCTCGCGGGCATCGGTATCGAAATCGGCGGCATCTGGGCGGGTGCGCCGCGTATCGGTGAATCGTTCCAGATCGTCGACGGCGGCCCGGGCCATTACACGGTCTATCAGGACAAGATCAAGGCACGTGACACCTGGGGCGGCAAAATCAAACTCACCTATGCCATCGGTCCCGTGAAATGGTATGGACAGGCCGCGGCCATGGGCCTGGTTGCCGGTGGCGGCTCGGATATGACTCAAACCTATACAGGCTGGAAATTGAAAGACAGCGGCAGCGGCAACCAGTATCATCTGCTCACGGGATGCGCCTACAGCGTCGGACATCTTCAGCTCGCGCCCAACGTTCTCTGGCAGAAACCGATCGAGGGCCCCATCCCCGGCGACGTGCCTGCGCCGGGACGTCCCCGGAATATCATCGACGATCCTTTCGCTGTCCGAGGCAATCGTGAAATGACGGCCGGAGAGTTTTTAGTTACCTGGGATCCGACACCTGCGACATGGATGTACTCCTGGGACAGCGATATCATTGAAGACGCGCCGCTTGCCGTCAGCGCCGGGTTCGTCTACAAGCATCAGCCGACGACAATCGATGCTGCTCCCTACTTCGATAAAGACGGCCGGACCATTTATGTCCATCCCGGCGGGGTGCCCGCTCATGATCTGCGGGAAGCTCACGCACGCATCGTGTCAAAACCCGGCACACGCTTCGGAATCATCGCCAACCTTTACGCGGGTGACGGTGAGCCGAACGGTGACGATGAACGCCTGATTCACCGATACGGGGGGGACCTGCGGATCGTCTGGGGACAGACCAGGCTGATGTCTTTTATCAAAGTGAACGACTGGGGCCCCTATGATTATCATTGTGACCACAATCTCACCTTTCCCCTCCAGGTAATGATCGATCTGTCGACATCATTCGGGAAGCCGCTCTGGTTTGACCTGCCGCAGACACGGCTGGGTATACGGTTCACCAGGCGGACACTCGATCAGTACTCAACCCGGTATTATCCAGATCCCTCTCTGGACTACAGTGACGCCGATCTCGATCTTTCGGGCTATCCCCGGGGCAGCGAATGGGAAATAAGAACCTATCTTCATTTCAATATCAGCATGTAGGCGGGGGAAACAGAGAGAAGCATGTACACCCATTATCTGGAGGCAGGATATGAAACATGAAAGAGTATCACGCCTTGTTATAATAATGCCGATGATTTTGCTCGCCGGTCTTACGGCTCATTGCAAGCGGGATGTCAGTCTGCTTGAACCGGCGACACACCCGTCATTCGGCGAGGTGTTTCAGGACGACTTTGTGAGCGGACTCGATTATGCCGCTTTTGCCAATTCCAAGTATGACGCTTTTGAAATCGATGATGATGTGTCCTGGAAGGGGGTGCGGTCCATCCGGATAACCGTTCCCGGATTGAATGACCCTTCCGGCTGGTTTGCCGGAGGCGTTTTCTATTCAACATTTCCGCGCGACCTTTCGGGGTATACCGCCCTGACCTTTTGGGGGAAATCGGACAAAACCACCGTCGCGGATATCGGGTTTGGAAATGATAATACCGGCAATTCTCTGTATCAGGTATTGCAGAAAGGCATCGTGCTGGGTACATCCTGGCAGAAGTATACCATTCCCATTCCGCTGGCGGACAAACTCACGGCCGAAACGGGCATGTTTCAGTATGCCGCCGGACCCGACGCCATTGGTCTGGGGGGGACGATCTGGTTAGATGAAATAACATATGAAAAGGGAAACGCCGTTTCCAATCCCCGTATCAATCTCGCCAGTGCGAACGTATCCACTACGGCAGGCATGGTGATCGATCCGGGAATAACCGGTGTTACGTTTACCGTTGACGGGGCAGACTTGACGCTTGAATTGTCTCTGACCTATTTTACCATGGCATCCCTGAATGAATCGGTTGCCACCGTAATGGAAGATGGACGTATAGTGGCGCTGTCTGAGGGTGTCGCGGACATTGTCATTCAACTTGGTGCGGCCGCAGAGCAGACACTTCGCGTGACGGTCGGGGATGCCTTCGGCCCCGGCCTGCCGGCTCCTGTTCCCGCTGTTCCGGCACAACAGGTTATTTCGCTCTTCAGTGATGCGTATGCGAATCATCCGGGCATCAACTGGAATACCGGGTGGCAGTATTCAACGGCTGTTTTGGAAATGGTCGATATTGCCGGCGATGCGGTACTGCTGTACAGGAATCTCAATTTTGTGGGCGTTGAATTCACGGCTCCGACGATCGATGCCGCACCCATGACTCATTTTCACCTGGACATCTGGACACCGGACCCCACGTCCCTGCCAAAGGTTTTCAAGGTAAAGCTCGTCGATTTCGGCGCGAACGGCGTCTGGAGCGGCGGGGATGATGTCGAATATGAGCTCTCATTTAATGCAAACGACGGTCTCGAGACCGACACCTGGGTCAGTCTGGATATCCCGCTTTCCTCCTTCACCGGGCTGACGCAGCGCGGGCATCTCGCCCAGCTGGTTTTTTCAGGAGATATCCCGACAGTGTTTGTGGATAATGTATATTTTTACTATCAATAATATTCAGGGCTCAGCTTTCAGGCTCCGTATCGGGAGGATACTCATGGGACGCACCATTACGACACACTGTTTCGTACTGTTATGTACCGTACTTTACATACTGCTGTGTGCCGGTCCGACGCAGGCCCAGGATCAGGGCAATCCCTGGAAACAGGTACAGGATATTTTGAAGGTGGAATTTCCGAAACTGGGATTTTACCCGAAGGATGGGGCCGCGTTCGGCAGCATGCCGTATAATCTGCTCGGCCAGTTTTTCTATGGCGATAAAGACGGCAGTGTATCGCTGACCCTGCCGCTCTGGGTGGACAAACCCGACAAAGGCGAGGACCGGAATGCTGTTGTCAGGAGCGGTGATATTACGAAAGAATACAGTGAATATCCTGTCGTATTTTCACTGTACCGCCTGGGAGCGGGGCAAACCGCCCGGGCGGAGATTGAAAAGAGTGCGGCAAGATTTGCACATTCGACAAACCCCGGTGAGGAATGGAAAGAGGATGTCATCACAAATCACCACCTCTATTGGCGCGAGTCGATAAAGGAACCATTTGCCTGGCAGCGCAAGGATGTCACCTATCATGAGTGTCCCGGCTATAGAATCCAGCTGTACGCGCAGTGGGACATTTTTGAATTGCAGGCGGTATTTAGAAGCCAGACTAACAGTCTGTTTGATATGCACAAAAAAGTCCGCAGGCCCGCGACCATGCAGACCTTCGCCGGATTCGAATTCGCGGTGAGTGAGAATGAACGGTACTGTATACTCTGTACCACTAGTCAAAGAAATAATATACACAGCCACATACCGTACGCATCCGGATACGCAATAGATAACCCGTTGACGACAATCGCCAGCGCCCTGGCGCATGTATTCAAAAAAAGCAATTTACTGGACCGGGAAATCAGTCAGGCAGCGTTTGAGCAGCTCCGATCCAAAGTGGAGGCGATGTATGCCGGCAGTATCGATGAAAAAGTCGCGGCGGCGCTTAAGGAAGGTGTTGTCGCAAGACTCGTTAATTTTGATGGAACCGTGGTGAGAGATCCCGGCTGCGGTGAGCCCTATCCTGTTACGTATAATGATGTGCCGCTGAAAGTCGGCGACTGGCTTCGTACGGGGCCTCAAAGCCATGCGACGGTTGTCTTTCTTGATCCGGAAATGCAATGGTACCACCGTTCCGCATTTTTTCCCCCCCGGGAAAGTGATGGTGCCGACGGGGCTTTTTTTAACATCGGGGAGAACTCGGAAATACATTTTGCCGATTTTTTCAGGGAGAATGCTGATACACCGCTAAAAACCAGTATTGTCAGTGTGATCAAGGGATGGGTGAGATATGTTACCCGGGGGTGGAAGAAACGATCGATATTCAGTGTTAAAGCCGGGCATAACCTTCTTAATATGCGCGGAACGGATGTGATTGTTTCGCATATTCCTGATAGAGAACTCAGCAATGTCTATATTGTTGAAGGCAGCGCTGATATTACCAACACGGTGAGCGGAGAGAGCATCACCCTGATCGAAGATCAGCAGATTACGGCCACCGGGGGAATTCTTGGACAGGTCCAGCCGTTGCATCGGGGAATCTGGGAAAATTTGTTAAGCGGACACGGCTTGAACCCGGGAATAAGTGATGATGCCGATAACGGTACCACCGCCCTGGATATTGCCTCACTCGGCGCGAGACTGGAAGATCTGCGTTTTTATGAAAGCGGCCGTGGGATTACTCCGGTGGAACAGCGCAGATATGCGAACCGGTTTTCAGCGTCGACGGTACGGTATGTGAATTATGAGCTCCGTCTGACCTATCCGGAGACGAACCACGACGTACCGTTTGATATTGAAGTGATCTGGTATAACCCTGACGGCGGCGAATTTTCCAGACATACAAAATCTTATACCATTCAAGGCGGATGGAACGGTTCATATCACACCGATGGTGTCGGATGGGAAGAGCCCGGCAACTGGAATCCCGGAATATATAACGTGAAGCTTTTCCTGCAAGGCAGGGAAATCGCCGATGAACATTTTGAAGTCACCGGCGCAGGTCAGCCCGTTTATGATATCCCGTCTCTTGATGCGAATGTAAAAAGTCTACGGTTTTTTGAGAAAGGAAAAGACTTTCTGCCTGTGGATCAGCGCGTGTACCATAACCGGTTTTCGAGTTCAAATACACGCTACATCAGCTGGGACCTCTACCTCACGTATCCAAAGCAGGCGCGAAGAAGAGATTTCATTGTAGAGGCAGTCTGGTACCGTTCCGACGGAAGCGAATATGCGCGCATGACCCAGAACTGCTATCAGCCCAAGGGGTGGGATGAATCACTGCATAACAGCGGCTGGGGTTCGGAAACAAAAGGGACCTGGAAGCCGGGGAGGTACCGCTGTGAGCTGTTTATTCAGGGAGAAAAGATCGCCGAGGGCACGATTGAAATCATTAACTGATATATGAAACGCGTAAGGTTCTGCCGGAAGAGAAATGCAGATAAAACGACTGTTCAAATTTAGTGTCCTTATTACAATTATAGGCATGGTGACTGCATCAGCACATGGCCAGGTTCGCACCGAATACGATATGGCAATGGCCTATATATCCCTGCCTGCCTTAGAGCAGATGGAGTGCGCGCTGTACAAGCTCCACGGCATGCTAAACGCCCGGCGGGGCGGCGAAGGCTGGCGGGCCATTCAGAACATGGAGGAGGCGCGCATCGCCCTTGAGAAGGCGGTTGCCGTGTACGGGACAGGGCCCGATTCATCCGTGTATGATCCCGCGACATCTCCCTGGACGCTGCTGCAGCACCTCTGGATCGGACGGGCGCTGGTGCAGGCGGATTCATCTTCGCGGGCGCGGGCGGCCCTGGCATCACTAAACGAAACCATAGCCGTCATCGAGAAGGACAGAGCGTGGAAGTCCTATACCGACGGCACGTCTGTTACCATGGAGGCTCCGCCATCGTACAGTACAGCGGAACATTCCAAATGCGTCCTCAAACTCGACTGGCGGGACGGGGCAGACAGTGAGGTAATGAAGACCTTTTATCTGACCGTGCAGGAAGCCTTTCCGGGAATGACTGAACATGACTATCAGTGGGAAATATTGTCCCGGACGCAGGCGAAATGGGACTACTTTATACAGCTGGAAAAAGAGAGGGAGTATGCCGGTGTCAAGGGGACGTGGTGCCTGTACAGTTACCTGTGGAATAATAACGAACTGTGGACGCTGGTTTTCCATCGCCTTACCGGTGGAAAGATCTGGACAATGACATACACCGCCCGGGCAGACCTGTTTTCCGGAGAAGAAATCGAAGGCATGATCCGCTCTGTTCATTCACTATAGTATGGCATCCAGAGGATGCTACGGAATGCCGCGGCCGAGAAGAGGTGAAGAGAATGGGAACTGATCGAACACTGCTGCACACATTCAACGACCTCAAGAATGCCCTGATATCAGGTAATACCACAAAACTCGACGAGCTGATCGCTGATGCATATCGGGGCTTCAGTCTCAACGGCACCGTCGAAACGAAGAGTGATATTCTCGAGTGTTTCACCCCCGGCGGTGTGGCAATTCACACCTATGCGGTTCATGACATGTCCTGCGATACCTATGACACTGTCGGCATCATCACCGGAAAAGGGGAAATCGAAGGCTCTTTCGGATCCCATACATTTCACCATCATGTTCTATTTACTGATATATTCATCCGCCTGGATTCGCAATGGAAATATTATAAATCGCAGGTCACTGAAATAATTTCCGGCTGAAAGGCGGTTCCATCCATGGTTTCCGTGCGGGGCAGCGGAGCAACAGCATGAAGAGCGTCGATGAAAGCATTGCCGCTGCGATGGATTGCGGGTCAACGGAACTTGTCCCGTATCTGCCGTATATTTTGCAGGATTTCCAGGAGCTCGGATCATCGGCCGATTCCATTGTAAGCATTATACAAAAGCACAATACCAGACATCATATCGATGTGCTCGATCTGGGGTGCGGCAAGGGTGCGGTGGCGTGCGCAATCGCTGAAACCCTTGATGCTCGGTGCACCGGAATCGATGCGGTCGGAGAGTTCATCGATTATGCCAACGGAATTGCCGGGAAGAAAGGGCTGCAGAACTGTGTTTTCATCACGGGCGATATCCGTGACAGGAATGCAGTGGACGGCCGGTATGATTTCATCGTACTTGGATCAATCGGGCCTGTATACGGGAATTACCGGGAAACCCTTGACTTTTTAAAACCCTGGCTAAAGCGTGACGGCATGGTTATTCTCGATGACGGCTGCAAAAAGAACGATACCGATCATGGTGCGGAGAACGCAAAGGAAATTATCGCCCGGGAAATTGCGGAGGCCGGGATGAAGATCGTGGCGGAATACAGGGGAGACGAGGTGTGCAATGCCCGTGAGTTTGACGAACAGTTGGCGGCTATACGAAAAAGATGCAATGAGCTGAAGATTATCTACCCTGATAAAGCGCTGCTTTTTTCCGGGTATATTGAACAACAGGAAAACGAATATGCCAGCCTGAAAAATGATGTCATCTGTTTCACCCTGGTCCTCGCGCGAAAGACGTAACGCCGCGGTTCTCCGGCGAACGGTTCGATGGGGGGCACGTATGTTCTTCAGGTGCGACAGCGAACAGTACTCCTGTTAAAACGGGAAAAATATTCGTATATTACCTGTGTTCACGGCAGGCGGAGCGGGGGATCGTGCCAGCGGGCGGTCCCGTCCTGACGGTGCCTGGCGGATTGAGCATGCAATCATCACGGACACACTCTATGTCTCCTGTAGGTATACTCTTCACCGGCATTACCGTAGTTGTCATCCTGATTGTGGTCGTGCGGATGCATGCGTTTCCCGCCCTCATCACCGCGGCAATAATCGTCAGCCTTCTTGCGCCCGGAGATCCGGCTGAAAAGATCGGCCGGGTCGCGCTTGCCTTCGGATCGACCGCCGGCAAGATCGGCATCGTCATCGCCATGGCCGCCGTTGTCGGGCGGTCTCTTGTGGAAAGCGGAGCCGCGGACCGGATCGTCCGTATGTTCATCGCTCTCTTCGGCGAGAAGCGATGTCCCGTCTCCCTGATGTCCAGCGGATTCGTTCTCTCCATTCCGGTCTTTTTCGACACGGTGTTTTATCTGCTGCTGCCGCTGGCCCGGTCCATGCACCTCCGGACCGGGAAAAATTATGTCATGCTGATACTGGCGATGGGTGCCGGCGCCTCGATCACCCATTCGCTGGTGCCGCCCACACCCGGGCCGCTCATCATCGCCGATACCCTGGGCATCGATCTCGGTACGATGATCATGGTCGGTCTTCTGGTCGCCGCTTGTACGGCAGCGGTGATGCTGCCGTTCATCGCCCGTCTCAGCCGCGGTATGAACATACCCATGCGCGGTCCGGAAGGAATCGACGATGCATCCCCCGTGCCCACGAATGACGGCCGGGCACCCGGCCTGTTTGCGTCGCTTCTTCCCATACTCATTCCCGTCATTTTGATTTCCGCCCATACAATAGTCTCGATCCTGACCAGAAGCGCCGCCTCCGATTCGGCCCTGCATCACGTCGGGGCGGTCACCTCGGTGATCGGGAACGCAAACGGCGCCATGCTGCTTTCGGCGGCTTTCGCCCTGGGTGTTCTGCGAAGAAACCGGCGGCCGGCCGGCCGGCAATTGACGAAAACCGTCGAACAGGCCCTGACGAGCGCCGGGGTCATTATTCTGATCACATCTGCCGGAGGCGCCTTCGGGGCGATGCTGCAGACAGCTGATGTCGCCGGGGCGATCGAACGAATCGTCCCGCTGCAGTCCGGCCCCCGCGCCGGCGGTATCGGGCTGCTGCTTGCCGGGTTTTTCATTGCGTTTTTGTTGAAATTCGCCCAGGGATCGAGCACCGTCTCGATGATAACGGCTTCGGCCATATTCGCCGGATTGGTACATGCCGACACAATGGCATATCATCCGGTCTATCTTGCCTGCGCTATCGGATTCGGCGCTCAGTGCGGCAACTGGATGAACGACAGCGGCTTCTGGATATTCGCGAAAATGAGCGGGCTGACCGAGGTGGAAACCCTGAAAACCTGGACGGTTACCGTCAGCACCCTGTCCCTGGTCGGTCTGCTGTTTACCATACTGTTCGCGTCGTTGCTGCCGCTGGCGGTCCGGACGGTGTCCTGACCGGTCCGAGGCGCCGGCCGCCGGCGATCATCAGCGGCATTATCACATGGATATGGGGATGCATATGAGCATCACACTGGAAAAGGAAAAACAGACACGAATCATCGAATCGATCAAGCACTATTTCCGCGAGCACCTCGAGGACGACATCGGCGACCTGAAAGCGTCGCTGCTGCTCGATTACGTGCTCACTGAGATCGGGCCGGTCGTTTATAACCAGGCAATCCTCGATGCGCAGAAAATCCTGGCCGAGAAGGTCGGCGATCTCGACAGCGCCTGTTATCAGCCTGAATTCATGTATTGGCGCACATAGCGCTGTCCCGGGTCGCTGTTTTCTGGGGCCTCGCGCTGATTGTGTCCCGTTCCCGGCCGGCGCGGCGCTGATCCGCCGGCGGGGAGGGGGATCTGTTAATTGGATGATTACCTACTATAAGGAGACAGTATGAGCAAGACCGCCCTGCATGTCATGATTGCCTGTAAACCGGGAACGAGAACCGATGTTATCCGCGCGCTCTCGGCCCACCGGGAACGCTGCCTGCGGGATGAGCCCGGAACCCTGCAGTTCGAGATCATGATTCCCGCTGATAGTGACTCGACACTGTATCTGTTTGAACTGTACGAGAACGATGCCGCCCTGTCTGCCCATTCCGAAGGGTCCAGCATCGCCCGCTACCGTGCCGAAGCCGGGGAGATGACAGAAAACACCGACGTGCACCACTGTTCGCTTGCCGGCTGAATGTGCCGTTGGTTCACCCCGTTCGCCGGACCGGTGAAAAATCCCGCTTGACAGAGCGGGATTTTTTTCTTATGTTTAACTGAACCGGTTCAGCGTATCCGGTTTATAACTTGTATAAATAGCTATAATTAATATAATTATATAAATTTTATTGTTTATGTAACCGGTTCAATTATGTCGATCACCATAAATGATGTCGCCCAGCTCGCCAGCGTATCCAAGGCGACCGTGTCGGCGGTACTCAACAACAGACCCGGCATTTCCCGGTCAACCCGTCAGCGGGTGCTGGAGATCTGCGCCCGTCTGAATTACCGTCCCAGCAGGGTCGCCAGATCCCTCTCAGTGCGGGAAACCCGCAGTATCGGCCTGGTGATCAAGGAGATCGACAATCCTTTCTTCTCAAAAGTCATGAAGGGCGTTTTCGACGCCTGCACCAGCCGGGGCTACACGGTCCTGCTGGGCAGTTCCGAGCTGTCACCGGCAAATGAGCAGCGCAGCATCAGCACGCTGATCCAGCAGCGGGTCGACGGGCTCATCGTCTCGCCCCTCCAGGGCGAGGGCGTCGATTTTACCTACCTCTATGACCTGAGAAGAGAGAACTACCCGCTGGTGACGCTGGGTGCGATAGCGCATATTCCCACCAACGTGGTGGATATCGACAATGTCGAGGCCGCTTACACGGCGGTCATGCATCTCGCCGAACGGCACCATCGTATCGCCTGTTTCAACGGGCCCGCATCCTCGGCCCACACCCAGGATCGCTTTGAAGGGTACCGGCGGGCCCTGGAGGAGAAAGGGCTGCCGCTGCACCATGAAGATGTGGTGCCGGCCGGTTCCTATGTCGAGAACGGGTATGACGCGGGAAAAGCGCTGTTCAGCGCCCCCGGTCCGCACCCCACCGCTGTATTCTGCTACAATGATCTGGTGGCGTTCGGTCTCATCAACGCCCTGGATGAGCTGGGACTGCGGACGCCGGACGATGTCGCTGTCTGCGGCTTCGATGGTGTCGCCCACTGCGATCTTGCCCGTGTTCCCCTCACCACGGTGCAGGTCCCCGCGTACGAGATAGGGCGCACCGCCGCCCTGCTGCTCATTCGGCAGATCGGCGACAAGGAGTCGTTTCTCAATGAGCGGATACTCCTCGAGGCGCGGCTGGTACCGCGGCAGTCCACATACAGCTGATCCGGACACAGCCCAGCAGCGCTGCGCGATGTTTCCGGGCCGGCAGAGGAAGTTTTTTACGGGACCGGCTTTCCGCCGGGGAATAAATGCTGTGCATACAACTAAGGAAGGGCGAGACATGAAATTGACGAAATACTCAATGGGCATCGGCGACCGCTTCATGCATCAGGGCAGGGCGCAGCTGGCCGCGCTGGCATCTGCCAGGGAAGCGGGGGTGGAAATCGCCCCGGTCTGGAACAAGTCCTACCGTGAGCACCAGATCATTCATTCACAGCCCGAGCAGACGCGCCGCGAGGCCGATGCAGCGGTGAAGGCCCTGGCATGGAACGGTCCCTATTTCGTGGATGCCGATCACATCGGATTGAAAACCGTCGATCTCTTTCTCGATTCCTGTGACTTTTTCACCCTCGATGTGGCCGATTTCATCGGGGAGGAGGCGTCGGCCGCCGACGTGGATTCGTTCGTCGCCGCATTCGGCCGGCTGGCCGGAGATATCGCGGTCCCCGGTCTCGACGACCCTCTGTCCGTGACGGTGGACGCCATCAGGGCCGTTGCCGAAACCTATCTTTTTGCGGTGCAGGAAGCCGGCCGTATCTACCGGTACATTCAGGAAAAGAAATCGTCGCCGTTTGTGGTGGAAGTGTCGATGGACGAGACCGCGTCGCCCCAGACCCCGGCGGAACTGCTGTTCATCCTGGCGGCGATCTCGATGGAGGGGATACCGGCCCAGACAATCGCTCCCAAATTTTCCGGCCGTTTCAACAAAGGCGTGGACTACGCGGGTGACACGGAGCGGTTCCGCCGCGAATTCGAGCAGGATCTGGCGGTGATCGCCTGGGCGGTAAAAGAGTTCTCTCTTCCCTCCAATCTCAAGCTGAGTGTCCACTCCGGCAGTGACAAGTTCGCTATTTACGGTGCGATCCGGGATGCGTTGAGAAGGTTCGACGCGGGGCTGCATCTGAAAACCGCGGGCACTACCTGGCTGGAGGAGCTCATTGGCCTGGCCGAGGCCGGCGGTGACGGGCTCGATCTCGCAAAAAACGTCTACCGCGGGGCCTACGCCCGCAGGGATGAGCTCTGCGGTCCCTATGCCACGGTGATCGATATTGATCCGGATGCACTTCCCTCTCCGGAAGCGGTGGACCGGTGGAGCGGCGGGGAGTATACATCGGCGCTCCGCCACGATCCTGCGAATCCCGGGTACAATCCCAATGTGCGGCAGTTGCTGCACGTGGGCTACAAGGTCGCCGCTGAAATGGGGGAGAGGTATCTGCACGCGTTGAGGGTTCATGAGGCGGTGATCGCCCGGAACGTGACCGGGAATCTTCTGGAAAGACATATAAAACGCATTTTTCTCTAAGGAGCGGATCATGACATATCTGGAAACACTCTTTTCGTTGAAAGGCAGGTCCGCTGCTGTTATCGGCGGCGGGGGCGTGCTGGCGGGCGCCATGGCCGAAGGGCTTGCCGGGGCCGGCGCCGACGTGGCGATTCTCGATCTCAATCCGGAAAACGGACGGAAACGGGCGGATTCTCTGGCCCGCCTCGGCGTTCGTGCCATGGCGATGACCGTGAATGCCGCCAGCAAATCGGACCTGCAGGCAGCCTGCGACCGGATGGTCGAAGAGTGGGGCGGCGTTGATATTCTCATCAATGCCCCGGGCATCAATTCCGCCACCCCTTTTCTCGAGATTACGGAAGAGGAGTGGGAGAGGATTCTGGCCGTTAACCTGAAATCCGTCTTTCTGGCCAGTCAGGTGTTCGGAGCCCGTATGCTCGAGCAGAAGGCGGGGAGTATTATCAACATCTCTTCCGCCTCGTCGGGCCCGCCCCTGTCGCGGGTGTTCACCTACTCGGTGTCCAAAGCGGGGCTCAACAATCTCACCCAGAACCTGGCCCGGGAATGGGCCACCCTGGGGGTTCGCGTCAATGCCGTGGCCCCGGGATTTTTCCCGGCCGAACAGAACAGAAAAATCCTCACCCGGGAACGGGTCGAAGCGATCATGCGGCACACGCCCATGAACCGGTTTGGAGACGCTGAAGAACTGGTGGGCACGGTGATCTGGCTGGCGTCTCAGAGAGCCTCTTCCTTCGTCACCGGGGCGGTGATCCGCGTGGACGGAGGATACACGGCAATGACGATATAAAGCCGGACTCCGGAGCCCGGAGCCGTGAGCGGCAGGAGGAACAGTGATGTGCGACGGCCCCGGATGCGCGGCCGGAGGATGTCTCAAGCGATGAGGAGAGAACCTTCCGCTGCGCGGCTCTCCCTCTGCTTCATACGTACCATGCTTTTATAGGAGATCTGGATGGAAAAATGTGACATTGGACTGATCGGACTGGCGGTGATGGGTGAAAATCTCGTCCTCAATATGGAGCGAAACGGATTTTCTGCAGCCGTTTACAACCGGACAGCGAGCAGAGTGGACAATTTTATTGGCGGACGGGCCGGGGGAAAACGCATCAGGGGCTGTTATTCCATTGAAGAGCTGGTTTCATGTCTGATACGCCCGCGCAAAGTGATGATGCTGGTGAAGGCGGGCAGGCCGGTGGATGATTTTATCGAGATGCTCATCCCGCATCTGGAGCCGGGCGATATCATCATCGACGGAGGCAATAGTCATTTTCCCGATACCATCCGCCGCACCGCGTACGTGGAAGCAAAAGGGCTGCTCTATATCGGCACGGGTGTATCCGGCGGGGAAGAGGGCGCGCTTAACGGCCCTTCGATTATGCCCGGCGGGTCCGAGAAAGCCTGGCCGGAAGTGAAGCCGATCTTTCAGGCGATCGCCGCGAAAGTCGAAGACGGCACGCCCTGCTGTGAATGGGTGGGCGCCGGCGGTGCCGGACATTTTGTGAAAATGGTCCACAACGGCATCGAATACGGTGACATGCAGATGATTACCGAAACCTATCAGCTGATGAAGTACGGCCTTGCCCTTGACAACGAGGCCATGCATCGGGTGTTCGCCCGCTGGAACGAGGGAGTGCTGGACAGCTATCTCATCGAGATTACCAGGGACATTCTGGGGTACCGGGACGAGAAGGGCCGCTATGTGCTCGATCTGATACTGGATACCGCCGGTCAGAAAGGGACGGGCAAGTGGACGGCAATGGAAGCCCTGAACCAGGGGCAGCCCCTTACCCTCATCGGCGAAGCGGTGTTCGCCCGCTGCCTCTCGGCTCTGAAAGAGGAACGGACTGCCGCGTCAAGGGAACTCCCCGGTCCGGCCGCCCGGTTCGAAGGCAGTGCGGATGAGCTGGTGCAGGATCTTGAGCAGGCGCTCTATGCGGCGAAAATCATCAGTTACGCCCAGGGCTACCAGCTGATGCGGGCCGCAGCCGCCGATTACGGCTGGAAACTCAATTACGGCGGCATCGCCCTCATGTGGCGGGGAGGATGCATCATCCGGTCGGTGTTTCTGGGAAAGATCAAAGAGGCGTTTGAGAGAAATCCCGCCCTGGTGAACCTGCTGCTCGATCCCTTCTTCAAAGAGGAGGTTAAAAAGGCGGTCCCGGCCTGGCGCCGGGTGGTGACCGCCGCGGTCCAACTGGGAATTCCCGTGCCGGCGATCAGTGCGGCCCTGGCCTATTATGACGGCTACCGCAGCGAACGGCTGCCGGCCAATCTGCTGCAGGCCCAGCGCGACTACTTCGGGGCCCACACGTACGAACGGGTGGACAAACCCCGGGGGGAATTCTTCCATACAAACTGGACCGGGCGGGGCGGGAATACCTCGGCCTCGGCGTATATCGTCTGAAAACACCAACGAAATACACAAAAAAAAAACGAAAAAAGAATAATGGAACCTACTCGCCTTACACACACACAGATCACAGATATCTGTACCGGAGCCTTTTCTGAATGGGGGCTGGAGGGAAAACGGATACTCTGCATCATCCCCGACAACACCCGGTCCGGTCCCGTGGATGTGATGTTCAGGGTCGTCTGCGCTCTCCTGGCTGATACGGCTGTTTGCCTGGACTTTCTTATCGCCCTGGGCACTCATCCGGCCATGAGCGACGAGGCGATATACAAACGGGTGGGCATCACCGGCGAACTGCACAGGCAGCAGTACCCGTCAGTCCGGTTTTTCAATCACGACTGGCGAAATCCCGCTCAGCTCACGACCATCGGCGTGATCTCCGCAGACGAAATCGGGGAGCTCTCGGGCGGCCTGCTCCGGCAGGAGGCAGAGGTCACCATAAACCGGATGGTTTTCGATTACGACCGGCTGCTGATCATCGGGCCGACATTTCCCCACGAGGTCGTCGGATTCTCGGGCGGTAACAAGTACCTGTTCCCCGGGATCGCGGGCGAGGAGATCATTCACCTGTTCCACTGGCTGGGAGCGCTGATCACCAGTTCGGCCATCATCGGGGTAAAGGATACACCGGTCCGCCGCGTCATTGACCGGGCGGCGTCGCTGGTCCCCGTTCAGCGGCACTGTCTCAGTATGGTGGTGCGTGACAAAGACCTGGTCGGACTCTATCCCGGAGTACCGGAACGGGCCTCGCTGGAGGCCGCGGAACACTCCGCGCGGGTGCACATTGTCTACAAGGACCGGCCTTTCCGGCAGGTACTCTCATGCGCGCCGGCCATGTATGACGATCTCTGGACCGGTGCCAAGTGCATGTATAAACTCGAGCCTGTGGTTGCCGACGGCGGGGAGCTGATCATCTATGCCCCCCACATCAGGGAAGTGTCGGTGACCCACGGCAGGGAGATCGAAGTCATCGGGTACCACGTTCGGGACTATTTTCTCAAGCAGGCCGAACGCTTCGCCCATGTGCCTGGAGGGGTGATGGCCCACTCAACCCATGTCAGGGGTCTGGGATCATACGATAACGGCATAGAAACACCCCGCATTCGCGTCACCCTGGCTACGGGTATTCCGGAAGATGTCTGCCGCGCGATCAATCTTGGGTACCGGGATCCCGTCTCCATCGATCCCGAGTCGTTCAAGGGCCGGGAGGATGAGGGGGTGCTCTGTGTGCCGAAAGCGGGGGAGATGCTGTACAGACTGATTCGTTAATTATGAATTATACATTATGAGAGCCGCGTAGCGACGTTTGCTCCATGAGCCTCGCAAAGCGATGTTTTGGCTCATGAATTATGAATTCTTTTGATACAGAGGTGACTGTATGAGCATCGATCTGAAAAAAAACTGCAGATACTCGCTGCTGGTTCCCACCAGCATGGGGCTGCGCGTTCTCCCGGAGGCGGGGCAGCCTGTGCACGCCAGTGATACATTTCGCATGACGGTGACCAGCGCCGAATCCAATGTGGCCAGTGTGGCATCTCATCTGGGCATGCCGGTCAAGGTGCTCACCGCCTTTGTGAAAGGCAGTCCCCTGGCCCGGAAGATCAAGGACAATCTCGCGTCCCGGCACATGGACGTGGAAGGACCGGACATCGCGCCGGACGGTCCCTGGGGTGTACGGCATCAGATCAATGTAGCCGACTGCGGATACGGCTCCCGGGGACCGCGGGTCTACAACGACCGGGCCGGGGAAGTGGGGCGTCTCCTTACCACTGGGTATTTCGACCTGGATCGCATATTTGGTGAGGAGGGTGTACAGATCATCCACCTTTCGGGCCTCATCGGCGCCCTTTCCGGTGAGACAAGCAGGTTCTGTCTCGACCTGGCCAGGGCCGCGAAAAATCACGGTACCCGCATATCATTCGATCTCAATCATCGTGCTTCGTTCTGGAAAGGCCGGGAGGACGATCTGCATGCGGTCTTCAGCGAGATCGCCTCTATGGCCGATATTCTGGTGGGCAACGAAGAGGATTTTCAGCTCTGCCTGGGCATTCGCGGTCCGGAAGCGGGCGGGCGGGATCTCGCGGCGAAAATCGAGGGATTCAAAGAGATGATCGGCCGGGTGAAAGAATCCTTTCCCGATGCATCCGTGTTCGCCACCACCCTGCGACAGGTTGTAAGCGCCAATCACCATCTCTGGGGCGCCGTCATGGCCGAAGGAGACCGGTTTCACGTGGTCCAGCCCCGGGACATTACGGTGCTCGACCGTATCGGCGGCGGAGACGGATTTGTCGGAGGCATGCTCTACGCCATCCTGAAAGGCTGGGATCCGGAGCAGTGGATCCAGTTCGGGTGGGCGACAGGCGCGCTGGCGGTCACCATGCTGACAGACTATGCACAGCCGGCGGACGAAGAAGAGGTCTGGAGCATCTGGGAGGGGAACGCTCGGGTAAAACGGTAGTGAATGGGCGGGAAGATGGCCCCGCGACCGCATCAGTGAGCCGGTCCGGTGTTCCGCTGTTTCTGCCATTCCCCGAGAAATGCATCGAGGCCCCTTACGGTAATGCCCGCTGTTGCGGCTGAACGGATCTGCTCGCTGCCGGTGTAGCCCCAGGCCGCCAGGAAACAGCGCACACCCGTGGGTGCCACTTTCCGGAGCGTGTCGACCTGGTCGTCGACAAAATTGAACAGGCCGGGCGAAAGTGACCGCTCCTTCAGCAGCGCTTCGATGATGGACCGTTTTGAGTGCCCGGGGCCGGCGTAGTAGAGGGCGTCGTCCGGGAAGGAAATGGCATTGCCCGTGAGGATGGCGGCGATGAAATCGCTTCGCTTGGTTGAGATAATGAGGAGCCGGTCGGGGTCGGGCCACAGCCGAAGCAGGTCCGCCATTCCCGGGTAGAGAGGGTTGAGCTCGAGCCATCGTTCATGCTGGCCGCTGCACAGTGCGGTCCTGGCGGCGTAGAAGGCATGCCGCAGCGTGGAACGATCGTCCGTATACGAGGCGGCGAAACGATCGAAGTCCAGCTGGTTTTCTATCGTTACCCCCGCTTCCAGGGCCATCTGGATCAGGATGTAGTCCTCGCCGGTGCGAATGAAGGGCCGCAGGCGGCGGAAGGCCGCTTCAAGGCCGGAATCGACTTCGGGCAGGGAAGTGATGGTGTCGCCGCGACTGCTGAGCGTCCGCCAGGCGTTCAATGATACAACCAGGCACTCCCTGAGGGAGTCGGCGATGACACCGTCGAAATCGAGTGCGAGAACCGGTTGTCGTGGCATAGTGCAGACCTGATACCGTCAATGAATTGGCATGATGTTCGATCCAAAGATAGCCAATTATATGTGAAAAAGCAATGGCTGGATCGGGCGGAGGTTCCCGTGCCGGTGCCGGCCGGGATGCCGCCTCGTTTCCCCGCGCGGCTTCGAATGAGCGCGTCTACCAAGAGCAAAGAGTGAACCGCTATGAAACAGACTCTCCTGCGCATGCAGGCCATCACAAAGATCTATCCCGGAGTCACGGCCCTTGACAGGGTTGATTTCGATCTCGAGAGCGGTGAAGTGCATGTGCTTCTGGGCGAGAACGGCGCCGGCAAGTCCACTCTGGTAAAAATACTGAGCGGTGCGGTGCGGAAAACCTCGGGTACCATCGAGCTGTCGGGGCGCACGGTGGACATTGCCGGTCCGGCCCACGCCCGGGGACTGGGAATCGGGATCATCTATCAGGAGCTGAACCTGGTCCCTCATCTCTCGGCCGGAGAAAATATTTTTCTCGGACGTGAACAGGGGCCCGGATGGGGAGTGATCAGCCAGGAGCGTCTCATGAAAGAGGCGCAAAACGGACTTGACGGGCTGGATCTGAACCTGGATGCCCGCACACCGGTCTCTGCCCTGGGCGTGGCCGAGCAGCAGATGGTCGAGATCGTGCGGGCCCTTTCTATCGATGCCCGCATTCTCATCATGGACGAACCGACATCGGCTCTCTCGGATGTAGAAATCGACAGACTGTTTGCCACCCTTGCCGCGTTGAAGAAGCGGGGTGTGGGGGTGATCTATATTTCCCACCGCATGGAAGAACTGTTTACCATCGGCGACCGGGTTACGGTGCTGAGAGACGGCCGTGTTGCGGGTCGCCGCACCATTGCCGAAACATCCCGCGAGGATCTGGTCCGGCTCATGGTGAACCGGGAGCTCGAGGAGCAGTACCCGCGCATCAGACCGGAGCGGGGTGAACCGGTGCTGGAAGGTGCGGGGCTGTCCCGTTCAGGATCGTTCACCGATGTGACATTTACCCTGCACCGGGGAGAGATACTCGGCATGGCCGGACTCATGGGATCGGGGCGCACGGAGATCGCCCGGGCCCTCTTCGGCATCGACCGTCTCGATTCGGGCACCGTCCGTATCCACGGCAGGGAGACGGCCGTCACTGATCCGGGAGCCGCCATCGGGTACGGTATGGGCTTTCTGACCGAGGACCGAAAGTCCCAGGGGCTGGTGCTCGACCTTTCGGTAAGAGAAAATATCACGCTTCCGGGACTGAAACGGTTCACCCGCATGGGACTGCTGCGCATCCACGGGGAGAAGGAGACAGCACAGCGGTTTATTCGGGAGCTTCGTATCCGCACTCCGGGGATGGACCGGAAAACCCTCTACCTGAGCGGCGGCAACCAGCAAAAAGTGGTGCTGGCGAAATGGCTCTGCTCCCTGGCCGACATTCTCATTTTCGATGAACCGACCAGGGGCATCGATGTGGGGTCGAAGGTCGAGATTTACCAGTGGATGAATCAGCTGACCGCCGCCGGGGCCGCTATACTCATGATCTCTTCCGAGCTGCCGGAAATACTCGGCATGAGCGACCGGATCATTGTGATACACAGGGGGCGCGTTGCCGCGGAGCTCTCGTCCGAAGAGGCGACCCAGGAACGCATACTGCATTACGCCATAGGAGAATAGCATGGCTGTCACATCATGGATACACCATCACGGCCGTCAGTTCGGCACTCTCATCGGGCTCTTCCTGCTGCTCTTCATTTTCTGGCTGCTCACGCCCTATTTTTTTACAGTCAGCAATCTGCTCAATGTGGCGCAGCAGACCTCCATCAATGCCATCATAGCGGTGGGGATGACCTTTGTCATCATCTCGGCGGGGATCGATCTCTCCGTCGGGTCCATTCTTGCCTTTGCGGGGGTCGTCCTGGCCAGGGCGCTGCAGGCGGGCGCGCCGCTGCCCGCGGCGCTGGCACTCGGCCTGGGAACCGGGCTTGTCTGCGGACTGATAAACGGATTGTTCATCTCCTGGGGAAAACTGCCGCCATTCATCGCCACCCTGGGCATGATGAGTGTGGCCCGGGGCGCGGCCCTGCTTTTTACCGGGGGGCGTCCGGTTTCCGGGTTTGACACCGGTTTCAGATTCATCGCCAACGGTACCGTGGCGGGAATACCGGCTTCGGTGCTGCTCATGGTCGTCATCTACGCGGCGGCCCATGGGGTGCTGAAACGGACCCGGCTGGGCCGGTACGCCTACGCCATCGGCGGCAACGAGGAGGCCGCCTTTCTCTCGGGCGTGAATGTTCGTCTCTACAAAACAATGATCTACGGTCTCTCCGGTCTCCTGAGCGGTTCGGCGGCCATTCTGCTCACCGCCCGTCTTAATTCGGCCCAGCCCATCGCCGGCATGATGTACGAGCTCGACGCAATCGCGGCCACGGTCATCGGCGGCACCAGTCTCATGGGGGGCGAAGGATCGGTGGGGGGAACGCTCATCGGCGCCTTTATCATGGGATCACTGCGGAACGGACTGAATCTGCTTGGGGTCTCCTCCTTTATCCAGCAGATCATCATCGGATCAGTCATCATCGCCGCGGTGCTGATCGATATGGGATTGAAAAAACAGCGACGCTGAAAGGAGTGTGATATGAAACGCGTATCGGTATGGGTGACTGTGCTCGGCATCGGTATTCTGACGGCGCTCGCCGGGTGTCAGCGGGGAAGCGGTGACGGCGCCGTCCAGATCGCCCTGGTCGTAAAAACCCTGAATCATCCCTTTTTCATGGATATGGAACAGGGCGCGCGCCGGGCCGCCGATTCCCTGGGGGTAAGGCTCATCGTTCAGGGCCCTGAACGGGAAGTCGATGTGGAAAAACAGATGCAGATCATCGAAA
This sequence comes from bacterium, assembly GCA_016934955.1. Lineage (GTDB taxonomy): Bacteria > Zhuqueibacterota > QNDG01 > QNDG01 > JAGLOF01 > JAFGRY01. The sequence goes on along the minus strand of JAFGRY010000042.1, from coordinate 66,125 downwards.
ACCTGATTCAGCGCCGGGTGAACGCTCTCTGCGTGGCGCCCTGCGGATCCCGGGAAATCGTGCCCGCAATCGTCAAGGCGAACAGGGATGCTATTCCCGTACTGGTGGTGGACACCCGGGTCGATACCGAAACCCTGCGGGAAAGCGGCGGCACCACCGCCTGCTTCATCGGTTCCGACAATTATCAGGGGGGGGTGCTGGCCGGACGGGAGATCATTGCCCGGCTGAACGGTACCGGCAGGGTCGCCCTTCTCGAAGGGATTCCCGGACATGAAACAGGAGATGAGAGAAAGCGGGGATTTCTCGATGCCCTGAACGACGCGCCGGGGATCACGGTTGTCGCTTCCCAGACCGCTAACTGGGAACGGGACCAGGGGTACACGGTCTTTCAGAATATTCTTCAGGCCCATCCGGAAACCGACGGGCTGTTTGCCTGTAATGACCTCATGGCCCTGGGCGCCCTCGAAGCAATCGCCGCCGCGGGAAGGGAGGGGGATATTCTCGTCATCGGGTTCGACGCGCTGCAGGATGCCAGGGATGCCATAGCAGCCGGTACCATGACCGCGTCGGTGGCGCAGCACCCGCAGGAAATGGGCAGGCAGGCGGTGCTGAACGCCTATCGCCTGCTTGCTGGAGAATCAGTGCCCCGGGAAATACCGGTGCCGATCACGCTCGTGACTGCCGGACCGGACAGCGCTGAATAAACAAAAAAACCGCATGTGCCGAAATACTGCTTGACATGCGGTTTTCTTTTTTGTATATTTGTCTATACAATTAGACAAATACCAGGGCCGCACCCATGATCATCGATAAAAACAGTCCCGTTCCCCAGTATTTCCAGCTGCAGACCTGGCTGATGGAACAGATCGATCAGGGCGTGTTCAAGCCGGGTGACCGCATCCCCACCGAGGAAGAGCTGTCGGGCATCACCGGGCTTGCCCGGGCCACCATACGTCAGGCGGTGCAGAACCTGGTGAACATGGGCCATCTGGAGCGGAAACGCCGCCTGGGCACTTTCGTGCTCAGTCGGGAACAAACCCGGGACCAGCGTCCGCTTATCGGGATTCTCATTCCCGACATCCGGTCAGGGTATGCCCCTGAACTTGCCAGAGGTGCCCAGGATGAAGCGGCGCGAAGTCAGTACAGCCTCATTCTCTGTAATACCGACGACCTCGCGATCAAGGCGGCACACCATGCGGATCGGCTGATCGAACACAGGGTGGGAGGCGTCATCTTCGTCCCCACGGCGGCGCCGGATCAGCAGAATATCCGTATTCTGGAAACATTCCGCCAGCGGGGGATTCCGGTTGTCCTGGCGGACAGGCCCCTGGCGGACGCCGAGTGTGATCTGGTGACCACGGATAATTTCGAAGGAGGCCGGACGGCGGTACGCCATCTCGTCTCTCTGGGGCACACCCGGGTTGCCGTCATTTTAAGCACATTATACAGTTCGGAGCGGGCCCGGCTGGCCGGGTTCCATGCCGCTCTCGCGGAGGCGGGTGTCACTCCGTCGCCTGAGTTGATCGTGACCACCGATGATCCCTTCAGCGAAAAGAAGTGTGAACAGCAGGCACGGGCGCTCCTGAAACGATATCCCGGTTTCAGCGCCGTGTTCGCCGGCCATGACCGTATCGCCTATCAGGTGATGGCGGCGGCGGATGACATGGGGATCCGTATCCCCGCTGACATATCACTGGTGGGATATGATGATCTGAACATCCCGCATTCGGTGTCTGTCCCGCTGACCACCATGCACCAGCCGATCTATGAGATGGGGGTGGAGAGCATGAAGCAGGTGATGCGGCGTGTGCATGGCGACACAGGGGAATGGGTGGAAAGGGTGCTGACATCCCGTCTCGTCGAGCGAAGTTCAGTCGCGGAACTTCGGCCCGGCCGGCGTTAGCATGAAGGAAGGCATATGCATATAGCGGTCTGTGTGAAACAGGTTCCGGACACATCCGAGATTTCCATCGATCCTGAGACCAATACCCTGGTCAGAGAAGGGGTTGCCGGGACGATGAATCCATTCGATGCCTGGGCTATCGAAGCGGCGGTACGGATTCGCGAACAGTGCGGGGGGAGGGTCACCGCCCTGTCCATGGGACCGCCCCAGGCGGAGTCGGTGCTCCGTACCGCCATGGCCCTGGGGGCCGACAGGGGCGTGCTTCTCAGCGACCGGGCCTTTGCCGGAGCCGATACTCTGGCAACATCCTACGCGCTGGCCATGGGCCTGCGGGCGCTTTCGCAGGTTGACCTTGTGTTCTGCGGCAAACAGGCGGTTGACGGCGATACCGCCCAGGTCGGTCCCGGGATCGCGGCCCAGCTCGACTGGCCGCAGATCTGTTTCGCCAAACGGATCGTTTCGTCGGGAAACGGGTCCATTACCGTGGAACGGTCCGCGGAATCGGGGTCCGACATCGTGACCTCGTCTCTTCCCTGTGTGGTGACGGTCGTCAAGGATATACACGCTCCCCGCTTTCCTTCTCTCGGGCGGCAGCTGTTCGCGCGAAACAGCGGAGTCACCGTGTGGGGTGCGGGGGATATCGGGGCCGATCCCGGCCGCTGCGGACTCACCGGGTCACCCACCTGGGTGGACGGCATCTTCGCGCCCCCGAAGCGGGAGGGCGGCCGGATCGTACGGGGTGATCTCCGATTGCTTACGGACGCGTTTATCGCCGGGGTACAAGCAGTGTCACTGCCGCCGGGAGGGAACGACAATGCCTGACAGAAACACGAGCGGTCTGATCATCCATGAGGAACGCTGTGCCGGCTGTGAGCTCTGTCTGCCGGCCTGTCCCTTCGGGGCGCTGTCAATGCGCGGCGGGACCGCGTCGGTGGACCAATCCGTCTGCACACTCTGCGGCGCCTGCGTGAAACAATGTCCGGCCGGGGCGATTGAGCTGATCCGGACGTCACGGATGGCGGTGAATCCCGGTGACTGGTCCGGTGTCTGGGTGTACGCCGAAACCGTCGATGACGCATTTCACCCGGTGGTGTTTGAGCTGCTGGGAGCCGGCGCGCGACTGGCGCGTTCCCGCGGCGCCGTTCTCACCGCGGTTGTCCTTGCGGACATGGATGAGTCACGGCTCTCTCCGCTTTTTCTGCATGGCGCCGACCGGGTGATCCTGGCCGGTCATCCGGAGCTGAGTCTCTACCGCGATGAGCCGTTTGCCCGTATTCTCGTACGGCTGGTGCGAACATACCGTCCGGAAATCGTGCTGGCCGGGGCGACGACAGTGGGGCGGGCCCTCATTCCCCGGGCCGCGACCATGCTGGGAACCGGACTGACCGCCGATTGTACCGGTCTGGAGATAGATCCCGAAACAGGCAACCTGCTGCAGACCCGGCCGGCCTTCGGCGGCAATATCATGGCGCGTATTGTCTGTGCCGGACATCGCCCCCAGATGGCCACCGTTCGTCCCCGGGTTATGGAAGCGGCGCCGATCGATCCCGGGCGCGCCGGCGGGGAAATTGTCCGCTTTGAACCGGGCCGGGAAGACCTGGCGAGCCGACTGGTGATCGATTCGGTGCTCAGGCGGCAGGAAGGGGGTCTCAATCTCAACGCCTCGGATGTCATCATTGCCGGAGGAAGGGGCCTGGGCGGTCCTGACTCCTTTCGCATGCTCGCCGATCTGGCCGAGGTTCTGGGCGGTACCGTCGCCGCTTCCCGGGCCGCCGTTGATGCCGGCTGGATATCCGCGGACCGGCAGATAGGGCAGACCGGGAAGACCGTGGCCCCGAAACTCTATGTGGCGGTCGGCATTTCCGGCGCTGTTCAGCATGTTGTCGGCATGTCCTCCGCGGAAACCGTAATCGCCATTGACAAGAATCCTTCTGCTCCCATCTTCGGGACCGCCGATATCGGTCTGGTGGGCGATCTTTTTGAGATCGTCCCCGGACTGATACGGCGGTACCGGGAGGGAACATTCGCATAACGCGCGATCGCTGGAACAGCGTATAGCGGATCGCTTGCGTAATTACAAAATTTTTCCTGATATCGTAAAAATGTCCTTGACAATGTAGGAATGTTTTTTTATCATGAAGTTACCGTTAAAGTTACCGATTAAGTCATCGTTTAATTATCACCTCATCAGGCAGATCAGACCGTTGACAGGGGCGTATATGATGAAGAAACCCTCTCAGATAACGCTGAATGATCTGGCCGTCGAGCTTGGTGTATCCAGAGTCACCGTTTCCAAGGCTCTGCGGGATCATCCGGATATTTCGTCCGCGACCAAAAAGCGGGTCAGGGATCTCGCTGAAGAGCGCGGTTATTCGCCCAACATGATGGCCCGCTCCCTCTCGTCCAGACGGTCGCACATTATCGGGCTGGTGGTCCCCAAAATCACCGATTATTTCTATCCCACTATTATCAAGGCGATTTATGACGCCATGTACCGGAACGGATATGAAGTCCTGCTGGCGGTCTCCTATGAAGATCCGAAACGGGAAGCGCAGCACATCGAATCACTGATGGCCATGCGTGTTGACGGGCTGCTGGTATCGGTGACTGAAAACACCAGCGCTCCCTCGGCGTTCGAAAAGGTGACGCGCATGGGCATTCCGATGGTGATGTTCGACCGTATCCTCGATATTTCCGGTGTCAGCTGCGTACGGGTCGATGACCGCATGGCCGCGTACCGCACCGTCGAGCACGCCATCGAGAAAGGGTATTCACACATCGCCAATCTCGCCTGTTATGCAACCAATCCCGTGGGCCGGGACCGGCTGCAGGGGTTCAGAGACGCCATGCATGATCATGGGCTCGCCATCGAACCTGAATGGCTTATCGAGGGCGGATTCAGCAAGTCTCACGGGTACGAAGGATTTATGCGGATCTACCGGTCCGGGCGGCTGCCGGAGATCATTTTCACCGCCGGTTTTTCCGTGGCCCTGGGAGTGTACAAGGCAGCCGCGGAAGTCGGTGTCAGAATACCAGAAGACATCGATCTGACCTTTATCGGTGACGGTGAAGTGAACCCGTTTTCCTCAAAATCTCTCTCTCACATGGTGCTTCCGGTGGAGACCATGGGAGATAAAGTGGTTGAGGTGCTTATCGATACGATCAATAATCCCCAAAGGGCGCCCCATCAGATCGTTCTTGAAGCCCACCTGAAGGAGTGATGATGAACCCTCACACGACATCGATAGGGGCGGTTGTATTCGATATCGGCGGTGTGCTTGTCCGGGACGTCTGGGAGCACCTGCTGCTGGATCCGGAAAAGAGCGTGGCGGCGGTCTGCGGACTCGATATGAAGGAAGTGGCTGACTTCGCCCCGGCTCTCTGGCGGGCATTCGAGCTTCGGCCCTGCAGCGAAACGGACACACCCGAAGCGCTGGAACGGCAGTACTGGGAACGGTTCCGCTCCCGTTTTCCGGTGTCCCTCTCAATCGATGAGCTCATTGCCATGACCGATGATTTTATATGCCCGGTGGCGGGAATGACCGCCCTGCTTGAGTCCGTCGCGGAACGGGGCATTCCCATGGCTATCTGTTCCAACAACAATGAATTCTGGATTCGCAAACAGATGCAGAAAGCCGGACTTCACCGCTTTTTCCCGGAGGAGAGGGTCATCTCCTCCAGCCGGGTGGGTGCGGTCAAGGACAGCCCGGGGTTTGAAATGTTCAGGGCCGTCACGGGTGCGCTGGGAAGACTGGACGGCGGCACGGTGTTCATCGATGACCGGTTTGAAAATATCGTACGCTGCCGGGCGTACGGATGGACCGGTATTTTCTTTCCCCAGGCCAATTCCGGCGGGGCGGGGTATCTCGAGTCTCTTTTTGAGCGGATGGGCTGGTAACAGCGGCCTTCCGGTGTATATGGTTCTAATGAAAAGGATGCATGCATGAAAAAAATCAATGTGGGGCTCATCGGAACCGGCCGTCTGGGTTCGATGTACGCGGAATTCCTCAGCACACGGGTGCCGGGGGCCAATCTTGCGGCTGTGGCTGACCTGATCCCGGAACGGGCGAAAACCTGCGCGGAGAAATTCGATGTGCCTAACTGGTACACGGGGCATCAAGACCTCAACGATGACCTGAGTCTCGATGCGGTGATTGTCACCGCAACAACGGTAAATCACCGGGAAATCGTCGTAGACGCGGCCGAAAAAGGAAAACCGGTCTTCTGTGAAAAACCCATGACCCTCGATCTGGCTGATGCCCGGGAGATGAAGTCCGTTATTGAGAAAACCGGCATATTTTATCAGCAGGGATATATGCGCCGCTTCGACAAGGCCTTTGCCGCGGCAAAACGGGAAATCGATGCGGGCACCATCGGCACCCCCTGTGTCTTCCGGGGCTCATCCCGGGATCCCTACCGGCCGAGCCTGGAATACCTGACCCCGGAGAACAGCGGCGGCCAGATTCTCGATATGGCCATTCACGATATAGACATCGCACGCTGGTACATGGGGGAGGTCAGGAGCGTCTACGCCGTGGGCGGCATTCTGGCGTACCCGGAGATCGCGGAGGTCCATGATACCGACAACGTGATCATGGTAATGACCTTCGAGAACGGGAGACTGGGAGAAATCGATATCAGCCGGAACGGGGTCTACGGGTATGATATCCGCGCGGAGGTGCTGGGTACCGAGGGTACCGTGCAGGCAGGATATCTCAGAGATACCGCCATCAATATCATGACCAAGGCCGGCGTTACCCATGATGTCGTTCCCTATTTTCCCGAACGGTTCGGTGATGCCTACGTTAATCAGCTGAATGACTTTCTCGAGAACCTGATTCACGACAAGGAACCCATGATCACCATAGATGACGGGATCGCCGGCCTGCAGATTGCGGCCGCGGCCACCGATTCTCTGCACCGGAACAGCATCGTACTGGTGGCGGATTATTAATCGTACCGCGGGATTCAGCTCCCCGCGGAATAGTATAGCGAAAGGAAGTGGGCATGAAAACTGTATGTAATTTTGCCGATTGGGATCCAAGACCGGAATTCACCCTCGGGGCCAAGGATGTCGAGGGGAAACTCACCTATCTGGGGAGCAAGGTATGGCGGAATCCCCGTATCGAGATCGTGGAAAAGGAGGTGCCGGTTCCCGGTCCCAGCGAAGTGCTGATCGAAGTAAAGGCCTGCGGTGTCTGCGGCAGCGATGTGCACATGCTGCAGACCGATACCGACGGCTACATCTACTATCCCGGTCTTACCGCTTTTCCCTGTACCCTGGGCCATGAATTTTCCGGAGCGGTGGTGGAAGCCGGGTCCGCGGCCCTGAACAAGCGTACCGGCAAACCTTATGAGAAAGGCGAACCGGTCTGCAGTGAAGAGATGGTCTGGTGCGCGGCCTGCCGTCCCTGCGCCGACGGGTTTCCCAACCACTGTGAAAATCTGCAGGAGATCGGATTTTCCGTAGACGGCGCCTATGCGAAATATATTAAAATGGATGCCCGCTACCTCTGGAGCCTGGAGGATTTGCGAGAGCGCTACGGAGAGGGGAAGATGTGGGAACTGGGCAGCCTGGTCGAACCGACATCGGTGGCCTATAATGCGGTCATCGAGCGCGGCGGCGGGATTCGTCCGGGGGACAATGTGCTGATTCTCGGCGGCGGTCCCGTGGGCATCGCCGCCTGCGCGATCCTGCGCCGGGCCGGGGCCACGGCGGTCATCCTTTCGGAACCATCGGCATCCCGAAGGAAGATGGCGGAGAACATGGGCGCCACCCACACCTTCGATCCCACGAGCACCAGAACCGCGGAGGCGGTGCTCGAGATCACAAAAGGGATGGGCGCGGATCTCATCCTGGAAGCCACGGGCCTGCCCAGCGTCGTCTGGAACGATGTGGAGAAAGTGATCTGGGAGGGCCGGACCCTCAACGCCACGGTGGTGATCGTCGCCAGGGCCGATGACCGCATTCCGCTCAACGGAGAGGTGTTCCAGGTGCGACGCGCCCGGGTGGTCGGCGCCCAGGGACATTCAGGTCACGGCACCTTTCCCCGGGTCATCAGCGCCATGAGCGCCGGCATGGATGTATCAGCTCTCATCACCAAGAAGATCGGCCTGGATGAGGTCAAAGAGAACCTGGTCATGTTGCAGACCGACCGGGAAGAAGTGAAAATAACTGTCATACCGTAACGAGTACCGGGACGAACCGGTGCGATTAGAAAGGAGTATCATAATGAGTACATGGCTTGAATCCAACCGGGCCGATATCCAGTTCGAAGCTACCTCGGTGGGGCGTTTGAAAAAGCGGATATGGGAGGCGTCGGAAAAAGAGGTCGATGCCATCCTTGCCGAGTACGGCATTCCCTCGCCGTCGGAGCTGGGCAAGCCGGGCACCTATGTACAGACCACCATCCGGCAGAAAGTAGTGGAGAACCGGAAGAAAAACGACATCGTATTCGTGCCCATCGGATGCACGGAACTGCACGGCCGTCACACTGTAACCGCGCTGGACACTTTCATGGTGACCCAGATTCTGGAAGGGGTGCGCCGGTACACCGCCAAAAAAGGCACGCCGGTCAACCTGGTCTGGACACCCCTGAATTACGGCGGACATCCCCATCACCATATCGGCATGCCGGGCACCATCCACCTGGAAGACGAGGTGCTGAAGCGCATGCTCATCGATGTCATGGTGGGGCTCTGGAACGACGGGTTCCGGAAGATCATCCTCATCAACAATCACGGCCACTCCTGGCTGCTGGAAGCGGCCATTCAGGAACTGCAGAAAACCTGGAACCTGCCGGGCATCTTCCGCACCATCGACTGGCACCGGGCCGTACGGGAATTTTTCCGCACCAAGGACCGGGGCGGCGACTGGGATGATGATTTCTTCCATGCCGACGAGGCTGAAACCTCGGTGATGCTGCTGCTGGCGCCGGAATACGTGGAGATGTCCCTGGCCGAGGAAACCAAGGTCAAGGGATTCCTCCCCGATGGTCACATGGACAAGGCGGTCGATCCCTTTGGACGGCCCTGCCGCTGGTCGGAAGGTCAGGGGCACGGACCCATGGAGATAGGGTCCATTCCCGAAGGAGTGGTCGGCCGGCCTACCATCGCCACGGCAAAAAAGGCGAAGCGGACCATCGCGGCCATACTGTCCTATCTGACGCTGCTGCATGACGAGATACTTGAAGCCTATCCCGCCGGGAAATTCCCGCCCCTGGAAAAGACCACCATGCGTACGGAAGAGGAGATGAAGCCCTATCTGAAAGAGCCGTTTACCAAAGGATGGCGTCCCATCTATGCCATCAGGAAGATGGGGCTGTAATTGATGAAACTGGCAATCGTTCTTTCCACTCAGCCGGCGTCCTTCAGCGCTCTTGCCTACAAGGGCGCCATCGAAGAGAATATCCGCGGTATTCATGCGCGCGGATACGACGGAGTGGAGCTGGCCGTCCGGGATCCCCGCAGTCTCGACCGGGATCTTCTCGACCGCCTGCTCGAGGAGACGGGGATGGAGGTGCCGGCCATCGGAACCGGCCAGGCCTACGGAGAAGAGGGGCTCTCGTTCACCCATCCCGAGGGGGCGATCCGGAAAAAAGCCGTGGACCGCATGCGGCTGCAGATGGATCTGGCCGCCGATCTCGGCGCCGTCGTGATTGTCGGGCTGGTCCGGGGGAAGATACCCCCGGGCGGAACCCGGGAATCGGCGCTCGCGCATACGGCCGAGTGTCTCGCCGAATGTGTGCAGCACCGGCCGGATGTCCGCCTGGCCATCGAGCCGATCAACCGCTATGAAACGGACCTGCTCTGCACGGTGGGTGAGACACTGGCGTTCATCAAACAGACCGGGCTTCCCCGGATCGGACTGCTCCTCGACACTTTTCATATGAATATCGAGGAACCATCCATTTTTCAGTCTATTGAAAACGCCGCCGGGCACACGTTCCATTTTCATGCGGCCGATTCAAACCGCTGGTATCCCGGCGCCGGCCACATCGACTTCAGGGCCGTACTGGATACGCTGTACCGTAACGGATATGAGGGATATGTTTCCGCGGAGATTCTCCCAAATCCCGATCCGGAAACAGCATCCCGAAAAACCATGGAACATTTACGCATTATGTTCCCCTGAGGGGGACGGAGGCTTGTATGGAAACCATGAAAGCAATGGTCTTTAAGGAACCGTGGAAAGTGGAGTTTGAATCGATTCCCATGCCCCGGATCACCAAAACGAATCAGGTAATCGTGAAAGTGGCCCTCTGCGGCATCTGCGGTTCGGATGTGAAAATAGTCGAGGACAAGCACGCCTGGAAAGCGAATGTGGTGCTTGGCCACGAATTTCACGGAACGGTTGTGGAAGTGGGCAGCGAGGTAACAGCCGTGAAACCGGGCGACCGGATCGCCCTGGACAACAATTCCCGCTGCGGTCTCTGCGATTTCTGCCGCAACGGTATCAGTTCCCAGTGCGTCGAATTGAAAAACCGCACTCTGGGCGTGTTTCAAAACGGCGGCTACGCCCAGTACTGTCTGGCAACCGAAGACGTCTGCTTTAAAATTCCTGACTCCCTGGACGACGTCACCGCCACCCAGGTCGAAACCCTGGGCACCGTGCTCAACGGCATGAACACGGTGCAGATGCAGCCCTGGGATCTGGTGGTGATTCTCGGATTCGGGCCCATCGGCTACCTGTTCGCATCCATGGCCCGGAACGTCGCGACCCGGGTGCTGGTGACCGAAATCGATCCCTGGCGGTTCAATCTGGCAAAAAGCATGGGATTCGCCGTCTATAATCCCGACAGCACGGATATTCAGGCCGCGGTGCTTGATATGACCCGCGGGAAAAAGGCGGATATCGTCATCGACGCCGTGGGCACCCAGCTGGCCAGCGCCCTGGAGTATGTGACGCCGGGCGGAAAAATTCTCGCATTCGGCATGGACTCGAGTTTTGAAGCGACGGTGACGCCCTATCAGATCACCCGAAACGCTATCAAGATTCTCGGCACCTACATCGGACAGAACACCATCCTGCCGGCCATTCGCCTGCTGGAAGCGGAAAAGATGGACATGGGGCCGTTTTTCACGGAGACCGTACCGCTGAAAGACGCGATAGAGGCCTTTAAAAAAGTTGGACTGGATGTGGCGGGCCGGAAGAACCTGCCGAAGCAGGCCATGAAAATGGTTCTGAACCCCTGGGCATAAAAAACCGGACGGGCCATGTATAATCCCTTCGTTTTTTTCAAGACAGGACCGGACAAGCCGCGGATAACGGATAAGGCGCTGATAGACCGTCTCTTCCGAAGGAAGCGACTGGCCGTCATGATCGCCATTACCCTGGGATACGGGTTCACCTATACCTGCAGACTGGCGATGTCGGTGATCAAAAAGCCGGTGATCGATGCCGGATTGCTCTCCCCGGAGCAGCTCGGCGTTATCGGATCCGCCTTTTTCTATACGTACGCGTTCGGAAGGCTGACCAACGGCTTCCTCGCCGACCATGCCAATATCAAGAAGTATTTTTCCTTCGGACTGCTTGTCTCTGCCCTGATCAACCTCGCAATGGGCTCGATCATGGGGTTCACTGTCTGGGCACTCCTCTGGGGGGTCAACGGCTGGTTTCAGGGATTCGGGTCTCCATCGAGCGTGGTTTCCATGTCGCACTGGTTCAGTAACCGTGAGCGGGGCCGCTATTACGGTATCTGGAGCACGGCCCACTCCATTGGAGAGGGACTGACCTTTGTGGGCACCGCCGCCCTCGTTTCTCTCTGGGGCTGGCGGGCCGGTTTCATCGGACCCGGGCTCTTCTGTGTTCTCGTGGCGGTCAGCCTCTACCTCGCCCTTCAGGACAGACCCGGGACCTACGGGCTGCCGCCCGTTGCCGACTGGAAGAATGATCACGGCGCTGCGGTGAAGGCCGACACAAATAACATGTCCACCACACGAATGCAGCTGCTGATTTTAAAAATGCCGGCCATGTGGGTGCTGGGGCTCGCCTGCGCCACCATGAGCGCCACCCGCTACGCCATCAACAGCTGGGGCATCCTCTACCTGCAGGAGGCAAAGGGGTACACGCTGGTGGAAGCCGGCAGCATTCTGGGACTCAACACCATCGCCGGTATCGCCGGCTGCGCGGCCTACGGTTTCATTTCAGACAAGCTCTTCAGGGCCCGCAGACCCCCGGTGACCCTTGCCTACGGGCTCCTGGAAGTGGCGGCCCTGCTGGTCATTTTCTTCGCGCCGTCCGGCAATGCCGTAATCCTCACCGCGGCGTTTGTCGTCTATGGATTCAGTCTCAGCGGCATTCTGGCGGCCCTGGGCGGTCTCTTCGCCATCGATATCGCGCCCAAGCGGGTCAGCGGCGCGGCCATGGGATTTATCGGCGTGTTCAGCTATCTCGGCGCCGCTCTGCAGGAACAGATCAGCGGCGTCCTGATTCAGGCGGGAACGCAGATTGTGGACGGTGTTCGCCATTATAATTTTGATGCTCCCATCCTGTTCTGGGTCGGGACTTCGATTGTATCGCTGATACTGGCAACATCGCTCTGGAAAGTGAAAGTGGCGGACTGATCATACTGCTCGAACGCTTCGAATGAGAAAAATGGGAGAGAATTGATGACCTCTTTGATCAGATTTTTTGCCACGGGCGAAGACAAACCGCAGATTCAGGACAAGGAAAAAATCAACCGGATGTACGCGCGTCACCGGGTCGCCATCATGCTCTGCATCAGTATCGGATACGGATTCTCCTACACATGCAGGCTGGGACTTTCAGTGGTCAAGAAACCGCTCATCGACACCGGCATCTTTTCGGCGGAGCAGCTCGGGGTCATCGGTTCGGCGCTGTTGTACGGGTATGCGGTCGGTAAACTGGTCAACGGATTTCTGGCCGATCATGCCAATATTCGCCGGTTTTTATCATTCGGTGTGCTCATGTCCGCGCTCGTCAATCTCGCCATGGGGCGCAGCGAGCATCTCTGGATGTGGGCGGTGCTCTGGGGGATAAACGGCTGGTTCCAGGGATTCGGCGCCCCGTCCGGGGTGGTCTCGCTTTCCAACTGGTTCAGCAACCGCGAGCGGGGCCGGTACTACGGCATCTGGAGCACGGGACACTCTATCGGTGAAGGGCTGACCTTTGTGGGTTCAGCGGCCCTGGTGAGCCTGTTCGGCTGGCAGTTTGGGTTCTGGGGCCCGGGCATGGTCTGTATCATTGTAGCGATCGTTATGTTTATTTTCATGCGTGACCGTCCGCAGACGCTGGGCCTTCCGTCAGTCGCCGACTGGAAGAATGATCACGGCATTGCCATCAGCGATACGGAGGGCAAACCGCTGAAAACGGCCCAGGCGCAGAAACTGATCCTGAAAATGCCGGCTATCTGGGTACTGGCCCTGGCCAGCGCTATGATGTACATGACCCGCTACGCCATCAACGGCTGGGGCATTCTCTATCTGCAGGAGGCCCGGGGATTTTCCCTGGTCAAGGCCGGTTCCATGCTGGGCATCAGCACCACCGCCGGGATCGCCGGAGCGGTCGCCTACGGATTCATCTCGGATAAACTCTTCGGCGCCCGGCGCCCCCCGGTCAATCTCATCTGCGGAGTGCTGGAGATATCGTCCCTGCTCATCATTTTTTTCGGCCCGGCCGATCAGCTCTGGCTGACCAGTATCGCCTTCGCCTTTTACGGGTTCTCCCTGAACGGCCTGGTGGCGGCTCTCGGCGGTCTCTTTGCCGTGGATATCGCTCCCAAGAAAGCGGCCGGCGCCGCTATGGGATTCATCGGTATTTTCAGTTATGTGGCCGCAGCCACCCAGGAGCGGATCAGCGGCTGGCTCATTGAAAAAGGAACAACCATTGTGGACAGTGTCCGCACCTATGATTTCAGCATTCCCGTTCTCTTCTGGGTGGGATCGTCGGTACTGTCTATCATTCTCGCCACATCTCTCTGGCGGGCCAGAGTGCGGGATTAGTCGATAAGGAGATTATTCGTGACCGGGAAAACGATGAAATATGATCTTGTGATAATCGGTAATTACACAAAGGACACGATTGTCTCCGCCGCCGGAACCCGGGTGGTGGACGGCGGCGGATTCAATTACGGGTGTCATGTGGCGGCCATGATGGGGCTCAGGACCGCAGCCGTCACCCGGCTGGACAGGGCCGATTCCCATGTCGTGGATGCGCTGGTGAAGCTGGGTGTCGATCCCTTTCCTGTGTACACGAACCAGTCGACGCTCATGCGGCTTTACTATCCCACGGCCGATGTGGACAACCGCATCCTCACGGTGGAGGCCACCGCGGGATCGTTTACTCCCGATCAGGTGACGCCCCTGGAGGCCCGGGCCTTTCTGATCAATGCGTCGGTGCGGGGAGAAGTGCCTGTGGAAGTGATCCGCGCATTAAAAGCGAAAGAGGGTAAAGTGGTGGCGGACGCCCAGGGGTTCGTCCGGATCATCGGTGAAGATAAAAACCTCGTCTTCGATCCCTGGGAGGGCAAGGAGGAGATTCTCTCCCTCATCGATGTGCTGAAAGCCGATATCGTTGAGGGGAAAACCCTGACCGGCGAATCGGATCCGAAGGAGCAGGTGAAAAAGCTGGCTGAATTCGGTCCCTCGGAAATCGTACTGACCCACCGGGACGGACTGGTAGTGTATGACGGCAGCTCCCTGTATGAGGCGCCCTTTCGCCCGAAACAGCTCATCGGGCGCAGCGGCAGGGGGGACACCTGTATCGCCGCCTACATGGCCAGGCGCCTCGCTGCCTCCGCAGGGGACGCCGCTGTCTGGGCCGCCGCGGTCACCAGCCTGAAAATGGAGACGGAGGGACCGATTCTGCGCACGGTGGCGGAAGTGGAAACACTGATTCGGGAACAGTATGCGATGTGACGCGTCATGCGCCGGTCCGGTGTTGTCGTGCCGGTGTTTGCTACGATTATTGAACAGAATTCTCATTCGATCCTAACAGTGATGTGCTATGTTTTCTCTTTGACGATGCAACAATTGAAACGGAATTCATACTATCCATACAGCAGGCAGTGAATGCAGTCTGAAAAGGAGGTGATTGGAATACCGACATTGTTCAACATCGACCGGCAATGCCGCAGAGAGGAGGTGATAGGGACAGAGAAGATGTGCCGTCAGTAACGCACACGTGCAGGAGCAGACTGAACACCATGTAGAGTATACCAACCCAAAATGAGGGGAGGAGAAGGATGAGAAAGAATATGCAGATTTCCAACAGCGGCTATGCGCTGCCGGTGATCGCTGTCATCTGCGTGCTGGCGATTCTTTTCAATGGAACCGCTCTTTTCGCGCAGACCAAAGGCACGGTCATGGGCAAAGTGACTGATGCCGGAAGCGGCAAGACACTTCCCGGCGCCAATGTGGCCATTGAAGGAACCCAGCTCGGTACGGCAACGGATCGATACGGTGTCTACCGGCTGGACGTGCCTCCGGGCAGATACACCATCGCGGTGACCTATATCGGCTATGAGGAATTCAGGAGCGAAGTCACCGTCGGCCCCCTGATGCTCGTAAAGGACATTGAACTGAAGGAACGGGCGGTGGAGGGAGAAACCGTTACGGTGTACGGCATCCGGCAGGGACAGGTGCGGGCCCTGAATCAGCAGAAGACGGCCCCCAATATCAAGAATGTGGTGGATGAAGAGGAGATGCACCGTTTCCCCGATGTCAACTCCGCGGAGGTGCTGCAGCGGGTTTCCGGTGTTTCCGTGACCAGGGATCAGGGTGAAGGACGGTATGTCCTGGTCCGGGGAACATCCCCGCGTCTCAACTCCATGACCATCAACGGTGAGAAGATTCCATCTCCCGAGGGTGGTGTACGTACCGTGGCGCTGGACGTTGTGTCGGCGGACCAGCTGCAGTCCATTGAAGTCACCAAGGCGATCACGCCGGATATGGACGGCAACGCCATCGGCGGCGCCGTGGAACTGAAAACCAAGACCGCTCTCGATTACCCGGGCCGGGTTTTCACGCTCAACCTGGGAAGCGGGTACAACGATATGAGCAGCAAGGGTATCTACCAGGGCAGCTTCACTTTCGGCGACCGGTTCGGGGCCAAGAAAAACCTGGGATTCATGCTCAGTGGAAGTTATAACCGTCATTATCGGGGCTCACAGAACAATGAAATCGAATGGGGCGACGAAGAGACGGTAGACGAGACGGAAATTCCTTTCGCCCTTCGCAATATCGACACCCGGATTTACAGCATCAGGCGCAACCGCATGACCATGACCGGGTCTCTGGATTATCTGCCGAAAGACGGACACAAGCTTTACCTGACCGGCATCTATTCAAAATATCAGGACCGGGAACAGCGGCGCGGGCTCATGGCCCGCCCGGAAAAGGGCGATTACCTTACTGCGACAAGTATTTCTGAAGCGACCTTCGAGTCGGAACTGAAGGACCGGGACCAGAACATGTCGGTGACCAATTTTATGGCCGGCGGTGACCATCAGTTTGACAAGTTCAAACTCGATTATCGTTTCTCCTACAGTTACGCTATGGAAGAGGAACCCCGTTACCTGACGAGCGTCTTCGAACTGGATGAGGATGCAGACCTGACACTGGATGCATCTGATGTGAATCACCCGCAGTGGACGGTCACCAACCTCGGTGCCGGATATGAATATGATCCCGCCAATTACGTACTTGATCTCTTCGAGGTTGATGACACAAAAACCACTGACCGCGACATTGTGGGCGGATTCAACGTTGAGATACCCTATGCCATTGGAGCCAACAACGCCAGCTTTAAAATGGGCGCCAAGGCCCTGATGAAGAAAAAAGACCGTGCGGAAACCATCATGGAGTACGGCTGGGAGGGCGACGGTGATCTTCTCATGAGCCGGTTCACCGACACCTATAAAGTCGATAATTACATGGACGGAAAGTATCCCATGCCGCTCTCTCCTGATCCGGACAAGATCTACGACTGGTTCCAGGATAATGTAGACACAGATAATCTGGAAGGGGAGAACCTCAGGGAAGACTCCGACGGAGCCACCTACGACGCGTCGGAGGATGTCTACGCCTACTATGCCATGACCACAATGAACATCGGTAAATGGATGCTGCTGGGCGGTTTCCGGCATGAGTTCACGAAAATTGAATATACCGGAAACGAAGTGGTCTTCAATGAAGACGGCGATTACGAACAGACCATTTCCCGCACCAACAAAAACGATTACAATTACTTCCTGCCCATGGTGCATGTGCGCTTCAAACCCGGGGCCAACACCAATCTGCGGGCCGCCTTCACCACCGGTATCGCCCGCCCCAATTACGAGGACCTGGTACCGTACCGCATCGTTCTCAGGGAAGACGAAGAGATCGAAATGGGAAATCCGGAACTGAATCCCACAACCGCTACGAACCTGGACCTTATGGGCGAGCACTATTTCCAGGGTATCGGTGTCTTCTCCGGCGGCCTCTTCTACAAAAAGATGAACGACATCATTTTCCCGTCCTACTATGAAATCGACGACGGCGAATATGACGGGTATGAAGTGTTCCAGGCGGTTCAGGGTGATGAAGCGACCCTGATGGGCTTTGAAGTCAACTGGCAGCAGCAGCTCACCTTCCTGCCCGGATGGATGAGCGGGTTCGGTATCTACGCGAACTACACCTATACCACGTCCAACGCCTCCATCAGCGGCCGTGATGACGTTACCATTCCCGGCCAGGCGGCGAACACCGCCAACTTCGCCCTCAGCTATGAAAAAGGCGGATTTTCGGGGCGTGTGGGCATGAACTATCACGGCAGGTATCTCGAGGAGCTGGGTGAAAACGAGGATTACGATATCTACTATGACAACCACATTCAGTGGGATATCTCCCTCACCCAGAATGTCTGGGGCGGCGCCCAGGCGTACGTGCAGGCGATCAACATGAACAACGCACCGCTGCGCTACTACATGGGAATCAGCAACAGACCCGTGCAGAGGGAATTTTACTCCTGGTGGATACAGGGCGGCATCAAATATTCATTCTAGACCTTCCCGATTCCGGGGTCCGGCTTCAGGGCCGGGCCCCGGTTGGTCTCCGGCCGCACACGGGAACGTAAACGTTAAACGAGGAGAAATGCATGAAGTCTATGAAAATGAAATCAGTCATTTCAGCGGCGTCAGTGATACTGCCGGCTGTCATGGTGCTGATCGTCAATTGCGGAGAAAAGAAACCGTCAATAGCCGAACACGCCCTGAAACCTGCGGTGGTGACACAGCCGGCCGCCCACGACACCGATGACCCGGCTATCTGGCTGCATCCGGATGACCCGGCCCTGAGTCTGATCATCGGCACGGACAAGGAAGAAGACGGCGCCCTCTATGTGTACGATCTCGACGGCCGGATCATCGAGGAAAAGACGGTACGCGGCCTGAAGCGGCCGAATAACGTGGACATCGAATACGGCCTCAACCTCGGCGGCGTTTTCTCGGATATCGCGGTGACAACGGAACGCTTGACCAATTCGTTACGGATATTCAGCCTCCCGGACATGACACCGGTCGACAACGGGGGGATCCCGGTGTTCGAGGGTGAATCGCTGCGGGCGCCCATGGGTATCGCTCTTTACAAACGCCCCTCGGACGGGGTGATTTTCGCCATTGTGGGCCGCAAGGAAGGCCCCATCGACGGAACCTATCTCTGGCAGTACCGCCTGGAAGACGACGGCGGCGGGCAGGTACGCGGTGTGAAAGTGCGGGAATTCGGTGCCTACAGCGGCGTCAAGGAGATCGAAGCCATCGCCGTGGATGACGAGCTGGGATACGTATACTACTCCGATGAATGCATCGGCATCCGCAAATACGCGGCCGACCCGGACGCGCCGAACGCGAACAGAGAACTGGCCCTCTTCGGGACAGAGGGATTCGCCCGTGACCACGAAGGTATTTCCATCTACACTGTCAAAGAGGGCACCGGCTATATCCTGGTGTCCGATCAGCAGGCTAACCGGTTCAATATCTTCAAGCGGGAAGGGGAACCGGACGATCCCCACACGCATACGCTGGTGAAGACCGTCTACACATCGACCTTGGAGAGCGACGGTTCCGATGTGACCAACGCGGTCCTGAACGAAACCTTCCCGGCCGGATTGTTCGTCGCCATGTCCGACGACAGGACATTTCAGCTCTACCGCTGGACAGACATCGCGGGTGAGGATCTGGTAGTCGCTCCGGACGGAATTCCCCGGACTGAAAAACTGCCGGATACTGCCAACAGAACAGCGTCACTGTTGTAAAGAGGAAAGGCTGACCATGAGCATGCATCCCATACGCACTGTCCCGGCCCGGGACCTCCCTGATTGTGATCCGCTCAGGCGCATCGACGGCGCCGCTGAGATTCTCGAAAGTTACGCGCCCTATCTCACGGATGAATCCCGTATCGGCGGATCAGGAGTTGATGTGATCGTTTTCCCCCGGTCGGAGAAACAGGTCTGCGAATTCATGCGGACGATGTCGGCCGCGGGCACGCCGGTAACGGTTTCCGGAGCCCGTACCGGTATCGTCGGCGGTGCGGTGCCTTCGGGGGGTGCCTTGCTGTCACTGGAGAACATGAGCCGCTTTCTGGGGGTGCGCCGGGATGACGAGGCCGATCGCTGGTGCGTGCGCGTACAGCCCGGATTATCGCTCGACGGCCTCAGGGAGCTGCTTGAAAGCGGTTCCCTGAACGAACTGAGCGGGTGTATCACAGATACTGAAAAAGAGGCTTTTTCACGGTTTGCCGCAGAATCTGAACACTGGTTCTATCCCGTGGATCCAACGGAAAAATCGGCCCACATCGGCGGCACCGTGGCCACCAATGCCTCGGGCGGCCGCTCCTACAAGTACGGCCAGACCCGTGTGTGGGTGACGGGGCTGCGGGTGGTGCTGGCCGGCGGCGCGGTGCTCGCCCTTCGCCGCGGCGCATATGTACAGGAGAAAGGGCCGTTCCTGGTTGAGACGGAAGAGGGGGGCGGGCTGGAGATACCGGTCCCCGATTATTCGCTGAGCGGCATCAAGAACGCCGCCGGCTACTATGTGTCCCGTCCCATGGACCTCATCGATTATTTCATCGGTTCGGAAGGAACGCTGGGTATCATCACGGAAGTGGAACTGGCCCTTCAGAAAAAACCGGAATTCACTTTTGCGGCGGTCGCATTTTTCCCCGCGGAAAAGGACGCGGTGGATTTTGTAAAAGAGGTTCGTACCGCCCAGGCCGGCGGATCAGCAAGTGTGCATCCCTCGGCCCTGGAATATTTTGACGGCGCTTCCCTCGATCTCCTGCGGAACAAGCGGGAGGCTGACGGCGCGGGATCACATATTCCGCCCTTCAGCGACTCGGCGGGTACCGCCGTATTCTTCGAACAGGAGTGCCGGGAGCAGGATCTGGATGAGGTGGTGATGGCCTGGGAAGAGATCCTGACCCGGTGCCGTTCCTCCATCGACGAGACGTGGGGCGCCATGACGGAAAAAGAGCGGGAACAGATCACCGAATTCCGGCACGCCCTGCCCGAGTCGGTCAATACCCTTATCGGACAGCGTCAGAAAGAGGTGCCCGGTCTGCACAAGGTCGGCACCGACTTTGCTGTTTCCGATGAGCGCCTGGACGATGTCATGAACCTGTATCGCACCGTGCTCGACGGGGCGGGGGTTGAATACGCGGTATTCGGGCATATCGGAGAGAACCATCTGCATGTGAATATTCTGCCCCGGAACACGGAAGAACTGAAAACGGCCAAGGCGCTCTATCGTGACATGGCGGAAAAGGTCGTTGCCATGGGCGGCACGGTGAGCGGTGAACACGGCATTGGAAGGATCAAGAAGCCGCTTTTCCAGGTGATGTTTTCAGGAAAGGACATCGCCGAAATGCGGAAAGTGAAAGATGCGCTCGATCCGCAGGGGATACTCAATCCCGCGACACTCTTTTAACCCGGCTATCGCCCGCAACCTGCCCGTGTGTCTGCTTACCGCGGGACAGATTGCGGGTGTCCATAGAAAACGCCGTTCCGGCTCTGCCGGAATATCAGTACTGTATAACAGAGGAGATTGTATGAAACTGCGTAATGCATTGCTGCCGTTTGTCCTGCTGATGGTTGTGCAGGGCGCTCTGCTCGCCCAGACAGCGGGTGTGCCGCAGCCGGTACCGCCGAAAGACGCCAGGACCCTGGCTGAACTGGACGGCCATTTTACGTTTCTCATGGGAAGCGATTTCGGCCGGAACGGCTACTACGACCAGGGGGCAGTGGCGGAAATGATGGGAGAAGTCGCGGATATCACTGGTATTGAATTTGTGGCAGCCCTGGGTGATGTGCACCATTTCTGGGGGGTGGCGTCGGTGAACGATCCTCTCTGGCTCACCAATTTCGAGTGGGTGTACAAGCATCCCGCCCTCATGCTTCCGTGGTATCCCGTACTCGGCAACCACGAGTACCGGGGAAACACCCAGGCGGTGCTCGACTACGGCACGGTCAGCCGCCGCTGGATGATGGAGGGGCGGTACTATTCCCAGACCTGGAGCGTAACCGACGATACTGACATTCTTCTGGTCTATATAGATACGGCGCCGCTGATCGACCGCTACCGGAACGACTACGTGGTGCACGGGGATGCGCCGATGCAGTCCATGCAGACTGAGCTCGACTGGATCGACCGGACCCTTGCGGCCTCCGACGCGAAATGGAAGATGGTCATGGGACACCACCCGGTGTACGCAGGCACCACCAAGAGCGAGTCGGAGCGTCTCAATCTGCAGGAACGGCTGCAGCCCCTCCTGGACAAGCACAATGTCGATGTCTCCATCGGCGGGCACATTCATAATTTCCAGCATATCCGCGCAGCTGGGTCCGGTGTGGATTACTTCGTGAATACATCCGCCTCCCAGACCCGGGAGGTGGTGCACCTCAAGGGCGAACAGTTCAGCAGCGACGACTCGGGATTTACCCTCTGCACGGTGAAGGACAATGAACTGATCATCACCTTCGTCAACAAGGAAGGGAAGATCATCTATCAGTATTCACGGAAAAAATAACCCTCGTACCATCAGGGTGACAGAATCCCGGAGAAAGCCGACGGGCAGCGGCACTCCGGGATTTTTTTATGCGGGCTCTGGAAATGACACCGTTTTATGCGCCTCTTGTGTCCTGTATGTATTCAGGATAGTAGTGTACAATCTCCGTTGACCTGTCCCTGATCCCGCGATTGTATGGTCACTCCCCGGGAAATAGAACGATTCTAACATAAAAATAATGATTTTTATATCTTTTATCCGTACATTATACGCAAAGTGAGTGACAAGATGTGAAGACAAAAAACATCCTTCCTATTCGGAAAACTATCATGATCAGACTTGTCAATGAGTCCTGGAACAGCTGGATTTTTCACAAACCCCTGCTTGAGCTGCACATATCGCGTAAGGCCAGAGATTACTACCAATTTGATGAGGGTCTTTACGGGCTTTCCGGCAACGTGGTTTTTGCCGATTTTTATATGGTCCGGAAATTTGCACAGCAAATGAACGCCAAACGGGATGTGATCCGTTTCCCGGAACGGGCCGTGCACAGCGGCGACATCCATGCCATGGGACTCATTGACGAGATCAACCATTGGCTGCTCGGACGGTACCGGGAGGAGCACCCCGGCGTACTGGGCGGATTGCTGGAGTACCTCCAGGCAGGGCTGGGAACAGACGTGGTGGACAGGGTGCTGCAGATTTTTATCGATCTATTTCCTCCTCTGCGTGTCTACCGCAACGAGCAGGAGCCGGCGGATTATCTGAGTTACGGGACAGAGGCCATTCCCAACAGGCATCTGCTTCTGGAAGAACTGCTCATGCTCTGGCTCGCAAACCGCAATCCGGCTTTTTCACCATATCAGGACCTGATCGACGAGGCTGAACTGTCCGCCCGGTCGGACTACCGACAGTTCATATCATTGCTTGCCGAGTTCTTTGACGGTCAGCCCCGGTTCGGACCAGACAACCAGTCAATCCCTGAATTGCTGCTGGAGCCGGTCAAAGTGGCGCCGACCTCTTTCCCCGGGCAGCTTTCTTTTATACTGAAGAAATGGAGTGCGTTGCTCGGTCCGTTCCTTTCCCGGATCCTTTCCGGTCTCGATCTGCTGGAAGAGGAGAACCGCATCCGTTTCGGCGGATTGGGAACCGGACACGGAACGATTCATCCTCCCCACTACAAGGAATTGGAGGAAGAGACGGAAGCATTCAGTAAAGATCTGGACTGGATGCCAAAAGTGGTGATGATAGCAAAAAATGCGTTCGTCTGGCTGGAGCAGCTGTCCCGGAAATACGGCCGCTGGATCCGGTACCTGAACGACATACCCGATGAGGAGCTTGATGAACTGGCGAGGCGCGGCTTGACCGTGCTCTGGTTTATCGGGATATGGAGGCGAAGCGCAGCTTCGAAAAAGATCAAACATCTTTGCGGAAATTCTGAAGCAGAGGCCTCGGCGTATTCCCTGAACGATTATGAGATTTCCGAGGACCTGGGGGGCTGGGATTCATTTCATGCCCTGAAGAAGCGAGCCTGGAGACGGGGGATCCGCATGGCGGGAGATATGGTGCCCAATCATGTCGGCATCGATGCCCGCTGGGTAATCGAACATCCGGACTGGTTCATCGGTCTGGACGAACCTCCTTATCCCTCCTATCAATTTGAAGGACCCAACCTGTCCGAAGACGGCAGAGTCGGTATTTATCTTGAGAGCCACTATTATGACCGAACCGATGCCGCGGTTGTCTTCAAACGTGTTGATCATTCGACGGGATCTGTGCGGTACCTGTATCATGGAAATGACGGGACCAGTATGCCCTGGAACGATACAGCCCAGATTGATTTTCTCAATCCCGCTGCGCGTGAGGCGGTGATCAGGACTATTATTCACGTGGCCAGGAATTTTCCGGTTATCCGCCTGGACGCGGCCATGACCCTGGTAAAGAAACATATCAGACGGCTCTGGTACCCGGAACCGGGGAGCGGGGGGGCCATACCTTCGCGTGCCGGTCAATCCATTTCCCTGGAAGAGTTCAACCGGGCCATGCCGGTGGAATTCTGGCGTGAGGTTGTAGACCGGGTCGCCGAAGAGGCGCCCGATACGCTCCTGCTGGCTGAAGCATTCTGGATGCTTGAAGGCTATTTCGTCCGAACCCTGGGGATGCACCGAGTGTACAACAGTGCTTTCATGAATATGCTGAAGATGGAAGACAATGCCGGATACAGGAGAGTGATCAAGGAAACCCTGGAATACAATCCGGAAATATTAAAACGCTTTGTCAACTTCATGAATAATCCGGATGAAGATACGGCAATCGCCCAGTTTGGCCGTGATGACAAGTATTTTGGGGTGTGTATACTGATGGCAACCCTTCCTGGCCTGCCCATGTTCGGCCACGGACAGATCGAGGGCTTCACTGAGAAGTACGGCATGGAGTACCGCTATCCCCGGATGGAGGAGCGCCCGGATCACTCCCTTGTCGAACGGCACGAACGGGAGATTTTCCCCGTCCTGAGAAAGCGGTGGATCTTCTCCGGCGTGGAAAACTTTCTGCTTTACGATTTTTATACCGCAGACGGTGGAGTCAATGAGAACGTGTTTGCCTATTCCAACCGTGCGGGCGAAGAGCGCAGTCTGGTGGTCTATCACAATACATACGACCGGACATCTGGGTGGATTAAAACCTCGGCCGCATATCTGACAGAGGATGCAGCCGGGGAAAGCGGGAAGATTTTACAGCAGCGGGTGCTGAAAGACGGTCTGAACCTGAGTGGTGATCCCGACTGCTACGTGCTGTTCAGGGATCAGGTGTCGGGATTGACCTATATACGGCGGAGCAGCCTGCTCTGCAGTGAGGGATTGTTTGTTTCCCTGGAGGCATTCACGTGCCACGTCTTTCTGGATATACGGGAAGTGAGGGATACCGACGGGAAGTATGCACGGCTGGAGGCCTTCCTTGACGGCCACGGGGTGCCCGACCTCGATACTGTAGCAAGGGATCTGATCTTCAAACCGATGCATGATCAGCTCGGTTCTTTGCTCCATAGTGAACCGTTCCGGAGGCTGCTGACCGGAGGACAGGAACCGGAACTTGCTCAGAGCAGCCTGCTCATACACCTGGTTAACAGCTTTTTTGAGGAGGTCGCGGTATTCAGCGGATACAGTGATGGACTTGCTTCGCTGAAAAAATCGACTGCTGCCCGGCTTTCCCGTTTCATTCGTTTCGAGACTGTTCCCGCCGTAACAGCGAAAGGATTAGTCCGGGAAAGCAAACGGCTCCTGTCTATGCAGAAGCGTCTCCCTGTCCGCGCTGTTCTGGCGGGCTGGATTATCTGCGGCGATCTGGGATCCCTGCAGACGCAGCAGGAGGAAGCCGGCGCCCGAAGCCGGGCCATGCTGGATGAGTATCAATTCGGCCATGCTCTGGAGCTGGCATTTAAAGGGACGGGACTGACCCGGGATGAGGTATCCAGCAGCATTCAGCTGATTCACATACTTTCGGAAATTCGAATCGAACCGGACAGGGTCGATCCCGCCGGAATCATGCGGCGGCTTTTTCGTCACGAATCTGCCCGCTGGTACCTGGGAGTGCACCGTTATCATGATCTGCTCTGGTTTCATAAAGAATCGTTTGAGTATCTGCTGGATATGCTCCTCCTGATCACCCTCCTGGAGCATCCGGCATTCAGTCAGACGAAAAAATTGTCCAATCTGAAGAAGACTGCCCTGCAGGCGGGGTATCAGGTCGAAAAAATGCTGGATGCACTGTCCGGCCCTGGAAAATGAGATGAAACTGGAACACCGAACCAACAAGAAACTGTCCAAGGGTGAAAGCTATCCGCAGGGAGCGGTGGTCCGGGAGGATGGCATTCAATTCGCCATTTTTTCCTCAACGGCAGAGGCGGTCTATCTGCTGCTTTATGATGATCCAGGAGACGAGCCGACCGATAGTATCCGTATCCCGTATAAAACCGAGGACATCTGGCATGTCGTTGTTCACGGTGTCGGCCATGGCCAGCTTTATGCGTACCGGGTAAAGGGATCGTATATCCCGGAAAAGGGTCTCCGGTTTAATCACCATAAACTGCTGATCGATCCCTATGCCAGGGCGCTGACCGGCCCGTTTTCGTACGGCGATCCGCGGCTGCTGGGGTACAATCCAGATGACGCCGCCGGTGATCTGTCGTTCAGTGAGGAAGATAACGGCAGGCTGGTGCCTAAATGCGTGGCCCTGGCAAACAGCTTTGACTGGGAGGATGACAAGCACCCCGGCATCCCCTGCGAACAGCTTATTGTATATGAAGTGCATGTACGGGGATTTACGAGAGACCGATCCGCCCGGGTGCATGCTCCCGGCACTTTCAAGGGGTTCATCGAAAAAATTCCCCACCTGAAAAGACTCGGGATCAATGCTGTGGAGCTGCTGCCGGTACAGGAGTCCTACAATCCCGGGTTCCTTGCCGGCAGGGGATTAACCGATTACTGGGGGTATAACACCATCGGTTTTTTCGCGCCGGGCTGGCGATTCGGCACGGGCAGCTCCTACGGCTGTCAGGTGGATGAATTCAAGGAACTGGTGAAGGCTCTGCATAAAGAGGGCATTGAGATCATTCTTGATGTAGTATATAATCATACAGGCGAAGGCAGCGAGATGGGGCCGAGCCTCTGTTTCAGGGGGATAGACAATCCGGCATATTACCAGCTGGCTGCGGCCCACGGCGGTCCGGCCCGGGGGTATGTAAATGAAACCGGGACAGGCAATACGATCAATATAGGACATCCTCAGGTACTGCGGCTCATTATCGATTCGCTCCGGTACTGGGTGAGAGAGATGCATGTGGATGGATTCCGGTTCGATCTGGCTACCGTACTGGGCAAACAGAACGGCCGCCTTGATGTCACCGCATCGTTTTTCCGTGCCGTCTCCAGTGATCCGATGCTGAGCCGGATCAAATTGATCGCCGAGCCCTGGGACCTGATGACATACGGCCTGGGGCAGTTTCCCGCCCCCTGGATGGAATGGAACGGAAGATTTCGGGATACGGCGCGCCGCTTCATCCGAGGTGATTATAATCAGGTTCGGGATCTTGGCGGGAGAGTGACCGGCTCGGAAGACCTGTTCAGACGTTCGGGTCGGCAGCCGTGTCATAGTGTGAATTTTATTACCTGTCATGACGGCTTCACCCTCTACGATCTGTTCAGCTATAACTGGAAGCACAATGAAGACAATCTGGAAGAGAACCGGGACGGCACCAATGATAATTACTCCTGGAACTGTGGCAGAGAAGGACGGACAAGCCTGCGGCGCGTCCTTTTCATGAGAATGCGATTGATTAAAAACAGTATCTGCCTGCTTCTCTTTTCGGCGGGGACCCCCATGATCCTGGGCGGTGACGAAATGCTGCGTACCCAGCATGGTAATAATAATGCCTACTGCCAGGATAATGACCTGAGCTGGTTTGACTGGGACAGGCTCACCCGACACGGGGATATCCATGAATTTTTCCGGAAAGCGATTGCGTTCCGAAAGAGGTTTCTGACAAGATTCAGTAAAACCTACGTAGCAGGATTTGATTTCAACGGGAACAATGTTCCCGACATCCAGTGGTTCGGGCGGAACCTGCAGCCGCCTTCCTGGGATGATTACAAAAAACGGACTATCGCTTTCCAGCTGGACGGCAGTGAAACGGCCAGTGACAAGCGGCAGTATTTTTTATTTTTTATCTTTAACAGTTACCGCCGGGCCATGGTTATGAAGCTTCCGCAGCACCATTCTTTGCACTGGCATCGCATAGTAGATACGGCCGAGCCGCCTGGAAAGGATTTTCTCGAGGCTGATCATGGCACCCGGCTGAAACAACAGGAGTTCTACAAGGCGGGAGGGAGAAGCGTCGTCGTTCTGATTGCCCGGTAAGAGGTCTTGTCCCGCCGACTCTTTTGAGCCGGGAAAATCTGGATTCGGTACGGATTCCCCGATCCCGGTATTCGGGGGAATGATTTTTTCCGGGAGCCATGGAGGAGTGAAAAGATGAACAGTGAAAAACGAATGCGGAAGATTGAAAAACGGGTTAATAAGATACTCGATACATTTGAAAAGAAATTCGTTTCTCAAACACCTTCTCTATCGCAGATCGAGCTCTGGCAGGAGACACGTTCTCAAGTACGATCGGGTCTCAGTGAAATCATTGACGCTGCTCAGCCGCCCTACGTACTCTACAACCGCAGCCTCCCGCTCATCCTGGTCGCTACTCCGGAAATTGTTCATCTGCCGGCAAATATGGGCTCTCTGGCCAACTATATCACTACCGGCGACGGAGGAGGACTGTCTGATATCTCCGCTGCTCTGATCACTGAGCTGAACGAACAGGGTGTCAATGTACATGTGACTCTGCCGGAGTACAAATCGCTCTTCCAGGACCTGAAGCAGATCACCGAGCGCGACTATAACTTGCTGCGAACGACGATTACGGCCACCGGCCGTATTCATATGATCACCGATGATATATTCAAGTTCGCCCGACGGGTGTATGATGACAAGTCTGTGGGAATTGATGATATTAATTTGAAAAGGGCAATCGCATTCATGCGGGGCGTAATCTCTCGGCTGCTCCCGCGGCTGAAAAACCGCTACAAACATGTGTTGGTGCATTGCAACGACTGGATGACCGGATTGATTCCACCCGCCGCCCGCAGTCTGCGCATGCAGAGCCTGATGACTTTTCACAATGTCTTCACCATGCATGATCAGGTCAGTAAACTGAGGGAAAAAAGTATTGATATCAGCCCGTTCTGGCGGCACCTGATCATTGATGATAAAAAGGCGAAAAGCTTCGGAACCTTCGATCAGCTGATGAACAAGGATCCCTGGGTTGATTTTATGACATCCGGCCTTTATGCCGCAGACCATATCAACACAGTCAGCAAGACTTTTCTCAAGGAGATCGTTGAAGGCTATTTCAAAGAGTACAACCTGATGTCTGAATACATGCGTTCGATCGTGATCGAGCGATATGAAAAGGGAAGAGCCTCGGGAATACGCAATGCACCAACCAGCCAAGCGGATCCCAGAGTAGATCCCCTGATCGCATACAACTACTGGTATGAGCCGGATCAAGCCAAGGACGTGCTCTGCCTCGGGGAAGGGAAGGCCAGGAACAAAGAATTGCTTCAGAAACAGATGGGGCTGCGTATCGATCCGGATGCACCTGTCTTTTTCTGGCCTTCACGCATCGCCCGGCCGCAGAAAGGGTTCGAACTGCTCCTGGCGATTATCCCGGCTTTGATGTCCGATTGCACATGGGAGCGAATTCAGATTGCGATTGTTGCCAATGGGGATACCGAGCTGGTGTCCCGGGCAAAGCAACTGCAGGAACAGTTCCCTGACCGTGTCCGTTACAGTTCATTTGAGAGGAAACTGAGTCAGATGGGCCTGGCCGGAGGTGATTTTGTGCTGATGCCCTCGCTGTATGAACCCTGCGGGACACCCCAGGTGGTGGGTCAGATATACGGCACGCCGCCGGTAGTGCGCAAGACCGGCGGTCTGGCCGATACGGTTCATCATCTCTCACATAATGGCCTCATAGGGAGCGGCTTTGTGTTTGAAGAGTATAATTCAGATGGTTTGCTCTACGGTATAAGCGAGGCAATGCGGTTCTGGCGGCATGACAAACCGTTCAAGTGCAGGGTGCTGGAGCGGATTATCAGGGAGAGCACTCAAAAATTCAATATTCGTGATACGGCCCGGAAATATATTGAACTGTACGAGGATATTTTCGAAAGAACCGGCATTAAGGTCAAAGTTACGGGATAGTGGATTCTCCCGTTCAGGTAGAGTGACCATAGTGCACAATCCAATCATCCGGCCGCAGGGGAAGGTATCAATTGCAGGATTTCGATTCAAGTATTATGATATGTGTGGCTTTTTCTGAAAAATCTCATTACATTCTAACCGGCATATCGTGAGTTTATAATAAAACTTTCTGATATTACCGGCACAGACATGATAGCGGTGAAAGCTGATTTTCCAGCAGTTTTCCGCTGATTGTGATACCGTTGTTCATTACGGTCTGAAGTGCTGTCCGCATCAATTGCAATTCTATCAGGGGGATACCATGGCGTTAACAAAACGTTACTTAAAAAATCGACCGGTCTGCAAAGTGACTTTCAGGATGTCGAAAAAGGCAGTTGGGAATGCTGAATCCGTACAGTTAGCGGGAGAGTTTAATGACTGGCGTCCCGACGAGAATCCTATGAAAAAGCTGGCTGATGGGTCTTTCAGTCTGGTTATGGAACTGGAAACCGGGAGAGAGTATCAGTACCGCTACCTGATTGATCATGAGAAATGGGAAAATGACTGGGAAGCTGACAAATATATTCCCTCAGGTACACACGGTGTGGATAATTCAGTTGTCGTTTTGTAACAGGTGATAGAGGAGACGTCATTTTACCGGACTGTGCAGACATCACTGTGATTTTTTCTGGAAGCCCGGGAAGCATCGAGGTAGATCTCAACGACTGTTTGCGAGGCACACGATGCATGCACAATCGAAGCAAAAAGACAAAGAGAACGGGACCGGCCTCATTCCCTGGTCACTGGTCATCCGCTTTCTGGCAACGACACTTGTCATGCTGGCGGTGCTCTTCATTGCGGCGGGGCGTCTTCGCTGGTGGGAAGGCTGGGCCTATACGGGCATGACCCTGGCCGTCCTCGTGTCCAGCCGGGCGCTCATCATCCTGAAATATCCCGACATGGCGAAAGAGCGGGCCGAAGCCGGCCGGAGAGAGGGGGTGAAAGCCTGGGACAGGGTGCTCCTGCCGGTGACAGCGATCTACGGCCCGTTTATTTCCTGGATCGTCGCGGGGCTGGATGAGCGTTTCGGGTGGACACCAGATCTTCCCGACTACATCCAAATCATTGCGCTTTGCCTGATTTTTACGGGCAGCATGCTCGGTACCTGGGCGATGACGGTCAACCCGTTCTTTTCCTCCCATGTCCGGATTCAGACCGATCGCGGCCACGCCGTGATCGACACCGGTCCGTACCGGGTCGTGCGTCATCCGGGATACGCGGGCGGAATCGCCGCCTGGATGGCTGCGCCGTTCTTCTTCAGTTCCCGCTGGGTCGCGATCCCGTGCATCGTGGTAATCATACTCAACGGTATCCGCACGGCGCTGGAAGACCGTACCCTTCAGGACGAGCTTCCGGGCTACCGCGAATATGCGTCACGGGTGCGTTACCGTCTTATCCCGGGAATCTGGTAAAAATAACACTCTCCATATATTCTGTTCACCCTGATGCCGCACCATTGCGTGCACAGTCATATGGCGGCCATTGGTGCGTATGATAGGTATCTGTTTTACAGCACATAAGAAGAGTAATGTAGTATCGTTGCCTGGGCCGTCCAGGTTGGAGGATTTCCGGAGTGAGTTTCACCGTCTGGGTCATCGGCGGCACTCGTGTATACGCAGATAACAACGAATCTCTGACTGCGCAAAAAGAGGCATGGAACAGATCGTCAATTTTTTCGACACGGCCGACCTGTACGGCGACGACCGCATATGCCTATACTCTGACCTGGGAGATGAATGGAAAACCGTATAATGAGTCGGGAAAAGATCTGTTTGTTTTAACATTTGAAAATCAAAAATGGGTGGCTGTCTGGCGAAAACTGATCTCCGTTTAAATATAAGATCCCGTTTCTGTCTTTCCCGCAGGGAGGAGCCTATTATGGGGGATACTAAGATTTATAAAAGTATGATGACTTGTGACAAATGCGCTGCAGAAGTGAAGGGTGTGAAAACCCTTACATGGTACGCAGGAAAGCACATCTCTACATCCAAACATACTACCCTTTTACATAATGAAACCACTGTATCCCGCTACAGGGATCTCATCTCCTTCGATATTCACATATGTGAGAAGTGCACCCGTACATTCAGGAAAGAATGCCGGAAGGAAGCATGCATCACCTTTCTCAAGTTTTTTCCAATTTCAGCGGTAATTGGTATAGTCGGATTTTCTTTACCGCAAGATGCGGAATTCATGGGGTTTGTGAGAATGATCAGCGCTGTTGCTCTTTGCGGTGCCGGTGTCCTCCTGGTATACACACCTATTGAGATCTTCAGATCCCATGATCGGGAGCTGACAAAACAGCTGGCAAGCCAAAAAGCCCGTGTGACAGGACACGACACTACCTGGACACCCAAAGAATATGCAAGACTTGAGAGGACATATATATAAATCGTGAATTGCCGAATATACAGGCTGCTATTGTTTTATTGAAAAAGGTCGCTTGATCACCTCGTCGGCAGCAAAACAGTCCGCTAATACGGCGTCAGTGTGGAACGGGTAGAGAAAGCGCTCAAAGCCACAGAGGATCCACGTGTCCAATCCATCCAGATCATTTTCAACACGTTCCGTCACCGCCCCTCGGAACTGTTTTTCGAGCAGGCTGCCGATCTGCCGCCGTTGTCAAAGGAAGTGATGGATCAGGTCGCCAGCGTGTACCGAAGCACTAGCCGTGAACTTGTGTATCACTACTGGTGATCGGCACACAGGGAATGACCGTTTTGCATGCTGCGTGACATCCGGTCCGGTGCCGATGCCGGTGCCGCAGACAGTCCCGGGCTGTTGGTGCCTGCACCTGTTTGTCTGAAACGGCGCCGCCTCGTCGATTTTGTGATTTTCCTGAATGAACTCCAATAATCCATTTTGTTTTCCTGAAATTTTCCCTATATTGCAGTGAGAATCGTGAACAAAACCTACGGAGACACAGATGGCATTCAATCTTCAAAACCGGCACTTTCTTACGCTTCTGGATTTCACCCCCAAAGAAATTCAGTTTCTGCTCGACCTGTCCATCGACCTGAAAAAGGCCAAATACAGCGGCACCGAGCGGCAGCTGCTCACAGGGAAGAACATCGCCCTCATTTTTGAAAAAGCATCCACCCGCACCCGCTGCGCCTTTGAGGTTGCGGCCCTGGACCAGGGCGCTCATGTGACCTATCTCGGTCCCAGCGGCAGTCAGATCGGATATAAAGAGACGATGAAAGACACGGCCCGGGTGCTGGGCCGCATGTATGACGGCATCGAGTATCGCGGTTTCGGGCAGAGTGTGGTGGAAGAGCTGGCGGCCTATGCCGGCGTGCCGGTCTGGAACGGGCTTACGAATGAATACCACCCGACCCAGATCCTGGCCGATTTCATGACCGTGATGGAGGTATTCAAACGTCCCCTCAACGAAATCACGTTTGTCTACACTGGCGACGGCCGGAACAATATGGCCAACTCGCTTATGATCGGCGGCGCCAAGATGGGGATGGATTTCCGCATCGTGGCCCCGAAAAGCGTTCAGCCTGCAGATGCTCTGGTGAAACAGTGCAAAGAGATCGCCAAAGAGACCGGCGCAACAATCACTATCACCGACGATGTGGACAGGGGAGTGAAAGGCGCCGATGTGATCTACACCGATGTCTGGGTATCCATGGGCGAACCCGACGATGTCTGGGAAAAGCGGATCGAGCTGCTGAAGCCCTATCAGGTGAACCGGGCGATGATGGACAGGACCGGCAAGCCCGACACGGTCTTCATGCACTGCCTGCCCTCCTTTCACAACACCGACACCACCGTGGGAAAGCAGATCCAGGAAAAATTCGGGCTTCCCGAGATGGAAGTGACCGAGGAGGTGTTCGAGAGCGAACGGTCCGTTGTTTTCGATGAAGCGGAGAACAGGATGCACACCATCAAAGCGGTTATGGTTGCGACGCTGGCCTGATAATTCGGTACCATCTTACCCGGCCGGCGCCGCAGCTGCTGCAGTGCCGGCCGGTTTCATTTACCTCCCTGCGCCCTGCGGCCGGTGCTTCGCGATCCGGCGCAGCAGCGCGGGTTACGCGGTGTCAAAAGTGTGGACATACATATGAAGAACCTGCCATCACGTGTTCTCATCGTCCTGTCACTGCTGCTGCCCGTGAGCAGCCGGGCCCAGGCGACGATGGAAGAGAGGATCTGCGAGCCCGTCGTGATCCGGGGAATCGAGATCCCCGCCCTGAACGGGGCGCCCCTGGAGGAACTGTTTCTTTTTGCCTATGACGCCGGCCCTGATGCGTGGCGGGTAATGCCGTTTCAGATCGATGAGGTGGCCCGCGTCCCCGATCCGTTCCGTCTGCCCGATACGGTGCTTCGCTATACCTATTTCGCTCCTGATGACGGGCTGCTCGATTCCAATGATGAACTGGCGTTCATGATCGGCGACTGCGGTGATGAGGCCGGAAACCACTGGCCCGCCGATTCCCTCTGCAGCCGCCACCCCAGGATCGAGATCGCCCTTGTCAGCCCTGACGACGATACCGACAGACGCTATGCCTACCTTTACCGCTGCCCCGCCGGATCCTGCGAGGTTCCCCGTCCCTATGTGTTCAGCTACGATATGCAGCAGCAGCGTATCGCTACCGACCGGTATGTCCTCGCTTTCGATCCGGTGAGCGGCGTGCTGCGGGATATCGCCGTCAACCCGCCCTGGGGTACCGGCGTCGACATCTTCGATACCCAGAAATTGCGTTTCAGCGGCCTTATCGATCTCGGGGCCGGATTCCCCATCATCATGGGCAGGAGTTTCATCCCTTCCGCCAATGAGCGCGACAACCTCTATCTGTATACAGCCGCGGATGGTGACCGCTTTTATCACAGGACAAGCGACGACCCGGTGGTCCGGATGATCAGGGAAGTCCGCCAGACAATACGGTTCGGAACCACCAGGCTGGACGACCTCGCATTTTACGTCCAGTCGGTCTTCTATCCCTGGTCAAGCACGGTCAGCGGCGGCGCCAGTCTCGATCCCGACGAGCTCAAGGCGATGTATCAGACAGATGACGACATATACATAGAGCTCGACCTGCTGCGCCAGTCCTGGGATTTCAATGCAGCGGCCTCCGGCATGCGTTTCTATAATCCCCGCAATCAGGGAACCCTCATTGACGGCGGGCCCGATCCGGTGGACACCTATATGGATATGCCCGTGGCCGAGTGGTCCCTGACCAGCGGCGTCCAGGGATCCGTATTCACCTGGGTATCGTTTACCGACACCTCCTGGCAGGATGTGCAGCTTTACTATCATGACAGCGAAAGCGGTGATCAGGCCGATGGCACGAGGGTGCGCGGCGGTGATACCGGCGACACCCTTTCCTACGGCGACCAGGGTGTGCTGCTGCGTCAGCTCGCCCAGAACAGCGCCAATCTTGAGCTTGGATTTACCGCCTATTTCCTCGAATCGGGTCTGGATGGCGCCGACGGCGCAATCATGGGCGCCCTGGTGGCGCACCCGGCCGTTCGCCGGTTCACCCTCCAGTCCCGAAGCATGCAGGCAGCAGAGGAGGGGGCCGCGCTGCCGGCACGATATCTCCTCTCGCGGAATTATCCCAATCCTTTCAACAGCGAAACGGTCTTCCGATGCAGTATTCCCCGCCGCGGATTCCTCTCCGTAACCATGTACAACCTGCGGGGCGAAGCGGTGAGACAGCTCTATTCGGGAGACGCCACGCCCGGTACCCTCTCGCTCAACTGGGACGGGCGGGATGAACAGCACCGCCCTCTCGGAAGCGGTATATATATCTGCAGGCTTCGCCACGGCGACACCATTCTCACGCAAACGTGCTCGCTGGTGAGGTGAGGCAGCATGACCGGACCGGTGAAACTGTTTCGCGTCGCAGCCGGCCTCATGGCAGCCGCCGTCATCGTCTGGAGCGGCTGCCGTATCAGCCACGGACTGGCGCCATTGCCGGGAACGGTGAAGGCCCGGGTGATTTTCCGTAATGATCCGCCTGATAACACCCAGGGTATCTACCTCAGTGTCGCCCCGGAGTTCCCTCCCCAGGCAATCAACCAGATGTATCACAGTCCCAACAGCCTTCCCATCGGCCTGGATACCGTACACGCTGAAATTGTCCTGCCTTACGGTCATTACGATGCCATCTGCCTCTGGTGGTATAACCGGGATACGGAGTCCAACTTCGCCGATATACTCGGGCTGCCCCTCAATCCTGAAAACAATCTCGCGCCCCTTGACTTCACCCTCTCTGAATCTGAGCCGGAATTCAGCATCGACCTCTATGCCAACTGGGACACGGTGAAGCGGGACGCCTCCATCAGCGGCACCATCCGGTTCGGCGGTCCCTTTCCGAAAAACACCCAGGCCACGGCGGTTGCCGCCTACCGGTTCGAGCCGAAGGATGACATCCACTATCTTGTCTGGCTCAAGTCCATCGACTTCAGTATCGGCCCCGAATCCCCGCACTATAACAGCGCCGCCAATACCTATGATTACACGCTCCCTGTGCGGCATGGCGGCATCGACTATCTCGCCGTGTTCTGGCTGGCCGAGGAAGATGCCATGACCGAATTCACGGTTCTGGGAGTCTATGACGGGCAGCTGAGCCTCGAGGCCGGCGAGCATCTCGGCGGCATCGATATCACGGCCGACTGGAACATCATTCCTGCGGGATCGGGCCAATGACTTCTTTCGGACGGTACCGGGGCCTTTCGCCCGGAATCCTGCTCGGTGTTGTCTTTTTTCTGACCGCACCCCGTCCCCTGGCCTCCCAGGGGGTGCTCGGCGGCCGGGTTATCGATGCGGCTACCGGACGGGCCGTTTCCTCCGTAAACATTATCGTCAGCGGAACCCTGTTCGGAACGGCCAGCAGGGAGGACGGCGGCTATCGCACGGGCCGGCTGCCGGCCGGGACCTACACGGTTATCGCCTCCCGCATCGGGTATGCCACGGAAACAGTTGAGGGGGTGGTGATACGGGACGATGCGGTGACAACAGTGAATTTTTCCCTCAGGGAAACCGTGGTCGAACTCGATCCCGTGGTGGTGATCGGCGGCAAGACGGAACAGACACTCAACCGTTCACCCGTATCCATTTCCCTGGTCACGGCCCGGGATATCGAACGACAGAATGCCATGACCCTCGTCCAGTCCCTGGAGCAGCTCGCGGGCGTCCATTTCGTCGGCGATCAGCTGAATATTCGCGGATCCACTGGCTACACCTTCGGGGCGGGAAACAAGGTGCTGCTCCTGCTGGACGGCGTACCCGTGTACGCCGCAGATACCGGCGGCTTCAACTGGGATATGATCCCGGTGCTCGATGTAAAAAGAATAGAAGTGCTCAAGGGCGCCGGATCCACGCTCTGGGGCGCCAGCGCCCTCGGCGGCGTGGTGAATGTGATCACCAAGACACCTGAGTCGTCCGCCCGCCTCGGTCTGTCCCTGAACAGCGGAAAATACGACAGACCCTGGTACCGGGAGTGGGAATGGACCGATGCGTCCCGCCTTTTTTATGTGCGTCCCGATATCAGCTATGCGAAACGGTTCGGCCGGTTCAGCATGCGGGTGTCAGCCGGATACCTCTATACGACCGGATACCACGAGCTCGGCAGGGCTGAAAAGTCGGCCTTCACCGCCAGGTTCAGCTATCTCTTTCCCGGGGGAATCACCTGGACAGGATACGGTTCATTCAACCGGAACGATCAGGGATATTTCGTGCAGTGGAAGAGTCAGAACGATCCGTATGAAGTCGATGAAGCCGGCAGAAACAGCTACGCGGTCACCAATCAGCTCAACCTCTACACTAAAGTCGATATTCCCGTTTCCGCGGCCTGTGCCCTTAACGTGCGGGCCTCGCTGGTGCGAACCCTCATGGGCAGCGAATTCGGCACCCCTTCCGATTTCAACCCCGCCCTGGGACAGGGGGCGGAACTCCAGGCCCACTGGATCCCGGGTCCCGGGCACCGGATTACCGGCGGTGTTCAATTTCAGCAGGACGCTGCCAGCACCCGTTATTTCGGCGCTCATTCCGGATATTCCCTGGGGCCCTATCTGCAGGACGAGTGGACCGTCACACCCGCGCTGCGGCTGACCGCAGGCTTCCGGTATGATCGCTATCAGTTGAGAGAAAAGCCGGGCGAGGATCTCTTCAGCCCCCGCATCGGCCTCAACTGGCAGCCGTTGCCCGGGACCTATCTCAGGGCATCGGCCGGAAGCGGTTTTCGCGCCGCCACCATGGTGGAACGGTTTCTGGAACTGTCGATAATGAATTTCTCGATCCGAAAAAACGAAGACCTGCGCGCAGAGCGCTCCCGTGCCTATGATGTGGGGATCCGACACCTCTTCTCCGCCGACTGCAGTGTTGACATCTCGGGATTCTACACCCGCTATGACGATCTCATCGAAGCGCACATGAACCTCATCCGCGGGTTCATCCAGTTCCGGAACGTCCCTGACGCGAGAGTGTACGGATTCGAGGCCGCCCTGAATGTGGGCGGGAGCCTGCGTCTTCTGGGACACTCCTGCAGCAGCGGCTGCCAGCTGAGTCTCACGGCTATGGGCCATGAGAACATGGAGACCGGTGAACCGCTGCCCTACCGGCCGAATGTTCTGGGAACCGCCGGCGGGTTCATAAAAAGCGGTCCCCTTACCGGCCAGGTACGGTACCGCTACGCATCCAGGATCGCCGAGGTCAAAGTCTACCCCATCAACGAACGCGTGCCCATGCATTTCCTCGATCTGGATGTCTCGCTGCAGCTGTCGCGGTACCGTCTGCAGGCGGGTATCCGCAATCTGCTGCAGTACAATTACGCTCCCATGGAGAGCAACCTTATGCCCATGCGCACGTATACTCTCGGGTTGTATGGGAGTTTTTAGATTTCGTTACCACCTAAAGAGGAGTCACAGATGAAGAGACAATGGTATTCGGTGCGTGACATACCCCGCCGGGAATTCCTGACGAAAACTCTCAGGGGAGGGGCGGCCCTGGCCGTAACCCCCGCGCTGCTGTCGGGGCTTTCCTCCTGCAGCTCCGCCGAAGAAATATCCGTGCGGACGGAACTGGACCCGAGCCTGCTTGATTCCACCATCCGGAGGGGGCTCGCCAAAGGAGGCGATTTCGCCGAGGTGTACATCGAAAAGCGAATCGTGCGTCACATATCCATGGAGGAATCGAAGTTCAGGAATGCGGTGTTCGGGATCACCCAGGGAGCCGGGGTGCGGGTACTGTCCGGAGACAAGACCGGATATGCCTATACGGACGATCTCAGCGAGGAGAAACTGCACCGGGCGGCCGATATCGCTTCCGCTATCGCCCGGGGCGGCACCCCCGCCGATCCTGTACCGGTGACGAAAAGCAGCAGGGAATCCTATGTCACCGTCGATATGCCCCTTGCCGCCGTGGCCGATGGAAAGCGGCTCGATGTCATGCGCAGGGCAAACCAGGCGGCCCTCGATTTCGACCCGGCTATAAAACTCGCCCTCATCTCCTACTATGACGAGATCAGAGGGCGCACCATCGCCAACAGTGAGGGGCTGCTGCTTACCGATGAACTGCCGCTTCTCTTTTTTATCGTCAATGTCATGAGCGAAGGCAAGGGCACCCGGCACATGGCCCGGGAGCGGCTCAGCCGCCATTCCGGATTCGAGATGTTCGATGAGGTCACTCCCGAAGAGGTCGCCCGCACCGCGGCAAAAGAGGCGGTGGTTATGCTGGACGCACAGGAATGTCCGGCCGGCAGAATGGATGTGGTCATGCAGAACGGATGGGGGGGCGTGCTCGTGCACGAGGCGGTCGGACATCCTCTGGAAGCGGACAATATCGCGAAAAAGATCGGCGCTTTCACCGGCAGACTGGGACAGAAGGTGGCCAGTGACTGCTTTACCATGGTCGATGACGGCACCCTTCCCAGTTTCCGGGGCACCACCAACTACGACGACGAAGGCACCCAGATGAAGCGCAACGTGCTCATTCGCAGCGGCGTGCTCGAGAAGTACATGACGGACATTCTCTCCGCCCGCCAGCTCGGGCTCGAACGCACCGGCAACGGACGAAGGGAGAGCTTCCGGTACCTGCCGATTCCCCGGATGACCAACACCTTTATTGAGGGCGGCGACAGTGATCCTGACGATATCGTCGCTTCCACTCCCGGGGGGATCTTTGTAAAGAGCCTCAGCGGCGGCAGCGTCAACCCGGTCACCGGCGTGTTCAATTTCACCTGCCGCGAAGTCTATCTCATTGAAAACGGCAGGATCACCGTTCCCGTCAAGGGTGCAACACTCATCGGCAGCTGCCTGGATATCATCTCGGGTATCGACGCGGTCGGAAACGATCTCGCCTTCGGTCCCGGTATCTGCGGCAAGGGTCAGATGGCCGAAGTCACGGCCGGTCAGCCCACGGTCAGGCTGCGGGGAATCAATGTGGGCGGAAGCAAGGCGGGCTGACACGAGACCGATCCGGTTTTTGTCCCTCACATGTCGATGAAAAAGGAGCCGTATCATGGATTATAGATTATTTGTGGAAAAAGCTGTAAGGGCGGCGGTGAAAAAGGGCGCCGACGCCGCGGAAGTATACCTGGAGACGGGAAGGGACCTGTCAGTGGAAGTCAGAAACGGTGACGTCGAAACGGTCCAGGAAGCCGCTTCCCAGGGTGTGGGTGTGCGGGTGTTCGTCAGGGGAGCCATGGCATTCGCGCACAGCAACGATGTGTCCGAGGCCGCATGTAACAGCGCCCTGGACCGGGCGGTGGACATGGCGCGGATCACTACCCCCGATGAGTACAATGTGCTGCCGGCCCCGGCGGATGCGGGAACGGTGGAGGGGCTGTACGACCCCGGGATCGCCGCCGTTCCCCTCGAGAAAAAGATCGCCATGACCGTTTCGCTGGAGAAGCAGGCAATGGCCGATGCACGCATCACCAGGAGCGCCGGCGCTTCTTTCGGAGAGAGCGGGCGGCAAATATATATCGCAAACACTCACGGCCTCGTGCAGGTGTGCAGGGAAGGCGCCTGTTTCCTCGGCGTCTCGGTGGTTGCCGAGAAGGGCGAACAGAAATGTGACGGAGCTGAATACTGCGGCCGGCGGTTCTTCGCGGACCTTGCCCCGGAACGGGAGATCGCGGCCGCGGCCGCGGAAAAAGCCTGGTCCATGCTCGATCCCCGGCCTGTAAGGACCCAGAGAGCGCCGGTCATTGTGCACCCGGACGCCGCCGGATCGATCCTGGGCGGCGTACTGGCGGCGGTGAACGGGAACCAGGTGGTGCAGGGTGCCAGCTTCCTGGGTGATAAACTGGATCAGCCGATCATGTCAGCGCTCGTAACGCTCATCGATGACGGACGGCGGCCCAAAGGACTGGCCAGCCTCCCTTTCGACGGCGAAGGTGTGCCGACACAGCGGCGGGTGATCGTTGAAAACGGCGTGCTCAAAGGATTTATGTACAATACCATGGTGGCCGCGCGGGCCGGAACGGCAAGCACCGGCAATGCCTCCAGGGGCGGATTCTCGTCACTTCCGGGGATCGGCAGCCATAATTTCTACATGCAGGCCGGCACCGTATCCGCGGACGACATCATCAGGTCCACGAAACGGGGACTGGTGCTGCGGGAAGTGACCGGGTACGGCATCAATCCTGTAAACGGCAATTTCAGCGGCGGCGCCTCCGGATTCTGGGTCGAAAACGGCAGGATCAGCTTTCCGGTCAAGGGGTTGACCATTGCGGGCGCCGCCGGGGATATGCTCACCGGAATCGATATGGTAGCCGATGATCTCGATCTGAATCGGACCTTTACCGCACCCACTTTCCGGATCCGGGAGATGCAGATAGGGGGTGAATAGGGGCGGTCCCGCCGGCGGGTACATGTTCGTCGCGCAGGGGTGATCCGGAATTGACGCAGCGGCGGATTGTTCCGCCGCTGCAAGAAAACCTCTTGACTTTTGACGGCGAATGCGTTATCTTTTTTACCTCAAAAGGCGGTGTAGCTCAGCTGGTTAGAGCAGTGGAATCATAATCCACGTGTCCGGGGTTCGAATCCCTGCACCGCTACTTCCATCACCGCCCGATGCGGCACCGGCCTTTCTCGTTATACGGAAAGGCTTTTTTTTTGAAAGGAATGGTTCATGACGGACCTGTTCGACCCATTCGCCGACTATGTGGACCGAAACGGGCTTATCGCTGCGGGTGACCGTGTTCTTGCCGGCCTGAGCGGCGGTGCCGATTCCGTGGCCATGCTCGACCTGCTGCTGCGGCTTGCAGGCATACGCGGTTTTTCGGTTGCCGCAGCCCATTTCAACCACCGCCTGCGGGAAAAGACAGCGGACAGGGACGAGCGTTTCAGTGCCGAAATCGCCGCCCGTGCGGGTATACCCTATCATGCTGATACGGGTGATGTGCGCCGTCATGCCGCTGACAACGGTCTTTCCATCGAGGCCGCGGCCCGGGAGCTGCGGATGCGGTTTTTTTACCGTCTGCTGTCTTCCGAGGGGTATACATGCATCAGTCTCGGCCACCATGCCGATGATCAGGCCGAAACCGTCATCATGAACCTGATGCGCGGATCCGGACCGGCCGGACTCGGCGGTATCAAACCCCGAAGCAGCGCAGTCATCCATCCCATGCTCGCCCTCACCCGGGGGGCCATTCTTGCCTACACCGCCGAGAGGGGCCTCTCCTTTATGACGGATGAGACAAACGCGGCTGACGATTATCTCAGAAACAGAATCCGGCACCGGCTGATTCCGGCAATCAGGGAAACGTTCGACAGCGATCCCGTGCCGCCTCTGTGCCGGACAGCCTCCATTCTTCACGAAGTTGACGAGTGTCTGTTACATCTTTCACAAGATGTGGAATCTACAGCAATTACGACTGATTCCTGCGGGGAGATTATGCTTGATATTGATAATTTTATGTCCTATCTTAAAGCCGTTCAAAAGCGGTTCCTGATTCGGATTCTGACACGCCTGAGCGCAGACGGTCATCCGCCCGGATATCAGGAAATCGACCGGGTGTGGGAGATGATCTGCCGCGGTGCATCCGGCAGCCGCCTGGAACTGACCGGCGGCGTCACCTGCGTCAAGAGCGCAGGCCGGCTGGCTTTCAGAACCGGAGAGGTGAACGTTAAAACCAGGAACCTTGCCGCCGGTTCGTGGTATGATATTCCGGAGTGCGGATTCCGGATCAGGATCGACACGCTCTCCGGACCGCCGCGATCCCCTTTCCCGGCCGGTACATCCCTGGAGTTCCTGGACGGCGGTCTGATCGAGGAGCCGCTGGTGCTCAGGGCAGTGCGTCCCGGTGACCGGTTTGTGCCGCTGGGCATGAACCGGAAAAAAAAGATCCAGGATTTTTTTACCGATGAAAAGATCCCGGTTTTTCAACGGGACCGAATACCGGTCCTCACCAGCGGAAGCCGCATCGTCTGGGTAGTCGGGTGTCGCATCGACGACCGGTTTAAAATCACGGAAAGTACGACGGAAACTCTGAAGGCGGAAATCGTGCCGCTTTCCGGCCATGGACAATAACGCTAAAAGGAACGAAGCAGATGGCAGATAAACAAGCGCCCGATGATGATAGATTTCAGTGGAAAAAGCTCTCGAGAACCCTCTTTTTCTGGATCATTGTTTTCATCGGCATAATCTATATGGTGAGCATATTCAACT
Source organism: bacterium (assembly GCA_016934955.1). Lineage (GTDB taxonomy): Bacteria > Zhuqueibacterota > QNDG01 > QNDG01 > JAGLOF01 > JAFGRY01. The sequence continues at coordinate 22,746 of JAFGRY010000042.1, read as the reverse complement.
CCGGCAGGAACGGTGAGGTGGAGATACCGTTCTCCAAATACCAGCAGCTGCTGGCCGGAGAGGCGATTTTAAACGCCGAGATCATCGACAACGACTTTCACGGCGTTCTCAAACATCCGGACAGTATCATGAAGGGCAACGTCAGCGTCGATTTTACCCGGTTCAAGACGACGCTGCCCTTTATCGACAGAGAGATGGTCTCCGGGTGGGACGAACTGGGGCTCCAGTATGAATTCAGGGAAAAATCAGCAGGCTGGCTCGGCTATCTTCTGCCGCTTATCCCCTGGATTCTTTTCATTTTTCTCTACTTTTTCCTCATGCGCCGCATGCAGGGGGGAGGCGGTTCCAAGGGAATCTTCAGTTTCGGCAAGAGCAAAGCCCGGCTGCTTTCGGAGAATATATCCAAAGTGACCTTCAAGGATGTCGCCGGCGCTGATGAAGCGAAGCAGGAGCTGACGGAAATTATCGATTTTCTGAAGGCGCCGGAGAAATTTCAGGCGCTGGGGGGACGCATCCCCAAGGGGGTGCTGCTGCTCGGCCCTCCCGGTACGGGCAAGACCCTTCTCGGCAAGGCGGTCGCCGGAGAAGCGGGCGTGCCCTTTTTCTCCATTTCAGGAGCGGATTTTGTGGAGATGTTCGTTGGTGTGGGGGCCTCCCGGGTGAGAGACCTCTTTGAACAGGGCAAGAAACACGCCCCCTGCATCATTTTTATCGATGAGATCGACGCGGTGGGCCGGCGCCGGGGCGCGGGTCTGGGAGGCGGCCATGACGAACGCGAGCAGACGCTAAATCAGCTGCTGGTGGAAATGGATGGATTCGAGACCAATGAAGGAGTCATTCTCATTGCAGCGACCAACCGTCCCGATGTGCTCGATCAGGCTCTGCTCAGGCCGGGACGGTTCGACCGGCAGGTGGTGGTCGACCGCCCGGATGTCCGGGGCAGGGAGGGTATTCTCAAAGTCCATACGAGGAAAATACCCCTGGCGAAGAACGTGAATCTCGATGTTCTCGCCAAGGGAACGCCGGGCTTCTCCGGAGCCGACCTGGCAAATATGGTGAATGAAGCGGCGCTTCTGGCTGCACGGCGGGCCCGAAAAAACGTTCAAATGATCGATTTCGAAGAGGCAAAGGACAAAGTGATGATGGGTGCCGAACGCAGAAGCCTGGTCATCACCGAAGATGAAAAAAGAACCACCGCCTATCATGAATCGGGACATGTGCTGGTGTCCAAACTCACTCCCGGCACCGATCCGGTTCATAAAGTGACGATCATTCCCCGGGGCAGGGCGCTGGGGGTCACCTCATTCCTCCCTATCGACGAGAAACATAATTACACCCGCAGCTACTGTCAGGGAATCATGGCACATATGCTCGGGGGCAGAGCCGCCGAAATGATCGTCTTTGATGAACAGAGCACCGGCGCCGGAAACGATCTGGAGCGATGCACCGAGCTGGCCCGGAAAATGGTCTGCGAATGGGGGATGAGTGAATCGCTCGGACCGGTAACCTTCGGCAAGAAATCGGAGGAGATATTTCTCGGGAGGGAGATATCCCAGCATCGAGACTACAGCGAATCCACCGCGGTGCTCATCGACAAGGAAGTCAAGCAGCTCGTTATCGATGCGGATAAACGGGCCCGCACCCTTATCAAGAATAATATCGACACGCTGCACCGTCTTGCCGCGGCGCTGCTCGAGCGGGAGATCCTTGACGGAGAGGAAATAGAAAAGATATTCAACGGGGAGTCACTGCGCCCCAAATCCGCGCCGTCAGGAAAGAAGAGGCAGCCGGAGCCGGAGACAAAAACGAAGGGGAAACCCCGTTCTCGGCAAAAGACAGCCGAATGATAGTTTTCCGGGCGCAGTCGGCCGGTCAGTGCCCGGCGCAGCCCGTGGCCAGGGGGATTGATTGAATACTGTCGGCACCATATCACTGATATTCTCCGGACTGTTTTTTTTCGGATATGTGCTTCTTTTGCGTGTGCACCGCTTTCGGCACCTTCGTAACACGCTTCTCATCCTCAGCTCCGCTCTCGTGCTTTTCGGGCTCTTTAACGCGGCACGCAGGCGGCCGCTGCAGAGCATTGCGGTCATCCCCTCGCTGCACCAATACGGTGAACGGGATGCGTCTGTCGCCCTGATGGCGAACACCGCGCTTCGCCGGCGTGCCGGCGGGTCGGTCCTCGTCAAGGATATGAGCTGGTTCAATGCGGCCGTGGAACCGGATTCTCTGTTCAGCTCCGGCTATTGCGCCCGCTTCTTTTCCGCCGCCGGTGTCACCGTACCCGTGCTGATATCGGTACGGGACACGCTCGGGAACGGCATGGCGCTGGCCTGCGAAATCTGCGGCGGAGAGACCCAGGAACCGGATATCCATGCTGATACCCTGTTTTACGACGATCCCGGCCGTTTTTTCAGCAGCCTCGCGAACCGGCTGATTCACGAGCCGGTTCAACCGTCCGGAACAGAGTACGGTCTCCGGTCCGGCAGGGAGTGGGCGCTTCTGGGGGAAGCGCGCCGCAATGAGCTGTTCGGCAGCCGCTCGTCCGCCCTGTCGACATACGCGCGTCTGGATGCTCTTCAGCCGGGGGTCGGCGAGGTCGTCCTGGGCCTCTCCAGAACACTCATCGCAGAGGGCTGCACAAAAAAGGCTGAAGGGCGGTTCGCCGAAGATGACTTTCTGCGGGCAAAACAGTTGCTGCTGTCCTATACGTCCAGGGACACGGCGGATGCAGACGCCTTCACCCTTCTTGGTACGATTGCCGTGTACAGGGAAGAGTGGAACCAGGCACAGTATTATCTCGGAAAGGCGCTTTCCCTGGACAGGAACGATCCCGCCGCTCTCATGGCGCTGAGCAGACTCCATGAAAAGCGCATTCACGAACTGGGATTTCGCAGCAGGATGGCGCTCTACACGCGCATTCTCGAACTCAACCCGGCTGATGTGACCGCGGTCCTCGCGGCCGGAGAAACATATTATTTCCGCAATCTCCCCCATAAGGCGATCCGGCTCTATCGCCGGCTGCTGCAGCTTGACCCGAATTCAATCGACGCGCTTATGGCGCTGGGCAAGATATATGTACTCAAGAACGACGTGCTGAATATCATCAGCACCTATGAAAGGATCCTGGCGCTTCGGCCCGACTACGGTGATGCCTTTTACAATCTCGGAATCGCCTATTTCAACGACGAAAAACCCGAACAGGCGGCCGGTCTTTTCAAACGGGCCCTGGAACTGAACGGAAACAGGGACAGTCATTACTATCTCGGAGTAATTTTCTTCCGGCAGGGCCAGCGCGACAGCGCAATTGAACAGTTACGCGCCCGGATCCGGGAGAAAACGGGATTCGACGATACTTACGCCGAAGAATCCCGCAGGCTGCTGTACCGGATACTGAACGATTCCACCTACACGCTTTAGAGAACCGCACCGGAGGAGGGGAGAGGGTGAAGATCGCAGGACGCACCTATACATTTGAACGGCCCTGTATCATGGGCATACTGAACGTTACCCCTGATTCTTTTTTCGACGGCGGCAGGTACGCCGATCCGGAGTCGGCGGTCAGCCGTGCCCTGGAGATGGAAGAGGATGGCGCCGATTTCATCGATATCGGGGGCGAATCATCGCGGCCGGGAGCGGATCCCGTCCCCGTGGAGGAGGAGCTCCGGCGTGTCATCCCCGTGATCGAGGAGCTTTCCGGCCGCCTCACCGTTCCTGTCTCCATCGACACCGTGAAACCGGCGGTGGCCCGCAGGGCCCTTGCGGCGGGTGCGGCGATGATCAATGATATCAGCGGATTGAATGCCGATGTTGAGCTGGCCGAGATCGCCGCGGCCGCGGGCGTACCGATCATTCTCATGCATATGGCCGGCACTCCCAAAATGATGCAGGATGAGCCCATGGAGGGAGATGTCCTGGAGGGTATCGTGTCGGGATTGCGGACGTCGGTCTCGAGGGCGATTTCCGCCGGAGTACCCGGGGACAGTATCATCGTGGATCCGGGCATCGGCTTCGGAAAGAAGCGTCCTGATAATTTTAAGATAATTAAAGAATTGCGTCGTATATGCGACCTCGGCTTTCCGGTCCTCGCCGGTGTGTCGAGAAAATCATTCATCGGCTGGGCACTCGATCTTCCCGAGGACGAACGCCTGCACGGCACCATCGCAGCGAACACCGCCTGTATTCTCAACGGTGCGGACATCATCCGTGTCCACGATGTCAGGGCCGCCAAAGAAGCCGCGGTCATCGCCGATCTGATCCTGAGAGCATAAAGGGAGCGAACGTATGGACCTGAATTTCACCCTGTTCCAAATCGGATTTCTTCCTGTGGGAATCATCGATATTCTCGATATTCTGCTCGTCGCCTACATTCTCTATAAAACGTACTATATCATGTTCCGCACCAGGGCTGTTCAGATGTTTATCGGATTGCTGATCATTCTGCTCGTCTCGATGATCACCCACGCGCTAAACATGCGGGGCATGTCCTGGATATTCGACAGCCTGAAAACCGTCTGGCTGCTGGCGTTTGTCATCCTTTTTCAGCCGGAACTGCGGCGGGTGCTGTCGCTCATGGGGCAGAGCCGGCTGATTCGGTTCTTCACCAAGGAGCAGCGCAATCTGGTGGTGAGCGAGATCGTCAGGGGGACGGTCGAGCTGTCACGCCGGGGATACGGCGGCCTCATCGTGCTGGTACGTGATATCGGCCTGAAGTCGATAGCGGAAACAGGAATCAAAATTCAGTCCGTTGTTTCCTCGGCTCTCATCGTGTCCATCTTCAATCCCCGTTCACCGCTGCATGACGGCGCCGTCATCATTCAGAGCGATATTATCGAGGCTGCGAAATGCATCCTGCCCCTCTCCAAGAACGCGAATCTCGAATATAAATACGGCACCAGGCACCGGGCGGCCATCGGGATGACCGAGGAGTCTGACGCCCTGGTGATCGTCGTTTCGGAGGAGTCCGGGACCATTTCCCTGGTGGAAAGCGGCGAGATGGTGCGGGGGCTCGATTATGACACGCTGCACGATGCGATTACGGAAGGGCTGCGGAGAAGCGCGAAACGGTAACCGGGACGGACTATGATCAACAGACCCACATTTCATCTGCTGCGGATACTCCTGCCGGCGGCCGTGCTGCCGGCCCTCCTGCCCCTGTTCGGCAGTGCTCCCCGGCACACCGGCATCCGCGGTCCGGAAAACAGGCTGGAGATTTCCCTGCCGCTGCCCGGGGGGACGGCTGCGGCGGGCGGCAATCTTTTTTTGGCGCCGGTAACCCGCCGGTCGCTGTATATCTCCGCGTCTGAATCTTCCATCGCCGTGACCGTGCGGATCAGCGCCCGGCATCCCCGTTCCCGGATATCCTCTCTCAGGCCGGTACTCGACATCTCGCTTCCGGACACCGCTGAATACGGCGCTCCGGATGTATCCGATGTTCCCCGCTGGACGGTGGCTCCTCTCGGGCACCATGACGGGCGGTTCTTTTTCCGTGTCGATGTCGAATGCGGTCCGGCGAAGAACGGGACAGTGCCGGCGGAACTGAGCGTGACCATTGACGGGGCCGATCTTCAGAGAGGAGAGCCGCCGCGGGCGTTTCCCGCACACCGCGATGAGGCGGCGCCCCTTCCGGTCCCCGAAATGACCCCTGCGCCTCTTTCCGCCGGAAATGATGACGAGATGCCGCGCCTGGCCGTACCGGTCAGCCGGGCGGGCCTGGTGCGGGTTACCGCGGCCATGCTCAAAGACGCCGGCTGGAATCTGAGCCGTATCGATCCGGACCGGATAACCGTCACCTGTGCCGGGAAGACCATTCCCGTGTTCATGCACGGCGATGAAGACGGCCGTTTCACCAGGAACGATTATCTCGAATTTTTCGGTGAGCGGCACTGGCGCTACGGGGCGGAGGGACTGAAATCCCTGGATATCTATGACGAGCGGGGCCTCTACCTTGTGGAGTACCGGACTGTGCCCGGCCCCCGTTTCGGGCAGGAAGAGGCGGTGGAACGTGATGTGCCCAGGGAACAGAAACGGTATCCCCGTTCGGCACCGTACACGCAGCATGAGGAAGTGAACGCCTATTTTCACCGCCTGCCCTATGCGGTAAACGTCGCCGATGCTGATTACTGGCTCTATGCACCGCCCATCCAGGGGGGGCAGAAGCGGGAGTTCACCTTCACCATTGAAGATCCCGACGCGTATGCGGTCACCCCTATTGCATTCAGGATAAGGATGCGGGGTCAGACCAGCATCACCGGTCCCAACAGGGTGGACGTGTTCCTGAATTCCGCCCTGGCTGCCTCCGGAGAGTGGGACGGGATCACCGACATCCTCCTCACTTCCCGGGAGGTCAGTCCGTCCAGCCTGGCGGAAGGCGCAAATACATTGTCAATCGCCAATCTCTCTCCCAACGGTCCGCTTTCGCAGCTAATGCTCGACTGGTTTGAAATTACCTATCCGCGGCTTCTGCGGACCGAGTCCGACTACCTGCGGTTTCAACCGCCGGAAAGCAGCATCGGCAGTGTCTGCCGTTTTGAACTGGAGGGCTTCTCGTCCCCGGAAATCGAGATTTTCCGTGAGCCGGGAACCCGCTTTCTGCTGCCGGATATATCCGCGGTGACCGACACCTCCGGCGTGGTCAGCTATACAGCTGTTTTCGAGGATGAGATCAGCAGCGGTTCCGCGGTGTACCATGCCCGTTCCGGCGCGGCTGTGGTCGAGCCGGATACCATTCGGCTGCTGCCGCAGAGCGATATCCTGACGAGACTGTCCGGTGCCGACTACGTGATTATTCATCCCTCGGACACGCTGGGCGAAGAGATCCTGCGGCCCCTGATCGATCTGCGGGAAAGCCAGGGCCACCGGGTGCTTCTTGCCGACCTGCAGACTGTGTATGACGAGTTCAATTTCAGCATCCGCAGTCCGGAAGCGATCAGGCGGCTTCTGCGCGCCGTCTATGACCGGCGCCTGAGTGATGATCTTTTTCTCCTGCTTGTGGGCGACGGGCTTGTCAACAACCGCGTTCCCCCGGAAAATGAAGGACACCATATGCCGGTGATGATCACCCAGACGGTCAAATACGGGGCGGCTGCCACAGACCACTGGTACACTCTCCTGGCGGGTGATGACGATATCCCGGAAATGGCCGTCGGCCGTCTTCCAGTTATCTCGGCCGAGCAGCTGTCGCTGGTTGTCGACAAGATTGTCGGGTATGAATCGGCGTCCCCCGCCCCCTGGATGAATCGCTATCTCCTGATCGGAGCCGGCGGCTCGGGAGGGATTTTCTTTGAACAGTCAGAAACCCTGATACGCAGCACCATGCAGCCCGCACTTCATCCCGAGCGGCTCTACCTGGCGGGCGCTATCAGCGATCCGGATGTCGGCGGCACCGAGGATCTGCTGCGCCACCTGCGGGACGGGGTCATGCTTGTGAATTTCCGGGGTCATGGCGGCGGCGCGATCTGGTCAGACGGCGGGCTGCTCGACCTGGATGACGTGGACCTGCTCGAAAACCGGGAGCGGCTTGCGGTTATGACCAGTATGACCTGTTTTACCGGTGATTTTTCCAGTTCGCGCCTCAGCCTCGGGGAGTCGCTGCTGCGGGATACGGAAGCGGGAGCAGTGGCGTTCTGGGGCGCCACCGGACTGGGGTGGGTCTACAACGATTATTACATGCTTACCGAACTGTACGAGGTGATGCGTGAGTTCCCGGCGATGCCGCTGGGAGCAATGATCAAAGAGGCGAAAACCAGGTACCTTGCCGCGTTTTCCGGGGATCTGCCCTCGACGGAAGTGCATCACTATACGCTCCTCGGCGATCCCGGTCTGCGTCTGGCAGCGCCTGCGGTGAAACAGCCCGCCGTGCTGGCCTCCAATTCTCTCGCCGATACTGATTCTCTGGTGTTTGCCGCCGACCTGCCTGAAGCCCTGTCCCGGGCGCTGGTTGAAGTCATCACTCCCGCCAACCGGGTCCTGTCCATTCATGAATTCAGCGATCTCGGAAGAACATGGCGGGGAGCGGTGCCTCTTCCCGACGATATGGACGGGAGCGGCGGTGCCAGGCTGTACGTCTGGAACGAATCATCCCGTTACCAGGCCCATACCTGGGCTCCCTTTATCATCAACAGCAGTTATTTCGATTCGCTGACAGTGGAGCCGTCCGAACCGGGGTCACGGGATACGCTCTACGTACGGGCGGCGGTCGAGGACAGTAAAGGCGTCACCAGCTGCTGGTGCCGTGTGCTCTCCCCGGCGCCCGACAGTCTCGGCATGGCCGCCGATATGCAGCCGGGCCATTACCGAACCGCACAGCCGCTGGGACCTTTTCCCGCAGGCACCCTCGTCAGCTTCAGCATCGTCGCCGTAAACAGCAGCGGACGTGAATCAGTCAGCGACACCATCGCGGTCCGCATTCTCAGCGACCCCGATTTCCTGGTGCGGGATGTCTATTTCAGCGGCACCAGCGAGCCGGAGGTCAGTGCCGAAATCGTCAATGCGGGAGCCGGGGAGCGGAAGGGGGTTTCCGTGCTCTTCTCCGATACCCTCTCCGGGTTTTCCGCTACAGCCGCCGTCACTCTTCCCGCATACGGCGGATCGGTTGCCACTGTGCCGTATGCTCCCGATCCCGGAACCTGGACCCTGTCCGTGTGCGTGAATCCCGATTCATCGGAGCCCGAAATGCGCTACAGCAACAATTGCCTTACAAAAACGCTGCGGGCGGACCGGTTCCAGGTCACGCCGGAAGCGGGATCGCTGAACGGCTCACTGCAGGGAGATACCCTCTCCCTGGACAGTGCCTTTGCCGTCTGCATTCCCCCCGGCTCCGCCGTATCCCGGGGAGTGTTGACGCTGGGTACGCTCCCGCCAGCCGCGGCTGCCGCGATGCATGCCGATCCCGCCGGATCGGCAGTGTACACCATGCACCTGACGCCGTCTGATACACTGGCGGCGCCTATGCAGCTCTTTTTCACGCGTCAGGCTCCTGACAGCCTGTCCGCCGTGAAGCCGTACCGATATGACACGGCCGGAGGCGTCTGGACGGCTCTTCCGCTCTTCGCTGAAACGGAGACGGTTCTGATCGCTTCATCCCTGTTCGGAGGGGCGTTTCAGCTGCGAACCGTGACCGACACGGACGCGCCCCGTATCGAAATCACCGTAAAAAATCAGTTGCTGGCTTCCGGCGCCTACGTTCCCGAAGAGCCGGAAATTCTCATCACCGTCAGCGACGACGGCGGGGTGGACCGGCGCGGCGCCGGCATTACCATCTATCTCGACCGGTCGGTCGTAAGCGGGAGTCAGCGGATAGAGCCGGATTCGGCCGGAAATCCCTCCAGCTGTGTTATCAATTACCGCCCCGCGCTGTCTTCGGGCAGGCACACATTGCGGGTGGAAGCCGCCGATCTGCACGGCAATCGTGCCGTGAGCCCGGAGGTTGAGATGATCGTCGATGAACAGCTGCAGCTGCACTACCTCGGCAATCATCCCAACCCGTTCAAAGTGGAAACCGTATTCGCCTATACGCTCACCGCCGCCACCAAAAGAACCAGCCTCAAGATATATACCGTGGCAGGCACCCTGATCCGAACGTTCGAGACCGAGGAGATGGGCAGCGCCGATTACCATGAGGTTGTCTGGGACGGTCATGACAGCTGGGGTGAGGATGTGGCAAACGGGGTCTACTTTTTCCGGCTTACCGCAGCGGGAACACACGTTACCAGAGAATATACGGGAAAAATAGCGAAATTGCGATGAAATTACCATCAGCATATCTTCTGCTTCTGCTGCCGCTGTCCCTGCATGCCGGCGACCACACGCGATCGTTTCTCAACATCGGTGTCGGCGCCCGCACGCTCGCCATGGGAGGCGCCTTTTCACCCCTTTCCACCGACGGCACCGCATTCTACTGGAATCCGGCCGGTACGGCCCTGATCGATACCCCTGTGCTCAGTTTCATGTACGGGCCGCAGTTCGGCAGCATCCGGAACCCGCTGGGTCATTTCCATTACGCGGGGTGTTCTCTGCCGCTGAGGCGGCGTGCCGTACTCGCGGTCAATTGGATTCGCCTCTCGGTCGACGACATTCCCATCTACAGCGAACTCAACGGCGATTCCTACTGGGAAAGGTTCCACGATCCTTCGCTTCGCCCCACCGGCGTGCCGGAAGGCTATATTCAGGATGTGGAGGACGCCTTCTTTTTTACTTTCGGACTGCATAACCAGATAATCGCCGATCTCGGGTGGAGCATGCACCGCGTCAGGATCGACGTCCCCCTGGGTGTAACCATGAAATGGTTCAGGCAGACACTCGGACAGGGAGAGGCCAGCGGTCTGGGCGTGGATATCGGCGCCATGTGCCGCATTCATATGAATGATTTTCTCAGCGATGACCGGTTCGGTATAGCGAGTCTGTCCTGGGCGGTGAAAGATATCGCCGGTTCCACCCTCAGCTGGAACACCGCCCGTGAAGACGCCATTCCCTCGCGGATCATCTGGGGCGCCGCCTACAGCCACCCGGTGCGGGCTTTCCGCGGGTCCTGCACTATCTCGTGGAACCGGGAAAGCGGTCCGCGCTCCGGCAATCGTTTCGGATTCGAATACATGGGCTTCTCGATGCTCGCGTTGAGGGCGGGCATGGATAACGGCCGTTTCAGCTGCGGTGCCGGAGTACGCATCTGGCGGGTGCAGGTGGATTATGCGCTGCTTTCGCATGAGCTTGACACGCTGCACCGCATCAGCTGTTCACTGTCACTAAAATGAGAGTCGAGCTATGAAACTGCGGCCATCTTTTCCCTTGCTTTTACTACCGGTTTTATTTATCTTTAGCTGTACTATTGCAAACAAAAATTCCGGGGAGGAGCCGGCTGCCGTCAGCATGGTTCCCGCTGTGTCCGATACCGCTGTCACGGAACAGGGTATCGACGCGATCCCGGAAACCGATGCCGTATTCATCGAATGGAACCTGGCTGACGACGAACTGGTCCGGCAATACTTTATCTACCGGGCGGTGGAATCTGCGGAGACCTTTACGAAGATCGCTGTTCTGCCTTATGACTGTACCTGCTATGAAGACAGCGACGTCGGTCTCTACACCCGGTATTTTTATTATGTAACCGCGGTGTCCGCTGACGGGTTCGAGAGCGGACCGTCCGACACCGTCAACTACCGGCTGGTTAAAAAGGCGACCGGCCTTTCCCTGGTGCCGGAGAGCGATCCGGCGCGGCCCGGCTTCACCTGGCTCGACCCCAACGATCCGACCGAAGGGGGATACATACTCCGTCTCGTCGATGCGGCCAGCGGTGACCATCTCTGGCTGACAGCGATCCAGTCATCCTACGGCCACGGGATAGAAACGGTGATCTACAATGCCGACGGGAACGCGGTGTACGACTCCCTCCTGAGCGGAAGGGAGTATCAGTGGCGGGTCGATATAACCCCGTCGACGTCATTCTCGGGATCTGAAAGCCAGTGGGCTACGTTTACGATCCAGTGAGGTATGTATGAAACGTTACGCATATGTGCTGACAACAGCCGCGGTCCTGCTGTCTTTTTTACGGCCGGGTGCCGCAGTGCTGGGACAGCAGCGGACCGAACTCCCCGGTCAGCGAAACGCGGCGGTGTATTATCTCGGTACCGATGACCAGCTGCTCATTCCGGTGAATGTCTGGGGGTTCGTGTCCAGGCCGGGGCAGTATTATGTCCCCAATAAAACCGATCTCATCTCCCTTCTCTCATACGCGGGAGGCCCATCGGAAGATGCGAAGGTCAGTGATATCAAGATCGTTCGTACCGACCCCAAAGCGGGGCGGATGGTCATTCCGGTCAATGTAAAGAAATATCTCAATACCGCCGATGAACGGCTGATCCCGCTTCTCAAACCCGGCGATACGGTGATTGTCAGGGGGACTACATTCTACTGGATAAAATCCACGTTTGAATTCCTGGGCAGGCTCACGGTTTTCGCCCAGATATTTTATTTTATCGCAATTGCCAATGAATACAACAGACGATAGGAGCGAGGCCTGAATGAAAGGTGTGGTACTGGCGGGGGGCCTGGGAACCCGGCTTCACCCGCTGACGAAAGTGACGAACAAACATCTGCTGCCCATATACAACAAACCGATGATCTATTATCCCATCGAGACGCTGGTCAAGGGCGGCATCAGGGAGATTCTCGTGGTTACCGGCGGTGAGAATGCCGGTGATTTTCTGCGTCTTCTGGGCAATGGCAGGATGTTCGGACTCGAGCATATTCACTACACCTATCAGGAGGGTGAAGGGGGTATCGCCGAGGCGCTCGGTCTTGCCCGGCATTTTGCCGATAACGAGCCGATTACCGTGATTCTCGGAGACAACATCATCGAAGACGATATTTCAGGAGCGATCCGGGAGTTTGAAAAACAGGGAAGCGGTGCCCGGATCATGCTCAAGGAAGTCCCCGATCCCGAACGGTTCGGGGTCGCGGAACTGGTTGACGGAAAAATCGTCTCCATCGAGGAAAAACCGGCACAGCCCAAATCGCGCTATGCCGTAACCGGCATTTATATGTATGACGGCAAGGTGTTTGAATTTATCGACGGCCTGGAGCCGTCCGCACGGAACGAGCTGGAAATAACCGATGTCAACAATCTTTACATTCGTGACAACGCGATGACGTTCACCATGCTGAAAGGGTGGTGGACGGATGCGGGTACCTTCGAGTCGCTCTACCGTGCGAACCGCCTGGTGGCGGAGCAGTATATCCAGTGAGTGCATGCAATAACCGCCTTTGGAGGGAATTGATAATGAAGAAAACTGTGCGTGTCACGGTGATGATCACCGGTCTGGTTCTCCTGTTCAGCGGCAGTCTGCCCGCCTATGACGGGGGAGATGGACTGATCTATATACGGTCCGCCAAAGTACTGCCGAAGGGCCATATGCAGCTCTATACGGGCACGCGGTTTTTCGGCAAGATCGCCCAGTTCGGCGGTACCGGACGCGCGTTCACGCTCTGGAACGTGCAGGGAAAGAGTTCCCTGAATTTCGGCGCCAGTTCCCACCTTGAACTCTTCGTCACTCCCATTTTTTACCAGGATACGAATACCCAGAAAGGGAACGTGCTTGACGGTGAGGGAAACGCCCCGGACGATATTTTTCTCGGCATGAAAGTCGCATCCTTCGGCCCTCTGGAAAGTCCGTTTCTTTTCGGCGGGCAGCTGTACGCGAGAATCCCAACGGCACCGACGCACAATATCATCTACGAACCATATTCGGCCGGAAAACTGGAAATCGGGCTTACGGCCCTTGCTTCTTATTATAGCAATGTGATGTTTCCCGAGACAGGCTGGTCCCTGCACGCGAATCTCGGCTACCTCAATCACAATGACGTCGGTGTCGAATTGACGGATAATCCGGACGATCCCACGGCCCAGACCATGAGTTCAGACCTGATCGCCGGGATCGGTATCCGCTATCCGGCGGGGACGTTCGATTTCTCCGCCGAGATCAACGCAACGACGTTTATCAACAGGCCCCCGGAAACGGCCTACAGCCGAGAGTTTGTCTCCTATTTCACCGCCGGTGTGTACTATACGCCCTACCGGTGGCTTACCTTCAGCATGGGCGTGGACCTGCGTCTTGCCAGCGGCGAGGATCTGAGCAATTACGCTGAAACCGCACTGAGACCGCCGCCGAACGCGGATTTTCCCAATTATCCCGGCTGGCGGGGTGTGCTGGGAGTGAATATCCGTCTTCTGCCGATTTCATCCCGATCATCGGATACATCATATCTGGAAAGCGAAGCGGAAAAGCGGCAGCGGATACTCGATCAGATTCTCAAGGGGCAGGAAACGGATGAGACCGCCGACGAGGAGCTGCAGCGGCTCCAGGCCGAGCGTAAAGAGGTCGAGAACGAACTGAATCGGCTGCGCAAGCTGCTGAACGAAGAAAAGAAAAAGAAATAACCGATTCCATATGTCCCGCACACAGCGCTGCCCTGCCCCGTCCGACGGGTCAGGGCTTGTTGCTATGTCAGGGATGTAAAGAGGGTGGGCCGCCATGAAAATCGCCAAATTCAGTTTTATTCATATCGCGCTGTTGTTAGTGATCCCGGCTGTAAGCCTGTTCGGTCAGATCCCGGACGAGATTGCCGAATTTACTTACGGCGGCAAATTATTTGAAGACGGCCTGTTCGATCTTGCCCTGATCCAGTATCAACGGTTTGCGGATCGTTTTCCGGGAAGCGCCAAAATGCCGGAAGCGCTTTTCCGTATCGGTGAATGTTATCTCGAGACAGGGCAGTACGCCGACGCCCGCAACGAGTATTATCAGCTGCTTATCCGGTTCGAGGAATCTCCCCTGGCCGCCCGCGCCCAGATGCGGATCGCCGAAAGCTATGAAAAAGCGGGAGACATCCGGAAAGCGGCGGAGGCCTGCTACCGCGTGTTCGCCTACTATCCGGAAAGCGATTCGGCGCATCAGTGCCTTTACCGGTCCGCCGTGCTCTATGCGGAGATCGGCATGCTCGCCAAATCCGAAGCCTATATCAGATCATTGCTCAACGCCGCTGCGGGAGAGGGGCTGCAGTCGTCCGCGACATTCCTGCTGCTGGATATCTATTTTACCCAGGGGAAATTTCAGGAGTGCGAATCGCTGGCATCCTCCCTCATTGCATCTCCGCTGCGGGAGGGAGATGGGGTTAAAGCGGCGTTTGTCCTCGGCCGTGTCTATGAACAGCGCGCCGACTGGGAGGCGGCGCGGGCTCTCTATGAACGGATGCTGCAGGGTGAGGGGGGCGGTTCGCGAGACGCGGCCCGCCTGACCCTGCGCCTGGCACGGGTCCTGGTTTTGCTGAATATGACGGAAGAGGCCGCAGCTCTCTGTTCCGCTGCGGGCGCGAACGCTCCTGAAGGCTCATTGCGGGCTGAGGCCCTGCAGCTGCTTGGCGATATATATTACGAGAATGGTCAGTATACGGAAGCAGCGGACGCTTACCGCCGCGCCGGGCTGGAAACGGACGCGCGGAGTATAACGAATGAGGCGGCCTGGAATTATTTTCGTACGCTCATTGCACTGCAGCAGCCTCGCAGGGCCGCTGCCGGTCTCGATTCACTGCTCAGCGATTCCCTTTTCCCTCAGCAACTGCTTCCCCGGATGCTCCTCACAGCGGCTTCAGCCTGGAGAGCGGCCGGAGACTATTCCCGGACGGTGGCATGTCTCGACCGGTACGCGGACACCTTTACCGCCGATCCCCTGCTGCCGCGGGTGCTTCTCAGCAAAGCCTCCGCCATTATCGCCTCGGGGGATCTTACCGATGAGGCTGCTTCCTCGCTTCAGCGGGTGATAAGTGAATATCGGGGAAGCGGAGAAGCGCTGGAGGCCCGATTCCGCTACGGTGAGCTTCTGGCTGAAACCGGACGTGAGCGTGAGGCGATGCATCTCTTCTCCGGCCTGCGGGATACCGTGCCCTGGACCATCTGGGGAAAACGAGCCTCCGATCTCCTGGAAGATATATCGTATACCACCGTCGAGGGCCTGCGCAGATCCCTTCTGCGTCTTACCGACCTTGTGCGACAGTATGCCGCTTCATCGGCGGATCACGACATGCTGCACGATATCGGGGTCCTCTGTTTCGATTCCATGGGCAGGTATCGGGACGCAATCGGGTATCACCGTGCGTATCTCGCCCTCGCCGATTCAGGTTCCCGCGCCGAAATTTCTCTCTACCAGATCGCCGAGTCGTACCGCCGGCTTGCCCGGCGTACCGGCGATCCTGAACTGGCGGACAGCGCGGCGATCGCTTTCCAGGAACTGGGAGAGCGCTATCCTGACGGTCCCTATGCAGCGACCGCGGGTCTCGCCGGGCTGCAGCTGCGGGGACAGGACGATATTGACGGATACCTCGACCTCTATACCCGTTTTGAAAACACTCCCGCCGCGCCGGGAATTATATTCAATCTCGGGCGTGCCTTTGAAAAAGCCGATTCCCTGCCCAGGGCACGGGAACTGTACGCCGTTGTTCACGGCAGGTATTCTGACACCCCTGATGCCGAGGCGGCACTCTTCCGCGATGCGCGGCTCTGTTTTTCCGCCGGTCTCATCCCGACAGGTGATTCTCTTTCCACTGTTCTCCGGATGCGCTATCCCCGATCCGCGTTTCTGCCGGAATTATTCCTGGAAAGAGCGGAAGCGGTCAGGGAAAGCGCCCCTGAAACAGCCATCGCACTTCTCAAAGAGCTCCTGAATACGTATCCCCACAGTGAATCGGCGTCCAAAGCCGTACGCCTTCTCGCGCCTCTTTTACTGCAGACCGAACGCTTTGAGGAAGCGGCGGCTTTCTGCCGCGCCAGCCTGCGCCGGGACAGTCTTGAAACTGTTGCCGCAGAGACTGGACTGGTGCCCGGGACGCCGTCCATGCGCCGGGAACTGCTGTCCTGTCTCGGGGCCGCCTGCAAAGAGTTGGGTGATTATGCCGGTGCCGCCGACGCCTATCTGCGCCTCCTGCGAAATGGGCCTGAGATACGCATCCGGGTGAACGCGTATCTGAGACTGGCCGAGATAGAACGGCTTGCCGGAAGAGAGGAGGTCGCCCTGCGATACCTTGCTCTGGTCCCGAACGAGGCGGTGACCGACTCCGTGGCCGAAGAACGGGGAACGATTCACCTGCGGATAGGACGCTACCCGGAAGCGGCTCATGATTTTGCGCTCGCGGAAGAACTGGCGGCCAACGACAGTCTGAAAGCCGTCTACACGGCTCGCTATATATCGGTTCTCTATCGCCAGCACCAGTTTTCCACCGCTGACGCGCGTCTCGCATCATTCGTCAAGACCTACAGGCAGCTGCCGGATTTCCTGTTGCTGAACGCTGAAATCAGCATGGAAAAGGCAAAAGTGTATGCTGAAGATAAACAGTTCGACAAATCCGTAGAGATTCTCAGGGAGATGCTCAAACGGGATATCGGTGAAGCCGAACCCGAGGCCCGTCTCGAGCTGGGCAAGAACTATCTGAAAATGAACCAGATCGAAGAGGCCCTGCCGCTGCTCACCGCCATGCCTTCGACCTATCCCGGTCATCCGGTCCTGGCTGAAGTCTATCTGAATCTCGGGGATCATTACCATAACTCGAAGCAGTACGCAAACGCCACGTTCGCCTACAGAAAAGCCACGGAAATCGCCACTGATCCGGACATATCACGTATCGCCTACAACCGCTTGATGAATTCGCAGGCCGGACAGGCGCTCTACGACGGGGCCATGGCCACCGCGCGTGAGTACATAGCCCGGTTTCCGAACGCGCCGGATGTGCTGAATTACCGGGAAAAGATCGGCGATTTTTACACTGAGCTGCATGATTACCGGCGGGCCATCGAAATATACAGGGATCTCAAACCGTACGCCGATCCTCAAATGGAAACCAGCCTGCAGTACAAGCTCGGTCAGTGTTATGACGCAATGGGGCTGTTCCAGGAGGCCGTGTTCGAGTATCTCAAAGTCGCATATCTTTCAAAGCCGACAAACACGCTGCCCTGGAAAGCAACCGCCCTGTATAACGCCGGCCAGGCGTATCAGAAGCTCGATGAACCGGAGAAGGCCCGGCGTATGTATGAAATGATCATAGAAAGAGAGGGTCCTGGCAGCCATTTTGGAAAGTTCGCTCTCGAACGAATCGAAGAGATCGCACGGCAATCGTCTGACCGGTCAAAAAACCCGTAATCCCGAGCATGCAGGAGGCCATGCGCAATGACTGCTGAATCCTGTTTCATCATCATCATATATGCAGCTATTGTTGTCTTCAGCGGCGCTGCACTGCTGTTTATCATGACATCACTCCGCGAGAGACGGAAACGGCCGGCGCTGCTTGCCGCTGCGCTGTACATACCCGCGGCGGCGGTCGCGCTTTTTCTTGCCGCACACCCTGAACCCGTGTACCGCTGGCCTGTCGCCGGAATGGTTCTCGCCGGGCTGCTGGCGGTGCTTGTGCTCTTCCTCCCTTTCGGCACCGTTGCCGGTCTGTCCGTTCCGGGTTCCCGCAAGAGGATCGATGAGAGGGATGCCATTTTTCACCGCTTTTACCGGCTCAAACCGGGCACCGGTGAATTCAGGGAATTTTACCGCGCGCATCCTGAGCTGGAATCCGTCGATGAGAAAATCCGGGCAATGCCCCATATAGACGAACCCGGCACCGTAACCTACAATGCAAAAACCACTCCGTTCAGCTCCTCTCTTTTCGCGGTGATGGACAGGATTTTCAGGGATGAACGGCTTGACGAAACAGATTCCTCCGAAGAGCCGGTAAGGTCCGACCCTGAAGAAAATACCCGCAGAATTAAAGGATTCAGTCTCTACAGCGGTGCCGATCTCGTCGGTGTAGGCCCCCTCGATCCCGCAAATGTCTACACTCACATAGGCCGTTCTCCGGGGAAATGGGGATCACCGGTGACCTGTGACCACCCTCATGCGGTGGTGCTTGCCGTTGAGATGGATTATAGCATGGTGCGGCACGCACCCCACCATATCGCCACGACTGAATCCTCTTTCAAATATTTCAAAGTCGGAAACGCCGCGCTGGCCGTGACCTCCTATATCCGTTCTCTGGGATACAGCGCCCGGCCCCATGTTGACGGTAACTATCGGGTGCTCTGTCCTCCGGTGGCGGTGGATGCGGGACTGGGCGAACTGGGAAGACTGGGGCTGCTTATCACGCCGGAGTACGGTCCCCGGGTCAGGCTGGCGGTGGTGACGACCGATATGCCCCTTTTTCATGATAACCCCAGAGAGTTCGGCGTGCAGGATTTCTGTGAATTTTGTCGCAAATGCGCGGTAAACTGTCCTTCGGGCGCCATTCAGCGGCACGGCAAGCAGCTGATCAATGGTGTTGAAAAATGGCAGAGCAGCCAGGAAGCGTGTTTCAGCTACTGGCGAAGGGTGGGGAGTGACTGTTCGATCTGTCTCAAGGTATGTCCCTATTCACATCCCGGCTCCCTGCTGCATAATCTGATGCGGATTGCCGTACGGAGAAATCCGGCGGCGCGCAGAATCGCCCTGCACATGGACGACTTCTTTTACGGACGCAGACCGAAAAATCGATACCCGCTGCCCGAGTGGCACCGGTGATGCCGCCTCACCGGATGTGCGGACAGGGCCCCGGGGAGGTGTTTCTTGGAAATTCCTTGACTAATGTCATTAATTTGTTACTTTAATAGTATCGTTTTTTTCCCCATACAATTACTATCGTGAGAACTATTCATCCCTGGCTTTTTACATGCGGTGATTATGGATAACATACTGATTGCGGAAGACAACGCGATAATTCTTGAACACTGCACCGAACACATCGCCGAAATGGGGTATCAATGTGTTCCCGTGAGCAATCGGGCACAGGCAGTGGAACATATCCATAATGATTCCCTGGAGGTTGTCTTTACCGATCTTTTTCTTCCTGACGGCGACGGATTCGATGTTCTTCACGCAGTGAACGAACAGGATGCCGATATTCCGGTGATCATCTTTACCGGTATGGGAAAGATAGATCTCGCCGTTAAGGCGATGAAGGCCGGAGCGTTCGACTTTCTTCAGAAGCCGATCACAAGGGAAATGCTGGAGATATCGATTGAAAAAGCGCTGAAACACCGGGCACTCCGCAAAGAGATATCGAGTCTCCAGTCCAGAGTCGAATCCCAGACGAAACTGAACAATGTCGTCTACGAAAGCAGTATCATGCGGCAGATCGCCAAAAATGTGCTGAAACTGGGCCAGTCCCGGACGAACGTCCTCATATTCGGAGAAAGCGGCACCGGCAAGGAACTGATCGCACGAAACATTCACGCGTTCAGCGCCCGCAAAGACAAACCGTTCATTCCCGTCGATTGTGTCGGTTTTCCCGCAACCCTCCTTGAAAGCGAGCTCTTCGGATTTGAGAAGGGGGCCTTCACCGGGGCCTATCAGGCGAAACCGGGCGTATTTGAGCTGGCGGACGGCGGCACCCTCTTCCTCGATGAAATCACGGAAATGGATTACCACATGCAGGCCAAGCTGCTCAGGGTTCTCCAGGAGCGGCGGTTCCGGCGGATCGGCGGTAAAACGTTTATCGATGTAGACATCAGAGTGATCTCGGCAACCAACAGAGACCCCGAAGACGCCGTGAAAACCAATAAATTCAGGGAGGATCTCTATTACCGGCTCAATGTCGTTCCGGTGTACCTTCCCCCTCTCAGGGACCGCATGGAAGATATCCCTCTCCTTGTTCACCATTTCATCGCCAAATACAACCCCTTTGCCGCGGTCGAGATCAAAGGCATTTCAGGGCCGGCAATGGACGCGCTGCGCCGTTACACCTGGCCGGGCAATGTCAGGGAGGTGGAAAACGTGATACAGCGTGTCATATCCATGGCGGACAGCGATTATATAGAATACGAACACCTGCCTTCGGCGCTGCGGCCGGAGAAAACGGATAATGCCGCCGAGGCGTTTCTCGAAATGAGGTACCACGACGCCAAAAAGCAGTGTCTCACACGATTCAGCAAGGAATACTTCGATCGGCTGCTTGTCATACACCAGGGAAATATTTCAAAAGTCGCCCAATCAGCCGGCATCAGCCGGAAATCCATTTACCGTATTCTGGAGGAATATGACATCGAACACAAGATGTAACCTTTTTGACCCACTGTTTACTTCTCGCCACACATCTCAATCCTTCATAATTACTGCCTGAACAGCCACAATCATCATTTTATGTGTAACCAAAAGGTAACACAACTGCTTTTAAATAAATTATTATAATTGAATAAATATAATATATTTGCTTATTACAAGCTATTGTTAATTTTGTATTTAAAAATATGCTTATAAAGTAATAAAATGTATATTTTTTGTTTGGTACGCATTTGGCTTGGAATGACGTATCACAGCCGAATTTCGGCTCTCGTCATGGTGCGCAGGATAGAGAGGGTCAGATCAAATGTGTACGAAAATCCTGACAGTATTGAATAATCTCTCCGAGAAGCAGGTATTCGAAGAAATATTTTCGGGGAAAAATATTCAATCAACCTATTCTCTGCTCTCTCTGGATACACTGATAAAACTGCTTGAGGAAGAATTCGATGCCTTGATTCTGCCTGTGCAAGAGAATATAAAACTCTCTTTTTGCACATTTATTGTTCTCAGGAAAGTACGTCCGAAAATGCGGTGTATAGGCCTTTTCGGCGATATCGATAAATCCGATATTGCCCGCTTCAGGGAAGCCGGAATGCAATATACGCTCTCGCTTCCGCTGGTACCCGCCCTTCTCACGGAAATGCTCGAACTTGTCATCCCTCAGGCCGACTGTGCAGCCGTTGAGGAGCGCACCGGTTCAGCCGGCCATACGGAGGTGAATGCATGAATGCGGTCAGCTCCAAAAAGGCGATTATCCTGTCTTCCAACGATTCGCTGCGCACCCGGCTGATCGGAATGCTTGAAAAGGTAGGTATCAAGTATACGATACTCGAAGAGAAGGAAGAGCTTATACTCAGCATTTTCAATGTTGATGTCCATCTCGTTCTTATCGATATCGATCCCGGTGACGAAAACCGGTTTAAACTGCTACGGATTCTCAAGACAATCCGTCCCCGTCTCAATATAATCGTGATTCTCAATGACCTCAACACGGACACCTGTGAAGATTTCATCGATGCCGGGGCCGAGTACTGCCTGCTCAATACGGAATGCGAAGTCGAAGTAACCGCGATCGCAGGCTCACTGGAGAGTTTTGAGGATATCAAGACAGACCTGTAAAAGAATTACTGGTCAATTCAGCCATTCTTTATATAGATAACGGACAAAAGGAAAAAAAGATAATATGAAACTAACTAAAATATACTCACATCTGCGGGAGAAGAAAATGAAAAAGCTGCTGGCATGTACGATGTTCTGCCTATTGTCGTTCGTATTACTGGGGGCGACAACGGCGGATGCCCATTCCATCGAGTTTAATGGCGTGTCGTATGATTACACCGATATGACGACAACGCTTACCTACTCCGTAACGTCGGGCACTCAACCCGCCCTCAGCCACTGGGTGCTCGAGTGGTGCACAAACGGTGAACACGTTCTCTCCATCACCGGTGAAACCGAGTACGAATACGGATATGATCAGTTCACCAAAGTCACCGGTATCAAATTTCTGACCGGGTTCGATGATGGTGAAACAAAAAGTTACACTATTGTACTAGACGGCATTTTCCCTCTTACAACCATCAATGTCGGCTTCAAAGCTGCAAATGAGTACACCAACACAACCGTTTTAGGCCCATACGCCTTTTGCGGTGAGTACAGCGAGATCGGAGATTACGTCTGGGTAGACAGTGACAAAGATGGTATTCAGGATGCAGGCGAAAGCGGCCAGTCCGGTGTCACTGTTCAGCTTTTCCTCAAGACCGGCGGCAATGAGTATAAAGTCGGCGAGCAGACCACTGACGGCAGCGGCGGGTATCTCTTTACAAACCTCGCTCCCGGAACTTACTATGTTACATTCAGTAATCTTCCTTCCGGCTACGAGTTCACTCTGCAGGACCAGGGCGGTAACGATACCGTCGATTCTGATGCCAATCCCTCCACCGGAAAGACCATCGACATTACTCTTGGCGAGAATGAGAGTCAGCTCCAGTGGGATGCGGGTATTAAGGAAAAAGAACAGTTCGGCGCTTTGCAGGTGACCAAGACCGTTGACTGGAACGGGGTCACACCAGATCCGGACAAAGAGTTTACTGTTCAGATCGTTGGTCCGTCCTATCCGTCCGGT
>JAFGRY010000041.1 GCA_016934955.1 bacterium | reverse complement strand
TGAATGACCATGGATTTCCTCCTGTTCGTACAATATAGGAAATCCTAAAACTGTAAACAACGCGCTTAATTCTAACAGATAAAGGATAAGACAGACCTTCCCTGTTCCAGCCCGGTTCGTTTGCGTGCTTTGATCCGCGGGCTCTGCTTACTTTTCGCCCTCAAGACCGTGAGCAGCGAGACGCAAGGCAACGCGTCTACTAACCATTAATTGTTCTTTGCGGCCTTCGCGTGCCTTTGCGCTCTGTGCGTTACCCCTTCGCTTTGCGTTCTTTGCCCTCCTTGCGCCCTTAAAACCTTAACAATGAGACGCAAGGCATTGCGTCTCTGACACTATTCCCTTCTGTGATGGTATAATTTTCAAAAATCCTGAAAAAATCTGAAACATGTTCATATCTCCTGCGTTATAACAAATAGGTATGTATCAAATTGATATATAAAATTCACTGGAGACCGCTCCATGCCGAGAAGGAAAAATCAGAGCCGCTACGTGCTCCTGGGCCTGCTGGATATGCGTCCCATGAGCGGGTATGATATCAAGAAGATCCTCGAGTTCAGCTTTTCTGACATCTGGTCAGAAAGCTACGGGAATATCTACCCGACGCTTAAGGCGTTCCTCAAGGACGGCCTGGCTGAGGAAAAGCGCGTGCATCAGGAGGGCAAACCCGACCGTATCGTCTACAGCATCACTCCCAAAGGTAAAAAGGAGCTTACGGCCTGGCTGAAAAAGCCCTATGAAAAACGGCGCGTACGGGATGAATTTCTCATGAAACTGCTCTTTGGGTATTCGCTTTCCAGAGAAGATAACGCCCGTTTGATGGAATCGTATCTCACGCTTCTCAGGGAACGGGTAATCTGGTACCGGGAGTCAACGGAAGCGTTAGAGAAACAGGGCATCACCGATCAGAAGGATCTCCTGGAATATTTGGCCCTGCTGCAGGGGAAAATGGTTCAGGAAGCAAAGATCCGCTGGTGTGAGAAATCGATCAGCATGCTGCGGGAATTTGGACAGTAAACGAAATAGAAGGGAGTGGCAGATGGAAAACAGGAACAGGTTTTTTCAATTGGCGGGGCTGCTGGTCCTGGCCCTGGTATGTGTTTATCTGAAAGGCGGCGATCAGCCCCTGGAGGCGGCGGTCTGGATCGCTCCCATCCTGCTGCTGCGGTTCTTTCGGGAGGTGAAGTGGTGGGTAGGCCTGCTCGTGACCCTGCCGCTGCTCACGGCGGTGACCATGCTGGCCGATAACGGCATGACCCCCATTCCCGTGACCATCGTCATCGTGCTCACCCTCATCCGTATGCTGCTGGGACTCATCCCTTATCTGCTTGACCGGGTTCTGCGGGAGTCGCTGCCCCGCAGCCTGAGAACCCTCCTCTTTGCCACCGCCGCCGTTGCTGTTGAGGCATACCTGGCCTCTGAATTCACCGGCGGCACCTGGTTCAACCCCGCCTACGGTATCGGGAATCTGCCCCTGCTGCAGGTGACGTCGGTTCTGGGCATCTGGGGCCTGCTCTTCCTCGTGTACTGGACCGCGGCCGTACTGAACGAACTCTGGGAGCAGCGCCGGGAATTCGGCAGGGTCAGACGTCTGTCCATCGTCTGGCTTGCGGTGATCCTGGCCGTTCACGGATTCGGGATTGTGCGGCTGCACCGGGCCGTTCCGGCGGCCACATCGATGCGGGTTGCCGGGCTCACGCCGGGGCCGGAGTACCGGGATGAAATGATGGGGATATTCAGGAAGATCTACACCGACAGCCGGCAGGGTGTTTTCGATCCCGACAGCCTCAGACCGGCGGTCACGGCGCATTTCAGGACGCTGCTGGCAGAATCGCAAACACTGGCAGCCGGCGGCAGCGAGCTGGTGGCCTGGTCGGAAGGGGCGACGTTCCTCTTCAGCAGCGATGAAGAGGCCTCCGTGAACGAGGCGAAGAGGGCCGCGGCGGAGAGCGGAGCGTACCTCGCCCTGGGAATCGTTGTGCTGGAAGACAGCTGTCAGAGTCTGCTGGCCGCTGAACAGCCGTTTGTCACAAACAAGGTGATCCTCATTTCTCCGGAAGGGGAGACAGTGTGGCAGAGCGCCAAGTACCACCGGGCCCCGGGATTCGAGCGGATGATGACGATCAAGGGCGACAGCCTGCTTCCCCGGGGTGCGATTCCGCAGGGAATCATCACCGGCGCTGTCTGCTATGATATGGATTTTCCCGCCTATATTCGCCAGGCGGGCCGTATGGAAAGCGGGCTCATCATGGCGCCTTCCAATGACTGGCCCGAGATCATTCATACCCATGCCGCCATGGCCCGGATGCGCGCTATCGAAAACGGGACATCGCTGCTGCGGCCGACGAGTTCCGGAATCTCACTGGCCGCGGACGCGTACGGTCGGATTCGTGCCTGGGTTGATGCCGGGGAAAGCGGCGGCGCTCCCCTGACGGCGGTGCTGCCGGTGCACTCCCTTCGGGCGCTGTATACGGTGCTGGGGGATGTGTGGATGCGGGTGTGCGGGATTGGGTCTGTACTGTTTGTCCTGTTCGCGGTAACAAAGAGGCTCCAGCGAAAGAAACGAAAGCATATCAAGGATAAAGGATAAGACAGGATAAGGAGACGATACATCGCACGGGAATCTCACACACTATATCTTTTATTTGTTTTTTACCGCCGTGATGAGTATAATTTACCATTGTCTATTACTGTCTTCGGGGAGAATTCACGTGAACACACCCGCACCCCTTTCCAGACGCGCTTTTTTCACGCAGTCTTTTCTCGGGATTGCCGCCGCGGGCCTGAAAAAGCCCTCCCTGCTTCCGGCGAACCGCACTTCGGGTCACATCGAGACGTTTCAGCAGTTCCGGGAACAGCTGCTCCTGGACCCCGCTATCGCCTACCTCAACACAGGCAGTCTGGGGACCTGCCCCGCGCAGGTGCTGGATCTCATCCATGCAAAAGCGCGGGAGCTGGAAGAGGATCCCGTGGGCATGAACTGGGGACGTCTGGGCGAAGAGGCGGAACAGGTGCGGGGAAAAGCCGCGGCATTTTTCGGTGTGGATGCGGACGAGATCATCATCACCCGCAACACCACCGAGGGGATGAACTCCGCCGGCTCGGGCATCGATCTGCAGCCGGGGGACGAAGTGCTCACCACCGACGAAGAGCACCCCGGCGGCCTGGTCTGCTGGGAGCATTCGCGGAAGCACCGGGGAATCGCCCTGAAAACCGTCCGGCTGCCCAGGCCCGCGGTCGGTGAGGAGGGGATCCTGGAGGCCGTCCATACAGCCGTCACCGGAAAAACCAGGATCTTCAGTTTCAGCCAGGTGACCACGGCCACCGGCCTGCGATTGCCCGTGCGGAAGATCGCGGCCATGATGCGGCAGCGGGGCATCATCACCATCTGCGACGGGGCCCAGGCGCCGGGCATGATCGCCATCGATCTGCGCGACCTGGGCGTGGACGTCTGGTGCACCAGCGGCCACAAGTGGCTCTGCGGCCCCAAGGGAACCGGCATTCTCTATATCCGCAAAGAGGCGCAGGAGCGGTTCCACCCCGTGTTTCTCCATTCGGGGAACCAGGTCTATTCCGCATCCAGCGGCACCAGGGACGTGTCCGGTATTATCGGCCTGGGCCGGTCCCTGGACATTATCACCGGTCTGGGAATCGGGAACATCGAACAGCGCTGCCTGGAGCTGCGGGCGTACCTGATTGAAAAACTGGACGGCATACCGCACATTCGGCTCCTGAGCAGCCGTGATCCCGCCCTGGAATCGGCCCTGGTCACCGTGGACCTTGAGCGCGCCGGGAAGCAGGAGGTCTACGAGGCGCTGAAACAGCGGGGCGTGATCGTAAAGCTGCTGCCCGTATACAACGCGCTGCGGTTCTCGACCCATTTTTTCAATACACGGGAGGAGATTGACCGGCTCTGCGGGGCGTTAGTTGAGCTGGTGTAATACCATCTCCAACGAAATACACGGAAGACACGAAGGAGTATGAGGGGAAAAAACCCGTTTCTCTTTGCGGTCTCTGCTTCCATTGCGGGCGAAACATTGCCCCCGATGCAGCGTAGAACAAATCAGTACATCCACTCACCTAACGATAAAGGATCATGATCCCTATGAAAAAACCACTCCTTATTCTTCTGAGCACGACCCTGCTGATACATTCAGCAGTGGCCCAGACAGCCACTTCCTGGCGGGGGCCGAATCATTCCGGTGTTTTTGAGGGCAAGAATCTCCTGAAAGCGTGGCCGGAGGCCGGTCCGGACCTGGTCTGGGAAACCGATATCATCGGCGACGGGTTCGGCAGCCCGGCGATCACCAAAGACCGGCTTTATATCATGGGAGCGATCGAGGGCACGGGATTCCTGTTCGCCTTCGATCTGAAGGGAACAGTAATCTGGAAAGCTGAATACGGTCCGGAATGGACCACATCCTACCCCGGCGCCCGGGCCTGCCCCACGGTGGTGGACGGCCTGATATATGTCGTGTCCGGATTCGGCAATCTCTCCTGTTTCGAGGCCGCAAGCGGCAAGAAGCAGTGGTCCAAAGATCTCAAGCTCGATTTCAACGGAGAGTACACCATGCATGGCCATTCCGAGGCCCCTGCCATCGACGGCGACATGGTCTTCCTGGTGCCCGGCGGCAAGGAGCACAATGTCGTAGCGATGAACCGCTTTACCGGCGACCTGGTCTGGTCCTGCAGCGGCGTCGGCGAACGGCCCGGCTACAATGCTCCCAATCTCATTACTCTCAAGGACCGGCACGTGCTGGTCACCTTCTCCGCCTACCACCTCATGGGAATCGATGCAACCACCGGCGAGCTTCTCTGGACCCACGAGCAGATCAACACCCCCCCCGACAAACGCGCCATGGGCATGGGCGACACCCACAGTAATATTGTCTATTATGAAGAC
The DNA here is from genome assembly GCA_016934955.1 of bacterium. Classification (GTDB taxonomy): domain Bacteria; phylum Zhuqueibacterota; class QNDG01; order QNDG01; family JAGLOF01; genus JAFGRY01. Next base: position 3,522 of record JAFGRY010000041.1, on the reverse strand, counting down.
GGCCATATCTATTATGTGGCCGGGGACGGCAACGGTGCCGTGAAACTGAACCTCTCCCCGGACGGGACAGCGATCACCCAGGTGTGGCGAAACACCGATTTCGACGATTTCATGGGCGGATTCGTGAAACTGGGCGATATACTCTACGGCGGCACCACCGCCAAACGGCAGTTCATCGCCGTGGACGCAACCAGCGGAGAAACACTGACGACCCTGCGGCTGGGCAGCGGCAACACTATCGCCGCGGACGGCATGATCTACTATTACGGCCAGAACGGCACGGTGAACCTCATCGATCCCAACAAGGGAGCCCCCGAGGTGGTCAGCAGCTTCAGGATCACCAAGGGCGGCAAGGAGCATTTCGCCCAGACCGTGATCGACAGAGGCAAACTGTACGTCAGGCACGGGAACGTGCTGATGGTGTACGATATACAGAAATAAGGGAGACAGGAGACAGAACCCGGCCCCGCACCACCCTAAAAGGTTGTGCGATGGAGGCCGGAGATAGGGAATCGCGCTCGCTATCACTGATTGGAAAAGAATAGAACGTGAGAGCGTAGAGGCGGGAGAGCGGAGAAAGGACGGCTTTATCAGGCAGGGATTTTTGATGATTGAGACGACGGATATCATCACTCAAGTGCTCAGCCTGGGCGCCTCTCTGGCAGGCATCGCCCCGGTCGACGATCTGCGGCAGTCTCCATCCTATGAGATCTACGACAGGTCCCCCTACTATGAGGGATACCATGGGGTTGCCTGGCCGAAGGGCGCACAATCGGTGCTGGTCATCGCCCTCGCACACGATCCTTCGGAGCCGCAGCTGGACTGGTGGAGCGATGTGATCCCCGGAAGGACTCCGGGGAACAGGATGCTTATGAGCATATCCCGGAAGTCGGCCTCCTGGCTGCAGAAAGCCCATGGAATCATCGCCCGGCCGCTGCCCTATCCTGTTGAAAAAGGCGGTATTTTTCTCAAGGATGCGGCCGTCCTGGCCGGTCTCGGTGTCATCGGGAGAAACAACCTGCTGGTCACGCCGCGGTTCGGCACCCGGGTGCGGCTGCGGGCCCTTTTTCTTGACCGGGAAACAGGTCCGTCGGCGCAGCTCGCCTGGAACCCCTGCGCCGGCTGCGCGGCACCCTGCCATGCGGCCTGTCCGGAAAAGGCGTTCCGCGGCGGATTTTATGATGTGATGGCATGTCACCGGGAGATGGAACGGAACCGCCATCGTCTGAGCGAGATCCCGGGGGAGTCGGTGGGAGTTGACAACAGGTGCATGGTGACGAAATTCTGCCGGGCATGCGAACTGGCATGCCCCGTCGCCGCGGATGGGAGCGAGCGGGTCCCGGATTTGTAAACAAATTCCCCGATACTGCTTGCTTTTTTATCTATTCCGGCATATATTTGCATATACTATTTTCCCCAGTCTGTGACAATAATACACCTGCCTGATTACAAGGAGAGTAATAATGGCAATTCAGGAAGAAAAAATCACCGCCGATCTGGACCGCATATCCCGGAAAATCACCGCCTGCAAAACACACCAGTTCACCGCCTTTAAAAACATCGTTGCCGTTCTGGGGCTCATCAGCTGGAAAATCAGCACTGTTTCATCGGCACCCCATCCGTTTGTGCGGCTGCTTCGTTCCCTTGCCGGTCTGCTCTGCATGGCGGTTACCGGTATCGGTCTTTCGATCATGTATGTCTACCATAAACGGCTTCGGCGTATGAACCGCTTCCGCGATACTCTGCTCGACGAACTGGTCAGCGGCAATGAGACGCTCAATCATGACGATCAGCCGCAGGGTGCGTATGGACGACCGGAGGATGAAGATCCCTGCGTTCGCGAGCCGGCTGCCGGTGTGTATACAGCGCTGACTCTGCAGCGGGTCGGTACGCCGTGATGTCCCCTTACAGGGACTGACTGAAACCGAACGGGTTGCCGGTCATCTTTCTCCTTCACGATCTCTTTGGGCGGCATGATTCTGCTTGACATTACCTCTCTGAATGAGTAATTTTATTTTACTTGCCCTGACTTTAGTGTTTTGATTACGTCCATTGTTTATTTTCCGGTACTCATGGTACATCTATGGCTCATCTCAACGTTTCTGACACCCTGCTGCCGGTGCCGGTCCTGTTCATCGGGACTGCTTCAGGCATGATCTGAACGTCCTCATAATCGCCGGCATTGTCGCCCCGGCCATGGTGCTGTTCAGCATGTTCCGCCCGAAAGAAGCTGCCGCTTCGAAGACTGCCGGCGGCTGGGGCTGCCCATCGAAGTGCTCATTCCGCTCATCGGCGTTCCGTTGATCCTGACGGTATGGCCGGTGTGAATTCCAGGGGGGAAATATACAGGTCCCGTGCGGGGCACACAGCATTGTTATCGAAAGGAGCAGAACCATGAAACCAGGGAAACTGATTATATTGATTTTCGCAGGCGTCATTTTCTTCAGCCCGGCTCTCAACGGGCAGCTGCTGGTCGAAAATTTTGATTACCCGGCTGCGTCACTGCTGCACGACAACGGCTGGACGGTGATAACATCCGGTGAACCCCACATCACCATCATCCCCACGGTAGCGGAATATGCGGGCTATCCACTTTCCGGCATCGGCAACCAGGCATCACTGCTGCCGGACGGGGAGGAGGTAATGAGATCCTTTGCCGCCCAAAACAGCGGTGCGGTTTATGTTTCATTCCTGATCAATGTAAGCAGCGCCTCGACGATCGCCAGCGGCAATAATGTGTTGTATCTCGGTCCCGCTGGCACCTCCCTGCTCAACAAGTACTGGTCCGCCAATATCCGGACAAACAGCAGCGGCGAACTCTCTTTCGGTGTCGGACAGCTGGGATCTGTTTCCTATACGTCCTATCAATATCTTCTGTATACTACCTATCTGATCGTTATCGCCTATGAATTCGTTGACGGTGAAAGCAATGACATCGTTCGCCTCTGGGTGAATCCGCCGCTCGACGGCAGCGTGCCCTCACCCGATGAATGGCATACGGTCAGCTACGAGACGTCTTCACTGCAGGAAATTGTCATCACTCAGTACGAATCAGAGCCGGCCTGTATCCTCGACGGTATTCAGATCACCACGGCGTGGCCGTTTGTAAATACGGCTGTTCCTGAAGCGGCGGTGCGGGAACCGCGAACACCGGCGCTGGCGCCGAATTATCCGAACCCTTTCAATCCTGAAACCACCATTTCTTTCGAAGTATTCAGGGATGACCGGGTGACGCTCTCCGTTCTCGACCTGCGGGGACGTATTGTGAGGACGTTGACGAACAGACGATACAGCCCGGGAATCTACCAGCTCAGCTGGGACGGGAAGGACGAGGCCGGAAAGAGCGCTGCGTCGGGTCAGTATCTGTTCAGGTTGACACAGGGGACAGACGTCCTGGTGCGGAAGGGAGTGCTGGTGCGGTAGCAGGCGGGGGAAAAAACAGAACGACAGAACTTAAGAGTGGATAGAAAGATTGTGCTCAGCGGCAGGTTCGTAAAACGAGCGCAGGGTTTTGAGTTACTG
>JAFGRY010000040.1 GCA_016934955.1 bacterium | reverse complement strand
TTGAATGTAACACATAAACTTCCTGTTAAAGTGCCTGACCCGCAGTACTCATTTTTTCAAACTTTAACCGGACACTAGTGATGTAAAAACATGAATTAGTAGATAGCAAAATGGTGCTCTCTTGAATCGAATGTTCTTTTTAAATTGAGGAAGCATTTTCTAGGAGGGAGCTAGACCTATGTCAGCTGATTATCCTTTGATAAAAAAATTCCGAACAGAGAAAAATCACTATATTTATGACACCTGGACAAATGCAATTTTAAAAGTAGAAAAACCTCTTTGGGATGTGATAAATGAAAATAATGGACAGGATTCAAAACAGCATCTGAATGAAACAGTAGATGTCAATCTGCTCACAGAAGAGATTAGTAATGCGAAAAAGAAAGGGTTTTTATCAACTGACCGACCAAAAGTGGTTGTATTTGATAATAAACCTGACTGGACAAAAATAATCAAGCAAGAAGCAAGTCAGAATCTCGGCCAAATAACTTTATGCGTTACAGAAAAGTGCAATTTTCGATGTCTTTATTGCCCCTACACTTATGATGATGAATCTACCCGGAAGCACTCACAAAAGAATATGAGTTTCAATATTGCCAAGCAAGCTTTAGATTATGGACTTCCTAGATCAAGAGAATGGCAAAATGATGGTAAACGTGTAAGTGTCGGATTCTATGGAGGGGAACCGTTACTCAATTTCAATTTGATCAGAAAATGTGTTGACTATATAAATAAAACTCATACCAAAGAAAATGTAAAGTTTAATATTACTACAAACGGCAGTATTCTAACAGAAAATATTGTAAATTTTTTAGTTGAAAATCAATTTAATATATTGTTGAGTTGTGATGGCCCTGCTATGATACATGATCGGTACCGAGTTACACTGGATGGGAAGCCAACCCATAAACTTATGAAAAAAGGATTAAAATTATTAAAAAAGCATATTAATTCAAAAAATATATCTGTCACATTCAATGGCGTCATTTCGCCGCCATATTCGATTGCAGAAGTTGAGGAATATTTTGAAAGCACAAATATGGAATATAGATTAGCACTTGCATCGAGTACTGGAACACAGTTTTATGAATTATTCAATATGCATCAAGAGCAGAAGAATAAAATAACCCAAGAAAATTATCTCTTCTCTGAATACCGAAAAGCAATTGTGGAACAAAGATATAGCGATATTAGTCAGTATAAACGAGATAGATTTGAAAAAGATATTATAAAAATTTATAGAAGAAATATGGTGCGTATGGAGAAAATAGCCATCAGTCATGGTCAATGTAACCCTGGTGGACGAAAACTTTATGTTGATGTCAATGGGGATTTTTATCCCTGTGAAAGAGTAAGTCGTCGATATATAATTGGTAACATTCAAAATGGATTGGACTATAAAAAAATATATAAATTATTAGAGGAATGGAATGATATTTTTCATGAAAATTGCATTGATTGTTGGGCTTTAAGATTCTGTAGTAAATGCTTTACACACTTTCTCACAAATGATAGTTTGCATAAGAAAACAGAATTTTTAAAGCTATGTCAGTCGGAAAGAAGTAGATGGTTTAACGCACTTGTACGTTTTTGTGCAATATCTGAAGAAAATGAAAATTATTTTAAAACCGTGAGTGAATATTATAGTGACTAAATGTTTGATTTAACTATTGTCATCAGCGCTGATGATACTAATTAAAAAGGAGGTGATTAAAATGTTCGAAAATGTTTTTAAAGGAGCATCTCTTGAGTCAAGCCCTGTTGATTGTGGCTGTTTAGTGCAATGCACTTGTCTTTCTGGTGATGTTAATTCAATCAGGGATGACCGGTGGGAGAAAGAGGCTAATGACAATTTTAAAGATTTTAATTTAATAGCCTAATTCTTTCTTTTAATAACAGAGGTTGTTTTCTAGAGATAACCTCTGTTATTGAAGGGATGATTCTATTTATATTAAATGTTTACGTTGAATTAAAGGACTTCTATTTTGCATAAATCGAAAATATTATTGATATCAATAATTTCTTTTTTATTAGGATTTTGTTTTTCCAAAAGCTATTCACAACCTTCGAGTGGCAAGTCTAGTTTTTTTTCTTCTCTATACCAAAAACAAGAATTGGAATCTATATTATCATTCGGCAATAGTGGGTGTGATAGTACGATTATATTCAAGCCAACAGAGCTAATTATAAGCTTGGTAGGTGAAATTTATGTGCTCGATAGCGATGATAAACGAATAAAATGTTATAATCCACAAGGGAAGTACATAGGGTGTTTTGGAGGTTATGGGCAAGGTCCTGGGGAGATTATGAGCAGCATTTGCATGAAAATGAGTCCAGGTGGAGAAATTATCATCTATGATTATCGATCGAACAGGTTTGTATTTTATACAAATGAAAGAAATTTTTCCTATTTTCGGACTGATAAACCGTTCCGGCGGCATAGGGGTATTATTGAAAAATTTTTTATTTTGACAGATACTACTATGCTGATAGAAACAGAGGTGTCCGAGCGTATCAGTTCAAAGGGACATGATTTTAATTCCAGTACATTAACTGAACGAAGCTCAATGGTGTATCTTGATATACTGAATTTGTCAACGTTGGAATTAACCACTATCGATTCATGTGAAATTCAGTCTAAATTTGTCATAGGCTCCAGTTTGGCCGCCAAACCATTTCCCAGTGACTTTTTTTGGGGTGTTCAGCCTGATGGCAGGGTTGTTACTATCAATTCAGATGAAGAATTCGGTGAGATCTATGATCAAAACCAGAAGAAAATAATTCAATTCCCTCTTGATATTAAGAGGACACCCGTGACCGCAAAAGATTTGAAATCATTTTTTGATCTCGATTGGATTCAGAAATTTGGGGCAAGGAGGTTGCGTCGGGAACTGACACTGGCAAAATATAAACCGGTATGTGAAGCTTTGTTCATCGATGAATGCGGGTATATTATGCTGCGGGGAAGAATGGTCAACAAGAATACATGTGAGTATCATGTATATTCACCTCAGGGGGATAAAATTGGGAAATTCCGAATGCAATATCTTTCCGCAGACGCAAAATTTTGGAATGGCTTTGTGTATGATTTAATCAGGCCCGATGATGATTATGCATCTGTTGTTAAGTATATTGTTAAATAATAGTAATTGCAAGCACTCCTCGTTTTGTTTTGCATTATTTACTGGGAATATGTCAAAATCCCTCTTGGTGCTAATTATTTATAGTTAATCTCTCAGTTGTCTGTTTGTGTGACGAGGGGGCTGGCTTTTAAATAATAAATATTAATATAATGAATATCATTAAAACACTTAAGCGAATTTTTACAAATCCGATATCCAGGAAAGAATATCAAGAAACATCAGATGTTGAAATTAATGAGTGTAATAAATTTCAATTTGAATATTTTAGTAAGTTGTGGCCGTTTATTAGACCAAATTTGAGACACGGTTTAACAGCAACAATTTTATTAATAATCAGTTCACTTCTAATTTTACCAAAACCGCTCTTTGTAAAATTCATTATTGATAATGTTATAATTTTAGGGGACCGGAACCTTCTGATTCCGGTTATCATCGGATTATCAGTTCTAATTTTTTTTGGTTTTATTATATCCTTTATTCAAAATTATATATTCTTTACATTTGAACAGAAGATCATCCTTTCTATACAGCATAAATTATTTACACGTGTGCTGCGGTTCCCTAAATCATTTTTTGATAACAAGTCGACGGGTTATCTAATGTCCCGTCTTATCGGAGATGTCTTCAAACTACGGTTGCTGTTTTCGAGTACACTTATCCAGGCATTAACCAAAAGTTTTATTTTTATTGGTACCATCATAATAATGTTTTTTTTACATTGGAAGTTGACCTTGATTGCCTCAATTATTCTACCATTTTTTATTACTTCAGTACGTTTCTTTGGCAAGAAAACCCGGTTACTTGGGCATAAGTCAATGGAAAAAGGGGCACAGGTATCACAATATATAAACGAGTCAATTTCCGGTGTCGAACTAATTAAAACCTTTGCGACTGAAAAAGATGAAACAAAGAAAATATATGATTCCTTAAAAAATGCTGTTGATGCAAGTGTAGAACAGAATGTCTTAAGCTCATTTTCACAATTTGTTATTGGCTTAATTTCTTCAGCAGGGTCAATCTACATTCTTTGGTATGGCGCAACTGAAATTATAACCGGACATATGACTATTGGCAGTTTTGTCGCTTTCAATGGATATTTAGCGAATTTATATGGCTCTGCTCAATTTTTGACACAGGTCAATATCTCTCTGCAATCTTCGTTTGCTGCTTTGGAAAGAGTATTCTCACTTTTTTCAATTATCCCGGAGGATGAAAAAGATGATACAAAAATACACGTAAGTAAATTAAACGGGCATGTACAATTCTCTGATGTTTGTTTTTCATATAATCATTCACCGGTGTTGAAGAATGTTAATTTTACTGCTCATCCCGGTGAAATGATCGCTATCATAGGCCCCACGGGTGCGGGGAAGAGTACTCTAATTAATCTGATTATAAGCCTTTATCAGCCGCAGAGTGGTAGAATATTGTTCGATGGCATCGATTTTTCCATGATCAGTCTTGATTCTTTAAGGCAGAGAATAGGGATTGTGTCACAAGAAACATTTTTATTTGACGACTCAATAAGTAATAATATAAAATATAGCCGAATCGAAGCAAGTGAGTCAGATGTTGTCGCTTGCTCAAAGGCTGCAATGGCCCATGAATTTATCAGCAGTTTTGAAAATGGATATGAAACACGAATAGGGGAAAGAGGGATTAAATTATCTGTTGGCCAGAAACAGAGAATTTCAATTGCACGCGTCCTTTTGAAAAACCCCGATATACTTATTTTTGACGAACCCACATCTGCCCTGGACGCAATAACAGAAAAATCGATTAAAAATCTTATCACGAATAATAAAAACAACAAAACAACATTCGTTATCGCCCACAGACTTTCTACAATAATTGCCGCAGACAAGATTATCATCCTCAATAATGGTGAAATCAAGAATATCGGTACTCATGAGGAACTTAATTCTACAGATTCATTTTATCAACAGATGTGTGAAGAACAAGCAATTTAAAAACGAGAATTAAGTCCATTAATTTTCCTAGGACTCTGAGTTAAATTGATTTCCTCTAACCTCTGCTCTCCCTCTCTCCTCTAGTTTTTAAAATTTTTTAAATATCCTCTTGACTAAATCCCTCCGATGTGCTAAACTGTTGGATACAATTTTTATCAATGCTTAAGGAATACCATCCGCGGGAATTAGCATCCTTCCCCCTGAGCGAGTTCTGTCGTCATATTTCTCAATATCAGCCAGAAAGGGGACCGGCAATGAAAGAGAAAGAGGGAACATCCGCATCGGGCGTCAGCCGCCGTGATTTTCTGCACATTGGCGCGGCCGGCCTGGCCGTGGCGGGACTGGGCATGGCGTCCTGCTCCACCGGCAAGAAACTCTCCACCAAACCCTCAGTCGTGACCAACGAACCCATGGAAAAACTGCGCGTGGGCTTCGTGGGCACCGGCATGCAGGGCTCCGGCCACGTGCGCAACTTCATCAACATCGAGAACGTCGAGATCAAAGCCATCTGCGACCTCGTTCCGGAACGAGTGGAACGGATGCAGAAATGGGTCGAGCAGTCGGGCCGGCCGAAACCGGCAGGCTACTCCAACGGCGAATACGATTTCATCCGCATGTGCGAGAACGAAGACCTGGACCTCGTCTACACGGCCACGCCCTGGAACTGGCACGTGCCGGTCTGCGTGGCGGCCATGGAGAACGGCAAGCACGCGGCCACCGAGGTGCCGGCCGCGGTCACCATCGACGACTGCTGGAAACTGGTGGAAACTGCCGAGAAGTACAACAAGCACTGCGTCATGATGGAAAACTGCAACTACGAACGCCGGGCCATGATGGTGCTGAACATGATCCGCCAGGGACTGCTGGGCGAGATCCTGCACGGTGAGGGCGGCTACCTGCACGACCTGCGCAACTACAAGCTGGGCGGACTCTACCAGGGAGACTGGCGTGTGTATCACAGCATGAAGCGCAACGGCAATCTCTACCCCACCCACGGCCTCGGCCCCATCGCCTGGTACATGAACATCAACCGCGGCGACCGCTTCGACTACCTGGTCTCCATGAGCAGCCCCAGCCGCGGGCTGCAGGCGTACGCCAAAGAGAAACTCGGTCCCGATCATGAATTCAGCAAGGCAACCTACAAACTGGGCGACATCAATACTTCCATGATCATGACGCAGAAAGGCAGGACCATTTACCTCTCCCATGATACCAATCTGCCCCGTCCCTACAGCCGCATCGACATGATCCAGGGCACCAAAGGGATCGTGCAGGGCTACCCGGACCGCATCCACATCGAAGGCCGTACCGAAGGGCACGGCTGGGAGGATATCGAGAACTACCGGGAAGAGTACGATCATCCCCTCTGGAAGAGCGTGGGCGACAAGGCGGCGGGCGCCGGGCACGGCGGCATGGACTATCTCGAAGACTACCGCCTGGTTCAGGCGATCCTGAAGGGTGAACCCACCGACCTTGATGTGTATGACGCGGCGGCCTGGAGCGCCATCAGCGAAGCTACCGAGATCTCCGTGGCCCACGGCAGCAAACCGGTCAAGATCCCCGATTTTACCCGGGGCATGTGGAAAACCAGGGAACCGATCGGGATCGTTGTCTAGAGGTGCGATGAAGCGATTGTCGACCGGGCTTTTCCTGCTCGCGATTGGTACGACAGGCCCCGGGGAGCGGTCCCCGGCACCATTTACCTGTCCCGTACCCGATGACCGGGTCAGCCTGCGGTTCAGCATGACCGTGCATGAATCGGTCTATGAACAGACCAATTTCGGAGAGCCGCCCCAGATCGCGATCTGGCTCGCCCATCCCGAAACCGGAACGATACGAACGGTATGGGTGGCCAACCGGGCCGGCAGACGGCTCTGGAAGGGCAAGTTTGAATGTCCCACGGCCCTGCCCATATGGGAGTACCGTCACCGGGCGGAAAAAAGCGACTTTCAGGCCCGGGGGCTGCTCAAGCGGCTCCTGGACGCGGTCACCGGCGCCACGCCCGACGGCGGTCCCTTCAGCGTCAGCACCGCGGTCGAGCGGGGATCCCGGTGGCGCTGCTATGTGGAAGTGAATCTCTCGGCCGATTTCAACCGGGATTTCCCCTACCGGGATGAAACAGGCATGCCCGATCCGGAAGTGAACGGACAGCCGTCCCTTGTGTATGAGGGCGACATTACGGCGCTGCCGGGCAGCAGGGCCGTAATGAACGCCGTCGGGCGGTCCGATCAATGGGTGGCCACCGGCAGGATCATCGCTGACCTGACCGGTATCACCACGGCGCTTGATGCGGTCACCAATATAGAAGTACACTGCAGTGAACAATGAGCGGATCCTCACCGAGGAACCTGATCCTGAACAGACAGTTAGGAAGCCTGCATGATCACACCGATAGAAACCTCCGCACCGGGCCGTATCTGCCTTTTCGGCGAGCATCAGGATTATCTGCATCTTCCGGTCATTCCCTGCGCGATCTCCCTCAGGGTCGGCGTGAAGGGCTACGCAAGAGATGACATGACCGTCAATCTCGAGCTGCCCGATATCCAATCATCGGACAGCTTCTCACTTGCTGAGGAGCAGGCCTATATCAGGGAACGGGACTACAACCGCAGCGCGGTCAATCTGCTGCTGCGGCACGGAATCCGGTTCAGACACGGGGCCGACTGCACCGTACGGGGTGATATACCCATCAATTCCGGTACATCCAGCTCCTCGGCCCTGATGGTGGCCTGGATCCGTTTTCTCATGGAGCTGGCGGACGAATGTCCGGAGTGTGATCCCATGGAAGTGGCCCGGCTGGCCCACGCGGCGGAAGTGACCGAGTTCAGAGAGCCCGGCGGCATGATGGATCATTATTCGACGGCCATGGGAGGGGTGATCTACCTCGATTTTTTTCCCGAAACCACGGTTACCGCGCTCGGTGCATCGCTGGGTACGTTTGTCCTGGGGGATTCGGGGGAGCCGAAAGAGACCAAGACGATCCTGGCACGGGTCAAGGAGCCGGTACTGGAGATTGTTGATCATCTGGTCAAATGGTATAAAGCATTTTCCCTGCGCGAAACGAGAGTCGAGGAGCTCTACCGCTACAGCCAGCACCTTTCTTCCGCCCAGATGGAACTGCTCAAGGGGACCGTGGTGAATCACGCGCTCACCCGGGAGGCGAAACTGGTACTGGAAGCGGATACCACCGACCACCGCCGTATCGGTGAACTGCTCAACCAGCATCACCATATTCTGCGCGATATCCTTCATATTTCCACACCCAAGATTGACCGGATGCTCGAGGCGGCTCTCGGGGCCGGTGCCTTCGGCGGCAAAATAAACGGATCAGGCGGCGGGGGCTGCATGTTCGCCTACGCGCCCGATAAACCGGAAAAAGTTGCGGAAGCCATTGAAAAAGCCGGCGGAAAAGCCTATATTATACAACCGGGAGAGGGCGTTACGGTTCGTTAGGCAGTGACCGCCGCTCAGGTACGGCTGGCACCGACGCTTCTGATCCATCCTGTCCCGGATACCCGCTATCCGTTTATCAATGGCTCAGGTGCTATGGGGAAGGTCAAACAAAAAAACCGCATCCGCCGCAATCTCATTCTGCGGGCTCTCCTCGATCATGGTACCCTGTCATTTTCAGATCTGAAAAATATCACCGGCATCAGCCTGCCGGTGGTGATCTCCCTGGTACAGTCACTCAAAGAAGAGGGCATGCTTCTCGATGTCGAGCAGGAGTATCATTCCCAGGTCGGACGCCCGCCCTCCCAGGTGCGGCTGAAGGGAGAAGCGGGCTATATTCTCGGCATCGATATCGGACGGGTCAATACCAATTTCGTCCTGCTCGATCTGGCGCAGAACATTGTCGCGGACGAACGGAGAAAATCGGTGAAATTGAGCAACGATCCCGCCATTGTCAATACCCTTCATCAGGAAATACAGGATATTCTGGGCGGCGCCGGGGTTGACTGGGACAGGGTCCTGGGTCTGGGGGTTTCGTTACCGGGTATTGTCCAGGGAGTCCGGGGAATGAGCCATTCCTATTTCAATTTCGAAGAAGGGCCCCTGCGGCAGGTGCTGACGGAACGGTTCGGGAAGCCCGTGCACATCGAGCACGATGTCAAGGCCATGGCCCTGGGAGAGCTCTGGTTCGGCGGCGCCAAGGGCCGGCGGAACGTGCTCTGCGTCAACGTGGGCTGGGGTCTGGGTATGGGCATCATCTCCAACGGCCGCGTCTATTACGGGAACGACGGCTACGCGGGGGAATTCGGCCACCTGCAGGTCGAACCGAACGGGAATCCCTGTTACTGCGGTAACCAGGGATGCCTGGAAACCTATGCCTCCGGCCAGTCGATAGCTGCCGCCGCCGCAGCCGCCATGATGGCCGGGGAAAGTACGGCCCTTCATGAGGTGTGCCGGAACCGGCCTGAAGGCCCGGACGCGAAGATGATCGTGGAGGCTGCCGCGGGCGGAGATGAGCTCTGTAAAACAATCATTGTGAATGCGGCGCAAAAGCTCGGCTACGGCCTCGGGCAGGTGATCAACCTGTTCAACCCGGAACTGATCATTCTCGGCGGCCGCATCTCCCGGGCCGAGTTCTTTTTCAACACGGCGGTGGAGGCGGCCAGGCGCTATTCCATGGATCACGTCAATGACAATGTCGCGTTCGCCCTGTCACGGCTGGGACACCGTTCCGGCGCCCTGGGCGTGGGAGTGCTGGCCGCCAGGGACCTGTTCGAGGTGGAGCATTTGAATCCGAAGGCGTTTGTTTAAAAATCCGGAGACCGGAGACAAAACCCGGCTCCCCCTCCCCGGCAGACTCCAACGAAAGAAACGAAAATCACGGAAGTAATATGGGAATTGAAGTTTTTCGTGTCTTTTGAGCTTTTCGTTGGAGACGTATGGGCGGGGTGATGGGGACGGAAGATACATGACGATGACATGTATACTATTGCCCAGTGGCGTGTCTGGCATCCAATTATCACCACAGATTTTAATATTGAGGAAAACTGATGTTCTTTTCCCGACGCGATTTCTTAAGAACCTCCGCCCTGGCGTCCGCGGGCGCGGTGCTGGGGGGGGTGCGATGCCGGGTGGCGAAGGAGAATCCCTACAGCGGAACACAGCCTCACATCATTTACATAATGACCGACCAGCACCGGGGCGACTGTCTCGGCTGCATGGGCAACGAGGCGATCAAGACCCCCTACATCGATTCCCTGGCCGCTGACGGGGCAGTGTTCAGCTGCGGCTACACCGCGACTCCAAGCTGCACGCCGGCCCGCTCGGGGCTGCTCACCGGATTGTCGCCCTGGCACCACGGCATGCTCGGCTACGGCCGTGTCGCCGGCCGTTATCGCTATGAACTGCCCCGCATGCTGCGGGAGGCCGGATACTATACATTCGGAATAGGCAAGATGCACTGGTATCCCCAGAAGACGACCCACGGGTTCCACGGCACCCTGGTGGACGAGAGCGGCCGGGTGGAGACGGAGGGATTCGTCAGCGATTACCATGACTGGTTCCATCTGCAGGCCCCGGGGCTCGACCCCGATGCCACCGGCATCGGCTGGAACGAGCACCAGGCCGGGGTCTACGCCCTGGATGAGCAGCTGCACCCGACCGCCTGGACCGGCAGGACCGCTGTGGAATTTATCCGCAACTACAACCTGAACCAGCCCCTGCTGCTCAAGGTCTCCTTCGCCCGACCCCACAGCCCCTACGATCCTCCCCAGCGGTTTCTTGATATGTACCGGGAGACCGATATTCCGATTCCTTACCGGGGAGACTGGTGTGCCGGATTCGCCGATTTCCCGGACACGAGGGATGCGGCATTCGGCGATTTCGGAACCGCCCACGCCGTCAATTCCCGTCGGCACTACTATGCGAATATCACTTTTATCGACGAGCAGATAGGGAAGATTATCTGGGAACTGAAACGGCGGGGCATGTACGGGAACTCACTCATCATGTTCACCGCCGATCACGGCGACATGCTCGGCGATCATTGTCACTGGCGCAAGACCTACGCTTATGAAGGATCGGCTCACATACCGTTTATCATGAAATGGCCGCAGGGAATGGAAACGAGCGTGAAACGGGGCGGCCGGCTGCCCAGCCCGGTGGAACTGCGGGATGTGCTGCCCACCTTTCTCGATGCCGCCGGCAGGGAGATACCGTCGGACATGGATGGCGCCAGCCTCTTGCGGCTGGTGAGGAATCCCGGCGCTTCCTGGCGCGAGTACATTGATCTGGAACATTCGACCTGTTACATTCCTGAAAATTACTGGTGCGCCCTCACCGACGGAAAGATCAAATACATCTATTTCTTCCCGACCGGAGAAGAACAGCTCTTCGATCTTGAGAACGATCCCGGGGAGCTGACCCAATTGTCCGGTAAGCCGGAATGGGCGGGGACTCTGAAGCTCTGGCGGCAGAGAATGGTCCGTCATCTGTCCGAACGGGGAGACGAGTGGGTGAAGAACGGACGGCTGCAGATTCGAAAGCAGGGGATGGTGTACGGGCCTAATTATCCCGAAAGATAAGGATACAGGAGGCGGCAGACAGGAGACAGAACCCGGCCCCGCCGCCCTGAAATGGGCCAACGAAAGACGCGGAAGAAACGAAAAAAGACTGAGCAAAAGAGGGGAAAATATAATATACTATTTTATATAAAGGATATATTTTCTTTGAAGTGCTAAAGTGATTTGAAACGGCTAATATTACCTTGTCACAAGGTGGAATGAGTAGATATTTGACCTATGAGCAAACTTTTAAAATACAGATTTTTATCAGCGGCACTGCTCCTCCCGCTGCTTCCGGCCCATGCCTGCCGCTACACGGTGAGGGAGATCGGGTACACCGATCTGGCGGAGGGGCCGTACCGGCTCTATCTTGTCCTTGACCGGGAGGCGACGGCAGAAGAGCGGGCGGAGTTCGAAGCAGTCAGCCGGGCGCTGCTGCTGAACAGCAACATCGAGGCGTCGCTGATCATGAGGGCGCAGGCGGACAGCAGCGTAGGGACCTGGCTGGAGGCATCCGGGGCTTCTCTGCCGGCGGGAGCCCTCGTCTCCCCGGATGGAAGGTGGCTTACCATGTCGCCCGGGGAGGGCAAGGGATTCAGGGCGATCATCTGGTCGCTCCTGGAACAGGCCGCCGGATCCCTGGTACGGGAGAGGATACGGCAGGAACTGGTCCGGTCGTTTGCCGTCATCCTCATCCTGGAAGGGGATGAGCGGGCCTCCGGCACCATTCCGGAGCAGGCCGCCGCATCCGCGGTGAAGCGGTTCAGCGGGATGCGGGAGCTGCTGCCCAAAGAGGTGCGTGAGGGCATTCCGGTGATTACCATCCCCGTCAACAGGAAGGAAGCTGAATCGGTGCTGCTCTGGAGCCTGGGAATGGACAGCCGCAGCCGCGCGCCGCAGGCCGCGGTGCTCTACGGACGGGCCCGCCGTATGGGCCCGGTCATCAGCGGTCCCGACATTACTCAGGAGACGCTTCTTAATCTGCTCTCGGTGGTGGGCGCCGACTGCGAATGCGGTCTGGACCAATCCTGGAAACTGGGTCCCATGGCACCCCTGAAATGGGGGTTTCGGGAACAGGAGGAGCTGGCGGCGATGCTCGGTTTCGATGTGGAACACCCCCGGGTAAAAGCGGAAATGAGCCGGATCATCGGGTTCCGGGCCGCTCCCGGCCGCCCGGCCGATCCGCTCCGTACGAATATCCTTGAGAGCGCCGCCGAAGATACATCCCGGGAGACCATCCACCACATCGAAGACAACGCGCTGTTTCTCACGCGCATCACCCGTAAAGTGGCGGCCGGGGGAGTAGCCCTGGTCCTGGGGGCCGCAGCCCTCATCTACATAATCAGAAAAAGAAAGACGAGCCTATGATTTTCACGATCATCATGAAGGAAATCCTGCACCGGAAACAGAACTTTTTCCTCGCCTGCGCGGCCCTGACCGTGGGCACCGCCCTGTACGTACTCTTCTACACCGTGACGCGGGCGACGAACACCGAAACCGTGCGGCTCACCAGGGATATGGGATTCAACCTGCGCATCGTTCCCGGCGACACGGATATAAACCGGTTCTGGCTGGAGGGCTTTTCCGACCGGTATATGCCGGAATCCTACGCAAACCGGTTTCTCGAGCACAGCAACCTGGCGTTTGCCCATGTGCTGGCCACGCTGCACTACCGCATGCACTGGCGGGGAATGGACGTGGTGCTTACCGGACTCTCCAGGGAGCTGGAACCGTCCGGGGCGATCAGGAGCAGGATGAGTTTCGCCATCACTCCGGGTACGGTCTATCTCGGACACACGATAGCAGCCGAACTGGGAATCGCCCAGGAAGATATGATCGAAATCGAGGGCCGGCGGTTCCGGGTGGCGAAGGTGCTTTCGGAACTGGGTAATATGGATGATATTCGCATATTCGCCGCTCTGGGAGATGTACAGGAGATCAGCGGTCATCGCCGCCAGATCAACGAGATCACTGCCTTGCAGTGTCTCTGCCTCGATGAGAGAGAAGATGCCCTCGCTTCGATCCGGGAACAGCTGAAACAGGTGCTTCCGGACGCGGAAGTGATCATGAACACCACCATCGCCCAGGCGCGGGAACAGCAGCGGCGGCTGGGGGACAAATACTTTATCCTTCTGCTGCCGGGGATTCTGGGTACCGTCTTCATCTGGGTCGGCGTGCTGACCATGATGAACGTAAAGGAACGGAAAAGCGAGATCGGTATTTACAGCGCCCTCGGATACAGCAGTTTTCGGATCATCAGCCTCTTTCTGGTCAGAGGAATAGTCATGGCCCTGCTGGGGGCGGCAGCGGGATTTGTCCTCGGGACCCTGCTCGCTTTTACCTGGGGCCCGCATATATTTACCGTGACACCCGGTATTCTCGGTCCGGATTTTCTCATTCTGGTCCGGGCCCTGATCTATGTGCCGGCGGTGACGATTTTGAGTATTCTCGTTCCGATTGTCACCGCGGTCACCGAGGATCCGGCACGGGTCATTCTGAATCAATAGATAATCGGGCGGAGATACAATGGCACTTATCAGTCTTGAGTATGTTACGAAAGTCTATCACAACACCAATGAAAGAGTGACCGCGCTGCAGGACCTGACTCTCGAGGTCGAACGATCCGAGTTCCTGGTGGTGAAGGGCGCAAGCGGCAGCGGTAAATCGACGCTGCTGCTGATCATGGGGGGCATGCTGAGACCGACCCGGGGACGGGTGATCATAGACGGGTCCGAACTCTACCGGCTCCCGCCCCGGGCCCGGACCGCGTTTCGCGCGAACCAGATCGGATTTATCTTTCAGATGTTTCATCTCATACCCTATCTTACGGTACGGGAAAATATTCTCACCGGTACCGGGGCCCTGGGCACGCCTGATGAAGGCATGCTGATGGAGGCGGTGAGGGCGGTGGACATGGAAAAACGGATCCATAATTTTCCGAACGAGCTGAGCACCGGAGAGATGCAGCGGGCCGCGCTTGCCAGGGCTCTGAGCAAAAAGCCGAAGATCATTCTCGCCGATGAGCCCACCGGCAACCTCGATGAGAAAAACGCGGCCCGGATATTCACTTGTCTCAAAGAGTATACGAAGCAGGGCGGGACCGCGGTCGTCGTCACCCATGGACCGGATGCGGACGACTATTCCGACAGAATAATCAGCCTTGACTGACGGTCCCGGAATATCATGTCGGTGCCGGCCCCGGCACTGACACGCAACCGATAACAGAAAGCGGAGGCATTATGACGCGCAGGTGCTGCGAATGTGTCGCTGCCATAGCGAGCATGCTGCTGGTGACGGTCTCCTGTGACACACGCATGTTTACCGCCGGACAGGCAGGAGCGGACTGGCCTCGCTACCAGCATGACAATCGACTCAGCGGCGTTGCCGCAGACTCACTGGCGTTTCCCCTGGAGCGTACCTGGGCATGGCAGCCGCCGCACGCACCCGCTCCGGCCTGGCCCGAGCCCGCCCAGCAGGACTACTGGCACCAGATTCCCAAATTGAACCCCCTCGTTACCTATGACCGGGCGAATCACGTGGCCGCTGTCGGCCATGCCGTCTATTTTGCCTCATCGTCGGAGAACTGTCTCAGACGTCTGGACAGCCGCACCGGCAACCCTGTGTGGGAATTTTTCACGGCTGCACCGAACCGGACGGCTCCGGTCATTGACAGCGGCCGGGTCTATTTCGGATCCGATGACGGATATGTCTACTGTCTTGAAGCCGCCCGCGGCCGCCTCCTCTGGAAGTACCGCCCAGGGCGGCGCGATCGAAAAATAATCGGGAACGGGCACGTGATGTCATCATGTCCGGTCCGGACCGGCGTTGTCGTGGAAAACGGCGTGCTCTACGGCGCGGCCGGTATTTTCCCGAAGCAGGACGTGTATGTGTTCGCCCTGAACGCGTCCAGCGGAACGGTTCTCTGGAGCCGGCGGCAGACCGATCTCGCCCCCCAGGGATATCCGCTGCTGGCCGATTCGATCCTGTATATTCCCAACAGCAGGTCCCGGCCCAGGGCCTATGCCGTTACGACGGGTGAACGGGTGAGGCGGTACAGCGGCGGGGCCGGGGGCGATTATCTGGCGCTCGCGGGAGACGGCCTTGTCCACGGGATCAGCGATTATCCCGTTGACACGTTTGATGAGGAGGGAGCGGCTGCCCTTGCCGGGCACCGGACAGTGAGTGAGGGCAGTCTCCGCTACATTCTCGATGATTACAGGATTCTCGCCCTCGATACAACGAAGGCCGAGGCGATCAGGGTCCGGCGGGAGTTTGTTCGTCAGAGCCTTGTGGAGGCCGAAGAACGGCTGGAGCGGCTGCAGCGGACGGCCGGGGACAGCGCTGCCGGGGTGAAGCAGGCGATTCCGGACACGCAGACAGCGGGCGCGGCCGTCGATTCCGTCTCTGCCGCGACACGCCGGCTTCAGGCGCTGACGGATGCCGAGTTTCTCTGGATTCGGGAAATCGAACCCTGCTACGCAATGATCATCAGCGGTCAGGAGCTGATCCTCGGTCTGGAGGACAGCGTCATGGCACTGCACCGGCAGAGCGGCAGGATGGTCTGGTCGGCGCCGGTGGAGGGCCGGGTGTACGGGCTCGCTGCCGCCCGCGGACGACTGTATGCGAGCACCGATACCGGCGAAATTGTCTGTTTTTCCCGGTTCGAAGCGGTCCCTGAAACCACAGGCACCGCTTCACCCCGAATACCGGACGGCGGTCTTTTCGCCGAAGCCGCGAAACGGATCCTCACGCATGCCGAGGCCCGGAAGGGGTTCTGCCTTGTCCTGGACTGTGTCAGCGGCGGACTGCCCCTCGAGATCGCCCGCAACAGCGATCTGCGGGTTGTCTGCGTCCATGCGAATGAAACCGGAGCGAGGGGACTCAGGGAGGAATTCGCAGCGGCGGGATTTTCCGGGGAGCGGCTGAGCGTGTTCGCCGGCGAGCTGTCCGCCATCGGGTTCACCGATTACTGCGCCAACATCATCGTCTCCGAGAGATACCTTCTGTCAGGCCGGATCGGTGAGGAGTTTGAGAATGTGTACCGGCTGTTGCGTCCCTTCGGCGGCTCTCTCGTCCTGGAGCATGCGGGCGGCACCGCAGCCACCGCCCTCACGTTTGCCGGGACCTGGATCGACACCTCCCTGGCCCCGGACGCCAGGCTTCAGGCGGACGGAAAACTGATCACTCTGACCAGGGGCAGGCTGCCGGGCAGCGGCGAGTGGACCCATCTCTACGGAAATCCGGAAAACACCGCCTGCAGTGAAGATTCGCTGGTGAATGACTATCTGGTCCCCCAGTGGTTCGGCAGGCCCGGTCCCCGGAATATGGCCGATCGGCACCACCGCGCGGTGGCGCCGGTGTTCAAGAACGGGCGGATTCACATTCCCGGGTTCGGACGCATCATCACCGCGGACGCGTACAACGGCACACCGCTCTGGGAACAGGTGCTGCCCGATTTCAAACGGGTGGGCGTGTTCAGGGACGCGGGCAATATGGCCGTGACCGATGACCTTCTCTACGCCGCGCTCACCTCCCGGGCGGTGGGTATCGACCCCGCGACCGGCACCATCGAGAGACAGTTCATCCTGCCCCAGCTGCTGGAGAATGACAGCCGCTACTGGGGGTATCTTGCCGTCAGCGGTGACCGGCTTCTGGGCAGTGCGCGCAAGCCGCAGGCCGGGTACTACACCTTGAGCTGGCAGACCGATAAAGAGCTCTGGTACGATTACAAGCCGTCGGTTACCAGCGATTATCTTTTCAGTCTTGACCGCCTGACGGGAAAGACCGCCTGGACCTACCGGTCCGGTAGTATCGTGAATCCCACGATCACCGCCGGCGGCGGACGTCTCTATTTCCTGGAATCACAGCGGCGGTCGGCGATCGAGGACGAGGACGGCCTCATCGAGCTGGAAAAAATACTCGGGGACAGCGCCACGGTCACCGCGCTCGATCTGGCGACAGGACAGCCGGTCTGGCAGGTGAATCCGGCCCTTTCTCCGAAACGGCACCACATATTTTTCGCGTATGCGGACGATATACTCATCGCCGTGTCAAGCCGGAACCAGGACAATCATGTGCACTACGATGTGCAGGCATTCGACGCCGCCAGCGGAGCGCTGATCTGGGTACGATCCCAGGACAACGAGAAATGGATCGGCGGCGACCACGGCGAACAGCACCTCCACCCGGCCATCGTCGGCGACCGGGTCTACGCGGAGCCCTACTGCTATGATCTGCACACGGGCGAACCCGTCAGCGACTGGAAGCTGGTGCGGAACGGGCACGGCTGCGGCACCATTTCGGCCTCGGAGAACAGTCTGTTCTACCGGGCCGGCAATCCCGCCCTCTGCAATCTGTATGAGGACGAGACGACCCAGTGGATCAATGCGGTGAACCGTCCGGGCTGCTGGATAAACATGATCCCGGCGGGCGGCCTCCTGCTGATGCCGGAGGCGAGCTCAGGCTGCACCTGTGATTTCCCGATGCAGACATCAATGGCCTACCTGCCCCTGTCCCGGCACCTCGACATTGCCGTCGACGCCGGTCCCATACATGAAGATGGCTCCCGGGAACTGCGCCTCAGCACCCGCGGGGGCAGCGGTACGATTCACTACACGCTCGACGGCAGTGATCCGGATGAGGAATCCCCGGTGTACCGTACACCGCTGCGGCTGACGTCCAGCACCGATGTACGGACGGCGGCGGTCGATGAGAAGGGGTGGGGCCGCATCACCGACGCCTTTATCCCGGTGTATGCCAGCCTGGGGAGGCCGGTGGCGCTGCAGACGGAATACAGCAGCCGCTACAGCGGCGGGGGAGCCGCGGCCCTGACCGACGGACTGCGGGGAGAAGCATCGGCCCGTCACCCGGCCTGGCAGGGGTATGAGGGAGTTGACCTGCGCGCGATCATCGATCTGGGTGCCGTCCGGACCGTTCGCGAGGTGGATGTGTCGATGCTGCAGCACCAGGAATCCTGGATATTTCTGCCTGACAGCGTGATCATCGAAGTGTCGGTTGACGGCCGCGTGTTCACTCCGGCGGTGTCCGTCGCCAACACCGTGCCCCGAAAGACAACGGGAGCGTTTCTGCACACTGTCAGGGCGCCGCTGCAGAACCGGGACGCGCGGTATATTCGGGTGCGGGCCGTGAATATCGGCCGGTGCCCCTCCTGGCATGCGGCGGCGGGTGAAACGGCATGGCTGTTCGTCGATGAAATTATTATAGAAACCTGATCAGGCATTCCCGGCCTGGATCCCTGAGGAGACAGGGTCAGCGGCCGGTGAAAGGAGGCGCGATGAAGCGGCGGGATTTCATTCAGCGGGCCGGTCTGGGAGCAGCGGCCGTTACGCTCGGCGGCATGGGCTGCCTGAGGACCGGGAGCAGACCGAACATTGTCATCATCCTCACCGATGATCAGGGATACGCCGACACCGGGAAGTTCGGGGCGCAGGGATTTTCCACCCCCAACCTCGACAGACTGGCCGATGAAGGCATGCGCTTTACCAGTTTCTACGCGTCACAGGCCGTCTGCAGCGCCTCAAGGGCGTCGCTTCTCACCGGATGCTATTCCGAGAGGGTCAGCATAAGCGGCGCCCTCCCGGCCTGGTCCGAGATCGGGCTGCACCCCGAAGAAGAGACGATCGCCGATCTGCTCAAACACAGGGGATACGCCACAGGCGCCTTCGGCAAGTGGCACCTCGGGCATCATCCCGAGTTTCTGCCCCGGGCCCAGGGATTCGACGAATACTTCGGGCTGCCATACTCAAACGACATGTGGCCGGTTGAATACAACGGTGTGCCGGCTGAAAACAACTGGCGGGCGGGATATCCGGTACTCCACCTTATCGAGGGGACGGAGCAGGTGGAGCCGGTACTGACCATGGAGGATCAGAACCGGCTGACCGTCCGCTACACGGAACGGGCCGTGAATTTCATCGGGAAGCACAGCCGGGAACCGTTCCTGCTCTATCTGGCCCATTCCATGCCGCATGTCCCGCTGGCCGTTTCAGACACATTCAGGGGGAAAAGCGAGCAGGGACCCTACGGCGATGTGATCATGGAGATCGACTGGTCCGTGGGCCGGGTCATGGATGCCCTGCAGCGGCACGGTCTCGAGGAAAACACGCTGGTGATTTTTGCCAGCGACAACGGACCCTGGCTGAATTTCGGCAAACACGCCGGGTCGGCCCTGCCCCTGAGGGAAGGCAAGGGCACCATGTTCGAAGGCGGCCCGCGGGTGCCCTGCATCATGCGCTGGCCCCGGACTATTGCCGCGGGAGGAGTCTGCGACAGGATAGCGGCTTCCATCGACATTCTTCCAACCATCGCCGCGGTCACCGGCTGCCCGCTCCCCCGGAAAAAGATCGACGGTGTCAGCATCCTGCCGCTGCTGAAAGGGGTAAAAGGAGCGGAACCGCGGGATCACTACTTTTACTACTACGGCGGCGGGCTCCGGGCGGTGCGCCAGGGGCGGTGGAAACTCTATGTTCCTCACAGATCCAGGTCCTACAGGGGAGTGGAACCGGGCACGGGGGGCATGCCCGGGCCGTACGCGAATATAGACGTGGGGCTCGAGCTCTATGACCTCGAAGCGGACATCAGCGAAACCAGGAATGTCGCGGCAGAGCATCCGGACACGGTGCGGCGGCTGCAGCAACTGGCCGAGACCATACGGGAACAGCTGGGAGACAATCTCACGAACCGGACAGGCAGTGAGGTGCGCCCCCACGGAAGCAGGGGAGAGGAACGGGCAAAGCGGAGACGACACAAGGCGGTGGGGGCTTCACTTTCCCTGACCGTACCGCCCAGCAGTACATATCCGGCAAAAAACAGAGATCCTCTGATCGACGGCTATACCGGAAGTATGGATTATCACGACGGCTACTGGCAGGGATTCGAGGGTGACGATCTTGAGGCGGTAATCGATCTCGGGAGCCTTCGCGATATCCGCAGTATCGCGTGCAGTTTTCTCGACATGCAGATAAGCTGGATTTTCCTGCCGGCCAGGGTATCAATGAGTATATCCCCGGACGGCCGCAGGTACAGGGAAGTGAAAACATTCAGCGAGAAGACAGCGGCGCACTACAAGACCGGAATCAAGACCTTTGACAGCGGGCCGGTGAATGAGAAGGCGCGCTATATCAAGGTCCGGGCTGAAAACATCGCCATCTGTCCTGACTGGCACGAAGGCGCGGGTGGAAAGGCGTGGATATTTGCGGATGAGATAGTGGTGCGATGAACGGGGACAGGAGGCCTGAGACCGGACCTCGCCCTTCTGCCCTGAAAAATGCCAACGAAACACGCGAAAGAAACGGAAAGATGATCTGGATAAAGAAAAAAATGTCATGCCCGCGTGCTTCAGGCGGGTATCCAGGGGGGGCCGTTACGGAGACAGTGATAAAAGAACTTTGGAACCGAAGAACTTGAGAATTTTTAAGCCATAGAACGAAAGAGCGAGAGATTCCGTCCTGCAACAGGTGAAAAATGGAAAAGAGACATGACATGAAAAAAAAACTGATACTCATTTCGATACCCGTCTTTTTATCAGGATTTGCGGCTTTCGCTCAGACCGACATCGCGGCGACGCCGCCCATGGGCTGGATGACCTGGAACATGTTCGGCGGTGACATCAACGGATTTTTATTGCGTGAGATGGCGGACGCCATGGTCGCATCCGGCATGGCTGACGCGGAGTATGAGTACATCATCATCGACGATCTCTGGCAGGGGGAGCGGGACAGCAGCGGAGTGCTGCAGCCCGATCCCGCCAAATTTCCCCGGGGCATGAAATCTCTCGCCGATTATGTGCATGAGCGGGGGCTGAAACTGGGCATCTATTCGGACGCGGCCGTGCATACCTGCGCGGGGGCCACGGGCAGCTACGGGTATGAGGAGGTTGACGCCCGCACCTGGGCCGTATGGGGAATCGACTATGTCAAGTACGACTATTGCGGGGCGCCGGCAGCGGCCGATTTGGCGTTTATCCGCTACAAACGGATGAGCGACGCGCTGAAAGCGACCGGCAGGCCGATCCTCTTCGCGGTCTGTGAATGGGGCGTGCGCAAGCCGTGGCTCTGGGCCGCCGACGCCGGCGGCCATATCTGGCGCATGAGCTGGGATATTCGCGACACCTGGGATCACGGACGATTCGACGCCGGTCACGCGGGTATTGTCAATATCCTCGACCGCATGCCGGGACTGGAAGCCTGCGCCGGCCCGGGACGCTGGAACGATCCGGATATGCTGGTAGCCGGACTCCAGGGCAGGGGACAGTCCTCGAACGCCAACGGAGCTGCCGGCTGCAGCGTGACCGAATACGAAGCGCAGATGAGCCTCTGGTGCCTGCTCAGCGCCCCCCTCATCGCCTCCTGTGACCTCAGAAACATGGATGCAGACACCAAGCGCATCCTGACCAACCCTGAAGCGATCGCCATCGACCAGGATCCGCTGGGCCGGCAGGCGGCCCGGGTGTATCAGGCTGACGGGATCGAAGTCTGGAAGAAGGCGCTGATTGACGATGAGACCGCGATCGGCGTGCTCAACCGCGCCGATACCGCCAGGGAAGTCACTCTCAGCTGGCGCGATCTCGCCCTCTCCGGCATTCAGAAGATCCGGGATGTCTGGCTCCATCGCAGACTGGGCATCACGGATTCGGTATACACGCTCACGGTGCAGCCGCATCAGGTGCGGCTGCTGGTTCTCGAGCCTGATCCGGAATAGAGGGAGAGAGACGCACGATGACGAACGCAGTCGATGTGAGCCCGGAAGAGGCGCGCGCCCGCGTCCTGCATAGCCAGCTTCTCGATCGCGAACGGGGAGCCTTCGCGGGCAAGGCGGGTGTTCTTGCCATTGTCAATCAGCTGGGATATGTGCAGATCGATACGATCTCGGCGGTGCGGCGGGCCCATCACCACGTACTCTGGACCCGGCAGCGGGACTATGACGGATCCATGCTCCTGGAACTCCAGATGCAGGACCGTGCCGTCTTCGAGTACTGGGGGCACGCCATGTCGTATATGCCGATGGAGGACTTCAGGTTCTCCCTGCCCCGCATGGAGAACCTTCGCGCCCCACGGACCTACTGGATGAAGATGCAGCACGAAAAAGCGAAACCGATGCTGCGGCCGGTGCTGGAGCGGATCCGGCAGGAGGGCCCGCTGGCATCGGCCGATTTTACATCTGAAAAGAAGAGTAACGGCTGGTGGGACTGGAAACCCGCCAAGCTCGCGCTCGAGCAGCTGTTCTGGCAGGGCGAGCTGATGGTTGCCGGGCGGCGGAATTTTCAGAAACTCTACGATCTCACCGAACGGGTGCTCCCGGACCGGATCGACACGACGGTCCCGACCCGGGAGGAAACAGCGCGGTTCCTGGTGCTGCGCGGGCTGCGCGCCCTGGGCATCGCCACCGGGACCGAGCTTCTCAATTTCATGCAGCCGGGAACCGCCCGGGATGCGGATCTTCAGGTGGCCGGACGGGATGATATTGACGCCGCGCTGCTGACGCTCATGGAAGAAGGCAGCGTGATTGCGGCGACGATCGGCGGCGACCGGAAGACCCGGAACTATATCAGCGCCGATACAGGACAGGAACGCGATCCGGGAGCAGCAGGGGACGGCGGCATACACCTGCTCTCTCCTTTCGACAACCTGGTCATTCAGCGCAAGCGGCTCACCCGGCTGTTCGGGTTCGACTATACCATCGAATGCTATGTGCCGGCCGCGAAACGGAAATACGGCTATTTCGTTCTCCCCATTCTGTCGTGCGGTTCTCTCATCGGCCGCATGGATGTGAAGGCGGACCGCGCACGCAGCACACTTGTCATCCCGGCTCTCTACCTGGAACAGGACGCGGATCCGGCCGCCCTTACCGGGCGTCCGTTCGCGGAGGCGCTGGCCGCATTCATCAGCTTCAACGGATGCAGCAGCTTCACCCTGGAAAAGGCGCCTTCACCCGCCGTCAGGAAACAGGTGAACGAACAGGCCGCTCACATCCTGGAACAGGGAAGCCGGGGCGGTGAGCAGGGGCAGGAAGGCTGCCGGGACCAATTGTAGACCACTGAAGGTGCCGCATACGTGTTCTCGGCCGGGGTGAGTGATCCCGGACCTGAAGCGGGGATGTGCGGTCATGGAGCGTATTAGAGAGCGAGGAGGGAGATTCCTCCGTTCCAGCCGGGAAGCGGTCCCTGGTGTGGGTGTCGCTGCTCGCGGGGCTAGCTGATCCGGAACCGGGCAACAAGAGGAAGGAAAACGATGCGTACGAAATACGTGACCGCGGCGGCATTGCTCTGCCTGCTGGCGGCGGTTGTATTACCTGTCACGGCGGAGCCCCAGACACTGCAGCGGTATACCATCAGCGGTATCGTGTTCGACGCGGAGACCAGCGAGCCGCTGCGCTATGTGAATGTGTTTTTAAGCAATACGTCTCTGGGCGGAGTGACCGACGATTACGGCCGATTCACTATTCGCAATGTCCCTCCCGGAACATACGAACTGGTCGCCGCGATGATCGGGTATGGACGTGAGATCAAGGAAGTTACCGTCACCCCTGATAAAAAACCGGGTTCGATCCTGTTCCGGCTCGTGCAGGAATCACTTGTGGCCCCGACGATCACCGTCACCGCCCGTCGGGACCGATTCCGGGACAGGGACCTCCGTACATTCGAGACGATTCTTCTGGGTATCGACGAGCACGCCGGACGCTGTACCATCGAGAATCCCGAGGTTCTGAGGTTTTCCCGGGAAGCGCCCTATTTTTTACAGGCGGCCGCTTCCGAACCGCTGCACATTCACAATCCCACCCTCGGATACGACATTACCTATTTTATCGATGAATTCGTTGTCCAGAATGACGGCCGGCTGCTTTTTACCGGGAACATCCAATTTACTCCGGTCACGTTCCCTGATCCTGAAACCGAATCAAAAGTAATGGCCAACAGGGTCCGGGCGTATCAGGGATCAATGGAGCATTTTTTCCGGTCACTGATCAGCGACAGTCTCGAAAGTGAAGGATTCGCCCTCTATGCTCTCAGCGAATCCCCCCTGCAGCAGGGATCCAGGGTGCTGCGGCAGTTGGGCGCGGATTCACTCGTCTTCGCTCCGGCGGAACATATGGATGTGGAGATCTCCCTTCCCGAATGGATCAAGGTCGTGTACAGCGGGGAAGGAGAGAATCCCTACTATTCCCGGGAATTGAGACGCCAGACCGGAATCAAGGAGGACTATTCCCGGCAGATTTCCTACCTGAACAGCATGGTGACACCCCTGGTGTGCGCCAGATCGGGACATCTGCTGGTGCCTCAGCTCGTCATCAGGTATGGTCACTGGGCCTTTGACCGGCTGGCTGAAATGCTGCCCATGAATTATCATCCCGATTATCAGCTGCTGAACCGTCCCGCGGCCATCGATTCACTTCCCGCCTCCGTCCTGATCACCCGGGGACTGGAAATGGCGGCAGCCGACAGCATCGAGCCGGGAAGTTATTACGTGTATGCGGGGCTTGAACGGCTCGGGGAGAGTTCCTGGAGCGACACACTGTTTATGCAGCTTGCGGATGTGCTGAATGATGAAGAAAGACGGTCGTTTCAAAAATCCCGCGACAAGGCCGGGGAGCTGAAGAAGATGCTCGAACGCCGTGATCCGTCACCGGCGACGCCTGAAAATGAATTTTTGTGGGAGCACTGGCAGCGTCTGGCCTACGCCCGCAGCCACTATGCGGCTGAGAAGGAACGGGGGTATGATGACCGGGGAATGGTCTATGTGAAGTACGGGGCCCCGTTCTCCCGGCGTGTGTTCAGCGATACCCGGACGCTGGCCGGGAATGAGTGCTGGATTTATCATACATCGGGCAGTGAAGTGGTTATCGATTTCGTTACCCACGGAAGCGGATTCCAAAGAATGAAATATGTGCGGGAGATGACGCCCGACGGGCTGGCAAATCCGGGATGGGCGCAGCTCAAGGGATTTATCGGTGGCCGGGTCGACAACAGTTATCAGTACCGGATGCTGCAGACCGGTGAACTGAGCAATTACCGGGGATTCACATCAGTTGCAGGGGACCAGGAAACCCCGCTGAGCGGGGAGGCGCTGCAGGTTCTCGAACGCGAATACCGGATGATGATCAGGGAAGGATGGGAGCGTCTGCCGGTCTCGATGTCAGATCTGCGGAAAACCCGGGCCCTGCTGCCGTACAGCGTAGCCACGGCGCGGTTTTACCGGGAAGGTCAGACGCGGCTGGAATGCTATATCGCCGTACCCTGGGATGCCCTGACAGCCCTGCCGGGCAGCAATGGCAAACAGTACGCCTTCCGCAGGGCCCTGGCGCTGAGAGATGCAGCGGGAGCGATTCTGCACACCAGCGACGACCGCATGCTTCTCTTCCGCGAACATACGAATGAGGCATACTACATCACCCAGATCAATTATTTTCTGGACAGAGGCGACTATTCACTGGCTGTGGAGCTGCAGAACAGCACCGCCGGTCTCTATGCGGAAGAGGTCATTTCAGTCGCCGCCTTCGAGCCGTCACGGGAGAGAATATTCATCAGCGATATTCAGTTCACGGACTCGCTGGGTGCGGCCGCTGTTGACCGGCTGTCCGAAGAGGAAGTCAAGGGAGACATGTACATCAGTCCCTTCCCCTTTGAGCGCATTGAAAGGGGTCAGACAGTGACCGTGTATGTCGAAGCGTACAATCTCATGCGCACCGTGGATGATCTCGTCGATTTCAGGGCGGTGTGTAAAGTGATTCCGGTGAAGAAGCGGAATCTGCTCAGCCGGATCAATATTTTCAGCGGCGGAAAACCGGTGCTGTCGGATCAAATTGATAAAAAAGTGACGGCAACGGCATATCCTTTTATTACTTTTGAGCTCGATACAGCGGCACTCGAGACCGGTGAATACCGGATAGTAGTGACGCTCTACGATCGTCTGAGCGGCCAGCGCACAGAGAGTGAGCGCATACTGACGGTCTTTGACGGCTGAGAAAGCGTGACGATGGAATGAACAAAAGAAAAGCCGGGCACGGCAGTATCCATGCCCGGCTTTAAATGATCGCTGGTCGGCGTCTAGAAATGGATGTTGATCACCGGCAGCACCCGGGTCAGCTTCGGATTGTCACGAACGATGTTCACGAGACCGATCTGAATACCTTTCAGGGCATAGGCGTAATTCACGATACCGATGGAAACGCCCTTCATGGTTCCCTTGATATAGTTGAATGAGCTGACGGCCAGGCCCTTCATTTCACCGTCATTTTCGATTTTGATCATGCCCGCCGCAACAGCGATGCCGTGCACCGATTCGCCGCCGACTCCCAGCCCGGCAATCGTCACCCCCCTCACCTTGGGCGATCCGGCCCCCAGTCCGGCAATGGTGATGCCCGCAAGCTGTTCACCGGCACCCGCGCCCAGTCCGGCTACCGTGAGGCCGGAGAGTTTTTTCCCTGCGCCGATACCGAAACCGCCGATATTGAGGCCTCCCATGGATTCCCCGGCTCCGGCTCCGAATCCGGCGATGGTGATGCCCCGTACATTCCCGCCGGCTCCGGCGCCGAACAGACCCATGTTCAGCCCGCACAGGTCGCCGCCGGCTCCGACGCCGAATCCGCCGATATTGATGCCGCGCATAGTGCCGCCGGCTCCGGCACCCAGACCGCCGATATTAATGCCCCACATATCGCCGCCGGCGCCCACTCCGAGACCGCCGATATTCAGACCCCCGAGACTGCCGCCGCTGCCGGCGCCGAGCACGCCGATGTTGATTCCGGTCATTTCTTCAGCGGCACCGACACCGATACCGAATTGAATGCCGCGCATGACCGCCGCCTGGGGAAGAATGCCGAGGGAAATGCCGTTGACGATCCCGGTGTTGTCATCTTTGGGACGTGTCCAGAAGGTGATGTTAATGCCGTTGATGCGCTCGATTTCCCTGTCCCGGAAATTAATTCTCAATCCGGTGAAGGTTTTTGAATTGCCGAAACTGATCCCCCACGTGCGGGAGGGAATATCCAGACTCTGGGCAAAGGAAAGGGTGCCGGCAATCAGTGATAACAGCACCGCTCCCAGGATGACGGCTTTCGGAGCGGGTGCGCGGTGGGTGTGTCCTGTACGTGTCATGGTGAAGTGCCTCCGTGTAATCGAATGAATAATCACTGGCGTTTTTTCATATACAGGGATATACAACTTCCGTGCCATGTAAAACAATCTCTCTTATGCAGAGTCCGGTAATTGTTTTTATTTAAGTTAGGCATAACTCCCCTCATGACCAGGTTTTCCCGGGTGTTCAAGCTGTGTATTTTCAACACAGTATATTGGACACAGATGTGGCGATGCGACATACGAATGATGTGTCGATCGTTCCGGTTTATGCGCGCACAGAGACAGCGCCGCACCGCTGCTTCCCCGGGAAAAACCGTTTGATTTCATGAAATTTTTCCTATACTATGCTGTATGGTCACTCCGGTACGGTTTTTATGCAACCTTTTTAGGTTGCCCCGGTGTTATGATGTGGAAAGATGCCGGTACAGGTAACGGCGCATGCAGCCGACAGGTACACGCAGCGGACGGGAACAAACGATAAGGCGGATCACGCGTGCATTCTGACATAGAGCTGATGGTACAGGTCCGTGAGGGAGAAATCGATAAACTGGCTCTGCTTTTTGAGCGTTACAAAAAGCCGATGTTCGCCTATTTTTACCGGTTCAGCGGCAGCCGGGAAACCAGCGAAGATCTGGTGCAGACACTGTTCTACCGGGTCCTGAAATACCGGAAAAAATACAGCGGCGACGGCAAGTTCTCCACCTGGCTGTACCGGATCGCCAGGAATCTGGCGATCGATCACTATCACCGCGACGGCAGATTGCCCTGGGATACACTGGAAGATCAGCCCGCTGACGTGGATGAACAGGCGGACCGGCTCCTGGTGAGAAATGAGGAGATGTCGCTGCTGAGACAGGCGATGCAGCAGCTGACACCCCAGGAGCGCGAGGTGCTTGTGCTCTCGCGCTTTCAGGGACTGACGTACAAGGAAATCGGACAGATCTGCGACTGCCCGGAAGGGACGGTGAAAGCCCGTGTCTTCAGGGCCATTCAGTCACTGAAGGGAATTTACAGTATATTGGAAGGGTAGGACCATGAAACGGGATCCAATCGAAGCCCTGGTTATGGATTACTGGGATGACGCAACACCGCCGGAACGGAAGCGGGAGCTGAAACAGGAACTGCTTGCCGCCGGCTATACGGAAGCCGAACTGAATGATCTGAAGAGGTTTTTGATCTCTCTCGACGACATGCCGGTCCCGGAACCGGGAGAAGAACTTGACCGCGCATTTTACCGGATGCTCGCGGAAGAGACCGCCAAAGCGGGACGGAAGACTGCCCGGAACGGGAATAAGCCGGCGCTTTTCTGGAAACGGATAGAACAGCAGCTTATGCCCAAACTGGGATACGCCTTCGCGCTTGTTTTTCTAGGGTGGGTGCTTGGCACCTGGGTCACTCCGGGAGCGGTGGGCGGCAGCCGCATGGAGCGCATGGCCGCGGAGATCAGCGAGATGAAAGAGATGGTGATGCTTGCCCAGCTGCAGCAGGATTCGCCGTCCGAGCGGCTGAAAGCCGTGACCCTCGCGGAAGAGTGGACCGATGCGGATGCAAAAATTGTCACTGTTCTGATGCGTACGCTCGACAGCGATCCGAATGTCAATGTTCGCCTGGCAACGGTGGAAACGCTGTCGCGTTTCACCGATAATCCCGTCGTACGGCGGGGTCTGATCGAGTCCATCAACAGACAGCAATCCCCGCTGGTGCAGCTGGCCCTGGCCGAACTGATGGGGAGGCTGCAGGAAGAGAGCGCAAAGCCGGAGCTCAACAGACTTCTTGAAAATAAGGAACTGAACTATGCGGTACGGGACAGGGTTAGCCATGTCGTCAGCATGCTGTAAAACAGCTGTCTGTATTGTTCTGTCCATTTCATGCGGGGTGACGTGGGGGCAGTCATCCCCACCCGCAAAAAAGACGATCTCCATCCATCTCTCACAGCCCGGCCAGTCCGGACGTCTGAGGATACATCATTACAAGGGATCCATCACCGTCAACGGATATGACGGATCGCTGGTCATGGTCACCGCTGCCTACAGGGAGAGGGGCGCGGGAGAAGGGGAGAGGAAGCCGGGACCTGAATTGAGCGCAGTTGAACGTAATAATGAGGTAACCGTTTATTCGGATTCCGAACGGTACACGGTCGATCTCGATATCCTGGTGCCGAGGAATATGGATCTGCATCTGCAGACCTATGACAACGGTGTCATCGAGGTCGCCAATGTGCAGGGAGAGCTCGAGATCAACAACACCAACGGCCCCGTCACCCTGATCAATGTCAGCGGAGCGGCGGTAGTGTCCACCGTGGACGGTAATATTCTCGTTAAATTTGCCGGAGTGACCGCGGGGGCGCCCATGGCATTTACGTCCATAACCGGTGATATCGACCTCACGTTCCCGGAACACGTGGACATGCTGCTGAAGATGAACACCGATTACGGGGATATTTTTCATGATACCCGCCTGACCGTCGCCCCGGACAAGTCCGGGACCTCAATGAAAATCGGTGTGCTCAACCGCGGCGGGACGGAAACACTTATCAAAACACTAAACGGAAATATTTATATACGATGAGGGGATTCCGCGTCTTTTCGCGGGGGCGCGGAATCGAAGCGGCGAGATCCCGCCGGGTTTCCGGAGAATTTTTTTGCAACCATATCTGAATGCCGGGGTGATACTCAGTGAAAGAAGAACACAGGCATTCATTTTTTATGTACAGGAGGATGACAATGAGCAAGAGAGTCGCAATGATCGGTATGCTGGTCCTTTGCGTGAGTATCGGACTGTTCGCGGCGATGAACGCGGCGAACAGCATTACCGGTGACTGGTCGGCACGGATCAATGAGAACCGTATCCAGATGCGTCTGATGATTTTCGGAGATGAAGACTTCGGCCGCGAGTCTTCATTTTCCTTTACGCAGGATCTGAATGCGTACACCGGTGTACAGCAGAACGGTGAGGAACATCGCTTCACGCTTGCACGGGAAGCGGGCGTTATCGCCTTTGACGGCAGATTCAGCGACGGCCGGGGCAGAGGCGTCTTCACGTTTACCGCCAGCGATGATTTTATCGGATTTTTGCAGAAAGAGGGATTCGGCAAGATCGAGAGTGAAGACCTGCTGCATCTCTGCGTCTTCAACGTAAACCGGCAGTTCATCGAGGATCTGCACGGCCTGGGATACACCGATCTCAAGTTTTCGGACCTGGTGGCGATGGCTATTCACGATGTGACCATTCCTTTTATTAAAGAAGTGCATGCACTGGGGCTTAAGGACATTTCGGTTTCACAGCTGATCGCGTTCAGAATTCATGATGTCGAGCCTGAATTCATCCGCGGTCTGCGGGCAGCGGGCTATACCGATCTTTCCGCTTCGGATCTCGTTTCCCTCATGATTCACGATGTAACCCTCGATTACATCAAGGGGGTCAAGGCTCAGGGATTCGCCAATGTGCCTCTGAACAAACTGACCGCCATGAACATTCATGATGTCGAGCTTTCCTATCTGAAAACGCTGAAGGAGCTCGGGTACACCGATGTCGATATCGATCAACTTATCGCCCTTAATATCCATGACGTCAGCGAAGATTTTATCCGGAAGATACACGCCGCCGGTTTCAAGAACATCACCCTCGATGAGCTGATCGCGTTCAAGATTCATGGCGTTGACCCTGAATATATGGCAGAACTGGCGAAAATGGGCTTCACCGCCAGCGATCCGGAGGAACTGATCTCCTTCAAGATCCATGACGTTTCAACCGATTATATCAAACAGTTCCGGGAACTGGGGTATACCAATCTTGATATCGGTGAGATTGTCGCCTTCAGCATTCATGATGTCAAGCCGGATTTCATCAAAGGGATGAACAGTCTCGGCTATACAGACATCGTACCTGACGACCTGATTGCCATGAACATTCATGACGTAACCTTGCAGTTCGTCAAGGATGTGCAGGCCGCCGGATTCAAAGACATCTCCATTTCGAAACTGATTACCTTTAAAATTCATGATGTGGACAAGGAGTACATCGAATTCGTCAAGCGTGTGTATAAGGAACGCGGCAAAGAACCGACACCCGAGCAGGTGGTGAGAATGAAAATCCAGGGTCTCTGATCGGATTGGTGCATGGCAGCAGCAAAGGGGGCGCCCGTACAGGCGCCCCCTTTGTCATGTGTAACCGGCAGGAGCAGTTTAGCGGCCGCGCATCACACCGGAGCCGGCGCGTTTACCGCGGTCCATATAACCGCCCCGCCCGTGTCCGCCTCTGCCTCCATGTCCTCCCCTCACGGTTCTGCTGTCAAAAACGACCCGCTGGTCTTCAGTGAGCTCTTCCCTCAGCGTGAGCCGGAATGATTCCCGGGCCTTAGCCATGTCTGTTTTCAGCCGTCCGATCTCTTCGATCACGGCGAAGATCGCCTTGCTGTCAATGATGTCGGCTGTTCTCAATGTCCGCAGTTTCACTTCCTTTTCCGCCAATTTGTTCTGGAATGCGGTCATCTCTTTCATTTGAGCCAGGTGGATCTCATCCCATTTTGCCTGCTGCTCTTCGCTGAGGTCAAGCATGTGCCGGCCCTGTCCCCTGCCGGGGCCGGTGAATCCGTCCCTTCTCATGCCCATTCCCCTGCCCTGCTGGGCGATGGCGGTTCCCGCCAGGATGAGTACCGCTGCGGTGATCACTGCTGTCTGTTTCATGGTGTTCCTCCTCTCGTATGTGTACAGGTGTCTGTTTTCAATGGCTGCGAAGTGTGTCCAGAGCATTTCCGCGGTCTCCGCTTCTGCGTCCGGGTCCGGGCCGGTTCTGCGCGCCCCGTCCGGTTCCCTGGGCTCTGCCGTATCCCCGCCCGGTGCCGCTTCTCAGACCACCGTGCGGTCCCGCCTGGTCACCCTCGGGAAGCAGATCGCGCATGAGCATATGCAAGCGGGTGCGCTGGCCGGGAGTACAGATCGTTCCCAGATGTTCGAGGTGATAGGCGTTCTTTAATTCCCGTTCCCGAAGCAGAACTCCCAGCCGGTCCGCGAGCTCTCCGACAAGGAGCGTGTCGGGGGGATCGGCGAGTACGGCGTCCATAAGTTCTCTGCGCGCGAACAGGATGCGGGCGTTCAGTTCCCGGGACTGGGTAAAGTGACTGATCCGCAGGGCTCTGAATTCCCCGGCCTGCCGATCATCGAGCCGGAGTTCGCCCCGAAGCAGGTCCATTACCCGCTGTTCATGATCGGGGACGACAGGGGGGACGGCAATTCCCCGTTCAGGCCGCAGGAGCCAGAGCGAGGCCAGGGTGGCGATATTGATAACGATCAGGGCGCCGATGACCCAGTTCGTCAGTTTCTGTTTTTTAAACCAGTCCATGCTTATTCTCCTATGGTGTTATACAGCCAGTCACCTGCTTCACCGGTGAGTCCGTAGTCCCGGGCCAGGTAGGCCATGGCTGTCTCTTTATGTCGGGTTTCAGCATTGCCGAAGGTCCAGAGAGCGGCGATTGTGATATTGACGCCGGCAAGCGCAGCAAGTACCACAGGCCGCCAGCGGCCGCCCTGCCGGACCGGGGACAGCAGCTCCGCGTTCCGGGCGCTGATTCGCGCCTGCAGCCGGGTGAAGAACCAGGGGTCGGCCTTCAGCCGCTCCTCTGTTTCCATGAGTCGCATGGTTTTTTCGACTCTCTCTTTGATTCGGTCCTCTTCGGACATGATCGATTCTCCTTTGTTCATTCGTCATATTTGACGGCAGTGCCTGGAAAAACGTGCGTTCTCAGTCGATACGGCCGCTGAATGTCCGCGACAGACTGGTTCTCAGGTTTTTTTTCGCCCTGAATACCAGCGATTCGACGCTCCCCAGCGATGTTTCCATGATCGCCGCCGTCTCTTTATAGCTGAAGCCTTCGATCCGGCTCAGGGTGAGGGCGATCTTCTGGGTTTCCGGTAGCCGGTCGATGGCCCGGTAAAGGATCTGCCTGTACTCTTCGTCTTCAACCGCCGTATCCGGCCGGTATGTCGGCGGTCCTGTCGGTTCGACCCGGCCTTCCCCGATACTGATGATCGATTTTACCGAACCGAGCCGTTTTTTCCGTTTTCGTTTCCTTATGAGATCGAGGCTTTTTGTGACGGCAATCCGGTGGATCCAGGTCGACAGCTCCGCCTCCCCCCTGAACTGTGCGTGTGAGCGGAACACTTCCATGAACACTTCCTGGGCTGTGTCCTCGGCATCCTCACGGTTGTGAAGAAATTTGTAACAGATATTGAGCACCCGGTCCTGATGCGCTTCGACAATGGACCGGAAATCAGCTGTTTCAGCGTGCATTGATTCGAACTCCCCGGTGACCTCTCTTGTTAGCCTGTTAGACGCCGTTGGCGCGAGTAACTTGCGGGTTCGCGTCTCCCTTTATGAAACACGGCGACGAAGCCTGTCTTGCTGTCGGCAAGGCATGCTTCGGGAACGAGCCTGCCGCTGCAGAGGCGGGCAAGGCAAATCCCGCTTGCATTCCACTGCCGTTATTTTTACATTAGTATCGATTTTGCACTCTCAATTCACTTATCCCGGAACACTCGATGGCACAGCAGGCACTTATCACGGGAGCGGCCCGGCGGATCGGCAAGTCTCTGGCCCTGGGGCTGGCTGACAACGGCTGGGATATTGCACTGCACTATTACCGGTCCGATGCGGCCGCGCACGAGGTCAGGGCGGAGATAGTTCAGAAGGGGCGCCGCTGTGAGCTCTTTCAGGCCGATCTTTCAGACAGCGCGCAGGTGATACCGCTCTTCGCCGCTGTCCGCACCGCCTTCCCCGATCTGGCGCTGATCATCAATTCGGCGTCACTGTTTTCAGCCGACACGATTCATTCCGCCGGGCCCGGTGATATGCAGGCCGCCTTCACCATTCATCTGTTTTCACCCCTGCGCCTCATCCAGGAATTTACACGCACGGCCGGGAGCGGGCTTGTTATCAATATCATCGACACGAACATCGTATACAATGACATCAGCCGTTTCTCCTATTCGCTGAGCAAAAAGGCCCTGGCCGAGATGACCCGGATGGCGGCTCTCGCCTGCGCTCCCGGCTTCCGTGTCAACGGCATCGCCCCCGGTGCGGTTCTGCCCCCGGGCGACAATCCCGAGATTCCCCTCGATCCCATACGAGCCAATCCCATGAAAACGATTGTCAGCCTCGAGGGCCTGCTCAACACCGTGCTCTTTCTCATCAGGAACCGGGACATCACCGGCCAGATCATTTCCGTCGACGGCGGGCAGAACCTGCGGCAGCCGTGTCCGCCCGGTTCGGGCTGAGCGGGAACTGCCGATTACGTTCCATGTCCACTAATCAGGGAATACGGATATGCGATACAGAAACGGACGGACAACACTGCATCTGAAACACATGCTCAGCGGCATCTACCGGCATCCGGTGCTTTCGGCGGTGGCCATATCGGTGACGCTGCTGCTGATCTGCAGTGTCACTCTCGTCTTCGAGAGCGAGAAAAGCCTGGGCCAGGCGTTTTTCGAGATGCTGCCGCTGCTGTTCGGAGAACTGGGGCGTATCGAGGAACAGACCCCTCTGGCGCGACTCGTCAGCGCCGTGGGACTTTTTGCGGGCGTGGCATTTATCGCCATCGTCGGGGCCAGCCTGGTCACCTGGTTTGTCAATTTTTCCTACAGGGGAGGCAGAATCATGACACGCGTCAGACATAAACACCACATTATCATCTGCGGCTGGAATATACAGGGGAATAACATTGTCAATCAGCTCCTGTCTCCGGATATCGCCAGAAGCCGGCCGGTGGTGATCCTGGCGAATCTCTCCCGGCGTCCCGATGTGGATGACAGGGTCGATTTCATCTCAGGCGATCCCACAAAGGAAGATGATCTGCGCAGGGCCGGCATCATGACCGCGGACACGGTGATCATCCTCACCGAATTTTCCCATGATCCGGAGAACGGTGTCAACCCCGACGCCCAGGCGGTGCTCATGACCCTGGCGGTGGAAACGCTGCGCAGGGATGTCTATACCTGTGTGCAGCTGTTCTCTTCGGAATATAAAAAGCATCTCGAACACGCCAATGTGGACGAGTACATCTGCCTTGACCGGCTGAGCGGCAATCTGCTGGTCTCCTCCGCCCTGAACCACGGGCTGTCGTCGGTGCTGAGCGAGCTGCTCGAATTTTCCGGGGGAAGCGAGTTCTATAAAAAGAAGATTCCGGCGCACGCGGCCGGTATGACCTTCAGAGATGTCGCCAAACGTCTCATGGACGAGAAGATCATTCTGATCGCCGCGGAAACGGAAGAGGACGTGCAGCGGTATGACGAGGAGGGGCAGCCGATTTTCGACAGCGCCGGCACGCCGGTGATGAAAAAGAAGGAACGCCTGATCATCAATCCGCAGGAGAAAGAGTATCCCGGTGATTACCGTTTCAAGGCCGGCGACAGCATGTTCCTGATCGCGGTGGAGGAACCGACCGATCAGGAACTGAAGCGAATCGCGACGTAGATGGCTGTGCCCGGATCGTCAGGGCGGGGACGTGCGGCTCCGTCTAGAACATCCGGGATCCGCTGAGACCGAAATAGACGCCGTTCCCGCTGAGGGGCCAGGTGCAGTCGATTCTGAACAGATCGAACAATCCGCTCAGGGAAACGCCGATTTCATGGTGCCACCCGTTCAGCCCGTTCCAGTCGAAGCGGGCGAGATCCTCCTCCGGTATCCAGGTGCGGCCGGAGGCTCCGTGAATGAGCAATGAGACCCCCTTTTCCGCCAGTTTCCGCAACCCCAGGATTTCGAACGGAACCGTCCGGAAATTGTGTTCCCAGAACATTCCCGCGTATGACCTGCCGGTCACCGGTCTGTGCCTGATGGCGCGAAAGGTGCCGTAAGGGGTGAATATCCCCAGGCGCGCGTCCATGCTTCCCAGCCGCTGCAGGGGCGGATCGCCGGTGACCGTGCCCCCGATGATGCGGAAATCGATCACATTGGGCAGGAAACGGCGGGGCAGAAATGTGGGAATGCGGCCGTCGAGCACCAGGTTCCAGCTGGTGAAGGCAGCGTCCGAGCCCATGAGATCCGGATGCGCGTATTCGACCTCCACTCTCATCCTGTTGAATCCAATAAATCCCCAGGGAGCGAATCCATCACCAAGAGTGACCGCGGCGGTGAGGCCGGAAGTGGTCCCCTCGTCGATTGCGGGATTCTCCCGGTGCAGACGATCGTTGTCAAAGAGCGTCCATTCGGTTGTTTTTGACAGGGACTCCCCGCGTTCCCTGCGCAGTCCCGCTTCCAGGTGCACCTGTGTCTTCAGCCTGAATGCGTATCCGACGGTGAGGTTCCAGGCCTCACTCCAGTAGTAATCGAAATAATCGGGCTGTCCGCAGAGAAAATTGAGGGAATTGAACAGCCGGGGATAATTGAGCGACCTCTGTACAGTTTCTGATCCCCTGCTCCAGGTGATGCCCGCCCGGAAGCCCCTGCTTCTGTCTCTGTTGTAGGAAAGTTCTCCTTTCCAGGCCCACCGTTTCAGCCCGCTGCTGTAGGCCGACATGAGGCGGACCGAGAGATTGCCGGGAATATCCCTGGCGATGGAGATTCCGGCGCGAAGACCGTCCACCCGGTTGTAGAGAAGTTCCGGCCGAAACAGCGAGAACATGCTGAAAGCGTCGGGGCCGTCTCCCCCGTTGCCGTCGGACGATCCTTCCCGCTCGACATCGAGGCGGGCCATTTTTGCCAGGAAGCCGGTCGGCCGGAAGGCTTTCTCAAGGGTCATGGTGCTGTCCAGCGTCGCATAGGCCTTTTCTTCTTCCGGTGTCAGGGGAATGCGGGGTGTGGTGTCGGCCCTGAGCGTGTCGGCGGCGGTGGAGAGGGAGTCGATCTGGATCGCATCGCCGAATGCATAGAGGCTGTCGGGCATGGGTACATTGATCTCATAATCGGTGAGGCGGGAAATCTGGCTGTAATGCATTGTCGGGAACTGCAGACCGGTGAATCCGATTTTGATTCCGCCCTGAATGCGCATATCGACCGGAAGCCAGAAATCACCGCCGAAATTGGAGTACTGCTGCCGGAAATGGAGGTTCAGCTCCTGGATCGGCGGGGGAAAAAGCATGGCCCGGTTGGGGGTGACGTCAATGTCTATGAGGGCGTAGTCGTCCAGCAGAATGGAAATACGGCCGACAAAGGTCGGCTGCAGCTTGTTTTTCGGCGCGATTGCGATATCCACCACGGTTTTATCATCGATGCGGCGCTGGCCGATTATTGAAAAACGGTAGTAGTTCAGGGCCTTCGGATGCGTGGGCCCGACGATGTCGAATTCCATCAGGTCGATATCGTCGTCATAGAGATTGGGAATCTGGCCGGCAAAAGCGAAGTTGTTGTCTGAAGAGATGTTGGACGTCTCCTGCCGTGATGTCACCACTTCCCTGGATCCCCGGTCCCGGTGCCAGTAGACCTCGGAGGTGCTCTCGGATATGGACACAATGGATGTGTCGTTTTTAAGGGCGGCCCGGGTGTAGGCCGAAGCCCTGTAGGTCGTGATGAGGGCCCGCCAGCGCTGCTTGTTTTCAATGACTTTCCGCATGATGCCGACCGCGGGGTCTTCGGCGGTCACCACTACCTCCCGCAGCTCCACAGGGGTCGGCACCATCGCGATATCCAGCCGCAGCGATGACGGAGTGACTTCGACGGTGCGCGATTCATAGCCGATATATCTGATCAGCAGCTCTGCCGGCAGCGTCTCCAGAGGAAGCCGGAAGCGTCCGTTATCGTTGCTTATTGTCCCTTTATAGGTGCCGACGATCTGAATGTTGGCATAGGGAAGGGGCTTCCCGGTCTCCATGTCATAGATGACGCCCTCGGCAATGTGCTGGGCCGCGAGCGCAGTGCTGAAGAGCAGCAGCAGCGGTACTGTCAGTTTTTTCATTCCTGTCTCCACAATGCGGGGTTGCCGGCAAGGCGCCGGTATGGAAGCCGCCGGCCGGGATGTGAAAGGTATCAATCCTGATCAAGCCGGTATTCCCTGATGTAAAGGATCCCCGTGGAAGCGGCGGAAAAAAGCGCCATGCAGATAAAGAGCACCAGAACGGCGGTTGCATCAGATATGCTCTGGCCGGGCATGATCATATTAAAAATGCTGGAACGAAGACCGGTGTCGATTTTCTGCAGGGGGGGAGAGAGCACATGCAGGTAATTCGCGACGGTCAGCAGCTTGACATTACCCGGGAACACGGAAACGGTGTTTTCCCAGATGAACGTGAAGAAAAGACCCGCGAGAACCGGCCGTTTGAACAAACCGCCGAAGAAGGTGAAAAGCGGAATGTAGACAAAGAGGCCGAGCAGAATGACCCCCGCGCTCTGAAAAATCTGTACCGTGTTCCGCGACCACTGGTCGAATCCGGCATCGAAAAGAATGATCAGCCAGGTAAGGAAGAGCGAGAAAAAAAGCAGCAGGGCCGCGGTGACAATACCGGCAGCCATCTTGGCTGCAGTAATGGTCCAGCGGGGAACGGGCCGGGTGATCAGATAGGCGAGCGTCCGGTCTTCCACTTCGTCCCTGAGCACCGCGGTACCCATGAATACGGTGATCAGCGGCAGGAGAAAATGCAGGTAGAGATGATAGTTGATCTGGGGGAAAAACCGGTACAGTGAAAGCGCCGTTTCCCCGCCGTCGATATGGGGCTTCAGCACCCAGAGCAGCAGAGTGACCGCCGGAGGGATGAGGGCGAGGGCGGCGAGCCAGTAGGTGCGTTTGCTGGAGAACCCGTTCTTTATAAAAAATGTTATCAAATAGTGCATACGCTCACCTCACCAGGTAGTCGAAAACTGCTTCGAGATTTTCATCAGGGGACCACATGGACTGAATTTTGATATTGTTCTGCAGCACCAGGCCGGGCAGCCTGCGGTGGAACTCCTCGGGACTGGTGGTCTCGACCGTCAGCTGGCTGCGGTCTCTGTCGAACTGAATGCTTTGAATATCATCAAAGTCCATGAGCCGGGCGGTAAGCCGGCTGACATCGCTGCAGCTGATGGTGACCTGCAGCGGGTGTTTATCGATCAGGGCCCGGATCTCGTAAATATTTCCCTGCGCCAGCAGCCGGCCGTGATTTATCAGGAGAATGGTGTCCGTCAT
Organism: bacterium; assembly: GCA_016934955.1. Lineage (GTDB taxonomy): Bacteria > Zhuqueibacterota > QNDG01 > QNDG01 > JAGLOF01 > JAFGRY01. The sequence continues at coordinate 26,197 of JAFGRY010000040.1, read as the reverse complement.
CTCTTCCACTTCATGGAGGATATGGCTGGACACGACCACCGTCTTTCCTTCATTACCCAGTTGCTTGATAAGATCGATCGCTGTCTTTCTCCCGATGGGATCCATGCCGTTGAGCGGTTCATCCAGGAAAAGGATGTCGGGATCGTGGGCGATGGCCTGGGCCAGTTTTATCCGCTGCCGCATGCCCTTGCTGTAGCCGCCGATCCGTTTATCGCGGGCGCCTTCCATGCCTGTGAGCGTGATGGCGTTCAGGGCCCTGTCGCGGGCTTCGGAGGCCGTCAGTCCGTGAATGCGCATCAGGGATTCGACGAATGCTGTCCCGGTGAGGTATGACCAGAACGCGTCCGCCTCGGGACAGTAGCCGATACGGCGGTTTATGTGATGGTTGTTCCATACCGGCCCGCTGTCGATGACCGCATCGCCTTTGCTCGGTTTGAGCTGTCCAGTGAGCAGCCTGATCATTGTGGTTTTACCGGCGCCGTTGGGGCCGAGGAACCCGGTGACGCCGGGCCCGATGGTGAAATTCAGGTTGTTGACACCGATCACCTGTCCGTACCATTTTGAGAGGTTCCGGGCTTCTATGCTCATGCGATCACCTCCACCGGTTTTACTTTCCACTTGAGGATGAGCAGCGAGCCCGCGACGGTCAGTACCAGCATCAGGGCCGAGAGCCAGCCGGCCGATTCATAGGGTTTTTCAAGCGCGAAGAGATAAGCGGTTACCTGCCTCAGGTTCGCCTGTATCGAAAGCAGCCTGATGAGACGGATGCCAGGGAAAATGACTCTCACCATTTCCGGAAAAGTGATGATCCCGAAAAAGAGGATCGCCGCTGAACGGAATCCTTTGGCCAGGGCCGAACAGGCGAGGGCCAGGAGGCCGAGACAGATGAGAATGATCATGACGCTGCCGAGCATGGAGAGCGGCAGCCAGTAGTAGGTCTTGAAAAACAGTGAATCCTGTGCGAAGAGCAGCCGCAGGATGAAGAGCAGACATCCGGGCAATATCGTGATCAGGGAGCCGTAGACGGCGATGATCAGAAATTTACCTCCCAGGTAATCAGCGAGGTTTACCGGCTTGGAAAAATAGAGTGAGAACGCATTGAATTTTTTATCTTTTGCGATCAGTCCCGTTCCGGCGAAGACGAGGATCAGCATCAGGTAGATCATCTGGCCCTGGAGAAAACCGAGAAAGAACCCGGGATTTATCTGAAAATCGGGAACAGCCTCGGCCAGCACGGCCGCGTTGCTGCCGATTTTCGTGACGATATATATCTGGACGGCCCTCACGAAAAAAGGTATCAATGAGAGAAACAGGAAAAAGATCATACCCTTGGTCCAGAGCAGGCGGCTGCCGGTTTTTCCGATAACCCACCAGGTGTTGGGGCGGCTTTCAGGGCGCCCCTGCCAGGATTCATAGGTTTCTTCATAGATCGGCATGGGAATCCTCTTTTATCAATTTAACGAATACATCCTCGAGGCTCTGCACGCTGGGGACAAGGCGGCGGAGCAGGGCGTTCTTCCGCTGTGCGGCTGTGAAGATCAGATCGGTGTCCGCGCCCTCCGGCAGCGTGACGTCGATCAGGTGCTGTCCATCGGGGATGATGTCACACCCGTGTTCTTTGAGGAATGACTCAAAGGCGGCCCGGTCGCCCTCCACCCGTACGGAAAAGGTGCCGGAATAGCGGCCCTGAAGGTCCTGGATATTCTCCTGCTTCCTGATTGTGCCCCGGTGCATGATCACGGCCCGCTCACAGGTCCGTTCCACGTCGATGAGAATATGGGTCGCCACGATGATGCTCATGCTGCCGCCTGACGCGATGGTCCGGATGAGGTCGAGCATTTCCTGGCGGCCGCGGGGATCCATACCGCTGGTCGGTTCATCGAGGAAGAGCAGTTTCGGATCGTGCACAATGGCCTGAGCGAGCTTGATGCGCTGCTTCATGCCTGAAGAGTAGGTTTCAACCTTGCGGTAGCGCGCTTCTTCGAGTCCGGTCATGAAGAGCACCTCGTGGGCGCGCTGCATGGCGTCCCGGCGATTCATGCCGCAGAGCTCGCCGGCGTACTGCACCATACCGATGCCGGTCAGCCCGGGGATAAGGCAGTCATCTTCAGGCATATACCCGACAATCTGGCGTATCGCTTTTTTTTCACTGATAACATCTCTGCCGAATATGGCTGCCGTGCCGGACTCGACGGTAACCAGGCTGAGCAGCGCTTTGATCAGACTCGATTTCCCGGCGCCGTTGGGGCCGAGCAGACCGGTCGATCCGGGCGGGAACACGACGGAAAGCCCGTCGACCGCTGTGAGGCGGCCGTACCTGACCGTCAGATTTTCAACTGTTACAGACACCGGTTTCTCCTTATGCGAGGATGTGACTGAACGTACCTTCCCTATGTACGTGCCGAAGGTGATCGATGTTTCGTGACGAATGAGTTCTATGGTAGCGATTCCATGAGAAAAAAACAAGGAGATCCCGGTCAATACCCGCTCTGCCGCGCCGCCGTTTGGCTGAAATAACGGATTTCCGCTTGTAATTCTTCAGGTTTTTTGTATTTTATGTATACGCAGCATCGTGCAGTCAGCAGCTTTCCGTCCCCGGTTCAGTCACCGCTTCAGGAGTGTCCATGAGAACGGTACATGTCGCCATTTTCGTCTTGGTTTGCTGCACGCTTCATGCCGCCGCCCAGGAGACGGCTGCGGCCAGGGAGCGAAGAATGCAGTGGTTTCAGGATGCCAAACTGGGAGTATTCATCCACTGGGGCATTTACGCGGTCAACGGCATCGATGAATCCTGGTCGTTCTACAACGGGTATATATCCTACGATGACTATATGAAGCAGCTGCAGGGGTTTACGGCAGCGGATTACGATCCCGACGCCTGGGCGGATATCATCAGGGAGAGCGGCGCGAGATATGCCGTGCTGACAACGAAGCATCATGACGGGGTGGCGCTCTGGCCCACGCAGGCGAGCGGCCTGAACGTCGTGGAAGCGACACCCGCGGGCAGGGATCTGGTGGGGCCGTTCTGCAGCGCGCTCAGGAAACGGGGCCTGAAAACGGGGCTCTATTTTTCCCAGCTGGACTGGTCTCATCCCGATTACCCGCATCACACCCGTATACAGAAGCGGTACGATCCCCTGGATGATCCCGGGCGCTGGAACCGTTTCCTGACGTTCCAGAAACGCCAGCTGAGCGAGCTGTGCCATATGTTTCAGCCCGACCTGCTCTGGTTCGACGGTGACTGGGACTACGGCGCCGACCTCTGGCAGGCGGCCGACCAGCGGGCGCTGATAAACAGTCTGGTGCCGAATGTGATCGTCAATTCCCGACTGAACGGATACGGCGACTATGCCACTCCCGAACAGGGAATGCCGGTATGCCGGCCCAGGGACCGCTGGTGGGAGCTGTGCATGACCATGAACGATTCCTGGGGGTATCAGCCAAACGACCGTACCTACAAGACGCCGAATCAGATCATTCGTCTTTTCACCGAATGTATCGGCATGGGCGGCAATCTGCTGCTGGACATCGGACCCCGGGCAGACGGCACCATTCCTCCGGAGCAGGCCGCCATACTCAAGGAAACGGGGCGCTGGACCAGCAAGCACGCCGAGGCCGTATATGGAGTGAGGGCGGGCATCCCGCACGGTCATTTCTACGGGCCGACGGCCCTGTCCCCGGACAGCACCATCCTCTACCTCTATCTGCATCATTTACCGAACGGACCGCTGGTGCTCAAGGGGATCCGCAACAAAATCAATCGTATCTGGGTGGTGGGAAACGGAACAAAGCTTACCTGGGACATCAAGATGAAGCAGTACTGGTCCAGTGTGCCCGGACTGGTCTATATCGATGTGCCGGAGCGTGTTCTGGATGAACAGGTGACCGTACTGGCCGTACTGCTTCAGGGACCGGTGGACCTCTATCGTGAGTACGGCACGGGGATCGAAAGCAATTGACCATCCGGCCCCCCGCAGGCTGGCGATAATGCTGACACTGACACTGATAAGACGGAGCGAAGCGGAAACGTAGCCCGGAAAAGGACTGGAAGCGGACCAGCCGCTGCAATTAGCAGGGAATTTCCATGGAGCATTCAATCACACCGCCCCTGCAGGCGTCACCTGGTTATGCAAAGAGAGTGTACATCCATACATATCGGAGGTTCAGACCATGATAAAAAACATGTTCCTGGTGACAGTTTTGACAGCCGCCGCCGCATTTTTCCTCTCATGCGGAGCACCGGCGAATTCGCAGCTGGATATCATCCCCAGGCCGGTTTCAGAGAAAATCCTTGCCGGCGAGTTTCTGATCACATCTGATTTCAAGATCGTGCTTGAGGATGAAAATGAGGCGGTGCGCCGGGTGGCCGATCATCTCGCCGCCTGCCTGGAAAAGAGCACAGGCAACCATCCCGATATCATTGTGGGGGCGGGCGGCTTCAATACGCTTTTATTGCAGGCCGGTGTATCGGGCATCGAACCTGAAGGGTACAGTTTGAGAGTGAATCCGGACGGTGTCGTGCTGAAAGCCGCTGACGCAGCCGGGCTTTTCTACGGGGTGCAGACCCTGCTGCAGCTGCTTCCCGCACCCATTTATCGGCCGCGCCCTTCGGCAGAGGCCGTAAGCTGGAGTGTTCCCTGCGTGGTTATCGAGGACGCCCCCCGCTACGCCTACCGGGGTCTGCATCTCGATGTCTGCCGGCACTATTTTCCTGTATCCTTCATTAAAAAGTATCTCGACTACATGGCAATGCATAAACTGAACACCTTTCACTGGCATTTGACCGAAGATCAGGGATGGCGGATCGAAATCAAGAAATACCCCAAACTGACCGCCATCTCGGCATACCGGAACGAGACCCTGGTCGGTCACTACAGCGACACGCCCCGCCGCTATGACCGCACCCGCTACGGCGGTTACTATACCCAGGATGATATCCGTGATATTGTGCGGTATGCAGCCGACCGGTTCATCACGGTGATTCCGGAAATCGAGATGCCCGGGCATTCGGTGGCGGCTCTCGCCGCGTATCCCGAGCTGTCGTGCACCGGGGGTCCGTTTGAAGTGCGGACCATCTGGGGCATCTCAAAAGATATCTACTGTGCGGGTAAGGAAGAAACCTTTACATTTCTGGAAAATGTGCTGCTGGAAGTAATGGATCTCTTTCCGTCCACCTACATTCACATCGGTGGTGACGAAGCGCCCAAAGACCGGTGGGAAGCCTGTCCCGACTGCCAGAAGCGGATAGCGGATGAGGGGCTTCATAATGAGCACGAATTGCAGAGTTATTTCATCAGGCGAATCGAACGCTTTCTCAATGAGCACGGCCGTCAGCTGATCGGCTGGGATGAGATACTCGAAGGGGGCCTTGCGCCCGGAGCGACCGTGATGTCATGGCGGGGTATGAACGGGGGTATCGCCGCCGCCCGTCAGAATCATGATGTCATCATGACACCCACCACCTACTGTTATTTTGATTACGCCCAGGCCGATCGGGCGATTGAGCCCCTGGCGATCGGGGGGTTCCTGCCTCTGAAAAAAGTCTATGAGTTCGAGCCCACCCCTGCGGACAGCCTCACCGAGGAGCAGCAGGCGCACATTATCGGCGGCCAGGCCAACGTCTGGACCGAGTATATCGCCAGCGAGGACTACTGCGAATATATGCTGATGCCGCGGGTGAGCGCCCTGGCCGAAGCGGTCTGGACCTGGAAACAGCTACGTGACTGGGATGATTTCAGCCACCGTATTCAGAAGCAGTATCAGCGGTATATGTATATGGATGCGAATTTCCGTATCCCCACACCGGTGATCGCGGACACGGTGCAGGTGAGGGCCGGCGGAGCGGTGACCATTGATAATCCAGCCGGATTCGGGATTATCAGGTACACAGTGGACGGCAGCGAACCGTCGGTCTCGTCACCGGTATTCAGTGACTCGCTTGTATTCGAAAGTCCGGGAGTGCTCAGAAGCCGGCTGTTTCTGCCTACCGGCAGGGGAAGCTCGATTATCAGCACCGTCGTCGAGGTGAAGTGACAGGAGCGGGCGGCTGATCGCGCTGATTGTAAACAGAGGGCTGCGGGGCGGTCACGATAGTGGCCGCCCCGAATTTTTTATATATTCCGCCTCAGTATACGCATTCACGGGCGGCTTCCGCGAACGCCCGCAGCAGGGCTGTGTCCGCTTCAAAAAAGTGGTCCGAAGGGGCAAGGATAAAGCCGCCTCCTTCACCGGCCGCCTGAAAGCAGTTTTTCACGGCTGCCCGGGTTTCCTCGGGACGGCAGTTGCGGAACCAGGTGAACTGGTCGAATCCTCCGATCATGCAGACCCGTCCGCCTATACGCCGCTTGGCGGCGGCCAGATCCGTGTCACCACCCAGCGACGGGGGTGTGAAGGTCTCCATGGCGGAGGGATTCATGGCGGCGATATCTTCGAGAATGGGCATCATGCCACCGCAGGTGTGATACACGACGCGCAGTCCCGACCGGGACGCGGTTTCGATGAGCCGCGCATCGTAGGGGGCGACAAAATCATTGAAGATGCGGGGAGAGATGACCGTCGTGGAGGCATCCCCGCCGCCAAGCTCCAGCAGATCCCAGCCGGCTCCGGCGGCCGATTCCAGGAACGCCTGTTTTCGGGATTGGAGCACGCCAAGGGCGGTGTGCACCCAGGCGGGATCGTCATGGACCGCCATGATGAGGTTCTCAATGCCGAAGAGGCAGGCCAGATCCTGCCAGCAGCCGGGCTGCCCGTAGCCGTCGAATCCGGGGACGTGACCGCGAATCAGGCCCTGTTCACCGACGCGGGCGGCTTCCCGGTTCAACGCCCCGGTGTCGCAGAGGGGGATGGTCATATATGCCGCGATACTGTCGATATCGGTTTTATTCTTTATCAGATGTTCCGAGACCCAGGTCGTATGCCTGTCCGACTGCAGGACCATGCTCAGATCCTGTCGCGGTGTTCTGAAGGTGAGTCTGCGGGTGTGAAACCGGGGATGCGGCAGGGGTTCGTCGACGATACGCCAGGTGTCCGAGACAACTCTGCGCGGTTCCATGGCGTCACCGGCCGTGTGCCCGGGATCGAAACGCTCGCCCCGGGAAAGATCCGGGCGTACGGGAGTGATCCAGACGATGGGGTCCAGGCCGTATTTGTGAAAAAAATTCCAGGGGGTGATGCCTTCTTCGAATGTTTCCAGGAAGGAGGGCATCAGGTGGTGGGTCGTGACGGGAAGGCGGTCCGGAACCTTTCCGTCCAGTGCGGCGAGAAATCGCCGTTTGGGCGTCATGGGAGATCTGTCCGATTCAGTTGTCGGCATATGGGTCAATATAGGGGGAACCGTTTATAAAAACAAGGATAAAGGAGTTGCGGCACTATGAATGATGGATTATGGATTATGAATTAACAGCGAAAGATTAAAACACTTGATTTTATAATATTAAAATATATTCCCTCTTCCGGGCTCCGGCACCGACCTGCGGGTGTACGATGGTCGCGTCGATAAAAAAACCTCCCCGTTTCCGGGGAGGCCATACAGCGGTAGTCGTCCGGATGTATTATCCTTTTCCCACCGCGGCGACTTTTTTTTCGGTGTCCGCCACGAGTTTCTTCGATTTTTTTACTGCTTCGGCCGCGGCCTTTACTTCGTTATTTTCATGGATGTCGGAATCTTTCTTTTTCAGAAGCTCGAACGTCAGGCTGCCGAGAGAAGCGAGATCCTTGCTCAGCTGATTTTTCTGGTTGTGCAATTGCAGTTTCAGCTTGCCGTATACAACGGCTTCTTCCGTTTTCTCGACAATGACACCCGCCACTTTTTTCGTTTTCTGGACGACCGATTCGGCGACATCCGGCGCCCGGTCACCGACTTTATGGGCGAAATCGGCTGCTTTCCCCCTGATCTGTTCAAATTCCGATTTTATTCCAGACTTCTTTTCCTTGCCGGAGCCGGGTTTCGGGGCCGATTCCTGCTTCGGTGTTGCTTTATCCTGTTCCATAATCCCTCCTTAAGACTCCCTCACTAAGGGTGGTGCGTTACCGCAACCGCAGTGTTGCCGGTTCGCGCATTCACACATCAGTATAGTATACGCCTGTCGCGTGATAAAGTTCACCTATTCGATCAGCTGGCCGATGAGAGACTCGGCCCCGCGCACCATGATAACCGCCGGCAAACCGCTGACCATGAGACGAAGCCGTTCCGCGAATTCCTGTTCATCCTCCGGCTCCGGCAAGCCGAGACCGATAAACACGATTTCGGCATCGGCGCTGGCCGCGTGGATCATCTCGATGTAGGATGTGTTCTCCTCCTTGACGACAACGTCCGCGATGGCCGATATCCGCGCTTCCTCCATCATGCTGCTGATTTTTTCTTCCATGACCCTTCTGTCCCGGTCCGTGTCGACGATGGAACGGACATAGAGCACTGTTCTTCGCCATGCGGGGTTGAGGGTGAGCAGATGGGCCAGCATCAGCATCAGCGCTCCGTTATGTTCCATGCCCCGCCACCAGACATCGATTTTACCCTCGGGATTCACGTTCAGGGACGGCGGCAGGCTGGCCAGGAGCGTGTTGCGCTTGATGCTTGTGATCGCCCTCACCATGCGAATGAGCCGGATTATCTTGCCGGTATCCTCGGGCCAGCCGAACATCACAGTATTCGACTGCATACCGGCGAATCCGTTTGCCTGTACCACTCCGAGAATGCCGGATGCGAAATCCTGCGTCACATGCACTTCCGGGAAGGCCTGTACCTGCTGCAGCCTGAATTCCTCTCTCATTTTCCGAAGGTTGGTCCTGATATCACCAATATTCTTTTCCACCTCTCCTTCGATGGTCTGACAGACGGTGACGATACCTCTGTTCTGGTTGAACCAGTTCGCCATGCGGGTCAGCATCATCCGCTGGAGCGGGTTCGCGGAAAAAAGGAGAATATTGGGCCGCCAGTTGCGGGCGTGACGCTCTTTTTTTTGCAGATTGATCAGCGCGAAGCGGGCGATGGCGCTCCACATGCCGGCGCGGACATCGCCCCAGCTGGCGCGCAGGGCCCGGCGCCTGAGAAACAGGTAGAGTGCGAGCTCGATGGTGACGGCAACGATACAGGCGAGCGGGTTGATGAGGAACATCACCAGGAATCCGCCGAGCGCCCCCAGGAGCGAGATGATCCAGGGAACATTGATGGTCGGACGGTAGGAAATGTCGCCCACGATTTTTTCCAGGGCCGCCGAGAGGTTGATGACAATGTAGAGCGTCAGGAAAAATATTGTCACCCAGCGGCCAACGGCGTTGAGGTCCCCCAGCGATACGGCCGCCAGGGCAATGGCGCCGGTGATCCAGGTGGCGATCGTGGGCTGTCCCGTTTTGCTTGTACGGCCCAGAAAAGAGGGGGCGAGCCGGTCCCTGGCCAGCGCCTGGAGCACTCTCGGGCCGCCGAGGATGCTGCCGATGGCCGAAGAGAGAATCGCGCCCCACATACCCGGGTAGACAAGCACGGCGCCCAGAAACGCGATTTTCGTCCAGACCGGCGGGGCGGACGGATCGATGCCGGCGAGATCCGTGCCATTTACCTTTGCGCTCAGCGAGAGAAGCGTAAGAATGGAGAGATAGACGATCGTGCCGGTAATAACCGCCAGGATCGTTCCCTTGGGGATCGATTTTTTCGGATCCTTGAGGTCGCCGCTCATACCGATACCGACCCCGAAGCCGGTGACGGCCGGGAAAAAGACGGCAAACACGAACCAGAATCCCCCGGGGGCCGATCGTTCAAAATGGGGCGTCAGCTCGGGCTGCTGCAGGCCGCCGCTCAGCACTCCAATCGCGAGGGCGATGAGGCTCGCGGCCACCGCGACCATGATCGGCAGCTGCAGCTTCAGGCTGAGGTCGGCGCTTTTCCCGGCAACGGCCGTGGCGATGAGAATGACGCCCGCGGCGAGCAGCTGTATCGGCGGCGGCCCCCAGCCGGCCGGCCAAAAGGGAGCGATCGATTCAGCCAGGCCGAAGGCGTAGAGGGTGAGACTCAGGGTACGGCAGAGGAAAAGGGGAATCCCGACAGCGCCGCCGATTTCAAGGCCGACGCTGCGTGATATCATCTAGTATTCGCCGCCCACCCCCACCCGCATATTCGTGGAGATCGCCGAGGAACTGAGGCAGGTGGTGAAGGTGATGCTGCTGGCCATGAGCACCAGGAGCAGGGTCAGGGGCAGCCCGAGGTTGCCCAGCACCCAGCCGAAACGGAGGTACATCATGACGCCGAGAATGGTCAGGACGCTGGGCGTGAACACTCCCAAAAAGGTGCCGAACTGTTTCGCCGGCTGTTTCATGGTCAGCGCTGCATCAGCCATACCGATACCCTCTCCCTCTCTCTGCCGCACTGTTTTATTCTGTTGTTCCGATGTCCAGTTTCAGCGTGTCCACTCTCGTGACCCAGGTTCTGTACCGCACCGGCATGTTGTCGGTACTCACCGTCATGTCAATCGGCAATTCGGGAAAGGCGCCGACGATTCTACGGATGAGATTGGTGCCGGGGCCGATGGTGAACGCCGCCTGCATGTGCAGGGGATTGGGCGGCTCGGCCTGCCAGGTGAAACTGTAGGTGCTGTAGCGGCTGGTATAGGCCAGATCAGTGTCCACATCGTAGATGGAGAGCGTATCAGGCCAGACAGTGACCGTCAGCGTGTACCAGGGACGCTCGCCGGCAATGGTCCAGCTGCAGTTCACCCTGATCGTGTCTCCAGTGACAGGGGAACAGGTTTCAGTGCCGCCGGCGTCGATCCAGCCGGCGGTGAAACTGTGGTTCAGTTTCTCAGATATGACGCCGCCGGAGTAGTACTGTGAGACGGAATCGGTTGTAACGCTGACATCCCGGAGATATTCGTTACCCTTGATCTCCAGGGTGCTCTTGCCTGTTTCCATACTGTACCGGGCATCGACGCGCACCATGGGCCGCCACATGTCGTTATAGGCGGGCAGGGTTGCCAGGTAGCCGGAGCAGGCCAGGGTCAGGACGAGAATGATAATGCCGTAAAGCGGTCTTCTCGCGACGACAAGGCTTCGCCTGACGCCCTTCACCGTAACCGCATTCCAGGCGAAGGTGAAGATGAAGGGGAGATACCAGAGCAGCAGCACCAGGAAGATGCCGGTGTTGAAGAGCAGGGCTCTTCCCGCGGAATCTATCTCGAACCCGGCATAGCTGTTGAAATGGGCCATAAACGGGAACGCCTCCATGAACATCAGCCTCGCCAGCGGGAGCGGCCCGAGAACGACGAACAGCGTCCTCAGCCAGCCCGTGCGGATAGACAGGGCCAGGCTGAAGAGGATAAGCGAGATACCCGGGTAGGCCGCCATGCGGCCGCCGCCGACAAGGGCGAAGAGCAGTGTCAGTACAAACAGGATTATTATCCCCCGCTTGGCATAGACGTAGGGATCGGGGCTGAAGCGCCATTTCCGGGTGAGCTGGAGCACGACCCAGGTTCCGAGGGCGAGCCAGAGAAGCGACGACCAGAGGTGGGCGGAGAGATGCAGGAACCAGGGATAGCGCAGTCCGGTGATCAGCTGCATGACCGAATCTCCCAGACGCACGCAGATGACCATCACGGCAAACATGAAGAAGAGTTTCCACCCCGAGAAACGGACCCGTTCCGGTTTGGGAATGATCAGCCGCTGTTTCCTGCTGATAAGCACGGCCGTTACACCTGCCGCCACCGCAAGCAGCAAGAGCAGCGATCCTGTCCAGCCAGGGAAGAACAGGTTTCTTCCGAATATATTCATGAGAATGTAACGGCCGCTCTTGCCGGAAGGGATGGTGCTGCTTTGATATTTGACCAGGAGCCCGTCGATGAGCCGGGCGCAGGTGTCCAGCATGTCCCGGTCGATATATTCGATCCTGTCCATGGGCGTATGGATCGGGTGGCGGTTGATTCCCTGGGTGAAATCCATGGCGGGAATCCGTTTCTTCAGGAAGGGGATATGATCCGAACCGGCGCCCCCTCCTCCTATATTGTTGATCGTTCCAAAGTGGGTTGGATAGGTGAGCCGGTTGATTCCCAGGGCCCGGTCCATGGCGAAGGCGTCCTTCATCAGCCAGACCGGAGCGTTCATAGTGTCGGTTTCCATGATGGTGATAATGTCGTCGTCGGCGCCGGTCATGTCGATGGAGAACATGAGCGCGACCTTGTCGATATCCTCGTACGTATCCACAAAATGGTGGGATCCGATGAGTCCCCGCTCCTCGCCGCCGAAGGCGCAGAAGATCATGGTGTAGTGGCGGGGCCGCTGACTCCAGACACGGGCCAGCTCGAGCATCGTGGCCGGACCGGAGGCGTTATCGTTTGCACCGGGGATTTCCCTGCTGTCTGAATCGATGTGGCCGCCGACAACAATCGATGAGTCCGTTTCTCCCCGAAAGATGCCGACACTGACGCCGCTGGTCGTATTGATCCTGGCGCCGTGGGCGTCGGCGATGGTGTATGGCATGATGAAAACCGAATCGGCTCCAAACGATTGAAGACGGGCCGCCGTCCAGGCCAGTGCTTCATTCTCGGCCGCGGATCCCATGGGCCGGGGACCGATGGTGACGCTCAGGTGATGAATGTTTGCATAGATGGAATCAGCGCTGATATCCGCTGTCTGGCCGAATGCCAGCACCGGCAGCAGCAGAAACAGCGGCAGCAGTTTGCATATCCTGGTGTGCATGAATAACTCCTCTGTTGGCTTCCCGGGAATTGGAAATACCTTTAGTATAGCGATTTTTTCGATACATGTTGCATGTATTCGAATGCAGCGGATCGGTTCGGACGTCACGGACCGTGCTGCCGGGAGCCGGACCTCGATCAATGATGATGTATGTGTAAGGATTGGACAGGGCAATATATCAAAGGTTGCAGAAAAAGGCAAGGCGGTTTTTAGGGCGGCTGGTATCCGTATAAAAAACGGGACGCGCCGAAACGCGTCCCGTGAATGCGGCGGAGGGAGTGTTCAGTTATTGAAGGCAGCGGCTTTTTCTCCCACCCGAATAATCGAGACGCCGCGGAGGGAGTCGCCGGCGGCGATGGTTTTAACGATGTCACGTCCGACCATCACCTGGCCTATGGGCGTGAAGCGGCCGTCATACTCCTTCATTTTTTTCGTTGTCAGATAGAATCCCCTGCCGTCCATCATGCCCAGCACACCGGCATCGTCGTGTTTCAGGTCGGGATTCGCCTCTTTCCGCAGTTTCTTGTCCGCCCGTTCGAGAATCGATTCCGAGATCAGGGTGGCCGTGCCGTCCCGGCCGAATACGCCGATGGCGGGGGGCCTGCTTCCGCGCCCGAAGAATCCCCGCATGCCTCTTCTGCCGCCGCGTTCGCTTTCAAAGAGCCTGGTAAAACTGGCCGCCGTGAGCGGGGCGTTGCGGTAGTCGAGTTCGACGATCATTCTGCCCTTGTCTGTGTTGATGTCGGCGTAGAGGCCGTCATCGAGGTAGATGCCCTCCCGGGAGAGCAGATGATCCAGGTTGCCGATGCCGTAGGCGATGATCGCCAGGCAGAGGGCGGTGTGTTCCTGGTGCCGGCTGTAGGGGACGACTTCATTGTAGGTGTCGTAGAGGGTGTGCCAGGCGCGGCGGTAGCTGTACCCCGACTCTTCCCGGAAGCGGATGGTCGGCACGCTCACCATCTGGAACGCGGAGGCATCGGTGCCTCCCAGCCGGGTCGAGGGAGGGCCGGGGTAGGGGTTGACGGTAATTCCCTCAAAGGGGAACTCCTCGTTCAGGCCTTCCAGCGGTTTGACGATTTTCTGAAAATCCTCTTCCCATGACGCGGGAACGGTGATCCCGGTGATCGCTCCCGGAGTGTAGTCCCGGTTCATGAGCACCGCTATCTTTTCAAGCTTGCTGGGATTCTGCTTCACCCAGGCGGAAGCGCCGAGGATACCGGCCTCCTCGCCGGCGAAGAGAATGGCCATGATGGTCCGCTTCGGTTTGACGCCGCTTTTGGCCAGCAGCCGCATGGCCTCCATGGCGGGAGTGATGCCGGACCCGCAGTCGACGGCGCCGGTGCCGCCGTCGAAGGCGTCAAGGTGACCGCTCATGATAAGATATTCGTCGGGGTGTTCGGTCCCGGGGATCCAGGCCACGACATTGTGATACTTCACCGGCCCCATCTTGAACCAGTTTCTTATCTCGAATTCGAGCTCGACCGCTTCGCCTTTTTCAACCAGGTCCTTTATCTCTTTATACTGGGATTCATCGAGGCGGATGTCGGGGAGAATGGGCAGGGTGTCCCAGGAATCGACGTTGGCGTTGAGAATCTGAAGGGGCACACGGGCGCTCATGATGCTCCCGAGGGCGCCTGCTTCTTCAAGCACGGTCTCCAGGAAGGGCTTGCCCGGTCCGCGGCCGCTTCGCGCCGCGAAATCACCGGCGTCGCTGATGAGCACCCATTTGTCACGGAATGAATCTTTCATGTCCAGGATCTTCAGGCTGTCGCCGGGTGCAATGGCCACACCGCCCCGCTGCACGCCTTTGGTGCCGGCCGTATAGGATGGGGTGCCGAAATAGAGCGATTTTTCTTCCGGCGCCGTCATTTTTCCGAACCAGGGGCCGCGGTTGAAGCCGACCGGCATTTCTCCTACTTCCTGCAGTTCCGCCTGCACGCCCCAGCTGTGGAACTGGTAGACGGCCCAGTTGGCGGCGTTTGTATAGGCATCCGATCCGATGTAGCGTCCTCCGAACCGGTTGGTGAAATAATCCAGCCAGGTCATGGTCTTGTTGTCTGTCTGTCCGATTTCGATGATGTTCCGCAGGGCGGGATCATCGGTGGTTGCCGGGAAGTTCTGGGCGTGAAGGGAGAGGGCGGTAAGCAGTACCACCACTGCCGCGGTGACCGAGAGACGGCGTTTACTGTTCATGGAGCCTCCTGAATGGGTGAAAGGGTGTCGGTATGTTCTGAATTTCTGATAGTACGCATTTTTACGGGGTGATGCAAGCTCTTTTTGTCAGCAGTGATGATGCAGGCGGCTGCGGTATAGTCACCCGCGAAACGATTTTTTCATTTTGATGTCCAGCACCGGTGTGCCGTTCACCGCATCCAGTCCTTCCACGGTCAGGGTCGTTCCTTCGATGCCGACGAGCCGGACATCCTGAATGCCGATGCGGGAGAGCCTGTCGGGAGTTCGGGAAGCGAACACCCCCGCTTCGGCGCTGTCATAGCCCCTGGCGAAACGGGAGCGGACCGGCCTGCTTTCGTGAAGATAGTAGACGATGGTGAGCTCTTTTTCCTGTTCGAGGGCATACATGAATCGCCGCTGCCCGGGATGGAGGATAATACGCGACGGCCCCGATTCCCCGGCGAGCCCGAAGGCGGTATCGTTTCTTTTGAGATCGTTGTGCACGCTCCCGATGGGGTAGATGCGAAACGGTTCCACCGGGCCGTAGAGACACACACTGCAGAGAGGTCTGCCGTCCACGGTGAAAATCCGGTCACTGTCCCGGGGATGTCCGCATTCGCTGCAGGTAACGGGATTGCCGCGGCTGCCGTTCATGGGGTTTCCTTTCAATGATTCTGTCTGCGGGGTAAAAAGAAGGGGTCCCCCGTGAGGAACCCCTTGTACCTGTACACATCGGGTGTGCCGTTCAGCGAATCAATATCATGCGCCTGGCACTGACGTACGCGCCGATCTCCAGGCGGTAGATATAGACGCCGCTGCTCATTCTGCCGCCCCTGGCATCGCTGCCGCTCCAGGTGACGTTGTAGGTGCCCGGCTGGCGGACCTCGTCAACCAGCGTTTTCACCTTTCGTCCCAGAATATCGTAGATGGTGAGCGTCACCCGTTTGGCGGTGGCGCCGGCCAGCTCGAAGCGGATGACCGTCTCGGGATTGAAGGGGTTGGGGTAATTGGCGAAGAGCTGGTGCGAGAAGGGCTGGAACGCAGGCTGATCGATATCGGTTGACGTCTGTCCCTTCACCGAGATGACGAGATCGGAAAAATGATGGACCTCGGCGTATATCTTCTGATTGTCTTCATCGACAATGATATTGGTGATACCCTGATCCTCGAAACCGGAAGAATCACTGTAGAAGTAGATCCAGAGATCATCCACGGTGATGCCAAGTGTATCGAGCAGATTCTGGTTGTATGGCAGCACCAGTTCGACCGGCGGGTCGAAGTAGTAGGGACTCGCCAGTGAGTCTCCGATATAGACGTGGAACGCGATGCCGTTGAATATCCGGTCCGCGAAGGTAACCACTGAATCCTCAACCGTTGCGGCACAGCTGAGCGTGACTTCGATCCGGATGTTCTCGTCAAGGGTTCCCGGCTGGAAAATCAGCTGTCCGCCGTTGAGCACATCCAGGGGGAAGGGCAGGCCGGAGATCTCGAGATATTCCTTGCCGCCGATCCTGTAGGTGTTGCCGATCTGCCGGTCTTCGAGCCTGAACTGAACGTGCACGGAATCGGTTTCCATGAGATCTTCCCGGTTGGCGACAACAACCCGGGCGATTCCCTTGTATTTGCCTGACTGCACCCTCACTATGCCCACTCCCGGACCGTCCGCCGTAAAGAGGCCGTCCGCGTCGATCTCGCCCACTTCCCGCCCCTGGGTCCACCAGGCCAGTTCCAGCGTCGTGTCGATTCTATTCCCGAGGGTGTCCATGAGAAATGCCTCATACTGCACCTGCTCCTCCAGGGCCACCAGCGTGTCGGACGGCGAGATCATCAGGCGCCATCCGTCTACTTTGGGAGGTGTGCCCACGGTATCGACGACGTTGACATGCCCTTTCCCCGCCAGGGTGCCCGCATGGGCGTAGACAAAGCCGTTCCCCCTGGCAAGCGCGGAGAAAAATCCGTCTTCGGTGATCGTACCGGACTCTGCTCCTTCGTAACTCCAGGTAAAGGATGTATCTATCTCGTTGCCGCTCGTATCGACCAGGGCGGCTGTGTACTGAATGGATTCGCCGGGTATGAGGAGCGTATCCCGGGGCGTGACGAGAATTTTATACCCGCGCATCCTGGTGTTTTTTTCTTCTTTGGTTCTCAGAATGGTCATGTGCACTTTGCCGTAGAGGGCGCCGGCACGGGCATAGACAAAGGTCTGCCCCTTTGCCAGAGCCGCCAGGGTGCCGTCCGAGTCGATCATCGCCACGTCGGTATTCCCCGTTGACCAGGCAAAGGCGGTGTCCGCGACATTGCCGAGGGTGTCAACCATCCGAGCTGAATACCTGACCGTATCGCCGGGCACAAGCAGGGTGTCGCCGGGAGTGATGTAGATCTGCCAGAGATCCCTGCTCCCTTTGGACTCATCGAGTACCTTGACCATCGCTTTTGCGGAGAGCCTGCCCGCGGTGGCGACAACATGGGTGACACCGGCTCCCTGGGCGCTGAAAAGGCCGTCCTGGGTCACCGATCCGACCAGCGGCCTGGTGACGCTCCATTCAAACGTCGTGTCTTTTTCCGTGCCGTCTTTGGCAACCAGTTTGGCGGTGAATTGAGCGGTTTCACCATAAGACAGCTCTGCAGAACCGGGATCGATTCTGACCTTGTATTGCGGGTTTTTACCCTGGGCGAATCCAGGCGTGACGAGCAATACAGAGAGGAAAAGAATGCCGACAATGCGTTTCAGGAGAAAAATGTTCCGGGTACCACCATACATATTGTTCCCTCCTCGAGGCTGAGATGTGATAATTCATTACAAATATAGCAATTATTATGCCGGTTGGAGCATCGCGGTCCCGCTGATGAAAAAAGTGCTTGACTTTTAGGCGGAAAACAGGTTAATTAGTCATGCCTAACTTGATTAGGCATGACAAACAATGGCGGTGGTATGAGCGGCAAACTGACCTCGAACATGGAAGACTACCTGGAAACCATCTTCATGCTGGAAGTGGAGAAAGGGAATGTACGGGTTAAGGATATCTCCCGTAAAATGGGTATCACCATGCCCAGTGTTTCCGGGGCCCTGAAGAAATTACGGGAACAGGGCATGGTGCAGCACCGTAAGTACGAAGTGATCGTGCTCACGCCGGAGGGTGCCCGGACAGCGGAGAAGATCTACCGCAGGCACCAGGTAATCAGGGAATTTCTCAACACCGTGCTGGGTGTCAGTACATCCCTCGCGGAGCGGGATGCCTGCAATATGGAGCATGTGATCAGTCCTGAGACCATCGCGGGGTTTTCCCGGATGCTCGATCTCTGGAAAAATCATGACTTCACTCTTCCCGATACCGATGGAGGCGGTCATGACGCCTGATGTGTACACCCTCGACGCTGCGCCGGCCAATACCCCGCTAAGAGTCGACCGTATCAACGGCGGCATCGGTATCCGGAGAAAACTTAACAGTCTGGGAATCCATAGCGGTGATACCGTACGGGTGGTGCGCAGCGGTTTTATGGGCGGTCCCATCCTCATCAGCATTCACAGTATGGAGGTTGCCCTGGGCAGAGGAATGGCACGATCCATATCGGTGCGGGCTCTCTGATGAAGCACCGGCACCTATTCGGGCACCGTCATTCGACTCACCGGACCGCCGGTGCGTCCCGTCACCGGCATCATCGGCGTATCGTGCTCGCCGGACAGCCGAACTGCGGAAAATCGACGCTGTTCAACGAGGTGGCGGGGTACCGTTCGGTGACGTCCAATTTTGCCGGGGCCACCGTCGAATATACTGAAAGCCATGTGAGAGTCGGGCACGCAACCTTCGATATCGTTGACCTGCCCGGCACCTATTCACTCACGTCTCTTGACGACGCGGAACGGGAAACGCTCAATTATCTGCTTTCGGGTAATGTCGATGTCATCATCAATGTTGTCGACGCTTCGCTGCTGAGCCGCAGCCTCGAGCTGACGCTTCAGCTCATGGAACTCGAGCTGCCGATGGTGCTCTGTCTGAACATGTTCGACGAGGCCGAGCGGAAAGGCGTCCATATCGATACCGGTCTGCTGTCACGATTACTGGGAATACCGGTGGTGGTGACGGTCGCCTCCAAGGGCATCGGGCTGTCCGACCTTTTTCACGCGGCCCGCAAGGCGTCGCTTTTCAGAATCAAACCGGCCCATATCGACGGCAGTCTCGATGTTGAGGAGATCATCGGAGAGATGATCTCCCGGGTGGAAAAACAGATCCGCGGGAAGCGGTTTCCGTTTTCCAGCCATCTGCTGGTTACCAAGCTTCTCGAGGATGATCCCTATTTTTCGGGACGCGCGGAAGCGGTTGCTCCGGAACTCCTGACCATCGCGCGGACATACCGGACAAAACTGGCCGGCAAGCACGGCAGATCTTCCGATGAGGTTATCGCCGCGGAGCGGCACAGTCTCTCCATGTCGCTGTTCGAGCAGGTGGCGGTGGTGGAAAAACCACGCATCGGCTGGCGGGAGCGCCTGGACGATGTGCTGATGCACAATGTCTGGGGGTACCTGTTTCTCATCGCCTCTCTGATGCTCTTTTTTGTCGCGGTTTTCCGGCTGGGCGGGCTGATAGAGGCGCCGCTCAGCACCCACATTGAATCGATGATCGATCTTGTCCGCAGCAACGGAACACTGTCTCCGGTGGCGCGCACGCTCCTCACCGGCATTGCCGGGGGGGTTGCCGGCGGTTTTGTCATCGTGCTGCCCTATCTGCTGCCGTTTATGCTGGGGCTCGCGTTTCTCGAGGACAGCGGATACCTGCCGCGCATCGCCTTTCTCATGGATGCGTTTATGCACAAAATCGGGCTGCACGGGAAGGCGGTGATCCCCGCTGTCCTTGGCTACGGGTGCAATGTCCCGGCGGTAATGGGCGCACGGATGCTCGAATCCCGCAGGGACCGCATCATCACGGCGACGATCGCCTCAATGGTGCCCTGCGCGGCCCGCATGACGATTATTTTCGGGCTGGTGGGATTTTATATGGGCGGGTTCGCGGCCTTCCTGATTTATGCCGTGAATATCGTGATTATCGCGATACTGGGCCGCATCCTATCAAAACTGCTGCCGGAAGTGAGTCCGGGCATGGCGTTTGAAATACCCGCTTATCAGCTCCCTTCATTTTCCTCGCTGCTGAAAAAAACCTGGTTTCGCCTGAAAGATTTTTTTACTATCGCCTGGCCTCTGCTCGTGGCCGGCAGCATCGTTCTCAGTCTTATCGATTATTTTCAGGCGGGCGGGGCCATCAATGGAGTGCTCAGGCCGGTAACCGGCCTGCTGGGGCTCCCTCCGGAAACCGGTATCACCCTCATCTTCGGCGTGCTGCGCAAGGAACTGTCGATGCTGATGCTGTTCCAGGCGCTGGGTACCCAGCAGGTGGCCGATGTGCTCAGTTTCGGGCAGATCTTGACATTTACCGTATTTGTTGTTTTTTATATTCCCTGTGTGGCGACGATCGGGGCGCTCATCAAGCAGGTACGCTGGAAGGCGACCGCCATGATCGTGCTGCTGACGTGTACATTGGCGCTGGCCCTGGGTGTCATAACCCGGTTCATTTCACTGCTGATCTGGTGAGACCGTATCCGGCCGGCGCCGCAGGAGGGTGCAGTCATGAAACAGGCAACACTGTTCAAGACGCTCGCGAGCGCCCGGATACGGTGTGATTCGTGCGCACACCACTGTGTCCTGGGCCCCGGAGACACGGGCAGGTGCGGTGTGATGGAGAACCGGGACGGAACGCTGATCAGTCTCAATTACGGCCGCTGCGCCGCAGTGCATGCGGATCCGATCGAAAAGAAACCGCTGTTCCATTTTCTCGCGGGCCAGCGGGCCTTCTCGGTGGCCGCTTCAGGATGCAATATGCACTGTCTGCACTGCCAGAATGCGGATCTCTCCCAGTCACCGGTGGAGAGCGGTCAGGTGTACGGCCACGCTCTCGCCGCCGGCGAGATTGTCAGGCTGGCCGAGGAGCATCACTGCAATACTATCGCGTATACCTACTCGGAGCCGGCGATATTCTGGGACTATGCCCGTGACACCGCGGTGCTGGCCCGGGAGCGATCGATCAGGAACATATTCATCACCAATGGATTCTGGTCGGAACGGGGGCTCGCAGCGATGGCACCGTATATGGATGCGGCCAATGTCGACCTCAAGTTTTTTACCGATGCCCATTACCGTGATATCTGCAGCGCCCGATTAAAGCCGGTGCTCAGGACAATCGAGCGCATGAAGAGACTGGGGATCTGGATCGAGCTGACAACGCTGCTCATTCCGGGGCTTAACGATTCCGAGCAGGAACTCGCCGATATGGCGCTGTTCATCGCGGATCTCGATCCGGAGATCCCCTGGCACATCAGCAGGTTTCATCCCTCGTATCGTATGAATGATCGTCCCCCGACGCCGGTGGAGGCGATTATCAGCGCCCGGCAGATCGGTCTCGACAGGGGGTTGCGATATGTGTATACGGGAAATCTTCCCGGCGAGGAAGGGGAGAGCACCTTTTGTCCGCTCTGCAGCGCGCTGCTGATTCGCCGTTTCGGGTATTCGATCATGGAAAACAGGCTCGAACACGGTAAGTGTCCCGACTGCCTGGCCCCGGTCGCGGGCGTATGGGAGTGATTGCCGCCGCTTGATTTTTAACGATGCGTTCACTATATTTTAATAGTAAACCCTTATGTTTTATATCGGAGGCGTACATGGCATCAACCCGCACCCGGGGAAGAGCCGGGGTATTTTTTTCAGGATTTTTCACGGGCATTCTCTTTACCGCCCTGGCCGGTCTCGCCGCTTTTTTCTATGTGCTCGATAACCCCCCAGCCGCGGCCCTGAAGGTGGGAAAAGCGGGAATGAGCCGGGTCGTCAAGCGCGTCAGCAGGACGATCCCCAAGGATTACATGCAGCTGCATCAGGATGAAATCACCGATGTGCTCAGCAGGTTCGTACGAGCCTATGCCGCGGGACTGATTACGCCGGAGGATATGGACACGCTCACCCAGAAGGGCTTTGAATTCTCGGCCGATCAGACCATCAGCGAATCGGAAATCGATCAGATGCTGCAGCTTATCCGCACCTACGCCGACAGAACCTGACCTGCGCGGTCCGGGATAGTTGTCATCATACGGAAGGACACTCCAGGAGATGGATCCAAAAACGTTTTACCGCGAGCTGGATGCGATTCTCAACACGATCAAGCGGGAAAAATCCGGTGAATTTTTCTTTACCTCGATCCTGAAGGAGATGGAAAAAACCTTCGGAGAGAAGCTGGGCATCATCAACAGCCATGTGTTCGAGCGGCGGGGCAAATCGTTCGTCAAAATCACCGACTGCAGCAAAGACCGGGGGATAAAACTCCGCGCCAGCGTCTCTGAAGATCTGGAGAGTGTCAGAGACATTCTCAAGCAGGGCGTGGTGGTATTCGAATCCCGGGAAAAAGCGTGTGAGCTGATCGATCAGGATGAGAAGCACTGCGGCATCCTGGCGGCGATCCATGTGCACAAATCGGTGCGGCGGTGGCTGCTGATTTTTCAGCTCGAGGCCGACCTGGTCACGGAAGAACTGCTTCTTTTTCTCAATTCCATGCGCACCGCTATCAATTACCGTCTTTTTTCGGAAATGATGCGCAACGATCTGAAACGGGCGGAGGAGATCCAGCGGAGCCTTCTGCCCGGATCTCCGCTGAAGATCGCCGGCTACGATATCGCCGCCGTGTCCATGCCGGCTGAAGTCGTCGGCGGCGATTTCTATGAATATTTTAAATTTTCCGATGAAGATTTCGGCGTTGCCATCGGCGATGCCAGCGGTCACGGCATTCCGGCGGCGCTGCTGGTCAGGGATGTGGTGATCGGCCTGCGTATGGGCATGGCCAGGGATATGCGGCTGGTTCAGACCATCAACAAGCTGAACCAGGTGATCCAGATGAGCACCTATGCCACCAATTTTGTGTCGCTTTTTGTGGGCGAGATCGAGCGGGGGGGGCATCTATTCTATATCAACGCCGGACATCCCGCGCCGTTTCTGGTCAGAGGCGACGAGATCCATGATCTGGAGGCAACGGGTATGACCCTGGGATTCATGCCCGATATCGACATGCACCGGTCCTATATCAAAATGGATCCGGGATCGGTGCTGGTGCTCTACACCGACGGCATCATCGAACGGGAAGAGAACGCTGATAATCTTTTCGAGGTCGACCGGTTAAAGGATATCGTTGTTTTCAATCAGCACAAGAAGGCGGAGAAGATCGTCAAGGCGGTGATCGAGGCCGTTGACAAATTCGGAAAAGAAAAAACGCTGGAGGATGACGTGACCATTGTCGTGATCAAGCGACTCGCCTGATCCGCGGTTGGCCGCTGCGCCCCATTCGTACCGTTCATCGTTTCATTTACCGATCATAAAGGAGACTGCCCATGAACCGGAAACAATCCCTGCTGCGGATGACGCTCGTTGTCTCATTCGCGATCCTGTGCGGCCTTGCCGCCGCCCAGGAGAACGCCAGGCTTACCCTGGAAAATTACAATGATCCCGGCCTGTTCACGGGGTTCAGAACGCCCCAGACCTGGTGGCTGTCGGACGGAACCGCTCTCATCTTTGACGGGGGAACTCCCGGCGGACCACAGGTGCTCGAGCGTCTCGATCCGAACACCGGCAAACGGACGGTCTGGCTGGATCTGAATGAAGCAGCGGAGCAGTTCGCGACGCTGTTTCCCGAGGGGGAAGCGCCTCGCATGCGTCCCCGCCCCCAGGCCATTTCCGCTGACGGCAGGATCGGCTATGTGCTGGTGCAGGGTGATATCTACGTGCTCGACATGAAACAGGCTGCGTTCACCCGGATCACCGACACCCCCGAGCAGGAGAAGGCGGTGAGCATCTCTCCCGATGCCGAAAAGATCAGTTTTGTCCGTGACAACGATCTCTATGTCTACATGCTCAAAGAGGGACGGGAGGAACGGCTTACCCATGACGGCAGTGAGACCACGCTGAACGGCACGCTCTCCTGGGTCTACTGGGAAGAGGTGTTCGGCAGGCAGGATTCGGGCTACTGGTGGTCCGATGACTCGAAATCCATCGCGTTTTTCCAGACCGATGAGAGTCCGGTGAGCATTCAGCATATCGTCGATTTCTCACCCTGGACACCGACCGTGTCCACACAGCGCTATCCGAAAGTAGGAGAGACCAATCCGGGGATCAAGGCCGGTATCGCCGACATCGGAAGTGAAGGGGTCACCTGGGTCGCTATCGATCCCGGTTCCTATGAGTATATCGTACGGCTCAACTGGATGCCCGACAACCAGCGGCTCTGCGTGCGTACCCTCAACCGGCTGCACACGGTCATGGATATCTATTTCGCCGATCGTGAAACCGGCAGCGCCGAGCTCATCATGAAGGAGACGAATCCCTGCTGGATCAACGTGTCCGACGATCTCTATTTTCTCAAAGACGGAAAGCATTTTATCATGGCCTCGGAGCGCAGCGGCTATGATCACCTCTACCGTTTCACCATGGACGGTAAAGTGGTGAATCAGATCACCAGCGGCGAATGGGCGATTCGCTCGAGCGGCGGTCCATTCTGGCTGCGCCAGGCGGTGAAGGGGATCGACGAGAAGGGCGGCTGGATCTATTTCACCGGCCAGAAGGAGTCCGCCCTGGAAAAGCAGTTTTACCGCATACGGTTCGACGGACGGGGCATGGAGCGCTTATCCCAGGGCAGGGGCACGCACGGGATCACCATGAGCCCGGATTGCCGGTACTACTTCGATAGCTATTCCAATATCTCCCGCCCCCGCTCGCTGGCGCTGCACCGGGCCGACGGCAAAGAGAAACTGGTGCTGGCGGAACCGGATCCCGGCGCCTTTGAAAAATACAACCTGCAGCTGGCCGAACTGATGCATGTGCCGGCGCGGGACGGGTTCCCCATTCCGGTATCGGTGACCAAGCCGGCTGATTTCGATCCTTCCAAAAAATATCCCGTGATCGTATATGTCTACGGCGGCCCTTCGGCGCAGCAGGTGGTCGATTCCTGGCAGCGCGGCGCAATCTGGGAGAATGTGCTGCTGAATGCCGGGTATATCTGCATGAAAATAGACAACCGGGCGGCTAGCGCGGTGAGCAAGGACCTGGAGAACCTTCTCTACTTGAATACACCGGGAGTGGTCGAACTCAACGACCTGGTTGACGCTGCGCAGTATTTCAAGAAACTTCCCTGGATCGATCCGGATCGCTGGGGTATCTGGGGCTGGAGCGGGGGCGGCACCAACACGATCCTGGCCATGACCCGGTCGAAGGAGTTCAAGGCGGGGATCGCCGGCGGCAGCATGATCGACTATCGTTTCTATGACACGGTCTGGGGAGAGACGATGATGAAGACCGAGAAGGAGAACAAGGAGGGGTTCGAAGCCTGTTCGCTTCTCAATTACGCGAAGGACCTGCATGGAAAGCTGATGCTGGTGCACGGCTCCCATGATGACAATGTGCATATTCAGCAGGTGTGGCGGTTCGTCGACAAGCTGGTGGATGCGAACAAGCTGTTCGAGCTGATGGTGTATCCGAACCGCGGGCATGGGGTGGGGGATCCCGCCGGCCGGCGGCATCTGGATCATCTGATGCTTGATTTCTGGGAGAGGAATTTGTAGTAGATGAATGTGAGCATGGGGGTGACAGAATCCGTCACCCCCGCGTGTTTCAGGCGGGGGTCCACAGGAGCCCTGCCTGTTGTGCCGCCCCCGCTCCTGCGCGCTCGACAGAAAAACTCGGGCAAGACGTGGATTTACATAGGACATATTTAAATCAGTGAAAGGATTTCATTGTGCGGTATTATTATGTGTACATTCTTGCCAGTAAACGGCATGGTACTTTATATATTGGAGTGACACGCGATTTAATTCGGCGCGTTTATGAACATAAAAAGAATTTTGCTGATGGTTTTACTAAAAAATATATGATCCATAAGCTTGTATATTATGAACAGACCAGTGATATATACCAGGCAATAACCCGCGAGAAACAATTGAAAAAATGGAATCGGGCCTGGAAAATACGTTTAATCGAGAAGACTAACCCCGAGTGGTATGACCTTTATCATAATATAACTGGGGATTCATCAGTTTGATTTTTTTGTCACCCCTGCGTGCTTCGGGCATGGGTAGACAGGATTCCGGCGTGTCGTACCGGATCCCGTTCCTGGATGCCCGACAGGAGCACCCGGGCATGACAATCTGTCACCCCTGCGTGCTTCGGGCATGGGTAGACAGGATTCCGGCGTGTCGTACCGGATCCCGTTCCTGGATGCCCGACAGGAGCACTCGGGCATGACAGTCTGTCACCCCCGCGTGTTTCAGG
>JAFGRY010000003.1 GCA_016934955.1 bacterium | reverse complement strand
GAGCTATAGCGTGTCTGCATTGACTCAAGATCCCACAGTCGTTTTACACAAGCACCACTGAGCAAGTTCTTTCTATCTATTCTTTGCTTCCTCTGCGTTTATGCTTCCTGCGCCCTTTGCCTCCTCTGCGTCCTGAATTGTTCCTTTTGGCTCCTCGCTATACGTTACTCTTCCAAGTTGCCCACCACCTTCTCCACCTCTTCCAGGATCTCGCACGACTTCACCAGCGCTTTCATGGCGGTGTGGTCCGGGTAGAGCGGGCGGTCGATATCCAGGAAGTCCACGTGTCTGCGGATGACCTCCTTGGCTTTGGTCACGCCTCTGCCGAAGGTGAAGTCCCGGAAGTCAAGCGCCTGGGCCGCGGCCATGAACTCGATGCCGAGCACACCGTAGGCGTTGTCCAGAATCTGGAAATTTTTGATGGCCGTATTCATGCCCATGCTCACGAAGTCCTCCTGGTCGGCCGCGGCGGGGATGGACTGGATCGATGCGGGGGCGGAGAGAATGCGCTGCTCCACGATCTGCATGTCGGCCGTGTACTGGCTCAGCATCAGCCCCGACATCATGCCCGCACCTTTGGTGAGGAAGGGCGGCAGCCCCACGCTGAGGGCCGGGTGGTTGAGCCGGTTCATGCGCCGTTCGGACATGACGCTGATCATGGTTACGGCAGCGCCTGCCATGTCACAGGGCAGCGACACGGGAGAACCCTGGAAATTGGCGCCGGACAGCTGGATCTTGCGGTCCGGGAAAAAGATAGGATTGTCACCGACTCCGTTCAGCTCGATCTCTACCTGGGACCGGGCATAGGCCAGCGCGTCGTGGGCCGCGCCGATCACCTGGGGGGTGGAGCGCATCGAATAGGCGTCCTGCACCTTGCATTTGAGCCGGCCCTCGGCCAGGTCACCGCCGGCGAAGCACTTCTTCATCGCTTTTGCCGTCCTCACGGCACCCTTGAATCCCCGCACTTCGTGGAGCAGTTCCGTGTAGGGCTTCAGGTTTCCCATCAGGGCCTCAATGGACATGCAGGCCGCGATCTCGGCCTGCTTCATCCAGTTGTTTGCGTCATACAAAAACAGGGCGCTCATGGCCGTGAGCACATTCGAGCCATTAATGGTACCCAGCCCGTCCCTGGCCTGCAGCCCGGGGATGGCGATGCCCGCCTTGTCCATGGCCTTTTTCCCGTCCAGCAGCTCGTCTTTGTAGTAGGCCTGCCCCTCGCCCATGAGCAGCAGCGCGATCTGGGACATGGGGGAGAGATCGCCGCAGGCGCCCACCGATCCCTTCTGACAGACATAGGGGGTGAGCCCCTTGTTGAGCATCTGAACCAGTGTTTCAGTGATCACGGGCCGAATGCCGGAATTGCCGTGGGCGTGGACGTTGATCCTTCCGAGCATGGCTCCCCGTACGTATTCGATGGGCGCCGGATCACCGATTCCGGCGGCGTGGTTGTAAATGAGATATTTCTGAAAGTCCTTCACCTGGTCCGGGTTGAGCACCACTTCCGAAAATTCGCCGATTCCCGTGTTTACCCCGTACATGATTTCATTGGCTTCGATCTTTTCTTCCAGCATTGCCCGGCAGGCTTTGATCCGTTCCAGAGCATCAGGATGCAGTTCCACTTTTTCGTTGTCGCGCGCGACTCTCACCATCTTCTCGAGCGTCAGTCCGGATCCATCGATTACTACGGTCATGTCACACTCCTTTGCGGGTTATATCCAGTTGTCTATACTCTCAATGCAGATCGAACAGGTGTGCAAGATCTCCGCCGGGATCGATGCCGAGATCGGCGGCGGTCCGGGTTACCAGTGCGTTCAGCTCCCTGCTTACGATCAGTTCCCTGGCCGCGGCCAGATCGTCGCTGAAGATGCGGTCCTCTTCGGCGTGGTCGATCCGCTGCCTTATCAGGCCGTGGCAGGCCTCGAGCAGGGGGCCCGATTTCATGGGACGCCGGAAGTCAAAGGCCTGGGCAGCGCACACCAGTTCAACGGCGAGGATGTTCTCCAGGTTGTCGATGATCCGGTTCAGCTTGCGGGCGCTGATCGCTCCCATGCTGACATGGTCCTCCTGGCCCAGGGATGTGGGGATGGAATCCGCGCTGGCCGGGAAACAGAGGCTCTTGTTCTCGCTCACCAGGGCGGCGGATGTGTACTGGGGAATCATGAATCCCGAGTTGATGCCGGTGTCCCGCATGAGCAGCCTGGGCAGCCCGCCGTGTCCGCCTTCCAGCAGCAGGTAGGTGCGGCGGTCGGAGATATTGCCCAGTTCGCTGGCCGCAACCGCGGCGTAGTCCATGGGCAGGGCGATGGGCTGGCCGTGGAAATTGCCGCCGCTCACCGTGTGGTCGGCGCTGAAGATCACGGGATTGTCGGTAACGGCGTTGATCTCGATCTCGAGTATCTCCTTCAGGTGCAGCCAGGCGGTGCGGGACGCGCCGTGCACCTGGGGGATGCAGCGCAGGGAGTAGGGGTCCTGCACCCTGCCGCAGTGGACATGGGAGGAGACCATTTCCGATTTGTCGAGAAAGGCGGCGATGCGCCGCGCCACGTAGCGGTTGCCGGAAAAGGGCCGCAGTTCGTGAAGTTCTTCCAGGAACGGGCGCGCCGATCCCAGCAATGATTCCAGGGTCATGGCCCCGATTATATCGGCGGTGTCCAGACAATTGTGCAGCCGTTCCAGGGCCCAGACGCCGTGGGCGGCCATGAACTGGGTGCCGTTTATCAGGGCCAGCCCCTCCTTCGGCCCCAGCTCCAGCGGTTCCAGCTGTTCGGCCTGAAACATGCGGGCGGTCGGCACGATTTCGCCCCGGTACCATACGGACCCCTGGCCGATGAGGGGCAGGAAGAGGTGGGAGAGGGGCGCCAGGTCGCCCGACGCACCAACCGATCCCTGGGAAGGGATGGCGGGAGTGATCCGTCTTTCCACATGCCAGATCATGCGATCCAGGGTCTCCGGGGCGATGCCCGAGTATCCCCGGGCCAGGGCGTGGATCTTCAGGATCATCATAAGCCTCGCCACTGGTTCCTGCACCAGTTCGCCCACACCCACGCTGTGGCTGCGCAGAATATTGTACTGCAGTCTTTTCGTTTCCGATTCGGAGATTTTCGTGGTGCAGAGGGGCCCGAACCCGGTGTTGATGCCGTACACCGTGCCGCTGCCGGCAACTATGTCATCCACGGCCTGCCTGCTGGCCGCCACCCTGGCCCGGACATCGGCCTCGAGTCGTGCCCTGACACCATTCCCTCCGGTGATCCGCAGGGCGGTCCCGGCGGTCAGATGGTCCTTTCCATAGGAAAATGTATCGTTCGTGTGCGTCATGAGTGTCCCTTGTGTATGCCGGCAGGCGCCTGCGTCCCGCCTGCCTCTATTTCCGTAAGTATCCGGTCGTGCAGGGAGCGCTGGTCGAGGCTGTCCTCCAGCTCATCGAGAGCGGCGAGCAGGCCGGCGCTGTGTTCGTTTTCCGAAAGCACGCCGGACATGGCGCTGTGAATCGCCTCCCAGATGGGCGCCAGGGTCTGCATCAGCCCGCGTCCCCGGGGCGTGAACCGGATGAGCCTGCGCCGCCGGTCGCTGTCATCGCTGATGAACGTGATATACCCCTTCTTCTCAATTAACGTCACGAGCTGGCTGACGGCTGAATGGGTGATTTTCAATTCCCTGGCGATCTCGGTTACCGAGAGCCCGTCTTTTTTATTCAGCAGGTAGAAGAGCGGAAACCAGCCGGTCTCAAAGGGGATGCCCAGCGCGCGGTAGGTTTTAGCCACGTCAAGCAGGAAGCGGTCGCTGAGTCGTTTAAGGCGGGTTCCGAAAATCAGGTCGCCGGCATCTCGGTAAAAGGTCATGATCGGTCCGGATTGTATATTTGGTCTACAATTATGTAAGTTCTAACCTTTTCCCCGTAATTGTACAAAAGGCGCGGTCAAAAATCAAGCGGTTTTTCCAGGAGGGTATCCTCCCGCGGGACTGCCCGGGTGCAAAAGGCCTGCAGGGCGTTGCGGCGCGCTCACCGCCGCAGACTCAAGCGGAATCCCGCGGGCGGGGGAGGAAGAAACGATTGGAACCAGGCAAAGGCCATGGTAATGGCGGGGAGGGCGGCGTCGCCGTGATCCAGCCCCGGAAAAGAGATGAGATCGACACCGCTGCTGCTGCGGGTGCTCAATTCCCGGTAGGCTTCGAGGCTGTTCTCGTAGGGGACGGTGGCGTCCGCCATGCCGTGATAGAGGCGGATGGGGGCGGCGGGTGACCAGTAGATGAGCGTGTTTTCCTCCAGGGCCCGGCGGATGTAACTGTCACTGCTGTCCTGCACAAGGTCCAGGAATGAGACGGTAAAGAGGCTGTCGAGTCTGCTGGGCAGGAAATCCTGGATCTCGGTATAGGAATGGGTGCCGTCAAAGAGGTCTTCCATCTCACCGGCGTAGGGCTCTCTGAATATATCGGTGAGCCTGTCCCAGCCGTATATATGGTTATAGGCAGTGATGATGAACGCCAGGTAGGCGGGGGAGCCGTATTCGTTTTCGGCAAAGAGCAGCCGGGCGGTAGTCAGCATATCATACGCGCCGGCCATGGGGGCGCTGGCGGTAACGGTAAATTCATCGCTGTAGTGCGCCTCCATCTCCCGGTGCACCGCCATGGTAACGTACCCGCCTTCAGAATATCCTCCCAGAAAGAGCTGGCTGCTCATCGCGACATCGTTTTCTTCACACCAGGTACGGGCCGCGCGCAGAAAATCGATGCAGGTCACGGCGGAGAGGAGGGCGTGATGGTAGGGATGCATGCATTCGGAAACACCGAATCCCAGGTAATCCGGCACGCAGGTGATAAATCCCAGGGCGCCGGTGACGACAGCGAGAAATCCTTCCGTCGTAGTGAAGGGATGTATCGATGCCGCCCGGGTACGTAGTATTTCCGTGCCGTGGTGCAGACTCAGTAGCGGATGCGGACCGCTGCTGAGCGGCAGCATCAGTGCGCCGGATGCCGGTGTGAGAGTCCCGTCTCCGTCCTCTGTGTAGTAATGAATACGCACCACTCTCACTGAATCATTAAGTGCCGGTAGATCGGTGAATCCAGCCGCCAGTGCGAGAGCGGTGATGCTGTCCGGGGAATAGTCCGCGATTATCTCGGCGTGAACAAGGCCGCCGCGAAAGCGATCTTCATCGCTGCTGTTGAGAGCCTTGTCCCCCCTGCAGCTGAAAAGCAGCAGCATCAGCAGCAACGGCAGTCTGCGGGCAATACGCATGGGTCTGTTCCTCCATGGTGACATTCCGAATGCAATATACGATACCGCGGCCGCTTTGTCAACGGCTTCGTCCTGGTGAGCTCCTGAGATACGGGGCCGGAATGCCGTCTCTCTTCCAGGGCCATTCCCGGACGGCGGGTGGTACGGCGAAGGAAGAAGATGGGGAGGTCACCCGTAAAAAAATCTCCCTTGAATGGAAAAACATCTTGTCTGTTTCAGAATTTTTTTTATATTAATATCCAATAAAACTCAATTGTGGAGACATGATGACCACGGACATTGCCATCCAGATATTTTTCGGCGTCATCGGAGGGCTCGGGCTCTTTCTGTTCGGTATGAAACAGATGTCTGAAGGAATGCAGGCCATTGCCGGAGAACGGCTGCGGCAGCTGATCAGCAAAGTCACTGACAACCGGCTCACCGCCTGCGGTGTGGGCGTCGCGGTGACCGGACTGGTGCAGTCGAGTTCCATCACCACCGTCATGGTCGTCGGGATGGTGAACGCGACGCTCATGACCCTGAAACAGGCCGTCGGTGTGATCATGGGCACCAACATCGGGACCACGGTGACCGCCTGGCTGATCGCGCTTCACATCGCCGATTACGGCCTGCCGCTGCTGGGAATCGCGGCCCTGACCTACCTTTTCGCCAAGAGCCGCAACGTGCAGTATATCGCCATGATCGTGCTCGGCCTCGGCATGGTGTTTTTCGGCCTCGAACTGATGAAGGACGGCCTCAAGCCGCTGCGATCCCTGCCCGCGTTTATCAGCATGATGTCCGCGTTCAACCCGGCAACCTTCTTCGGCCTGATACAGTGCGTGTTCGTAGGGGCGTTTTTAACCGCGGTCGTCCAGTCATCGTCCGCAACGGTCGCCATCACCATCACCCTTGCCGCCACACAGGTGATCACCTATGAAACGGCGGTCGCCCTCGTGCTGGGGGAGAACATCGGCACGACGATCACCGCCTTCCTCTCCTCCCTGGGCGCGAGCACGAACGCGAGACGGGCCGCGATCGCGCACGTGCTTTTCAATGTCACCGGCGTGACATTGATGCTGCCGCTGTTTAAAGTGTACGTAGCCTTTCTCACGGCCACCTTCCCGGAGACCATACCGGTCGCCACCCGGATCGCCTTTGCCCATTCGTTTTTTAATATATTCGTCGTGATGATACTGCTTCCCTTCATGGGGCCGTTCACCAGAATGGTCACGCTGCTGGTGCCGGCAAAGAAAACCCGGGAGAAACGGCACCTCACCTATCTGGACATCCGCATGTTCGATACGCCGGCCCTCGCCATTCAGCAGTCGTATCAGGAAATCGTGAACATGAGCAACGGGGTCAAGAAGATGATGGACTGGTTCCGGGAGGTGTTCACGGCCTCACCTCCCGACGAACAGCTGAAGCAGAAGATTTTTCACCGGGAAAAGATCTGTGACATCGTGCAGAAGGAGATCGTTGAATTCATCAGCCATATCATGACCGGCGTCATCAGCCAGAACGCCACCGATGAAACGAGAAAACAGCTGCGGATCACCGATGAATATGAATCGATCAGCGACTACATCGTCACCCTGCTGAAGCTGCGCTGCCGTATGCAGAACGAAGGGCTCGCCTTCGCGGATACGGGAGTGCAGGAGATGCTGCAGGTGCATGACGCCGTCACTGAGTTCTTACTGTTCGTTCAGCACGGGGTCCGCAATAAAGATGCCGAGATACTGCCCAAAGCCGTCACCAAGGCGGAATCGCTGAAGCATATGGTGAAGAATATTCAATCAAATCATTTGAGCAGGCTGGAAAAGGAGAAAGTAACCCCGATCGCAAGCCTCGTTTTCATGGATATGCTCAATGCCTACCGCCGGATCAAGGATCATGCCTTCAATATCGCCGAGGCGCTCGCCGGTGAGAAATAATCGTCCACGGGAACAGGCACTGGAGACGAATTGACAGAATAACGAGAATATGAATCTTTCCATTCCTCTGCAGATTACATTCGGCGTGATGGGCGGGCTCGGTCTGTTCCTCTACGGCATGAAGCAGATGTCCGAGGGCATGCAGGCGATCGCCGGGCCGAAGCTGCGTTCACTGATCAGGAAGGTCACCGACAACCGCCTCAACGCCTGCGGCATCGGCATCATCGTGACCGGTCTGATCCAGTCGAGTTCCGTGACGACGGTCATGGTGGTGGGAATGGTGAATGCCGGCCTGATGAGTCTGCGCCAGGCCATCGGCGTGATCATGGGTACCAATATCGGCACCACGGTCACGGCGTGGCTGATCGCCCTGCATATCGCCGACTACGGGCTGCCCCTTTTAGGCGCGGCGGCCCTTGTCTACCTGTTCGCCAAGCACGAACGAATTCAGTATACAGCGATGATGTTTCTCGGTCTGGGCATGATATTTTACGGCCTGGAACTGATGAAGGGGGGGCTCTCTCCCCTGCGGAGCCTGCCCGCCTTCCTGGAGCTGATGAGTTCCTTCAATCCCGCCACTCTTTCGGGCCTGCTTGCCTGTGTCGCCGTCGGGGCGTTGATCACCGCGGTGGTGCAGTCATCCTCCGCGACTGTGGCCATCACCGTCACCATGACCGTTACCCAGGTGATCGATTTCAACACGGCGGTCGCCCTTGTCCTCGGCCAGAATATCGGCACCACCATCACCGCCTTTCTCTCATCGCTGGGAACGAACACCGACGCGAAACGGACGGCGGCGGCGCATATCTTTTTCAACATCACCGGCGTCCTGATCATGATCCCGCTCTTCAACTCCTATCTCTGGTTTCTCAGGCAGGTGTTTCCCGAAACTCTTCCTGTAGCCTCACGCATCGCCTTTTCTCACACCTTTTTCAATCTCTTTATCGTGCTGCTGCTGCTGCCGCTGCTGAATCAGTACGCCAGGCTGGTCCGTTTTATCGTGCCGGCGAGAAAACAGAAAGAGATCAGGCATCTCACCCACCTCGATGTGCGTATGTTCGACACACCCGCCATCGGACTGGAACAGTCCTATCGGGAGATCATCCAGATGAGCGCCGGTGCCGGAAAAATGATGACCTGGCTGCGTGCGGTCATTGCCGAACCGGAACCGAACCGGGATCTGGAGAAAAAGATCTTTCATCGGGAGGAAGTGTTCGACGTGATCCAGAAAGAGGTTGTCGAGTTCATCAGCCACATGATGACCGGTGTTATCAGCCAGAACGCTTCCCTGGAAGCGCGAAAGCAGATCCGCATGGCCGACGAGTACGAGACGATCAGTGACTATGTTGTTTCGATTCTGAAACTCTGGTGCCGGCTCCGGGACAACGGTCTGGAGGTGTCGGATCCCGGCAAACAGGAACTTCTCGGTCTGCATGACATGCTTGCCGACTACCTGGAGATGGTTCAGGCGGCGGTGCAAAGCGGAAACGACGACATTCTTTCCAGGGCGCTGTCGGACGGCACCGTGATCACGAATGCCATCAAGGGCATGCGTTCCCGTCATCTTACCCGCCTCGAAGCCAGTGAAACGTCCGGTATCGTCAGTCTCGTTTTCATGGACATACTCGCCGCCTACCGGCGCCTCAAGGATCATTCGCTGAACATTGCCGAAGCGCTGGCCGGAGAGAAATAGGCGGTATGTACGCGATTTCATGGGCATCCTCATTCCTAACCAATTTCTAACAAAAATCATATTATTTCTTAATCTCCATCCCGTACGTTAAGGGCGGTAAGGGTGCCGCAGTATAATCTGCGGTGTCGGGCGGCCGGGGGGCCGCTGTATAAACTAACTGTCATTAAGGAGCAGGGTATGAAACGAATCGCTTTACCGGCGGTGTTCGGATTGCTGGCAGTGACCAGCTGGGTGCAATCGCAAACGGTGTCATCAATCAACGGGGTTGTCTATTCCGATTATGCGTACAATCTCGAGAATCACGATCAGGCGCTTAAAGACGTGAATGAGTTTACGATTCGCCGTATCTATTTTACATTCGAGAACAACCTGACCGAGAAGATCAAGATGCGGTTTCGTCTTGAATCCGCGCACGGCAAGTATGGCGAAACGGAAAAAATCAATCCTTTCGTCAAACACGCCTATCTTGAATGGACCGACTTTCTGCCAAGTCACAAGCTCTATCTGGGTATCGCTGAAACGAATGCGTTTAAAAACGCTGAAAACTACTGGGGATATCGCTCCATCGAGAAAACGATCATGGACCTGAACAAGATAAGCTCTTCGGCCGACATGGGAATCGCGCTGAAGGGTGATCTGGGCATGTATCTGCATCACTGGCTGACGGTGTTCAACGGTACCGGATACGGCTCATCCGAAGTCGACAAGTATAAAAAGATCGGATATGCATTCTGGGTAACCCCGGTTGAAGGGCTGATTCTGGAAGGATACGTCGATTATGAAAAACAGGATCCCGACAATGGTACGTTCTCGGGGGCAAAGGACTATTTCCAGGGTTCAGGCTACACGACCGTCAAGGGATTCGTCGGCTACAGCGGCATGTCCTTCACTCTGGGCGCTGAAACCTTCGTTCGCACCAATAAACAATCCGGAGCGACCGATGCTGTCGGAACAGGTCGTACGGATGTGAAAAAACAGGGGTATTCGTTATTCGGTTCCTGGATTACTCCCCTGCCTAAAACGAAGGTTTTCGCGAGATACGACTCGTATGATCCCAACACCGGTGACAATGTCTTTGTATCCGGGACGAAAAACGGCATGCATGATGAATACTCGCTTATTATTGCCGGATTTGATTTTATTCCCAGGGGGAATATTCATTTCATGCCGAATATTATGATCAAGAATTACAGTGATCCTGACAGGAAAAACGATGTCACGGCCCGTCTCACGCTCTATTACAAGTTCGACAC
This sequence comes from bacterium, assembly GCA_016934955.1. Taxonomy (GTDB): domain Bacteria; phylum Zhuqueibacterota; class QNDG01; order QNDG01; family JAGLOF01; genus JAFGRY01. The sequence goes on along the minus strand of JAFGRY010000003.1, from coordinate 105,283 downwards.
GGGCAAGATTACCATTTAACGTCCATTTATTAACAGGAGTATGAAATGAAAAAGCTGATTGCAGTACTGTTTTTAGTGACGGTGATAACGGGTACCGTTGTCGCCCAGGATTTCATGCAGATTAAAGGGTCCGATACGCTGATCAACCTGGTGCAGCGTCTCGCTGAAGTGTACATGGAAGAGAATCCGAACATCGCCATCGCCGTGACCGGCGGCGGTTCCGGTGTCGGCATTGCGTCGCTGATAGCCGACCGGGTGCAGATCGCCAATGCCTCCCGGGAAATGAAGGACAAGGAAAAAGACGCCGCGAAGGAAAACGGCGTGATCCCCTACGAGATCGTTGTCGGTATCGACGGATTATCTGTCGTCGTCAATGCAGCGAACGGTGTGGAATCGCTGACTGTCGATCAGATCGGCCGAATTTTCCGGGGCGAGATCAGCAACTGGAAAGACGTCGGCGGCAGTGACATGCCGATCTCTCTTTACGGCCGGCAGGCCAATTCCGGCACCTACGCCTTTTTTCAGGAGTTTGTCCTTTTGAAAAAAGATTATTCGCAGAAAATGAAACGGATGAACGGCAACGCCCAGATAATTGAAGGAGTGCTCGCCGACAAAGCCGCTATCGGATATGTCGGTATCGGGTATGTGTATGACGATAACCACGAAGTCAGAGAGGGGCTCACGGTCCTGAAGGTTGCCAAAGAAGCGGGAGCTACGCCAGTCACTCCTCTGGTTGCGGAAAATGTCAAGAGCGGATCATACCCTATAGCCCGGGCGCTGTATCAGTATGTGAACGGCAAACCGACGGGCGCGGTGAAGGATTTTATCACCTTTGAGTTGGGACCAAAGGGACAGAAGATTGTGGAAGAGATGTCTTTTTATCCGGTCTCCGGACCGTATCTCGAACAGAATAAAAAAGCTGGCTTTTAAGGACGGAAATCCTCATATTGCCGGCATACAGTCCGCCGGGGATCTTCCCGATCCCCGGCATAGTACCGCCCAAAACAGTGGAATAGAATGCAGAACAGGAAGCACAAAAATAAAGCCGTGATACTGCGGCAATTACGGGAAAATATCATCGAACGGTTCTTTCAGGTTAACGGTCTGTTCGCTGTTATTGTCCTGGTGGGGATTTTCTCCCTGCTGCTCATCGAGGGGCTCCCGGCCCTGCAGTCACTGGGGCTGAAGGAATTTTTCCTGAACAGGATATGGGACCCGACATCATTCGAGCGGGAATCATACGGGCTGCTTTCCATGATCGTCAGCACCCTGATGGTAACCCTGGGGGCAATGGTTATCGCCGTGCCGCTGGGCATCCTCTGTGCCGCGTATATCGCGGACATCGCCAAACCCCGGGTTCGGGAGATCATAAAACCGGTGATAGAGATCCTCGCGGGCATTCCTTCCGTGGTCATCGGGTTTATGGGGATTATTGTTGTCGGGCCGATGCTGGCAAAAATTTTCGGGACATCCAACGGGCTGAACGCGATGAACGGATCCATATTGCTTGCGGTGATGTCCCTGCCCACCATCATCAGTATCTCGGAAGACGCGATCCTGGCGGTGCCGCAGGAGTTTAAAAACGCCTCCCTTGCTCTCGGTGCCACGAGATGGCAGACACTTGTCCGGGTTACCATACCGGCGGCCATGTCGGGCATCATCGCTTCCGTAATGCTCGGCATGGGCAGAGCCATCGGCGAAACGATGACCGTGCTCATGGCCACCGGCAACGCGCCCGCCATGCCGGGCGGTTTTTTCGATTCAGTGAGAACAATGACCGCCACTATCGCCATCGAGCTGGGAGAGACCGTTCAGGGGGGTATCCATTATAAATCACTGTTTGTCATAGGATTTGTCCTCTTTCTCATGACATTCGTCGTCAATCTCGTCTCCGATGTCGTGCTGCAGAAATACCAGAAGGTGAGCCGATGAAGCGGAAATGGAGAGATATGGAGCAGGCTCTGGGATTTACCGTGCTGCGGCTGTCAGCGGTGATTATCATCGTCATCCTGGCATTTATTCTTTATGATGTGTTTTCCAAAGGCGCCGGTGTCATCAACTGGGAATTCCTCAGCGACAAGCCGAGAAAGGGTATGACCGAAGGCGGCATCTGGCCGGCTATTGTCGGAACCTTCTGGGTGAGCCTGGTTACGGTCATCGTTTCCGTCCCCATAGGGATGTTCACGGCGATCTATCTCAATGAATACGCGAAACAGGGCCGGCTGATCCGGATTATCCGGCTGGCTATCCGCAATCTCTCCGGGGTGCCGTCCATCGTCTACGGGCTTTTCGGATTCGCCCTGTTCACGCTCATGCTCAATCTCGGGCTGTCCGTGATCTCTTCCGGCCTGACGCTGGGACTGCTTACCCTGCCCTGGACGATCACCGCCAGTGAGGAAGCGCTCAAAACGGTTCCCAGATCATACAGAGAGGGCGCCCTGGCGCTGGGGGCCACGAAATGGCAGACCATCAGAACCAATGTGCTGCCCTACGCGGTGCCGGGCATGCTTACCGGCACCATCCTTGGGTTGGCCCGGGCCGCCGGTGAAACCGCGCCGATCCTTTTCACCGGTGTCGCGTTTTTCTGGCCGGTGCTGCCGAAATTTCCCCAGATGCTGAGTCAGCAGTTTATGGCGCTGCCCTATCACCTGTTTATCATGTCTACCCAGCATCATGAAATCGTCAAAGTCCGGCCCCTTGCCTACGGCACCGCGCTGGTATTGATTTTTCTCATTGTATTAATGAATTCCGTGGCGGTGGTAATCAGGTATCGCTTCAGGAAAAAATATAAACGAGTCTGATAGTGTGACGCGGAAGAGGAAGTAATGGACGAACTGATACTGTATACGGAACATTTCAACTTCTACTATGGAAATTTTCACGCGCTGAAAAATATCTCCATGGGCATGGAGGCACACAAGGTAACCGCGCTGATCGGCCCCTCCGGGTGCGGAAAATCGACGTTCCTGCGGTCGCTGAACCGTATGAACGATATCATACCCGGCACACGGGTTGAGGGGAAGGTTATCTTTGACGGGAATGATATTTACGAGAAAAATGTTGATGTTGTAGATCTGCGGCGCAAGATCGGTATGGTCTTTCAGAAGTCAAATCCTTTCCCCAAATCCATTTTCGATAACGTCGCCTACGGGCTCTACATCAATGGGGAACGTAACAAGTCGATCATCGCCGATAGAGTCGAGGAAAGCCTCACCGGTGCGGCTCTCTGGGATGAGGTGAAGGACCGGCTTGACAAGTCGGCGCTCGATCTTTCCGGCGGCCAGCAGCAGCGGCTGTGCATCGCCCGCGCCCTGGCGATCAAACCCGAGATCATCCTCATGGATGAGCCGGCTTCGGCACTGGATCCCATCGCCACGCAGAAGATCGAAGAGCTCATTTTTGAATTGAAGAATGAATATACGATCGTGATCGTCACGCACAATATGCAGCAGGCGGCCCGGGTTTCCGATTTTACCGCCTTTTTCTATCTCGGAGAACTGATTGAATTCGGAGATACCGAGCGGATATTCACCAATCCAAAGCTGAAGAAGACCGAAGATTATGTGACCGGCCGGTTCGGCTGATTCCGAGAGAGCGCAGATGTATATCAGACACGCTTCCCGGGAAGTGTTATGGTAAAGCTGCTTCCTTTAGAGAGTGCACTTTTTACGCGTATCGATCCTTTTTGCATCAGCACCGCATGCTTGACAATCGCCAGCCCCAATCCCGTGCCGCCCTGTTCTCTGCTGCGGGATTTGTCGACCCGGTAAAATCGTTCAAAGATTCTCTCCTGGTGTTCTGCTGAAATACCTTCTCCAAAATCAGTGACGGTAATTGTGGTGTGTCCGGCATCGCTCTCACACACTATCAGGATATTGCTGTTGTTTGGACTGTATTTGACGGCGTTGTCGATGAGATTGACGAGTGCCTGTTCCAGAGAGGGTGGATGCAGAACTGCCGTTGTGTCTGAAGTGCAGCGAATCTCTATCGTTATCTGTTTTTTCGCGGCCGCAGAGCGGCATATCGAGACCGCTTCCTTGATGATTGGCAGTACCGGCTGTACCGTGAGACTTTGTTCAATTTCCTGCTCGTGAGCGGTGCTCTCAAACCGTGATATTTGCAGCAGGTCTTCCACGATATTGTGCAGCCTTTCGGTTTGCTTTGCGATGATCGTAAGAAAGCGTTTGCTGTTTTTCGCATCGTTGACCGCGCCGCTCTGGAGCGTGTCCACAGCCGCGGCGATGGCCGTTATCGGCGTTTTCAATTCATGAGAAACATTGGCCACGAATTCCTTGCGTACGTTTTCGAGACGCTTCATTCTGGTGATGTCGTTCAGGACCAGCAGAATCTGTTCACTCTTGTTTAGCAGACAGGGGAGGATGCTTCCCCGTGCCTGGAGGAACCGATCTTCAGGGATTTTAATGATCGCCTCATGCTGGTCCGCGCCGCGGTTTTCCCTGATTGATTTCACGAATCGCAGCAGATCCATATTACGGATGACTTCTTCGAGATTTTTACCTGTGGCGTCCTCGGGGCTGATGGAAAAGAGGGCGCCGGCGGCGTCATTGAACCGGCTTATCTGTCCTTGCTGATTGATTGCGATCAGCGCTTCCGACATGCCGGTGAGAACACTTTTCATTTCCTGCTGCTGTTCCTGCATCGTGCTGATCAGTTTTTCCAGATCAGCGGCCATACTGTTCATGGCTCGTCCCAGCATCATCAATTCATGCGGATCAGAAATATGCATGCGATAGTCCAGCTCTCCTCTGCTGAGATGCTGTGAACCCTCGATGAGTTGCTTTATCGGCCGTCTGATACTGTGTGAAATAATAAGCGCAATGACAGCCGCACCGATGATGACGCATATGAGCACAAGAGTGATCCTGCGGTACAAAGCATGCAGCGTGTCGGTGAGTTGGGTCAGAGGCAGGGAACTGCGGACCACGGCAACGACGGTTCCGTCCGGTGCATAGGGAACGGCGACATACAGCATATTCAGTTTCACCGTGTTGCTGAAGCGGATCGACCTGCCGACTCCATCCGTTATGGCGTGGATGATTTCCGGCCTGCCGGCGTGATTTTCCATCTGCGCCGGCGATTCGTCGGAATCGCCCACCACGAGGCCGTCCGGCAGAATAACGGTAAATCGGCCCGGCATGATCGACCCCAGCGAGTCACATACCGATTCGATGCGGTCATAATCCTTTTTCCCCAGAGCATCGCCGATAATGGCGCCTGCCAGCCTTGATCTTGCCGTGAGCTCGGATGTGATCCGGTCCATATAGGTGCGGCGGAGTGTAAGAGAAGAGAAAATTCCCAGCGTTGACAGGGAGACAATCAGCAGCAGTACATGCCAGGGAACATATCGCCATAAAAAAGGAACAGGTTTTTTCATTTACTCCTCCCGAAAACGGTACCCGATGCCGCGAACGGTTTCGATCATATGCCCTGCTGAACCGAGTTTTTTTCTGAGCCCCACGATCTGAACATCGACCGACCTGTCGGTGACGGGATAATCACTCCCCTTGATGGAATCGATGATCTGTGAGCGGGTGAACACCCATCCCGGATGATTTGCCAGGAAGTTGAGAATGTGGAACTCCGTTGCTGTCAGCGAGACGGATTGATTGTCCACCTTTACATCGACTCTTGCCGGATCGATAAACAGGTTCGCGATCGCTTTGGGAGCGTTGTCTTTGTTTACAGCAGCACTCTGTCTGCGCAGCACGCTTCGCACTCTGGCTATGAGAATTTTCGGTCTGAACGGTTTTGTAATGTAATCATCCGCCCCCAGTTCAAGTCCGGAGATTATATCGCTCTCTTCACCTTTTGCGGTGATCATGATTATGGGAATACCGGCGGTTTTATGATCCCCTTTCAGCGTACGGCAGACATCAAATCCGTCAATACCGGGCAGCATCAGGTCGAGCAGTATCAGGTTGGGGTGCAGTGTCATCGCCTTATAAACCGCATCTTCACCGGTAACTGCTGTCGTTACCTGAAACCCCTCCTCTTCCAGATTATACTGCAGCAGGTCAAGTATATCAGGTTCATCTTCAACCACTAAAATATGCGCTTTTGCCATGCTATCTCTCCAGTATATGTCAATATAATATATGCAAACAGTTCTGATAATTCAAGAAGTTATCATTGCTGAACAAACATCTAATTCTACGCTAATCGAATTCTAACAAAAAAGTGGTATTTTTTCTTCGCATGACGTATATTAAAAAAAAGGCAGGGGTCATTATGCAGTACAGACTTCAAAGAGAAATAGATAAACTGAAACAAAGTATCCTGACGCTCGGTGCACTTGTTGAAGAACGGGTAAACGATGCTGTCCTTGCAGTTACGGAACGAGATACAGGGCTGGCCCGCAGACTCCTTGAAAGTGATTATGAAATAGATGAGATGGAAGTCGATCTGGAAGAGGAGTGTCTCAAGCTTTTGGCTCTTCATCAGCCGGTTGCCACCGATCTGCGTTTCATCATCGCTACCATGAAAATCAACAATGATCTTGAAAGAATAGGCGACCTGGTCGCAAACATCTGTGAACGGGGGCTTTCAATCACGGCTATTCCGAAGACAAAAGTGCAGTTCAATCTGGCCGAGATGTCACAGCAGGTAAAGCGAATGCTGAAGATGAGCCTGGATGCGCTGGTGAAGATGGATACTCATCTGGCCCGGGAAGTATGCACGCTCGATGACAGTGTTGATGAAATGAACCGGGAGATGTACGCAAAGGTGGAAAAAGAAATAAGTCTGGAGACGGATCAGAAAAAAGTGGGTCAAATGATGCACCTGCTCTCAATCTCCCGCCATCTTGAGCGTATCGCCGACTTGACGACCAATATCTCTGAAGATGTGATCTACATGATCGAGGGGTGGATCATTCGGCATAAATCCGACGAATATATAAACAAACAGTAATCCTGCTTCTGCCCTGTAGTGAGGCTGTCCTCCGCCAGCGGCGGGTGGACAGCCTTTTTAATGCCGCTCTGCCGCAGAGAGGTGTTGACAGTGGCGGGGAAATTGCTTATTTTATTTTTTAATTATCCGGCATTCCCGGCCGTCATCCCGAAAGAGGAGAGATGCATGAAACGGATCGTTCTCACCATACTGCTGCTGGCGCTGCCGGCGGCCATGGCATCGGCCCAGGACGTGCTGCAGCGATCCCTCGATTACCGCCCGGGAGACTGGGTCACCTGGTCGGTACACCGCTTTCCCGCATCGCTCAGCTACGGCGATACCTACGTCTATTTCGGATCGGAGAACGGTGTCAGCCGGTATGATTACACCCGGGAGGAATGGGACACTCCCTTTTCGCTCAGCAGCGGCATGGCCGATGATCGCGTTCGGGTGGTCGCCATGGACAGACCGTCAGGGGTTCTCTGGTGCGCCACCGCCACCGGTTTGAGTTTTCTTCTGCCGGGAATTCGGGAATGGCGGAACCTCTCCTATGACCGGCTGGGTGTCCGGGGCGTGCTTTCCATCGGCAGCGGCGACACCAGGCTCTGGCTCGAAGCCGACGACGGCAGGCTCTACAGCGGCAGCCGCCAGGGGGGGCCTTTCTGGGAGACCGTGGATGCGGAACTGGCCGGGGACAACGTCACATGGCAGGGCAGAAGGCAGCGTCCCGTGGATATCCCCATGCTGTTTGTCGACGGTCCCTGGGATTATCTCCCCGAACGCGTGGTTCAGGACAACCATTTCCGCCGTTTCCCCGTCACCGGAGCCGTGGCCGACCGGTTCAACCATCTCTGGCTGGCCATAGACGGCCTGGGAGGCGCCGAGGCCAACCCGCTGACCGCATCCATGCGGCTGCTGCCCTTCGGGCTCTACGTGGATGAGGTGCGGGCCATGGCCTGGGACGGAGAGGGCATGTGGATCGGCGGCCGCAGCCTTTCCCGCGGAACAGGGGGGATCACCTTCTGGGATATGGAGCGAAACAGATGGAGCGTGTACGAAGCTGAACTGCATACCGATCTTTACAGCGACAGAGTCCGTTCCATTGCCGTGGATACGGTCGCGGTCTGGTTCGGCACCGGCCAGGGACTGATCCGCCTCAACAAAACGACGGGCCGCTGGCGGAGCTACACGGTCCGGGAACATCTCACGAACAACAGCATCACTTCCGTCGCCCTGGCCGGACCGTGGCTCTGGGTGGGGACGGCGAGCGGGATCAATATGGTCCACCTGCCTGACGAGACGATCCGGCAGGTGCGGGACGAACTGGTGCCCGGCAGGACCATCCACCATATCGAACCTGACGGTGCTGATATCTGGGCCACCACCGACCGGGGGCTCCTGTTCCGTGACGGTGAAACGGGCCTCTGGCGCGGAGTCGAATCAGCTCCAGGTATGCAGATGTTCAGGGTGACGGCGGTAAGCGCCTATGCCGGAGAGGTCTGGGCGGGGTCCGATGACGGGGTGCAGGTGCTCGACAAGGCATCCGGTGAGTGGACCGGGTTCCCCTCCGGCCATTACCCCACCGGCGGCGTGATTTATACCATCCTTGCCGATGACGAAGTCGTCTGGTTCGGCACCGACGACGGGATTCTCAAATTTCTCAAAAAAGAACGTCGCTGGAGCCGTTTTACCATCGATGACGGACTGCGTGACAACCGCGTCTACTGGCTGCTTCTGGACGGCGACTATCTCTGGGCCGGAACCGCGGCCGGACTCACCCGCTTCTACTGGAACGCCCCCTACCGGATCGACTGATCCGGTGCTTCCGCTTTTTTTTCCGCCTTTTGCACCGGAGAACAGGTCATCAGGTGACCGGAATCCCTCCTAAATCGGTTGCAAATAGTGCCTGTTCTTTGTATCTTTAAGGACATTCACAAACGAGGTTGTATGAATACTGCATCCCCAAAACGGGTAGCCGTTCTTTTCGGAGGGCGGTCCGCCGAACACGAGGTATCGCTGGCCAGCGCCGCGGGCGTGCTGCAGCATATTGACCGTAACCGGTTTCAGGTTGTCGCGGTAAAGGTGACCCGTGAAGGGGAGTGGCTGCTCCTGGAAGAGCTGTCCGCCCCCCTGACCGCGGAGGCACTGGAGAGAGCGACGGGCAAAACGCTTCTTGTCGGCGGACCGGAGGCCGGCGGATTCATCCCGGTGGACGAATCGGGCCGTTCCGGGGCGGCGGTTGCCGTCGATGCGGTGCTGCCGCTGCTGCACGGCACGTTCGGAGAGGACGGGACGCTGCAGGGGCTGCTGGCCATGGCGGGCATTCCCTGCGCCGGAGCGGGGGTCGCTTCTTCGGCCCTGAGCATGGACAAGGTGCTCATGAAGCAGATCTTTTTCCAGAACAATCTGCCGGGGGCCGATTATATCTGGTTCACGAGGTCAGCCTGGATGGAGAACCGGAAGAGGATCCTTGTGGGCATCGCCGATGAGATCGGGTTTCCCTGTTTTGTCAAGCCGGCCAACGGCGGATCAAGTGTCGGCATCAGCAAGGCAGCGATCCCCGGAAAACTGCCTGCGGCTGTCGAGACAGCGGCGGCATATGACAGAAAGATACTCGTGGAAAAAGCGATTCAGGGCCGGGAACTCGAATGCGCCGTTCTGGGTAACGATCATCCCGAGGCCTCGGTTGTGGGAGAGATCCTGCCCGGCAACGAGTTCTATGACTATGAAGCCAAATATGTCACCGAGAGCGGTCTGGTGATCCCCGCCGTTATTTCCGACGATGTCGCCGGGCGGGTGCGGGCCATGGCGGTGGCCGCGTTCACGGCGGTCGACTGCGCGGGATTGGGCAGGGTCGATTTTCTCTATGATGAAGCCGCAGACCGTCTCTATGTAAATGAAATCAACACCCTGCCGGGATTCACCCCCATCAGCATGTACCCGAAACTCTGGGAGGCCTCCGGAATACCGTTCAGCCGGCTTATTACCCGTCTGGTGGAGCTGGCCCTGGAACGGCATGCCGAGATTGCCGGAACACGATATTCGCTGCAATAGACCGGAGCGGTGCATCCCTGTCCGCTGCCCGTTTGTCTCTTACCACAGGAGAGCATATGCTGAAACAATCGATAATCTCTGTATACACGCTGGTGGTGCTGCTGGCGGCCGCGGCCATGCCCGAACCCGCGGGGGCGCAGGTACGCATACGATTCCGTCCGTATCTGGGGCTGGGGGCAGCGCATGTCCTCTCCCGCGCCATTCCGGACATTGCCATCGAGGATGAGTTCGACCAGCTCTACTATGACCGCAACTACAAGCAGGCTCCGGGACTGACGCTGCGGGCGACCGTCCGTGCCGATCTCATCCATGTCTATGATCTCTCGTTCGGATACCAGTTCTGGGGCCACCGGCACATCTACCCCGAGGACGCGCCGGACAATATGTTCAAGATAGGGGTGGATTATCCCAGCCGGTTCTCGCTCAGCCTGCATGCGGTGACCGCGCAGTGGACCCTGGGCTACCGCTATATCTCCTCCCGCTGGTTCGTCCCCTTTATCACCGCGGGCTACGGCCCCTATTTCGGCACGGCCAAATCCCACCATTACGAGTGGATCACCACGGATGAAACGGTGGCCGACAAATTTTTCGACCGGACCGCTGAATACGAAGGCAGGGGAGTGATGCTTGGCTTCGGCGGTATCTTTTTCAGATATGTATTTATCCATATGAATTATATCGACCTTGGAGACAGGACCATACCCCATAACCGGTTCCTGGAGCTGACCGTGGGAGGAACACTCTGACATCCGGTTCCGGGTAACGGACAAGAACGCGCCGCCTGTTCGCACAGGCGGCGCCGGGTAATCGGGAGACATCAGTCATGATCGAACTGCAGGGATTGACCAAAACATTCGATGACAAAACGGCGGTGGACCATGTAACCCTTGCCATTCCCGCCGGCCAGATCTGCGGCTACCTCGGCCCCAACGGAGCGGGCAAGACGACGACCGTGAAGATGCTGACGGGCATGCTCACTCCCACCGCGGGCACCGCGTCCGTGGCGGGATTCGATGTTCAGAATGATGAGCTGGAAGTGAAAAAGCGGATCGGGTATGTGCCTGAATCAGGAGCCCTTTACGAGAGTCTGACACCGTTTGAATATCTTCAGTTCGTCGGCCGGCTGTACAATATGGATGACGATATCATCGGCGAGCGGATCGAGGAATTCTGCTCCTTTTTCGGACTTAAGGAAAACGTGGACAAACGGATGTCGGAATTTTCCAAAGGGATGAAACAGAAAGTCGTTATCTCCGCGGCCCTGCTGCATAATCCCGATATCATCTTTATGGACGAGCCGCTGAACGGTCTGGATGCCAACAGCGCACTCATGATCAAGAAACTGATCCAGAACCTGGCCGCTGAGGGGAAGACCGTTTTTTACTGCTCTCACATTCTCGATGTGGTGGAAAATCTCTGTGAACGGGTCGTTATCATCAATGAGGGCACCATCGTCGCCGACGGATCGGTGGATGAGCTGAAAAACATGACCGAACGGTCTTCTCTGGAAGGGGTGTTCAGCAGGCTGACTCATGCCGAAGATGCCGGGGAGCTTGCCGCCGCCTTCTCAAAGACAATCACCGGCAGCAAAGGGGGGTGACGTGAGGGAAACCGGCGAGAAACAGCGCGAGCGTATCGACTGGCGGCAGTTCCGGGCCCTGCTCCGTGTCAGCATTACCATGGATTTTCGGGGTCACCGGGGGCTGAATCAGCAGCAGCGGAAAAAAATCTCTCCCCTCTGGTGGAGCATGATATTTTACGCCCTCATGTCGATGGGGCTGTCCGGGGGGCTCGTTCCGGTGGCCACCCCCTTTCTCTACACGTTCCTGATCTTGTCATATTCCATGGTGATGGTCGTGTTTTCCGTGATCCTCGAGTTCAGCAATTCAATCATCAATCCGGATGACGGGGATATCATGGGGTTCCGCCCCATCAATTCCCGCACCTATTTCAGTGCCCGGCTCTGCAACCTGCTCTTCTATGTCTGGATGATCAGCACCGCCCTCTGTCTCTTTCCCGCTGTCATCGGTCTGGGTGTGAAGGGAATGCCGCCGTTTTTCCCTCTGGTGTTCTATCCCGTGGCGCTGCTGGCGAACTGGACCGCCGCCGCGTTCGTGGTCTGGGTCTATACCGGGCTTCTGCAGATCATGCCGTACAGCAAGTTCAAGGATTTCCTCGCGCATTTGCAGATCATTTTCAGTTTTCTCGTGTTTTTTTCCTATCAGCTTGTACCCCGCCTCGCGGGCAGATTCATTCAGGCAGGAGAGGATATCACCGCGTCCTGGCTGCATTTCGCGCCGCCGGCCTGGTTTGCCGCCGGCGTGCAGCTGCTTGTCGGGAGGGGACGGGAGATCGACCCGGCGCTCGCCCTGACTGCCGTCGCGGTAATGCTGCTGCTGTTTTTTCTTGCCTTCAGGAATATCTCGGTCGGCTACGCCCGCCGCATTGCCGAGCTGCAGTCCCAGGGAGAGGGAAGGAAGCGGGATCCCGCTGCCGCCGGACGCGGCATCAGGCCAGCCCGCACCCGGGAATCCCTGCTTCCCGCACTGCTGTGCACAACACCCGCGGCCCGGGCCGGATACCGGATGACCGTGACGATGCTGAAGCGGGACCGCTCGGTAAAAATGTCGGTCTATCCGCTTCTGGGCATGCCCTTCGCGTTCATCGCCCTGGCGCTGATCGAGGGCGATCTTCAGAACCCCTTCACCGAGGGTATGTTCAGCGGTGAGGGCACCTACGGAAACATCGTGATGTTTTTCATTTTTTTCATGGCGTATACGCTCTTCAACGTTATGCTCTATGCTGATGACTGGAAAGCGGCCTGGATCTTTCAGGCGGCACCGCTCTCCTCGCCCGGACAGCTCTTTTACGGGCTGAAGCTCGCTGTCTATCTGCGGGCGCTCTGCCCCTTTCTCGCGCTTCTTTTTATCGTGTATGCCCTCAACTTCGGGCCGATCCATGCGGGCATGCTGGTGCTGATGTTCGCGGGACTGGGCCATCTCTCCCTCTCGCTCGCCTCCCTGCTGGCCGGGGATTTTCCTTTTTCAAAGCCGCGGGTGCGGGGCGACCGAACGCGAACCTTGACGGCTCTCCTGATCATCGCGCCCCTCTTCGGGCTGCTGATGTTCTTTTTCGCGCTGCTGAAGGTCAACCCGCTTTTCTGGTGGCTGTACATGGCCCTGATGATACCGGCGGCCTGGGGGGCCGAGAAGATAGCCCGCAAAAGGCTTGACAGAAAATTTGCCCGCGCTGCCTGTGAGCAGGGCGCAAAGGGGGACTGCTGATAATGATGCAACGACATGCCCGGTCCGGATTCGTGCTGCTGCTGATCCTCTCGCTGACGATTTCGGCGTGCAACCAGAAGGCACCCACCGCCGACAGGATATTCGAGAACGGCCGGTTCTACACCGGAGAAGAAACACCGGCAGCGGTCTCCTGTCTGGCCGTGCGGGGGGACCGGATCCTGGCCCTGGGCGGTCCGAAGGACATGGATGTATACCGGGGTCCGGATACTGAAATAATCGATCTCGAAGGCAGATTTGCCTGCGCCGGCTTCAACGACGCCCATATGCAGCAGCTGAACGGCAGCATCGGTCTCATCGACCTCGATCTGCGGGATGTGAGAACGCCCGATGAGATCGCACGTATGGTGTACTCATTTCAACGGGCGGATCCTCAGCCGTGGGATGTCTGGATCATCGGCTGGGGCTGGGATGAGTCGGTCATGGATCCCGCTGAGTGGGAGGATTTCCATGATCATACATTCCGCAGCGTCTGGCTGCAGCGGCCGATGATTTTTTACCGTGTTTGCGGACACGTCGCCATCGTGAATCAGCGGGCGCTGAATATCGCCGGTATCGATGCCGACACTCCCGACCCGGCCGGCGGCCGAATCGCAATAATCACCGATCCCAGAACGAACAAGTCGACCGGTGTTCTCAGGGAAAGCGCCATCGATCTGGTGCGGCGGTTCATACCTCCGCCTGACCCGGAGCGGCTGCGGCATAGCCTGGATGCTGCGCTGGCGCGGATGGCGGCCTGCGGTATCACATCCGCCCAGGGGCACGGCAGCATCGCCCTCTACAGGGCGGCGCGCTCGCTGCTGGCTGAAGGCAGGCTTACCTGCCGAATGAGTTTCTGGAGCACCGATATGGATTCGCTGCTTCTCATGCGCAGACTTCATGATTCGGATATGCTCACCGCCGGACTGCTTTTCGAATCGCTGGACGGCGGCATGGCCGCTCATAACGCCAGCATGATGTCCGACTACCACGACAGCCCAGGGGAGCGGGGGATCATCAAGCACAGCCAGGATGGGCTGAACAGGCTGGTTCTCACCGCCCAGAACAGGGGCTTCCAGGTCGCGTTACAGGCCGTCGGCGACCGGGCGAACAGCATGGCCCTGGAGGCATACGGCCTGGCCGTGAAAATGGCCGCGGATCCGGATAAACGGTACCGGATCGAACATGCCCAGGTGCTGCGGGAAGCGGATATCCCCCGGTTTGCGGAAACCGGGACCATCGCTTCCATGCAGCCGTCTCACTGTATCGATGACATGCACTGGATCGAAGACCGGATCGGAACGCGCCGCAGCCGCTGCGCCTATGCCTGGCGGGCCCTGCTTGATGGAGGCGCCCGGCTGGCCTTCGGCAGCTACTGGCCGGTGGCGCCCCTCGATCCGTTGTATGGCCTCTACGCTGCCGTCACCCGCAGGGATACTGCCGGATATCCCCTGACCGGCTGGCATCCTGAACAGCGCATTACCATCCAGGAGGCGATTCAGGCATATACGTGCGGATCTGCCTACGCCGAGCGCATGGAAGATGACAAGGGAACGCTGAAGGTCGGCAAGCTGGCCGACATTGTCGTCCTCGACAGGAATATCCTCGAGATCAATCCGTCGGGTCTCCTCGATACCGAGGTCGTCCATACAATTCTTGGCGGCAGGATCATCTACAGCCGCGGTGATGGTGCACGGAATGCTGAAATTGAATGAAATTAATCGATTAAATACTTGAATTGTTACCCGGCCGCGAGTATATTATGTGATATGGCGGCATGAACGCATTGTCGATACTGCAGCTGTTTACAATAAACAATGATAATGGATAAGAGGAGGAGCATCCATGGATTATACGGCCCTGAAGGCTGCGCATACGCTTCTGAAGGAGTACGCGTACGACCTCGGAACCATCGAACGCGGGTACACCAACCGCACACTCTACATCAATCTCGATGACAACACCGTCAAGGAAAAACCGGTATCCGAAATGATGAAGAAAAAATTCATCGGCGGCAAGGGATTCGGTCTGCGGCTGCTCTGGGATGCGGTCACGCCGACGACGAAATGGAACGATCCCGAGAATGAGCTGATCATTTCCCCGGGGCCGATTGCCGGCATCACCCAGTACTCCGGCACCGGAAAATCGCTGGTCGTCACTCTCTCGCCCATGACCGATATCGTTATCGATTCCAACGTCGGCGGATACTTCGGACCCTATCTGAAATTTTCCGGATTCGATGCCATCGAGATCCAGGGCAAGGCGAAAAAGGATGTCATTATAGCCATCGACGGTGTCGAGGGCAGGGTGACCATCGAAGAGGCCCCCGATGAGCCGCTGGACAGCCATGTGCTGGCGGAAGCGCTCACGAATATGTATGCGGCGGATGCGGATGACCGCAGGAACGTCGCTGTGGTGAGCGCCGGATCCGCCGCGGACTACTGCGGTATCGGCATGCTCAATTTCAGTCTCTTCGATGTGCAGCGGCAGGAAATCAGAATGAAGCAGGCCGGCAGGGGCGGCACCGGACGGGTGCTGCGGGACAAGAAGATCAAGGCCATTGTCTGCCGATCTCCCCAGCTCAAGGGCGACATGAACAATGTCGTCGACATGGACGCGATCAAGGAGCGGGGCAAGCGGTTCAACCGCGAGATCCGTGAATTCGACGATGTGCAGTGCCGCATGAGAAAAGTGGGCACCGCTCATCTCATGGAAATCATGGATGAATATGATCTGCTGCCGACCCACAATTTCAAGTTCGGCAACCATCCCGATATCGGCAGGATCGACTCACATGTCTGGGAAGACCGGTTCACTCCCCGCAGTTCGGACGGCTGCTGGTACGGCTGCACCATGGCGTGCGCGAAGGTCGCCGAAGATTTTACCGTTACCACCGGTCCCTACAAGGGAGACAACGTGCTGGTCGACGGACCCGAGTATGAATCAGCGGCGGGGCTGGGGCCGAACATCGGCGTGTTCGATCCCGATATCATCCTCGAGCTCAATTTTTACTGCGACACCTACGGTCTCGATACCATCAGTTTCGGAACCCTGACCGCCTTCGCCATGGAGTGCTACGGAATGGGCATTCTCAATAAAGAGCGGACCGGCGGGCTTGAGCTGACCTTCGGGAACGGTCAGGCCGCCCTGGAACTGATCCACCAGATGTCCAGGGGCGAGGGCTTCGGACTCATCGCCGGACAGGGCGTACGCAAGATGAAGCGGTATTTCGCTGAAAAAGGCTGGGGCGACCCGCAGATCATGCAGGATATCGGCATGGAAAACAAGGGACTCGAGTACTCCCAGTACGTGTCCAAGGAATCCCTGGCGCAGCAGGGCGGTTATGCCATGACCAATAAAGGTCCGCAGCATGATGAAGCCTGGCTGATCTTCATGGATATGGTCAACAAGCAGATTCCGACATTTGAAGACAAGGCCGAGGCGCTGCACTACTTCCCCATGTTCCGGACCTGGTTCGGCCTCATGGGGCTCTGCAAGCTGCCATGGAACGATGTGGAACCTGAAAACAACGCCGAGACGGACGAACCGGCAAAGGTGCCGGAGCATGTGGACAATTACGTGACCATCTACAACGCGGTTACGGGATCACATATCGACAAGCAGGAGATGATCCGGCAGTCCGAACGCGTATACAATTTTCAGCGTATTTTCAATATCCGCATGGGCGCCGGCCTGCGTGCGAACGATGCCCAGCCCTACCGGGCCGCGGGCCCCGTCACGGCGGAGGAATATGAATCCCGGGCTGACCGTTACGACAAGCAGCTGAAGGATGTTCTCGGACTCGATCCCGCGGCCATGACGATCGAAGAGAAAATGGCGGCGACCCGCACCTACCGGGAAGATCAGTATGAGAAGCTGCTGGACGCCGTATATGAACGGAGAGGCTGGACCCCCGGGGGCGTTCCCACGATTGAACATCTGAAAAAAATCGGTATGGATCTGCCCGAGCTGATCGAGGTGGTGAAGCCCCTGCTGGAGAAGTAGGGGGGTGGATGAGCGGGACAATCACCGTCAATCGTGAAACGATGGAGTGGCGGCCCGGCATGACGGTGGCCGACATTCTCGAGGAGCGGCGGTACACGTTCAAAATGCTGGTTATCAGGGTGAACGGCACCCTCATTAAAAAGGACCGGTGGCCCGACGCCGCGGTGCCCGAAGGCGCCGACGTTCAGGTACTGCATCTGATGAGCGGCGGCTGACAGGGCCGCGGTCCGGCAATCAAGGAGAGCGTATGTTCAAGACCAACAGTTATTTCGACGGCAATGTCATGTCGATCGCGTTTGAAACAGAGGAGGGACCGGCCACCATCGGTGTCATGGCAGCCGGCGACTATGAATTCGGAACATCCACGGTGGAATACATGACCGTGACCAGCGGCGCTCTCACGGTGAAACTGCCGGGATCGCATGACTGGAAGACCTACGGAAAAGGGGAAACCTTCAGCGTAGAGAAGGATAAGAAATTCCTGGTGAAGGTCGCAGCCGACTCCTCCTATCTCTGTCTTTACAAGTAGCGCGGGGCCGCTCCGGCGGAGCCTGGGCAGGGATCGTCCCCGGTGTTTGAACCCCGGCCTCAGCTGCCGGGGTTTTTTGCGGAATTCATCCGCTCCGTGAGAGGGCGGGCAAGGGAGACCGGTCATGAATGATGACATGTTCGCGCGAAACGTTCCGGGTATGACCGAACGGCTGCAGGGAGCTGTCGTCGCCGTTGCCGGATGCGGCGGCCTGGGTTCGAATGCGGCAGTGGCGCTGGCGCGGGCGGGTGTCGGCACGCTGATCCTTGCCGATTATGACACTGTCGAGCCATCCAATCTCAACAGGCAGTTTTTTTTCCGCGGTGATCTCGGCAGAACGAAAACCCGTGCCCTCGCCGCCCATCTCAGGAATATCAATCCGGACATCTCGCTCCATCTTTACCAGGTGAGGCTGACACCGGATCAGGTGGATCCGCTGCTCGGCCGGGCCGACCTGCTCATCGAAGCGTTTGACCGGGCCGAAGAGAAACAGTGGCTCATCGAGACCTGGTGCACGCTTTTCCCGGAGAAACCGGTGATTGCCGCCAGCGGCCTGGCCGGGGTCGGCGGCACCGGTGCCCTGCGCGTGCAGCAGAGCGGCGCCCTCTATATCTGCGGAGACGGAGTCTCTGATCCTGAAACAGAGGGGCTGTGTTCCGCCAGGGTGGCGCTTACCGCCAATATGCAGGCGAATATCGCACTGGCGCTTCTCTGTGGAAAACAGCATATCTGAACGATGTGATACGCGAACGCAAGGAGCCTTCCCGGGAATGGTTTGTGTGATAACCGGTGACATCGGGGCGGGGAAATCAACCGTCTGCAGGGATGTCGTTGAACGGATGCGCCGGCACGGATACACCTGCGACGGCATTGTCACCGAAAAAAGAGATCCCTTCCTGGTCGTTCGGCGGGTGTCCGACGGATCGGAAGCGATAATCGCGGAACGGAAGCGGGCCGCGGCCCGGCCGGGTCTCAGCAGGTATGACTTCAGGCCCGGGGGGTTCATTGCGGGGAACGAGATGCTGAACGCTTCCGTTGCCGCGGATCTTCTCGTTATCGATGAAGCGGGCGCCCTCGAACTGGAAGGCGGCGGCTTCAGCATACTGTTCCCCCTGGTCGAGAACCGCACCGCAGGCGCGGTTCTCCTGGTCATTCGGAAAAAACTGTTGCATCGGTATAAAAAAAGATTACATTGTCAGTACATCGTTTTTGAGGTGACGGAAGACAGCCGCGACCGGATCGGCACTGCGATTGTCTCCTGTCTGAAAACCACTATGCATCCGTAAGAAGCCTCCGAGTCCGCCTGCCTAAAGGACCTCCCAGGGCGGTCGGACCGACAGGGTCGGACCGGAAACAGTCCGTCCTCCCGTGCTTGGAAAGGAGACGATTATGCGAAGAACCAGCCTCATCACGGCCGGAGCGATCGGCCGTGACCCTCCCGCGAACACCCTGCAGTGAATTATTCATTACGTGCCTGCCCGGCAATGGGCCGGTATACGCCCGCGGCCGTCCCCGTCAGCGTGGGCCGCGGTCACACCATCCCTTGAATCCAATATCCGAGGTTTGATATGACATTCAGCAAACAGACAGCAGTATTCGCGGTAATCACCGCTCTTGCCTTACTTGTGTTCAGCGGCTGCGCCAAAGACGGCGGCGACAGCTCCACCGGTCCGGATGTGACGACCGGTAATTTTCTCTGGGTACATCTTGACGGCGACTCGGTCAAAGTCGACTACGACGATCTGCCCGTGTTCGACATCAACACGCTCGCCAAACCGCTCTATGAAGAGACGGACGCCATCTGGCTCACCGCCTTCATCGATACCAATCTCATCCCCAACTATGTGGATGACGGTGATGTCTATGATCCCCGTGAACTGTATGCCTACCGGTTTGAGGGCGATGACGGGTTCAGCGCGTCCACAAAGGGCTATGCTGACAATACCTGGGAGCAGCTCGGCCTGGGCTACATCCTCTGTGCCATCAGGCGGGTTATCTTTCCGGATGAGCTGATCGATCTTCCCGGCGCCTACAATGTCAGCGATGTGGCCAGGGTGCTGGTCAGCCGCAAGATCGACGTGACGAGCCCGGACAGCTCGGGATTCGTCCGGCTGGCCGACCTGTCCACGGTGCAGGTGCAAAACTGGGACGGTATCACCGAGGATGCGGTGAGCCTCGCGGACATTGCCACTCGTTTCGTCAACGCGCCGGCCGGCCATGAGTACAATCTCGCAGCCATCGACGGCTACAGCTTCAAGACCGCTCTGACCTGGGAACAGTTCCAGACCGGGTACTGGCTGCTGGACAGCAGACGGACGATCTTCACCCACGCTGATCTCGGCTCGAGCAAATACAAAATGAGCTATCTGCAAACCATCGTGGTCGCCAATTGAAGACCCGTGTCGCATGCTGGCTGTTCCTGGCCCTGCCGCTCTCCCGGGCGGCGGGCCAGACCATTACCCAGGTCGGTGTCGCGGAAAAACAGGATTCCATTGTCACGATCTACCATTTTGAAGAGATCGTTGTCTGGGGAGACCGCTACATCAAGGCGCCGGGCGTCACCAATACCGTTTCCGAGCTGGAGATCCGACGGCGCAACAGCCGTGATGTCGCCGATGTCGTCAGTCTCGATCCCGGTCTGACGATCACCACCGGCACGAAAAGCGAGACACAGACGCGCATTCGCGGATTCAACGCCCGGGACGTGCTGGTACTGGTGGACGGTCGGCCCATCAATCCCGGGTATTACGGCAAGGCCGACCTGGCGATGCTGCCCGCGGAGAATATCGCTAGGGTGAAGGTAATGAAGGGACCGGCCTCCGTTGCCTACGGCGCAAACGGCATGGGCGGTGTCATCAATATCATCACCAAGAATGGATACGAGCGGCCGCTGACCAGTATCAGCGCCGACGTCGGCCCTGATCGGTTCAGTAAAGTGAGCATCAACCACAGCAGGCAGGTCGGCCGGTTCAATTACTGGATTCACGGCTACGATGACCGGTCGGCGGGTTTCAGGCTCAGTAATGATTTCGTCCCCACGGTCAACGAGGACGGCGGGATCCGGGATTATTCCGATTACCGGAAGACCGGCGCCAATCTCAAGATAGGCTATGATCCATCGAAGCATGCCACCTACGCGCTCTCCATCGGGTATCACACCGCCCGCAAGGGGTGCTCGCCGTCGGCCTCGCCGCTGGAAGCGCCCGTGTACCGGGAGTTTCCCTCCTGGTACCGCTACGGCACCGCCCTCAACGGCAGCTGGCAGGTCACCCCGCTTCTCGAGATAAAATCGACCCTTTTCGCCGACGCCTATCATGACCGGTTCAAGAGTTACCTGTCCCGGGAGATGAACGACGACAATCTGGAGTACGATTCGCTCCTGGAAAACTGGACGCTCGGCGGGAACCTGGACGGCACCATGAACCTGGGGAACGGGCAGCACATTCGGGCGGGAATGCACATCCGCCGGGATCTCATGAACAAAAAGCCCGACAGGGATGAGCCGTGGTATTCCCACCACCATCTCACGGCCACCCTGTTCATGGAAGGGGTAGCGGTGCATCGCTCCGGGGCCTCCCTCACCGCCGGCCTGGGAGCGCATTTCTTCGCCGCCGAAAACAGCTCTTCGGGTATCAGCCACCTGAGCCCCATGGTAAGTGTGGCGGGAAAGCTCCCGTTCGCGCTGCTGGCCAGCGCCGGCTGGGCGAACGCCGTCCGTTTTCCCACCATGCACATGCTCTACAGCGCCACTTCGGGAAACGAGGATCTCAAACCGGAAGAGGCGGATAAATTCGAAATAGGTGTGGAGCGGCCTGTTGTCACGGGAACGGTGAACGGGCTGATCAGGGCCGCCGTGTACTACAATAGACTGAAAAACATGATCTACCGGGCGTCCCGTACATTCCGTTATGAAAATATCGATGAGGCTTCGCTGCCCGGCTGGGAAGCGACCATGCGCTGGCAGTACGGGACATCTGTTTCACTCGATGTCAGCTACGCCCGCGTCTTCGCCTCCGGTGCCTCTTCAGAGATGATGGAAGAGCTGCCGGAGCACCGCTGGTCCGCCCAGCTGTATGCCAGGACGAACTTCGGATTCGAGATCAGCTACGGGTATAACCGGTTCAGCGCCAGGACGACCTATTTCTCTTCCATCTGGCTGTCCGCGTACGCGACTCATGATATCAGCATCATTCAGGCGATACGGAGCGGATTGAAACTGCGTCTGCGGATCGCCAACGCCTCTGACGCCGATTTTCAGGAGGAGTTGGGGTATCCAGGCCCGGGCAGGCAGATATTCGCCGGTTTTCTCTGGAATTTTTGACCACGGCAGGACTGACGTATGCTTAAGCGCTATACAACCCTGGAGGCGGCCTTCATCGTGCTGATGGCCGCCTGCGGCATCGCCCTGAAACCGGTGGTCGGGCCCATGGCCAGGCTGATCGGTTCCGCGCTGTTCATCCCCGCCGGGGCCATCGCGGGCGGCATCTACATGCTCTGGCCGCTGCTGGCGCTGCTGGTCTGCCGCAGGTTCGGCACCGCTCTGCTGACGGGGATCATCGAGGGGACCGTTATTCTCGTTACCGGGCTGTACGGGTCCCACGGATTTCTCTCCCTGGCAATTTACGTGCTCCCCTGCCTGATGATCGATGCGGTGTACCTGCTGGTAAGACGGTCAGGTCGCGGCTGGGCCCTGTTTTTTCCCCCGGCGGCGGGCAATGTCACCGGGTCGCTGCTGGTGGGCATCTGGATCATGCGGATCCCGGCTGTTCCGCTCCTGGCGAGTCTGGTCCCCGCGTTTTTTTTCGGCGGTCTGGGCGGAATCCTGGCCGCCGGTCTCTACCGCGTTCTGACCGCGTCATTCCCCCAGTTCAGCGGGGAGTGAGGCATACGGCGGTCGTGTGTCAATCACTGAGACACTGTCAATGAAGAGGATGATATGAAACACCTGTACACCGCGATTCTCGTCGCCTTTTTGCTGATCATGACCGCGGCGGCCGCGGAAGCGGTTCGCCGGCCGGCCGAAGGATTCATTCTGCGGGTCGTTTCAGACCCGGCCGGAGACGGGCCCCGGGAGGTGTTCATCAGCGGCGCCGATCTGAAACAGCTGAAACAGACCCGGGTTTCCGTGCAGGGCAAACCGGAAGACCCCGTCCGGACCTGGACCGGGACGTCCCTGGCAGCGGTTTTATCCGCCCGGGAAGTGGATCCCGCCGCGATCCGGCGGCTGTCGGTGACCGCGTCTGACGGCTATATGGCCGTTATCGAGGGAGACCTCCTGTCCGGTCTCGGGACGGCCTTCTGCGCCACCGGCATCGAGGACGAACCGGTGTTCCCGGAAAAATACGGGTACATGCGTCTCATTTTCCCGGACCTGCCCCCCATGTACTGGATAAACGACCCGGTGAGGATCGAGGTGTCTCTGGGCACGTCCGCGCCCGCCTTCCCTGTCCTTGACCTTTACTTTCCGGAAAGCGCACCCCTGAGACCGCTGCTGGAATCGAAGCGGGTCATTCCGCTCGCCAATCTGCTGGCCGGCGCGGGCGCCGATGCCGGCCGGTTTTCAGTACTCGCGGCCGACACCCTGCTGCGGCCCTACGAATCCAACACCATTATCAAATACATGGTTCTTCTCGCCGAAGCCGACGGGGCATACAGCATCGGCGGCGTCAATGTTCCCACCGGCCTGAAAACCAAGGGGATTTTCTCTGTCACCGCGAACAGATCGGTAATCTTTCTCAAACAGCTTACCGCCGCCGAGAGGGACATCTGGAGCGATCTTGTCTGGCGGAAGCAGGAGTATGGGAAAGATCCGGCGCGCCCGCTGCGGCTGTGTCTGCTGAAAAACGGCCGGACCATCCTGGATCGACGCGTGTCCGGCAGCGGATGCGATGTTTATGACAGTGCCGTCGGCATGATCATGCAGCACCCCGATTTCGATTGCATACGGGTGACGGCCGAATGAGCGCGGTTCCGCAGAAACGGACCGCCGCCGCGCTGCTTCTGCTGCTCTGGGCCGCCGCGGGCGCCCAGTATGTACGGTTTCCCGGGGATTCCTCCCGGTTCGTTCCGGCGGGGGCCGACTCGCTTTTTATTTTTTCCCGGGATCTCGCCGTCGCAGCGCAGGGGGCGGGCCTCGATCGTATCCGATACGCGGACGGTTCCATTCGGGGAGACGGACTGCCGAAGACGCTCTATCTTGCCGAACCGGTGGGGGCGATCCTCTATCAGCGCGGCATCGCTCTTCCTGAGATTCCCTCCATCCGATCACGGCTCGACGGTGTCGAATCGTTTGCGCCCCTGTTCAGGAACGGTGCGCTGGGGTTCACCCGCTACCGGGGGAGGTCCGGCAGGAACGGCATCGACATCGATGTCTGGGAGCCGCGGGAGGGCGGCGGGCGCAGTCTGCTGTTCTTTCCCGACGGTATTGTGCTCGATGCGGAGACATGGGCGACCGGTCCCGATGCTCCCGGGCTCGACGATCTCTCCGGCATCTGGATCGATCCCCCGGAATACGGCGTGCATGACATCCCCGCCCTGGTCGTTCGCACGCTTTCCCGGCGTCACTGCCTGGTCGTCTACATCGACGGGCTCGGATGGGACGCCCTGGAACAGTCGCTTCTCGAGGATGACAATGCCATGCCGGCCGATACGGTGCGGATGGCCCGGGCGGCGTACCCGCCGGTGACCAGGATCAATTACCGGGCGATGATCGGGCTGCCCGGCGGCGCCACTCTTTTTCAGGAACTGTATGCGCTCGGCGTATCCTATACAGTGCTGGAAGGAGAGACAATGATCTATCCGGTGCCCGGCCGCCTGGTGCTGCATGGCGAGAGAGATCCCGTCGCCCGTGATGCCGCCGTGTTCAGGGACGCGCTGACAGCAGCCGGAGAGCCGGGCCTTTCGCTTCTCTGGGTCCATTTTCACGGACTGGACGATCTGAACCACCGGTGGGGACCCGCTGACGAAAGAACGAGAGCTCATCTCCTGACCCTGGGCGACTACTGCCGCCGGCTCAGGCGGGTCTGGCCGGGGGGAATGCTTGTCGTTTCGGACCACGGGGCTCACACGTGTGCCGGCACCGCGGCAGGGACGGCAGGCGGTCACGGGGATTTCATCTTCGCCGATATGGGGATTCCCCTGATCTCGGCGCCGGGCCAGGGCAATGGTCCCGGGCCCCCCGGAATCTCACCGGAACAGGCGGCGATGCTGCTCGGCGCCGCTTCCATATTCGCGGCGGGACACGAGCAAGGCCCGGCCGCCGCGCCTGACCGTGCCGCACTCATGGTTATCACCAGGGCCGACACCCTCAGGTTCTCCGCCGCCGATTCCGCACTCTTTCAGGAACGATTCGAGCTCTCCTTTGAGCGCAAGGGGGAGACAGTGGTGTACCGTTTTACCGGGAGGCGGTTCGATGAGCTGCTCCCGGCCGGGGACGCCGGGGGCTGTGAACGGCTTACCGCCCGCAGCGCGGACGGCCATACCGCGGTCTTCACCGCCGCCGATCCGGGGCTCAGGTCGCTGATCATTCGCTACAGCCCGGAAGAGCGCGGAGATACGGGGCCGTTCGCGCTCTATCCGGAGGGAGACAGGTTCCCCAACCGGATCGTCAAATATCTCACAACCATCATCTGCGAATGAATCTTGAGATCAGACAGCTCACCTTCGGCTGGGGGGAAACGCCGCTTTTAGAAGGCATCGACCTCTCCGCGGCCGGCGGGACAATGGCGCTGCTTCAGGGCGAGAACGGCAGCGGCAAGACAACGCTCCTCAGGCTGCTCGCCGGAATGATCCCCCATTTCAGCAGGGGACGGCTCTACACGGGGGATGTGCTTATCAACGGCAGCTCTATCAGGGGCAATTCGCCCAAGGAATTTTTTCCGCTCATCGCGTTCATTCCTTCGAAATATATTGATTTTTATGTACTCAATACGACGCTTGCCGAGGAACTGATGCTCATCGAAGCGGTGCTTCCGGACAGTGGTGCCGCCGTCAGGGAACGGGCGGCGCTGTTCCGGGAATTTTTCCCCGCCGTGGACGGTCTTCTCTCTATGCCTTTTACCGCGCTTTCCGAGGCGGATCTGCGGGTGTGCCTGGCCTGTATCTATTTTGTCCAGGGGGCGCGGCTCTGGCTGCTCGACGAGCCGTTCCGGCAACCCTCTCCCCGGGGAGCCGGCGCCTGGGAGCCGTTTTTCCGGTTTCTCCGGCAGCAGGAAGCGATCATCATCGCAAGCACCCACACCCGTTTCGGAAGCGGGTTGCCTGTCTGGTGTCTTCAGGGCGGGAGGCTTTACCATGATTGATCTCCTCAGGGACCTGTTTCCGGACGGGTCCGGGTATGTCCTGGAACAGCGGGAACCGGACGAGATCGACCGCTGCTGTCGTCTGCATCTGTATGAGCCGTCCCGGTCCGCGGCCAGACACCGGCAGTGGGCACCCGAAGCAGGTGATGTTTCCATCCTGGGATCACGTATCGGTTGGGTGCCTGAATCGTTGCCCCCCGTTTTTTTTACCGAGACCGTGGAAATGGAGGTGGCCGTGTATTGCGCAGCCGCTGCAGCCCGGGCCGGGGCCGGCGAGCAGGAGAGGATCCGGGCCGGCATGCTGCTGGCGCGCATGGGGCTCGCGCATCTGGCTGAAAGACAGCCCTATGCACTCTCGGATGGAGAGACGAAACTCATCTGGTTCCTCTGCCAGCTGGCAAAACAGCCCGAGTACCTGATTGCCGGCAACCCCGCCCGCGGGCTGTCCGAAGCGAGCCTGCAGCGCCTTATCGGTTTTTTGCGTCTGTTTATCGAGGACTCTCCGAAAACGGGTATTCCGGCTCCGGTGTGCATTCTCGGCTGCACCGCGGTCGACCGCGACTCATGGACGGACCTTTTGTCGTTTCCCGGGTGGATCATGAGGGAAAATCCTCTTTGCGGTGACGCGAGGAGCGTATTGTGACTGCCGGGGTTAATATCATATCTCTGCTGCTGATGGGACTCTCCGCCACCGCCTGGGCGGTTGCCGGGCAATCAGTCGTCATGCCCCTGGTCTGGCTCGCATTACTCCTCTTTTTTATCCTGGTGATGCAGCCTGAAGATATCCCCTATTTTTTGCGCAGACTGCTGAAGACAGCGACCGTGCTTGTCGGCGTCTCTCTGCTGCAGGTGCTCTTCCGGCGTAGCGGCAGGCCGCTGGTCTCGGTCGCGGGAGTGGAGCTCGTGTTCAGCGACGGTTTCAGAGAAGCGGTGCTGCTCTGGATCCGCTTCATGATCCTTTTTTTACTCGCCCGGGTCATGGCCTGCGCATCGATCTTTCAGTTTCTTGTGCTGGGCGATAAGATGAAGATTCCCCTGAATTTCAGCCTTCTGTTGCTCCTGACCGTCAAGCTTCTTCCGTTCATCTATGCTGAAGGCCGCAGAGTGCTCTGGTTTTTCCGCTTCAGGGGGATATCATTCCGCAGCCTTCCGCTCAGAGAGAAAAGCGTCGCCGTTAAACAGCTCGCATCCGCCGTTCTTTTGCGCAGCGTCGAATATGTGTTCCATTCCGCACTCACTCTCGAGCTTCGCGGGTACGGTCAGCCCCGGACCGGACGCATTCCGGCCCGTATTCCCTTTCGGGCCGCCGACCTCGGCCTGATACTGCTCACGCTCATCCTGAACGTCGCCGGCCTGCTGTTTCGATAAGCGGCTGCATTTAGCGTTTGCATGCGACCAAATATCTGATTACATTTCACTGTTCGTCACATGAGGGAGAATCGCGAATGCGGGCGTTTCAGGTCTGCGGGTATACCGGATCGGGCAAGACGACCCTGGTGACCGCACTTATCCGGCATCTTCGGCACAAGGGTTTCAGGGTAGCTTCGGTAAAGGATATACACGCCCACGATTTTTCCATCGATACCCCCGGAAAAAACACCTGGCTGCACAAGCAGGCGGGAGCCGATCCGGTAGTGGCCAGAAGCGCCGGTGAAACCGATTTTCTCTATACCGGCCCCATGGATCTCACCCGGATCCGCTCCCTCATCTCGGCGGACTGGCTGATTGTGGAAGGATACCACGATTTCCCTCTGCCGAGGATCGTCTGTGCCTCTTCCAGCGCCGATGCGGAAGACTACTTCGACGGGCGCACCTTCGCTCTGGCCGGAGCGGTCAGCGGCGAAAGCGGCCATGCCTGGTCCCTGCCGGTGTTCAACGCGCTGGACGAGTGCGATCTGGCCCGACTGGCCGACCTGGTTGAGGAACGCGTCTTCCCCATGCTTCCCTATGTGGATGACGCGTGCTGCGGGCGCTGCGGACTCACCTGCGCCGCTCTCGCCGAAGCGATCATGCAGGGCCGCAGGGAACGGTCTGCATGCGTGCTCGACAGGGCCAGTGTGCGGCTGAACGTAGGGGGGCGTGATGTTCCCATGGTTCCTTTCGTGCAGCAGATTCTCCGCAACACGGTGATCGGGGTTGCCTCTGAGCTGAAAGGATGGCGGCGGGGAGCATCCGTCGAAATCACCATTGACGGCGGCTCCGACGGTCCCGCGAATGAGACGTCCCGAACGTGACGCGCAGGAATGTATACGGAAGGATGGCAGATACATGATGCGGCGCCCGGTCACGTGAGCGAAAGGCCGGGCCGCCACGCCAGGTATGATGAAGATGTTCGGAGGTGCATATGAAAGGCGACAACCGCGCTGGCATCATCGCCGGGTCAGGGGTGCTTCTCGCCCTGGCGGCGCTGATAACCCAGTGCACGTTTGAATCACCGGCGACACCCAATTGGGATGTGCTCTTTGAGCTGCCGCTTGTAGCAAAAAGATTCGTCATGTCCGACCTGGTCGACGATATCGATGAACTCTCCGTGCAGGGTCAGCAGTTGGTTCTTAGCCTGGAAGAGAACATCGAGACGTTTGAGGTCGGTGACCGGCTGCGTGTGGATGACTTTGTCAGAAATGTCACGGTCCCCGCAAACGGATCGCTGAGCGATTCGCTGCAAATCCCCAATGACCTTGTGGTCGTGGACACCGCGGTGATCCGGCAGGGTATGCTGAGACTGACCTTTACCAACAGGGGAAACACGGCCGTCGACGCGCACCTGGAGCTCGCGGATATGAAGGACACCCAGGGAGCGATGTTCGCCGTTGATGCCGCTGTGCCGGCAGGAAACGGGGCATCGGTGGAGGTCTATACCAATCTCGCAGGGTATATGATCGTCCCTCCGGTCTGGAACGGCAGCAACTTTATGCGGTTTTCGGTCTCGCTCAGCGGCGGGACGGATGTGGACGTGGAAGTCAGGTTCAGCGACCTGGCGTTCGCCTCGATCAGCGGTATCATCAATAACATGGAAGTGCCGCTGGAGGACATGGAAGCGGATCTCGATTTCCCGGAAGAGTTCAATGATCTCGAGATCGATACCGTGGATCTGCGTCTCGCCGTGGATGCGGGAGTGGCGTTTCCGATCATCGTGGACCTGCTGGTGCAGGGGCTGGACACCGATGACGGGGTTCCGCGCACGATCACGGTTCTCGACACGATCACTCCGGTGTCGGGCGAGATGAGCGTCATCGTTATCGAAGGCGTGGCGGATTTCTTCAACGCCCATCCCGAACGCATGCTCATCAGCGGACGGATGCTCATCGGGGACGGGCTCGTGTCATCGCGGATCGATGAAAATCATGTGATCGACGCGGTCGTCTACCTCGACATGCCGCTCACGATCAGGCTGCCGGGATATGCCTCCACCACCGATCCCGACACACTCGAGCTCGATGAAGATACCCGGGACGTGTTCCGGGACAACATCGTGAGCGCCCACCTCACCGCCGATATTCTCAACGGCCTTCCTCTCGGAGTGACGGTGCGAATCGTGTTTTCGGCCACACGGTCGGACAGCACTATCTACGATCCGGGCGGTGCCGATTTGAGCATTACCGCCGGGTTCGGGGCCGCTCCCACGGACGGCGGTTCACCCGCGGTGGTCACCGGTACGGCCCCGGGATCCATCGATATCGATCTCGGTGATGCGGAACTCGACCTTTTCCGCAACAATGAGATGCTGTTCTGGGGGGTCGAGATCGATTTTCCCGGTACCGCGCTGATGGTGAGGATACGGCCGCAGGATTTCATCGAAGTTGAAGCGCGCCTTACGGCCATGCTCAACACAAAAATTCCCGAAGAGGATGAGGGGGAAGGGGGTGCGTCATGACGAGAGCGACACGGAATATGATGCCGCTTGTCAGAGCGGCGGTGATCCTGCCCGCTTTTGTGCTGTTCTTCAGCGCGGGAACAAGTGAGGCGCAGCTGACAGCCCGCGCCCTCGGCATGGGAGGGGCCTATACGGCCCTGGCCCGGGGCGTACATGCCGCGGACTGGAATCCCGCAAATCTCGGACTGCCCGATAATTCCCGCTTCTCCTTCACCTTTGTCTCGGCCGGTGCTTCTGTAAACAACAATGCCTTTACAAAGGGGCTCTACGATCGTTATTTTGTAGACGGAGCCGATGCCGATAATACGATCTACTGGAGCGCCCGGGATATTGAGGAACTGCTTGATGCCATTCCGGATGACGGATTGAACGTCAGCATGCTGACAGAGGTGCGATCGTTCTCCTTCTCGGTGGGGAGGTTCGCGTTCTCCATTGCCAGCGATGCGGCCGCCAGTTTTTCGATCGACAAATCGTTCCTGGAAATTCCCCTGCAGGGGACCCGCATCAACAAGCAGTACTCCTTCGGCGATGCCGGCGGTCACGGACTCGGCTACGGTGCCGTCGGACTGTCCTGGGGACAGCCGATTCCGGTCGGCTTCGCCGACTGGTTCAGTGTCGGCGCCACGCTGCACGCGTTTTACGGCGGCGGCTATGCCAGTACCAACGATACCGACGTCATGGTAAATCTCAAACCCTACGGTGCCGATATCGATGCCGCCTATGATGTCATCTACGCGTATAACAGCGGGCGGCTCGGATGGGGGATGGATCTGGGCGCGGCTGCCGTGTTCAAGGAAAAGTGGACCGTCGGGTTCAGTATCGCCAACACCTTCGGCACCATTTCGTGGCAGAATGACGTGTCCCGGGAAGAAGGGCTGTTTACCGCCGATTCCGTTTCCGTGGTCACGGATTTCGATGAAGATTTCACGGATTCCACCTGGACCACCGAACTCGCTTCCTGGTCTTCCCGCATGCCGCCGGTGCTGAAAATCGGTGCGGCCTATACAGAGGGCCGCATGCTCATTGCCGCCGATTACCGCCAGGGCTTTTCAGAAAACGCGTTTGTCGGCACTAAGCCGCAGTTTTCCCTGGGCACCGAATGGTCGGGTGTCCCCTGGCTGCCCCTGCGGGCGGGTGTTTGCCTGGGGGGGCGGGCCGGTTTCGGCGCTTCCTTCGGTCTCGGTATACGTCCCGGCTGTTTTGTGCTCGATCTCGCCGTCATGAGCAGGGGAGGGATCACGCCGGCGAGCAGCAAGGGAGTAGCGTTCGCCCTCGATCTGGGACTGGATTTCGCTCCCAGGCGCTAGACAGCAACACGTATCAGGAAGATACATGGGTCAACGACTCGTTTCTCTTATTACCAGAGAGGCTTCCTACGCGGGGAAGCCTCTTCTTTATGCCGGGACACTGCTGCTGAACTATCTGTATCCGCCCTACTGTCCCGGCTGCGGCCTGCCTGCGGCAGCGGCGGCGGGTCTCTGCCGCCGCTGCCGTCTGCTCCTCGCAAGCGATCCTGATATGAGACGCTGGAGCGAAGGCTCCGATTTCAGCTATTGCGCGGGGAAGTTTTATCTCTCGCAGGTGATCGCCTGCTGGGACTATTCACCGCTTCTCGGCCGGATCATTCAGGCGATCAAATACAGCGGCCGGCCGCGCCTCGGCGTCTGGATGGGGGAACTGGCCGCGGACCGGCTTCGCGCGTGTCTGCTGCGGGAACGGTGCGATCTCATAGTGCCCGTACCGCTGCATGCTCTGCGCAGGCGGGAGCGGGGCTATAACCAGAGCCGGATGATCGCCCGGGGGATCGCATCACGGCTCACTATTCCGGTGAGCAGCTCCGTTTTGAAGCGCGTGCGCCCAACGGTCACCCAGACATCACTCTCAGGGGAGGAGCGGCAGGTCAATACGGCCGGGGTATTTCAGGTGCGAAACCGGGACGCGGTTCGGGGCAGTCATGTGCTGATCATCGATGATGTGGTTACCACGGGCGCGACGATGAACAGCGCCGCGGAGGCGCTTGTCGCCGCCGGCGCCGGGAGAGTGTCCGGCGCAGCTCTGGCACGACCGGTGCTGGGGCTGCATGCATTCAGGTAGCGCGATATTTCGCTTGACATTTCAGGTAAAAATTTTTATTATTTAATCTTGATTGTGGGCCGTATGTGTTCGAAACGGATACGTTCTTCACTGAATTACATATAGTTAGGTCAGGCTATGAGCTGCTCATAGCTTTTGTCCCTTGAGCGGAGGAAGAGATGAAATTAGCCATTAACGGTTTCGGCCGGATCGGCAGACTGGTTTTCAGGGCCGCCAGCACACGCAAAGACATCGAAATCGTTGCCGTAAATGATCTTACCGATGCGGCGACACTGGCTCATCTTCTCAAATACGACTCAGTCCACGGCCGTTTTCCCGGGGAGGTGCATGCGGACGGAAACAGCATCGTCGTCGATGGGCGGGCGGTGCGTGTCCTCTCCGAAAAAAATCCTGCGGCTCTTCCCTGGAAAGCTCTCGGGATTGATGTCGCCGTGGAGTCCACGGGTATTTTCAGGAAGCGGGACCAGATCGCCGCGCATCTCGAAGCCGGTGCGCGTAAAGTGCTGCTCTCCGTTCCCGCAAAGGACCAGATCGATGCGACGATCGTGCTTGGCGTTAACGATGATGATCTGAAACCGGAACATGCGATCGTATCCAATGCGTCCTGCACCACCAACTGTCTCGCACCGGTAGCAAAAGTGCTCCATGAGACATTCGGAATCAAAAAAGGCCTGATGACGACGATCCACGCCTACACCAATGATCAGAAAATTCTCGATCTGCCTCATTCCGACCTGCGCAGGGCGCGGGCGGCCGCGATGTCGATGATCCCGACGACTACCGGCGCCGCCAAAGCGGTGGGCAAGGTCATTCCCGATCTGAACGGAAAACTCAACGGGATGGCCGTACGCGTCCCCACACCCGACGGATCGATGGTGGACCTGGTCGCGGAACTGGAAAAACCCGCGACGGCCGACGAGATCAATGCTGCCGTCAAACGGTATGCAGAAGGCCCCATGAAGGGAATCCTGCAATACTCCGACGAACCGCTGGTGTCGGTGGATATTATCGGGAATCCCCACTCGAGTGTATTTGACAGTCTTTCGACCATGACGATAGGTGATAATCTGGTAAAGATCATCTCCTGGTACGATAACGAATACGGCTACTCATGCCGGATGGTCGATTTGATAGAAAAAATGGCGGCGCTCTAACAGGAGCGATGAACCGACGGAATGAACAAACTGACATTACAAGATGTCGAACTGCACGGAAAGCGGCTGCTGATGCGCGTTGATTTCAACGTGCCGCTGGACGAACACCGTGCAATCACCGATGACAACCGGATCAGAGCCGCGCTGCCGTCCATAGAGTACGCTGTCGACAAGGGGGCGAAAGTCATTCTCATGTCCCACCTGGGCAGGCCGAAAGGCAGCGTTGTTCCGGGCATGAGCCTGAAGCCCGTTGCCGAACGCCTGAGTTCCCTGCTGGGCCGGCCCGTGGGGTTCGCTCCCGATTGTGTCGGAGCCGATGTCGAGCATCAGACGCGCGCTCTCCGCAATGGAGCGGTGCTGCTGCTGGAAAACCTCCGTTTCCACCCGGAAGAAACGGCAAACGATCCCGGCTTTGCCGCTCAGCTTGCCGCGCTTGGCGATGTGTATGCCAATGACGCATTCGGCACCGCTCATCGGGCCCATGCATCCACAGTGGGAGTTACCGCCCATTTTGATGCCTGCGTGTCAGGTTTTCTGATGGAGAAGGAGCTGAGATTTCTCGGCGGTGCCGTGACCCGGCCCGACCGCCCGTACATAGCGATTCTCGGCGGCGCCAAAATCGCCGACAAGATACCGGTAATCGAACATATCATCGGGCTTGTCGATGCCATCATTATCGGCGGCGGCATGATGTTTACATTTCTGAAAGCGGCAGGCAAGGAGATCGGTGATTCAATGCTCGATGCCGAGAGCCTGGAACTTGCCGCGGGTCTGCTTGCGGAAAGAGCGGAGCAGATTGTGCTGCCGGTGGACTGTGTGGTGTCAGACCGGTTCGATTTTGCCGCGCGGGAGATCGGTTCCGTAAAAACCGTTTCGGTGGATGACATTCCCGCGGGCTGGAAGGGTCTCGATATCGGTCCCAGATCCATCGAAGCATTCAAAGCCGTGTGTCATGACGCCCGCACCATCATCTGGAACGGCCCCATGGGTGTGTTCGAACTCGAGGCCACCAGCAGGGGAACACTGGGTATCGCGGCCATGCTGGCGGAACTGACGGACCAGGGCGCCACCACCATCATCGGCGGCGGTGATTCGGCTGCAGCCGTAAAAAAAGCGGGTCTCGAAGCCAGGATGTCCCATGTTTCGACCGGAGGGGGCGCGTCCCTCGAGTTTCTTGAGGGGAAGGTGCTGCCCGGTGTGGCCGCCTTGACCGACCGGGAGGGAGAGTGGGCGTGAGACGACCCTTTATCGCCGGAAACTGGAAGATGAACATGCTGTCTTCCCAGGCCGCGGACCTGATGCGGACCCTGGACCACGGATTTTCCGGGGAAGATGATGTCGATATAGCGGTTTTTCCCCCTGCCATCTATTTGCGGGATGCGGTCAAGCTGCTGAGCAACAGCACGATTCAAGTCGGCGCCCAGAACGTCTGCTGGGAGAGAAACGGTGCCTTTACCGGGGAGATATCTCCGGCAATGCTCAAGGATATGGGTGTGCATTTGGCCATCATCGGTCATTCCGAGCGCAGAACGATTTTTCTGGAAGATGATGCCATGATCAATAGAAAACTGAGGCACGCTCTGGATGAGGGCCTGATGCCGGTACTCTGTATCGGGGAAACGCTTTCCGAGCGGAACGCGGGAAAAACGGAAGCGGTGATCGAACGGCAGATCAGCAAGGCGTTCACGGATGTGCCCAGGGACCGGATACCTCGCGTCACCGTTGCCTATGAGCCGGTATGGGCAATCGGGACCGGAAAAACAGCAACTCCGGAACAGGCGCAGCAGGTCCATCGTGTAATACGTGAATGGCTGGGAACCGTTTGCGGAGAGGGTAAAGCAGCGACAATACGTATTCTATACGGCGGCAGCGTAAAACCGGAAAACGCCCGGGAACTGCTTCATCAGCCGGATATAGACGGCGCACTCGTTGGAGGCGCGAGTCTGAAAGCCGACAGTTTCCTGGCCATCGCGGAGGCCGCTCTGTACTAATTTCAGCGGGAGTATCTGTATGGTAGCATTTTTAACCGTTATACATGTTTTGGTCAGTATCGTTTTGATCATCAGCATTTTGATGCAATCCAGCAAGGGGAGCGGCCTTTCCGGTATGTTCGGGGGCGGTGCGGGCAGCAGCATGCTGGGAGGCAGAGGCGCGGCCACCTTCCTCTCGAAGGTCACCATGTGGGCCGGTATCGCCTTTGCGCTCACGTCGATTACGATCGGATTGATCACATCCGGCACATCGGGTGAGCAGCGGAGTTTCGTGGAACAGATGGCGGAACGGGAGTCCGAGACATCGACGCCGGCGACACTGCTGCCGACGATCCCGGCCGCGGACCAGGGCGGACAGCAGCAGGCGCCCGACGCAGATCAGCAGGAATAGTGACGGCGGCAATGCTGTCACTCCCATATATGCCGAAGTGGTGGAACTTGGTAGACACGCTGTCTTGAGGGGGCAGTACTCGAAAGGGTGTGGGGGTTCGAATCCCCCCTTCGGCACAACCTCATTCGATTGTCTTATGCAGATACGAATTATGGTGGAGGGAAGAATAATGCGCAGATTCACAACATTGATGGGTATCGTTTTGACGCTGTCCCTGGTAATCGGTATTCAGGAGAATGCTTTTGCCCAGGAAGATCTCAAGGCCGAATATGAGGCGAAAATTGCGGCTCTTGAAAAGAAACGGGTGGGGATCGCGGAAGAAATGAACGCTGCCTCGCAGCAGCGTAACCGTCAGGAATATGACCGTCTGGAAGTCGAGTACAACAAGGTTGTCGATGAGATAAAGGCGCTGCAGGAGGAGTTCAAGTCAAAAGGCAATACGGAGGCCGCCGGCAAGACCGCCTACAACAATGGTTTGCGGTCCTATCAGTACAGACGCTGGGACGAGGCACTGAATTATTTTGACAAGGCTATCGAAGCACTGCCTGATATGGCGAAAGCCTACAATATGCGCGGGCTGACACTGAGAAACCTGCAGCGGTTCAGCGAAGCCGAAGCAGCCCTGAAAAAGGCGATTGAGCTCGATCCGGAAGATGCGAAGCCCTACTCGAATCTCGGCCAGCTGTACGCCGCCATGGACAATGTCGACATGGCGATCCAGTACTTCAACACTGCGCTCCAGAAGGATTCGACTCTTTTCCGGGTGCATTACCACAAGGGCACCATCTACGAGCAGCAGGGCAAGCTCGAACAGGCGGCTGAAGCGTTCAGACTGTCCACCGAGGTCAATCCCGAGTACTCCCAGGGTTTCAGAAGCTGGGGAGTGATGCTCTACAAACAGGGCATGTATGAACAGTCGGTGGACGTATTGAAAAAGGCGGTGGCGATCGATCCTGAAGACGGCCGCAGCTGGTATCGTCTCTCCGAATCCCTGATTAAACTCAACCGCTACAACGAGACAATCGAAGCCGGGGAAAAAGCGCTGCAGTACGGCAACAGAAATGTCGAGGCGCCGGTCCACATTTCCCTGGGACAGGCGTATGCGGGTCTTGGTGACAAGGCAAAAGCCATCGACCATTACACAAAAGCAAAATCCAATTCCCGGTATGCTGATTATGCCAACTGGGCGATCGAAAAATTGAAAAAAGAGCTTCCCTGACGGGGCTGTTTCACACTGATGACCTGAACTGTTTTCATAAGCCCATCGGTTGTTCGCACGATGGGCTTTTTCATAAACGTGAGGAGAATCTGGGCACATGGATTTTGATATTACTTCTGCAGTGATTGTAATGGGCAGCCTGGGGCTCGTTTTTGGAGCGGGCCTTGCCATTGCTTCAAAGATACTGGCGGTTGAGAAAGACAAGCGGGTCGAGCAGATCGAAGAAGCGCTGCCCGGTGCCAATTGCGGAGCCTGCGGCGCGCCGGGTTGCGGCGGATTTGCCGAAGGCGTCGTTGCCGGTCAGTATCCGGTGAACGGCTGCACTGCGGGCGGATCCGATGTCGCAGCGCGGATCGCGGAGATAATGGGAACAGACGCCGGAGATATCGTCAGGAAGGTTGCCGTCGTCCGGTGCCGGGGAGATAAAGATACCTGCGTCGAACGGGCGATCTACAGCGGTGTCGCGGACTGCCGGGCGGCCATGCTGATCGCCGAAGGTGCCAAAGGATGCGTCTACGGCTGTCTGGGTCTGGGCTCATGTGTCAAGGTATGTTCCTTCGACGCGCTTCACATGGCGCCCGAGGGGCTCCCCGTCGTCGATGAGGATGCATGCACCGGATGCGGCGCGTGCGTCGAAGCCTGTCCCAGAAATATCATCGAGCTCATTCCCTTTGATCAGCCCGTGTATCTCGGATGCGTTTCAAAAGATTTCGGCAAATCGGTTAAAGCGGTCTGCAAAGTGGGATGCATCGGATGCGGCATGTGCGCCAAGGAGAACGTGACCGCAGATGAAATGATCACCATGGACGGGAAAATTCCGGTCATTCATTATGATAAAGTGAAGAATCCGCAAACGGATCTTGCGAACGCGGTGGAAAAATGTCCCACCAAATCGTTTGTCGTCCGGGATCTGGCAGAGAAGAGCGCTCCCTAGCGTACCCCCTCATATGAATACCCTCAACCCGGACCCTGCAGAGATGCCCTGGTCCGGGTATTTTTATGTCCGGTTACTATCCGGAGCACCAGGTAGAGCGAGAGGTTGACCAGGGCCAGCATGCCGAGAACCGTGACGATGCCCAGCAGCGGAACCAGCAGGACGGCTGTGATCAGGGCCCCGGCGGCGGACCCGGCAAGATCCATGCTGTACAGATGCCCGGCTACTTTCGGACCCGATTCGCCGGCGGGAATGAGGATGCAATTCGCCAGGGGGAACTGAACACCGCCGATGTAGCCTGCCGCCAGGGTCAGCAGACCGAAAACCGAAGAGATGAAGGGGCCGCCAGGGAGTGCCGAACCGTGCCTGGCCAGCACCAGGAGCAGGAGAAGCAGGAAGAGCGGATAGAGCCCCATGAGCAGTTGAAAGAGGACAAAGCGGGCGAGATGACGCCGGCCCGCGAACAGACCGTTGCCGGCGGTGACACTCCTGCTTCCCAGCATAAGTCCCAGCATATAGCCGGCGATGATGACCGCCAGTTCCTGATACGCGGATCCGTAG
Organism: bacterium; assembly: GCA_016934955.1. Taxonomy (GTDB): domain Bacteria; phylum Zhuqueibacterota; class QNDG01; order QNDG01; family JAGLOF01; genus JAFGRY01. Next base: position 66,987 of record JAFGRY010000003.1, on the reverse strand, counting down.
AGCACCTGAAAACCCAGGATGAGGATGAATTCCAGGGAGATTTCACTGAACCCGACCGAAAGTATCGAGAGGTAGATGCCCGCGGTTCGTGAACGGTCCGGACGGCGCCTTTTCAGAATAATCAGCAATCCGGCGATACATACCGCCAGTGCCGGCAGTATGACCGGAAAAGCCGAGGCGACGGGACGAACATGGATGAGCAGGGTCTGATAATATCCGGGGAAATATGAGCTGAACAGCAGCGAGTAAACGAAATACCCCACCGGTTTGAAATCCCTGTTTAACTCCCGCCGGGAAACCGGGTGGAGCCGCTGCTGCAGGGCGTCGCGACGCTCGATGGACAATTGATAGGGGAGGTAGTATTCCCGGACATATATCGTCTGCAGCTGCCGCTGTTTCAGCCGCTGCAAGAGCGTGTCCGGGTCAGCGGTGAGATGCCCGGTTCCGGCACTGGCGATGAGATGCACCGGTTCTCCCGGAATGAGGATCACCTGCGGAAAAACGACTCTCATGGTGGCGTGAATCACGGCAAGCAGTTCGGCCTGTTCATTGCTCAAGGCATTCTCCGAGGCGGGAAGCGTAAGGGAAAACAGTCCGTCCGGGCTGAGAATTCGTCTGACCTCAGAAAAGAATTCACGTGTGTAGAAGCGGTTGAGTCCGGCCGTTCCGGGGGGCGGCAGGTTCGAGATGACCGCGTCGTAGACGATCGGGGTCCGTCTGATAAACCGGCGCGCGTCGGTATGGTGGAGATGCACGGCCGGATTATCCAGAATGTCCGTCTCGGAGGGAGGCAGAACCTCCCTGGCGATGGCCGTCAGGGAGGGATCCTGCTCTATATAATCGATCCGCTGAATGTAGGGATGACGCAGTGCTTCCCGGATACTGCCGCTGAGGGCGCCCCCCAGGAGGAGCACTGTTCGGGGGGCGGGGTGTTCAAGCAGCGGGATATGCACCGACTGTTCGGCCTGCATCCTGTCGGGTACGGTAAAGGCGGCGATGCCGTTCTGATAGAATGTGTACTGATCGTCAAGCTGTTTTACCGTAATTCTGCTGTAGGGCGTATCTTTGCTGACAAGCGTTCGTCCGATTCCCGGCGCCCGGTTCAGCAGCGGGCCGCCGGAGAGCGTATAGAACCACAGCACCGAGAGCGCGGCAAGCATTGCCGCGGCTGCCGGGCCGCGTGTTCTCAGACCGTGTTCCCCGCCCCGGGGGATGCAGCGCAAGGCTGCCCAGAAATTGAGAGTGGAGAGCGTTGCGATCATGCTGGCGGCCGGCACTTTGTTGATGAGCAGGATGCTGAACACCAGGCCGCCGAGGCATGCACCGGCCGTTTCGGCGTAATAGATGCGCGGGGCGGCGATCACATCGGGGTCCACGGTGCCGGCCGCACGGCAGGCGAGGGTGTAGAGAGAGCCGGCCATTATGCAGACGGGAGCCAGCGCCAGCAGGGTGAGCAGCACGAGCGAGGGGAATCCGGCGGTTTCTCCGGGGACGAGGCCGAGCAGGTCGGGTCCTGCCCGGATGATCACCAGCGAGAGCGGAAGCGTGCAGGCGAAGAGCGACTGGATCACCGCCAGGGAGACGGTCGGGGTACACTGCTTCCACCGTAAGCCGGCCACCGCCGCTCCTGCTGAGGTGAGAATCAGCCAGCTGAAGAGGATAATGCCCACGGAAATTTCATTGCCCCTGAACACCGTGAGCAGCTCACGCATGAAACAAATCTGGGCGATCACCGCTGAAGCGCCGGTAATGAAAATAGCCGTTTGATATGTTGTTTTTGAAAAATGATTTTTTTTCATTATATTAAAAGTACTGAAAACAGAATCCCTAATCAAGACGTTTGTGCTGATGCAGGAACCTGAATTTTGCCGAGAGGACTGATGATGCTCACTATCTATAACACGATGACCAGGAAAAAAGAGGTGTTCACGCCGGTGCATCCGCCATTTGTGGGGATGTATGTATGCGGCCCGACGGTATATGACGATCCCCATCTCGGACATGCCAAAAGTTATATATCTTTTGATGTTATCTACCGCTTTCTCAAGGCGTCAGGGTTTACAGTCAGGTATGTGCAGAACATCACCGATGTCGGCCATCTGCTGGGCGATGACGGAGAGGGCGAGGACCGCATTCTCAAGAAGGCCCGAGTCGAACAGGTTGAGCCGGTGGAGATCGCACAGAAATACGAGAGACACTTTTTCCGTGATATGGACCGGCTGAATTGCCTGCGGCCCGACATATCCAGCAGAGCCACAGGGCATATCCTGGAAATGATCGAACTGATAAAAAAACTCATCGAAAAGGGGAACGCCTACGAACAGGACGGAAACGTCTATTTTGATCTCAGCACCTTTCCCGAATACGGGAAACTGTCCGGTCGGAATGTGGATGACCTTCTGTCCGGCACCAGGGTCAAGCCCGCAGAAGGAAAGCGTCACAGCGCCGATTTCGCCCTCTGGAAGAGAGCGGACGGCAATCACCTGATGCGGTGGCCGTCACCGTGGGGTACAGGATTCCCCGGCTGGCACCTTGAATGTTCGGTTATGTCGATGAAATATATCGGGGAGACCATCGACATTCACGGAGGCGGCCTGGACAACCAGTTTCCCCATCATGAGTGTGAAATCGCCCAGAGCGAATCGGTCACCGGGCACACCTTCGTCAATTACTGGATCCATAACAATATGGTGACACTGGACGGTCAGAAAATGAGTAAATCGCTGGGGAATCATGTCACTCTTGAAGAGCTTTTTTCAACGTACGATCCCATGACGGTCCGGTTTTTCGTGCTGCAGGGACATTACCGGTCGCCGCAGGATTTCTCGGATGAGGCGCTTTCCAGCGCGCGGACGGGGTACGGCCGGCTGGTGCGGGCGGTGGCCAAGCTGCGGGATACCGTGGGCGAACCGGCTTCGGAGACGTATCCGGATCGGTGGGAGGAGTACCGTAAGAGGTTTTTCGATTTTCTCGATGACGATTTCAACACAAGCGGCGGCATCACTGTCCTCTTCGATCTGGTCAGGGAAACGAACACGGTTCTGGCCGGATCGAAAAACCGGGATGACCTTCAATATCTCAATGCGCTGTTTCATGAACTGGGTGAAGGTATTCTCGGGCTGGTCTTTGCCAGCACGCCGGAAGCGTCACAGGGCGGCACGCTCACGGCGGATCTGGTGAATCTGCTGGTGCGAATGCGGCAGGAGGCGAAGGCCGGGAAAAACTGGGCTGAGGCCGATGCCATCAGGGACCACCTGAAGTCACTGGGAATCGTTCTCGAGGACACCCGGGACGGCACGAGCTGGTCGCTGGAATGAAATCCCGTACCGGAATAAGCAGAACGGTGAGCCATGGATCTGTTTAATACGGATGCAGCCGCCGATTCCCCGGAGCGGCCGCTGGCCGACCGGATGAGACCGCGTTCACTGTCGGATTTTATCGGTCAGGAGCATCTCGTCGGTGAGGGGCAGATACTCACCCGTCTTGTCGGAGGAGGATCCTCCGCTTCCATCATTTTCTGGGGGCCGCCGGGAGTGGGAAAGACAACGCTGGCGGGCATCCTGGCCAATGAGCTCGCGGCCGCCTTTTTTGCCATAAGCGCGGTGACTTCGGGGCTGGCCGATGTGCGGCGGATCATGCATCAGGCCCGGGTGAACCGAAGTGCCCACGATAAACGAACCATCCTTTTTATCGACGAGATCCACCGCTTCAACAAGGCGCAGCAGGATGCGCTGCTGCATGCCGTTGAGGACGGCACCGTTTCACTCATCGGCGCGACAACCGAGAACCCGTCGTTCGAGGTGATCGCGCCGCTGCTGTCCCGCTGCCGCGTGTTCCGGCTGGAAAAACTTGAGAACCGGCATCTGGAGCGCATCCTCGACCGGGCGCTGGAACTCGATCCGGTGCTCCGGGAAGCCAATCCGGTCATCAGCGACTCGGTGCGGGAATCCATTGTGCATATGGCCGCCGGGGACGGCAGGGCCGTCCTGAATCTGCTTGAGTTCTGTGTGCAGCTGTCGGAACAAAAAGACGGCAGGACTGTTATCGATGATGCCACGGTCGAGGAAGCGCTCAAAAAACAATCCTTCATCTATGATAAAAAGGGCGATGCCCATTACGATACAATATCCGCATTTATCAAAACGGTGCGGGGATCGGATCCCGACGGCGCCCTTTACTGGCTGGCGCGGATGCTTCAGGCCGGGGAGGATCCGCTGTTCATCGCCCGGCGGCTGGTGGTACTGGCTTCCGAGGATATCGGAAACGCCGCCCCCACGGCTCTCGTCCTTGCGCAGGCGGCCTTTCAGGCGGTGCACAGCATCGGCATGCCCGAGGCACGGATAATTCTCGCCCAGGCGACCACGTATCTCGCCTCCGCACCGAAAAGCAATGCATCCTATCAGGGAGTGAGCGAGGCTCTCGCCGACGCGGCAGAGACCTCATCAGAGCCGGTGCCGCTGCATCTGCGAAACGCGCCGACGGGGCTGATGAAGGAGTTCGGACACGGCGAGGGGTATAAGTACGCCCATGATTTTGCAGGCGGATTCGTGGAGCAGCAGGGACTGCCGGACACCCTGAACGAGAAGGTCTATTACCGCCCGAAGGATGCGGGGGCCGAGGCCCAGATAAAGCAGCGGCTGGAACAGTGGTGGAAAAAACGCAGAACCTGACCCGGCGGTGCCGGGGCGCTGCTCCCCTATCCCGATCCTCTGAAAGACGGGGCGCGCCGGTCAGGCAAAGACTGATGGAGAGATTATGGAAACCTATGCGGGCATAGACCTCGGAGGTACCTATATCAAGGGGGGTATTGTCAGCCACTCCGGAGAGCTTCTGGAGGAAATGCAGATCCCGACTGAAGCAGACGGCGGGCCGGCCCATGTACTCGACAGAATGGCCCTGCTGGTGAGAAACCTCATGGATGCCGGCAAGGGCCGCGCTGTCACGGGGGTGGGCATCGGAGTGCCGGGCCAGGTTATCGTCGATCAGGGACTGCTGGTGGAAGCTCCCAACCTCCCGTGCTGGGAGAATGTCTATGTAGCTGAAGAGATGGAGGAGCGTCTGCATATTCCTGCCATTCTCGACAATGATGCAAATGTGGCGGCCCTGGGCGAATACAGCTATGGCGCGGGCCGGGGAAGCACCCACATGCTGATGGTGACCCTGGGCACGGGTGTCGGCGGCGGTCTGATTCTCAACGGCGAGGTTTTTCGGGGCGCCAGCGGCGGGGCCGGTGAATTCGGGCACATGATCATTAAACGGGACGGTGCGCGCTGCGGATGCGGCCGGAAGGGGTGTGTGGAGGCCTATGTGGGGACACAAGGAATCCTGCGCCTGCTGCGGGAGCATCTCGAAGCCGGGGAAGCATCCCCGCTCGCCGGTCGTGACCCGAATGGAATCACACCCAGAGACATCAGTGAAGCGGCGGAAAAGGGAGATATGACCGCCCGTTCCGTTCTCAGGGAAGCCGGAGAGTGGCTGGGTGTGGGCATTGGAAGTGTCGCCAATCTGTTGAACATCGATCGTGTGGTAATCGGCGGCGGTGTTGCCGCGGCCGGCGCGCTGATCTTTGAGCCTGCGCTGGCAAAGGTGAAAGAAACGGCCTTGAAGGTCTCCGGCAGCGATATAACGGTACTTCCGGCCGGACTGGGCAACAGGGCCGGATTGACCGGCGCGGCCCGGCTGGCCATGAATTTGAGAATCTGACAGGGTGCCATGAGATCATCTTTTTTTTCATTCCTCTTCGTTCTGGCGGCCGCTGCTGCGGCATGGGCCCAGAGTGAATCCGGCGCAGCCGCCCGGGACACGCTGAAACAGCGGGCGGTGCGGCGGAGTCCCGGCCTGGAGGGGCCCATCGAATACGAAGCAAGGATCTTTGACAATTTTGTCAGCGAGAAGAAGACCGTTCTCATTGGCGGGGCCGTGGTGACCTATCTCGATATGCGGCTCAAGGCGGAGAAAATCACTGTTGACTGGGAAACCAGCCTCATGACGGCGGAAGGTATTCCCGACAGTATGAGAGCGCCGGCCCCATCCGGGGGCGACTCTATCTGGGTGCAGGTGCTGAGGGGAAAGCCGGAGTTTACCGAGGCCGGTGACGTCATGACCGGTGACAAGATGGTGTATAATTTCAAGACCCGGAAAGGCCGGGTGGTGCGAGGCAGAACGACGTTCGAAGACGCCTATTACTCGGGCAGTGTGATGAAAATGGTCGGGAACAGCACCGCGTTCATCGGTGACGCCAATTTCACCACGTGCGACCGGGACAACGAGCCTCATTTTCATTTTGAGGCGAAACAGATGCGCGTTGATATAAAAAAGAGCGTCGTCGCCAGACCCCTTGTCATGTATATCGGGAAGATACCCGTGCTGGGGCTGCCCTTTGTCTATTTTCCCATTAAAAAGGGGCGCCGGTCGGGCATACTGCTGCCCCGGTACGGACAGAGTACGCTCGAGGGGAATTATCTTAAGGGATTCGGCTATTACTGGGCTGCCAGCGACTACTGGGATCTGCAGGGAACGGTTGATTATTATGAAAAAAGCGGATTTCTGTTCAGGGGCGATTTCAATTACAATGTCCGCTACAAGATGCGGGGCAGTATCTCGGGCTCCTGGACCAGAAAAGACTTCGAGTCATCGGGACAGAAGGAACGGCGCTGGGATATGGTGGTGCGGCACAACCAGGAACTGTCGCCGACCATGCGGCTGAGCGCCAGCGGCACCTTCGTCAGCAGCAAGGATATCTACCGGCAGCTCTCCGCGAATCGTGATCAGCGAATGCAGGCCCAGATCAGGTCAAATGCGACACTGACCAAACAGTGGAGCGGCAGCCGCAGTCTGACCGTCAACCTCAGCAGGGTACAGGATCTGAAAACCGATGAGTACACGGAAACGCTTCCCCGGGTCAGTTTCAGAGGCGGCCGCACGGCCCTCTTCAGCAAACCTGCCGCCAGGAGGGGACAGACACCGGCCGCGCGGTGGTATCACAACATCTATCTTTCCTACAATTCAACCCTTGAATCGCGCAGGGAGAGTTCCCTGCAGATCGCGGGCGGGGACTCGACGTACGTGCTGGACAAGGACCTCGGCCTGGAGCATACTCTCAGCCTGAACAGCCCCCAGAAACTGTTCAGATGGATTACGGTCACGCCGAATCTCAATTATCATGAAGTCTGGCTGGGAAAGCGAAGCAATCATTACTGGAATCAGGATTCACTGCGCACCGAGAGCGATGATGAAACCGGCTTTTTTGCCAGACGGCTCTATGACATGTCGGTATCGGTCGGTACGAAGATGTACGGAATTTTCCGGCCCGGGATGTTCCCCGGAGTGCTGATCAGGCATGTCGTGACACCTTCTCTCGGATATACCTACCAGCCGGATTTTTCGGCGGCTTCCTTTGAGTACTATGATACCGTCAGGGATACAGCGGGCAATGTCACCTACTACGACCGCTACGGGAACACCATGTTTTCCAATACGCCCAGGGGGGGCAGGCGAAGCATAAACGCTTCCGTTCAGAATCTCTTTCAGATGAGAAGCGGTGAAGGCGAGGACGCAAAGAAAATCGATCTGTTTACCTGGAATGTTTCCTCCAGTTACAACTGGAAAGCCGAGCAGTTCAAGCTGGGGAATATTGCATCATCGCTGAGGGCAAAGCCCTTTAAAAACATCAATCTGAACATAAGTGCGATACACTCGCCCTACCATGTCGATGCCGACGGCAAGACAGTGGACCGCTATTATGTCAGTGACATTCAGCTCAGCAAACCGGCATCGCTGTTCGACAGCCGCTGGCTGCGTATGGTCAATTTCAGCGCCGATCTTCGCATGAGTTTCCGGGGCACCGCCTCCACCGGTAAAAAAACGGCTGAGGCTGATTCGCTGTCGGCGACTGATGCCCTGTCGGAGAATCCTCCGGTTCAGGACCGGTTCGATATGCATGACAGCGCCGGAGGCGTGAATATCCCCTGGCAGCTGACTACCAGTGTACGCTATTCTGACAGCCGGTATGATCCCAACAATCCGAACAGGCAGTTCTGGCTCAACGCAGACCTTCAATTCAATCTCACGAAAAACTGGCGGATTTCCTGGACCGGGCGGCTCGATCTGCTGGACCGGGATATGGTCAGTCAGGATATCGTCATCCAGCGGGATCTGCACTGCTGGGAAGCACGGTTTGTCTGGACCCCCATCGGATTATACAAGCGGTTCTATCTGAGAATCAACATCAAGTCGTCGATGCTGCAGGATATCAAATTCGAACGCGGCACCGGAAGGAGCAGCTTCAGCGGATCCTCGTTTCAGAGCATGTATTATTGATACAATGAGGGCAATACATCAGGACAGGCTGCGTTTACTACAGAAAGAGGAGGCATTATGAGACGGCAACCATGTATTGCAGGGCTGGTAATCGCCGGGATCCTTGCCGGCTGTGCCGGTGTGCATGTGAGTGTCAGGTATGACGACACCGTCGATTTTACCACGTACGGCACGTACCGGATTGTCAGGCCGGCGCCGCAGCAGCAGGAGCGGCGGGGCGCGGTCAGGGACAGGCTGTTCACCCAGGAAGTCATTCGGGAGATCAAACCGATACTCGATGCGAAGGGGCTCAAAGAAGCACCGGATCGGGACAGTGCCGATCTGCTGATCGTGTTCTACGGAACGATCAGCAATCAGCGCTCCTACGCTCCCCCCACGTACCATGTCGGGCGACGGGGCAGGGTCTGGATGACATCACCCGGCCATGTGTACTCCATCAAGAAGGGCGCTCTGGTTATCGATGTCGTAGACCGCATGAAAAAGGAACTTGTCTGGCAGGGTGTGGGAAAAGGGGTGCTTCATCCGGGCCGGCCCGCTGCCGAACTGGTCGCCTCTGTCGACGAAATTCTCAAGGACTTTCCGCCGCAGGCCGATCTGGCCCCCTGATGGTGCATCCGGATTGCAGACCGGAGATGCAGATCCCCCGCCCGGCGGCGGGAGGTCTGCATTTTTTTTATTGATTTTTGAAACCGGACTGTTTATATTGCGTATATACAGTATAGGCAATATGAATTGTTAGGGTATTACGATGCTTCTCCACATCACTGATCTTTCGTCCATGCCGATCCATGAGCAGATGTTCACCCAGATAATGGATAAAATTCTGGACGGAAGGCTCACGGAAAACCAGCGGCTGCCAGGCCCCCGGGTGCTGGCCCGTGAACATCGTGTGAGCGTGCACACCGTCGCACGTGTCTACGAAATGCTGACACGGGAAGGCCTGATCTCCCGGGGAAACGATGCTTCGTATTCAGTTGCTCCCCTCACCGCGGAACAGAAAAGAGCAGTATTCGCCCGCCAGCGGCTGAGCAGCGGTTCTCCTCTCAACGCGGTGGAAAAGTTCTCCAAAGAGCTCATCTCCGTCTGGGATACGGAAAAGATGATGCGCATTTTCACCGACGTTTGCCGTACGTGTCTCGCTGCGGGACGGGTCTATTTCTGCCTGTATGATCACCGCACTGACGGGTACCGTTTCTGCAGTGGTGATGAAATGAACAAACAGCTGCTGATCCCGGCATCCGATCCGCTGCTCCCCATTATCGCGGAATCATGCCGTCCGCAAAAATCACGAACCCTGCCGTCGTCGGCCGGCACATCGGTCCTTGCCGAACAGGTGGAGGCGTGCGGAATAAAAATTGTCGTGCCGCTGCAGGGCAAGGAACGGGTGGCGGGATGCATCGGTCTTACGGATAAGGCGGACGGCGGTTCCTATATCGCCGATGAATACGATCTGCTCATGATTCTGGCAAACCAGTTTGTGACCGCACTGGATACCGCGCGATTTTATATCGAGGCCGTCGAACGGCGAAGAATGCAGCAGGAACTGGAGACCGCACGAACCATCCAGGAACGGCTGCTGCCCGCGGAACCCTTCACCGATGACCGGATCACAATAACCGGGTACGCCGCGCCTTCAGCGGAAATCGGGGGCGATTTTTATGACGTGGTCACCCTTGCCGACTCGCGAATCGCCGTGATTATCGGTGACGCCTGTGGACAGGGTCTGCCGGCTGCATTGCTGGCAGCCCAGGCCCAGGCCACGGTTGCAAGCGAACTGCGTCATGCTCAAACGCTTTCCCGGGCGATGGAACAGGTCAACAGGCATCTCAGGGCCACCGGATCAGCCGGAACGTTCGTTACGCTCTTTGCGGCTGTCATCGACAGAAACAGGACTGAAGTGGAATACTGCAGCGCCGGTCATCATCATCCGTTTCTCATCAGGGACGGACAGGAGGTCATCTGTATGGGGGCGGGCGGTCCCGGACTGGGCCTCATGGACGGGGCGATCTATGCGACCGGCAGGATGCAATTGCAGCACGGAGACCGCGTGTTCCTCTTTACCGACGGAGTGATCGAGGCCATGGACCGAAAGCGGCAGGAGTTCGGGGAAGAACGACTGGTAGAAACCGTCCGGGAGGCGATCGCCCAGGGAAACGATACGGTCATCGATGCCGTAAACGAAGCGCTTTACCGTTTCACAGGAACCGATATACCCGCGGATGACCGGACGATGGTGCTGATCACCGCAGCCGACACCCGTAAGCCGGAGTAATGGTATGCTTCTGCATTTATCCGATCTATCCAGTGAACCGCTCCAGGGACAGATAGTGCGTCAGGTGCGGGCATTGATTCTGGCCGGGGACCTGCCCGCAGGAACAGGGCTGCCGTCGATCAGAGCCCTTGCACGGGAACAAAAGGTCAGTGTCATTACCGTGCAGCGGGCCTATGAGGCGCTGATTCAGGAAGGAGTTATCCATGCGCGCCGGGGAAAGGGCTTTTTCGTCTCCGACATGGGGCGGCAGGAAAAGAAGCGGATCTCCCGGGTACGGCTGTTTGAAGAGCTGAAGCTGCCGGTGGAAGCAGCGGCGAATGAAGGGCTGTCGGCAAAAGCGATCCATGAAACCGTAGATATGATACTTAATGCAAAAAACAGAGATACCAGTGATAAAGGAGACAGTGATGGCGAAAGCGTTTGAATGCGTCGATGTGGTCAAGACCTATCGTGATTTTCAGCTCGGGCCGCTGAATATTTCCCTTGAACCGGGAATAGTCCTCGGATACATCGGTCCGAACGGAGCCGGGAAGACAACGACCATGCATTGCCTTAGCGGTCTGGTACGCGCTGAACAGGGCCGGATGACCATATTCGGCAGGAGCAATGATCCAAACAGCACCGCCTGGAAACAGGACATAGGGTACGTGGGCGATGTGCATGTTTTCTATGAACGCTGGACCGGCGAGAAAAATCTGAAGTTCATTTCCCGTTTTTACGATAACTGGTCCGACAAACGGGCGCTGGAACTGGCGAAGCGTTTTGAGCTGCCCCTGCAGAAACGGGCCAGAGACCTGTCTACCGGAAACAGGGTGAAGCTGTCGCTTGTGGCGGCCCTGGCGCATTCGCCGAAGCTGCTGCTTCTGGACGAGCCGACCGCGGGTCTCGATCCCGTAGTCAGGGCCGAAGTGCTCGACACCCTGTTCGAGGTGCTGGAAGACGGTGAGCGGTCCATATTCTACTCGACCCATATTCTTTCCGATATCAGCAGGCTGGCCGACGAGCTGGCGTTTATCCGCTCGGGAACCATCATTCTGCGCACCGCAAAGGATGATCTTACCGGGCGATACCGGCGCATCACTTTTTCGCTGGAGGCGGAAGACCTGCTGATTGAGCATGCGTCTTCTCAGGAGCGGGAGGGGACCACCTGGCAGATTGTTACGGCAGACGCAGGGGAAACGCTGAAGGAGCTGCATGAACTCGGTGCGGAGAAGATACAGGAGAGCAGGATGACAATCGATGAGATCGCGGTACAGATTCTCAAGAACAGATCGGAAAAGAGCTGAGATATGTGGAAGCTGATGCGTGCCGAATGGCAGTACAGCAGGGCCGTCCTTGGCGTGACCGGTGCGTTCTGTCTGCTGATTGCCGCTGCCTACTGCCTCTGGGGCGGGAGCGAGTCCCAGGCGGGCCTCCGGGCATTCAGAGTGCTCGTTATTTTTTGCGTCTCGGTGGTCTGGCTGTTTCAGATCATCCGCAGACAAAAGGAAGCGGTCGACCGGCTGCACCGGCTGCTGCCGGTGTCCCAGGTGCAGGCCGGTCTGTTCAGAGTGCTCTTCCTCACCGGATTCTGGGGTATCCTGATGCTGTTTTTCACGGTTGGGCGATCCATTCCCGGGGGAAGCGCCGGGGCAGCGGCGCTCGGGCGGGATGTGGCGGCGTTCTCAGGGGTTTTTCTCATGGCGAACGGTATTTCGCTCATTTCCCGCGATCATCGCTATACCGCGCTGAACCGCTTCTGGATGACGGTGGTGAGAACCATGATCGCGATTTTTCTGGTGAGTGGATACCTGCTCTTCATGCTGCACGGCGCGCTGGCGAATGAAATGGGATCCCTGATGCCTGGATTCGATACCGGGTTCAGGTCCGTGTACCGCTCTGTTTCAGGATCTCTCGGGATATTGTCGTCCGGCCTGCTTTTTACCTGGCTGAGTGTATACGTCTATTGCAGACGTGTGGATTACAAGGAATAGAGGAAATACAGAAATGATCGCCTTATTTAAAAGCGAATTTTCCTACAATTTCACCGCGATGCTCTGGGGATGGTTTTTCCCCATTGTGCTCGCGCTGATTCTCGTGGGTGCCGGAGTGGACATCGCCTATCTGATTGTTCTGGGGTCATCCACTGTGGCCGTTATCATTTACGTCGTCGTCTCGGGAGTGCAGGCAGAGGCGGAAAAGCAGGTGAGACGTGTTCTGCTGCTGCCGGTTTCGGTGCAGACCGCAGCTTTCGTTCAGATCCTGCTCTACCTGATCTTCATGGCGGGCATGGCGGCAATCTGGTTTGTCACCTGGGCGGCGGCCCCGGCGGAACCGCTTCCTGATGCGCTGCTGCGTATCATTACCTACGCCTGCACGCTGAACTGCTGGATTTTCTTTTTCTGGGCGGTGAGTGATCTCAAGTTCAGCGGGAACAGACCGCTGAAAATCCTGTTCCCCTTGGCGGTGGCGCTGCTGCTGGCGCTTCTCCTGGTGAGCGGGTACCGGTTTGACATCCGGCTCGTCATGCTCCCCTCATTCAACGGAACCACTCCGGTGGGACCGTCGGAACTGGCGGGTACAATGGTCCTCATGGCGGGACTTGTCACCGCGCAATTCCGGTTCTTTATTCAACGCAGATCATTTCTGCAGTAATGGTGCGAAGGAGCAGGCTATGAGGAACATACTTTTAGCGGAACTGCGATACAATATGCTGATCTGGGCGGTGATGTCCATGGTAACCATAGTGATAACCGCCGTCCAGATCAAAGCACCTGAAGGCGACCTGCCCCTCCATATGATCCTGTTTTTTGTCCCCCTCTACGGAGCGGTTGTCTGGACGGTCGGCAGAAACAGGGAGAAGCGGGACCTGCAGACCGTCAGGCTGCCGATAGCGGCCTGGAAAGCCGAGACCGCCCGGATTTGCATTGTATGTCTCATCGGATGGTCCCAGATAGGGATCAATATCCTCCTGAGAGTGACGGCCGGTGCTTTTTCAGCTGCCGGGCTGCTGCCGCTGCTGACCATCTGGGGGCTGTACTATATCATGCTGATGCTTAAATTCAGCCTCAGAAGCTATTTTCTCTATTTCATACGCTTCAATCGCTGGTTTTCTGTGAGCCGGGAGCGGTCTATGCGGATACTGGTTGTTTTCTCAGCCATGATAAATATCTATCTTGTCTACCTGTTTCTGGAAAGGAAAACAGGCACAGAAGCGGTGTTGCTGCGCGTTATCGGGTATTTCAAAAATCCGGTTCCTTTTACCGGGCAGTTCGGAGGATTTATTTTTACCGGCTGCTGTCTCGTCGTCGCGGCCATAACGGTTTACGGGTATCAGCGGCGGCGGTCGTTCCTGATATGAGAGACGGCCCGGCAGGGCCGTGACAGCGCTCTTCGTGTCGGGCCGATAAATAAATTTTCGACTGACTTGTTATATAGGGGAATTACGCATACCGTGAATCGTGATAATCATATGAGAAGGAGAATTCATGAACGTACTTGATGTGAACAATATCAGCAAACAGTTCGGCGACTTCGTGGCGGTGGAGAACGTCTCGTTTTCCATTGATGAAGGCGTCGTGTTCGGGCTGATAGGACCAAACGGCGCCGGCAAAACCACGACGATCAGGATGATTATGAATATTATCATCCCTGATACCGGAACAGTCTCCGTGCTCGGCGATCATGATATGCGCACGGCGATCGATCGCATCGGATATCTGCCGGAGGAGCGGGGTATGTACCGGAAGATGAAGGTGAAGGACCTGCTGCGCTTCCTGGCCGAGCTGAAATCCATGTCCCGGCGGGATGCCGCCGTGGCGATCGATTACTGGCTGGAGCGCGTCTCACTGAAGGAGTGGCAGAACAAAAAGATCGAAGAGCTCTCGAAGGGAATGCAGCAAAAGATACAGTTTATCGGCACCGTGCTTCACAATCCAAAACTGCTGATTCTCGACGAACCGTTCGGCGGGCTGGATCCCGTAAACCAGAACCTGATCAAAGACATTCTCATGGAATTGAAAAAGGACGGGATGACGATTATCTTCTCCACCCACGTGATGGAAAGCGCCGAGAAACTCTGCGAAGAGATCTTCATGATCAACAAAAGCAGGAAGGTGTTTTACGGGAAACTGGCCGATATCAAGAACGAATACGGAAAGCGGAACATCCTTATCGAGTATGACGGGGACGACGCGTTTCTGAATTCGCCCGAGATTCTCACCAAAGACAATTACGGTAACATGGCCGAGATTCAGCTTAAAAAAGAGGGTGATTCTCAGAAGGTTCTCAGGCAGGCCCTGTCAGGGGCAACGATCCGTAAATTTGAAATCAAAGAGCCGTCGCTGCATGATATCTTTATCAACACCGTCGGACAGGAGGCGAGGAAGGAGGCAGGGAATGAGCGGTAAAATAGTCGCAGTCATCAAGCGGGAGTTCCTCTCCCGGGCGAAAACAAAAGGCTTTATTATCGGAACGTTTATGTTTCCGCTGGTACTGGTGCTGATATTCAGCGGCATTTTCATCTTCGGGGAACTGTTCAAACCGTCGACAAAAGTGTACGGCATTATCGATCAGACCGGCCGGCTCTACAGCGAATTTACCGATATTCAGTCGGACACGCTGAAAAGCGGTGAGCCGAAGTACCGGTTTTTCCAGGTGTCAGCCGAACCCGCTGGTCTCGAAGCAGCGATGAACGATCTCAAGCAGAAGGCGATGAGTGAAGAGATTCACGGCTATATGGTGATTCCCGAGGATGTGGTCGAAAGCCGGGTTGTCTACTATTCCGCCCGGAATGTCAGCGATTTCGAGGAGCAGGAATCGTTTGAACGCAGTTTTTCCTGGATCGTCACCAATATGAGACTGGCGGATGAGGGGCTGCCGGTTGAGCGGATTCGCAGCGCCATGGCCCGGGGCAGAGTGTCACTCAAAAGCCGGCAGGTGACCGAGGAGGGAGAGGTCGAAAAAAGCGGCGGGGCCAGTTTCGCTCTCAGCTATATCCTCACCTATGTGATTATTCTCATGATCATGATCTACGGCATGATCGCCATGCGCAGCGTTATCGAGGAGAAATCACAGAGGATCACGGAAACCATCGTCTCCTCGATCAAGCCCTTCGAGCTGATGATCGGTAAAATAATCGGTATCTGCGGCCTGGGGCTGACACAGATGTTCGTGTTCGGCGGGTTTCTCCTGCTGATTATCGGATACGCGGGACCGATCTTCGCCAGGCTCGGTGTAAATGTTCCGGAAGTAGCGACGTTCATCAGTACGATCCATTTTACCCCCACCGTATTTATGTTCATGATTCTTTTCTTTCTGCTGGGGTTTGTGCTCTACTCTTCCATTTTCGCCGCAATCGGTGCGATTGTCAATACGGAGGATGAAGGCCAGCAGATGCAGGGGCCACTGATGATCCTGATCTGGCTGGGCTTTTTCATCATGATGGCCGTCTCAAAGAATCCGGAAACGCCGCAGGCATTCTGGGTCTCCCTTTTCCCTCTCTACACACCGATTGTCATGTTCTCCCGGATCGTGGTCAGTGATCCCATACTTCCTTCGGGTGCCGTGCTGTCACTGTTTACCACGGTAGCGACAATCGTGGTCCTCATCTGGGCAGTGGCGAAAATCTACCGCGTGGGTATACTCATGTATGGGAAGAAACCGTCCTTCAGGGAAGCACTCAAGTGGCTGAAATACAAATAATTGGTCTAGATGACTCTTCCGGTCCGTGTCATCCGGGCCGGGAGAGTCGCCGGTAAACCGTGATACCATGCGGCGGAAACCGGGGAGAGCAGCGGTTGATACTGCAGGCTGTGCGGGGCGGGGGTGCCTGAACGACACCGCCTGGTCATCGCTGTCAGGCTCAAAAGCACAGCGGTTCCAGCATTACTGCCCGACGGATCATCGCTGTAGATCCGTTCGAGCGAGGAGGGCCGAGATGAGAGAATGGCGGCCCGCAGGGTGTAATAAAAAAAATGCTTGACATTGGGAAACAAAAAGTGTTTATTCTCGTAGACGAGTTTGTAATGCAAACCAGTATGAATTGCAAAATACGAGGAGGTACACTATGCATTCCCGCAACTATCCCGAACCATCCGCAGCGCCGGAAGCAATCGGGCCGGGGGTGAACAATGTCAGCTGATTCTCTGATCAGGCTGGAGAAAAATGCATTCTCCGTTTTCTATCGTGACGGTTCGTTCGAACTGTTCTTCGGACTGCTCCTTCTGGCCGGTGTGCTGAGGGATCTGCTGCCGCACACCGGTGCCGCGGTTCTGACGGCCCAGATTGTCAGCATCGGATTGATCCTGACGGCCGCCGCTCTCTTCACTCTCCAGAAAAAATATCTTACCGCTCCCCGTCTGGGATACGTGTCATTCAGTAAGCGACGAAAGGCACGAGTACAACGGCTGCACGTCATTCTTTTTCTTGTCGTAGTCGCTGCCAATATCGGATTGTACTTGCTTCTCGAGGGCGGCGCCGGCGGGGGGGGGACAGGCACTCCGAACTACGCGGCTTCAGCCCTGGTTACCCTGCTGATTTTCACGGCGATCAGCCTGGTGGGTTTCTTTCTCGATTATTCCCGATTGTACGCTGTGGCGGTGCTTTTCGCCGCCACGGAGCCGGCCCACATCTATGTGCAATACCACACATCGCTCAGGCCGGTGGGTGTCTTCGTCAATACGCTGCCGGCACTGGTGCTTATCCTGATCGGCCTTGCCTCCCTGCGGCGGTTTCTGCACACCTATCCTTCCGGCGGAGAGGAGGTGGCGCATGGATAAGCGAATCGATCTCGTCGCCCTGGAGAAACAGGCATTCAAGTCAACATTCTCGGACGGTCTCTGGGACATCATGCTGGGCATCGTGCTGCTGTCGTATGGTGTTGTTCCGCTGCTGTCGGTGACGAAACTGGGCGATTTCTGGAGCTCACTGTTCATACTGCCGTTTTTCGGCATCGGGTACGGCATCTGGTATGCCGGGAAGAGGCGCATCACAATCCCGAGAGCCGGCCTGATGAAAATCGGCCCGCTGCGTAAAAAAAAGATTGCCACGATCCAGATCTATCTCAATATCTTTTTGGCCCTGGGGGTCATTACCGGATTTGCGGCATACGGTCGGCTGAGCGAAGTCGACTGGCTGTTCCCTGCCCTGTTGGCGATTATTATTCTGGCCGGTTTCAGCCTGGGAGCCCGCTACCTCGATTTTTCGAGACTGGGATGGTACGGCGCCGGTCTGACCGTGCTGGTGATTACAGGGGAACTGCTCTTTCGCATGGGAATGGTCAGTCACCACGGATTCCCGCTGGCGTTCGGCGTCACCGGATTTACCGCTATCGGTACGGGTATACTGCTGCTGGCACGATTCATAAGAGCATACCCGGTGCCGGTAAAGGAGGGTCCGGATGAAACCTGACAGCGACAATACCCTGATGCCGCCGCTCGAAATCGATAAAATCATCCATGAACCGGCAAGGCTGCTCATTATTGCCTACCTGTATGTTGTGGACGGCGCTGATTTTCTGTTTCTCATGAATCAGACAGGATTGACCAAAGGAAACCTGTCATCTCATTTAAGCAAACTGGAAGCAGCGGGGTATGTGGCGGTGAGCAAGGAATTCGTAAAAAAGATACCGAGAACCCTGCTTCGCCTCACCGATGAGGGGCGGGAATCATTTCGTCAGTATCGCGAGAATATGAAACAGGTCCTCGACAGTCTTCCCGAATGAGGCCCTGAACACCACGTCAATGATACACCGGAGAATGAACAATGAACAGACACACATGTTATCGTTTCGCTTTCCTGCTGGCGGCACTGCTGGCCTGGCCGCGGGCCTATCTCTCAGCCTGTGATACCTGGGTCGCCAGGAATGACGCGACACGAGTGGCCGCCACTCTGCTGGCGAAGAACAGCGACCGTACGGTTTTTGACTGCCAGCCGCTTTTTTACTATCCGGCCCGGGAATGGCCTGCCGGCAGTGTCATCGATCTCGGCCGCGTCACGATACCGCAGTCGCGAAAAACATACGCGACTATCGGATCCGGCCCTTACTGGTGCTGGGGATATGAGGAAGGAATGAACGAATTCGGGGTTGCCATCGGAAATGAAGGAATCGCTACACGGCCGCTGGCCGAGTTGCGGGAGACGGTGATGTCGGGGGGGAGCGTGGAATACGGGCCCACCGGCATGGATCTGCTGCGGCTGGGGCTTGAACGGGGCAAAACCGCCAGAGAGGCCCTGGAGGTGATCACTTCTCTGCTGGAAGCGTATGGCCAGTTTGGATCCGGCCTGCCCACCGCAGGTGTAGAGGCCGCCTATGACAACAGTTTTTTGATCGCCGACCGGAAGGAAGCATGGATCCTGGAAACCGCGGGCAGGCAGTGGGCGGCCCGCAGAATCACTGAGTCGGTCGGTTCCATATCCAATATGATACGTATCACGACCCGCTGGGATATCGCCTCCGAACAGCTGCGGTCCCATGCCCTGGAGAAACAGTGGTATCGGGAAACCGACGGCTTGTTCAATTTCGAAGAGGTCTACGGGTCCTCCACTCCGGCGGAACGGCTTCAGACGCGACGTTCCCGGATTCGGGCCGACCGCTCCTGCGGACTGCTCCGGGACCACTATGGATCGATCACGACGGCGACAATGGCCGGGATCGCCCGTGACCGGGGTTCGACTCCCGCCATTGATATGGATCTCACCGCCAGTTCGTGTGTTGCGGAGATTCCCGACGACCCCGATGAGATCGCGGTGTTCTGGTGGGCGCCGTCGGTTCCGAGCAGCTCCTGTTATGTGCCGTTTTTTATCGAGGCTGGCGGAATTCCCGATATCCTCAGCAGGGCGGGGACCCGGGGAAGAAAGATAGTGAGACCAAGTGCCGCGGAACGGGATGAATTCAGCGGCGATTCATACTGGTGGCTCTTTCGGGACCTGGCGGATCTGGTGAATCTCGACCGGGACTCGCGGATCCGGACAGTGCGCAATGAGTTCGACGCCCTAGAAGAGACATTCCGTGAGCGCGTTACCGCCGTAAAAAGGGAAGCGGCCGCCCGTAAAAAGGCGGGGGATGATGACGCCGCTGCCGGGCTTCTCGCCGCGTTCACCCGGGAATGTGTGAACAGCGTAATCCTCTCTGTAAACGAATTGCGAGACACGTTTCGGGAGCAGTCGGTGCGGGTAACACAGCAGCTCGCACCGTACCTTGGTTCGTATACGGCAAATTTCGGTATGTACCGGAACACCGTATTCCGCATTGAGGAGAAAAACCATCTGCTGACACTGATCATCCCCGGCAGCGCGGAACTGTCGTTCACCTATCCGGATGAGAACGGGTACTGGCTGGAGAAAATGAGCGGCAGAGTCGCCCTCACATTCAGCGAGGACTCTTCAGGACAGGTCACGGGCATGCTGCTGCATCAGACGACGCCGTTCGCGAAAACAGCGGGTCCTGAGGAGCCGCTGCCCGAGGGAGTGCCCGATGAGGTAAAAGATCTTCCCGGTACCTACGAACTGGCAATGGCGGGGGCGTCCTACAGGGTGTTTATCAGGGATATGGTTCTGGTCATCGATGTCGGGCAGGGACACGTGCTCGGCCTCACTCCGCCTACGGGTGACGGCGTCTGGGGATTCGAGGGGGATAACTCGGCGGCGGTTTCATTCGACAGGGGTGAGGACGGCACCGTTACGGTGATGAATCTTCATCAGAGTTTTCCCGTGCACCGCGGACTCTCTGCAGCCTACGCCGCGGAGGAGATCATCGCCGCCGGGTCCGTGCGCGAGGGGATAGAGGCACTGCAGCGGTGGCGGGATGACCCCGGGTATTTTATCGATGAAACCGATATCAATGCCCTCGGCTACCGTCTGCTGAATGCGGGGAATACCGCCGCGGCAATCGAGATATTCCGGTTCAATGTCACCGTGTTCCCGCTGTCTTTCAATGTGTACGACAGTCTGGGTGAAGCGTTTATGCTCGCCGGCAACCGGGAAGAGGCAATTCGCAACTACCGTAAATCACTGGAATTGAACCCCAATAACGACGGCGGGAGAAAAATGCTCGAGAAACTGGAAGGGGCCGGTGAATGATCATCAACAGCAAGGCAATCTAACGATAAGGAGGACTTTGTATGCTAGAGGCAAAAGATTTGACGAAGCGGTACGAAGACGGCCTTCTCGCCCTCGATCATGTCAATTTCGAGGTCAGGGAAGGAGAAATTTACTGCATGCTGGGGGCCAACGGCGCGGGTAAAACCACGACGATCAATCTCTTTTTCAACTTTATCGACCCCACCGAAGGCCAGGCGCTGGTAAACGGCATCGATGCGTCCAAAGATCCGCTGGAAGCGAAAGGCAATATTGCTTTTGTGTCGGAAAATGTCATGCTCTACCACAATTTTACGGCCCGGCAGAATATCGATTACTTTGCGAAACTGGGGGGAAAGACCGATCTGCAAAAGGATGATTACTATGCGGTGATGCGAAAGGTCGGGCTGCAGGACAAGGCCTTTGAAGCGAAACTGAAAACGTTCTCCAAGGGGATGCGGCAGAAACTGGGTATCGCCATAGCCATCATCAAGGATGCGCCGAATATCATTCTGGATGAACCTACCTCAGGCCTCGATCCCAAGGCCGCTGCCGAGTTCATGGACATCCTCACGGAACTGAAAAAACAGGGAAAGGCGATTCTCATGAGCACCCATGATATATTCCGGGCGAAAACCATCGCAGACCGCGTCGCGATCATGAAGGAAGGGAGGATCGTCATGGAACGGACGCGGGAAGAATTCCTCAAAGATGATCTGGAAAAGATCTATCTCAATTACATGCAGGGAATTGCCGCCTAGGATCCCGTTTTCATGAAAGGAGCAAACGATGCTGCGTACAATTATCAATAAAGAGATACTGGAAAATATCACCAGTCCCAAATTCGTGTTTACCTTTCTTCTCTGTACCATTCTTATCCTGCTTGCCGTGTATGCCGGTGTAGGCAATTACCGGAGCGAACTGAAAGAATACCACTCGGCCCTGGCCCTGAATGAGAAGAACCTTGAAAGCCAGACCAGCTGGGGGTTGATCGCGGGCATGGGAATGAAGATCACGAAACCGCCGCAGGTGCTCGGGTGCATGATATCCGGCATTCAGGATGCGGTCGGCCGCAACGCTACGGTCAATATCGCATTCGATCCCTCACTCGTCGATTCCCGGTACGACTCCAATCCGGTATTCGCCATATTCGGTCCGCTCGACCTCGCGCTTATCGTTAAAATTGTCTTGAGTCTCTTTGCGATCCTCTTTACCTATGATGCCATAGTTGGCGAAAAAGAACGGGGCACGCTGAAGCTGAGCCTGGCCAACAGAGTGCCGCGCGATCAGGTTATTCTCGGTAAGGCGATTGGAAGTTTTGTCAGTCTGCTCGTTCCCCTGGTGATCCCCTTCCTCATCGGCCTGATCATGCTGAACCTTTTCCCGGATGTACACCTGTCGGGTGATGATTGGGCACGAATCGGTTTGATATTCCTGTTTTTCCTTCTCTATCTTTTTGTTTTCTTCACCCTGGGACTCTTTGTGTCCGCCCGGACGAACCGGTCATCCAGCAGCCTCTTCATTCTCCTGTTTGTCTGGGTGGTGTTTATTTTCGTTGTTCCGAAAGGCGCCGTGGTGCTCTCAAAATATATGCGGCCCGTACCGTCGGTCCATGAAATCAACTCGGAAAAAGATGCCTATCTTCAGCAGATACAAAATGAGGCCATAGAGGGCAGACGCACCTTTTTTCAGGAAAATCCCCAGGAGGACACTCCCGAATGGCGCCAGAAAGCACAGGAGTGGGGCGCCGCTTTCCAGCAGGAACTGACGGCAAAAATCGATGCCAAGAATGCTGAGCTCGAGGAGGCGTACCAGGCGAAACGGAGGGCGCAGCAACTGCTCGCCCTGAACCTTTCGAGAATATCACCCAGTTCGGCCCTGACATTCGGCACCCAGAGTCTCAGCAAGACCGGTATTCAGGAACACGAGCGATTCCTCAATGCCATAAAGTCTTACAAACCGATATTCACGAAATTCATTAACGGAAAGCTGACGGAAAATATCGGCACCGGAGGACAGCCTCCGAAACCCGATCTGGATGAACTGCCGCGCATGGATTTCAAACCGATGAGCCTGAACGACTCCTTCATGCTCGCCCTGCCCGATCTCGTGGTCATGGCACTGATGATAATCGTGCTCTTTGCGGGCACCTTCGTCTCCTTCCTGCGCTACGATATCCGCTGACACCGCTCCGCTATTCTCCCCTCCCCGGCCTTCGACGGCGCCGGGGAGGGGATGCCTGCCGACCGCTCTCTTTCCCTGCTCGCCCCCTTTCCGCTCTTCCCGCAGGGTATGCATGTAACTTTTCGGTGCGTTACCCGTATAGTGATGCATCCGGCGTGTGTCCGGAATCCATGCGGAGAGACGGAGGATGTATGAATCGGGGATGTATATTGTTATTCAGGATTGCGGCGGGTCTGGCCGTGTGCGTCAGCGCCGCCGACCAGGCGGCCGCCCAGTCAGATCAATGCTTCATCTACGGCAGAGTGACCACCATCAGTGATAATGTGTATGTCGGCGCCATACGCTGGAACGACGAGGAACTCTACTGGTCCGATTATTTCAATTCGGAAAAGTACGAGAATGAGTTTATCCGGGATCTGTCGGATGTCCAGAGAGAGAAACTGAACAGGTCCGGGCGTTCTATTTCGATCCTGGGGCTTACCATCCGCACGGGTGCGGTCGCGCACACCCATACCTTCGCCTGTCAGTTCGGTGACATCGCTTCCCTGGAACTGCGGGGTCGGGATCTCGTGGAGCTGGAGCTGAAAAACGGCGAGATTTTCGAACTGTCCGGCGGATCCAATGATATCGGCTCGCCCATTCGCATTCTCGACCGCGAGCTGGGAGAACTGGAGATCAAATGGGGACGGATCGACAGAATCGAGTTCATGCCGACGCCCGCCAGGCTGGAGATGAAATTCGGATCGCCGCTTTTCGGCACGGTGGAGACAAAAAGAGAAGAGTTCACGGGCTTCGTTCAATGGGATCATGACGAGCGCCTTTCCGAAGACAACCTGGACG
The DNA here is from genome assembly GCA_016934955.1 of bacterium. Lineage (GTDB taxonomy): Bacteria > Zhuqueibacterota > QNDG01 > QNDG01 > JAGLOF01 > JAFGRY01. The sequence goes on along the minus strand of JAFGRY010000003.1, from coordinate 43,316 downwards.
GTCACACGGAAGACGGTGCCATTTCCATCCCCTTCACCAAGATCCGATCCATCGAGAAACAGGCGAACGGGTGTATGGTGACCGTCACGAGCGGCCGCGAACTCTATCTGACCGACAGCAACGATGTCAATGACGATAACCGGGGGATTATCGTGACCGTCCCCGGCATGGGAAGGGTGGACATCCCCTGGTACCTGTTCCGAAGCGTGCGGTTCGATCATGATGCGGGTGCTACCGCATGCCGGTATGAAGATTTCAGGGACCCGGCCCGCCTTGCCGGTGTGGTAACCACGAAAGATGGTGTGTCGTACGAAGGGCGGCTGGTGTACGATCTCGATGAATATATGGATATAGAGATGCTTGACGGCGAGGACGGTGGCTTGGTGTATCAGATCCCCTTTCGGCATATAGCGGAGATTCGCCCGAAAAGCTACAGCTATTCACTGGTGATCCTGCGAAACGGACTCGAGCTGCTGCTGGGCGAGAGTCAGGATGTGACGGACAAACATGACGGGGTACTGGTGCTGAGCGGGGACGATACGCGGATGTATCTCCCCTGGGATTCCATTGAAGGAATACGGTTTAAATAGGTCCGGTACCGGAAAGGCAGTCACGGGAAGTCGCCCTGTAACGGGGGGGCTTCCCGTTTTTTTCTGCCGGCCACCGGTTCAGGGAGGGGTTACTCCGCCATACGATGCCGGCGCAGGACAGCCAGCACTTGTTGCACCGGAAGCGGGGAAACGGTGTGCCCCTGGTAGCCGGTGACGGAAATCGCGGTGAACAGGGAGTTGAGAATCGCCTCTTCGGTCGCTTCGATGACGGCGCTGAAAAGCGGTGTCATCCGGTCGTTGCGCAGGGTTGCGCCGGTCTGCAAAGGGGAACGGCTCTGGAAGGGGATGCTCAGCGATGCTGCGGTCGTGAAGGCGATTACATATTCACCGCTGCCGTTGCTGCAGGTGCCGCCGGTGCGGGCCAGGCCGAATACAGCCCGCTTCGCCAGCCGCTTGAGATTGCGGGTGTCCAGGGGTGCATCGGTAGCGACAATGATCATGCAGGAGCCGTCTTTGGCTTCGGTCCCCTCTTCCCCGGCCAGCTGCCGGGCCACCGGTACACCGTTGATCCGCAGTGACCCGCCGTAATTGGTCTGCACCAGCACGCCCACGGTGTAGCCTCCGGATGACGCGGGAAGCATCCGGGAGGCGGTGCCGATCCCCCCTTTGTATCCGAAACAGACGGTACCTGTGCCCGCACCCACCGACCCTTCCTGCACCGGTCCTCCGGAAGCGTTTTTTATGGCGTCGATGACATCTTCTTTGCTGATGTGCCGGCCCCGTATGTCATTGAGCCAGCCGTCGTTCGTTTCGCCCACAACGGGATTGATGGACCGAATCCCGGCATTTTCGGGGTTGGCGAGGGTATAATCGAGCACCGCGTCCGCTGCGGCGGGCACTGAAAGGGTGTTGGTCAATATCACCGGTGTTTCGATTTCCCCCAGCTCCTCGATCTGTGTGACACCGGTGAGTTTGCCGAATCCGTTGGCCGTATACACGGCCGCGGGAACCTTGTTCATGAACAGATTGCCGGCATGGGGCAGAACGGCGGTAACACCGGTTCTTGTATCACTGCCCTCAATGACGGTTGTGTGTCCGACGAGCACACCCGCGACATCGGTAATCGCGTTCAGGGTTCCAGGCTGCATTTCGCCGATCCTGATGCCGTGCTCCCGGATACGCTTCGGCGTCTGGGCCGCGGCCGCGGCGCCGCAGACAACGGTCAGGATGACAACGGCAGCGATTTTCTGAAAAATCACGGGATGCCTCCTTCGGCTACCAGCCGACAAAAGTGAAGTTCGTTTCCCGCTTCAGATCTTCAACAAAGGCTGCGATACGCTGAGAGTGACGCTCATCCGAAGTGAAATCACCGTTTAGCACGTTTCGCAGATAGGAGTTGATGATAACGGTTTTTTTCGTGTCATTCCTGACGAAATCAAACGATATGTCATACTCCGAGAGCTGGGTTCTGTAGGCATCAACACCGCCGTACCGCCGGGAGATACCTTCCAGGGCGCTGTCGACCTGAACGGCGGCAGCCCTGTATCCGGCCTGCAGGGCCCTGGCCAGAAGTATTTTCTGGACAGCCATTCGTTCCGCATGCAGGGCGAGATTTTTCCTGATCTGATCCGGAGGGCTCCCGGCCAGCCGCGAGGAACGGGTTCCCAGGCTCGCGGAAAGGTTGTTCATCAATTCCGCTATCGTAATGGTGCACGCTGTCGTGTTCAGCAGCACCGTGTCGGCGGGCCGGCTCAGCTCCTCCACCTTTTCGGCCAGTCTCTTTTTCAGCGCGTCGGCCGGCGATCCGGGGACAAGGACCGACGGTGTCTCGGACAGCGGGGATTCAGTTCGCTCCTGTGTCCGCGCGGTGAGGCCGCTGTCCGGCGTGTCGTTGCGGGAGCATGCCGTCATTGCCAGAATGAACGGCACAAGAAGCAGGAGTGTACCATGACGTTTCATTTTTCCTCTCTCAGCTGCATGGATAACAGTGGTCATAATGTAGTAAATATTTCTCGCTTCTCAAAATTTTTTCCGGGGTCCGCCCCAAGATACCGTGGGTGCGGATTCCTCCTCCTGCGCAGCCGCAGGGGGGGCGCCGCAACAGGGCTTTTTTCAGGAAAGCATTGCTTTTTTATCCGATAGTTGCTACATTTTATAATTATTATCCTGATTTGGAGAGCGGCTGTTTGACACGAAAGATTTACATATCGGTTTTCTCTCTGCTGCTCCTGAGCGGGTGCGCCCAGAAGGGGCCCCCGCCGGGCGGGCCGGTTGATAAAACAGCGCCCTCCGTCATACGCACATATCCCGAACAGCGGGCGGTGAATGTGTCTCCTGATCAGGCCGTGGAAATTGAGTTTTCGGAAGCCGTGCAGCCGGGTGCTCTCAGCCAATCGGTGTTCATTACCCCGTTCCCTGAAGAGAACGCTGCCATCCGGTTGCGGGGAAGGCTGCTGACAATCCGGTTCCGAAAACCGCTTGCCGACAATGCCACCTGCGTGATCACTCTCGGCACGGGCATCAAGGACTATCGCGGCAATCCCATGGAACGGTCCTATTCCCTCGCCTTTTCCACCGGTCCCCGGCTGGACGAGGGCAGTCTCGGCGGCCGGGTCTGGGGCGAAAAGGATGCAACGGGAATCAACATCTGGGCATATCGCTGTGACAGTCTTCACTCGCCCGATCCGTCCCGGCAGGAGCCCGATTATTCCGTTCAATGCGGCCGAAACGGAGATTTTACACTTTCGTATCTCGCGCCCGGCACCTACCGGCTCTTCGCGGTAAAAGACCGGGCCGCCGATCGTCTCTATCAGCCCGTCGAAGATCAGATAGGACTGACGACAAAAGACGCGGTAGTACTGCCCGATTCAACCCCGGCTGAATCCCTTTTCCTTTTCAGGCTCACGACAGCCGATACCGCCGGGCCGGTCCCGGTGAAAGCGGAGGCCGTGGATGCCGGCTGCCTGCGGGTGATCTTCAACGAAGCGATTTCTCTGGCCGGCGGGATTCCGAGGGATTCATTACGGATCACCGCCGCCGGAGATATCGGCAGTCTGGTACTGCGCGATTACTGGGTGGATCTGCTGGATGAACGGACGCTCCATATACCGGTGGAATCACCGCTGCGTGATCAGGAGTATGCGCTTCTCCTTCCCGGCATTCAGGATAAAAACGGAAATATGATCGCTGATTCTCTCACGGTGGTGCGGTTTTCGGGATCAGCAGCGCCGGACACCACGGGACCGCGGATCACCCGGATTACCCCGGCTCCCGGATCTCTGCTGGCCGATCCCGGGGAAGCAGTGCGCATCCTGTTCTCCGAAGCTGTAGACAGCGCCCTGTTCAGAAAGGGACCCCTGTTTTCCGATACAGCGGGTGCGCCGCCGGCAGGAAGCGTCTGGATGCCTCATCCGATGGAAATCGGGTTTCTTCCCGCAGCTCCGCTGCCGGGAGGAATGAGGCTTGTATGCTCAATAACGGGGGATCTGGTGCGTGACCGGCAGGGGAATCCGGCCGCCGATTCCACCATCACCTGGACGGTGGCGAATCCGGATACGTTTTCCTCTATGTCGGGTGTGTTGACCGATGCCGATTCAGGAGCTGCGGGTGCGATTTTCCTCAGGGCGACCCAGCTCTCCGCCGCGGTCCGGGAGTACAAGCTGATGATTCCAGGTCCGGGTCCGTACCGCTTCGAGCACCTGCTGCCAGGTCTCTATATCATAGAGGGGTTCCGTGATCAGGACGGGAACGGTTCATACAGCTATGGATCTGTGCTGCCCTGGACACCGGCGGAGCGATTCTTCGTCCATCCCGATACGGTGAAGATACGGTCCCGCTGGCCGAACGAGGGCAATGACTTGATTATCAATTAATGCAACTATGAAAGTGGCGGCGCGTATACCCTGCTGAGCAGCGTGTGCGGCCCCATCTTAGAAAACAGGATTCGATAACGGTGACTCCTCAGAAAAAATTGAGCAGAAGTGATCTGGCGGTTCTGGTACTGACCGTAACAGCGCTGGCACTTTTTTTCTCCATCGGCAGAGGCCTTTTCCCCGAGAATATGTTTCAGCGGGGTGCCGACAAGGAGACGATTCTGTTGAAGGCACAGGCCGTTCTCGAGGAGATGGGATATAATTTCAATGATATCGTGCCCGCGATTCAGCTGGACCATGACGAGCTGCAGCAGCGGCATCTCTATACTGAATTCGGTTCTGCGCGGGCCATAGCCCTTGCCCGTGACACGATACCCGTCTTGTTCTGGAGGATACGCTGGAGGCTTGACATTGCCAGGGGAGATACGGTACTGCAGACGCTGGCCCCTGCAGGTGAAAACTCGGCGGCGGAACTGCTTCTCGACTGGAACGGTGAGCCGTTGAAATTTCAGGTGCCGGCGTTTATGGTCAGGCCCGGCTCTTCCGAGAACGAGGCGGATGATTTTTCCGTTGCGCTTCTGCTGGCCCAGCGGGTGTTCAGAGGCGACGGCAGCAAGTGGCAGTTCGACCGCAGTGAAGAACGGGGACGCGGTCCGCTTCAGGTGCGGCGGTACACATGGAGGCGGGAAACAACCGCGGCCGGACAGGTGGTCGATCTGACGGTGGATGTCCGCAGGGGCAAAGTGCTCAAATTCGAGAAGCGGTATCCGATTCCCAAACAGTACACTGGAAGCGGCGATGACAACATGGGCGCCTTCCTTCTGGTGCTCAGTGCTTTTATTCTCATCATTCTCATGATCGTCTATTTTATCAGGCGGCTCCGCGCTGATCAGCTCGATCTGAAGAGCGGACTGCTGCCGGCGCTGCTGGCCATGGCAGGCACGATCTCGTGGCTCATTTACGGAGAATTCATGAGCGGCGGTCTCACGGTGAACCGGCTCATCGCCGACAGTGTGATCGCGTTGATTTTTACCGGCGCCGTCTGGGGGCTCTACTGTGTAAGCGATTCCCTCGTGCGCGAGGAGTGGCCGGAAAAATTGTTCACCGTCGATGCCATGAAACGGCGCATTCTGTTCCCCGGCACCGGTCTGGCGATTATACGGGGCATTGCCCTTGCCTGTATCGGTCTCGGTATTGTGTCCGTACTGGGCAAAGCGGCGGTCATGTTCAGCGACGCCTATTATCCTCTTTCACTGATGAGCAGCCGACTGCTGTTTCCGTCACCGTTCAGGCTGTTTATTCTGGGTGAGCTGCTGTTCAGGGCGGTCTTTATTTCGGTGTTCTTTTTATTTATGGTGACGCTGCTTCGGCGCTGGTTCAAGCAGACTGTCTGGGTGCTGCTTCCCGCTCTGCTGTTATTTACTTCGGTGAGTTTCGGCCTGCCGAGAGTGCTGCCGGTCTGGGAGTCGATGGCCGTCAACGCGATTCTCGGATTGCTCGTTACTCTCTTTTTTATCCGGTATGATTTTCTCACGGTCTTCACCGCGCTCTGCGCGCTGCCCCTGCTTTATTACGGATCGATGCTCTGTATGGGCGGGGCCGGGTTCTGGCTGTATGGTGCAGTGCTCCTGGCGGTATTTGTCGGGGGGCTGATGTATGCTCTGAGAGCGTTTCAGAGCGACACCTCCACCGAAGAGATCGCCGGATACGTGCCGGACTATATGCAGCGGGTGTACGAACGGGAACGGATTCAGCGGGAACTCGATATTGCCAGACATGTGCAGGAGACGTTTCTGCCGCGAAAGAACCCGGAGATACCGCAGCTTGATATAGCCAGTATCTGCCGCCCGGCAAAGGAAGTCGGCGGTGACTATTTTGATTTTATTCTCGGTCCGGATCGTCTCGGAGTTGTGATCGGCGATGTGTCGGGAAAAGGGATATCGGCCGCTTTCTATATGACGCTCACCAAGGGATTTTTCAAGTCCCAGACTGAAATTCATACCTCACCGCGGGATATCCTGATCAATATGAATAAACTCTTTTATGCCAATGCCGAACGAGGCAAATTTATCAGCATGATCATCGGTGTCTTCAATTTCGACACCGGGACCCTCACCTTTGCCCGGGCGGGACATAATCCCATGATTCTCTTCCGGGCGGAGACCGGACTTGCTGAAGAGGTGGATGTGCCGGGGATAGCCCTGGGACTCGATTCGGGCCGCCTGTTTGCGAAGACGATCGAGGAGCGGACCGTACCCTATCATCCCAATGATCTGTTTCTCTTTTACACTGACGGGATAAATGAGGCAAAGGACACCTCGCGTAAAGAATTCGGAGAAGAACGGCTCATGCATATCGTCGAGACCTACCACCGCCTTTCGGCCCAAAAAATGCTGAGCAGAATTGAACAGAGTGTCGATAATTTCACGGCCGGTACAAATCAGCATGATGACATTACGGCTGTTCTGGTCAAGATACGGTAGTAAACAGGATGCGAATGAAACGGGGATGTATCATTGTGTCGGCAGGCGGGCTGCTTCTGGCGGCCGCACTGGGCACACTGTTTGAAAACAGGGTGTTCACCGGCAGATTCACCGCCGCGGAAATAGTGGCCGGTGCGGCGATCCTGCTTCTCTACTGGGGATTCGTTCATCTTGAACAGAGTGCGGACAGGACGCTCCTGCAGAAGATCGGGCAACTGGGGCTGTACGTGCTCCTCCTCCTGATCGCTCTTGTCCTGCTCGAACAGTACTCGGGAACACGCACCTGGGATGCAGCTGGTGCGGGCGACGCTCCGGGTATTGTCTGGTATCTTGTCTTTGCCGCGGCGGTGTATGTAACGGTCAGAATGCTGATTTTCATACAGGGTCTTATTTTCGTCGACCAGAGCCGCAGGACCTCGGGGATGTTCTACCTGCTGACAGTGGTGATGGTGCTGAGGATCGTACAGACATTTTTCACCCTGGAAAGCGGCCCGGAGTCCGGCGGATTCGGCTGGGACAGGGAATTCGATTTCAGCAATGCAACCGGCGTGCTCACGGTTCTCTTTTTACTGCTCGCCGTACTCAACGGGTTCCGGTGCAAATGGATTCATTATCTCAACCGCCGGCAGAAAATCGCCATCCTGTTCGCCGGAACAGCGGTGAACATTATTGCCGGAATCGCGGGAGGATCACTGGCCGGCACGGTCACTCGTTTCAGCATTACCGCGGGTATATTTATTCGCGATACTCATACCTTTTTTATGATCTATTCCGGCTTGGGGCTCGCGGGAATCCTGCTGCAGCTGCCCTCAGCGGGCATTATGGACAGGCGAATGCGGCAGATCCGCTATCTGCAGAATCTGGGCGCGGAACTGGGGTCGATCATCGAAAAGGGTGAATTGCTGTCGACAAGCTGCGTACTTGCGGCGAACATCGTCAACGCGGATGTTACCTGGATCGAGCTGAAGGCGGGAGCCGGGTACCGCCTCGCCTGGTCCGCGGGACTCTCATGCCAGTATATGGAGGAACTCCCTGCCGATATGAAGGCGGACCTGCGGGAACTGATCGATGCGGCGAATCCTTCCCTGCTGATCAATAATGTGCCCCGTGATACGGTGTGCAGGCGCATGGCTGCCGGCATGGTGAAGGCGGGTTCGGTGCTGGCCGCGCCGCTTACGTTCAAGGAAACGCTCCGGGGCTATATCTACGCCGTGAATCATGACCGGTTCGGCTTTTCAGAGGAGAACCGGGGGCTGTTCAGAGCCTTTGCCGACCAGGTCGGTGTCGCCCTGGAAAATGCGCGCCTGGCCCAGGTGAGCATCGAACAGGAGGTGTACCGGGAAGAGCTGAAACTGGCCCATAATGCCCAGATGCGGCTGCTGCCTCAAAAGATGCCCGCCATTGCCGGCATCGAGCTGGATGCGTTCTGCATCACCGCCAATGAAATCGGCGGGGATTTTTACGACATCATTCAGGTCGGTCCGGAGAGAACCGATATTGTAATTGGCGATGTAAGCGGCAAGGGGGCATCGGCAGCCTTTTACATGGCGGAAATGAAAGGGCTCGTTCAGGCGCTTGCCCGTCATCATGCCTGCCCTGTAGAGATACTGACTGAAATAAACGGGTTCGTGAAGACACATTTTGAGAAAGATACGTTTGTAACAATGATATATTCCATGCTGTATCACCGGGAACGGAAACTCGTCCTGGCGCGGGCCGGACATCCGCCTGTAGCACTGGTCAGGCGGGACAAAGCAGAGTGGCTGGAACCGGCCGGTATAGGATTGGGCCTTGCAACCAATGATATTATGACCCGTATACTGAAGAAGCAGGAACTGTCTTTAGTTGAAGGTGATACTATCGTCTATTTGACGGACGGCCTGATCGAGGCGAGAAACCGGGATGGAGAAGAGTTTGGAGAAGATCGTCTCAAACACATACTGCTCGATATGGACGATTTGCCGGCTGCTGATGCCTCCGGCCTCATTCGGGGCCATATGCAGGCATTCATCGGGGATGTACCCCAGCATGATGATGTGACGCTTTTCATCCTCAGATTGCCGGCGGATGCACCTAACAACAAGGAGAGAGATTGATGAGCGAATTCGAAGTAACGCGGAAAGACGTTGACGATATCTCAATCGTCTATCTGAAAGGGTATTTGGACGCACACACCGCGCCGGAGTTCGAGACGGCCCTGCAGCAGCTTGTTGACGAGGAACGAGTGAAAATAGTCGTCAATCTGGCGAAACTGGCCTATATCAGCAGCGCCGGACTCGGTGTCTTTATGGGATTCATTGAAGATATCAGGCAGAAAGACGGCGACATCAAGCTGGCTGAACCGACTGAAAAAGTATTTCGAGTATTTGATTTGCTGGGATTTCCTGTTCTTTACGAGATCGTGAGCAAAGAGTCAGAGGCTGTTGACAAGTATAAAAAGGGATGACAACGGTACGATTGCGAAGGGCAGCGAAAGGTCGCAGAACATGAAAGCAAAAACGAAAAAATTCCATCTGAAGATTCCCGGCCGGTTGGAAAATCTTGAGCGAATTCGGACGTTCATCTCTGGAATTGCTTCGGGTATGGGCTTCGCTAAAGATGATATCAACAAGATTGAGCTCGCTATTGATGAGGCCTGTACCAATGTAATCAAGCATGCCTATCGTGATGTGCCGAACGGTGACATCGATATCAATGTGAAAAGCGATGATAAAAAGATTGCAATCAGGGTCACCGATTACGGAAAAAGCTTTAATCATGAAACCATCGAAATGCCCGATATGGAGAAATATCTGGCTGAATTGAGAGTGGGCGGCCTCGGTATCTACCTCATGAAGACCTTGATGGACGAAGTCGATTACGAGGCCGGACCCGGCAACAGAAATAACGTGATTATGGTCAAATACCTGCCCGCTTCGAACAATTGAGCGGAGTGCGGTTCCTCCGCTCGCGGGTCGAATACCTTTTCAGGAATACTATCCGGTCACATCCTGTTGTTTCCTGTCCGAATGGCCGTGCGGCCCGCCGGACGGCGCTGTTATCCTCACACTATATCATTGTATGCAGGGTCTTTTCCATGTCTGCTCAGAGAAAGAATAAATCAGAAGATATGTCCAGAGTACTCGATGAACGGCTCCTGGAGCTTTCCGCTCTGTTTGAGATCAGCCGTTCCCTGACGGCATCGTTGAGTATCCGCTCCGTGCTTGAAAATATCCTTCGTATCCCCATGGGGCATATGCTCATCAGCCGCGGTATGGTGATGCTGAACCGGGGTGAGGATGACATTTACGTACTGGAAGAGCTGAAAGGACTTCCCAGGAATCTGCTGGGAAAGATTCTGAAAATCGACACCATGATTCCGCGTTCGATGCTGATCGAGGAGGATGACGAATCCCGGGATTGGCTCGATTTTTTTAAAAAATACAATATAGAGCTGCTGATCCCGCTGGTTTCCGGACAGGGGAATGTGGGGATTATCGGATTCGGCAACAAGATAGGAAACAAATCATACACAGAGGCGGAAATCGAGTTTCTCGACTCATTGTCAAATATCGCCGCCACATCCGTGGCCAACAGCCTGAATGTCGAGGAAATACAGGCGGTGAACCGCGCCCTCGACCGGAAAATCCAGCAGCTCAATACCATATTCGATATCAGCCGGGAACTGAATATGACCCTGGACAGCGAGAAGATAGGGAGTCTGCTTATTTTCGCGGTAATGGGCGAGCTGATGGTCAATAAATGCACGGTGTACGTCCGGCATGATGATGAGATGGGAGTTCTCGTCTCAAAGGGCGGCGGCGCTGTTCCCGGCAACAGCGAGCAGCTCTGCGGTCTCACGGAACCGATCGTCCTCGAGCATATTGAACAGTTCCGGCGCTTCCGAGACGCCGGTTTCGCGGTGCTCGTACCCATGCGCGTCCAGGATGTCATCCAGGGAGTGCTTGCGGTGGGCGGAAAGATCACGGGGGCCGGGTTTACCGACGCCGATCTTGAATTTCTCAAGACCCTGGGTAACCAGGCAATGACATCCATTGAAAACGCGCGGCTTTTTGAAGAGACGCTTGAAAAGCAGAAAATGGAAGAGGAACTCAATCTCGCCCGCAGTATGCAGCAGGCGCTGCTTCCCGAACGGCTGCCTGAGCTGCCGGGGTATGAGATTGCCGCTATCAATCTCTCGAGCCGACAGGTGGGAGGAGATCTCTATGATGTCATCGCCATCTCCGAACATGTCTGGGGAATCGCCATAGCGGACGTCTCCGGCAAGGGGGCAGGTGCCGCGCTCCTGATGTCAAATCTGCAGGCGAGTCTGCGGGCCCTGGCAGGCGGCGATCTGACGATGGCTGAAATGGTGAGCCGCATCAATGTCCTGATCCATCAGAACACTCCGATCGATAAATTCATTACTTTCTTTTACGGTGAACTGAACACTGAAACGGGTGAGTTTACCTACTGTAACGCCGGGCACAACCCGCCTTACCGCATCAGCGGGAAGGGAGCCGTCGAAGAGCTCATGGCCGGCGGGCTCATTCTCGGTATGATGCCGGATGTTCGATTCGAGACAGGATCGGTGACCCTGAAAGCCGGGGACAGAATAGTGATGTTCACCGACGGCATCTCGGAAGCGATGAATAGCGATGAGGAAGAGTTCGGAGAAGAGAATATCTGGAAGATAGCCGCGAATAATCCTTCCTGCGGCGCCCGGGAACTGCTTGACAGGATTGTCGCCGCTGTGCAGGCCTACGTTGGTAACGCTCCGCAGTCGGATGACATCACCATGGTCATCCTTAAAGCGCTGCACTAATCCCTATTCACAATAGATGACCCGCCTCACGGAGCGGATCGGCCGGGTTACCGCGCATGGTCCGTGTCGGAGCAGCTGACCGAACCGTCTGCGTGCAACAGATAGGTGCCCCCGCTCGGGCAGACGGGGGCGGCACCCTGTCCTATGTGGGGAAGCAGTTCCTCGAGGGTGGCGGCGTATCGTCCGCCGTCGCCGTTTATCATTTCCTGGGCGAAAAAGATCTTCTGCGCTGTCTCCAGAGCCATCTGATTTTTCACACAGGCGGCACGTTCAGCGCTCGCTGAGAGATCGATGTATTTTGCCGATGCCGCGAGGGCGAGTATGCCGACAATAACGATGACGATAACCAGCTCGACAACAGTGAATCCCTGCTGAGATGTGAGCCCGGTTGTGACGTGATTTCTCCGTTTCATTGTGGTATACACCATTTATTATTGTTGTAGACACTCCGCCGGTGTCTCTGAATTCGCGTCCGATCCAGTTTATAGTATTCTTTGCAAATAATGGACCATCCGGCGGGAACGGGGTTCTCCTTGACAGTGCGCCTTCGTCCCCTCGGGCGTTTCAGCGCACCTCAGTTGTTGCCGGTGCCATTGTTCCCGTTCCCATTGCCGTTTCCGTAGTGATTGCCCTTGTTGCCGGTTTGCCCGAAATGATTGCCATTGTCACCATTGTTGCCGTTTCCGTTGCCGTTTCCGTTGCCGTTTCCGTTGCCATTCCCATTGGCCTGAAGGGTACGGCTGTGTTCAGCAACAGTACACTCTGCTTTGCCGTTTGACAAGAGCTGATATTCTCCTCCTCCCGGACAGACCGGCGCTTTCTGCTCCCTGAGGTTCGGGGCCAGCTCCTCCAGGGATGATGCGTACCTGCCTGTGCCGCTGGTAATCATTGTGTTTGTATAAAAGATGGTCTGAGCCGTCTCGAGTGCCATCTGGTTTGCAAAGCAGGCGGCTCTTTCGGCATTTGCTGAAAGATCGAGATATTTTGCCTGGGCAGATAAAGCCAGTATGCCGATAATGACGATCACGATGATTAATTCCACCAGCGTAAAGCCGTGCTGTGATGGCAGTCCGGACCAAATGTAATTTCTGGATTTCATATTGGGTGACACCGCTCCCGATTATTTCAGAAAGAAATGGTTTGCGTATCATTTTGCAGATACATATATCGGACAACATATTTGCAAAAAGCGGGCCATGAAAAGGGGAAAACACCGGTTCCAGACGGGATCATCCTGCAGAGATTGTCCTTGCTATTGACATGGAAGAATTTTATATTTTTTTATACTTTACGCGTTGAATCTGATGTTACTCCGGGGTTGCTGGTGAGTCTGGTCACTGTCGACAAAGGGAGGCCCGGCCGGGCCGGGAGAATTATTTCGCGGATACTGCTGTTCGGCGAGGATCTGATAAAGAAACCGCTCTTTCGCTGTCAGCAGTGCGGGGAATGCATTCTCAGCCATACGGCGTTCATCTGCAGTCAGCGCTGCCCCAAACGTCTGCGCAACGGCCCCTGCGGCGGCACCAGGGACGGAGGGCGGTGTGAGGTGTTTCCGGAACGAACCTGTGTCTGGTATGCGATCTACCGGCGAAGCCGCCTGCTGCGCCGGGGCGTGCTCCTGGATGCCGTCGAGCCCATGCACAACTGGCGGCTGGAAAAGAGTTCCGCCTGGTTCAACGTATTCACCCGCAGGATCGGGCCGCCGGTGCTTTTTCTTCGGAAACAGAATGATGATGACACTCGCGGAAAAAATTGACCGGGGCGAATTCGTCGTCACCGCCGAGCTCGGTCCGCCGCAAAGCAGTAACGGCGATGTTATACGGCGCAAGGCGGCCCATTTCAGGCGGGGCATCGACGGCGTCAATATCACCGACAATCAGACTGCCATCGTGCGGCTCTCCAGCATAAGCGCCGCTGTCATCTGCAGGCAGGAGGGATTGGAGCCGATCATCCAGATGACGTGCAGAGACCGCAACAGAATCGCTGTTCAGAGCGATCTGCTGGGCGCCGCCGCCCTGGGCATCGGCAATGTGCTCTGTCTCAGCGGCGACTTCACTTCTTTCGGGAACCATCCGGAGGCGAGACCGGTATTTGATATGGATTCCATACAGCTCATCGCTGCAGTGAAAGGGATGACTGAAGGCCGCTTTCTCAGCGGCGATCCCATCAAGACCCCGCCGTCATTCCTGATCGGCGGTGCGGCGAATCCCTTTGCAGAACCCCTCGACGCCAGGATTCACCGCCTGGAAAAGAAAATAGATGCCGGCGCCGCCTTTATTCAGACGCAGCCCGTGTTTGATCTTGAGTACTTCTTCCGCTGGCTCGAGCGGGTCAGGGAGCGTGATCTCGATCGCCGGGCCGCCATAATCGCGGGTGTGATGCCGGTGAAATCGGCGGCCGCTCTCAGATACATGCAGGATAATGTCCCCGGCATGCGGATTCACCCGGATGTCATTGCCCGCATGGAGGCAGCTGATCATCCGGAAGAGACAGGTGTCCGGGAGGCGGTGGAAACCATCCGGGCGCTCCGCCGGACCGAAGGGATCAGGGGTGTGCACCTGATGCCACTGAACTGGGAAAGTGTTACGCCCGTGCTCCTTGACGCGGCGGGGCTGGGCGGCAGTGAACAAAAGGAAGAGTGAGTGAAACGAACGACCCTTGAAAAACGTCTGGAAAGCGAGATACTGATACTCGACGGGGCCATGGGGACCATGCTGCAGCAGTACGGCGCCGGTCAGGGCTGTCTCGAACTGGTTTCCCTGGAAAATCCTTCGCTGATGAAGGAGATCCACCGGGAATATGTTGCGGGCGGCGCCGATATCATCACCACCAATACGTTCGGTGCCAGCCGGATCAAACTGGCGTCCTATGGTCTGCAGGACCGGGCTGTGGTCATCAACCGAACCGCGGCGGGCCTGGCGAAAGAATCGGCCGGCTCGGCGCTGGTGGCCGGAAGCATCGGTCCCACGGGCAAGCTGGTAACCCCTCTGGGGGATATCGGGGCCGCTGATGTCTATGAGGCGTTCAGGGAGCAGGCGGCCGCTCTCTGCGACGGGGGTGCGGACCTGCTGCTGATGGAGACCTTCGGCGATCTTAAAGAGCTGAAAATCGCGATCATGGCCGCCCGCCACGCCACCGGTCTTCCGATTCTGGCCGCGATGACCTATGAAGAGACATTTCTTTCCTTCACCGGCACAGGGCCGGAAACAGCCGCGGTCGTCATCGCAGCTGCGGGCGCCGATGTCATCGGGGTAAACTGTTCCACCGGGCCGGCGCCGATGCTCGAGATCGTGGGCAGATATGCGGTGCACTCCAGCAAACCGGTGTTCGTGGAACCGAACGCCGGTCTTCCCAGTATTGAGGATGATGAAGATACCTACAGGGTGACACCCGATGAGATGGCGGCCTTCTCGGAAACCTTTGTCCAGCTGGGCGCCAACATCGTCGGCAGCTGCTGCGGCTCAACACCCGAATACACGCGCGCGATCAGGAACGCCGTCAAAGGCATGAAACCGGTCGTCCGCCATGTGGATCCGTGCCTGCGGCTCGCGGGCAGAACTGTGTCGGTGTCCATCGGAAGCGGGTTGCCGTTCGCGGTCATCGGCGAGAGAATCAATCCCACCAACCGCGACGATCTGGCGGAATCGCTCCGTGAAAAACAGGCGGGGATAGTAATCAGGGAGGCCGAAAGCCAGGTTGAACAGGGGGCGAGTCTCCTCGATGTGAACGTGGGAGTGCCGGGAATCGACGAGCCGGAAGTGATGGGCATGGTAGTGGAAGCGCTCGAGAGTAGCATCAGTGTTCCCCTGGTGATCGACAGCACGAACCGGAAGGCTATCGAGGCGGCCCTTGGCGCTTGTACCGGCAAACCGCTGATCAATTCCGTACACGGCAGTGAAGAGAGTCTGGACGCGGTACTGCCCCTGGCGGCCCGCTACGGCGCCGCGGTGCTGTGTCTGGCGGTGGGAGAAAAGGGTATCCCTGTATCGGCCGCTGAGCGTCTTGCGGTGCTGGAGAAAATCATCGCGCGGGCCGAAGCGGCCGGCATTCCCCGTGAGGACCTGATCTGCGACTGTCTCACGCTTACCGTATCGGCGGAGCAGAAACGTGCCGAGGAAACCCTGAAGGCAACCAGGCTGGTAAGGGAAGAGCTGGGGCTGCCGACGGTGCTCGGCGTCTCCAATATCTCTTTCGGTCTGCCCGAAAGGAGTCTCATCAACGCGACATTTCTAAGCATGGCCATGGGCAGCGGCCTGGATGCGGCCATTGTCAATCCCGCGGACCGCCGGATAATGGAAACGGTGCGGGCGGCATCGGTGCTCACCGTTCGCGACCGGGATTCAATTGCGTTTGTCAGGAGCCACCAGAAAAAGAAAAAGAAAACGATACCAGGGAAGGACCGGGCCGGACGGAAAGAGAGTGACAGCAGGGCCCGGGTCAGGGAGGCCGTGATCAGCGGCAACCGTACTGACATCGAAGGGCTGATTCGCAGGGTGCTCGATGAGGGCATGAAACCCGTCGATATCAACAGTGAGCTCCTCATCCCCGCGATCCAGGAAGTGGGCAGGCAGTATGACGCGAAGGTAATATTCCTTCCCCAGATGATCCTGGCCGCGGAAACGATGCAGCGCGCCTTCACTGTACTGGAGCCCCTGTTCCAGAGCGGAGAGGTCTCGGGAGCGGGTACGGTCGTTCTCTGCACCGTCAAAGGGGACGTGCATGATATCGGCAAGAATATCGTCGGCCTCTTTCTGAAAAACAACGGATTCAGCGTCATCGATATCGGCAAAGACGCCGATGCCGGGACAATCGTCGATGCCGCTTTGCGCCATCGAGCGGATGTGATCGGGCTTTCTGCCCTGATGACGACAACCATGACGGAAATGCCCGAGGTGATTCGAAAACTCAAGGAGGCGGGGTCATCGGCGAAGGTTGTGGTCGGCGGCGCGGTAGTGACCAGGGCCTACGCGGCAAAAATCGGGGCGGACGGCTATGCGAAAGATGGACCTGCGGCTGTCAGTATGATTCAGGAGCTTCTTTCCGGCCGCGGGTAACGCCCAAGAGTGTGTAACAAGGCATGGGGAAAGGTATGAAACAGCACGCACTGGAGATCAGCAATCTCAGGAAAATGTACAAGGGGGAGCTCGGGGAAAAAGATGTCCTCGGTCTGGATGACCTCACCCTGACCATCCCCCGGGGAGAGGTGTTCGCATTCATCGGACCCAACGGTGCCGGAAAGACCACGACCATAAAACTGCTGATGCGTCTGATGTTCCCCACCAGCGGGTCGGTCATGATTCTGGGCGAAAGCAACGCCTCCCGGCGGGCGATGCGCAAGATCGGGTTTCTGCCCGAACAGCCCCGCATGTATGAATACCTGACCGGCCGTGAATTCCTCGATTTCACGGGCCGGCTGTTCAGCCTCGGCAAAGAGGAGCGGCTGAAACGAAGCGACCTTCTCCTGAAACGAGTGGGGCTGGGCGAACGCGGCAACGCGCTCATCAGGAGCTATTCCCGCGGAATGATGCAGCGGCTGGGACTCGCCCAGGCCCTCATGAATGAACCCGAGATCGTCATCCTCGATGAACCCATGGCGAGCCTCGATCCGGTGGGCAGAAAGGATTTTCGGGACACCATCCTGCAATTGAAGGCTCAGGGAAAGACCATCTTCTTCAGCTCTCACATCCTTTCGGATGCGGAAATGATCGCCGATCGCGTGGGGATCCTGAAAGAGGGCAGGCTGCAGCGGGTCGCCGATCTCGAGGCGCTGACAGATCTGGGAACATCGGCAGTGGAAGTGACCTTTCGCCTCGATCAGGAAAAACAGGGCCGGATCGGTGATTCCTGGCAAAAGGTTGCCGTGCAGGGCGGTCAGGTGATGATACGGCTGCCGGACAGGAAGCAGCTTTCACGCCTGCTTTCGGACGTGCAATCATGGGAAGGGGAGATTATCTCGGTCGTGCCGGTGCGGCAATCACTGGAAGATATATTTATGGCAGAATTGGGGAGATAGACCAATGAGAATCCTCGCGGTAATGGAAAACACCTTTAAAGAGACAATCAGAAACCGGATCCTGCTCAATATTCTCGTGTTCGCCATCGGTCTGATACTTCTGTCGCTGGTCATCGGCGACTGGTCCCTGGGGGAACAGTCCAAAGTGATCAAGGATTTCGGATTGAGCGCGATGTCCATTTTCGGATTGCTCATTGCCGTGTTCATCGGTATCAGACTTATGGTGCAGGAGCTGGAGGGGCGGACCATCTATATCATCGCTTCAAAACCGGTGCACCGCTGGGAAATCGTCACCGGCAAGTACCTGGGACTTGCCCTCACACTGGCGGTGAATGTACTGCTGATGACCGCCGCGCTGCTTGCCGCCGGGTGGCTGATGGAAGGGACGATCGATACGGCGCTGCTGCCGGCCGTTCTGCTGATCTATATCGAGATACTGCTGATCGTCGCGTTCTCGCTCTTTTTCTCGTCATTCAGTTCCCCGGTGCTCAGTGCGATCTTCACGCTTACCGTCTTTATTTCCGGGCATTTGAGCGGGTATCTCCATGATTTCGTCAAATTGTACGAAGACAGGGGATTTCACTGGCTGCTCAAACTGATTTACTATGTGGTGCCGAATCTGGAAAAGCTGAATATCAAACTGGCAGTGGTGGAGCATCTCAAGACAGGCCCTCATGCGGTGGTTCTGGGAGCGGTGTACGGCCTTTCCTATGTTCTGCTTCTGCTTATTTTTACCTCACTCATATTTGAAAAAAAGGACCTGAAATAAATGAATGTCACTGGCAGAAAAGCGGTGATAGCTGCACTGATCATCCTGCTCGCGGCTGCTGTCCAGTTGAGCCGGATCGAGATCGACCGGGAGCGGGAAATCCATTTCATCGACAAGAGTCCCCAGTTCCTGCCCAGGGGCGAAACCCTCAAATGGCTCAGCATGGGGTACCGGGGAATGATGGCGGATCTGCTCTGGATCAAGACGGTTCTCTACTACGGGCGACGAATCATGGACGACGATAATCCCTACTTCGTCTATGCCGAGAAACAGGGTGCAATCAGCAGTGAACTGTCGGAAATACAGTACCGGACGTTCGATACCGATACCGTAGCCGGCATCGACGAGACGCTGCGGCACAATCTGTTTACCGGGGAAAGCCGGGGACTGGTCGACTATGTGTACCCGATGCTCGAACGGGTTACGACCATCGATCCTCACTTCACCCTGCCCTATTTTTTCGGCGGCATTCACGTGCTTATGAATACCGGTGAGGTTGACCCCTCGTATCACCTGCTGGAAAAAGGCTACCGTTTCAATCCGGAGGAGTGGCGGTTCCCCTTTTACCTGGGCTGGATAGACTGGATGTACAAAGGGAATACTCGCTCCGCCCACGCCTATATGCTGGAGGCGATCACAATGCCGGGATGTCCGGATTATGTGGGTTCGCTGCTGGCCGGGCTTACCGGCAGCCTCAACCGCACCGAGATGACGACCATGTATCTGCAGGGACTTCTCGAAAGCACTGAAAGCGAAGAGATCAGGAATCAGATCAGGGAAGTGCTGCAGGCGCTCGAGACCAGGCGGTAAAGGACGCGACACCCGCCAACAGGGAGCAGACACGAATGCAGAAATTTGAGACGGAAATCCCGGTCCAGCCCAGAGATATCGATATCAACGGCCATGTCCACCACTCGATCTACCTCGATTACCTCCTCACGGCCCGGTTCGATCAGATGAAACGGTGCTACAAAGTGTCGATGGAGGATTTTCTGGCCATGGGCTACACCTGGTTTGCCCGCACCTATACCATCGAATTCCGGACCGCCGTCGCTTTCGGCGACTGCGTGCTGGTGCGCACCTGGGTTGAGGATGTCGGGAAAGCGACGGTGGATGTCGCGTTTGAAATTGAATCGCGGAACACCGGCGCTCTCGCCGCCCACGGAACGGCCCGGTATGTGCTGATCGAGAGCGCGAGCGGCAGGCCGGCAAAAATTCCCGCTGAAATTATCGCAAAATATTCCATCTAACACGGAGTGCCCCATGATTGACGACAAGATCACTGAACTGGAGGAACGGCTCGGTAAACGCGTTAAAGAGCTGGAAAAACGGCTGGAAGACATCGGCAGGCGGATCGAGCATTCGGTAGAGCGGGCAGTCGGCACGGAGAAGCAGGACGAGTCCGGCAGGAAACGCGGATCCTCCCTTTTCTGGGGTATCGTGTTTCTGGCCGCCGGCCTGATCTGGCTGGGGAACAATCTCGGCTGGTTCTACACCGATGTACCCTGGCTTGCCATTCTGCTCATTGCCGGCGGAGTGACGCTGATCATCCGGCACGCCGCCTCGGAACCGCGGGAACACGACCGCTAAGGGGGGGCGGTTCGGCGGATGAAGGCCGGCAGACCGACAATTCTGCTCGTCAACCCCTGGATTACCGATTTCGCGGCTTACGATCTCTGGATCAAGCCGCTGGGTCTGCTGATGGTCGCCGATATGCTTACTCAGGCAGGATGCAGGTGCGATCTTCTCGACTGTCTCGACCGGTTCGATCCGTTTTTCAGGGAGCGCTACCGGGACCGGGCTCTCTCCTTCCGGGCCGACGGCACCGGCCACTATCCAAAAATCCGCATCGCCAAACCCGCTTGCGTTTCCCACGTACCCCGGTACTACAGCCGCTACGGCTGGCCCCGTGATCTGGTCGAAAAGCGATTGTGGCGGACCGCCGAACCGGACGCGGTGTTCGTTACATCCGGCATGACCTACTGGTATCAGGGCGTCCATGAGACCATCGGCCTGGTAAAGTCGGTCTTTCCCGGGGTTCCGGTTATCCTCGGCGGCATCTACGCCTCACTGTTCCCCGCGCACGCGCGGCGCGGCAGCGGCGCCGATATGGTGCTGCCCGGCCGGGCGGAAGACATGCTGCCTGACCTTGTGCGGACTCTTTTCGGCATCTCCATGACCCCGGCCGAAGAAATGGTTTCTGTTCCCGCCTGGGATCTCTATCCCGTGCTCGACTCCGCGGTTGTTCTCACATCCAGGGGCTGCCCGTACCGCTGCCCCTTCTGTGCCTCGGGGCTTCTCTATCCCGGCTTTGTTCAGCGGGATACCGGAACGGTCGTGGAGGAAATCACCCGGCTGTCACTGGAACGGAACGTCGGTAATATCGCATTCGCTGATGATGCCCTGCTGCATCGCAAGGAGCACCATCTGCTGCCGCTTTTAGATGAGATTGTGAGCCGAAGGCTGCCGGTTTCGTTTCATACACCGAACGGATTGCAGCCCGGTAAAATCGATCAAACGGCCGCAGACCTGATGAAAGCGGCAGGATTCAGCACCATTCAGCTCAGTTTTGAATCATCCGATCCTTCCCGCCAGGCCGCGATGCAGTACAAGGTTCGGAACCCGGAGCTGGCGGCGGCGGTCGAGCACCTGTTTGCGGCGGGCTTCACTCCCTCACAAATACGCAGTTACGTTCTCATGGGGCTCCCGGATCAGGCGCCGGAGGAAGTCATTCAAAGCATTTTATATGTTTTCAGCCTCGGCATCCAGGTCAATCTCGCCTCGTTTTCGCCCATACCCGGCACCGCCTGCTGGCCGGCGGACTGGACGGGGGATGGAGATGAGCAGAGGGCCCTGGATCCGCTGCTGACCAACAACTCGATTTTTCCCCTCGCCCGGGACGGAAACGTCCGCGCCGGGTACCGGCAGCTGCGCTCCGCTGTCTCCCTGTTGAACGCGGCGGTGAGACGGGGTGAACCCCTTCTCCATCTGCCGGACCTGCTGAACGAGTTTCGCAGCCTATCTTCCTGATTTTTCATAATGTAATTCAACTTCAGCTTGAAATGGGCTGAAGAGTCGATCCCCCGGCCGTCCGCGCGTTCCTCCCGCTTCGGTCGCATCATCCGATGAGTTGCATGATGCCAGGTGCGGCCGCTTCTCCCACCCTGCGGGAATGGCGAGCCGCCATTCCTCTTGGTATCCTTTTATATCATTAATTTACAAAGCCTTATAAGTAAATAGACTTCTGTTACGGGCAGCTGCCGTTCGCCGCGATGTTCCGGCGGCGGCATTCCGGCCCCTGACCGCCGCTGAAGGCAGGAGGCTCCGGATGTCAGCCGATTGTGACAGATATGTCATTATTTGGCATATTCTTTGAATAATATGGTGTGACGAGTATTCTAATTGCATTCTGAAACGATTCTCAGCATGCAGCATCATCTGGAAAGGAGGTGAGAAGCAATGATCAATTCTGTTTTCACGCATTTTTTTACACGCACCATCACACCATCAAAGGAGGAATCATCTATGAAGCGTTTCACCCTCATCGCGGTAATGATCATCGCACTGTTCAGCTTTGCCGCCGTCGGCATGGCCCAGGATAACCACACCGTTACTGTTGCCGTCTCGGCGGTCAATGAGATCGATGTGTCCGACGCGGAAGTGGTCCTGACGATCAATTCGGCCACCGCGGGATCCGACCTGGATGCCGCCACTGATGCAACATCGACACTTGACTGGACCACAAACCAGGCGTCACGGAAGATTACCGTGGCGATCAACAGCGCCTATTCTACTGGATTGACGGTCACGGTAACCGCGGGAACGCCCTCGGGCACCGGCACCGCCGTCGGTACGGTGAGCGGCAGCGCCGTGACGCTCAGCACGACCGCGGCTGACCTGGTGACGGCGATCTCCAATGCCTACGCCCAGTGCAGCCTGACCTATGAGGCATCCGCCTCGGTCACGGCCGGCGTCATCAGCAGTGAGTCCAGAACGGTAACCTACACGATCACCGGATCGTGACCGTATCGCGTACCCGGCGGATATCCTGTCCGCCGGGTACGCATCGAACCGTGCGGCAGCGATGCATACCGTAACGGAGTGGCATGATGACCAAGGGAATACTTATGAAACGAAAGATCCGGCTTATGCCGGTTTGTACAGCGGCAGCCGTTCTCCTGCCGATGCTGCAGCTCTGGAGCGGCATCGTGGTGAAAGGCGAGCTGACCCGGGAAAAGACCGCCCTGCCGGGCATGGCCTATGAGGGAGTGATTACCCTCAGCAATGACGGGGCGGCAGTCGTGCAGGTGAAAGTATTTCAGACCGACTACCTGTTCACCTGCGCCGGAGAGACATTCTACAATGATCCCGGCGGCCATGACCGTTCCAATGCCTCGTGGGTCGAATTCAGCCCGACCCGTCTCGATGTGCCGCCGGGGGGTGAGGCGTCGGTCAGCTACAAGGTGACGGTGCCGGCGCGGGAGAGCCTCGAGGGGACCTACTGGAGCATGATCATGATCGAGCCGGTACCGGAAGCGGAGAACGCACCCCTCAGGGAGCAGACGCTGAGCATCAACACGGTGGTCCGTTACGGCGTGCAGCTGGTGACCAATATCGAAGAGAGCGGAACGCCCTCTTTGAATTTTCTCGGTGTCCAGGTGCTCGAGGGGCAGCAGGGTCTCTTTCTGCAGGTGGATCTGGAAAACCGGGGGACGCGCTGGACAAAACCCCTGGTCTGGGTGGACCTTGTGACAGAGGCCGGCAAAAAGCTGGACCGGCGGGAGAGTGTGCCCATGCGTCTCTATCCGGGGACGTCGGTGCGCCACAGAATCGATCTCGCCGGCATCCCGTTTGACAAGTACAAGGCCCTGCTGATCGCCGACGGCGGGGAGCAGGCGATGATCGGACAGCAGTTCAATCTGAATATTCTGCAGAAATAGGCAATGATACGACGGTACCTCTACATAGCGCTTGTTTTCAGTGCAGCAGTCCTGTCCGCGCAGGACCGCGGTGTGAAGGTGCATCCCGGCCAGGAAGAGGTGATCGCTGCGCTGCCCGGCCAGATCATTACTTCTTCTTTCATAGTTACCAACAACACACGGGAACCCATTGAGCTGACACCGGTCCTGAATCTGCCCGGGGGATGGCAGAGCCTGCTGGAAGAGTCTCCGTTCGAGCTGGCGCCCGGCGCGGTTGAGACCCGGCTGATCAGCTGTTTCATTCCCGGTAAAACCACCACCGGCACGTATCCTCTCACCTACCGGGTCGAGGGCAGGGAACTGCCGTCGATCAGCGATGAGATTTCCCTGCAGGTCAGAATAGAGGCGCTCAGAAAGCTTACCATCCAGCTGCTGGCGGCGGAAGATGTCACGATCGCGGGCCGGCAGACCGAATGCCTGCTGCAGGTGGGCAACGAGAGCAATCTCGCGGGCAGGGTGGTTGTCTCGGCCGACTGTCGGAGCGCGAAAGTGGTGTCGGTCGATCCTGAGAATATACTCCTCGAACCGGGTGAGAGCAGGCAGGTGCGGGTACTGCTCGACACTGATGCCGGTCAGAAATACGCGGTAAAGGTGCCGGTGCAATTCAGAGCCGAGATGGCCGCCGATCCATCTGTATCGGCCAGTACGGGCCATCTGTTCGATATTATTCCCCGGGTGACCAGGAAAGAGGACGGCTATCATCGCCTGCCCGCGGAACTCTCCCTGCGCGGTGTCACCTACAGCGGCGAAAAGAGCAGGGGCGCCCTGCAGGGCGAGATCAGCGCGGACGGCTTCCTCGATCAGGGCGAGCGTCACAAACTGCTGTTCAATCTGCGGGGGCCCGATATCTACGGCGTTTCAATCTATGCCCAGCGCGAGAGACTGTTTGCCGGATACGAACAGGACAACGGTCATGTTTACGGTGGTGACAGGCCCTACACTCTTTCGTTCCTCACCGAACGCGCCCGGTACGGGCGGGGGGCGGAAGCGGCGGTTTCCCTGAAGGGGTGGACCCTCGGCGGGTATGCGCTCACGTCGCTGTGGCGGAAAGATGCGGTGCATCAGCGGGCCGCCTATCTCTCATATGCCTTTTCCGAACGGGCGCGTGTGCAGGGGAACTATCTCGACAAACGGGGAGGAGACGGTGAAGGCAGCATCGTGAGTGTCGAGGGGGATCTGGAATTTCTCAGGAACAATCGTCTGCACGGGGAATTCGCCTCAGCGGATGCGGGGGGGGGTAATCAGGAGGCGGTGAACCTGGAATTGCAGGGAGAGCTGGGGCCCGCGGATTACCTGTTCACGCTGATCACCGCCGGCCGCGAATTTCCCGGATATTATCGTGACACACGGTTTTTCTCGGCAAACGCGGGAGTCACGCTGCTGAAGAACCTGCGCATAGCGGGTAATATGCGACGGGACCGGCAGAACTATGCCATGGATACGACCCGTTTTTCGGCACCCCTGTCCTATTACAGCCAGTTCGGGTGTACGTACGGGATCGGCGACCACCTCACGTTCGGCGTCGATCAGATTCAGTCGCTTCGGGAGGACCGAATGCCGCAGCCCCGGTTTTATTATAAAGAGACCTACACACGGGTAACGGCAGGACTATATTACACGAAATTTTCCCTGCAGCTGAGGGGGGAATTCGGAACCACCAGGAATTTTCTGACGGGAAGCCGGAATGCGAGCCAGACGTTTACCGGATCGCTCAATTACCGGCCCGCCAGAGATATTCGTATAAGCGGATTCGTCAACTACTTCAGAGACGCCCGGTACGCCGACGGTCCGGAACAGAGGGTGATCGCGGGAACCAGTCTGGCCATGAAGTTCACTACCGGCACCTCGCTGATGTTCACCTACCGCAATAACTTTTCTCCTGAAAACTATTTCATGGACAGGAATCTGTTTGAACTCAAGGTGCGGCAGCAACTTTTCGGGACGCACGCCTTTTCCCTGAAAGCGAGGCAGACGCTGCTGAGATACCAGGACAACCGCAAGGATGTGGCGGTTATCGCCGAATACACCGTCCCGATGGGAATTCCTCTCTCCCGCAAACAGGACAGGGGCGGGATCAGCGGCTATGTTCTTGATGGCATGACCGGCAGACCCGTC
The DNA here is from genome assembly GCA_016934955.1 of bacterium. Classification (GTDB taxonomy): domain Bacteria; phylum Zhuqueibacterota; class QNDG01; order QNDG01; family JAGLOF01; genus JAFGRY01. The sequence continues at coordinate 17,730 of JAFGRY010000003.1, read as the reverse complement.
GCCGATGTGGTGGTCATGATAAACGGCGTTTCGGCGGTCACCAACCGCAGGGGATTGTACCGGTTCCCCGCCCTCAAACCGGGGGAATATTATCTGAACGTCGACAGACAGCAGCTCGGCATGTATCGGATAACCGCGGAAGTGCTGCCCCGGCAGATCGCCATAGAGGCGGAAAAACAGCAGCGGTTTGACATTCATGTCATGCCCACCTCCAGGCTTTCCGGCAGTATTCTGCAGTATGAATTCACCGAGACCACCGATTTGAATGGTATCTATGATGTCGAGAACATGAACAACAACACCCCGTCCGAGAAGCCCGTTGAAGAGGAAGAAAAAGAAGAGCTGAAATTTGAACCGGTGCGGGGGCTGCCGGGAGTTGTCGTGGACCTGGAACGGGGGGAGGAACGGCATCGCAGAATTTCCGACAGGGCGGGTTATTTCTATATAGATGACATACGGCCCGGAACGTGGACCCTGCGTATTTACCCGTATAACATTCCGGCCTATCATCAGATTGAGCACCAGGTGTGCGAGATTGTGCTCGAACCCGGAGAAGAACACCATACGCTTGTTCGTGTGCTTCCCCGACGACGGAAACTGCAGATTATCGAGGACGGCGGGACAATCGAGGTGCGCCAGCCGCTGCCCTCCGCGTCGCAGCCCGATAAAGGAGCACCCCGCTGAACGAGGCGCGCACCCGTAAGCCGGTCGCTGCCCTGATACACATATTATTGTACAGGAAAAAGAATTGCGGCTGTATTTCGCGATGTGGTAAGAAAATTGCAATAGATCGATCATATGGTTCACACGGGTAATGCGCAGCGTACACCAGGCGGAACAGGATGAATCCCGTTTAACAGTGCATTGCGAAAGCGCACCGGTATTACATAGTGAAATTTTCCGGCCTGATTTCTCGATGAAGGAGTGTACCTGTCACCGGGACAGGAACTGGTAGAGCGATACGAAAGGTATGAATATGGATGAACCCAGTGTGACTGGAAAAAAGCCGTTTCACCTTATTTGGTCGGGAATCCTGTTCGGCTTTCTTTACTGGATATTTGAATCGATCAGGCACTTCATCAACAGCGGTGAAGGCAGTATATTCGAAATTATCTTTATCCCCGATCCCCGGGAATTCTGGATGCGGATTCTGGTCGTTTTCATTCTCCTTCTTTTCGGAGTGATGTCATATTCCTTTCAGAAAAAGCTGAACCAGAAACAGTACAAGATGCATGACGTTCCGGGAAGAGCCGAAGTCATGATCATGTGCGCGGGATTCGGGCTGCTCTACTGGGTGCTTGAATCGATCCGTGATGTCGTTGTCTTCGACAGGGGGAGCCTGCTCCAGCGGCTGCTGCTGCCCGATTCGATGTCGGTATGGATGAGAATTCTTCCCATCCTGGTGGTGGTGCTGTTCGGCATCTATTTCAACACCTTGCTGGATGAACGCAAGCGCATGCTGGCTGAGCAGCAGCAGAAAGAGGCGGGCATGTCCGAAAAGGACCGCGAGTTTCTCGCCCTCAAGGAATTAATCACCATCGGGCTTTTCAAGGTCACCCGCAAGGGCCATTTTATCGACGTGAACAACGCCTTTGTCGCAATATTCGGCTATAAGCACAAATCGGATGTTCTCTCTCTCCATACATCAGATCTTTTCCACGATCCTGAAAACCGCCTCGACCTCGACAGTAATCTCCGTAAGCTGGGGGAGGTGAAGGAACTGGAATACCTGATGAAGAAACGAAACGGGAAACCGCTGTGGATTTCGGTCTCGGCCATCGCGGTCAGGGATAACAGCGGTGAGGTCCTCTACTATGAGGGGATGGTGGAAGATATCACCGGGCGCAAGGAGATGGCGCTGGAGATCGAGAGGCGAAAATCATACCTCGAGTCGGTGGTGAAACAGGCGCCGGTCGGGATTGTCACGCTCGACCGAAACCACCGGATCATCGACTGGAACGGCGGGGCGGAAACCATTTTCGGCTACACCAGAGATGAGGTGATGGGAAAAGATATCGATGACCTTATCTCCAATAACGGCAACCTCGATGAGTGCCGGGCGATGGCAAGACGGGTACTCGATGGAGAAGTGCTTACTTCCGTGGAAACGGTCCGATACCGCAAGGACAGAGAGCCGGTGAGTGTTCTCTGCAGCGGATCACCGATTTATGTGGATAACGAGCTGCACGGGATAGTGGCGGTGTACGAAGATATTTCGAAGACGCTCAGAGTTGAAAACGCCTTGAAAAACAGTGAGGAGAAATACCGCCTGTTAACCGAAAGCACCTCTGATGTGATCTGGTCCTTCACGCTCGAGGGAGAAACAACCTATGTGAGCCCCTCGGTGGAAAATCTGCTGGGATATACGCCTGAAGAGGCCCAGGGCCTTAAAGCTGCTGATATCGCGGGAAGCGACGATCTGAAGACCGCGGAGAGAATACTTGCCGAAGAACTGGCCCGGGAAAACGGCGCGGGAAAGGACCCGATCCGTTCACACACGGTGGAAGTCGAGCTGATCCGAAAGAACGGCGGCGGAGTCTGGACCGAGGCGACCGCCAGCTTCCTGCGGAACGATCTGGGGATGCCGATCGGTATACTCATGGTGTTCCGCGATATCAACCGGCGCCGTCAGGCCGATTCAGAGCTGAAACGATTGAACCGGGCGCTGAAAACGCTCAGCGCCGGCAACAAAGCTCTTGTACGCGCCAGTAACAGCAACGTGCTGCTGCAGGATATCTGTACCATCCTGGTGGAGAGCGGCGGGTATGCCATGGCATGGGCGGGTATCACTCCTGATGCCTCCATGTCGCGCATACAGCCGGAAGCGCTCGCCGTGTCACCCGGGGCAGGGCTGAAACGTCAGTACACACTCGCGGATTTTAACGATACTCTCGGCAGTGCCATACTCGACAAGCTGCGCGAAATGGATGCCTGCATCGAAGAAAACAGTGAAGACGGCCTGACGAGAATCATTCTGCCGCTTCATAACGGGGGGAACATATACGGTGCGCTCTGTATTTATTCCGCCCAGGATCCCGCATTCGACAGGGAAGAGGCGGCACTGCTTAAGGAGATGGCCGGTGATCTTGCCTTCGGCATTTCGGTGCTCCATGACCGCAAGGCGCAGAGACGGGTGGCTGAAGAAAAAGACGCCATTCAGCAGCAGCTGCTGCAGGCACAGAAAATGGAAGCGATCGGGGTACTCACCGGCGGCATCGCCCACGACTTCAACAATCTGCTCACCGCGATTATCGGCTGTTCGGACATGGCGCTGATGGATGTGAAAGAGGATGATCCGGTCCACCGGGAACTTCTCGATATTCAGAGTGCGGCCAACAAGGCGGCCCAGCTGACCGGCCAGCTGCTGCTCTTCAGCCGAAAACAGCCGATGAAATTCGAAACAATCGATCTCAAAATGGTGATCGGGGATCTGAAAAAACTGCTCACCCGCCTTCTTGGCGAGAATATTTCCATCGAAACATCCTTTCCCGCTGATCTCTGGCACCTGTTTGCCGACAAGGGATCCCTCGAACAGGTGCTGATGAATCTTTCGGTGAATGCCCGGGATGCCATGCCCGATGGCGGTAAAATCACGTTCAATGTCAAGAATGTGACTCTCGACAAGAAAGACTGCTACGGAATGCCCGAGTCCCGTCCCGGCAAGTACATCCGGCTCTCGGTGGCCGACACCGGCACGGGGATGAGTGATCAGGTCAAACAGCAGATTTTTGATCCCTTTTTCAGTACGAAAGGGAAGTCCAAGGGTACCGGTCTCGGACTCTCGGTTGTGTACGGTATCATCAAACAGCATGAAGGCTGGATACAGGTGTTCTCGGAGCAGCATAAAGGCAGCGAATTCGTTATCTACCTTCCGGCGGTCGATAAACCGAAAAGCAAGAAGTCGGATGTTCCCGCCGCGGTGACGAATCATGACGGCAAGGGCCGCCGTATACTCATCGTTGAGGACGAGGACAAAGTACGGGAATTCACTATTAACGGCCTCAACCGTATCGGATACACGGTGTTTGCCGCCTCAAGTGCTGATGAGGCAAAGCAATTGTTTGAACGGGAAAAAGGTGATTTCTATCTCGTGATCAGCGATGTCGGGCTGCCGGGACAGAGCGGCATAGAGCTGGTGAATGAGCTGGTGGAGAAAAAACCCAAGCTGAAAGTGCTGCTGAGCAGCGGCTATTCCGATCACAGACAGCGCTGGCCGCTGATAAAAAAGAAGGGATACCGTTTTCTGGAGAAACCGTACGCATTCAATGACCTGGTGCTGGAATTGCATTCTCTGAATGCATAGTGTCCACAATAAGGGAGAAGGGAGATGTTCAAACAACTGAAACTGCGGGGAAAGATGCTGGTTTCGATTCTCGGAATCAATATCATTATGCTTGCCGTGATATTTCTTGTTTTTTACGGCTTCAGCAAGACACTCGTTGTCAAGGAAACACAGGAAAAGGCCATGGCCAAGGCCGAAGGCGCCGCCATCGAATTGAGCGGCTACCTGTGGGAGAAAGCGAAAATCGCCTGGACGTTCTCGAACGACTACAGAATGAAAGAGTGGCTGAGAACCAACACGGCCCGGAAGCCCGATCCAGGAAGAGACGCATTCTATCGTGAAATGATCCGGCGGTTCAAGGATTATGTGGCGGCTGACGGGGAAATAAATTCGGCCTCGGTGGCCAGTGAAAAAACCCAGTTTTACTATGAGAGTGTTGACAGGGAAACACCCGACACCTACCGGGTGGGAACCAGAGCCTGGTACCAGACTGCTATCGCTCTGGGCAAGCCATCATTTGACGTGGATATCGATTTTGTGGACAAGTTCGCGGCCATCAGCTACCGGAACCCCATTTATGACGATGACGGGTCGGTGCTGGGAGTGGGGGGAATCGATTTCCGGCTCGATGCCTTCGGCAGCTACATAAAGAATCTGGAAAATGTATTTGAGAGCGGACAGGCGTATCTGATCGGCAAGGATGGGATGTTCTATTATCATCATGATCCCGAGTTCGTACTCAAAACGAAACTCACCGATCTCGTGGAAGACAAGTCCTACCGGAATATCGACGCGGCCGCCGCCCTGGTCGGCGCGGGAGAAGCGGGTATTGAAGAGGTGGTATGGGAGGGGGAAAAACAGTATTTCATCTGTACGCCGATCGAAGAGCTCAACTGGACACTGGCGCTGGTCGTGTCAACCCAGGAAATCAACGGTCCTCTGGGTGTGCTGGCAAACACATCTATTTTCATTATTATTCTCACCACGGTGCTGCTGTTCGTATCCATCTTCTTCCTGAGCGGATATATTACAAAGCCGATTGTCAAGCTGGTCTCCATGATCAAGGATATCGCCCAGGGACGGGGAGATCTGACAAGACGGATCGACGTCGACGCCGAAGATGAAATCGGCGAGCTTGCCTACTGGTTCAACTCTTTCGTGGACAAACTGCACGATATAATCCAGCTCGTCAAGGAGAACGCTGAGGAAATTTCAGGGGCGACGGGCAATCTCAGCGCCACTGCCGCGGAACTGGCGAGCGGCGCCGAGGCACAGAGCACCCAGGCGACTGAAGTGGCCAGCAGCGTGCAGGAAATGGCGGCCGTAATCGTTCAGAACGCCCAGAGCGCCACCACGACCGCGTCCATCGCCCAGCAGGCCAGTGACAAGGCGGACAGCGGCGCCGAAGTGATGCAGGCAACCCAGAAAACAATGGATGAGATCGTGTCCGCATCGAGCCGCACCGGAGAAATTGTCGAAGCTCTCTCACGCCGCACCGTGCAGATAGGCGAAATCATCAGGATCATCGATGACATCGCCGTGCAGACGAACCTGCTTGCGCTCAACGCGGCCATCGAAGCGTCCAGCGCCGGTGAGCACGGCAAGGGGTTCGCCGTGGTGGCTGAAGAGGTGCGAAAACTGGCAGTGCGGACCAAAGAGGCGACAAAGGAGATCGCTGAAACCATTCTCGAAATCAAGCGGGATACCGATCAGGTCTCCGAGGCCATGAATGAATCGACCGAGGCTGTCACCCGCGGCAAGGAAGCGACACTGAAAACTGAAGAAGTGCTGCAGGATATCGTCGCCTCGGTGGGCGAAGCGATGAAAATGGTACAGCAGATCGCCACCGGATCCGAGGAGCAGCGGTTTGGTGCTGAAGAGATATCAAAAGGCATGGCCGCCATCAGCAATGTCACCAACGAGTCGGCCAACGGCGCGGAACAGATGGCGGCGCTCGCGAAGCAGCTGGACACGCAGAGCAGCTCGCTCACCCAGCTGGTCAATCAGTTCAAACTGCGGGAAGGTCCCTCAAAATTTACGGAGCCGAACTGACCGCCGTACGCTCCCGCCCCCCGATATATGCTGCCTGGTTCCGTTTCACGGGATCAGGCAGTTTTTTATAGCGGGTCCAGCCAGGTCAGGGGCCAGCGCCAGGTTTTCCCGTCACCGGTCCTGATCACCATCCGTTTCGAGTTCGGCCGGATCGGCCGGACCGCGGCGGCGGTCTGACCGCGGTATATGCCACGGCTGTCCGTGCTGATCCGCACCCGGTCGCCTGCCTGCAGGGTGCGGAACCGCAGGTACTGCGCAGGCAGCGCGGGTTTCCGGGTGGCGCGTTTCTTCTTTTTAACCGGCAGCCGCCGGCCGGATACCGGCAGACCGGCCTCGAGACACTTCTGCAGCGCCCAGCGGTTGGCCGCATGTTCCCCTTCCCGGGGGTGGAGAGAGAGGTGGTAGCGCCGGTAATGATGCAGCTCATGGGCGAAGAGGAAGAGCACGTGATCAAGGAGCGAGTCATACCGGAAGCGCCAGCCGTATATGTCGATTTCGTCCCCGGGATATGAACGTCCGGGATGAACATGCACCTTGATCAGTTTGTACCGGTGCGGCAAATCTTCCGGTGTTCCGAATGCACGGGTGAAGGCCCAATAGCCTCTGGAGGCATGGAATGTCCGCGGCGTCTTCCAGCGCTGTACATAGGCGGTGCCCCGTGAGGCACGGATGCCGCTGGTGATATAGATCGCGGTGACCAGATCACCGGTCTCGGTTCCGCCGGTAACGGCCGCCATGCGGGACTCCAGCTGTTCCCTGGTGAACGGCAGTACGGTGTCGCTGAAGAGATAGCATTTCATGATTTTCCGGTATCCTCAGGGGCTGATTTTTTGAGAATCGCGGCAGCGACGATACAGGCAGCGGCAGCCCAGACAATACCGCCCGCCGCATCGAGGGCGTGATGGTAGCGGCAGTAGACGGTTGAGAGGGCGACACCGAGGGAGAGAACAAACACAGCCACAGCAAAGCGTTTTTCGAATTTCATTGCCGAGAAGGCAATGGCGAAGGCGCCGGTAACGTGAACACTCGGGAAGGCCCCTCCCTTGACCGATCCATTGTTCTGAATCCAGTGATTGAGCGCGAGAAAGAAACCGCCGTTCGCGTTTGTGGTGTGAATGTGACTCAGGGCGGTCCAGGCACCTTCAACCGGGAACAGCAGTGAAAAGAGAAACGCCGACAGATAAGCAGTGTAGACAGGAAAGAGAAAATCGAGGGTTGCCTGACGGCCTTTTCTGAAAAAAATCAGAAGCGTGCCTGTGGGGAGAAAGAGAAAATAGACGGCATAGAAAAAGTTCATCAGCTCGGTCAGCCAGGGGGAGAAGACGGTTTCCACCCAGAGCGTCGGATGCACGCCGAAAATTGTCTTATCCAGCCCCACGATTATTTCCGTACCGTAAAACGGGAATACCAGCGTGAAGAGTGCGTCCAGTTCAAGCCAGGCGGCCCCGAATCCGAGCACCGGGTAGGCTGAACGCGCCAGGTCCAGCATCCTGCTTTGCCGGTGCTGACCCGCTCTGACCAGTTCCAGTATCACTGCCGCGGCAGCCGCGTGCCAGCAGAGGTAGGCCCACCAGCCCGGAAGACGGGAGTGAAAGAGGGCAATCAGCAGACCGGTTACGGCAAGATAGCCGAGCGAGAGGCGATCCAGGGGATGCAGGGTGAGGCCGCGGTAGCGGCGCAGAGCGGGTATGTGCTTGTCAGCGATTCTCATCTGCAGTACACGTCATCGGGCTGAACCCCGGTCAGGCTTCCTGCCGGATCACGCTCATTGTCTCCCATTTATTGCCCAGAAAACGGGCCATGAAAATCAGTCCGATGAGGACGATGTAGAGTGTGGCGAAGGTCCAGAGCCAGAAAATGGTGCCGTTGAAGCGGGTTATCGCCAGATAGGAAGGGATCACCATGATCCCCCAGGAGAGCAGCACGGATATCCACATCACGAACCGCGTGTCGCCGGCACCTTTGACCGCTGCCGAGAAAATGATGTTCATACAGTCGAACAGGGAATAGACCGCTACGAATTTGAGCAGCTTCGCGGCCATGTCCGATATAGTGGTGTAATCGGCTCCTCCGGCATTGGCCTTGTAGGGGGCCAGAAAGAGATCGGGAAGAAAGGCGTATGACAGGGAGATCAGGGCGACAAAGATGAAGCCAATATGGGATGCGGCCCAGGTGAGACGGCGAGCCGCGTCCGGCCGTCCTTCCCCGATGCGATTGCCGACCAGCACAGACACTCCCATCGACAGTCCCATGAGCGGCATGAAGACCAGGTGGTTGATGTTGAAGGTGATATTGGTCGCCGCCAGTTCCGTGACCCCCAGCCGGCCCACCAGCAGGATGAGGATGGTGAAACCGGTCATTTCCAGGAAAAAATGTACGCCGTTTGGAAGGCCGAATCTGATCAGCTGCAGAAAATAATCGGCTCTGAACCGCCAGGCGGCCAGCGTTCTGAACCGTTCCCGGTTGTCTCTGCTGAAAAAGAGGATGAGATAGAAGGTCAGCCTTGTGTACTGGGCTGCGACGGTCGCCAGGGCCGCCCCCCTGATGCCGAGTTCGGGGAATCCCGCTTTCCCGAATATCAGGAGATAATCGAGCACGATATTGACCGCCGTGGTAATAAAACTTTCCCACATCACTATTTTTGTCCTGCCCCTGCCGCTGAAAAAACCGGCGATCGCCGAGGAAGCGGTGACGGCGAATCCGTTCGCCAGCAGAATGCGGAAATAGTCGTTCTCCAGCGCCTGGACAGCGGGCGCGTGCCCGGCTATCCGGAACAGGTCGGCTGAAAGGGACAACAGCGGCAACACACTGACACCCGCCAGCAGGGCGAAGTACATGCCCTGCCAGACGTAGGCGCCGATCTTCTCCTGCTGTCCGGCGCCCAGATACTGGGCGGTAAAGGTGCTGACATATACAGACGTGCCGATGAAGATCGACATGATCGCGTAGTTGAGGATACCGGCCGGCATGGCTGCCGCAATCGCATCCGGAGACACCCAGGTAAGAAACACCCGGTCGACAAAGTGCTGCAGGGTGACGGAGCCCGTGCTCAGGATAAGGGGTATGGACACGGTGAGTACGCTTCGATACCCGCTGTCATTGGTGTTGTGATCACTACCTTTTTTCATGGGCCGTCCTTAACCGACAAGTCTATCAATATAGTGAAAATCATCAGCAATCCAAGAAAAAAAACGGATTGGTGCGAGAACGGAAAAGCGTGCATCTCCAGGCAGGCAACATTTGCCGCATCCTTGGGGCTGATGCCTTCTCTACTCCATGTTCGAAGTGCTTTAACTTTTTGTATATTAATGAGTTGTCTTGTTTCTGCACCCGGGTGGCACACGGCTTGCATTTCCTGAGGCTGGAATATGAATACCGGAGATTGGACAACGATGTCTGCAGCAGTGACACATAAAGCGATACCCTTCCTGATGACGGCAGCTCTTCTGTCCGGAGGATCAGTATTCGCGGAAACGCTTCGCTGGGATGAATGCAGTGACGTTGATCTTGCCGGATATCGCATTTACATCGGCACCGAGTCGGGCACCTACACCGATACGCTGGATGTGGGTAACGTGTCCAGTTACTGTCTGACATGCCTCGAGGAAGGGACGACCTATTACTTTTCTGTTTCCAGTTATGATACCTGGGGCAATGAAAGCGACCTTTCTCCCGAAGTCTCCTATATGGTCGGCAGCGACGGTGCCGAGACCGGTGTTGACGATGAACGAGGGACGGAGCCCGGGGGATTCATCCTGGAAAAGAATTATCCGAACCCCTTCAATCCGGAAACGCACATTGCCTGGGCGGTTGACACGCCGGGACCGGTTCGGCTGACAATTTTCACGGTGACGGGCAGACAGGTACGGATACTGGTCGACAAAGTGGCCGGCCAGCCGCTGCGGGAGGAGGTCGTCTGGAACGGCACCGACGATGCCGGGAGATCCATGCCCAGCGGCGTCTATTTTTACAGACTCGAGCAGGAAAACAGGTATAAAACATTGCGAATGGTGCTGGCGCGATGATCGCCGGAATATAAGGAAAGAACGATGATCGAAGAGGCGGGAAAGAAGAAGGAAGTGCTGGTTGTTGACGATGATCCTGTGCTGGTCAAGACGCTGAAGGCGTATCTGGAACGGGCAGGGTACCGGGTGAACGAAGCGGCGCACGGCCTGGAGGCACTGCAGCGGGTCAAAGAGAGAAAACCGGATCTGATCCTTCTGGATGTGCTCATGCCCATGCTGGATGGATTCAAGGTTGCCCGAATGCTGAAGTTCGACAAGAATTACGCGGATATTCCGATCATCGTGCTCACCTCACGGGGCACCGATGCCGAAAAGCATATCGGCAAGAAAGTGGGCGCCGATGAGTATCTGCTGAAACCGTACAAGATTTCCGATGTGCTTGCCCTTGTGGGCAGTTACCTGAGCGTAACACCAAATTAAGTAACGACGATGGGCTCATCGAGGCAAAAGGCCCCCCGGCGCTGCCGGGGGGCCTTTTTATACTCAGTCGATATCGGCTTCGAGAGGGTACGAGGGGCGAATATCGACGGGGATTCCGCCAAGGCGGTCGAGTGCGGCCTGCACTTCGGGCAGCACCGTGACATATCGTTCGATAAAGGCAACCGCGGCGCTATAATCACCCTCGGCCTCTATCATGAGCAGTTCTCCGGCAAGATCCCGGACCGCCTGCTTGATCTTCGATTTCACGACATAGAAACGGCCGGTTTCATCGACCTTTACCGCTCCCTTGTCCAGATAGTAGTTGAGCTGGATCGCCACGCCGCCGCCGTGCGCCTCCTCGATGCCGAACCTGATTGAGCGGAACATGCCGCCGAGGTTCGTTTCATAGAGGGTGGCTTCCAGGTCCGGGTCCATGACGCCCGTATCGATGAGGCGCTGTACCGAGTAAAGCCCGACCACGTCGGCCTTGGCTTCCTCGATCACGGAGTATACGTCCTTCAGCTCCCGGTTGACCGTGGTTTCCCGTCCCTTGACGATGATGCGCCCGGGCCCGAGTCCGTGGCTCACTTCATGTAATAGAATGTGCTTGAAATAGGCGTCGAATGAGAGTTGTTTGCCGCACGCTTCGGTGAGCACTTCCGCGACGATGGGCGTGAGGATTTTCTCGAATTTTGCCTTCATGACGTTGCGCAGCATCACTTTTTTCGAGCCCTTGGCTTCACGCACCCGTTCGTCGTTGGGAAGATTGAATGCCAGTGTCTGCGCCCCCGCTTTTGTGTCGCCGGCGGCGAAGATCTCGTTCACCACTTTGATGGGTGAGGACGCGCCTCTGCTGAAATTTTTATGTCTGTCGGGGATTGGCAGGTTGTCTTCGAGATCGTTCAGGGTGGTGCCGATCTTCTTGAACTCTTCGCTCGCCTGATGATCGACCACGCAGATAAACGATTCGAATGCGGCTTTATAGCCGAAGAGATTGTCCTCGTACACTTCATAGGGACCGATGACAACCTCGATATCACCGGCGAGATCCATCCAGTCCATATCACTCTGATAATAATCGTTGGACAGAAAGGAGGCGGCGCGGCTGCGCAGAAAGCGGGCCAGTGTCTCGTCCGCGGTGATATCCGCCGCCCGGTTCAGATAGTCGGCAGCCGACTGCAGGCGGCTGTTGAAGAATTCGGCGTAGGGAACGGCCTTCAGACCATCTCCGTCCCGCCGGATCATGGTGAAATTCGATTCGAACGCCTCGGTCATATCGGGGTGCGCCTCGAGCCAGGCGTGGAATTCGTCAGCGGTCATGTCTTCCGGGTAATAGTTGGCGCCGGCCGGTTTTGGCGTGTCACCGAGGAAAATGTGATTTTTGTCGAGCCGGTTCCAGGGGCCGTACATGACCCGGAAGAGCCCGAGCCAGGGATCGTCGGCAGGACCTTTCTTCAGATCGCTCAGAATGCGGTGATTTTCCGCATAGACCTGGTCAAGAAATATATCGTCCATTATCCTGGCCGCTTTTACAAGCAGTTTCAGCACTTCCACTTCCTTCGCGTCCATGAAGGAAACATCGCTCTCCAGTGACACCGGCGCGAATTTGTTGAGTTCGGCGGTGACGTATTCCACACTCTCTTTCTGCATATCGATCTGTCTCCCGCAGCTGATTCCGATGATGATGATACCGATCAGGACCAGCGGCAATAACGCCCTTTTCATGGGAAATCTCCTTCGTTTAAAAGATGAGAAGACGGGTTTGAACGGGTGTAATATAGATATTTTCGGATGAACAAGCAAACGGAAACTCTCATGCATGCAATTCAGGCAGATTCACCTGTCAAACCGGCACATATGTGGCTGGGGCTGCCGGAAAGGCCGGTTTTATCTGTCAGTACGGCAGTATTCGGATAGCGTTTTGATAATAACGTAAGTATAATAAAAACAGTTTTTAAGACCCAATGATTATACATGGCACACGCTTTGCGTAAAGAAGAAGTGAAAAACATAAAACAGACAAAGGAGGAATTAGCCATGACACTCGTAACATTCAGACCGACCCGCTGCATGATCCCCGACTACCCGGGTTTCGATCGTGTATTCAACAGCTTCTTCAGCGGTTCCGAACTGTCAGACAGAGAGTGGATGCCGTCGGTGGATCTGTCCGAATCGAAAGACGGATACGAACTGGTTGCCGAGATCCCCGGGATGGACAGGAAAGATATCACCGTGTCCCTGAAGGACAATATTCTGACCCTTAGCGGTGAGAAGAAGATCGAGAAGAAGGACGAGGACAAGAATCATTTCAGATCCGAGCGGGTATTCGGAAAATTCGAACGGTCCTTCAAACTGGCCGGGGAAGTGAAGAGCGACGATATAAAAGCGAAATACAAAGACGGCGTTCTGACGATCGAGATACCAAAGGACGAGAAGAAAAATTCGCCGAAGATGATCTCCGTCAACTGAGATCAGACGATACTCGACGGCGGCAGTTTATAGGGACTGTCCGGGACTTCCGGGCGGTCCCTTTTTTTCAGGAGGCCGGCCCACCCGCCCAACCCGGAATTTTCCAACGAAAAACACGAAAATTACGAAAGGGCTTGAGGCAAAAACAATTTGCACATTGTAATTAATTACTTGCTCTTCTCCTTTTCTCCTTTCGTTCTTTTCGCGTCTTTCGTTGGAAACGTGGGGCAGGGCGGATGGGCCGGTTTCGAGAAGCTTTTGCGATACCGACAGCGATGACCGACCGTTCGGGAAACCCGTCCTACACCCTCGGTTCCCACCCTTTTTCATACTCCCGCCGGCACAGTGCCTGCGCCTCTTTGTCCCCGGTTATCCGTCCCGTTTTCGGATCGATGTTCAGGGCCCGGCCGGTCTTCCAGGCGATGTTGGAGTGCAGCAGCATGGTGACGCTGATGTTCCCGTCCCAAATGGGGGAGTGCAGCTGCCCGCCGTTGCGGATGGCGTTTATCATATTCTGGAAATGCACGGTGGTCAGCGGCCCGTCGCCTCTGAGATCCATGGTGGCGCTGGCGTCGTTGACGTTGAATTCTTCCACAACTTTATTGGCGTAATCGAAGATGATGTAGCCGTTCCGGTCGATGAGCACCGATCCCTCGCTGCCGTGGATCATGGCACCCCGGCCGCGGTCGTAGTAGAGCTTGCCCTGGCAGCTCAGCCCTTCCCAGGTGATCATTTTATCCGCGTATTCAAAACTGGTGACCAGAGTGTCGTAGAATTCCCAGTCATCCCGGTAGTGGTAGCGGCCGCCGGAGGCGGTGACCTTCTCAGGCCAGCCCGCGTCCAGGGCCCAGCGGCAGACGTCAACTTCATGGGTGCCGTTATTGAGCGTTTCTCCGGTGCCCCAGTGCCAGAACCAGTGCCAGTTGTAGGGGTGAATGTTGTCTCTGTAAGGCCGCCGGGGGGCAGGACCCTGCCAGAGCTCCCAGTCCAGATAGTCGGGCACGGGCACCGCTTTCCCGGTGCCGATGGAGCCGCGGGTGTTGGCGTACCAGGCCTTGCCGAAATAGGGGCGGCCGATCAGGCCGTCATGGATCCGCCGGATCACATCGATGGTGTGGGCCGAGGAGCGCTGCTGGTTGCCCATCTGGATCAGCTTGCCGTACTTCTTCTGAGCCTCGATCAGCAGTTCCCCTTCATGCTGGTTGTGGCTGCTCGGTTTCTCCAGGTAGACATGCTTGCCGGCCTGCAGTCCCATGATCGCCATGGGCGCGTGCCAGTGCTCGGGCGTGGCGATGGTGATCACATCGATGTCCCTGTCCTCCAGGAGTATACGGATATCCTTCTCCAGCACCGGCGTATGATCGAAGAGTTTCTGCGCCTCCGGCAGCATGCGGTCCATCTCGCGCCTGTCAACATCGCAGAGGTGGGTCACCAGCGTGTTGTCGCTGCCGGCGATTGAGGAGAGGTGCGCCCAGCCCCGGCTGCGCAGGCCGATGATCGCGAAGTTGAGCCGGTCATTGGCACCGAGGATCCGCCCGTAGCTTTTTGCGCTGGCGGTGACCGTGCCCAGAACCGCGCCGGCGGTCAGCGCCGTCCCTGCTTTGATGAAATCCCTGCGGGTAACCTTGTCGTCCATGGTCGGCCTCACTTGTCCAGGTTCTTGATTTTGATATTCTTAAACGATACTTCGTTCCCGTGATCCTGCAGGAGAATATTGCCTTTCTCCAGTTCGCCGAACCCGGGCCAGTCCCGGTACTTGCTGCCGGCCACCAGCTCACGCCATTCAGGCGTGCCCCGCTCGTATTCCACGATCTTGATGTTGTTGAGATAGTGCTCCACGTGCCCGTCCCTGGACACGATCTTCGCCCGGTTCCAGCCGTAGCCGTTGGTCCTTTTGGGCGTGGATTCGTCGGGCGCCCAGCGCAGGGCGTTTGCGGGGATCAGGTCATAAAGAGATCCGAGCGTCCGGTTGCCGTTCTTCCCCATCAGCGCATCCGGATGATACTCGTCATCCAGGATCTGGTATTCACAGCCGATGGCCGATCCCGGCCCCTTGTTGAGGCCGCAGTCCACGAAGTACTTGATGCCGCTGTTGGCGCCTTTGGTGATTTTAAAATCCACTTCCAGTTCGAAGCTGCCGTACTGGTCCACGGTGACGATGTCGCCGCCGTTGGCCGATTCGGCGCCTTCACCGGCCTGCACCGTGAGCACGCCGTCATCGATCGTCCACCCCTGTTCCGGGAAATGATCCAGGCGGGCGCCCCGCCAGCCGTTCGTCGTCTTCCCGTCCCAGAGGAGCTGCCAGCCCTCGTCGGTTTCCCGCTGCGTGAGCCGGTTGTCCAGCCAGCTCACCTGGGGAATGTCCCGGGTGTCAGGCAGCCGATACCGCTCCGGATGCCTGGTCAGGATCCTGATGTTGCGGAATTCGGCGGTCCTGCCGGCAAGCTCCGTGTTGCCGCCGATGCCGTGCACCTGCAGGGCGATGATCCCGGCGGGGGTCATCTCATCGACGATGTCCGCGGCCGGCACGCCGTTGAGCCAGACACGGATACGATTGCCGATCGCCTCCACCCGGAACCGGTTCCACTCTTCCGGTTTGTACGCGGCCTTGGCGGGGGGATTGCATTCCAGGTTGTAGAGCCATCCCCTGCGCGCCTCGTCGTAGATGCCGCCGGTCCAGGCCCGGGCCGAAGGGTCCAGCTCGATCTGGTAGCCGTGCACCCGGCCGTTATTGATGTCCGGATCGCTGATGCTGCGTATCTGGACACCGGAGTTGAGATCCCTGTCCGTCCTGGCCTCATACTCGAGAATGAAATCTCCGTACCCGCTGTCCGTCGCCAGGAACGAGTTGGGAGAGCCGGGGGTGGCGACGCCCACGATGGCGCCGTCTTCGGTTTTGTACTCGGCGCTGCCGTTGACCAGGGTCCAGCCGGTCAGGTCCGTACCGTTGAAGAGCGGCGTCCACTCGGGGCCGGAACTGCATGACAACAGCAGGGCCATGGCGAGCAGGCAGACTGTCGCGATTGTCTTGATACGCATGGCGAATCCTTTCTGTATGGATAATATAGTGACATGGTGTCCGGGGCGGGAGGTGGTAAAGTCCCGAAAAGATAATACGGATAAAAGTGTAAAAAGGCAAACAGTTTAAGGGTACGGATAATCATACGCTGTGCAACGCACCTTCAAGGTGCGTCGCACGTAAGCTAAATCCACCCCTGATGCGAATAGAAATCCCTGATGTACCTGTCCTTTGTCAGGATCGGCACGCCCCGCAGCAGCGCGGTTGCGACGATCGTCCGGTCCGCCGGATCCCGGTGTTCCCAGTCCAGTTTCAGGTTTTCCAGCCAGATCAGCTCGCTCACGGGAATGATCTCGAAGCCGTTGAACTCGTGGATCTTGCCAACGTACTGATCCAGGGACATGCCGATGTCCAGCGTTCTCTTTTTCAGCTTGATGCCGATCTCCCAGAAAGAGATGGACGAGACCGCGGCGGTCCCGTCCTCAAACGCCTGAAAGGCGATCCGCTTCTCCTCGTCGGAAAGGGACCCGGGATCGAGCGTGGACCAGAGCAGGGCGCAGGTGTCGAAGAGCATCAGACATCTCCCCACTCGCCGGTTTCAGGTTCCATAACGTCATCCGGGACAGGTGTTTTTCCCCAGTATGATCCAAACACATCGGAGACCTTCATAGCCGTGGTAATCGGTTCGATCTTCAGCACCGGCTTGTTGTGGGAGGTAATGATCAGCGGCTCGCGGGTCTCTTCGACCCGGCGCAGGTATTCCAGCAGTTTGGGTTTCAGCCTGCTTTTCGATATGTATTCCATATGTGTGACCCAAGTTATGCCCATAGTCATAAATATAGTCACAATGTAGCGTGCGGGCAGGATATATGCAAGGGGAAAGTACGTGCGACGCACCTTCGAGGAGCGTCGCACGGGAGCACGGGAAGCGACTCACTCCCCGATAATTTTAACCAGCACCCGCTTGCGGCGGCGGCCGTCGAATTCGCCGTAGAAGATCTGCTCCCAGGGCCCGAAATCCAATCGTCCTTCAGTGACAGCGACTACCACTTCCCGGCCCATGACCTGGCGCTTGAGGTGGGCGTCGCCGTTGTCCTCGCCGGTCCGGTTATGAAGGTAGCGCGAGACCGGTTCGTGGGGCGCCAGCTGTTCCAGCCACTGCTCGTAGTCGTGGTGCAGGCCGCTCTCGTCGTCGTTGATGAAGACCGAGGCGGTGATGTGCATGGCGTTCACCAGTACCAGGCCTTCCTTGATCCCGCTCTCGGCCAGGGCAGCTTCGACGTCCCCGGTGATATTACGGAACTCCCTGCGGGTGGGAATGGTGAACCAGAGTTCTTTTCTATATGCTTTCATGTTTATCCTCTTTTCTCTTAACAATGAATATCCAATATCCAATGTCCAACGCCCAATGTCCAAATACCCCGCCCCGGTACCCCCGCAACATATCGCTATGTAACAGCTAT
>JAFGRY010000039.1 GCA_016934955.1 bacterium | reverse complement strand
GTTCGTTTGTGAATGACCATGGATTTCCTCCTGTTCGTACAATATAGGAAATCCTAAAACTGTAAACAACGCGCTTAATTCTAACAGTTCACAGTATCATCTTGAAGATATTGAGACTCAGGAAATGGACAAGGATGGTTGTACCCGTTATTTTCTGAATAATGCAATCGGAGTAATTCAGGATAATACCGTTCTGGCGGTCTGGGGGACACAGCGGGAGATCACGTATCTGAAAGAGGCGGAGCTCAAGATTCAATCTTCTTTGCGGGAAAAGGAGATTCTTCTGAAAGAGATCCATCATCGTGTAAAAAATAATATGCAAATTATATCGAGTCTCCTTAATCTACAGCTTAACGATGTTTTGGAAAAAGATGAAATGTCTGTGCGCAAAGCGTTCATCGAAAGCCGAAACAGAATTCATTCTATGGCGCTTGTTCATCAATTGCTGTATCAGTCGGATGATTTTGCCAAGGTAGATTTCCGGCGGTACGTTCAGAAATTAACGGCAAATTTATTGTGTCTGCAGGAGATGAACGGCAATCGCATCCATACCGCCATTCACATCCCAGATATGACGTTGACTATCGAGCAGGCCATCCCATGCGGCCTGATAATCAATGAATTGGTGCTGAATGCCCTGGAACATGCGTTTCCCCCTGATTTTTCCAGTACGAAAAAGATAGATATTGTTATGATAAAAAAGGGCGGACATACTGTCGAGTTGACCGTAAAAGATAACGGTGTGGGCCTGCGGAAAGAAATCGATACTCACGCCATCGAATCATTCGGGTTGACACTGGTGAAGACCCTTGCCGTTGAACAGCTCGAGGGGTATTTTGAAATCTCATTCAAGGGAGGAACAATCTGTACTGTACGTTTTCAGCAGGGATGATGATACCGGATCGGCCTCGGGTTCATGCGGTAGAGTGTAACTGGATGCACATGTCTGCAAAACAACCTTTGCAGGCGGTATGTTTTCAGAAAGGAACGGCAGATCGGTACTGCTGAGAACCGCTCTCAATCTGATCCGGGAGGCAGTAAGCCGGAATCAAATTTATAAGGAGAATGTAATGAATAAACTGATTTTTAAGATCGTTTTTATTGGCTTTGCACTCAATGCGACAACCATTATGGGACAGAACATCTTCACTGCTGTCCAGACCGGGGAGATCCGGACAGTTGCCAGGCTGCTCGAGTACACCCCTGCGCTGATCGACACCCAGGATGGGGCCGGACGACAGCCGCTCCACTTCGCCGCAAATGGAGGCGATACAGCCATGGTCTCCCTGCTGCTTCAGCGGGGTGCGGATCCTGGCGCTTCATCTCTGGCCGGAACAACGGTGCTCCATTTCGCCGCGGCCGGTGGTCACACCGAAGTGGTCAGGATGCTGCTCACACGGCATATCCCCATCGATGTCAGGAACAACCAGCAGGTCACCCCGCTCTACTTCAGCGCCATGCGCGGTCACGATGAAACGGCCGAACTGCTGCTCTCGGCCGGAGCGGATCCAGACGCTTTCGATGCTGAACATGGAACGCCGATTCAGGCCGCGGCCCAGGCCGGACATGCCGCGATGGTCAGGCTTCTTTTCGCACACGGCGCCGCTCTCGATCACCGGGACGATAACGGCCGCACCGCGATCCATTTCGCCTGTCAGAGCGGCAGCCGGGAACTGGTGGATTTTCTCATGAAACAGGGACTGGATATCACCGCCCCCGACCGTTTCGGCATCAGCGGTCCTGTATCTGCAATTCAGGCGGGGCATCCCGACCTGGCGCTTGCCCTGATCGCCGACTACCCGCAGATCCTGAAGTCACGGTCCGCGGACGGAAGTACGCTCCTGCACGCGGCCGCCCTGGCAGGGAGCGGCGGACTGATAGAAGCCGTTCTGGGAGAGGGCGCGGATATCAACCATGTCAATGTCTTTGGACTTTCCCCCCTCGACTATGCCATCCAGGGAGGTGACTCAGTGACCATCTCACGTATCCGGAATGAGGGAGGCATATCGTTCGCCGATACTGAGTCCGGTCCCGCGACGGAGTATCCCGACGGTGAACTCCCAAACGATGAACCGCGGCTGTTCGCTCCCGGTCTGATCTCAACGCCCTTTTTCAATGAACGTGATGTCTGCTTCACCCGTGATATGCGTGAACTCTACGTCACCCGCTGGCAGGCCCGGGACTGGGATATCCTGGTCCTGCGAAGACCGGACCGGTCGTGGCTGCCTCCGGAACCGGTGTCATTCAACAGTCCCTGGCTGGAGGCCGAGGCGTTTCTCACCCCCGATGAGACCAGTATCTATTTTCTTTCCAACCGGCCGAAGTCGGGAGCGGGGCAGGCGGATCCCTGGGAAATCTGGGTCACGCACCGTAACGGTGACGAGTGGTCGGCGCCCGGGCTTCTGGGCGATGCGTTCACAGGCGGGTTCTACACGACCTTCACGGCAGGCGGGACCATGCATCTCACCCTGGACGGGAAGATGCAGTATGCACTTCCCGAGGGAAAGGGATTCGGCAATCCCGTTCCGCTGCCGGAGAGCGTCAACGGGGACCATGGCGGGTACAACGGCTTCGTCGCCCCGGACGAGAGCTATCTGATCTTTTCCACAACGATCGAGGGAGAAGGATATGGAGATGGTGATCTGTACATTACCTTCCGGAACGAGGATGGATTATGGACAAAAGCCAGGAACATGGGACCGACGGTCAATTCCTTTTCCAGGGATTACTGCCCCTCGGTAAGCCCTGACGGAACATACTTTTTCTTCTCCAGCAGACGCCTTGGGACGGAGGATATATTCTGGATGGATGCTGAGATTATCGATACATTACGATCAACAGGCATGAAATAATGGAACTAAGATGAAGTGTACATATTACTGGTAGCGGAGAATATGCAGCACTATCTAATATACAAATAACTTCACAGGAGGGGACCATGAAAATTCAAAATATTTTATATGTAGTCATGATCATCACCTGTGCGAGCTGTTCAGCATGGTGTCAGGAAAGCGATGGATCGGATACGGCTGCATTTATTAAATGGGCGAAGGATAATGTAAGCGAGATCGTGACGGTCGAACCCGGCAGTGGTTTTGACGATCTTCGGCCGCTGCAGAAGGCAATCGGTGATGTCAGGCTGGTTTTTATCGGAGAGGCCAGGCATGATGCCCATGAGCATTTTACATGCAAGCACCGGCTTGTTGCGTTTCTTGTGGAGGAGATGGGTTTCACGGTATTTGCCATGGAGGAAAGCCTTCCTTACGGCGATAGAATAAACACCTATGTCCTGGGAGGCGAAGGTGATCCTGAGACGCTGCTGAACAATATGGGGAACTGGTATATCTGGGATACAAAGGAAGTGCTTGCGCTGATACGATGGATGCGGACATATAATACTGATCCGGCCCATGATAAAAAGGTTGAATTCTACGGGATTGATGTTACCGATCCTGTTCCCGCCTTTGAGAATATACATGTGTATCTTGGCAAAGTCGATCCCGGGTTGGCAGACTATTTCAAGACCGAGATGGATAAAGTCGACCTTCTCAACACACACATCCGGTCTGAATTTCAGATGATCGGAAAATATCAACGTTACTCTGATGAAGAGACGAAACATATCGGTGAGTTACTTTCGAAGATTTCTGATGACTTTAACAGGAAGCGTTCGACATATATCGGCAAGTCGTCAGAAAACGAGTATGAATGGATGCTGCAGCAGCTGAAAACAGCTCTGGCGGCTCATGATGTGTTCAGAATGGGAAGACCCGGCGCAGAAGGCACAGCCCTGACCCGGGAGGATGGGATGACAAATAACATACGGTGGCTGCTGCAACGGGATAACAGGCGTATCGTTCTCTGGGCTCACAATATGCATATTGCCAGGTCATCGATTTATCTAAGCGGTTACGGGCAAAGAGAACCGGAGGAAGTTGAACTGTTCGGTACGCGTATCGGCAGGGAGCTTGGAGATGACCTCTATTCCATTGGATTGTTGTTTTATCAGGCACTGTACAAAGACCTGGGTGCTGCTGAAGACGGGATGCTGGGAGCTGTTTTGAGCAAAGTCGGTCCACCGGTGTTCTTTTTAGACCTGAAACAACTGGCAAAAAAAAACCGGCGTATCACTGGCTTAACGGAAAACACAGAATGAGAGGCGGCGCCATCGGTGACGGTGCTGTTGGTGTGTTCAATCCGGTAACGGCATATGATGCGATCATATTTACACATACAATAACTGAAACGGAGTTGAGCCCGGTATCACGTACGCGTATGTCTACTTTGTTCCAGGAATAGAACGGAGGTTTTTTACCCGTAAACATACGGGACATTCTTTTCAGGAGCCGGATGCATGTACAGGCGCCGTCATTGTTTTGGCACTGATATCCGGGTGTATCGGTACACTGGGGGACCTGGGCGGAGACGCAGGAACAGCAATCGATCCTGTACGGCTTCAGCAGCAGCGGACTACTGTGCTGCAGCATCAGGACAGGGAGAGATCTACCGGGGCGGCGGCAATTCTCGACAGTCTGAATGCCCTGCACCCCGATACCTGAAACCGCCTGCAGCTACTATCGGCTGTCGGAGTAATTACCTGGCAATAACCGGCATCCATATGTTGCCGATGGTATGGTAAATACGTATATTTCGCTGATTAAAGATCTTACAGGTAAGTGAAGAAAAAGGAGTGTATATGAAAACCCATCGCTTTGTATTTTTTGCTGTGATCTGCTGTCAGATCCTGCTGATGACGTCCTGCAATCAGAATGCGTCGAAGCGGGGGGCCGTAAAAACAGAATCCTTTGTTGATGTTGGGACCCACAAGCTGCGGGTGATGATGTCGGATCTTCCCAGTGACTGCACGATTGTCCTGGAGGCCGGCGGGGGAGAATTTTCAAGCGCCTATGAGGCCATTCAGGATACGCTGGCGAAATCCACCGGAATGCGGGTGATAAGCTATGACCGTGCAGGATTTGGAGAGAGTGAACTGGGGCCGGAAAAAATGAGCGGCATTGATGAAGTGGAAAATTTGATGCACTGCCTGGAAGCCCTGGGCATTCATGACAATCTGATTCTGGCCGGTCATTCCTATGGCGGACTGCTGGTTCAGATTTTCGCTTTTAAATATCCTGAGCGGGTGAAGGGTCTGGTGCTGATTGATCCCATGAATGTCCGCTTTGTCGATCGATTCGGCCTGGAGAATCTGAATGCCGTCACACCCTATTTTGAAAATCCGGTTGAAAATCATGAAAAAGCCGGCAACCGCATGGTGGATTACTTTTCCGAGACAATTGCCGTCCTGAGAGGGTGGGAAATTCCTGCGGATATACCGGTGGTTCTTTTAACGGCGGGGATTCCACCCGTAGCCCCTGATGTGTGGCGTCAGGCCCATGAAGACATGGTGGCGGATTCTGAAAATCATAAAATGGTTATTGCTGAGGGGAATCATCATCACATTATTTATGAAAATCCGGAGTTGGTGTTACACACACTGATCGAAATGGCTCAACGGATTTCGGGCAGATAAACAGGGTTTGGGAGTTGTATCAAAAGCCCTAAAAACCGCTCATCTGCAGCCCGTCAGAACATTGTGGACAACTGTAGACGTGAAGTGGTGCAAGGATTTTCTTGAAGCCGGTATACGATTAAAGTGCGGAAGGCACGGCCCTCTCGCGGGAGGACGGCATGACCGACAACATACGATGGCTGCTGGGACGGGATACGAGGCGTATCGTTCTCTGGGCTCACAATATGCAAATATCAAGAGCACCGTTGTATCTTAGCGGGTATCAGCAGAGAGAGCCGGATGAAGTCGAACTGTTTGGAACGTATATAGGCAGAGAGCTCGGGCATGACCCTTCGTATTCGGCTTGTGAGAATGCAGGATGGGGAAGTACTATGAATAACTGCATATACGTAATTTTTATTAAAGGAGATTTTGATTATAATACGTATATAGTATACGAGTGCTAAAAGCAGGAAGTGGGAGAAATCCGGTATGCGATTCACACCGTTTCGGACAATGACGGCTGGTGTCCTCTTTTCAGCCATGCTGCTGTCGGGCTGTGTCGGCACGTTTCTCACCAGCGGCGGGAGCCGGCGGGCGGCAATTCCTGCGTCCCGTCTTGAGCGGCTGCGGACCGCGGTTCTGCATGAACTGGAACGGGAACGGTACGAACATGCGGCGGCGCTGCTTGACAGTTTGAATGACATTCATCCCGACGCCTGGAACTGCCTGCAGCTCGGCCGCATCGCCCGCCTCCAGCAGCGGTGGAAAGATGCCGTTCATCTGCTTAACAGGGCGAAGCGCCTGAAATATCACTACGGCGAGGCCTGTTACGAGCTGGGACGCGTCTATGATGAAGGTCCGTTCCGCATGGCCGATGCCTATGAACAGTATCACTGGGCGATCAAATACGATCCCGACATCAAAGACGCCTATTACCGGGCTGCGCGTATTCGTATGATCGAAAAAGGATACGATCACGGCCTCAGCGAGCTTGAGCCGCTGCTCGAGCGGGATCCCGGATACCGGGACAGCTACCGGATCTACACCAGGATCGGTTCGGCGTTTCACAAGCACGGCAAACTCGCCCGTTTTCTGCGAACGCTCACCCGCCTCTATCCCGATTCGCTGCGGTTTCAGAACGATATGATCACGGCTGTGTACAATACCGGTGATTTTCAGGCCGCCCTGGATTCGCTGGCATCCTGCCGGGACGGTCTCTTCGCCAGGTCACCCGCTCTCTACTATCTGCATGAAGCGCGTATTCTGCTGGGCCTGGGCCGGGACGAGCAGGCCTGGCGCACCTATACTCTCGGGATCGAGAACATCAGGGCCGGCTACGAGGCCGATGAATTCTTCCTCGATCTCAGGTATATCACCGCCCCCGATGAGTACCCCCGCTATTTTACCGGTGATCTGCAGCAGAAAAAAGAATTTCTGCGGATTTTCTGGAAGAGCCGGGATCCCACTCTCACAACCGAATTCAACGAACGATTCCCCGAGCACTACGAGCGGCTCCGCTATGTGCTGAAGAAAAACCGCCGCTACCCGGAACAGGAGATGTTCGACCTTCTCGTGGACGATTTCTACAAGCCGGAACCGTGGGGACTGATGAGTGAGTTCAGCAAATCCGGCGGGGTGCTTGAACAGTCCCTTATCGATGATATGGGAATAATCTATGTGCGGCACGGGGAGCCCGATAAATTCTTTACCCTGGTGGAGGAGTTTACCACGGCCAACCTCTGCTGGCACTACCCGGCCCGGCCGGGAAGGCCTGATATGGTGTACTATTTCTGGCGGCCGCGCAGATCCGATGCCCTTCAGAAACGGAACATTTTCCGGGGGTGGGTCCTGAGGATGGATCCATTGTATCGCAGCCAATTCAAGAATCTCGACTGGATGGTCGATTTCAATGACAGCGATGTCGTGTCTTCCATCGAAACAGGCACAGCGACGACGACAACCGGTTACCAGCCGGCCCGTCCGCTGGAGATTTCCCTCGATCATTTTGTATTTCAGGCCGATTCGGCGGAGCGGATCGTGCTCTATTATAAAATACCGGAACAATATACCGGTCATGATGTTCCGCAGAACATTGCGCTGCATCAGGAGACGGTTCTTTTTGACGGTGTCTGGAGGGAGCTCTACCGCACCGGAAGAGATGAAAACCAGACCACGCTCAGCGGCCGGTCCTCCGGGACTATCATTCGTACAATGAGTATTCCGGTCTTTCCCGGAGACTATTTCGTCGGATTCCATCTGGCAGAAAAGACCGCTGGAGCCGAAGGGGATCTGGGTCTGCAGATCGATGTACCCGACAGCCGGCGCGGGGGCCTCGGGATGAGCAGGATCATGCTGGCGGAGTTTGAGCGGAACCGGCACCTGTTCAGGCCGGAATCGGAACATCGCAGTTACGCGGAGCGGATTATCCCCAGCCTTGACCGGCGGTTCGGCAGGGACGACCCGATCGTCGTTTACTTTGAACTGTACAATATTCTTCCGGACATGGAGGGCCGTACCAGCGTGTCAGTGTCCCTCGGTGTCACCAGGAAGGAACTCTACACTTCTGCTATATCCAGACTGTTCAGCAGGAACGACGATCCGGTGACCGTGACCCTGGAACATGTGCTGCGGGGAACAGCGAAGAACGAATTCTTCCTGCAGTCGGTTACCCTGCCCCGGTATTCACCGGGAGCCTATGAGCTCGAGATCAGAGTGAAAGACAACAATCTCGGGACGGAACTGATCCGGACGGCCGGTTTTGAAGTGATACACTGAAAAATCTCAACCATGAAGAGAAAGGATGCCGTGCATGAAGAGATCACTCTATCTACTGATTGCAGCCGCCTGCCTGATGACAGCCTCCGCGTCCGGCAGGCAGCGCAGCGTGTCCGATGACACGCTGTATAAACTTCACTACACCAACAGCGGCGGTGAGCGGGGCGTGACGACCTTTTTTTACAACAGCGGCGGCAGACTCGAATATTCGGTCTGGGAACTGCTGGACGGCACCCGGTTTTCCCTGAACACCTATGACTACGATCAGAACGGGAATATGATCAGGAAATTCAGGACGTTCTCCGAAGGCAGGACATCGACACAGCTCTTTGTGTACGAACAGGGACGCAACACCCTGGAATCCTACGAGCGGTCCGACGGCATCACCGGATATGCTCTGTACTCCTATGATGATAATGGCAGCAAAGTCATTGCGGACTGCCGCAACCTCAGCGGCTGGATAACCGGGTCGATTGCCTATGACAATGGCAGTACCGGCAGGCCGGTCAGTGCAATAATCGAGCGTGAGGGCCGGTCCATCGGATCCATCGACTACACCTACGATTCGGCAGGCAGACTGGTAAGGGAATACTGGGATTTCGGCGGTTCCTGGAACCAGACGTTTATCTATGAATACCGGGACATGCAGCAGACACGGCCCGTCGTGTATCTCTCCTCCAATGTGTTTATTCACCCCCACCCCGGCTGCAGGCTGCAGCTGGAAGAATACACATATAATAACGATACCGGCGGGCCGTCCTATTTCTATTACGATCCCGATGGAACACCTGCACGGAAGCTCTTTGTCCGTTCGGACGGGCTTTATACGGAAACGGTTTTCCTCTACGGTCCGAACGGGGTGCTGGAAAAATCGTTCAGATCCTACTCCAACGGCAGGTTCGCGCTTTTTTCCTACGCATACAACGAATCGGGAGCGCTGCTGCAGCGGCGATTCTGCCGCTCGGACTCACTGCAGGGCGGCGAATCCTACTCCTATGATGAGCGGGGACGGCTCGTTGCCGCTGACTATGACAAGATGGATTCCTGGCTGAACGGCACCATCACGTTTGCTTCCAACGAGCACGGCCTCCCCGAAAAAGGGGTGTTCACCGGCAGGGACGGCTTTGACGCCGATATCCTTTTCACTTATGATGAGGAAGGAAAACTGCTGGGATACCGCTGGGATTTCAGTTTCGGAACGTTCCAGGAGTACCGGTTCCGGTGGGGCGGTGCGGATGAGGCCGCGGGTTTCTGATACGGCCGTTAGTCTGCTGCCCCGCTGCCGGTGAAACCGGCGCCACGTGACCGGCCCGACCATGGACGGGCCGGCCACGCCCTGTCGGATCCTGTACGCGTCCTTGCTGCCATGTGCTCTGTGCGATCCCTATCACTCCGAATCCCGCCCGGGCGCCGGCGTTGCCGGTAGGCTGAGAAACCAGGTCATCTTTGCCGGTATGGACGACGACCAATGGGCCTGTACTGGTGTACGATCAACATGCCGGATTACCGAATAGGTATCTCCTCTCTCGCCAGCAGCGGATGCCAGCCGTCGGGATCGAGGTGCTGCAGTTTCGCGAATGAACGCACTATCGATCCGGAAAGTGAATCATAGTCGCCCTGTTCCTGACCCTTGCCCAGCGGGATGGCACCGCCGGCCATTGTGTCGTGCCCGCCCACCCAGTCCGGGTCTGCGACCATTTTTTTAATAAGCGCCCCCGCATTCGCTTCATTATTGCTTGTACGAAGCGATATGATAGCGCTGGACCGGTACCGTCCCAGGCAGAGCACCCAGCTGATACGTTTGTGCTTTAGCAGCAGGTCGGCCATTTCCGCCACCATCTCGGGTGTCGGCACCTGGCCCAGATCTGAATAAATGACATGTTTGTAGGCCATGGCCCGTTCAAGGGCTGAATGGAGCGTCTGGTAATAGACGTTTTCCCGGGAGGGATGCAGAATTTTCGACAGGGTCCGCAAGTTAGCCCGGGCGTACACCTCGAGATAGGCGCGCAGATCGGCGGGGTGCACTTCCCGGCCGAGATTTTCCGTTTCGGAGCTGATGCCGTAGGAGAGCGCGGTGGCAAGAGCCGCTGGTATCTCCAGCCCCGCCACCAGCAGCATATTGACGAGAATCGTTGCTGAAACACCGATCTCCGGGTTGATGATGGTGAGGGGCGCGACCGTGTCCTTCCTGCGGGGATGGTGATCTATGACGATGTCGTAGGGCAGGTCGGGCGTGTTGCCCGCTTTCGGCTGCCCGTCCACCAGGGCGAGCAGATCATAGGCGGCGAGCTTGACCCGGTTGAACTGTTTCAGCCGGATTCCCAGCAGTCTGACCATGGCCAGATTCTCCGCCCGTCCGATGCTGCCGGCATGAGCGATACTGCAGGTGATGCCGTGCCGTTCCCGCAGAAGATGGGAAAGAGCCATGGCCGTTGACAACGCATCGGGATCAGGGTTGGTATGGGTGACGATCAGACCGTTTTTTCGGTCCTGCACCGTGGTTTTCAGCAGGGAAAGATATCGTTTTATTATGCGTTTCCGCACCGGGGTACTCCTCTCATGCCTGGCGCTTTCGGATTCAGTCGTTGTCCCGGTTTATCAGCGTTACCTGCTCGTCCGTCGTGAACCCGGCTTTCGTGTGGGATCCGTCACAGAACGGCTGGCTCTCTGACCGGCCGCAGCGGCAGATCAGCGCTTTTTCTCCGGAGAAGAGAACCTCCCCCCGGGGATCCAGCAGTTCCAGCGGGCCCGCGAATGAAAACGGCCCGTTCTTTGTCAGGGTGATGACAAGGGTCCCTTTTCCGGGAATGGCGGCAGTCTCTTTTTTCGTATACTCCGCTGTCTTGTCGAAATAGGAGGCGAAGTGACTGTTGTCGCAGAGCGGCATGATCGTCGATTTTCCGCAGCGGCAGAGAGCGAGGCGGGTGTCCGTGAGAATAAGGGAGTTATCGTGATTGCGGATTTCGAGGTCGCCGTGCACGAACATCGGACCGTTTTTGCGGAGCTTGATGCTATTACGTTCAGGCGCGCGTTCCTCCGGGCCGCCGTCTTTTCGTTTGAAGTGCAGCGCGCCGGTAGGACAGCTGATGATCACCTCGGCGACGTTGTCGACAGTGTCATTGTCTGCTATGATCCAGGGCTCGCGGGACGTGTCGAATACATCCGGCGACCCCTGGAGACAGGCCGCGTAGTGGGTACAGCGGTCTATGGTGAAATAGATGTCGAGATCAGTCCCCTTGTACCGAATCGTTCTCTCTTTTGGCATGGTGTTCTCCGAATGATGTCACGGCGGTGATCGTTCGTGACAGGTCCTTTCCTGAATGTGTATCGGCACCGGTATCCGGTAACATACAAAAAATAACACACAGGATCAAGCTCCGCCGTGTGTATGTGCGGGCGGATCTCAGGGCCGGCAGGCCACCGCTTCCATTTCGATGAGAAAGCCGTGATGCAGACCCGGCGCGGGAACCACCGCCCGTGCCGGCCTGTGGGCGCCGAAGCGGTCCGCGTAGATTCGGTTGACCGTATCCCAGTGCCGCATGTCCTGGATATATACCGTTGTTTTCAACACCCGGTCCAGGCCGCTGCCCGCGGCCTCGAGAATCGCCCTGAGATTCGCCAGAACCAGTTCCGCCTGCAATTCAACAGGGCCCGTCTCCTTCTTTCCGGTATGAGGGTGGATCGGAAGCTGCCCCGAGACGAATATGAGACCGTCGTGAACAACGGCCTGGGAGTAGTGCCCTCCCGGTTCGGGAGCATCGGAAGTGTGGATACTGTCCATGTGATATCCTTGGTTTTTCCCTGGAGATACCTCTAAGATACGTAACTATCAGACAATATGGAAGAAAAATCCCCCCAAACCCCCCTTTAAAAAAGGGGGGCTTAATGGGTTCGGGTTC
>JAFGRY010000038.1 GCA_016934955.1 bacterium | reverse complement strand
GACCATTCTGTCCGCAACGTCCAGAATATCTTTCAGCACAGCCAGCAGGTCCTTTTCACCGGCCCAGTGCCGGGTCACGATCTCCTCACCGCTGGCGGTTATGATGGAGTTCAGCACATAAGCTGCCAGAGCGATGTCATCAACATATCCAATCGGGCCGAGGATGGCCTCGGGAATGATGTCGATGGGCGAGACGAAATAGGCGATGGCCGCGGCCAGCTTGGCCTTCTCCATGGATGGGACCTCCTTGTCCAGGGCCAGTTTGCAGAGCAGGTGAAAGAGGTCCGGCGCCAGCAGGATGTATTCGGCCCAGGTGTGATCCGCGCCCTCCTTCCTCTCCCAGTCCTTTATTCTGCTGCGCAGCTGCTGATAAAAGTCGAGGGTCTGTTCGTCATTCATGTTATGCTCCCTTCACCATGGCACCGTCATTATCTGATTCTTTAAATATCGGCAGTAAATGTACCTATAGCAAGTGAAATTGAATACCGGTATCCGGATTCGTAAACGACATGTAATTGCTATCGCCGCTGAACCTGTATATATTACTCCTATAATAGAACCATCCGAAGAAAACCGTTGACAATTTACCTTCCGCCAATTAACTTAGTCATATTCTATGACTAAGTATGGCGAGGCATTCCATGGTGCTGGTAACCGTGCATGAAGCGAAAACCCACCTGTCGAAACTGATAAAGATGGCTGAAAACGGAGAAGAAATTATTATCGCCCGGGGCAAAACCCCGGTAGTAAAAATGACACTCATCGAAACGCTGAAGCCGAAGCGCAGACTGGGTTCGGCGAAGGGACGTGTCACTATTTCGTCCGATTTTTCCGATACGCCGGCTGATTTCAGGGAATACAGTGAATGACCTGTCTGCTCGATACGCATACGCTTCTCTGGATCGTCAGCGACGATTTCCGGCTGAGTGAGACGGCGAAAAGGGTCTATCTGGACGCGGCGAACACCATGCTGGTGAGTATGGCCTGCCTGTGGGAGATCGCGATCAAGGTCTCGCTGAAGAAGCTCACCATTCCCGGCAGCGTTTCCGATTTTATCGCCTCGCATGTCCTCGGGAACGACATCGGTCTCATGGAGATCAGACACCAGCATCTGGCCGGGCTGGAACACCTGCCCTGGCACCACCGCGATCCGTTCGACCGGCTGCTTATCTGTCAGGCCATGTATGAAGATGTGCCGCTGCTGAGCGGCGATCCGGCGTTCGACGCCTATCCGGTCAAACGCATCTGGTGATGCCATCCAATCGCTCAATCCTTTGTAGTCAGTACAGTTGCTCCCGGAACATCTTTTCGTTCCCGCCGTACAATAAGTTCAGCGCTGAAAGCGAACATTCACCATGCGGACAAGCGGTTGCATTCTTGACATATATAATTACCACAACATCATTTATTGTATCCCTGAAAACAGGGCAATCCCATTTCAGAAATGGAGGATTTTCCATGCGTACCAGACACCTTTTCCCCGTGATCCTTGTGCTGCTGGCCATGGCCATCGGAGCGACGGCCCAGCAGAAAGAGAACCAGTTCCGGCAGATCGACAATCTTCTGCCGACTCCCAACCAGTACCGCACCGGGTCGGGCCGGCCCGGTCCCGCCTACTGGCAGCAGCGGGCGGATTATGATATTGCCGTTGCACTCGATGCTGAACATGTGCGCGTGTCAGGCGATGAGACCATCACCTACCACAACAATGCTCCCGAACCGCTCGACTATCTCTGGATCCAGCTCGATCAGAACATCAGAGCCAAAAACTCGCTGGCCGCCGAATCGCGGAGCACCACCCTTTCGGAGAATATGCGCCCCGACCAGCTTTCACGTCTGCAGCAGGACTTTGACGGCGGTTTTGAGATCGCGTACGTAAAAGACGGCGCCGGCAACGACCTGCCGCACACCGTGGTGAATACGATGATGCGGGTGGACCTGCCGGAGCCGCTGAAATCAGGACGAACCTGCACGCTGCGGGTCAAGTGGCAGTACCTGCTCAACGACCGTGAGTCCATCGGCGGCAGATCCGGCTACCACTACAGCGAGCGGGACAGCAGCTACATCTTCGCCATTGCCCAGTTCTTTCCCCGCATGGCCGTGTATGACGACGTCAGGGGCTGGCTGCACAAACAGTTTCTCGGCAGCGGCGAATTCGCCCTGCCCTTCGGCGATTACAGGGTCCGTATCACCGTGCCGGCAGACCACATCGTGGGGGCGACCGGCACGCTGCAGAATCCCCGGGAAGTGCTGACCGCGGAGCAGCGGAAGCGGCTGGCAGAGGCCGCGAAAAGCTATGATCAGACCGTCCTCATCGTCACCGGCGAGGAGGCCGAGGCGAACCGGGCGGCGGGCACACCCGGCACGAAAACCTGGGTTTTCAAGGCGGAAAATGTGCGTGACTTCGCCTTTGCCAGTTCCGACAATTTCATCTGGGATGCCATGGCAGTGGATCTGCCGACCCATGATCCCCTGGCCATGTCCTTCTATACTGCCGAGGGCAATCCCCTCTGGGAAAAATTCTCGACAAAGGCGCTCGCCCACGGCATTCGTGTTTTTTCGAAATACACCATGGAGTACCCCTATCCCAAGGCCGTGAGCGTCATGACCGGCAGGGGCGGGGGCATGGAGTACCCGATGCTGGCATTCAACGGCGGCAAACCGAATCCCGACGGCACCTACTCGAAATGGCAGAAAGAGGGGTTGGTCGGAGTGATCATTCATGAATTCGGGCACAATATCTTTCCCATGATCGTCAATTCCGATGAGCGGCAGTGGGGCTGGATGGACGAAGGCATGAATACCTTCGTCGAGTATCTGGCCGAAGAGGAGTGGAGCCGGAACTTCAATTCCAGCAACGGGCACGCCTGGGGTGCCGTGCGGGATCCCCGCTATAACCAATTTATCACCGGGGAGAGAGGTCCCATCATGACTGCCAGTGATATAGACGTTGATTACGGGTTTAACGCCTACACGAAAGCCTCGGCCGGGCTCTCCATTCTGCGGGAGACCATTCTCGGCCGGGAGCTCTTCGACTATGCCTTCAGGGAGTACGTGGACCGCTGGAAATACAAACACCCCACACCCGCTGATTTCTTCCGCACCATGGAGGATGCTTCGGGCACCGATCTGGACTGGTTCTGGCACGGCTGGTTTTTTACGACGGACAAGGTTGATCTCGGGATCGACAATGTCAGCTGGTACCGGGTACGCCTGCCCGGCGATGAGCCTGTGCCCGGTAAGGCCGACGGGTACATCACCCGTATACGCAATCGCACCGACATCCCTGAAACCGCGGTCGAGCGTGACGCGTCCCTGCTCGACACATATGACAGCACGGCCTACGACATTCGCGATGAGGATCAGTATGCCAAAACGATCGACGGCCTGTCCGACGAGCAGAAAGGGCTGGTGGAGGCGGGATACAACTTCTACCAGATCGATATCAGCAGCAACGGCGGCCTGGTGATGCCGATCATTTTGAAACTCGATTTTGCGGACGGCACGGAAGAGGTGATACGCATCCCGGTCGAGATCTGGCGATTAGACAATGAGAAGGTCAGCAAGGTGATTGTAACGGAAAAGCAGATTGTGAAAGTGACGCTGGATCCGTATTATGAGACAGCGGATGTGAACGAAGGGAACAATACGCACGGGGTCGGCGACGCGCCGAAGCTGATCAGCCTGAGCAGGTATGGCCAGTACCGCGGGATGTTTTAACGTGCAGTAGTGATCATTTCTGATGAGACGGCCCCTGGCTTCGGTCAGGGGCCTCGTTCCCATATTCATGGGACCAAACATCGCTACGCGGGTCTCCTGCGTGGCAACGTATACGTCCACGGCTCAACTGCCATTCCTGTGCAAAAAACCCCTTGCTTTTAACCCCCCGAATCTCTATTATTTCTTACTTATTTCAAGTGCCGGTTTTACTAATGCGGATGGTATGTGACCACCTCTCCTCCGGATGAGCAGATCAGGTTCGCTCAGCACCTTCGGCAGCGGTACGGGCCGGATGTGGAGCGGCTCAAACGGCTCTCTGCAGAAGATATCCACCGCGCGAACCGGGTCCGCGTTGAGCTGTTCGCGGATCTGGCGGGTCGTGTGAAGACCGGATACAGGGGCACAAAACTGGACGTGCGGCGGCTGGCGCCGGGATGCGAGGCCTGCGGCCGGGGCTCCTGGTCCTGCCTCTTTATCAACGGCCGCTGCAACGGCCGCTGCTTCTACTGCCCCGCGCCTCAGAACAGCGACGACCTGCCGGTGACCCAGACCCTTCCCTTTGCGTCTCCCGGGTCATATGCCGATTACGTGCAAGCATTCGGCTTCGACGGCGTCAGTTTCAGCGGCGGCGAGCCGCTGCTCAGCGCCGATCTCACCCTCGATTTTCTCACTGCCGTCAGGAGACGGCTGGGCGACCGGGTGCACACCTGGATGTACACCAACGGCACTCTGGTCACTAAGCGGATCCTGGAACGGTTCCGGGATGCCGGCCTGGACGAGATCCGCTTCGATATCGGCGCCACCCGCTACCACCTGAAGAAAGCGCGCCTGGCGGTTGATCTTATCCCCACGGTCACGGTGGAGATCCCGGCGGTCCCGGAAGATGAGGAGCTGATGCGGGCGAAGATGCGGGAGATGGCCGACGCGGGCATACGCCACCTCAACCTGCACCAGCTGCGGCTGACGCCCCATAATATGCGGCACCTGTCCCGGCGTGACTACACCTATATCAGCGGCCGGGACCTTACCGTCCTGGAATCGGAGTGGACGGCGCTGCGGCTCATACGTTTCGGCCTCGATGAGGGGATCGATCTGCCGGTGAACTACTGCTCCTACGTGTACAAGCAGCGCTATCAGAAGGCGGCGGCCCGGGCCCGGGGCGCCCGCCGGGTGGCGAATCCGTATGAGTCGGTGACCGAGGGGGGCTACCTGAAGCGGGTGACCGTGCGGGCCGCCGCGGACCGCATCGGCGGGCTGGATCGCAGTCTGCGGGACGCCGGGCACGATCCCGCCCTCTGGCAGCCGTCATCCACCGCCGAGCCGGAGCGCATCTGGATCCACGAATCGCTGCTGGGGGCGGCGCGGCCCTTCGCGGAGACGGTCGTCTTTGAATACTACGACACGGTGATCCGCTCCGCGCCGTCCTATTACGCTCCCTTTACGGAAGTGCCCCTGCCGTCCGGAGGCAAACTCTATGTCGAGAAGGTGCGGGTGGGAGAGGGGTTCAGCCGCGATCCCGCCCTGGAGTCGATCGAGGAGGGGCTGCAGGTGTACTGCTGAGTGAAAGGGGGCGGTCCCTGACTGCCTGAGAGGTGTCTATGTCACTCCGGCAAGCGGGCTGATCGCCCCGGATATCCATCCGGGGCGTATTCCGGGAGGGATTTCCAATCCCGAGGGGCCGGGATGGGCCGCCACACTCAACCGGCAAGAGGGCGGTCCATGACCGCCCGGAGCCGACGGGAACGGTCACCATTCTTTATTCCCGTCGATAATTATATGTGTTTACAATTCCATGATCAGCTAAAAATCACTTGCGCATCAGTTCATAATTTGGTAGATTCCATAATGGAACCAAAACGGTTCTGATTTGTGAACAAGGGGGTTGTGATGCGCACCGTTACCGTAAAAAACATTCCTAATGATCTCTACGAAAAAATAAAAGAAACCGCCCACGGAAACAGGCGCAGTATCAACAATGAGATCATCCACCGCCTTGATCGTTCCCTGCGGAGTCAGGTGATCGATGCCGAGGCCCTGCTCAGCCGCATCGAGCGGCTGCGGCATGACGTTTCCGTTCCGCTCCTGACCGATGAGATGATCGCCGCCGCCAAAGAGGACGGCAGGCCGTGATCGTTGTCGACACGAATATCATCGCCTACCTGTTCATCGAAGGGGAGCGGACCGCGTCGGTGAATGCGGTGCTGCGAAAAGATGCGGAGTGGATCGCTCCGCTCCTCTGGCGGAGTGAATTCCGGAGTGTGCTGACCCTCTATCTGCGGCAGCACCACCTCACGCTTCCGCAGGCCTCTCTGCTGATGGATGAGGCCGAGGATATGATGCAGGGACGGGAATACCAGGTGCCTTCGGCGACAATCCTCGAGCTCGTTAATAGAACGGGATTGTCGGCGTATGATGGGGAGTTTGCCGCCCTGGCCGGGGAGACAGGTGTACCGCTGGTGACAACGGACAAAGACATTCTCGCCGCGGTGCCGGGGACGGCACTGTCCATAGAGCAGTTTCTCGATACTGCTTAATTCGATCGCCCCGGATATCCATCCGGGGCGTATTCAGGGAGGGATTCCCAATCCCGGGGGGCCGGGATGGGCCGCCACACTCAACCGGCAAGAGGGCGGTCCGTGACCGCCCGGAGGGGTGTCAGCATGCAGCTTGCATTCTTACAAATTTTTTATTTTCGTCGTTAACATACTCTTACTTTTTCATTGATGAAAAAGTAAGCAAAAAATCAAGGCCCGTCACGAAATAGCTAAAAATCGGCATTGTCTTGCCGGAGGGCGAAAAAACTCGTCCCGATTTGGATTATTGGGTTTTTTTATTGAAAATCGGGACTCAGACAGTTTTCGCCCCGACATCCGGCAAGACAATACCAATTTTATTAACGCCATTTCCTGAAAGGCCGATTTATTATATAAAGAGAAATTTCGCTTTATTTTGTTTGTCATCCCGATCCGGCGGTAGCCGGAGAGAGATCTTAAAAAGGGAAGGGATCTGCGGATTTGTTAAGGTTGATTGCCCCGGACATGTGTCCGGGGCGCAAATCGGGGAGGGATATCCATCCCGGGGGGGCAGATAAAAGATCTTATTTATGCAGTTCCTGCTCGAGGCGTTCGGCGATGAATATCTTCATCAAGGACTGATAGGGGACATCGCGTTTATTGGCGAGGACCTTCAGCTCGTCGATCATGATTTTCGGCAATCTGATAGAAATGGTCTTCAGACTTGGTTTCAATTTCGGCAGGGTGACGGTATCGGCTTTTCCCCAGTCGATATATTCAGAGGAATCGTGATGTGCCCAGAATTCCTGTTCCTCGGCCTCGGTTTTGAAATCAGGTATCTGTTTTTTCTCTTTGATTTTCATAGATGTTTCTTTCATTTCTGTTCATATCCCGTGACGAAATAATCCTGATCAATGTATCCCGAAGAGTGAATACGGTGAATAGATACCGTTCATTATCGGTGATGCCCAGGGCATAGTACCTTTCCTCATTTCGTGAATGTTTCAGGTCACGGGCGATAAGCAACGGTTTATTGAAGAAGATCTGTTCGCTCTCCAAGGGAGAGACACGATGTCTCCGCCAGTTTTTCGAGATGTTTCCTTCATCCCAGTCGAAACCGGTGCATTGCAGTAGTAGAGGTACCTTCATGGTATTTAAGTATATGCCATATATATACAAAAATCAAGTCTTTTTTTACTCGTTCCCATGCGCCTGCGTTTGGCCTCCTGCCGCCGGATCGCTTTTCCGTTCGTGCTGAGCCTGTCGAAGCACGGATTAGTAACGAATGTCGATCGCCCCGGACATGCGTCCGGGGCGCAAATCGGGGAGGGATTTCCAATCCCGGGGGGAAAGCGGGCGGTCCGTGACCGCCTGATGTGTATCTGCGTTACTTCGAATGTGATATCTTCGCTGATGTTTGTTTCTTGGGGGAGGGATGTTTTTGGCATTATGCTTTTCTTACTTTTGTCTTGACACAAAAGTAAGCAAAATCGAACGGCCGGCTGTGAAGCAGACGGTTTCGGTGTGATGTCATAGACATCGCACCGAAAATAAGGCGCGTCAGCGCCGATGAGTTCAAGAGCGAAAACCGCGCGTTTTTTTGCGATTTGAAGCTCAACTCAAGGCCCATCACGAAATGGCTAAAAATCGGCCTTGGCTTTCCTGAGGGGAAATAGACAGCCCGGCTGAACAGATGCCGTTCCTCAGACAGCATTTCCCCTGACATCAGGAAATCCAATGCCAATTTTATTAACGCCATTTCCTGAAAGGCCGATTGATTATATAAAGACAGACTACGTTCAGGTTCGTCCTATTCTCGTTCCCACGCTCATGGGACCAAACATCGCTACGCGGGTCTCCCGCGTGGGAACGCCTGCGTTTGCGGCTCCAGCCGCTAATTGGCGGGATTG
>JAFGRY010000037.1 GCA_016934955.1 bacterium | reverse complement strand
TTGTCTTGAATGTAACACATAAACTTCCTGTTAAAGTGCCTGACCCGCAGTACTCATTTTTTCAAACTTTAACCGGACACTAGTGAATTTTAAAAATAAGTTGATTTACGAATTTTTTAATTCAATATCTAATTGATTCAAATACATAAAAGATTCAATTTTTCAATCTAAACCTCCTTTTCCCGATCATCATTTCATGCCTAATTTTATATCTATTCTTAGGAAAAGTGAAAAATGACTTGACTTTGACAGCATTGCTGTATATATTTACTGTCGTAAAAATCAGGAGTAAAAGAAATGGCAGATGAAAACAGTCAAAAATACAGTATTGACGAGATATGCCTCCTGGGGGAGGTCACCAAGCGGACACTACGCTACTATGTCCAGGAAAAGCTAATCGATAATCCCTTGGGCGAGTCCAAACGGACAGCATACTATACAACCAAACACCTCGAGCAGCTGCTCACTATCCGTAAATACCGAAACATCGGTGTATCGCTTGAAGGTATACGGGAGCTGATGCAGACAGAACAGGAAGCCGGCCCAGTGATCCCTTCGGCGCCGAAAAGACCAGGCACTGTGGCCGTCTGGAGTCATGTGCATATTGCTAATGGGCTTGAACTTCACATTCAGCCTGAGCAGGCACGGCTAAGCCCCGAAAATCTCAGAGAATTGGTAAAACAGATCACTATTGCCTATAAAGATATTCAAGGAGACACCCCATGAGAGCTGCAACGGTAGAACCTGGATTGGTTGTGTTTGAAGATCGGCACGTTGTTTTGCAGCACGTATCTGTTGATGCGAAGTTGCATGATCTTCTTGAAGAAGTGACCATATCTCAATCCTATAAAAATTTGGATAAGAGGAATATCGAAGCAATCTACACATTTCCTTTGCCGGTCGATGGTGTTCTTCTCAATTTTTCTGTTAAAATAGGTGAACGGACGTTACAGGGTGTGGTTCTTGAAAAGAAAGAAGCGGAAGACCAATACGAAGAGGCGATCGTCGAGGGAGACATGGCCATAATGCTTGAACAGGTTGGGAGCGGCCTGTATACAGCAAATATCGGCAATCTGCTGCCGGGAGAGGAGATTACCGTAACATTTACCTATGCGTTGCTGCATACCTGGACAGGAAATACATTACGATTCTATCTGCCAACAACCGTCTCTCCAAGATATGGTGATCCTGCAACCTCGGGACTGGAACCTCACCAGCATCCTGAAATCGATTTATTTGCTGAAAACCGGTTTTCGTTTCATATGTCTGTGACCGGTTTTGTCAAAGACGCATTTATTGAAAGCCCTACCCACGAGGTGGTAATAGAAAAGACCCCAATGCAGACCGATTTGTATCTGGAAGGCCGGGATGCGATGATGGATCGCGATATTATTTTCAATTTCACGGTCGAATCGACGGAACGAAATACGGCATTCTGGGGCTATGATATCGATGATCAGTATACACTGCTGGCGAGTTTTAGCCCGAGCTTCCCGAAAAAAACAGATACCAAACCAAGAAGTATAAAAATTGTGGTGGATTGTTCGGGATCGATGGGAGGTGATTCAATAACACAGGCGCGGAAAGCTGTGGAAATGATCATCGACGCGCTGCACCCCCAGGACTATTTCAATATCATCACTTTTGGGAGTAATTATAATGTTTTATTTGAGAGGCAAGTACAGGCTAATCCGACCCACTGCACAGTAGCGAAGAAATATACAGCAAACCTGAAGGCAGATATGGGGGGGACCGAGCTGGAAAATGCACTCCAGGCTGCATACAGCATACCCGGACAGGATAATTTATCTGAGAATGTGCTTTTGATCACCGATGGTGAAATTTGGGGTGCTGAAGAACTCGCGGATCGAGCTGCGATTGCTGGACATCGTATCTTTACTGTGGGTGTGGGTAGTGCTGTATCTGAAGTGACAGTAAGACATCTGGCTGAAAAAACCGGCGGGGCAGTTGAAATGGTAACACCAAATGAAGAAATGGCCGCCAAAATATATCGGCATTTCAAGCGTATTTATGCGCCTGCTGCTCATGATGTGCAGGTAGTGCTCCCCGGCACACCGGGACAGGTGTTTCCCAAGAAAATAAAATCAATTTTCGATGGAGATACGGTCCACGTGTTTGCTGCATATAAAGCGATCCCGAAAGGGGATGTAGTGCTGAGGGCGGAATTAGGAAATGGTGAAATAATGGAACAGACAGCATCAGTTGTCGGTGCTGGTATGCTTCAGCAAAGCAAATCTTCGATACCAAGCACATTGGCACGATTGCGGGCGGATAAAGTGGTGAAGACTGCCGATGCTGAGACAGCTGCAGCTGCAGCGGTGACATACCAGTTGATGTCCAAATACACTAATTATCTGATTGTGGATGTTCGGGAAGATGATAAAAAGGCCAAGGATCTGCCCGATAATGTAAAAGTACCGAATATGCTTTCAGCAGGGTGGGGTGGAACAGGTAAGGTTTACTTTTCACTCAAAGGCGATTTCGCATTTTCCGAGTCCCTAAACGATTACTGCTTTGCCAACAGTGTACATGCCGATCTAGATGCGATAGATGATGATGAAATTAGCAAAGAATTTGACGACTATCTTGTTGAAACAATTATATCAGGTAAATGGGTTGTTTCACTATCGGAGTTGGAGGAGAACGGATTAGATGAATATTTCTTTGAAGAATTGGAAAAGCTTATAGAAAACGGATATACTGAAAAGGATGTGGTCGTCGAGTTTATCATACAGTATGCTGAGATATACCTAACAAACGAGATGAACAGATTTGCGCTTCGACCATTAAAGCGACAGAGAAAAGCGATACATGAATGGAACGCATTGAATGAAAAAATTGCATATATATTTTCTGATCGGACAGGATCATAGGGGATTGTTGTCATAGTGCGGCCGGGTTTTAATACTTTAATGCAAGGCTCAGAGAGGAAGTAAAAATGTATTCTCACGAGAATAATGTCCCCGGCAGCCAGCTCCTTGATAACCTTAAACAGGAGCGCTTCTGCCAGGAGTATGTCCTAACGAAAAATGGTACTCAGGCAGCAATTAAAGCCGGGTATACAAAGAAGACCGCCGCGCAGACAGCTTCCAGGATGTTAACATATGTTAAGGTTTCTGAGAGAATTCAATACCTACGTAATCATGAAGCTAAACGGCTTCATCTGAGAAAGGACCGTGTGTTGCGTGAATTGGCTGATATTGCATTTGCGAATATTGGAGATTGCATCAAGATAGAAAATACAAAGGTCTCTAAAACCGATCCTGTCTCAGGAGCGGTTGAAGAAAAGTGTGCTCAACGTATTTTAATTGAAGAGATTCCCGATGATCTGCTGCCGGCTATCAAATCCATCAAGCAAAATCGGGATGGTCTTGCCGTCACAATGCATGATAAATTGAGGGCGATTGAAATAATGTGCAAGATTATGGGATGGATGGATGGTGACCCGGAGTCTGCACCTGATTTCATTCCCACATCTCTGGAAGAGAGAAGAAAATTTCTCGAGTCGTTGCCGAAGGCAGTTGATGTGAAGCCACAAGGGAATGACCTTTTTGAAAATTGATATTTACTTAATATTTATATGATAAGTGTAATTTTACTTGCAATTATTTAGTTGAATCGGTATTATAGATTATATTGTTATCAATAATAATTTGCACTAATCGAAAATGAGTGAATGTTTTATTTGTCTGCATCATTGAAATGAAGTTCATCAGTATGACCGCAAACCATTAATGAATGGTTTTCATTGATGTGTAAATCGAACATTAATTATTTACAAGTATGGCCGGCATTTGGGGGAACCTGTGCCGGTCTTTGTTTATATTAGATACTTTGCTTCCTATATGGAGATTCTCTGCAATGAAATTTAAAATTCAAGATAAAGTGCAATTGGTCCATAATCCTGAAGCAGTGGGAATGATAGAATCAATTGGTCCTTTGCATCAAGGTGTGCAATATTATGAGGTGTTCATAAACGGTACTACTCAAAGATTTGCGGAACAGCAGCTTCGGCATGATCCAGGAATACAGCCTCCTATAGTCAATCTAATAAATGGATGTATTGATGGGCCTTTAGATTTTCAGCGGTTGATCACATTAAGAAGGCTGCAGCGAGAAAGACCCCTTCGGAATAATATTTTCGCCTATAATGCTTCAAAGATTAAATTCTATCCTCATCAGTTTAAACCGCTTTTAAAATTTTTGGATTCGGCAAAGAACAGATTATTAATAGCTGATGAAGTAGGCCTTGGAAAAACAATTGAAGCTGGCTTGATAATGACAGAACTTGCAGCGAGGGGGAACATAGATCGAGTGCTTATTATCGTCCCAAGCTACCTTTGTATCAAATGGCAGGATGAGATGTTTCGGAGGTTCGGTCAGCAGTTTGACATATATAAGGCAGCGGACCTTGAGAGCTACATCGATAAATACATCGAATATGAAAGTGCGGCTGATTTAAAGGCAATCATTTCCTTGGGTGCAATACGCCAACCTCGAATCCTCGAAAAATTAGCTACAGTTTCACTGACATATGATCTTGTGATCGTTGATGAAGCCCACCATGCACGCAACAGAAGAACGAATCAGCATCAAGCAATTTTTCAGATAGCGCCTTATGCCGAAAATCTTCTGTTTCTTACTGCGACGCCTATTCAGTTGGGCAATCAGAATTTATCTACACTTCTTCGTTTGCTTGATCCCGAGGAATTTATCGATGACAATTCTGTTTTTGCGAGAATAGAAAATAACAAACCTATCGTTAAAGCCCAAAATGCTCTATGTAAAATCCCGCCTAATTTTGATGGTGCAAGTGAAGGTTTGGAAGAAGTAATTAGAAACAGGCTATTCAGTAAGCAGGATAGAGACTTGGCAAGTCTTATTAAAGCAAA
Organism: bacterium; assembly: GCA_016934955.1. Lineage (GTDB taxonomy): Bacteria > Zhuqueibacterota > QNDG01 > QNDG01 > JAGLOF01 > JAFGRY01. The sequence goes on along the minus strand of JAFGRY010000037.1, from coordinate 118,513 downwards.
TGTTCAGGAAATAGCAGTAGAGGAGTATGATAAAAAAGCATATTATTCCCGTTTGGTGGAAATCATGGGAGATCTGGGTACGTTGAATTTATTGGGGCATATCTATACAAGAACTCTGAAAAGAGATGCAGTTGAGAGTGCAAAGCGTAAAGCCAGATCTATCCTCGTGAATTTAAGTTCCCCTGAAAAGGCCTTTTATGATAGTGTTACAAATTATGTTCGCAGCAAACACAGACATATCAGTAATAAAGGGTTTAAAAGCTTCATTTTGCATATACCGCAAAGGCGTATGGCCTCCTGCATACCAGCAATGGTCGAGTATTATCGAAGAATAGTAAATAATGATGATATAAATTTAGAAGATTATGCAGGTGAAGATGAGGTGCGGGACCTGTGGGATGGTGACGGTGATCATGTCGAAAAACAGATGCTGGCGGATCTGAAAGAGATAGTGAATTCCTGGGATTCATCAAACCAAGATTCAAAGTACGACCTGCTTAAAGATGCATTAATGAAACGTAAAGCAGAAGGCGGGAACTTCAAGGTGCTGGTGTTTGCCTTCTTTAGAGATACTCTTGAGTATCTTAACAAACGTCTGCAGGCAGATGGGTTTGGTGTAACAATGATTCATGGTGGAGTAAAGCAGAATGAACGGCTTGAAAGAATACAGCTGTTTAAGGAAAATAAAGATATACAAATTTTATTGTCTTCGAGGGTAGGAAGTGAGGGACTCGATTTTCAGTTCTGCGATACACTGGTGAATTATGATTTGCCCTGGAATCCGATGGAAGTTGAACAGCGGATTGGGCGGTTGGATCGAATTGGCCAGAGTGCAAAGAAGATCATCATTTACAACCTAAGCATTGCAAATACTATAGAACATAAAATATTGTTACGCCTCTACGATCGTTTAGAGATTTTCGAAGAATCTATCGGTATGCTGGAAGAAATTTTGGGTGAGAAGTTGCACGATTTTGAGGCGGAGGTGCTGTCTTATGAGCTATCGGAGGATGAACAGATAGAGCTGGCAGAAAAGAAGATAAAACAGATAGAGCTTGAAAAGAAAAATTTGGAAATAATTAATAAAGAGCAAGGAAAACTAGTCGGTTATGATGAATACTTCAATCAAGAGGTTAAGGCTATCCAGGAAAACAAGCGTTTTGTGACAAGTGATCAGATGAGAATTTTTCTCACTGATTTTTTGCGTACACATTGTAAAAACACTTTGTTTTCTTATAATGAAAAATCGAAGATTGGAGAAATTGAGCCTCGTCAGGATCTCAGAGATTACTTGATACAGTCAGGATATCCCTCAATACCAATCGCAATAAAGCAAAAGTGCAGAGTTGTCTTTGACAGTCAGATCGCATATGAAAATGAGAAGTATGAATTTATAAATGTCCTTCATCCGTTGATCCGTACAATTATTAACGTATATACAAAAATGGGCGGGCTTAAATCAAACGCCCACGTCATTTCCTTGAAAACAGATTTGTTGACTAATGGTACCTATTTTTACATGATTTATCTATTGGATGTCCAAGGGCTATCTCCATACACAATATTAGAAATCGTCGTGCTATCTACAGACGGTGAGATTGCACTTGATCGATCACAATCAGAGATACTGATGGCAGAAATGGTTGAAAAAGGGCAACGGCATTCTGGTCAGGTTGAAAGTGTGGATTTAAATAAACTGTTTGAGTTAGCAGATATGGAATTCCTCACCAGAGAACATAATATAACCGAGCGTCGCAAGGACATGAACAGAAGACTAGTTGATAGACGATTAGATTCAGTCGCTCGGCATTACGACCGAATTATTGAACAAAAAAGACGTATACTTGATAAAGCGATAAGGGATAATGCCAAGCCTTCCTATCAGCATATGATCAATGTTGAAATGAATAAGGCCATTAACAAAAAGAAGCACAGTATGGAAGAACTGAAGAAAAATCGCGAGTTAGGGGTCAGCAACCAGCAGTTGGCTGCAGGACTGCTTACTGTGAAAGGATAGCTTAATAGATGCTTTTTAGGCGAAAGAAAAAATCAAGGCAGTCTTCGCAGGCTGATTTTGAAAATAAACGAATTGCGCTGGCAAAACATGCAGCTGAATTACGAGCCTACCATGAGAAGTTGATAAAGTATCGTGATTCTCTCGAAAATGCCAAGCAAGATATCTTTGCCAAACGGCAAACTCTCCAGGAAGCACAGAAACAGTTGAATGGGCAAAAAGAACTGTTCCGTATAGAGAAGGCCGGAATTATCAATAAAAAAGCTGACCTGGAACAAAAAAATGAAGAGATCCGAAAGAAGCAGGAGAAGCTCAATCAACAACAAGATTTACTTAACCGCCGCATTAGGGAATATCAGAGTAATGTCAAGGCGTTTAAAGAACAACAGATCAAATTAAATGAGCAATGGACAAAACTTCATGTTCAAGAAGAAGAGCAAAAGACATATCTGGTACAGTTACAGAATGCGATCGATGAAAAAAGCAAAGGAATTGAGAAACGGGAAGATGAACTTGCGGCATTGAGGATTCAGCTCTCCAGTCTCCAGGAACAGTTGAATAAGCAAGCTGAAGCTTTGACGGCCAGAGAAAAACAGTTGATACAGGTTGCTTCGAGTCAGTCAATCGAGCAAAAGGTTATACAGGTGGGGCTTGATTTCGGAACCAGTTCGATTAAGGCAGTATTCTGGGACATGGAGACAAACCTGCATACAGCAGTGGATTTTAATCATGGATTGGAAGGGTATCCCAATTATTGTATGCCTTGTGTTGCTGCGCTTGACGATCAGGGACAGCTCGTCATTGCTGAAAAAGCGGTGGAACTGTTGGAACATGGCGGATGGGAGAATGGTTTGCGCAGGTTCAAGGTACTTGTTGCCGCTAATTGTGATAGTTCATTTCTGGATCAGAATTCTATTGATGAATACAATGCCTATTTTGCCAGATTCGGTAAGAAAGATAAAGCCATTCCTGAAGATATCACCGTGCTTATCTTGGCCTACGCAATGAGACGATGTCGGGAAGTAATTTCCCGAAGAGAAGAAAATAAAGATAAAAATCTGCGACTTAATTTTAATATCTGTATGCCGCTTGAGCAGTATGATGATGAAATGATTCAGGTAACTTTTACAGAACTATTCAAGGAAGCGGTTTTATTAGAAAGATATTGGTTTCATTGTATTGAGAACCAGTTTGAACTAATTAAGATATTATCTGAGATTAGAAATAATAAAGCGGCGCTGGATGAAGCCGCTCAATTTATGAATGCCATTCCAGAGTGTGTCGCAGGCATGGTTGCTTTTATGCAAAGTCTGAATCTGCATGATGGCAAGTATGCATTGATGGATTTTGGAGATGGTACAATCGACGTATCGATTTGTAATGTTTGTAAAACAGGGTACGTTAAGCAATGGTGGTACTCAGCCCATATTATTCCGTTCGGAATGTTTCATGTAACAAAGTTTATTGCTGAAGAAATTGAGGATCAACTCGATAAGTCACCTAACACACTGGAAGATTTATTCAATATTTATAATTCGGCAGATGGCGCCTTTCGTAAAAGTATTTCTGATAGGACAAAAGATTTCTTATTACAAATCTATGACTCAGAGGATTATTTAAAACATTGCTGGGGGCAAGCATATCAGTATTGCAGTAAAGAATCCGAATGGACGAATAAAGTTACTGTTTTTAAAACAGGAGGAGGTTCGCTCTATAAAGAAATAGATTCTATATTCAGCAAACCCTGGAATAAAAATCCTGCTTTTAGCGGCGTTATGTATCCGGTGCAATCATTACCAAAACCAGGTGATTTTGATGAAGGTACGGCTAATGCACCATTCAACAGGATGTCAATCGCCTATGGGCTTTCGTATCCAGGTCCAATGATTGGCGGTTATACATTGCCTAGTAAAACGCCAGACCAAACACCACCACCTTTGCCGGATAAATTTGATGAGATAGATTATCAGTTTTAATTTAAAAAAATAATCAGTCGAGAATGATTAAAATTTGTCCAACTTCTTCAGTTTCGGTACTATCTTTTGTTGCCGAGTCGATTTGACTGATGGCAATAATTTGATGTGAAGCGGTTGAGGAGCTGTCGCTCGCTCACATCACATAAGGATTACCCATCTATTTCGAAGGGTTATAAAAAGAGTGAATTTATTGATAGTGATGTTTTTTAAAAAAGGCTACCAAGCATTGGGTAGGTATGCGCGAATAAGAATTGTTATTTTGGACTCTTGCAATATTGCAGATCAGAACATAGGATAAATTCATGCCAAAAGAACAAGAACGAGCAGAACTTCACCGCACCATCTGGCAGATCGCCAACGATCTGCGCGGCAGTGTTGACGGCTGGGACTTTAAGCAATATGTTTTGGGGATGCTTTTCTATCGCTTTATCAGCGAGAATTTGACCAGCTACATCAATAAAGATGAACGGCGCAGCGGGAATCAAGACTTTGACTATGCCAGGCTTGATGATAAGAAGGCGGAGTATGGTCGCGCCGATACTGTCAAGGAAAAAGGATTCTATATCCTGCCGAGCGAGCTTTTTGTCAACGTCCGCGCCAAAGCACGACATGATGCCAATCTCAATGAAACGCTGGCTGCAGTATTCCGCAATATTGAGAATTCGGCCAAAGGTACGGAAAGCGAAGATGACCTGAAAGGTCTGTTCGATGATCTTGATGTCAATGCCAACAAACTCGGCAATACGGTTGAAAAAAGAAACCAGAAGCTGGTGAAACTGCTTGATGCTATTGGTGACCTGAAACTGGGCAATTACCGCGACAATACGATAGACGCTTTTGGTGACGCCTATGAGTATTTAATGACCATGTACGCTTCCACTGCTGGAAAATCCGGGGGAGAATTCTTTACACCCCAGGAAGTCAGTGAACTCCTGGCCCGTCTGACGACGGTTGGGAAAAAGGAAGTGAACAAGGTCTACGACCCGGCGTGCGGATCCGGTTCGCTTCTTCTGAAGTTTGCCAAGATTCTCGGCAAAGAGAATGTGCGAATAGGTTTCTTTGGGCAGGAAACCAACCTGACCACTTACAACCTCTGCCGCATCAATATGTTTCTGCACGACATCAACTACAATCACTTTGACATTGCCCATGGTGACACGCTTATCGACCCAAAGCACTGGGATGACGAGCCCTTTGACGCCATCGTTTCCAATCCCCCGTATTCGATCAAATGGGAAGGCGATAGAAACCCGCTGCTTATCAATGACCCTCGTTTTTCCCCGGCCGGCGTGCTGGCGCCCAAGAGCAAGGCCGATCTGGCTTTTACTATGCATATGCTTTCCTGGCTTTCCACCAGCGGCACAGCGGCGATCGTTTCATTCCCAGGGGTGCTCTATCGTGGCGGTGCGGAGGGGAAGATCAGGAAATATCTGGTGGACAACAATTACATCGATACGGTGATACAGCTTCCGCCCGATCTTTTCTTCGGCACGACCATCGCCACGTGTATCATTGTGCTTAAAAAAAGCAAGAAGGACAATAAAACGCTGTTCATTGACGCGTCAGCCGAATTTGTACGAGGGGGGAATAAAAACAAACTGACTGAGCAAAACCGTGCCAAGATCCTAGAGACATTTACCAAACGAGAAGATATCGAGCATTTCGCCACGCTAGTGGATAACAAGGCCATTGAAGAAAACGACTACAACATCGCAGTGTCCACCTATGTAGTGCAAAAAGACACGCGCGAGGTTATTGATATTAAAAAACTCAACGGCGAGATTAAAGGAATCGTTGCAAGGCAGAATGAATTGCGCACGGCGATTGATGAGATAGTGGCTGATATTGAAGGTCATCATGAATAAGCCGATGAATAGAATCGAAAAATTAATCGCCGAGCTTTGCCCGGAGGGGGTGGAGTTCCAAGCTTTCGATGATGCAATTACATCGCTCCGGACAGGATTGAATCCTAGAAAGAATTTTAAATTAAATCCGCCTGATGCAAAAAATCACTATATCACAGTTAGAGAACTTGGACACTTCGATATTAACATCAGTGAAAAGACGGATCTTGTTGATGATACGGGTTTATCTCTGATTCAGAACCGTTCAAATCTGATGGTTGGTGATGTTTTATTCTCTGCTACTGGTACGATAGGTCGTACTGCTCTTGTTACTAGAGCACCTTCCGATTGGAATATCAAAGAGGGGATTTATGCAATTACACCAAATCCCAAGATCATGAACTCTCGCTTTCTTATTTATTTACTCCATTCAGAGAGTGTGCGACTCCAAATTCTTTCGAAAGCGGATGGTTCGACTGTTTCAAGTATTCCAATGGCGAGGCTACGGAAGGTTTCAATCCCCATCCCACCCCTCGCCATCCAGCAAGAAATCGTGAAAATTCTGGACACCTTTACCACGCTGGAGGCAGAGCTGGAGGCAGAGCTGGAGGCAGAGCTGGAGGCGCGAAAAAAGCAGTATGCGTATTATCGCGATGAGCTGCTGACGTTTGGGGAGGATGTGGAGTTAAAGGAGTTGGGAGAAGTTGCTTATTATCCAAAAAAACGAATATCATTTGATCGTGTTGATAACACAAGCTACGTTGGTGTCGATAATCTATTACAGTATAAACAAGGTAAAACCGAATCAAATTATGTGCCGGCTGCTGGTAATTTAATTGAGTATAAGATTAATGATATTTTAATTGGAAATATTCGACCATATCTTAAAAAAATATGGTTATCTTTTAATAATGGTGGCACAAACGGGGATGTTGTTGTTATTAGAATTAATGATGAAGATAAAAAAGAATTAATTCCAAGCTATTTGTATTTTTTATTGTCTTCAGATAAATTTTTTGACTATGATATGCAGTATGCAAAAGGTGCGAAAATGCCGCGAGGAGATAAAGATGCAATTTTAAGATATAAAATCCCGATACCGCCACTCGCTGAACAAGAACGCATCATCACTATTCTCGATAAATTTGACGCACTAGTCAACGATATATCCGTCGGCTTACCGGCTGAGCTCAATTCCCGCAGAAAGCAATACGAATACTACCGGGACAAGCTGCTTACGTTCAAACCTCTGGAAAAAGAAAATGCCCGTGAATAACCGATACAATTTAGTCGCAGAGAATCCGCAGAGTACAGTGGTGGCGGAATATACGCCTGCGTATCGTACCGCCAGGTCATACCAGAGCGAGGCGGAACTGGAGCGCGCATTCATCGAGCAGCTGAAGTCGCAGGCATACGAGTATCTGCCCATTACTTCCGAAGCGGACCTGGTTCTCAATCTACGCAAGCAGCTTGAAAAACTCAACGACTACACGTTCACCAATAGGGAATGGAAGCAGTTTTTCAAAAGCGAGATCGCCAACCCCAACCAGAGTACTGCCGAAAAAACGGCCACCATCCAGGAAGACTACATCAAGAACCTGAAACGTGATGATGGAACTGTTAAAAATATCTACCTGCTTCGTAAGGACAAGATCCACGAAAACAGTTTGCAAGTGATCAACCAGTACGCCACCGATGAAGGGCAGAGAGCCAACCGTTATGATGTGACCGTGCTGGTCAACGGCCTGCCGCTCGTACATATTGAACTGAAACGGCGCGGGGTGGCGATTCAGGAGGCGTTCAATCAGATTATTCGCTACCAGCGGGAGAGTTTCTGGGCGGGGTCTGGACTCTTTGAATACGTGCAGATATTTGTCATCTCCAACGGTACCCACACCAAATACTACAGCAACACCACCCGTTCGGAACATATCAAAGAATCACATGAAGGCGCAGTAAAGAAGGGGAAACGTGCCAGCAACAGCTTTGAGTTCACCAGCTGGTGGGCCGATGCAACCAACAGACCCATTACCGATCTGGTGGATTTTGCCAAAACCTTTTTTGCCAAACACGTACTCCTCAATATCCTCACCCGCTACTGCGTGTTTACCGCCGAGCAGCAGCTGTTAGCAATGCGGCCGTATCAGATCGTGGCAACAGAGAAGATCCTCAACAAAATCGAGATCAGCACAAACTATAAACAACTCGGCACCGTGAAGGCCGGCGGGTACATCTGGCATACCACCGGTTCGGGAAAAACTCTGACCAGTTTTAAGACCGCCCGCCTGGCAAGCAAACTGCCCTATGTTGATAAGGTGTTGTTTGTCGTTGACCGCAAGGATCTCGACTACCAGACCATGCGGGAATACGACAAGTTCGAAAAAGGCGCGGCCAACAGCAATACCAGCACAAGGATATTGAAACGCCAGCTGGAAAACGCCAACGCGCGCATTATTATCACCACAATTCAAAAGCTCGACCGGTTCATCGGCCGTAACAAAGGGCATACGATTTTCAACGGTCATATCGTGCTGATTTTTGATGAATGCCATCGTTCGCAATTCGGTGAAATGCACGCTGCTATTACCAAAGCGTTCAAGAACTACCATCTCTTCGGCTTCACCGGCACGCCCATCTTTGCCGTGAACGCTTCTTCCGGCGGCCGTCCCGATTTCAAGACCACTGAACAGGCCTTTGGCGATAAGTTGCACACCTACACCATTGTGGACGCTATCGCAGACAGAAATGTCCTGCCCTTCAAAGTTGATTATGTCTCAACCGTGCGTGAAGCCGAAGACATTGAAGACAAGAAAGTGCGTGCCATCGACCGGGAGGCTGCGCTTGCCGCACCTGAGCGGTTGGAAAATATCGTCACATACATCCGTGAGCATTTCGACCAGAAAACCAAGCGTAACAGTTTTTACAAGCTCAAGGACCGCAGACTGGCTGGGTTTAACTCCATATTTGCCGTTTCATCCATTGATACCGCAAAAAAATACTACGCTGAATTCCAAAAACAGCTGGCGGACCTGCCGAGTGATAAAAAACTCAAAATAGCGCTTATCTACAGCTTTGGTGTCAATGAGGAAGAAATCGACGGCATGATCGACGAAAACTCCGAAGACACCAGCGGGCTTGATAAAAGTTCACGGGATTTTCTCGAACATGCCATCAAAGACTATAACGCCATGTTCGGCACATCCTATGACACCTCTTCGGATAAATTCCAGAACTACTATAAGGATGTCAGCGAGCGGGTGAAAAACCGGGAAGTGGATATCCTCCTGGTGGTCAATATGTTTCTGACCGGCTTTGACGCGACAACGCTCAATACCCTGTGGGTGGATAAAAACCTGCGCCTGCACGGCCTGCTGCAGGCCTATTCACGCACCAACCGCATTTTAAACACCGTCAAGACATTCGGAAATATTGTCTGCTTCCGCAATCTGGAAAAGGCAACGAATGAATCCATTGCCCTTTTCGGGGATAAGGAAGCCAGCGGGATCGTGCTGCTAAAATCGTATGATGAATACTACAACGGCTACAAAGACGGCGATAAGGAAGTCCGTGGGTATACCAGCCTGATCGAAGAGCTATTAGAGAAATTCCCGGTTGGTGAGCGAATTATCGGGGAACAGAATCAGAAGGATTTCATCAGGCTCTACGGATCGATTCTGCGGTTGAGGAATATCCTGCTCACGTTTGATGAATTCATCGGCAATGAAATTCTCACCGAGCGGGACATTCAGGATTATCACAGCGCTTATATCGACCTCTATAACGAGTTCCGAAAGACAGGTGAAGGCGAAAAGGAAAACATCAATGACGACCTCGTCTTCGAAATGGAACTTATCAAGCAGATCGAGATCAACATTGATTATATCCTGGGGCTCGTTAAGAAGTACCATGAGGACCACATCAAGAACCGCGAAATCCTTGTCGACATAAACAGGGCCATCGACTCCAGCGTTGAACTGCGCAATAAGAAGGATCTTATCAACCAGTTTATTGCCTCCCTTGATATCCACTCAGTGGTTGATGAAGACTGGCGGAAATATGTGGAACAGAAAAAGATCGAGGAGCTGGAAGAGATTATCAAGCATGAAGAATTAGATCCCGAGGAGACCTACAAATTTATTCGAAACGCATTTCGCAACGGCAGTGTTGCAGCCACGGGCACCGACCTGGCCAGAGTCCTGCCGCCTGTAACCCGCTTTTCTCCTGGAGGGGAACGCACACAAAAACGCGAAAGTGTTCTGGAAAAACTGACTCGTTTCTTTGAGCGGTTTTTTGATATTTCCGGTGGGGAGTTGTAGTATAAACAGATTCAAAGGTGCTGCACCAGATATACTCTTCATTGCCGTTGGTGAATTGGGGCGTTATATTTATATAAAGGGATAATAAAGAATATGACTGCCACAAATCAGTTATTAGCAAAAGAGCTTTATCTTATCTCATCACGAATAAATTATCTTGAGGAAAATAAAGATATCTTAATAGCAACAGGGTACCCTAAGTCATTCAGGCATATCCAAGAATTGGGTCTTTGCGGTGCATCTATATATCCAACCCGAAGACCATCTGAAGTAATCAAAGATGGGAAAGATTTTAAACGTTTTCGGACAATTTTGAAATCTGGTAAGGCTGAGGTTTTCAATTTTCTACCCGAAGATTTGGTAAATGCGATTGAAACTGAGTTACGGGCTACCTGGTATTATGTTGAACTCGAGTTATACAATCATATTGGACTAACATTGCATGAATCAGATTTTATGAAGTTATTTCTTAAAAAGGTTGTTGCCCTTCTTGCCAATAATCAAATACAAAATTATTTCACACTAGATGAAGGGTATTATTCTCACAAGGATGAATTGTCCCTATATTTTGAAATCAGCCCCACTTTTGGTCAATTTGGACTAAAGTTATTATTATTTAACTGTTTCCTCATATATCAAGAAGTGAATAACTCGATTTTTACCAAATTCGTCAAACGTCTCTCCCAGAATCCACAAATCGCAGTACAAGAAACAATTACTTGGGGAGAGGAAATAACAGCTAATTACAATAAAGAATATAGAGAGATCAAAAGCTACTTAGAAACTGAGAGCTTTGTGAGAATAGAGTCTCGAGTTAAGAAGAAGTTTTTAGACGTTTATACATCTGGCCTGAAGCAAATGCATCAAGATTTGGATAAAATTGAAAGATGGCCTCAAAATTTACCAACGAACACTTTTCCTGAATTATACGATGAGTATGTTTTCCGGCAAAAGGATTCTGGCTGGGAACTAATATATCAAGGGAAATTTTCTATAATAAAAAATTTAAAAGGATGTAAGGTGATCAAATTTTTATTAAACAATCAAAATGAATATTTTTCACCTATCAAAATTTTAGAGGAGGTGGAGGGCTCACGGACTTCTAACAACAACAAAGACATATTCGATTACGATGATGTATCTCCTCGGGATGATTTTGATTCTTCTTTCAGATTTGTAGACAAGCAGACAAAGGAAGAATTAGAAAAGTCATTACGAAAATGTAAGATTGAAATGGACAGGGCAGAGAAAGAAGGCGATGAAATAGCATTAATGGAGTGCCGAAAACAAAAAGAGCAAATCGAAGATTACCTTTTTAAATCATTTCATAAAGGTAAACCAATAAGAAATAATTACTCACCTTTTGAAAGAGCACGGAAAAATATCTATAATAATATTTCAAATACCTTGAAAGCAATAAAAGAACATGATGAAAAAGCATTTGCCCATTTTAAGAATTCGATAGAAACTGGGGACCAATTCAGCTATAACCCACCTTCACTCATCGACTGGATTACAGAATAAACCGACCTTTTGCTAAAAATATTTTAGCATTCACACAATAATTTTAGCGCCTTAATAGTGTGAGGGGAGAATACACTCTCTTCCTATTGACACTTATAAGGAGCTAACCATGACAACCATGTACCGTATGCCCGGCCGTCGTCCACTATATCGAATCCGGACTGATGAACCATCTGTTGTATTAGAAATACAACGCCGCCCACGATTCCAGAAAGTCTCTTCCGAAGAACAAAAAAATTCACTGATTATTATTCATACCTATGAGAAGCTGTTCGCCAGCGATCGCGAAGCGCTTAAAACGCTTAGAGCTATAACTTGCGAGGAAATAATAGAATTTGACCCGGAGAATCGCGAGTATCGAACGTTTGATAGGTCTGGTGACTTAGACAGAGGCTCTGATTTTTGGAACACACACCCTCTTACCATTCAGCTCTCATTATTCACGGTGGCTATCTCAGCCAAGCATAAACGTCGGCGACGCCAGTGATGTTTTGAAAGAAATCAAATCGTGATTAAAAAGAAAGAGAAAACCAAGGGACTATGGATTGATCAGGAGATTTTAAATGTGGAAGAGTTACAGCCCATTGACAGATTACTTTTGGCTAAGATATTGAGTTATCTCGATAAGGGGGAATGCTATGCTTCAAATCAATACTTAGGCAAGTATTTTCATGTCTCACCATCGACGATCTCTAACTCAATCAAGCGGTTGAAGAAACACAATTTAATACGCCAGGTTGGCTTTGATGGCCATAAACGGTACCTGGGCAAATGCAATGGTAATGGGGATTAGCATCTTAGATTTTAATAGGCTGCTTGTGATATTTAAAGAGCATATAAATAAAGGGAATAATAAAGAGGCAAGAGGATTCAACGATGAAGCTGTTGAATCCTCTTGGGCGAAGCCGAAAAAAGGAGAATTACATGAAAAGTGTTCAGAATGAATTTCGGGATCAACAATATTTGTTGAGGGAACAGCTGTCCCGAATCCTATACAAAAAACCCGGAAATTATTATGGCATCGCCGGGAAGATCATCCATTTGTTCGGATTTGACCTGTCATTCACTGTGCTTCATAGAATACCGAAAGGTAAATCGATAAAGTACATCATCGGTGCGCTGAGAAGAGAATACGAGAAGACAGATCGGACCGTGCCCCCGGGGTTCAAGAATCTTATCGATAGTTGGACAAAATGAGCCTGTTTGATAAGCCACTACCCCATTCGCTCGATGCAGAAATGGCGGTCCTGGGAGCGATGCTGCTGGATAATAGCTGTATTGACGATGTCGCATCAATCATAGCTGCGGACAGCTTTTATCAGGACAAGCATAAAATCATTTTCAGGATAATGTGTGAGATGCATAACGACCTGATCCCTGTTGATACAGTAACATTATCTGACCGTCTTAAGGAGACTGATCAATACAATAAAATCGGTGGTCCGGCTTACCTGACAGGCCTCACTGAGGTCATGCCTTCTGCGGCGAATGTGATGCACTATGCAAAAATAGTTGCAGAAAAATATCAAACCAGAAACACAATAACCGCTCTTGTCAAGGCTGTGCAGAAACTCTACGATGGTGAAGAGCTCTCTTCAGTCCTCGATGAGATTGGATCATTAACCTTGTCCGCTCTTCCCAGGGTGGGCAGCAAATCAATTAAGGAGGTGCTCCATGACCTAGTACAAGATATCGACAGAACAGGCGAAGACAGACCGGCAGTTATAAAATCTGGTATCAGCAGTCTCGATGACATCATCGAAGGGTTTCATCCGTCAGATTTAGTGATAATAGGCGGTCATACTTCGACTGGGAAAACCAGCCTGATGATTAATATCATCAACCAGGTGGCTGTAAAGGAGGGACAGCCGGTGGGAATCTTTGAGTTGGAAATGCCTGCCGTTCAGATTGGTCAGCGGATTCTATCACAGCATCTGCAGATCCCGTTGTCCCGCCTGCGACATGGGAATCTGTCTGAGGAACAATCTGAACAGTTAAGCGCAGGTGTTGGCCAGATTGCAGAGTCTTCGATTCAGATCGAGGAAACACCTTCTGTTACCTTGGATCACATTCGAACAGGGGCCCGCCGCTGGAAGCAGCAGCAGGGGCTTCGATTACTCTGTGTCGACTATCTCCAGCTCATGCAGTTCCCCAAAGCAGAGCGCCGGGATCTTGAGATAGGAGAGGTGACCAAGGGGCTGAAAAGTCTGGCAAAGGAGCTTGATATCACCATAATCCTCTTGAGCCAGCTGAACAGAGAAAGTGCCAGAGAAGGCAAAGCTCCCCAGCTTGTCCACCTGCGGGATTCCGGAGCTATCGAGCAGGATGCTGATATTGTTGTTTTCACCCATAGGCCTGATTCGCAGAAGCCCGATGAAATGGAACTCATCGTTGAGAAGCACAGGAATGGGCCGACTGGAGTAGCAAATGTATACTTCAATTCAAAATTCGCATTTTTTTATAGGCCGTAATTATTGACCATAGAAAAAAATGTGAATCGATTCAAAACATCTAAAAGGAGACTATAATGTCTAATGAAATCGATTATCATGAAATTGATGGCGTGCTCTCGAATTACTGGGAGATTTATTATCTTGCCAAATACATTGCCGAAGTGCTTGATATTAATTGGTTACAATACGGTGAAGGGCTATTGAAAAAGGAGATGGTTTTGAAAAAAATATTGGAGGTTTGGAATGCTGCGGAAGAAACCGACATTTTAAAATTGAAAAAGCAATATACTTGTCTCCTTGAAGATCAAGATAACTCACAGGAATTTTTGAACTATTTCTCTTTAGTAAATCATGTGATTTTTTCATTGATGCGTCTCATAAATGAAATTGAAATTAACGAGGTGAATTGTTGGGATGACGATGAATGCATTTTTGTTAGACGTGCGAGAGATATGACACTAAACATGAAGGCATAGTTATGTCTCTTGATCGCTACTTGAACGGTATCCTTGCATTCCGTCAATTAGTTATTGAAAAGTGATTGCAGGATCAGGGCCGCTGCCCGGGCCACCGGAAATGGAAAGGAGGCGCTCCGGGACCGGGTGGCGGCCACATGATTATAACAGTATCCATTCGAAGAAGGAGGTGATTCTCATGAAAGACTGTCTGTTAAACACCGATGAGGCGTCCGACTTATTGGGAATCAAGCCCTGGACGCTTCGGGCCTGGGTGTCCCAGCGCCGAATACCGTATGTCAAAATCGGCCGCTGTGTCAGGTTCAACCGGCAGGCCCTGGAAGAGTACGTACAGCAGAATACGATTGAGCCAGTCACAGCTAAATAAATCTTGACTAAACGCCATGGATTCTTTATTTTTCAATATCAGGAAAAAGTCTGAATCATGTTTACGTGAGGGAAGGAGGCATCGCCATGGCGCGAGTCTTTCAGCGTAAACCTGGTGGGATTTTTTACCTGGACTACACATACAACGGAAGGAGGATTAAAGAATCCGCCGGCACACGCAGCCGGAGGGAAGCGGAAAAATGTCTGCACAGCCGCATGGGCGATATCGTGCAGGGTAAGTTCAATCTTGAGAGCAGAAAGCCGGCACCGACGCTGTTTGAGTTCAGTGAGCAGTATGTGGAATGGGCGAGACAGAATAAGAAGCATAGCAGCTGGGTGCGGGATGAAAACTCCCTGAAACGGCTGCTGCCGGTTTTCGGAACAGAGCGGCTCACCAAGATCAATCCTTTCATGGTCGAACGGTACAAGATCGATCGAAAAGCCAGGGTGCAGCCGGCGACCATCAATCGAGAGGTCTCCCTGCTGAAGCGGATGCTGAACCTGGCCGTGGAATGGGATATCATCAGTAAGAATCCCATTAAAAAGGTTAAGAAACTGAAAGAGCCTGCCGGCCCCGTACGGTTTCTGGAAGCCCGTGAGATGCGAAAACTGATCGACGCCTGTGAGCCGCCTTTTCAGTGGATCGTGATCACTGCCCTGAACACCGGCATGAGGAAGATGGAAGTAGTGAATCTGACCTGGCCGCAAGTGGATCTCGCCAGAGGTCTGATCACACTGACTGCGACGAAAAACGGCGAAACCAGGCACCTGCCCATCAACCGGACACTGCAGACAATGTTCCAGGAAATTCCCAGGGTCAGTAATTTTGTGTTTGCAAAAAAGGACGGAAATCCGTATGTTAACATCAACAAGGCCTGGACGGTGGCCCGTGAGAAATCCGGCGTCTGGTGCAGATTTCATGACCTGCGGCACACCTTTGCATCACATCTGGTCATGAACGGTGTTGATCTGATGACGGTAAAAGCACTCCTGGGACACAAGACACTGGCCATGGTTCAGCGGTACGCACACCTCTCCGGAGAGCACAAAATGAAGGCGGTGAGTACGCTGGATGCATTACTTTCTGCTAAGGATGGCTCACTTTTGGCCCACTTTGCAGAAAATAGTGCCAGAAGTAACATGATTTAGCCTCGGGCGATTAGCTCAGTTGGTTAGAGCGCTGGTCTCACATACCAGAGGTCGATGGTTCAACTCCATTATCGCCCACACAATTATCCCGCGTACGCGGGATTTTTTGTCTGCAGTCCTGAACGAAGAGCACGATTTCCGTCCTCATGTTTACCGACCAATCAGCCCAAAAGGACCTTGATATGGAAACAGTGGCAGTCATATCCGACATTCACGGCAACCGCTGGGCCCTGGAAGCGGTCCTTGCCGATATCGACCGGCAGGGGATTACCTCCATCCTCAATCTCGGTGACGTTTTTTACGGGCCCCTCGACCCGGCAGGCACGGCCGGTCTGCTGCTGCAGCGCGACATTCCCACCGTGCGGGGCAATGAGGACCGTGACCTCCTGAGCGGGGAACCGGACCTGTCTCCGACGGCCGCCTACACAAAAAGCAGGCTGCGCGATGAGCATCTCGGGTGGCTGGCCTCTCTGCCGCTGCAGCTGCGCATCGGTCCCATCCTCATGTTCCACGGATCGCCGTCATCCGATACCGACTATTTTCTCTGGCGCGTCACCGAAGAGGGCGCGTCGCCGCGTCTGCCGGAACCGGTCCGGGACTGGTCCGGCGACGATTCCGCGTCGCTCATCCTCTGCGGGCACGATCATGTGCCGCGCCATCTGACGCTGCGGGACGGTACGGCAGTCGTGGATCCCGGAAGTGTGGGACTGCCCGCCTACCGGGATGACGCGCCGTTTCCGCACGTGATGCAGGCGGGGACACCACACGCACGCTACACGATTGTCCGGAAATCCGGCAGCGGCTGGGAAATTTCTCCCCGGGCGGTGCTGTATGACCAGGAAGCAGCGGCCGCGGCGGCGGAGCGAAACGGGCGCCGGGATTGGGCCGGGTGGATCAGAACCGGAACAGCGATCTGACCATAGCCTGACGCTTCCTTTCGCAGCGACTCCTCACGCGTACTATCGATACTCACAGCATAATAACTTCCACGGGACACGGCTCCTCGTTTTCCGCCATTTCGTTTTTGGCCCAATAGTTGCATTTAAGGGCTGTGTTGCTCAGTTCAAGATCTTATAAGTTGCTGTAAAAAATAGAGAAAGGCTTTGCTTTTATGGTGAAAAATCAGTCATGACGCGTATATCAGCTGGCCGGAAATTTGTCGGTCGCTGCGACAAAAGGCGTCGGGATTTCGGTCATGGACCGGTTTTTCAAAAGAAAAATTGCCTTAACGGGGGAGCGTAAATTGGCAAGCTATGTAAAGCGGAGTATATCGGACATACCGGTGGTTTTCGATTATGTCACGTTGCCCAAGATGAACGAACAGTATAACATTATCGGCAACAGCAAGGCGATGCGGCGGATCTTTCTCCTCATCGAGAGAGTGTCCCGGAAAGACGTCACCGTGCTCATAACCGGAGAAAGCGGCGTGGGCAAGGAGATGGTCGCACGGGCCATTCACGCCAACAGCAAGCGGGACGGGCAGCCGATGATTCAGATGAACTGCGCCGCCGTGCATGAATCGCTGGTGGAAAGCGAGCTGTTCGGTCACAAGCGCGGCGCCTTCACCGGAGCCTATTCCGACAAGAACGGCAAGTTCATTCAGTCGGACAAGGGGACTCTTTTTCTGGATGAAGTCGGCGATCTGTCCCTGGCGGCACAGGCCAAGATATTGCGGACCCTGGAAACGGGCGAAGTCGAAATGGTGGGCGGCGAGCGGCTGGAAAAGGTGGACGTGAGGATCATCGCGGCCACCAACCACAATCTGGCCGAACTGGTTGCCAGGGGACAGTTCCGTGAGGATCTGTTTCACCGGATCAATGTGATCGAAATTCATATTCCGCCGCTGCGGGAGCGTCCCGAGGACATTCTGCCGCTTGCCTATCATTTTCTCGAAACCTTCTGCAGGGATAACGACATGCCGGTCAAGGTACTGGCCCCCAGCGCCATCGCGGTGCTTCTTTCCTACAACTGGCCGGGGAATGTGCGCGAGTTGAAAAATATCATGCAGAAGCTGACCGTGCTCATCGATTCAACGGTAGTCAACAGCAATCATATAAAAGGATTTCTCCGGTTCTCCCAGTCCGTGAATGAACTGAATCACCGGGGAACGTTCAGGAAGGCGATCAATGTATTCGAGAAATGTTTTATCGTCTATTCCCTCTGGGAAAACGACTGGAACATCTCGCGTACCGCCCACGCTCTCGGTCTTCCGAGATCGTCTCTGTATGACAAATTGAACAAGTACAAAATACAGCGGTGTCCGGAAAGCCGGATGCAGTGCCTGTTCTAGGTGTACGGGAATCCGGACAAAAGCACCCTTCCTGCATACTTTCTGTGCAGTAAAAACAATGGGTTAATGTGTTTAGTGCGTCATGGCACATTAGTTGCTCTGTTATATTGTCTTAAATAACAGAATTATATTGGCTTTAGCAGATAGCAAACAGTCTAATCACGAAAGGAGCTTTGAAATGAGGAGAATGTTACGAGTGGTATTGTCTGTCGCCCTGATCCTGTGCGTGGCTGCGGGAGTCCTGGCTCAGGATGCAAACAATGTCGTGCTTCAGGGCCGCTGGGCATACGGCTACGTCAACGCCGTTACCGTAACCAGTGGGGCAAATGCGTTTGTAGCTGCGGGTGGATATCTGGAAATTTGGGATATTTCAACTCCGGGTACTCCCGCGTTCGTCAGTCATCTCGCCATGCCCAAGCCGCTGCTTGACATTGCGGTAAACGGCACCGATGTCTACGCCGTAGACGGCGACAGCCTCTACAGCATCGATGTCAGCACCATCACCGATCCGGTGAGAAACGACGCGTACTACACGAAAACCGCTGCCGGTGACGGCTACGCGAGCAGTGTCGTTTTCTACGCCAACACGGCTCAGGGCAGGGATTATGTCGGTATCGCCAATGGCGTCAAGGGCATTATGGTCATCGATGTCGACGACCCCTCGGCCCTGACCTACGCGGGAAGCGACATTACGCCCGGCGGATACGCGGTGGATGTCGGCTACTTCACGAATACGGCCACTGATGAGTATCTCTACGCCTGTTTCGTGGACAGCGATGTAGCGACCAACAATTTCCTGAGGATTTATGACGTCGATTTCACCAATCCCGGCGAGATCGATGAGATCGGCAACTGGGGATTCACGGAATATCCTCTGGCCGTCGATTTCATTACCGCGGGCGGAGCGGACTACGCGGTCATCGCCGACAGCACCAGGCTGTACACGGTCGATATTACCGATCCCACCGCCTGTGCCGGAAGCGACTCGCTGACCATCAGCAGCAATGTCCGGGATGTCGTTATCGGGTATGACGGCGCGAATTACTACGCCTTTTTAGCGATCACCGACGGCGCGACCACTGATGTGGGCCGGGTGCTTGTCGACGATCCCACCGACATCCAGACCGGCGGTCTGGTTGATGATTTCGCGTCCGACGGGACCGCGATCCGGCTGGCCTTTGATCCCACGGCCGATGATGTCTACGTTGCCACTGGCCTCGGCGGCCTTCAGAGCTACCTGTTCGATCTCAGCGGCGAAACCGCCGATATTCTCAATGCCGACGGCGACGACGGCGACGATGCCGGCACCAACTACTACGGAGCCGGTACTCTCAACGATATCGTTGCCGCGGATATGAATACCGTGTATGTCACTGACATCGACGATGGAATCAAGAAAATTGAGGATACCGGTACCTGGGATGTCACTGCCCAGAACAACACCGATTTTACCGCCAACGCCTTCGGTCTTGATCTCGACGGCGACACACTCTACGTGGCCTCCGGCGGCGTGGGTGTGCAGCTGTTCGATGTCGCCGACATCACCACCCAGGTCGATGTCTACAATACCGACGGCCAGGCCTACGGCGTCTACGTGCTCAATGGATACGCATATGTCGCAGACGGGTCCAATGGTCTGGTGATTCTCGATGTTGATGCCGCGGGCGGTATCGATGAAGTGGGGCATGTCTCCACGAATATGATCCTGCAGAGCGGCGACATCGCCAGAGACGTATTCGTGTATGGCAATTACGCCTATGTGGCTGTCGGATTCGGCGGTCTCTACGTGGTTGATGTGACCAGCAAGACCGCACCGACGGTGGTCCGTTCCATCGCCATGGACGGTGAAGATGTGCTCGCTGTTTCCGGCGATGCGCTGGGACAGTATGTCTATGTCGCCAACGGCGAATACGGACTGGAGATCATCGATATCAGCAGTCCCACCACGGCGTCGGTAGTATATACGTTCAACACCAGCGGTTCGGTGAAGGATGTGAAAGTCTATCAGAATTACGCCTATATCGCTGACGGTACCGGCGGTTTCCGGGTTCTCAATGTCTATGATCCGACCACACCTACCGAAGAGGGATATTACGATACCGGCGGCGACGCTCAGGGTGTGTACATGCTCAGCCATGAGCACGTCTATGTCGCCGACGGAAACAACGGTATGTACGAATTCGACAATGTGCTGGCCCACAACGTGCATTTTGTCTCCCCGACCTACACGATTACCGATCCCACCGGCCGTTCGATACCGGTTGTCATTCAGAACGCCCAGATACTCGGAAACGACGCCCTGGAATCCGGCGATGAAATCGCGATTTTCGACGGGCATCAGCGGGTAGTCGGCCGTGCCGTTTACCAGGGACGCTTCCCGCTCACGATCACCGTCTGGATGCGGTATTACGATGCCAACAGCAGCACGACCCTGCCCGGCGCGTATGAAGGCAACCATATGATTTTCATGATCTGGAACAAGAGCACCGATGAAGTGCTGGGCGCGTTCCCGACCTACACAACCGGGAACGGCATATTCAGTGACACCCAGCTGCTGACAGTCGTCAATCCGCTTACCGCCTATGATCTCAGCGGCGCAGCGCCTGTCGCTCCCACGGGATCCTATATGACGGTTATCGTGTATGACAATATCACCGTCAACGGGGAAGCGATCGAGGCCGGCGATGAAATCCAGGTCTATGACGGCAGCACCCTGGTCGGTGCGATCCGCTACAACAACGCCGCGGTTCAGATTCCGGTCTGGCTGGCCATGACCATACCGCCCAGCAATGAAGTGCTGCCCGGTGCGAATCGTGATCACTACATGAGCTTCATGATTTACGATTCCAGCGCGGGAACCACAAACCCGACGACAGCTACCTTCGCCGAAGGCACCACCGGAAAATTCGGCCAGGATGAAGCAGTGGTTACCCAGCTGGCGTCCTACACGACACTCGTCCAGACGATCACCCTGGAACCGGCGAAGCTGAATCTCATCTCGTTCAATGTCGACCCAGTATCCGACTACGATCAGGAGATCAGTGCCATGCTGGGAGACGTTACCGGCGGTGTCGCTGTCTGCCAGGATGATGAAGGCAACTACTTCATGCCTGGGGCCGATATCGATCAGATCGGCATGGTCAACCTCTCCAAAGGGTATCAGGTCTACCATGATGAAGTGACGGCCCAGACAATCGACAACGAAGGCAATCGTCTGGTACCGAATGAGATGTCCATCAGTCTCACGCCGACACGATTCTATATGGTAGGATATCCGTACCAGGGTACTCACGACGCGGCAGATGTGTTCTCTTCTCTGGGAACCAGTCTCATCGTGCTTCAGGACGAGTCGGACGGATCGTACTGGATACCGGCGTACAATATCAATGATATCGACAAAAACGGCGGACTGCAGCCGGGACGCGGCTACAAGCTGTACGTGGACGCGACCGTCACCTTCACCTATCCCGGACTTCCCGATGCCACGCCGAAAGCGATCGCGGAAACACCGGGTGAGAAGCAGCAGGTACGTCATTTTACCTATCATGAGAGCGGTATGGGATATGCCGTCGTCGTCACCGGTTCGGCAATGGATCTGACAGTTGGTGACGAGATCGGGCTCTTTGCCGGTGATCGCTGCGTCGGCGCCCGGACATTCGAAGGAGCGTATCCGTTCGCGGTGAGCGCATGGCAGGGTCTGAATCTCAATGATCTGAACATTCCCGGCTTTGCGCCCGGCGATCCGATCATTGCAAGGGTCTGGGATGCGGAAACAGGCCATGAGTTCCCTGTTCCGGTAATGACCGAAGAAAATCAGGCGGTGTACGGAAGCGGCGCTATGGCGGTTATCAGCCTCGGTGAAGCGGAAGAACAGGATCTGATGCCGTCTGAATTCGGTATGGATCAGAACTATCCCAATCCGTTCAATCCTGAAACGACCATTAAATACCGGCTTCCCGAAAGCGGGAGCATAAAAATCGTCGTTTACAACAGCGTCGGCCAGGAAATCAGAACGCTCGTTGACGGGGTAAAGGAAGCGGGCCATTATGCCGTTACCTGGGATGGCATGAACGACCAGGGCGTGAAAGTGGCTTCAGGTGTGTATGTGGTCCGTTTGAAAGCCGGAAGTTACTCGAAAAATATCAAAATGCTGTTTATGCAGTAAGAACAAACCGTGTACCGCCCGGGCAACCCCGGGCGGTACACATTGATGTATTCTGCCGCAGGGGGTGTCACTATGAAGGCAAAGAATTATGTCATCGTGATTGCTGTCGTCTTTCTGGCGATGGCGGTCTCTGTTTCGGCTCAGCAGTATTTTCACCCGGTGAACAATACGGGTGAAACAGGTGCAGTTGTTATACAGAACGCTCTTATCGACGGGGGGCAGCTGACCCCGGGAGACGAGATCGGCATTTTTGACGGTGATCTTTGTGTGGGCGCCGCGGTATACGAAGGCGGTTTCCCGCTCGGCTGCTCCGCCATTCTTGAATACGTCACTCCGTCGGGAACCGTCCTGCCGGGGGCGAAACCCGGACATCAGATGCGTTTCAAACTCTGGTCCCACAGTGCCGGTTCTGCCGGCGATGCGGAGGCGGGACTGGAAAGCGGCGGCTATTTCGGTGATATTCTCACCGTTGTCAGCACGCTGCAGGCGCTGCTGACCTCAGTCAGTCCCGCCGGGGGAACACCGGCTGCGTTTCAGCTGGAGCAGAATTATCCAAATCCGTTCAATCCTGAGACCGTTATCGGGTACACCCTCGACCGGGCCGGAAATACACGGATGGATATTTATACAATCACCGGCAGTAAAGTGAAAACTCTCGTGGACCGTCATCAGGGACCAGGTTCCTATCGGATTGTCTGGGACGGTACCGATGACAGGGGATTGAAGGCGGCCTCCGGCAGTTATCTCCTGATGCTGCGGTCGGGCGGCAGAAGCGAGATGCGCAAGATGCTCCTGATGCGGTAATTATTATTTAAAAACAATTTATAGGTGTGCCTTGAGAAGAAAAACGAGGTTGTTACGGAATATAGCATTGAACGTGTTGCTGCTGGCGGCAGCCGGGCTGAGTTACGGCCAGGACGACCTGGAGCATTTCGATCCGGTGGAGAATACCGGTATTCACCGTGCTGTTGTCATCAATGCATTCGATGTCCTTTCATACACTCTCACCGAGGGTGATGAAGTAGCGGTGTACGACGGAGACCTGTGTGTCGGTGCCACCAAAGTCACGCCGAACAATCTGGGACATTTATTACCGTTGGCAATTTCCAGCATACTCAAGGTTTCTCTGCCGAACGGTACATTTCTCCCGGGGGCGACAAACGGCAACCCGATACTGTACAGAGTGTGGGACAAGGAGACCAACAGCGAATTCCAGGCCTGGGCATCAGAGTATTCCAGCGGAGACGGAACTTTCGGGCAGAGTTATACAGTGGCCTATTCTCTGACAGCCGCCGTCACGTTGGTGACGATCAGGACAAATCCCGCGCAACTTCCTTTTACGCTCAATGGTGAGGAATTCATCACCGCTTCGGACGGCCGGAAAATACACCTCTGCAACCAGGGGGCGGTCTACACCATCGCGGCACAGCAAATATGCGACCGGGGTGAGGAGGGGATCCGCTATTCGTTCAACAACTGGAGCGACGGGAAGGCGATATCGCATACCTTTGTCGGACCGAGCACAGCCTGGACGATTACCGCTTCTTTCGACACGCAGTACCGGCTCGATGCGGTCTCCACGTTCAATAATACACATGGCTCGGGCTGGTATTTTGCCGGAAGCACCGCCCAGGTTTCAGTTGATTCGGTAATCGTTCCCGCCGGAACCGACAGACGGTATGATTTCCGGGGATGGATCGGAACGGGAGGCACCGGAGCGTACAGCGGACCGGACAGTGTGCACACAGTCACCATGAATCATCCGATCATCGAGACGGCTGTATGGCAGAAACAGTTTTATCTGCACACAGCCGAAAGCCCCGTGCAGTGCGGCAATATCTATCCCGATCCGCCGGGACGCTGGTATGATCAGGGAGCGGTCGCGGAAGTGTTCGCGGTCGGGGAAGAGGGCTTTCAGCTCGATTATTTCAGCGGCGTCACCACGACACCGGTAGGCAATACCGTCATGGTGACCATCGACACCTCCAAGAGTGTTACCGCATATTTCAAGAAAGAGATTACCATTATCATCAAAACATCACCGTTGAACCTGGAATACACCGTTGACGGTACTATATACAATATTTCAAAATCGTTCACCTGGTTCGAAGGCGATGTTCATACCATTGGTGTACCCGATTCCAGCAGCATTCAGAATGAAGCGTTCGGCGAACGGTACGAATTCCGCCGCTGGAGCGACGGCGGCGCCCAGGTGCATAACTACACGGTGTCCGATGCCGAAGCGACGGTGGTCGCCGAGTTCGACACCGCGTACCAGCTGACGCTCAATGCCGGACCGGGCAGCGCGGACGGTGCGGGCTGGTATCTGAAAGGCAGCAGTGCCTCGTTCAGCATCGATTCGGAATACACTGCCGAAATCAGCGGTCAGCGGTTCCGCTTTACCGGATGGCAGGGAACCGATGCGGGGGCCTATACCGGTCCGCTGCAGTCACAGACCATTGTCATGAACAATCCGATCACTCAAACCGCTCTCTGGAAGAAGCAGTTTAAATTGACGACAGTGGCGGATCCGACGGCCGGGGGCAGTATCACGCTCAATCCCTCCGGAGGGTGGTACGATGAAAATATCCTGATCGGTGTCAAGGCAAAACCGGCAACGGGATACCAGTGGTCACGCTGGGGCGGTGACGTAACGAGCGCCACCGATACCGTGACGGTACTGATGAGCCGGGCGAAAACGGCTACATCATATTTCGCGAAAGTGGTGCAGATTACCGTGCGTCCCAACCCGACGGGACGGGAATTTTACGTTGACGGTATCAAGTATACGGCCGTTAAAACATTCACCTGGTTCAAAGACTCGACCCACACGCTTCTGGTTTCCGATTCTCTGCAGGGAGAGGCGGAAGGGACCCGTTACCGGTTCACCGAATGGAGCGACGGCGCTCCGATGAACAACACTTATATTGTCCCGGGCATCAACAGCACGGTCACCGCGGTGTTCCAGCCCCAGCACTACCTGGATCTGAACGCCGGCCCGGGGACGGCCACGGGAGAAGGCTGGTACGACGAGGGTACCGGCGTATCCTTCCATATCAATATGACGGCCATTGAAAAAGGGGACTGCACGCGGTACAGTTTCAACGGCTGGAGCGGAACGGGGATCAGCGCGTATACCGGTCCGGACAGCGCCCATGCCGTCATTATGACAAATGCCATCACAGAAGAGGCGGTGTGGGGTACCGAATTCCTCCTGGAGGTTCGGTCCGCTTTCGGAACAGCATCCGGCGAAGGCTGGTACGAAGAGGGCGAATCAGCCACTATCTCGGTAGTGGAAGACACCATTACTCTCGATGTGGATGAACGGTACTATTTCAAGAACTGGATCGGAACCGGAGAAGGATCATATACGGGAACACAGAAGACACGCACCATTACCATCGACACCTGTATAATCGAAACCGTGAACTGGCAGAAACAGTATACGCTGACTACGCGAGTCAAACCCCCTGGAACCGGGACGATTCAGCTGTCGCCGGCGGGAGCCTGGTACGGCAGCGGGTCCACCTGGTATGATGCGGGTTCCACCGTGAGTGTTCTCGCGGTACCGGGTCCGGCCGATCCCTTCACGGAGTTTACCGGAGACCTGACCGGCCCGACAAATCCACAGAATCTCATCATCAGCGAACCGAAAGAAGTGACGGCAAATTTTCAGGATTTCATTCACCTTCAGGTTGACGCCGATCATGAGGGTGTGGAATTTCAGTATTTGAATGAGAGCGCACAATGGGTGAAAGTCGCGACACCCCATTCGTTCTCGACCGAGGAAGGAGAATCGTTTTCCTTCCGGGTCAATACCGTTCAGACCATCGGTGACACCATCCGGTACACGTTTGACGGATGGGGTGACGGACCCAATGATACCGCCCGCACCATCACCGTACCGGCCAATGACCTGGTGCTCATGATCAATGTCGACGCCGAGTATAAAGTGACCATCGATTCGGACCATGACAGTCCGACCGGTGCCGGCTGGTACGATGAAAACGGCACTGCTTCGATTGCGGTCACGTCACCGGTGCAGGTGGATGGGTTCTCACGCTGGGTATTTACGGAATGGACGGGAGACCATACAGGAACATCCAAAACAGCGGCGATTACGGTCAACGCCCCGAAACAGATCAAAGCGAACTGGAGAATGCAGTACCTGCTCACCATATCCAGCCAGTACGGTAATCCGTACGGCCATGGCTGGTACTTCAGCGGCAACACGGCGGTGTTCGGCGTCACCGATCCCTATATGCAGTCCGACAGTGTCCGATACAAACTCATTGAATGGAGCGGTACCGGCACCGGCAGTTATTCCGAAGACGATACAACCCTCATCAAGACCAACGTGTCCTCCGTTGTGATGAACAATCCCGTGACCGAAACCGCGACCTGGGAGCGTCAGAACAGACTCAAAGTCAATATCGATCCGCCGGGCGGCGGCACGGTCACGTTGAATCCTCCCGGAGGCTGGTACAGAAGCGGTATATCGGTACTCCTGACCCCGGTGGAAAGTGAGGGGTACCTCTGGGGAGGCTGGAGCGGCGCCCTCACCGGGCTTGACCGTCCTAAATCGCTGGTCATGAGTTTCCCCAGAACGGTCGCCGCGCATTTCGGCACATTCGTTCCCATCGAGGTGGGCACCAATCCGCCGGGGCTCGGCTACTACATCGACGGCACGAAATTCAGTCAGGACAGTACATTCAACCTGGTGATCGGTAACACCTACTGGTTTTCCACTGATTCACCCCAGCTCTTGGACGGCCAGAACTATATACGCTATCTATTCACTGACTGGAGTAATCGGGATGACAACGACCAGGGCTTTAAATATGTCCCCTCGGCCAGTGAAGCCATCACGGCGAATTTCAAGAAACAGTACCAGCTGGTGGTGCGGTCACCGCACGGGAATCCCTATCCCGACTCAACCAAGTCGGGCAGCTGGTTCGATGACGTGCTCCCGCCCAAGTCCGGCACATTCGGAATCACCACGCGAACCGTTGAAAAGAACAACAACACCAGGTATGTGTTCAAACGCTGGTCGAGCACTTCCTCCGGCGGATATAACGGCAGCGACTCGGTTCACACCGTGAGCATGGTCGTGCCCGTTATCGAAACAGCGGTATGGGATACGCTTTACAAGCTGAGTTACGGCGTCGTGCCCGAGGGCAAGGGCAGCATTGTCGTCGATCCGGCGAAAACATGGTACGCCAAAGGCGAGACCGTGCAGCTGGTAACGACCCTTCTGGACAGTTCGTATCAGTTCGACGGCTGGACGGGGACCACTTCCTCAACCAACGATACGCTGAATCTGGTAATGAATAAATCACACAGTGTGCTTGCCGAATATTCACTGGTGACGCACAAGGTGACGACACGTGTGATCTATGAGGATCCTGACGGCAATGAAGAAATCGGTGAAGGGGGGACGATCATCGCGAATCCCGCTCCCGTGAACGGCGTGTACAACCTGAGAACGCATGTGCGATTTTCAGCGGTGCCCGAATCCGGGTACAAGTTTGTCGGCTGGTCCGGGGCACTGTTCGGCACGAGTAATCCGCAGGATCTCTACATCCTTTCCGACACCACCGTTATCGCGAGATTCATGCTGGCGGACAATCAGCCTCCCTATATTTCCGAATCGTATCCCGAGACCGGGTCGGAAAACCTGCCGGTCAACACCGGACTCGAGTTCAAAGTGGTTGACGACATCTACGGGGTAAACCTGAATTCCCTGCACATCACCGTCAAGGGAGTGAGCATCGTGTTCAGCGGAGTACCCCAGCCCGGGGCCGAGATCGAAGCGATCGATAACGGGTACAGGGTTCTCTACGCACCGGCGGCCGAGTTCGGAACAGAAGAAACGGTCAGTGTACTCGTTTCCTGCCGTGATAACGCGAATCCGTCAAATCAGATATCCAACGCTCAAATCGTGTTCAAGACCGGCAGCTCGAGAATTCTCAACGCGTATGAAGCGCCGGTTCCGGTTCAGCTGACGGAAGTGAAAGTAACCCATCCTGACGGGGTTACCATTACCATTCCGGGCGGGATCATCCATGATGAAATGAATCTTCTGATCGGCAAGGTCGATGTCGCCCCCGATATTTCCGACAGTACCGCCCAATACATCCTGGGCAGCGTCTACTATTTCGGGCCGGACGGCATTCAGTTCAGCACACCGGTGAAGATCGTCATTCCCTTCCCGTTGAGTGAAATCGCCAGGCTCGGCATTAAAACCACTGCGAACATAAAGGTGTACAGCTATACGACCGCGGATAAGGAGTGGGTGGAAATCCCGAATCCGGTTGTCGATCTCGATGCCGGCACCGTGACATTCTGGGTGAGTCATTTCAGTTATTTCCGGCTCAGTGCGGCAACGCCCCACATTGCTCCGGGCCAGATCATCAACTGGCCGAATCCCTTCAATCCGGACGGATCCGGCGAGGAATCGACCACCGCGATCAAGTACATGCTGCCGAACAAGACCACCGTTTCGCTGAAAATCTATGATGTGAGCAGTCAGCTCGTACGTGTGCTGCAGGATAACGTGAGTGCCGACGCGGAAACCGAGTATGTCGCCGTGTGGGACGGCAAGAACGGAAACGGTACGGTGGTGGCGAACAATGTGTATTTCTGCGTGTTGTCGACTGGTTCCGGCAAAGTGTATGTCAGGAAAATCGTTGTCTTAAGATAACAAGAAGGTAAGGTACATATGAAAAATACCTATCCAAAACACCTGTGTGCGGTATGCCTGTTGGCCGCGGTGCTTTTCTCGGCAGCGGTTCCGCTCTCGGCTCAGAGCGGAGACGGGGGTCAGCCGGGGGCTTTCCTGCGAAACGGGGTGAGTTCCCGGGCGCTCGGCATGGGAGGAGCATTCACGGCTCTGGCGGATGACCCCAGCGCGCTCTACTGGAATCCGGCAGGTCTGGCGACGCTGCGGTTTTATGAGCTGGTCGGGACCTACACCGCCCTGTCACTGGACAGGAAATACAATTTTTTCGCTCTTGGCATACCGATCCGTAATTACGGAGCCGTGGGTGTGGGATTCATCAATTTCGGCGTCGGCGGTATCGAGGGCCGGGATCTGGCCGGTGATATCACCGGAGCTCTGTCGAATTCGGAAAATGCCTTCTACATTTCCTATGCATACGAGATACAGCCGGGAGTATGTGCCGGCCTCAGCCTGAAATATCTTTCTCACGGCCTGGCCGATTATCAGTCGACAGGATATGGATTCGATCTGGGTGTGCGGTATGCGGTGTCACCGAAGATCCTGGTCGGTCTCGCTATTCAGGATATGAGCACCCGTGTTTCCTGGAACACCGAGTCCGGGCTGGAAGAGACATATCCCATGGTGTACCGCCTCGGAGGCGCGCTGAGACCGTTTAACAACAATGCCCGTTTTACTCTCGATTATCACATGGTGCAGAAACAGAAAGGGACCATCCGTGCCGGTATCGAGTATCCGGTCACCCCTAATTTCGGTTTGCGTGCCGGGTATGACGGTAAAGGAATCGTGGGCGGCGGATACGTGGCCGTGCCGCTGAACACGATGATGTTCGCTCTCGATTACAGTTTCGGCAAGGATCCCATGGATCTCACATTCATGCACCGGGTGTCGCTGCGGCTGAAGTTCGGCGGCACCAAATATGATTACATTCCAGCGCGGGAAGCGGCGCCGGGCAGGGTGAACGGCGAGGCCGGAATGCTGCTCGCGGGATTTACCGCGCGAATCACCAAAACGCTGCCCGAAAATCCTAATTTCGCGCTTATCAACGCCGGACAGAAGACGGGGATCACTACCGGGCTCATGCTGGAAGTGTACCGGAACGAGAAGCTTCCCGGCGACAAGGAAGAACAGAAGGTGCTTATTGGAGAGGTGCAGGTCGCGGTTGTTAAAACCGACAATTCCGCTGTGAAGGTGGAATGGATGAAACAGGGCTACCTCTTGAAGGTCGGTGATTTTCTCATGGAGAAGAAATAGCCCCGCCGACGCTATTCTGTAAAAATGAAAAAGGGATCCTGCGAAGGATCCCTTTTTTAATACATGCAGTATTGAAAAATACGGGTTATGGTCTCCCGTCCCCGCGCTGCCCCCCCTGATACCCCGCCGCAACGCGGCGGGTCACTCGTGATACTGGCGGGGAACCCGCGTGTTGATGTTGGTGAGGATTTCATAGGGAATGGTGCCCGCCCAGCGGGCAAGCTCTTCACAGCTGATACGTTCACTCCCCGATTCTCCGATGAGCACGACTTCATCCCCGTTATAGGCGCTGCCGGATTCCAGGTTGACGACGATCTGATCCATGGAAATGGTGCCGATTACCGGATAGCGGGTGGTGCCGATGATGACCTCTGCCTTGTGGGACATGGTCCTGAAATAGCCGTCGCCGTAGCCCACCGGCACGGTAACGGCGTGTACCGTGTGATCGGTTTCCCATGTCGACCCGTATCCGACCGGATGTCCGGGAGTGATATGCTTGAAATAGACGACCCGGGATTTCCAGGTAAGGGCCGGTTTCACGGCCACTGTCCGCGTGACGTGCGGTGACGGGTACACGCCGTAGAGGATGATGCCCGGCCTGACCATCGTACAATAGGACTCCGGCATCTGGAGAACGGCCCCGGAATTGGCGATATGCTGCAGGGGCGGCTGAGGGATTCCCAGCCTGGTGAATGTTTCGAGAATGCGCTGAAAGCGCTCGAGCTGAAGCCGGGCGTGGGCAAGATCCGATTCATCGGAATTGGCGAAATGAGAGTAGACGCCTTCGACGATGACGTGATCACAGGATCCTGACGCTTTGATCATCGGTTCGGCATTATAGTAGTGCACGCCGATGCGCTCCATACCGGTGTCGAATTTCAGGTGTACGGTGGCCTTTTTTTTCCGGGCCGCCGCTGCATCGTTTATCTGAAGCAGTTTGTCGACGGAGGATGCGGTGATGGAAAGATCATATTCCAGAAAATGGGGGATCTGGTTGCCGAGAATACCGCCGAGCACGAGAATGGGCATGGTGATGCCCGTTTCCCTGAGCAGAATGCCCTCCTCCAGCACCGCCACTCCCAGATAATCGGCCCCGAGGCTCTCCATGAGCCGGGCGACCTCCACGAGACCGTGCCCGTAGGCGTTCGCTTTCAGCACCGGCATGATAGCGGCTGAGCCGACCTTTTTTTTAATAGCCCTGAAATTGCCTCTGAGCCGGGGAAGACTGACATCGACCCGGGTGGGACGCACCACGTCCGCGGAACTGATAACTGGATGATTCGGAACTGATGGAGACACCTCGCTGTCCTCCGGTCTGTTACACGGCCTGACAATGAAATCTATTCAATAATCCGGGCAATGTACAGCATTAATTCCCGGCTGGCATTATGGCTGTGATTGATTGTTAGGAGGATTCTCCTGGTGCGGGTGAAGCAATTTATGCCGGAAGATGAAAAACTCATTGGCGAGAAATTTGAAGGGGGGGCCGGCTGCCATTCCGATGAAGTTCGCAAGCAGAGGATGAATATCCGTATACTTGAGCAATGTTCCAAGAATGCCCATATTGACGACAAAATCGATCGAAGCGGTCACGGCATTGTAATGTACCAGCCGCCTGAAATAATCCCGAATACCGTGCTTTTTGATCCTGTCTTTCCAGGTTCTGAAATAGTGCCAGGTGAAGTTGTGAATGATCGCCAATTCAATAGCACAGGCGCTCGCAATCGGCCAGGGAAGGTCCAGTCGCTGATAGAGCAGCCAGAACACGCCCATGTTTACCAGCGTCCCGCCGATGGAGACAACCTGGAAACGGAGAAACCGCTTGATTTTAATGAATTTTTCCGGAATCATGTCTCGGGAACCCGTCAGTGAGCCTTGTCCCATTTTGCCCGTTCCTGGCGGTCCAGCTGGCTCAGGTTTTTGTAGGCGCTTCTGATGATGGCAATGAAGAGAAAGAGAATACCCAGCGCCGCGATAATGTCGAGAACGAGAATCGACTTGCCGGCTATGGTCACTGATTTAACGTACACGAGAAAGGTGTTCATCAGTATCAGGATCACCCGGGCCTCGGTGGTCGAGACTTTCAGATAGGATATTTTAAAAATTTCGATTGTATGCGTGGCGAGATAGACATTGATCGAGGCGATGAAGAACAGCGACAGGAAAAGCCACACGAAGGGCTGATGCGCCATGCCCGAATAGGCGAGTCCGAATATCAGCGCGGCAATGCCGAAGGCGTCGATAAGGTGGTCAAGGTAGTAGCCGAATTTCGGGCGTTCCTGCTTGCGTACCCGCGCCAGGGTTCCGTCCAGGCTGTCGCCGACCCAATTGATGAACAGTCCCAGGCTGGCCAAATGGAGAAACCATCCGCTTTTAAACGCCAGGTAGTACCCTATACCGCTCATGATCATGCCCGCGAGTCCGAGATATGTCAGGATATCGGGAGTGATCCATTTCGGGGTCCGTTCTCCCATCCAGATCAGCACTTTTTTCTCACCCTTGGCCAGAAAACTGGTTTGTACTCTATCTTCGCTGATTTGTTTGCTTTTTGCGTCGCTCATATTCAGTACCGCCTATGCTATCGTGTTCCGTCGCAAGCGTCTGCCCGGAAGCAATGGTCACGTTTCAGGAATAAAAATCCCGATCTTCACCTATTTTGTGTATGTGCTGAATATGGCGCAGTGACAACAAAAAGTATGCTTATCGGGAATTTGAATATAATACGATTTTTTTTTTAAAAAAGCTACTATTAATTTCTTTCCCGAAAAATTCATTGGAAAGGCAGGCAATTATCCATATCTTTAGGCAGTTATAATCATCTGCACAGGGATACCGGATGAAGAGCGCCTTTGCCGCATACCTCGAGCGCCATCTCGTCCTGGCCGACGGCGCGATGGGGACGCTGATCTATGAACGCGGCTGTTTCATCGATAAATGCTACGATGAACTGAACATCATCAATCCTGACCTGATCAGGCGTGTACACCGTGAATATGTGGAGGCCGGGGCCGCGGTTCTTGAGACCAATACGTTTGGCGCCAACAGGCTCAAACTGGCCAGGCATCATCTGGAAGACCGGGTCGCTGAAATCAACCGCAGAGGCGTCGAGCTGGCGAAGGAGGCGGCGGGAGACGGGGAGCAGGTCTTTGTAGCCGGGTCAATCGGGCCGCTGGGAGTGCGCATCGAGCCGTGGGGAGACCTCTCGCTGCAGGAGGCGCGGGATGTGTTCAGGGAGCAGGCGGAGGTGCTCGCGACGGCGGGAGCCGATCTGTTCTTTATTGAAACGTTTACGGATATCAGGGAGATAGAGCAGGCAGTCAACGCGGTGAAGGATGTCTCCGGTCTGCCGGTGATTGCGCATATGGCTGTGCGTGAAGACGGGAAAACGCTGTACGGGCTCGACGTCGAGGAGGTCGGCGAACGATTGTCGGCCATGGAAACCGATGCCGTGGGCCTCAACTGCGCCATCGGCCCGAAACCGATGCTCGATTTTATCGAACGGCTGGCCGCGGTCACGAACAAGCCGATATCGGTCATGCCCAACGCGGGCATGCCTCAGCAGATAGACGGACGGACGTTTTACATGACCACCCCTGAATATTTCGGTGTCTATGCAAAGCGGTTCATCGAAGCCGGTGCCTCGATTATCGGGGGCTGCTGCGGGACGACGCCGGACCACATCAGGAAAATGGCCGGTGCGCTGACGCAAAAACAGACCAGGCTGAAACACCGGGGGGGCAAGGTGATGGTCAGCGCGCACACCCGGCCCCTTCCCGAGCCGGTACCCGCGGCAAAAAAGTCAGCGCTGGCCGCGAAGATCGCGGCCGGCAAAAAGGTGGTTCTCGTCGAGATGGTGCCTCCCCGGGGCAGGGTGCTGGAGGCCCAGCTCGAGCACGCCCGCACGCTCGGAAGCCGGGGGATAGACGCGATCAATATTCCGGATGGGCCGAGGGCCTCGGCGAGAATGAATCCGCTTGCCCTGGCGCTGAAACTGCAGGAAAACGGCGTTGAGCCGGTCCTGCACTACACCTGCCGTGACCGGAATCTTCTCGGCATGCAGTCCGATCTGCTGGGAGCATCGGCCCTGGGTGTCCGCAATATCCTGGCGGTCACCGGCGATCCCCCTATGATCGGTGATTATCCAGAAGCGACCGCGGTGTTTGACGTGGATTCCATCGGTCTTGTGAATGTGATCTCGGCGCTCAATCACGGTCTCGATGTGGGGGGACGCCCCATCGGCGCGCCCACTGAGTATTTTATCGGCGTCGGTGTCGATCCCAACAGTATCAATCCGGAGAAAGAGTATGAACGGTTCCGCTGGAAAGTCGAGGCGGGAGCCGAATTCGTCATTACCCAGCCGGTGTTCGACGCTGCCGCGCTGGAACGGTTCCATGACGGGGCGGGAGATGTCGCTATCCCCTTTATTGCCGGTATCTGGCCCCTGGCCAGCCTGCGGAACGCCGAGTTCATGCGCAACGAAGTGCCGGGGGTGACGGTTCCTGATGCAGTCATGGCGCGAATGGCAAGGTTCAGCAGGAAGGAGGACCAGCAGAAAGAGGGGATCGAGATCGCCAGAGAGATGGAGCTGCGGGTACGGCCCTTCACCGCCGGAATTCAGGTAAGCGCTCCCTTCGGCAGGTTCACGGTCGCCGTTGACGTCGCCCGGGACCTGCTTGACCGGTGATCCTGATACCCGTTCATGATTATGCGGCAAGAGCGGAAGAGGGGATAAAAAGACTGCCCGGCGAAGAACTCCGCCGGGCAGGAATGATCGGTTGCAGGACAGTTTAGCGTCATGTCCGGGACGTGATACAGCAGCCGTCACTGCAGTGGGCCACTCTCGGAACTGTAAATCTTTTCATCGTTCTGCTCCTTCTTTTTTAGTGAGTAAAGGAACTGTCACCCGTAAATCTACATAAAAATCCCGGAAAAATCAAGCAGTATCAAACTGTTATATTTTTCACAGCTTCCTGCACCCATTCCGGAACAAACAGCGCTTCGGCCGGGTATCACCATTGTCGGGCAGGGGTGAGGCGGCATCGGCCCCCTGCTGACGCGGCTGCCGAAGGCGCAGATCCGTGATAAAAGTGGTTGACTTTTACTCTCTAATTTACGAATTTTATTAGGGTAATTTATCGAGGTGACGCATGAAACGACTCTGCATACTGATAGCCTTGATGACCGCGCTGAGTGTGCCGTCTCTTGTGGCCCAGACGGGATATTACGGAGGAAGGGATTACACGCGAACAGGGTCATTCCGAGCAGCGCCGGGATTCCTTGACGCGCTCTTTCATTCCTCCAGGTTCAGCATGTCGCAGAGCTATACCATGTCCATGGGGACGTTCGGGGGGCACGGGTTCAATCAGGGCGTGTATCTCAACACGATGAATTTCCAGCTGTCACAGCCGCTCTTCATGCAGGTGAGCGTCGGGTATGCACACCAGCCCTTCACGCTTGCGGGATCGAATCCGGACAAGGGACAAGTGTTCCTGCACCGGGCCATGCTGCAATACAAGCCGTCAGCGAAAACCGAAATCACGCTGGAGTATCAGCAAATACCGGCACGTCTGTATTCACCCTATTATTACCGTTACTAACACGATGTCCCGCTCTTTCCAGAGACATCTGAGTGTCATTAATCCAGGCCGGGGATCCTGTCCCCGGTCTCTTTTATAGTATTGCAGGAATTGCCATGGCCAGCAATCGCAGAAGAAGAAGCGCAGGCGCGGGCAGAAGCAGACCATCCGCGCCTCCGCCGCGCAAGCAGCGGAAGGTCAGCGCTTCGGGAGGGAGTAAGCGGCCCCCCCGGAAAAAACCCTCCCGCAGACCGGCAAAGAAAATCAATCTCAAAGGCCGGCTGCAGAAGATCGCCATCGGTTTCTTTTTTATCGCGGATGCGGTGCTCATCTATTTTTTTATCAGGCACTGCACCGTTCCGCAAACCGTGCAAGAACCCGTCGCTGTACAGGAACCGGTGCGCGAACCGGTGCCTCAGACTATCCAGATCGAAGTGCTCAACGGCTGCGGAGTATCCGGGATCGCAGCGACTTTCACCGATTATCTCAGGGACAGCGGGTTCGACGTGGTCAAGACGGACAATTATATGGAGAACGGCAGGCTGCGGTTCAATGTGCTGCAGACAATGGTAATTGACCGCAGGGGCCGCATGGAGCGGGCGAGGCAGATTGCGGCGGCGCTCAGGCTCGATGAGAGCCGGATTCTTTCCGAACCGAGTGACGCGTACCTGATCGATGCGACGGTGGTTTTAGGTGAGGATTTTAAAACGATGGAGATCTGGAACATCCTGGAGCGCACCTATGGAGAGTAATGCCAAAATCATCGTCGACGCCGCAGTAGATGCCGCCCGGAGTAAGAAGGCGGAGGATATCCGCATCATGGACATGAGTAATGTCAGCGGATTCGCCGACGCGTTTGTTATCTGTCACGCGACATCCGATGTCCAGGTACGGGCGATCAGCAATGAAATCATCGATTCTCTCCTGAAACAGGGCATAAAAGCCTGGCATAGGGAGGGGCTGCAGCATCTGCACTGGGTGCTTCTGGATTATGTAAACGTCGTCGTCCATGTGTTCAGGAAGGAGGCAAGAGAGTTTTACAATCTCGAGCGTCTCTGGGGCGACGCGGACATTGAAATAGTGAGTGATGAGGTGACATGAAGGCGGAAACATACATTCAGGACCTTGTTTTAAAAGCCGTAACCCGTGCGGGCTTCTCCCCGGAGCATGCCGGTGAAGTCAGCGTCATGGAACCGAAACAGAAGGGGCACGGTGATCTTGCGGTGAACATCGCGCTCATTCTCGCCTCCAGGGAAAAGAAAAATCCCAGGGAGATTGCGGCGGCAATCGTGAAGGAGTTACCTTCTTCCGACAGCTGTTTTTCACAGATCGAGATCGCGGGGCCGGGATTTATCAATTTCACCCTCAGCGATGACTGGCTGCGGCAGGGGCTTGCGGAGATTCTGGAACAGCAGGCAGCGTACGGAAACACCGACATCGGCCGCGATAAAACCGTGCAGGTGGAATTCGTGAGCGCCAATCCCACCGGCCCGCTGACGATCGGCCACGGGCGGCAGGCAGTGATCGGCGACACCATCGCCCGCATGCTTGAGCAGATCGGATACGACGTCACCCGTGAATACTATTTCAACAATGCGGGCAGGCAGATGCGAATGCTGGGAGAGTCGGTCATGTACCGCTACCGGGAGCTCCTGGGGGAGACGTCCGAACTTACCGAGGATCACTATCAGGGTGAATACATCATCGATATCGCCAGGGAGGCCCTCGAAGAAAAGGGGGACGCGCTGCGGAACCTGAACGACGTATCCTATTTTCAGGCTCTGGCGGAAGAACGGATCTTCAATGAAATCAAGAATACCGTTGCCCGGCTCGGCATCCGGTTCGATGTTTTTTACAATGAAACATCACTGTATGAAACCGGCAAGATCGACGATGTGATCGCCGCCCTCAAGAAAAAGGAGCTTGTGTACGAAGCGGACGGAGCCCTCTGGTTCCGGACAACGGCGTTCGGGCAGGAGACGGATAAAGTGATCCTGAAATCCAGCGGAGAACCGACCTATCGGCTGCCCGACATCGCGTATCATCGTGACAAGATCGAGCGGGGCTTCGATATGATCATCGATATCTTCGGATCGGACCATGTGGCAACCTATCCGGATGTGCTGGCCGGTATCGGAGCGCTGGGATACGACAGCGGCAAAATTCACGTTCTCATTCATCAATTCGTCACTCTCATGGAGGGGAATGAAAAGGTGAAGATGTCCACCCGAAAGGCGAATTTTGTGACGCTGGATGAACTCATCGACGATGTGGGCGCGGATGTGACCCGGTATTTTTTCATAAACCGCTCGATGAACAGCCATTTAAATTTCGATCTGGCGCTTGCCCGGACCGAGTCGGATGAAAATCCCGTGTACTATGTTCAATACGCCCATGCCCGTATCTGCAGCATTCTCGAACACGCCGGCGAACGGGGCGTGGACCTTGCGGGCGGAACACCGGATCTCAGCCTGCTCACGGCCCGGGAAGAGATGGATCTCATTCGCAAACTGCTCAACTGGCCGGCGGTGCTGCAGCAGGCAGCCGAAGCATTCGAACCCCATAAAATACCGGTGTACCTCGAAGAGACGGCAACCGTATATCACCGCTTCCAGCATGCGGGAAAAGTCGATGGTGCGATGCGAGTGGTCACGGATGACGAAGACCTGACCCGGGCGCGGCTCGCTCTCTGTGATGCCGCGCGTATCGTTCTCTCCAACGGTCTCGATGTTCTCGGGATCTCCAGCCCCAGCCGCATGTAGGAACACCGGACAAGAGAGGAGCGTTCAGTGAAATTGATCGTCACCGGATCGATAGCGTTTGATTATCTCATGTCTTTTCCCGGCAAATTCAGCGACAGTCTGGTCGAGGGAAAGCTCGACAGGATCAGCGTGAGCTTTCTCGTGGAAACGCTGAACAAGCGAAACGGCGGCTGTGCCGCCAACATCGCATACACCCTGGCGCTGCTGGGGCAGCGGCCGGTACTCACCGGAGCGGCAGGCCGGGATTTCGACCCTTACGGCCGTTTTCTCTATGGAGCGGGGGTGGATGTATCGGCGGTGCTTGAGGTCAACGACGAATACACCGCATCCTTTTTCGCCAACACCGATGCCGACAATAACCAGATCGCTTCCTTCTACACCGGGGCCATGCGGTATGCCCGGGAAATTTCCCTCGCCGCCTACAGCGGCCGGGACGTCCTGGTCATTATCTCGCCCAATGATCCGGCGGCAATGCAGCGCCACGCGCACGAATGCCGTGAATTCGATCTCGATTTTATCTACGATCCCGGACAGCAGATCGCCTGGCTGGACGGCGACACCCTGAAAGAGAGCGCCCGGGGCGCGCGCATTCTTATCATGAACGACTATGAGACCGGTATGTTCAGCAAAAAAACAGGGATGAAGGAGGCGGACCTGCAGCAACTCGCTGAAACGGTGATCGTGACGAAAGGGGCCGAGGGCGCGGAAATCCGGTCTGCCGGCGGGATGATAGAGATTCCCATTGCCGCCGAGAAACAGGTGCTGGACCCCACCGGGGTGGGAGACGCGTTCAGAGCGGGGCTCATGACGGGGCTCAGACTTAATCTGGACTGGGATATAAGCGGCCGGCTGGGAAGCGTCGCGGCCGCGTATGTGATCGAGACTGACGGCCCGCAGAACCACTCATTCACCATCGCCGATTTCACGCGGCGGTATGAAGAAAACTTCGGACCCTGTCCCGAACTGGCAGCGCTGAAGGAGGCGCGGTGATCGTCACTGCGAAAATCCCGCTTGCCACGCAGGGGCACTGCGATATCATCGATATTACCCGTGATACGGAAAAGGCGCTGATGGAAAGCGGCATCAGCAGCGGGACGGTGCTCGTGTTCGTCCCCGGGTCCACCGCCGGGGTGACGACCATTGAATACGAACCCGGGCTCAAAAAGGATCTGCCGGAGTTTTTCAATACCATCATCCCCGAAAACAGGGGATACCATCATGACGCCGCCTGGGGCGACGGCAACGGCTATGCCCATGTCAGGGCCGCGCTGCTCGGGCCTTCGCTGAGCGTCCCGGTCGCC
The DNA here is from genome assembly GCA_016934955.1 of bacterium. Taxonomy (GTDB): domain Bacteria; phylum Zhuqueibacterota; class QNDG01; order QNDG01; family JAGLOF01; genus JAFGRY01. Next base: position 78,308 of record JAFGRY010000037.1, on the reverse strand, counting down.
GACCGCCGGCTTCTGCTGGGAACCTGGCAGCAGATCGTGGTGATCGATTTCGACAATCGTCCCCGCAGCCGGGAGATAGTGGTGCAGATCACAGGGGAGCAAGATGCCGGTTGAAACGATACGGTGGTCCGACGGGGACATTGTCATCATCGACCAGACCCTGCTGCCGGAAACATGTCAGCTGCTGACGCTGACCAGTGTCGAGATGGTGGCGGAAGCGATCCGGTCCCTGCGGGTGCGGGGGGCGCCGGCTATCGGCATCGCCGGGGCCATGGGAATGGCCCTGGCGGCGCATGGCTACAGGGGATGTTCAGCGGCGGAGCTACGCGCTGAACTTGCCGCCGTTTCTGAAGTACTGGCGGCGACGCGTCCAACGGCGGTCAATCTCTTCTGGGCGCTGAACCGGATCGGGCAGCTGATCGCATCGGTCCCCGATGCCGATGTCGCAACACTCAGGCAATCGATCCTGCGGGAGGCGCAGCTCATCCTTGAAGAGGACAGGGCCGCCTGCCGGGCCATGGGGCGCAACGGCGCCGCGCTGCTCCCGGATGAATGTACGGTATTGACGCATTGCAATGCGGGGGGACTGGCAACAGGGGATTTCGGCACGGCGCTGGGGGTGATTTACGCGGCCGCCGAAGCCGGGAAGCGGGTCCGGGTGTTCGCGGATGAGACCAGGCCCCTGCTGCAGGGGTCGCGGCTGACCGCCTGGGAACTGCGGCAGTCCGGCATCGAGGTGACGGTACTCTGCGACAACGCCGCCGGATCGCTGCTCGCCTCCGGGGCCATCGACGCCGTGATCGTGGGGGCAGACCGCATCGCGGCCAACGGCGACACCGCCAACAAGATCGGCACCTACCCCCTGAGCGTGCTTGCCCGGGAGCACACTGTCCCCTTCTACGTCGTCGCGCCCACCTCCACCATCGATCCCGCTATCGCCACGGGTGCCGACATTCCCATCGAGTTCCGTTCCGGGGAAGAAATCGGAAACGGCTTCGGCCGCCGCACCGCGCCCGAGGGTGTCCACTATTACAATCCCGCGTTCGATGTCACACCCGCAGCGAATATTACCGCGATCATTACAGAGCGGAAGGTCGAGCACCCCCCGTATCTTTTTTCTTTTCGCTAATGCACGGCACCGCTGTTCCCCGTGGCGGGGGGTAGTGCGGGAACCCGCCGGTGATGCCCGGCACGCAATACACATTCTTGGCTGCGGGTGAAAACGCCACTAATATTGGTCATATCCGCATATTATTCATAGTGTGCTGAAGCGCTGCCGTCAGGGAACCGGGGATGCACGGTCTCCGGATTTGTAAAAATAAAATAACTGAAGGGCGGACAAAGGGCTTGACATTTGCGTTTTGTTTTCTATATTTCAAAATAGTGTGAGATTTTTCGTCGACTTCCAGGCGGTTGACAGGACAATTCGTATTCCCACTCAATTAAAAGGAAAGGATCCAGGATGGATTCTGCGAGAGAACAGGAACAGCGCATCGACAATGTGAAGCGGTATGTGGAAGAGAATATCTGTGACATCGGGTCTGTAAATAACCTTGCGGCGCGATTCGGATACCAGCCCTCGGAGCTCTATGACCAGTTTAAAAAGAGATTCGAAACAAGTCCGAAGAACTATATTCTCGACTGTAAAATGAAAAAGCTTGTCGAACTTCTGCAACAGACAGGGGATCAGGAAATTGTCTATTACTATGCGCACACGCTCGGCTTCAAAACAGCCGCAGGCATCACCAATTTTGTCAAACGCAGAACGGGGTTGAATTTTACCCAATTTCGCGAACGGCTCATGACGGGGCGGCTGAATCCTGCGGCCCTCAATTAATCCTTCCGTATCTATGTCAGTACCATCCTGAGACGTGATGGGGCCGGGCCCGTCGTTTCGAACGGCGGACCGGCTATTATCAGTTGCTTTTCAGGCACACTATATGTACATTTCATTCTTATGAAACCGCTGAAATGGTATCAGCATCTCTCCTCGGTGAAGGCACGCAGGGAGGAGGTGTGCTTTCTTGTCGAGGGGCAGCGGGCGATTGCCCAGATCCATGAAACCGCGCCGGACGCACTTCAGGAAGTGCTTTGCCTCGAAGACGAACAGGGTCGGTTTCCGCAGATCCCGGAACGTATCATCACCAGGCAGCAGCTGCGTCAGATCACGTCCCTGGCCACTCCCCAGGGCATCGCGGCGGTTGTCACGCTTCCGGGCGACGTCTACAGCGATCACCTGCCGGACGATCCCGGCGATCTGCTCCTGTTTCTGGACGATGTGCAGGATCCCGGCAATGTCGGCACCATCATCCGCACTGCGGCCGCCTTCGGTTTCCCTGGCGTCATTATGAGCGATGGATGCGCTGATCCGTTTTCTATCAAGACAGTGCAGGCGTCCGCGGGCTCGATCCTTTCCCTCTGGCTTCGCAAGACCTCCTCAGGTCCCGCTCTCCTGGCCGGGTTGAGAGAAGACGGGTACGCGCTTGCCGGCCTCGACGCCGGCGCTGCCATATCCCTGACCGCATTGAAACCGACGGGCAAACGCGTTCTCTGTCTTGGCAACGAAGGCCACGGCCTGCATGCCGAAGTGTCCGTCATGGTGGATGAAATGGTCAGAATCCCCATAGCGCGGCAGCGGGCCGAGTCGCTGAATGTGTCGGTGAGCGCGGCCATCGCCATGTATCATGCTGTACAACAAAGAATTGACTTAGAGCACAATTTTTGATATATTGTTTTTCTCCCGGTTCCAGGAATTGCCCTCGCCAGGATCCGATGAACACGATGATTGAGATAAGGAGTCGATCATGCCCTATATTCCCATGACAGACGATAACCGGCGTGAGATGCTGAAAACGATCGGCGTTGCCGATTTTGAAGCACTGCTGAGCGGTATTCCGGAGAACGTTCGCTTTCAGGGAGAGCTGGACCTGCCGAAACCCCTTTCGGAATATGAGGTGACGAAGCTGCTGAGGTCTCTGGCGGCAAAAAACAGGGATACTGTTTCCACCATCTGCTTTCTGGGCGGAGGCGCCTATGATCACTACGTTCCGGCGGCCATCGATCATATCATATCTCGTTCCGAATTTTATACATCCTACACTCCCTACCAGCCGGAAGTCTCCCAGGGGAACCTGCAGGCCATTTATGAATACCAGTCGATGATCGCCGCCCTCACGGGAATGGATGTGGCCAATGCCTCCATGTATGACGGCGGCAGCGCCCTGGCGGAAGCGGCGCTGCTCGCGCACAGCAAGACGAAAAAAGCCGAAATACTGATTTCGAAAACGGTGCATCCCCATTACCGCCAGGTTGTCAGGACCTATTGCCATCGCAGCGGGATCACCGTCATGGAAATTCCGGCCAGGGAAGGTGTCACCGACCTGAATGAACTGAAGAAGATGGCCGGCGACAATACTGCCGGTGTCCTGATACAGCACCCCAATTTTTTCGGCAATCTCGAGGAAGTCGGGGAGATAGAAGCCGTCGTGCACGGGACAAAAGGGCTGTTTGCCGTTTCCGTCGATCCGGTTTCTCTGGGTGTTCTGCAGCCCCCTGGCGCCTATAATGCCGATATCGCCACCGGCGAAGGCCAGGCCTTCGGCAACGCCCTGAACCTGGGCGGGCCGTATGTGGGCATTTTTACCGCAACGGAAAAACTGATGCGCTCTATGCCGGGACGGATCGCCGGGGTCACCGTTGACCGAAAGGGAGAGCGGGGTTTTGTTCTCACCCTGCAGACACGGGAGCAGCATATTCGCCGGGAAAAGGCCACCTCCTCCATTTGCACGAACCAGCAGCTCTGCGCGCTCGCTTCCACCGTGTATCTGGCCCTGATGGGGAAGGAGGGGGTGAAAATCGTTGCCGAACAGTCGCTGCAGAAAGCGCATTATCTCGCTGAACAGCTGATCGCGGTTCCCGGTGTTGAGATGCTGTTCGACAAGCCGTTTTTCAAGGAGTTCGCCGTCTCCGTCCCCGGGAAACCGGAGGAAGTGCTGGCCGGTCTCCGGGATAGCGGCATCTACGGCGGGATCGACCTGGGACGCTTCGATTTCGGTATTGATAACGGGATCCTTGTCGCGGTGACGGAAAAGCGGACAAAGGAGGAGATGGATCTCTATGCGGCGACGCTGAAGAAGATCCTCAAATAGGCATCATGTGCCGCAGGCAGGCAGCGGCTATTTTACAATAAACAGAAGTATTATGCCCCCGGTTCCGATGAGAGCACCCAGAAAGGCCCGGGGGCTTATTTTTTTCCCTTTCCAGAGTATAATCGGCAGAATAAACAGGTGGCTGGTCATGAGCAGTGTCTGGGCGATGCCCGCGTGCGCATATTTTAGGGCCAGCTGCTGCAGGATGAGACATATATAGGTGCCGATGAATGTTGCCCAGATGAAGATACCCCAGGTTTTCAGGGCTCCTTCACCCCTGGCCCATGATCCGAGAGGCACTTTTCGTATCGCGATCCAGAAAACAAGAAAGAGCGTGCCTCCGACCAGGCGCAGGATGACACTCCACAACAGATCGGTCTCCGCCTGCAGAAACGCAGATCGTGTCAAAACGGATCCGGCGGCCTGACAGATCGAGTAAAAAATCCCGAACAGCACCCCCTTTTTCAAATGCCCCGGTTCCTGCGGACCGCTGTCTGGTGTACGTTCACTGACAACCCAGGCAACTCCGCTTATGGTGAGGACGATGCCAAGCCAGGCTGCCGGTGCCAGTGCTTCACCAATGAACAGGTAGGCCATGAGGCCTGTCGCCGGAGGCGCGAGAATGCCCATAAGCAGCGAACGGCGGGCCCCGAGATATCTGAGTGATTCGAAATAGGCAGTATCACCAATGCCGATCCCTACCAGTCCGCTCAAAAAAAGGTAGAAAGATACATTCGAGAGCAGGTGAGGTACTTGATGCCGGCCAACGATCACTGTTAAAAGAAGCAGCGGAAGGGTGATAGCGGTTTTGAAAAAATTAAGATAGGAAGATGAAATGCGACGGCCGAGCATTTTGAAGTAGAGTGTGGCGACGGACCAGATTGCCGCACAAACAAGCGCGGCCAGTTCCCCCTGAAAGCGGCTGAAAAATTCCAGTAATCCCGACATGGGCCGCGGAATCTCCTTGCGTGATCAGCGTGAGTGGTTGATGACAAGCAGCCGGGGTTCTGTCATCTCTTCGATGGCGTATCTGACCCCCTCGCGTCCGAATCCTGATTTTTTAACGCCTCCGTAGGGCATGTGGTCCATGCGGAAGGTTGGAACATCATTGATGATAACTCCCCCGGCATCTATACGGCTGAAGGCGGCAAAGGCGTTTTCCAGATGCTCGGTAAACACTCCAGCCTGCAGTCCGAATTCAGAGTCATTGACCAGATCGACGGCATCGAAGAAAGAATCATAGGGCATGATCGTCACCAGGGGCGCGAACGCCTCTTCCCGCCAAATTTTAGATTGCAGATCGGCTTCGGAAACAACGGTCGGCAGGAAAATCGTGTCCACGGCCCGGCCGCCGCAGTGGATTTTGGCGCCGTTTTTCACCGCGTCTTCAACAAAAAGGGCCGCTTTTTCCAGCGCGCTCGTGTCGATCATGGGACCAACATCGACCGATTCATCTTCCGGATTTCCTGTTACCAGATCCCCGGCCGCTTTCGTGAACCTCGATAGAAATGGCCGGTATATCTTTGTATGGACGAGAATGCGCTGTACTGAAATACACACCTGCCCGGCGTAGGCAAAGGCACCCATGATGCAGCGTTTAACCGCATAATCGATGTCCGCATCGGGTTCGACAATCACGGCGGCGTTGCCGCCGAGTTCGAGACAGACTTTTTTTCTGCCGGCCTTTGTTTTCATGTCCCAGCCGACATCGGCGCTGCCGGTAAACGAAAGCATTGCCAGCCGGGGGTCGGTGACAAGCACTTCCGCAACCGATGCCGCCGCCGGAACGACATTGAAAAAACCGGGTGGAAGTCCCGCCCTGAGAAACACTTCACCCAGTTTCAGGGCCGACAGGGGAGTGGCGCTGGCGGGCTTCACGATAATGGTATTGCCCGCGGCAAGGGCGGGACCGACTTTGTGGCAGACGAGGTTGAGGGGAAAATTGAAGGGGGAAATGCCGGCAATGGGCCCGACCGGAAACCGCTTGATCATACCGGTGCGGCGTCCGGTGGCCGCCGACAGATCCATGTTAATCACCTCCCCGGATATGCGTTTGCTCTCCTCGGCGGCGAGGGAGAGGGTGTTGACCGCCCGGCTCACTTCGGACCGGGCGTGACGGATCGCTTTGCCGGCTTCAAGACAGATGATTCTGCTGAATTCTTCATGATTCGCGTTGATTTCGGCGGCGGCCTTTTTCAGGAACTCGTAGCGCTGATGGGAGGGAAGCTTTGCTGCCGCCGGCTGATTCGTCACCACCGAGGCGATCGCGGATTCCATCTGGTCCGGTCCGGGGCGGTATATCGCTCCGACGGGTTTCCCGTCAAAAGGATTGATGACCGGCAGTGTCTCCTTCGATGAATGCAATGAGCCGTCAATGATAAAACGCGCAGCTTTCACTATGCATCTCTCCTTTTAGTTACAAGAGCAGATAGAAACGTCCCGATATACAGGGGCCGCTGAAATCATCCACACCGCCGATCGGCTCGTCGAAGCGGGCATAATAATAGGTGAAGGTGACACCGGCGCCGATCCGTTCCGACAATTGAATGTCAACACCGGCACCCAGATTGATGCCCCATCCCCGGCTGGTCGTCGACAGTTTCAGCGGCTGCGTTTCATTCTCGGTGCCCTGATAAATACTGCCGCCGTATATAACGTACGCCGATATGAAATAGTTCGGGATGAGCCAGTGCTTCAGGTTCAGTGAGAGCGGTATGAGTGTCAGTGAATGCACCCGCTCGGTCTGCTCGAGGTCCCTCAACGCCCAGTAGCGGGCGCCCAGTTCGATCCCGGAGCCGAGCCCGATCGGCAGAGTGATCCCCAGCCTGAAGGAGGGGGTAGCGCCCGCGGCACCGAAGGTGTCAAACCGGGGTTCGTCATTAAGGCTGTGGGGCTGCCAGTTCCCCACATCAAAAGAGAGGGCGAACCGGCGCGCGATCGGCTTGCGTGATTGCGAAGAGGCGGCTGCCGGCAGGAGCGACAGCAGGAGGATCATTACCGGGACGTATGCGAACCGGTTCCGGACACCGGGGGTGTCAGCTGGGGATTGAAGCGGCATGGTGATTATTTCGAATTTGTCGGTTTGAAGCCGAATTCTTTGCCGGCGCCGCTACCGATATCTTTGATCTCACCATGCTCCTGTTCAAATTTGGATATATTATCAGAGAGCGCCTTCAGCAATGATTTGGCATGGTGAGGAGTCATGATAATGCGGGAATATACTTTCGCTTTGGGCACACCCGGCACCATGCGGGTAAAATCGATGACGAATTCAGCCGGAGAATGGGTAATGAGAACCAGATTGGAATAAATTCCTTCCGCCTCTTTCTCTCCCAGTTCGACATTGATCTGGGAAGGCCCTTTCTGTTCCATATATGCCTCGTTTTTTTACGTTTCGGTAAACTGAATTGTAACCATTTTTTCGAAAATATGCAACTTTTTCTTGTGTTATTGACCGATCGGCTGTATCTATACACATAGGGAAAAAGGTGAGCATATGCGCAGCGGATCAGGGCACATACATGCAGCCGTGCTGCTTTTCGGTCTTTCGGGTCTTTTTGGAAAGCTGATCGGACAAAGTCCGGTAATCATCGTATTCGGCAGGACCATGGTCGCATTCGCGGCGCTGCTCGTTTTTGCGCCGGCGGCGGGACGGGCGGTGTCCGTGCCCGGGCGCCGCGAGCTTCCTGTCCTGATCGCGCAGGGGATGCTCCTCGCCCTGCACTGGGCAGCTTTTTTCCAATCGATCGCCGTTTCGAGTGTGGCCGTTGGCCTGCTCACCTTTTCTTCATTCCCCCTGTTTACGGTAATCCTGGAACCGGTCTTTTTTCACGGCAGGCTTCGGTGGTATGATATTATCACCGCCCTCATGGTGATCGCGGGAGTGTCCATCGTGATTCCCGCGTTCACACTCACCGATGCGATAACCCGGGGAGCGGTGTGGGGACTGTTCGCCGGTCTCTCCTTTGCCCTGCTGACCCTGGTAAATGCATTTGCCCTGAGAAGAACGGCTCCCTATACGATAGTCATGGTACAGAACGGGACCGCGGCGCTCTTTTTTCTGCCGGCGCTGCTCTGGCTGAAGCCGGTGTTCACGGCTTCGGATGCGGGGCTTTTGCTTGCGCTTGGCGTTTTTTGCACCGCCGCCGCCCAGGTGCTCTATACTACCAGTCTCAAAGAGCTTCGGCCCCAGACCGTGAGCGTCATCATGGCTCTGGAGCCGCTGTACGGGATCATCTTCGCCTTTATTTTTCTTGGTGAAGTTCCGGGAGGCAGGACCGCCGCGGGAGGGGTGCTGATAATCGCGGCGGTGCTGATCGCGGCGTTCCGGGACGCCGGACGCGGGCGGCAATCGGTACCCGCGGCGTAAGGGGGAGGCGGGTACCGGTAAAGGGGTGTCTCTCATCCCCCGCCGACAGCATCATTCCCGGGAAATTTTGAGAATCTTGTAGGTAAGCGTGCAGGCCGGCGCCTGAATCTCGACGGTTTCTCCGGCCGATTTGCCCAGAAGTCCCCTGCCAATGGGAGAACTGACGGAAATCTTGTTTTCCATAATATCCGCTTCAGATTCAGAGACGAGGGTGTAATCCAGTCTTTCGCCGTTCCCTGTGTCTTCTAGATAGACCGTAGCTCCGATGTAGACTTTGTCCGTGGGAATATCAATATCGTCGATTATTTTCGCGGTTGCCAGTTTGGCGGTTAATTCGCGAATTTTTATCTCATTGATATTCTGGGCTTCTTTTGCCGCGTGATATTCAGCGTTTTCCTTAAGATCGCCGAATTCCCTCGCGTGCGCGATGGCGGTTACTATTTCTTTTCGTTTTACTTTGATGAGATAGTCGAGCTGTTCCCTGAGTTTACCGAATCCTTCCCGGCTGAGATATGATGCTTCCACGCTAACCCCTCTGTTATTGAGAATCGCTTTCAATAAGTTTTGTTTTGAAGTATGTTTCAACGGCCGCATTTAGTCCCATTTCCACTCCTTTTTCCATGACGGCGGCGGCTTCGGAAAGCAGCTGCGGCAGCTGGTGCTGTTCGCTGTCGGAAAACGCCCCCAGCACGTAGGGGGTGATGTTGCCGTGGTCGGGCCTTCCGATTCCAATGCGGAACCGGGCGAAATCTCTTGTTCCGAGCACTCCGGAGATCGAACGAAGCCCGTTATGGCCGGCAAGGCCGCCGCTGAATTTGAAGCTCACCTGCCCGAAATTCAGCTCCAGATCGTCATGTACCACCAGGATTTCGGCCGGCTGCAGCCGGAAAAATCCCGCGGCTTCCTGCACCGACCGCCCGCTGTTGTTCATGAATGTTTCAGGCTTGAGAAAAACGATCTGACGGTCCGCGAAGCGTTCGCGGCAGAAACGGCCGCTGAATTTGCTCTGCCAGGCTGCCTGCCGGAGGACGGAAATTTCTTCCGCCAGCAGCCATCCCGCATTATGCCGTGTCCGGCTGTACTGCGGCCCCTTGTTGCCGAGGAAGACAATCAGCCGTATCTCTTCCGCCATCGTGTAGCTATTCCTCTGTAAAAAAATAAAGACAGGACAGAAAAATCTGTCCTGTCGCGATTGGTGCTGTTGCCGAGCAGTATTAAAATATACAAAATTTTTTTCGGCTATTCAAGAAAAATCAGTCCGTCATGGTCAGACAACAGTTTTGATTCGTTCCAGCTCCCTGTCGGTTTCTATAACCAATTCCTGCATGATTTCCCGGATCGGCTGTACTTTTTCGATCAGCCCGACCGATTGTCCGGCCATGAGTGATCCATGAGAGACGTCGCCGTCTACTACCGCTTTACGCAAGGCGCCCATCCAGAAGTTTTCAACCTGGTACTGAGCATCATTTCGGGTGATTGTGCCCTCATCGAGACGCTGGATAAGCGAGAGCTGCAGCGCGTTGAATTCATCCATGGCCTTGTTTTTAAGGGCACGCACCGCCACAACGGGAAGCCGGCTGTCGAACTGGGGCGTCGAGACGGCGCTGCGGGCGTGCGACCGGATAAATGTCTTTTTAAATTCGGGGTGGGCACAGCTCTCCTCAGCCACGGCAAAGCGGGTGCCCAGCTGAATGCCGGCAGCCCCCATGAGAAGCAGGTGGGCGCACATTTTGCCCGTGGCAATGCCTCCGGCAACGAAAACCGGCACTTCCGTTACTTCAAAAAGAACCTGCTGAAGGAGAATAGTCAGGGTGACATGGCCGACATGGCCGCCCGCTTCCATCCCCTCGAGAATGAGTGCGTCGGCGCCATAGCGGAGCATCCGTTCGGCAATCGAGCGAGTCGAGGCGAAACAGATCACTTTTGCGCCGCAGTCCTTGGCCTGCTGTATGTCACCGGCTTTGGGAAAACTGCCGGCAAAAATGATGAAAGGGGGCCGCATCTTTTCCATCAGGGCGAGATGGTCCCGGTAGGCGGGTGCAATGGTGATGAGATTGACACCGAAGGGCTTGTCTGTAAGCCTGCGCGTTTCCGTGATCTGCTCTTCCAGAATGGCCGGGGGAGCATTCCCTCCGGCAAGTGTGCCGAAGCCTCCTTCGTTGGATACGGCGGAGACGAGTCCGGGATCGCTCACCCAGGTCATGGCGCCGCAGAGAATCGGATAGGTGACACCCAGAAAATCGGCTCCGGGCTGAAATAACTTCTTTGTCAGGTTGTGCATCGTGTGCTCCGGTTGTAATAATGGCCGCGGTTGTAATGGTTATATTCTCAGGGTCGCGGTGATCCTGTCCGGGTGGATGAACGCATCCAGTGCGTCATTGATATGGTGAAAGACCATATCAGCGGCTGCGACGGTCTTCGCATACGCTCCTTCGGCCTGGATCACCGCGACAGCCAGCCCGACCTTGTGCATCATCATTTCATCATTGCGTCCGTTGCCGATTGCAGCGGTTTGTATCGCTCCCAGTTCTTCGACATAGGCGGCTTTCGCGCGGGCCTGATTCCTGGCTTCCAAAATGGTGAGGCGCATCGACTCAGCCGGCACCAGGGAGGATGCGGTTCCGAATGTGTCGGCGGTAACCACATGGATGGATACGGACCGGGAGAGCAGGGTTAGCCGATCGATGACACCGGGAATGAGGCCCCCGCCCACGGCCATGGTACCGTTGAAATCAAGCACCAGATGGGCGATTTCCAGGTCCGGTAAGCCCGGAAGCGGTATGCGGATCATGACTTCGGCCGCACTCCATGTACCGATTCGCATATTTTTTCCGGATCCTGGGATCCGATGAGAACGGATTTGCCCCCGGACAGGGTCAGCTGTACCCCGCGGTTCCCCCTGATATTGTATGCCGTCCCCTTGCTGCTGTAGCGTATGCCCCACCCGCCGTATTCCAGAATGGGCCGGTAGGTGACCGCACGGCATTCTTCAATATCTTCGTACCTGAAGCGGCGAAACGAACCGTGGAGGGGATAAAACCTGATATACAGCCCGTCCATTCGCACATCGGTGATCAGCCTGATTGAAAAAATCAGCCAGCTCAGGCCTATTCCGAAGAGAATCAGAAGCCAGGCGGCCCAGACAGGAAGCGGTTCGTTATCGATCGGGGCATTGAAAAACAGCTGAGAAACGCCGCTGTAGATACAAAAAATGGAACAGGGGATGGTGATGACATAGATGAACGGCTGGGTGAAGCCCTGTATTTCCCGATAGACGGTTCCGCGGGGTGTTTCCATGGTGCAGTCCTCCTCAGGAGTAATCGATGCTCCGGTGCGGCGACGAGGTTATTTCCGGAGAATCAGTTTTTGGGTGTCGGTGTTTCCCTGGGTTTGCAGCCGGCACAAATACACCCCGCTGGACAGGGGATTGCCGGCAGCGTCACGGCCGTCCCAGACAACGCTGCCGGTTCCGGCCGTCATGAAGCGTTCGAGCAGCGTTGCCACCGTTCGGCCCCGGATGTCGCAGATGGTCAGGGTAACGTCGGCATCGCGGGCCAGGGTATAGCTGATAACGGTGGATCCGTTAAACGGGTTCGGATAGTTCGGATGCAGGACAAGGTGCGCCGGCTGAATCGAGGGAGCATCATCGACATCCGACGTATAGGCGAGCCGGTATACGCCGCCGGTTTCGGTGCCTGCATACACCATATGGTTGACCGCGTCATAGTCGAGATAGGTGATATGGGCATTGTCCATGAGCCCCGCATTATGTGAGGTCCAGGTATAGCCGCCGTCTTCAGAGAAATAATACCCGCTGTAGGTGCCGATAAAAACATTGTTCGGATTGGTTGGATCAATTGTCATGGCAGTGACGGTTGTGTTAAGGGACGGCACATTCCAGGACGTGCCGCCGTCCAGGGAAATGTATACTCCCTGACTGGTGCCGACGAGCAATTTATCATAGGTGACCGGATCGATGATAATCGCATTCACCGAAGATAGATTTGTAAAGACCGATCCGCCGGGCTGTGTCCAGTTGGCTCCTCCGTCCTCGGTCTTGAAGAGGCGGGCATGCCAGCTATACGTTTCCTGTCCCCCGGCATAGATAACGTTTCCGTTGTCCGGCCGGGCAGCGACCGTATGGATGCGGCCGTTTTCGTCATTGAGTTTGTGATGTGACCAGGTGACACCGTTGTCAACGCTGCGGGAAATCGCCATCTTGTAATTGGCGTAATCCCCGTCATGATCCCATTCCCCTCCCTGCAGCATGGAACCGTATTCCAGGCACCAGCCCCGTGTCAATCCTCCGGAATAGAGTTCCGTCCAGGCGGACCCGCCTGTGGTGGTCTTTACGACCACCGCGCTTACCGCGCTTCACGAATAGCCTACGAGCACATACAGAATATCCGCGTTGGTCCTGTCGATCAGCAGATCCTTGGCGCTCTCGCAGTAACTGAACTTTTCCAGCTGCCGCCAGGTGACAGCGGACCGGCCGAGCAGCTGTTTTGCCAGGGCGTTGGCTGTTTTATACACGGCAATCCCCTCGATGGCAGTATAGACCGTGGAAGGAGTTGAAGGAGAGATGGCGATGGATACAATACTGGTGAGAACAAGTCCGGAATTTGACGCGTGCCAGTGAGACCCCTGATCGTTGGTGATAAACAGTCCGTTTCCGGAAGAGTAATAGAGTGTTGAGGCGTTGTCGTTGTCAATGCACAGGTGCTGACAGACATCTGCCTGATCGAGGCCGTTCAGGCATTGGCTGAAATTGACGCCGCCGTCGGTCGATTTGTAGACGCGGCCATAATGTCCTGTGTAGAGAATGTCAGGATTCGTTGGATGGACGGCAAGACGGTAGTTATAGACGTAGCCACTGTTTTTATGCCATGAACCGCCGCTGTTGCTGCTCCGGTACACTGCATAGTAGGATGCGCCGTAGATGCGGGAAGGGTCGGAGGGTGCGATGGCGATATCATAGAGATAGTTGTCGAAGTGCGAGGAGAGGTCGGTCCACGACTCCCCCCGGTCCGTTGTTTTCAGGACGACCGGGGCATATGACATGTCATACCCGGCAACATAGAATGTCGAATACCCGTTGGGATCGGCTGCCATGATGAAGTTGTAGAAAAAGACACCGGTCTGTTTTGCCGTCCAGGTATAGCCGCCGTCGGTGGACAGGAAGAGCGACCCGATATAATCGCTGTCGGTAAAGCAGGAGCCGCCGCCGTAGAGGAGATCGGGATCCGTGCTGTCAATATACAGATCATAAAACCGGTAGTTATAATCCGAAAAAACACTGGTCCAGGTTTCGCCGCCGTTTGTGCTTTTGTAGATCCTGCCGTAAACGGCCGCGTACATGATGTCTGGATTGGAAGGGGCGATCGCCAGCTTGTAAATCCTGGATGTAATCGTGCCCAGCGCCGACCAGGTGGTGCCGCCGTCCGTGGACCGGTGAATACGGCAGGTGTAGGCTTCGGGAACAAGATAGAGCGTATTCGGCTCAGTCGGGTGCTGGACGATATGGCTGACGCTGCCACCCTCGGGCCCGATAGATAGCCAGTCCGCCTGGGCAAACAGTCCGGCAGTAATCAGCAGCGACACGAGCGAACATACCCGCATTATCCCCGGCGGTTGGAGAGAATGCCGATGTCCCATATCACACTCCTGAGTTTGTATGTACAGTGGGGTATCTGAAACGCCTCAACTGAGGCGGCGATCATCCTCAGGTAGGGCAGGTTGCCGCATCACCTGCGAATCCGGTCCCATCCTCGATTTGCGCCAGATCACTGTCATTGTCCAGGAGATTCATCATTATGGGATCATTCACTTTCGTTTCCAGCAGCAGGGGGTTCAGGGTGCCGCATCCGGTCCAGAAAGCGGACAGCAGCAACACAGCGAATGCCGGCAGCAGCCTGCGTATAAAACGGGCTGAATGTGTATTCATGTATGGCTCCCGGGAATTTCCAACAAAATAAATAGTGGGGAATTATTTTGATAAAGTCAAGAGATTTGAGAACTCCCCGTTCTGGAGGGGCGCGCACACCCCGGTGTGTGTTCCGGGACGCATCAGCATTATACTGAACGTGCCGGGGAGGCGGATGGAGAAAAAATACTCGCCTTTTTCCGGAGAGTTGGTTACCTTGTAGGCGATCGGTTCCCGCGTACATTCATCCGGAGGCTACCATGTCCCGCACACTCTGCATTTCCCTGGTCCTGGCGGTTGCGGTCTTCGCAATCCCGGCCGGTTCCGCGGCCCAGACATCCCCCGACGCCTTTTTCGGCCGCAATATCGGCAGTGACAGGGTCCTGATCCCCTGGGAAGGCATCCACAAGTACTTTCTCGATTTAGACGACCACTCCGACCGCGTCGCTGTGCAGGAACTCGGCAGGACAACCGGAGGCAGGCCGATGATCATGGCAATTATCTCTTCATCGGACAATATGAGAGAGCTTGAGCGTTACCGCACCATCCAGCGGGAGCTGGCCAATCCCTTCAATCTCGATCCCGGTGCGGCGGACGCACTCATCAGCGAGGGCAAAATCGTCGTTATGATCACGATGAACATACACAGCACGGAGATCGCGTCGAGTCAGGAAGCGCTCGAACTGGCCTGGGAGCTCGCCACCGGGAGCGATGAACCCGTAAACAGCATTCTCGACCAGGTGATACTGCTGCTCGTTCCTTCGCTCAACCCCGACGGACAGCAGATGGTGGCGGACTGGTATACCCGGTATGCCGGCAGCGAATACGAGGGCTGCAGCCTGCCGATGCTCTACCATCATTATGCCGGGCATGACAACAACCGTGACTGGTTTATGTTCAGCCTGCAGGAAAGCAGGCTGGTGTCGAAGGTGCTCTACCGGGACTGGTTTCCGGAAATCGTGTTCGACCAGCATCAGATGGGCTCCTCGGGTCCGCGGATGTTTTTACCGCCCTACTCCGATCCGATCAATCTCAATGTCTACCCTGAGCTCATGGCTGAAGTCAACATGCTCGGCCAGGGTATGATAGCCGATCTGCATCTGCAGGGATTCACCGGCATAACCTCCGACATGGGATTCAACGCCTATTTCCAGGGGACCATGTCCAAAACGCCGCTCTGGCACAACATGGTCGGCATTCTCTCGGAAATGGCCAGTGTGCGTATCGCCTCGCCCATATTCATGCCCCGGGGCAGTCTCGGATCATGGGGGCCTGAACGGATGAAATACAGCGCCCGCACAGATTTCCTCTCACCCTGGCCCGGCGGCTGGTGGCGGCTGCGTGACATCGTCGATTATGAGAAGGCGGCCACCTATTCTCTGCTCGAACAGGCGGCTGCAAAGCGGGCAACACTGATGCGGACGTTTTACCGTCTCAATCGCAGATCCATAGAAGAGGGCGAAAAGAAGCCTCCATACGCCTATGTCATTCCCCGGAACCAGCATGACCCGGGATCCGCGGAAGAGATGCTGAAACGGCTGCAGTATAACGGCATTGCTGTCTATGTCAATAAAAAACCTCTGCGAGCCGGAGATGCCGTCTGGTACGGAGAAGAGTACGTTATCCCGCTGGCCCAGCCGTGCAGGCAATGCATCAAGGATCTGCTGGAATGTCAGCTCTATCCCAACCTCACCCAATATCCCGGCGGACCGCCTGAACGGCCCTATGATTTCGCCGGCTGGACCCTGCCGCTGCAGATGGGTGTGGAAGTGATTCCGGTGAATGAACCCCTGGCGGTCCCCCTGGCTGAGGTCAATGAGTTCCGTTTCGTGCCGTCCGCCGCCCCGGCTTCCGCGGCGCGTCACTATTTCGAACGGCGAAATATCACTGCCTACGGATTCGTGAATGATCTGCTGCGGGCCCATGTGCCCGTACACTGGACGGAGCGGATGGAAAATCGGGGAGACACTGCCATTCCCCGGGGTACATTTTATGTGGAAGACGTACCGCCGGATCTGCTCCTTCGGCTTATGGAAGTGTGGCATGTTGCCCCGGTGTTCAGTGAGGCGGCAGCGGCACCGGTCGAGCATGGCACATATGATCGGGTCCGGCTCGGCATCTATCAGCCGTGGACGGCAAGCATCGATGAGGGCTGGACGAGACTGGTGCTTGACAATTTTCATTTCGAGTATACGGTACTGCATAATGAGGATGTGAAAAAAGGACGTCTTTCCCGGTCGTTCGATGTGATCATTCTCCCGAGCATCGGGGCCTCTTCGATACTGAGCGGGCGGGAAAACAGTGAAGAACCGGGCGCGGCCCGCATTCCTGAACAGTATCTCGGCGGTATCGGCAAACAGGGTGCGGACGCATTGGCGGATTTTGTCAGGGAGGGGGGTACACTGGCGGCGATCGGCGGCTCTACCGAATTCGCGATCGACATTCTGCATCTGCCGGTGCGGGATGTGGTGCGGGATATGAGCACAAAGGAGTTTTTTGTCCCCGGTTCGCTGCTTGATCTCGCTCTCGATACGACACACCCATTGACCTGGGGCATGCAGGAAAAAACAGCTGTACGGTTTGCCGGACACCCGGTGTTCCGGCTGTATCCCTATGTGCGGGAGAGCCGGGCTGTGGGATTTTACGAGGACGGGAATCCGCTGCTTTCCGGCTGGCTGATCGGAGACGAAATGATAGCCGGTCATACCGCTCTGGCCGAAATCCCCGTAGAAGCGGGCAGGGTTATCCTTTACGGTTTCGGAGTGCAGAGCCGGGCACAGACCTGGGGTACGTTCAAACTGCTGTTCAACGCGGTCTTTGCCGACGGCGGTCGGGAGCGGGAGCCGGATGGCGGCAGGTCAAAATAACTTGCAAAGTATACGGTGATTTTGTACATTTTATTTCTCAGTATTGACGCCAATAACCCACATGGAGGACCACCATGAAGAAACACACCCTGATACTTTCAATCCTGAGCGTTGCACTGATAGTCGCTCTTCCTTTGAGCAGTATCGCCCAAAATGGAAAACCGGAAAAAAAGCAGGCGTATGAGTTTGCCACCGACGTGCTGCTGGATCACACTGCAGTGAAGAGCCAGGACAGAACGTCGACCTGCTGGTGCTGGGCGACTATCTCCATGCTGGAATCGGAAGCGATGAGAATGGGAAAAGACTCTGTGGAGCTGTCGGAGATGTATATCGTCCGCCATGCCTATTCGGACAAAGCCGACACGTATGTCAAACGGCAGGGAGAAATGAATTTCCCCCCCGGCGGCGCCTGTCACGATGTCATCAACCAGATGAAAAAACACGGACTGGTAACCGATGAGGTGTACTCCGGACTGCAGCTTGGCAGCCAGCAGCATAATCACAGTGAAATTCATGCAGTCCTGAATGCCATCGTCGATGCGGTCGTCAAGGCCCGGCGCCCCTCGATCCGCTGGAAAGAGGCGTATAATGCAGTGGCGGACATCTATTTCGGCACTCCCCCCGAAACATTCGAATACAACGGCAAAACATATACACCGCTGAAATTCATGGACTACCTCGGCATCAATCCCGACGATTACATCGAAATCACTTCGGTGATGGATCAGCCCATGTATGAACAGATCTCCGTTATTTTACCGGACAACTGGACATTCAGCGACGAATACTACAATGTTGATGTGCAGGATCTCGCCCGCATCGCCGAGTATTCGATCCGCAAGGGATACAGTGTCGTGTTCGGCGGCGATGTCAGCAATCAATTCTTCAATCCCGTCGGCATCGTCCCCGAGGATGACGGCGTGGACATGAAGAAAATCGAGGAACCGGTAAAGGAGAAAATGGTCACCGCGGAAATGCGTCAGGAACTTCTGGACAACTACACCACCGGTGATGATCATGCCATGCACCTGGTCGGTCTTTCCAAGGACCAGAACGGCGATCTCTATTTTTACACGAAAAATTCCTGGGGTGAAAGAGGTGAATGGAAGGGGTACCAGTACCTGTCCAAACAGTACGTGAACCTCAATGTCACGGCCATGATGGTCAACAAGAACGCGCTTCCCAAGGATATCAAAAAGAAACTGGGTCTCTAGCGGACGCAGGGGCTGTATGTACGTCACACTAATGATCCATACCGGTTAACGCAGGAGTCAGTATGAAATTACGTTATACAACAGTCGTTGCAGTGATGCTGCTGTTCGCCCTCGCCGCCTGGATGCCGCTTGCGGCTCAGGACGAGGCTGCCGAAAAGAAGAGTGAGCAGTATGAATTTACGCTTCTGAAAGAGATCCCCCATACCTCCATGAAGGACCAGGGAGGCACGGGCACCTGCTGGTGTTTTGCCACTGTTTCTTTCCTGGAAGCAGAGGCGCTCCGGCTCGGAGGCGGTGAGCTCGATCTTTCCGAGATGTACATCGTGCACAAGACCTATCCGCTGAAGGCGGATAATTATGTGAGGCTTCACGGCAAGGCGAATTTCAGCCAGGGCGCGCTCAGCCATGATCTGATGGAACAGTACAGCACCTGCGGCATCGTTCCCGAGTCGGTATATTCGGGGTTGAATCTCGGGAAGAAAAGCCATGATCATTCCGAGATGGTTGCCGTCATGACCGCAATTGTCGATGCCGTTGCCGGATCCCGCCGGGCCTCTCCCTCTATTCGCTGGAGAGAATCGATCGACGCGGTGCTTGATGCCTACATGGGCGCGGTACCCGAAACCTTCGAATATGAAGGGAAACGCTACACGCCCAACGAGTTCGCCGAAACGGTTGTCAAAGCGAATCCCGCCGATTATGTGGAACTCACCTCCTTCACCAACTATCCCTTCTTTGAGCAGGTACGGCTGCAGGTTCCGGACAACTGGAATTACAACGATGATTTTTACAATGTGCCGCTGGATGATCTCGAGGCCGTTTCCGACTATGCGCTTGAGAATGGCTATTCAATCGCCTGGGACGGAGATGTCAGCGAACGGGGATTTTCAGCCTCCAAAGATGGCTACGCGATCGTTCCCGCGGAAGGTGCTGAAAATGACGGTGAGCATCCGGTTGCGGAAATGGAGATCACTCAGGAGAACAGGCAGGCGACATTCGACGATTTCTCCACCACCGATGATCATTTGATGCACATCGTGGGGATCTCGAGCGACCAGGACGGCGCGAAGTACTACTATTTCAAGAATTCATGGGGTGAACGCGGCAAGTACAAGGGCTATTTCCACATGTCCAAACCGTATTACCGGCTGAAGACGGTTGCCATTATGGTGCATAAAAACGCCGTACCCCCTGCATTACGGGAAAAACTCGGGTTTTAAGCCGGTCTGCTGTTGATGTGGACAGCGGTAATCCTTACCAGGCGGATCGGCGGTGGCTGATCCGCCTTTTTTAAGAAAAGAACTGGATGAAGGCAGGAAAGAGAGGTGCAACGTGGCGAATGTTCGCAAGAAAAAAGGTGTTATCGGCATTCTTACGGGCGGCGGTGATGTCCCCGGGCTCAATCCGGCGATCAGGGCGATCACGATCAGGGCCATACGGGAAGGCTATCAGGTGATGGGGCTGCGGCGCGGCTGGGCCGGCATCATGGAGTACAACCGTGAAAAAGATTCCAATAACGCCGATAATGTACAGATTCTCACAGAAGAGGTCGTCAATAAAGCCGGCAGAACGGGCGGCACCTTTCTCCATTCATCCAGGACCCGCCCCAGTACGGTTCCGAAAGCGAACGTGCCGCTGCATTATCAGGAAAAGTACAACAAGGAAATCAACGATCTCACACCGGAAGTGATTAAAAACCTGGGCCATCTGGGTGTCGATTATCTGATACCCATCGGCGGAGATGACACCCTGAGCTACGCGGTGCGGCTCTACCAGGAAGGAGTGAAGATCGTTGCCATTCCCAAGACCATGGACAACGATGTGCCCGGCACCGATTACTGTATCGGATTCAGCACCTGCGTCACGCGAACGATCATGATGACCAACAGTCTGCGGACGTCGGCCGGCTCTCATGAGCGATTTTTGGTGCTGGAAGTGTTCGGCCGCTATGCAGGCTTCACGGCTATGCTGCCGACCATGGCGGGCGCCGCGGACCGCTGCGTGATCCCTGAATACAAGTTCGATATCGATCAGCTGACTGAACTGCTGGCTGCCGACCGGTTTAAAAACAGCAGCAGGTACTCAGTGGTGCTGGTGTCCGAGGGTGCCATGTTCAGGGGTGGTGAAATGGTTTTTAAAGACGAGACCACGGACGCGTTCGGCCATAAAAAGCTGGGCGGTATCGGTGATCTTGTTTCGGAGGAACTGCTCAAGCGGTCGCCCAAGTTCAACAGCGGGAAACCGATCCATGTGATCAATCAGAAGCTCGGATATCTGGTGCGCTGCGGCGATCCGGACGCGATCGATTCCATCGTCCCCATGGCCTACGGAAATCTCGCTCTCGATCTCATTCTGAAGGGAATTCACGGCCGCCTGGTCGTGCTTAAAAACGGTAGATATGACAACATGCCGGTTGAGGTCGTCACCAGTACCAACAAGCTGATCAATGTGAAAGAGCATTACAACACGGAGCGGCTGCGGCCCTACTACAAGAGTTTTGAAATGAAGCCGCTGTTTCTCATGACCAGCGAACACGACCGTTACTGAGAAGGCGCCATCCAATTAAAAAAGGGGGACTGACGTGCTGTCAGCCCCCCTTTTGATTTTCAATGCAGACGGATACGAGGTGCGGGCTACATCCCGTACCTGTCGATGATCTCCTGTTTGGTCTTCCCGAGGATGTCGTATTTCCTGCCGACCTTGATAAAGGCGTCCAGCGCTTTTTCAAGGTGGTGCATCTCATGCCCGGCGGAAATCTGGGTTCTGATTCTCGCTTTCCCCTTGGGCACCACGGGGAAGAAAAATCCGGTGGCATAAATGCCTTCTTTGTAGAGGTCGGTGGAAAAATCCTGGGCCAGTTTGGCGTTGAAGAGCATGACCGGCACGATGGGTGTATCGCCCGGCTGCAGGACGAATCCCGCCTCTGAAAGACCCTGCCGCCACCAGTCGGCATTCGCTTCGAGCTTGTCGCGGCGTTCCGTGCTTCCCGAGAGAATGTCCATGACTTTTAAAATGCCGCTGACAACCACCGGAGCGATTGTGTTGGAAAAGAGGTAGGGCCGGGCTTTCTGACGGCACATTTCCACAAGTTCCGCTCTCCCGGAAACACAGCCGCCCGAGGCTCCGCCCAGGGCCTTGCCGAACGTCGTGGTAATGATGTCGATCTTGCCCATCACGCCGTATTTTTCATGGGTGCCGCGTCCGGTGGGGCCGATGAATCCGCTGGCATGAGAATCGTCGACAAACAGCATAGCGTTGTATTTGTCACAGAGTGTCACCATCTCGTCGAGTTTTGCGGTGTCGCCATCCATCGAGAAGACACCGTCGGTGATAACGATCTTGTTACGCTTGTTTTCGTGCAGCTGCAGCTTGTTTTCGAGATGTTCCATGTTCGAGTGTTTGAACGTGTCATGCTGAGCGCTGCAGAGCCGTATCCCGTCGATGATCGAAGCGTGGACAAGTCTGTCGGAAATCATGACGTCTTCCTCACCGAGAATCGCTTCGAAAACGCCCGCGTTGGCGTCCATACACGAGGGGAAAAGAATAGTGTCTTCAGTGCCGAGGAATTCGGTCACCCTGCGCTCCAGCTCCTTGTGGATATCCTGGGTTCCGCAGATAAAACGGACCGAGGACATGCCGTACCCGCGGTGGTCGAGCCCCTCGTGCGCGGCTTTCAGTACGTCGGGATGGCTGGAAAGGCCGAGATAATTGTTGGCGCACATGTTTATCACTTTTTCCAGGGAGGATCCGGTGGGAAATTCAACCTCGATATCGGCGGCCTGGGTAGAATGGATCAGCCGCTCCTCCTTGAAAATACCGGCGCCCTTTATTTCGCTCAGCTGATTCTGATAATCTTTGCGGATTTTTTCGTTAAATGCCATGTACTCCTCCCACGTCAATGCCCCCGGCGCGAAGGGGCGCCGGGATTACCTTCAGGCTCGTTGCGAACCGTTAAATGAATTCTTTGACCAGCGCGCAGATCTTGTTGACGCTGTCAAAGGCTTCAGGGGTCGCTTTATCGTCGGGAATCGAGATGTTGTATTTATTCTCGAGAAACCGTTTCAGAGATACCATTGAGAAGGAATCCACAATGCCGCCGGAAATAAGCGGCGTATCAACGGTGAGTTCCTCGTCTTCATCTTCCAGGTATTCGTCGATGACGTATTCGAGCACCATCTTCTGCATTTCGTCCATGTCGTTCTCCTTTTAAAATAAGACAGCTGTTTTATTATTACCAGAGTTTCTATTCGTCGTCTTCCAGGGTGGAGGTGTCGCCGATTTCTTCACCCCATTCCCTGGCGTGGAGCAGCCGCCGCATGATTTTCCCGCTGCGGGTTTTCGGCAGGTTGTCGACGTACTCGATTTCCTGGGGCATGGCCAGGGGCGACAGTTTCTTCCTGATGAAATTCATGATTTTCAGTTCAAGGTCCGGTCCGGGTTCAAATCCCGGCTTGAGGGTGACAAATGCCTTGACCACTTCCATGTTGACCTCATCGGGTTTTGCGACCACCGCCGATTCGGCCACCGCCTCGTGTTCAAGCAGTGCGGATTCCACTTCAAAGGGGCTGACCAGGTGACCGCCGGTGTTGATGACATCGTCGTCGCGTCCGGTGAACCAGAAATAGCCTTCGTTGTCGATATGGGCCCGGTCACCCGGCAGGTACCAGCCGTTGATGAATTTTGAGTTGTAGGTCTCTTCATTGTTCCAGTAGGTGCGCATCATCGCCGGCCATCCGGGCTTGAAGGCGATCAGTCCGACTTTTCCGGGTTCGGCGATGGGTTCGAAGGTGTCGACGTCGACCACCGTGGCGATGATCCCGGGGAACGGCTTGCCCATGGATCCCGGTTTGACCTTCATGCCGGGGAAGTTGGTAAGCATCATGGACCCGGTTTCAGTCTGCCAATACGTGTCGAGGAAGGGCCTGCCGAACACTTTTTCAGACCAGATCACCGCTTCGGCATTGAGCGGTTCACCGACACTGGCAAGGTGACGGAGTGAAGAAAGATCGTATTCCTTCACTTTTTCACTGCCGGCCTTCATGAGCGATCTGATAGCCGTGGGGGCCGAGTACCAGACGGTAACCCGGTTCTTTTGGATGAATTTATACCAGGAGTCCGGGGAAAATCCCGTATCCAGGACGCACTGGGTGATGCCGAGGGACCAGGGTCCGATGATGCCGTAGGAGGTGCCGGTCACCCAGCCGGGATCGGCGGTGCACCAGTAGATATCGCCGTCCTGCAGGTCCAGCACCCACCTGGCGGTGAGATACTGGGAGATCAGCGAGTAGTGAACATGCTTCACGCCCTTGGGCTGTCCGGTTGTTCCCGAAGTGTAATGCAGCACCGACGGAGATTCAGCCGTAGTCGGATGGATCTCGAACTGCTCGACCGGGTCGGCATTCTCGAGGGAAAAGACGGTTTCCCGTTCCTTGAGTTCCTTTTTTCCGTCATGATCGACGATGATAATATGCTCGAGCCACGGCATTTTCTCGACAATTTTCCTGACTTTGCCGACATGCTTTCTCTGGGTGATGATTGCCTTTGTCCTGGCGTTTTCGAGCCGGACATACAGCGACTCATCGCCGAAGGCGGAAAAGAGCGGCTGGGCGATCGCGCCGATTTTGAGCACACCCAGAAACCCGAGATAGAGCTCGGGAATTTTATCCATGAAGAGGCAGACCCGGTCTTCAGCACTGATGCCGAGGCCCCTCAGGAAGTGCCCGATGGTGTTGCTTGCCAGGCGGACATCGTTGAATGTATACCTTTTTTCAACGCCGCCGAGCCCCTCCCAGATCAGGGCGGGCTTGTCGCCATTGCCCTGCTGGCAGATCCGGTCGGAACAGTACCAGCCGATATTGATGACATCGCCATCTCTATATTCAAGCTCTTTCTCGGAAAGTGCCCAGCTGAAGTCTTTAATGCGTTCATCGTATGATCCGATATTCGACATGTGTCCTCCTTATGTTACCCGTACGGTCTACGAGATGTTCAGTTTTTTACGAAGATTGGCGAGCATGTCCACCGTCATCGAGGCCAGATCGTATGCCGGTTTCCATCCCCATTCCTCTCTGGCCGCGGAATCGTCCATGTAATTCGGCCAGGAATCGGCGATCCCCTGGCGAATCGGATCGACGTCGTAATCCATGCTGAATCCGGGGATGTGTTTACGGATTTCAGCCGCGATTTCCTCGGGGGTGAAATGCATCGCCGTCACATTGAAGGCGTTGCGATGCTTCAGGGCGCCGGCGTCCGCTTCCATGATATTGACGGCGGCTTCGAGGGCGTCGGGCATGTACATCATGTCCAGAGAAGTGCCTTGTTTGAGAAAACAGGTGTAGTGCCCGTCCTGCAGGGCTTTGTAGTAGATATCGACGGCATAGTCGGTGGTCCCGCCGCCGGGAAGGGTTTCATAGGAGATGATCCCCGGGTACCGGACACCCCGTGTGTCCAGGCCGAACCGCTTGTGGTAATAGTCACAGAGCAGCTCGCCCGCCACTTTGGTGACGCCGTACATGGTTGTCGGGCGCTGGATGGTGTCCTGGGGGGTGTTGTCCAGCGGGGTGGTGGGGCCGAAGGCGCCGATGGAGCTGGGGGTGAAGACCGCGGCATTCACCTCCCTGGCCGCTTCCAGTACTTTGAACAGGCCGTTGAGGCCGACGTCCCAGGCCATCTGCGGCTTGGCTTCGGCAACGGCGGAAAGAAGGGCGGCAAGGTGGTACACCGTATCCGGGTTGAATTTTTTAAACATATCCAGGATGGCCGCCTGACTCGTGCAGTTGAGCATTTCAAAGTGACCTGATTCGGCGAGCTTGCCCGAAGGCTCTCTGATATCGGTGGCGAGAACGTTTTCGGCGCCGTACCGTTCCCGGAGAAGGAGTGTCAGTTCGGAACCGATCTGACCAAGGGCTCCCGTGACAAGAATTCGTTTCATGCGAATACCTCTAGCTTGTGATCACGAGCTACGTTTCCAGTATGACAACAGCGTTCGCGTGGTCGATGCTGTGTGAAATCGACAGGTGAATCGAGCGCACCTGCAGCGCGTCGAGTTTTTCTCTGGCGATATTGGCGGCGGTAAGATGCGGTTTGCCCAGCTCATCGTTGATGATCTCCAGGTCGGTCCAGCTGATCCCGTCCCTGAGACCGGTGCCCAGCGCCTTGAGGAAGGCCTCCTTGGCCGCGAACCGCCCGCTGAAGCGCTGCACCTGCAGCCGGGTGCTGGCGCATTTCAGGCAGTAGGCGCGTTCGTTCTCGGTGAAAAGGACCTCTTCCAGCCGTTCCTCGGAACGGGAAAGCGCCTTTTCCATTCTGCTGATCTCGATGATATCAATGCCGGTACCGACGATCATGGTCAGCCCCCACTTCACGGGTGTTTGTCAATGCAGCGACTTTGCAGAGTTTATAAAGTATTGAAAAGTTGGCTGAATTTCAAGGGAAAAATATGGAATGGCGGGTAAGAATAGTCCGACCTCCGGCCATAAGAGAATACCAAGGTCTTTACAAATGGGATATACAGCCGATTTTCGGGGAAACGACGAGCGCCTGCACTGAATAATAGCGAGTTTATATACCCTTTGTACCAGTACTTTTTTGCCCGCATGGGGTTAGAGTGTCTATTAATCCGGGAATGAGTGAATTACCACACGCCTATTTTACACCCAATAATCAAACCGGAGGTAAAATTTCTTGACAATGGTGTATTTTCTCTTAGGTTATAACCGATACAGACAATCAGGAGGGTATTGTCATGATACGCATTATTTCTTCAATCACTGCGGCTGTCCTCACTTTTTCCATCCCATTGCACTCTCAAGATACTCCTGTATTCTCCCTGCGTACCCGAAATCTGGACTATGGATATGGGACGGCCGTCTTTACCTTGGACGATACGACCATTTTTCTGGCCAATGGATATAAAGGCCTTTCAGTGTACAGGATTGTTGGTTCCGAGGCTCACCTGACAGCCAATGTATGTCCCGGCAGTTTTATTTTGGATGTGTGTGTGGCTCCGGATGGGACAGTCCTGTGTGCAAGTGGTGTTGATGGATTGTACGCCTTTTCTTATACCAGCGCAGAACTGTTACCATTGGCACATATCTCTGTCGAGGGTTTGGTATATAATGTGACGGTTATGGATGATGGGACAATTCTTTTGGCTAATGGCGTGTGGGGCATAAAAGCGTATCGATTTGAATACAATGAATTTAGAGAAGTGGCTAGTTATTATACAAATATGGACGCTTGTGATATTGCTGTCGGGCCGGACGATAGCATATATGTCGCAAATGGCCGGTATGGTTTCTGCGGATTAAGACTCCATGACAATTTGTTCTCGCCGGTTACCCGGGTAAATGATTTGGACGCAGAACAGTATGAACGTGCAGAAGGATTAGCAATAAGCCCTGAAGGGTATCTGTTCCTGGCGTGTCAGAATGCTGGATTATTGGCGTATGAACGATTTGGAGATGAACTGGTGTTAAATTATAAAGGAGATGAGACTTTTGGGCGACATGTAAGACTAACACCTGACAGCCTGATTTTTCTGACAGGTTGGGCTGACCGTCGCCTTGCTGTCTATCGGTATGCTGATACTGTGGTCCAGCGAATCAATATATACAATTTAGACCATCCAATCGAAGATGTGGCAGTCGGAAGCAATACCATGCTGTTTACGGCTGAACCGTATAACGGCCTCGGTATGTACCGTTACTCAGATTCGTCGATCGTGCCGGTATATCACACCAATGACAGCGGGAGTGCTCAGGATCTGGCAATCAATTCTCAGGGCATCATCTTTCTTGCCAATCAGGATGCGGGATTGAGGGCATATCGTCTGACGGAAACAGGCCTTGTGTGTTTAGCTCATGTCAGGAAAGAGAGGGTATCGGATGTCGCTGTTCTGGCCGATAGTTTAGTTCTCGTTGCCGACTTACAGTATGGAATGACCGAATATATCTTTGATGGATATGCATTTACTGAAGTCTTTTCGAAAAATGGGGGATTCGATCATACAATGATCGATTCAGCGGGCAATGTTCTTGCTGCCAGTGGCTTTAATGTGCAGGTGTATAGTTGTAATAATATAGGCCTGATCCTGTTAAGCGAATATGAAATTGGGCATTGTATTTCCGATATTGCAGCGGGGCCGGCTGGAACTATCGTTACAGCGCATGAAGGAGGATTGTCAATTATTGAACGTGATGGGCTCTCGGTGACGAATGTCATTACAATAGATGATGGGTATGTCAGAGCATGTTATGTCGATCAGTACGGCACTATTTTTTCGGCTAATTCAATGGGTTTCCTGAGGGCATACCACTATTTGGGCGGCGAGGTAGTGCCGGCAGGCAGTATCAAGCTGGCCGGGTTGCCAACTGATATTAGAGGGAATTCTCAAGGTGTATTGTTTATCTCAAATCTCAATGGCGGTTTATGGGCATGCAGTTGGGACGGGTCGGCATTCTGTCAGACAGGTTTTGAGCGCAGCATCGGCTACAACGGAGTGGCAGTAGAGGTACTGGCTGACAGTATCGTGTTCTTTGCCAATGGAGCCGCAGGATTGTTTGTATATGATTACTCGGGGCCGAATCCCAGCTCAACAATTGAGGAGAGAGATACGGGCCCTTTATATGTGTTGAATCAAAATTATCCGAATCCATTCAATTCGTGTACGACCATTATGTATACACTCGAGCGGGCCGGGACAGTAACTATCAATGTTTATAATATATTGGGCCAAAATGTGAAGACGCTGTTCGACGGATTTCAGCAGGCAGGTGAACATCGGGCTGTTTTTGATGCTTCCGGGTTCTCGAGCGGGATTTATTTCTATATGTTATACCAGGGGGAAGATAAAATTGCACAGAAAAAAATGGTGATACTGAAGTAAGACCTGGCATTTATTGTTTTAATTTTGAATAGCAGTTGCTTTTTTACTGTTTGCCACCGGATTCTCCAGCTTCCCGATCCCGTCCACGGTGCACCCGATCAGGTCTCCGGGCCGCAGCGGCACCGCTCCCGGGGTGCCGCAGGAGATGATGTCCCCCGGTTTAAGGGTCATGACACGGGAGTGAAAGGAGACCAGTTCGAAGGGGGGGAAGGTCATATTTTTCACCTGGTTCGAGATGTGCTCCTTCCCGTTGATCCAGGTGGTGATAGTGAGCTCGCCCACATCCGCGATCTCATCAGCGGTGACGATCCAGGGGCCGAAGCTGAAAAAAGTGTCGAAGCTTTTGGCCCGGGTGAGGAAGCGGGGGTTCTTCCGGAGAATGTCCTCCGCGGTCATGTCGATGATTGTCGTATACCCGAAAATGACATCCTGAACATCCTCGATGCCGACGTTTTTGCATTCCTTTCCGATTATCACTCCGATTTCCGCTTCCCCGGTCACGCGCTGCGACTGGGGAGGAAGCATGATTCTGTCCCCCGGGCCGATAATGGCGGTGGCCGGTTTCATGAAGCTTGCCGGCTCGTCGGTGGGGAGGCGGGCCTGGAGGTCGTCGGCATGTTTCGGAAAGTTGAGCCCGATGCCCCAGATTTTCGGAGGATTGAGATAGGGGGCGAGGAAGACGGCCTCATCATGGATAACCGTTTCCCCTTTTTCAGGGGTCTGGTGCAGCAGATGACGCAGTTCGTCCGCCCTGCCGCTCCGGATCAGGCCGTCTACGGTACACGGTAAATTCGTACGGTATCGGACGTTGAGTCCGGCAATGGTCTTCCAGCCGCCGCCGACAGAGACGGCGGCCTGTGATGTGCCGTTTGAACGTATGGAGCCGATACGCATCAGCGGGTTCTCACTGCAGGGTGCGGATACGCACTTCGATGTCTTTTTCATCCTCCAGCAAAGCCGCCAGTTCTTTCGGATCGGTATTGCCGTAGTGGTAGGGATAGAGAATCGAGGGCCGGAACGCTCTGGCCGCGTCCGCGACCATGGCCGGATCCATGGTATAGGGCAGGTTCATGGGCAGAAAGGCGATATCGATATCGGAGAGCGCTTTCATCTCGGGCGTGTTTTCCGTGTCGCCCGCGATATAGACGTTTGTGTCCCCGAAGGTGAGAATATACCCGTTGCCCGTGCCTTTAGGATGAAACGGCTGTCCATTATCCCTTTTGTTCTTGATGTTATAGGCGGGTACCGCCCGGATCACGATCCCGTTCACCGTCACCTCGTCACCATTCTCCATCACCCGGCAATCGGCACCGCGGTCGGCACAGGATCTGGTTGCGATAAAGACCGTGCCTTTCTTACTGATTTCCGAGACAGCGGTGAGGTCGAGATGGTCGCCGTGCTCATGGGTCACCAGGATAATATCGGCGTTGGGCATGGTGCTGTAATCAGCTTCGCGCATCACCGGATCGACATGGATAGTCAGACCCTTGAACGAGAACATGAGGGTTCCGTGTCCAATGCAGGTGATGGTGAGCGGACCTTCGGAGGTCTTTTCCGTGTCGGTCTGAAACCCGTTCTGGCTTACCAGGGCCGCCGGCGCCAGAAGCGTGATAATGGCGATGCTGCAGACAAGGTTGTACATGGGTGCCTCCCTATTCTGTTGTCTCCCTCAGCTCCCGGGTGTGCGTGTAAAATTCTTTCAGCGAGAGCTCTTTCAGATAGACAAATCCCCGCGTTCCCCTGATCAAGGGCCGCAGGTGATCGTTGAAATACTGCCGGCCCATGCAGGTCTTCAGCGTCTGATACTGCTCGACCTGTATCTGCTGGGCGAGTCCGGAGAAGGGGCCGTCGAACTCATAGCTGGGGAAGGAAGCGTCCTTCTGGGAAACGAAGGCGTTGAGAAACGCGTTCTGGAGCACGGCGAACATGTTCAGGGAGACGGGAATATAGAGATCGGCCTCAGCCGGATGGAACCGGTACCAGACATTTCGGTACCCCAGGATGCGGATATCCGAGCGGCCGGTCTCTTTTTCATAGAGCTTCAGCGCCTCGCTCACCGCCTGCATCACCTTGTAGTGGGTGTCGGGACCGCTGGCTTCCGGATCGAGGGCCACCGTCACGACATCGGGATTGACCTGCTTCAACAGTTTGAGGATCGGGGGCACGTCCCTGTTGATCGTCGGATCTTCAGTGAAAATTTCACCCTTGTAGAATCCCAGACGCAGATGGTGAATGCTGTCGCTGTCGAAGCCGAGGTACCCCCAGAGGCAGTCGGCTTCCCATTCCCGTATCATGCCTTTCAGCAGCTGAATATAGGGCGGGTCCTTCTTGCCGGCGTACTGGGTCTTGAAGTAGTTGATCAGTTCGTTGATGCGGTGCTCGAGATTATCCTTCTCCTCCTCTTCAAAGATGTCCGCGAGCATACGGTAGGTACGCCTGGCTTCGCCCTCCTGTTTCATAAAGGCGCTGTCAGCGGCGACGCCGTCAAGGTACTGCCAGACATCACGATTCCAGCCCTGGGTGTAGTCGGCGCTGAAATAGTTCTCATCATAGAGCACCTCGAACTCTCTGCGGTTGAGAAATTTTTTCAGATTGCTGATCATGGAGAGCGCGTAGGAGTTCGTCACCGCGTTGAATCCTGACGTGAGATAGGTGAAGTGATGGGTGTTGGACGCATCGCGAATCGCCCTGACGACGTAGGGAAAATACCCGAGCATGATATCGTCATGGTGGGGCGCTGTATGGAGAAATACGGTGTTGCTTCTGGTCTGGCAGCCCGCTTCGATGGTCTCATCGATGTGTTTGAAGAGCTGACCCGTCAGTTTTTGGGGAGTGCTTCCGGTCTTTTTCAGCAGCAGATTGGCGAAACGGCTGTTTTTCATGTCCGAGGCCGAGATATCCGCGAGAGGCTTTTTTATCTGCAGGGAGAGATCGATCAGGATGCGCCGTTTCAGTGCTTCCGGCAGGGCATCCTTCTCCATGTCCACCATATCCGCATACTGTCGTTCGGGAAGCATGCAGGCGGCGCCCTGGGTGATGTAAAAGCGGGCGTTGGGCAGCTTGTGCAGCACGGTCGCCGGGTATCTGATGTGGCTCTTCTGATGGACGGCGTTATAGATCATGGGCGCTTTCGCTTCACCCGCGGCGATGATGATGGCCGTACAGTCGGGATTATACGCGATCGTCCCCAGCCCGATGGTGATGGCGAGCCGTTTGCGGGCGACCTCGATGCCTCCCAGGTCCGAGGCCGAGGCAGCCTGGGTCTCATAATTGGTTTCCGTGAGGCGGGTGGTGCTGTGATGGTCGGATCCGAGAACGTTGAAGGCAATGTGTCCGTCCGGACCGATGCCGCCGAGAAAGAACCCGATGCCCCCGAGCGTGCGGATTTTTTCACCGTACTCGAAACACCATTGATCAACCTCCTGCAGCACCTGCTTGCGGACGCTTTCTTCGTAGCTGACCG
Organism: bacterium; assembly: GCA_016934955.1. Classification (GTDB taxonomy): domain Bacteria; phylum Zhuqueibacterota; class QNDG01; order QNDG01; family JAGLOF01; genus JAFGRY01. The sequence continues at coordinate 46,438 of JAFGRY010000037.1, read as the reverse complement.
GGTGCCGGTGGCGCAACGAAAGATCGACCACGCCTCCGGGCCAGATTTCCTGCAAGGTGCCGCCGGGGGGCAATCCTATTTTCGTGCAGTCGATAAGCATGGCTTTTGCGGGATCGAGATTGAAATTTTCAATATAGTACTTTTCCACATAATAGTGAAAACTGTTGTGCTGCGAGGGGTCGATGGGGTAGAATTCATCGATCTGGACAAAATGCAGGCTTTTCATGTCCGGTTTCAGTGAGGGGTCGATACCTTCGGACTCCAGCTCCTTGCGGGTCGCTTTCTCGTTCCAGCCGTTGAGATAACGGCTGACGTGCTGAATGAAATGCTGGGGGGTTTTTCCCGTGGGCAGAGATATGACGCCGCCGGGATTGTGCTGGGTCCATTCGATGAACCGGAGCGCGGCCAGTCTGCCCAGCGCCGGAAAATTGTTAACGACGATGACGCCGATCTTTTCTTCAGGGGCGTACTTGAGCTTATAGCCGCTTCGGGCAAGCGCGGACTTTTCGACCAGGGAAGGTTTCTGTTTCATAAGCAGTGTCTTTATAATTAAATGAATTCAGTGAATGAACAGAATCCCGATGCCGGCGACGGCCATGACCGCGCCGGACACTTCCCGCAGAGTAATCTTCTCTTTCAGGAAGATCACGGCAGGGGGAATGATCAGCACCGGCACCAGTGCCATAAAGGTCGAGGCGATGCCGACTTCAATATATTGAACCGCCAGCAGCGAAAGGGACACGCCGAGGAAAGGGCCGAAAAACGATCCCAGGGCGAGGGGTCGCATTGCGGACCGTTTGCGCAGTGCGGTCACGGCCCGCGGCCAGATACGCAGCACGGTAAACAGGGCGGCGAATCCGGCGATGCCGGCAAAAATGCGAATCTGTGTCGCGGCGAATGCGTTGTAATCACCCATGCCGAATTTGCTCAGCACCAGTCCGACCGCCTGGCCGACCGCTCCCCCGAACGCGTAGAGGATGCCCGAGACAGGGTGCTTTAACACAGCGGTCCGGTCGTCTCGTCTTCTCTCGAGCACAACAATGGCGACACCCGCGATGGTAAGGCTCATGCCTGTCCAGTTGGCGGGCGTGAGTACTTCACCCATGAGCAGCCAGCCGGTCAGGGCGGTGATGGGGGGCACCAGGGACATGATGAGCATGGATATCCTGGACCCGAGAACGATGAAGGCTTTGAAAAGGAAGAGATCTCCCAGACAGAAGCCTATGAGACCGGAAAGGAGCAGCCAGCGCCAGGAGGCCGCTGAGGCGTCCAGGGGCAGGGGCATGCCCCGCACGATCCAGAGGTAGACGGAAATGAAAATCAGGGCCAGCAGCAGGCGCAGCAGGTTCAGGGTCAGGGAGCCGATCTGTTTTCCCGCTTTTTCAAAGGCGATAGCCGTTCCCGTCCAGCATACAGCGGTGGCAAGGGCTACGATTCTTCCTGTTATCGGGTCTGTCATATGTCGGGTCTTTCGCTTATCCTCTCCCGGCTCTCAGGTGGCCGGGGAGGGGAGGATCGTCCGAAACGTCATACATTCGTTCGCCCCGGCCGTTTTGAAGGGCTCGGTATGAATGTACCTGTTACCTGAACTGTTCGGACAGCCCCTTCATGTTAATAGCAGTTCACCGCCTGTTTTGCGAGGTTGACCGGTGAATAGAGTTTGTATACCGGCGCTTTTGTCGCCTGTCTGCCCCACTGCCGGCTCAAATAGCGGTCAAAAAAGTTCCAGGCGACCAGTCCGTCGCCGCCCCGCGGCTCCAGCAGCTCTGTCACGAGATTCCCCAGCGGCTGGGCGGTGGTGATGAAGTAGGTGCCGGCCGCGAACCGGACCTCTTCCATCTGTGATGTGCCTTTTATATTGTTGATATAGTGTCCCTGAAAGGGTGTATCTCCGGGGTTGAGGCTCTGGACCTCAAATGACTCGACGGTGAGCGTCACCGTGTCGGTCAGCGTCTCCACGATGATGCCGTGCTGCAGCAGATTTTGCAGAACGGAGGGATCGGGGCAGGAGATGAGATAGGCGGCGGGACGTGCCACACAGGCGTTTTTTGTCCAGTCGTGATAGAGGGGCACTGAATAGGCCCGTTTTCGCTCAGAGGGGCGCGTTCGCTGTCTTCCCCTCTGGTCGGTGAATTCCTCCATCTCATACCCGAGAATAGTGATGTTGTCGCCAAGGATATTCTGGCTGAAGCTGATGGCGATGGAGTCGGCAGGGCCGGGGCTGACACCTCTTCTGATAGTGGTTTCATCAGCGTTTTTCAGGACGGCGTCGATGGTTGCATGATGCTGGTCGCAGAAGTCGAGCACTGACCGAAGGAAATGATAATTGCCCCGGACCCGGGTTCTGAAATCGGCATGAGAATAATTTTCAAGCAGGATCGCCATCCGGTTCCGGAGACCGATGTAGTTGGTGAGGTAGCGCGGTTCAGGGCCGGCGGGGCTCCACCCTTTTTCGGGATCGTCCCAGCTCATGAAATTACCGTAGGGAATAGAGAGGGTTTTGTACTTTTTCCCCAGATTTTTGTCTATCTCCGGCAGCATGGTGCTGCGCATGTATTCGATGATGCCCATATCGCCGTTGGGATTCAGCGGCCAGACATAGGTGACCGGTTCCTCGTGATAGGAGCCGTTTGTTGTGTGGCAGTCGACCATCACCGCGGGGTCCCAGCGGTTGAGCACGTTGAGGGTGAGGGCCGCGAGTTCGGGACTTTCCTGCTTCATGCCGTCCCTGTTCAGGTCGAGATTCATACCGTTGTAGCGTATGCCGGCCAGTTCCGGGCCGTTGTCGCCCCGGTTATGCCCAAGCTTCTCGTTGCCGTCGGCATTGAATAACGGTGCCACCAGCAGCACGATATTGTCGAGATAGGGACGCTTTTCAGCCAGAAGAATATCACGGATGAGCATCAGCACCGCCTCTTTCCCTTCGACTTCCCCGGCATGAATGTTCGCCTGAAAATAGACGGGCAGGCGGCCGTCGAGACGAAGGTCTGCGGGAGAGGCCGGCAAAGGATCCCCGATGATGAGCAGCGGAATCGGCCTGCCTTCGGCCGATCTTCCCATCATCTCCACGCGGACGTGGGGTGTGAGAAGCTGCAGTTCACTGATGAAATCCATCACATCCTTGTACAGCGATGTTTCCAGGTAATCGCTGGCTTCCGCCCGTGTCAGCGGTCCGGTTTGGGTGAATCCGGCAGTCAGCGGCAGCAGAAACAGGCAGAGCGCCGCGGCGATTCGTACAGGGGTCAGGTTTTTCATGGCTGGTTCCTTACATTTGGGTTTCAGGGTCATTCTTTTTCAATGTGTATCGTGCGAATAAATGCGTCTTTTCCTTTGATGATGGTGATGGTTCCCCGGCCGCAGTGCGGGCAGGCGAACACCGGCAGCTGCATGTGGTAGGCGGGATCTTCCGTGATGCTGAGCCCGCCCCGGTATCCGCAGGCATCGCAGGACACCTCGGCCTTCACCTGGATGAAATTGAGGGCGGCATTCGCCGCGATAGTGTTTTCAAAGTTGGTTTTCACCCAGAATGCTATCTGATCGGTGCCGAGAAAGGTCAGTTCGCCGATTTCGATATCAATTGACTGAACCGATACAGCCTGCTGCTTTTCGGCTTCCGTCAGCACGGTTTCGACGATGGACATGGCTATGGCGGTTTCGTGCATGGGGTCAGTCCGTGAGGCCCAGGGCGGCGATCAGTTCAGAAATGCCTTCACCGGTTCGGCCGTTGGTGAATACGACCCGAATGTCGGGTTTGATGGTCAGAGCATCCGCCTTGAGCTGCGCCAAATCCACTTCCATGGCGGCGGCAAGGTCGATCTTGTTGATTGCCACCACCGACGCGTCTTTAAAAATATAGGGGTGCTTGACAATCATATAGGGGCCTTCGGTGGTGGAGACCACGACCATCCGCTGCTGAGCCCCCACAGGATAGCCGCCGGGGCAGATGAGGTTGCCGACATTTTCAATAAGGAGAATGTCAAGCTGCTCCAGGTCAAACATGGGGAGGGCATTCTTTACCATATTGGCGTCAAGGTGACAGCCGCCGTCGGTATTTATCTGCAGCACTTCGGCGCCTTTTTCACGGATTCGATCTGCGTCGATTGTCGTGGTGATATCACCCGCCAGTGCTGCCACCGCTTTTTTTTTGCCAAGGATCTCCGCCATGCAGCCGGTGATCGTGGTCTTGCCTGATCCTATTGATCCGAGAATATCGACAGCCTTTATTCCATGCTCTTCCAGCAGCCGCCGGTTTATGGAGGCGATGGCCTCATTTTTATTGTAGAGGGATTTGTCGAGGGCGATTTCGATCGAACGGCCGTTGGCGGTTTTGATGGTTTTCATGAAGAAGCTCCCGGTAGACTGACTACGGAACAGGAAATTTACACATTTCGATTGGAAAAAGCAACACATTGCTGTAGAAACAGCGTGGGGCTCATGAGGGCGGTCCCGCCGCATATGCCCGCCCCGAATACGCACCCTGATTGCCGGGCGGATGTTTTCCCTTGACTCTGCCCGGGATCACGCTTACATTGTCAGGCTAAAGTGCGGTGGAGTTTTTGGGATCAGCATCTACCGGCATATCGCTCACCTGTAGTGAATCCGGCCAGAAAGACGGCAACGTGCTGTGCAGCAGCATGGCTTCTGCCGGAGCGGAGCAGAATAAAATAAATAAAATCAATAACTTGCGTATTAGCAAAATAACGTAAAAAAGTGATGTTATGGCATAATTGTTGCTTTTAAGGCACATGCCAATGAAATAGTACGGGAATTATAATGCGTTTACGAAGTAAATGTTTGTGGTTGCTTCTATCTGTCGCTTCTGCCGGTCAGGCACAAACCGGTGTTTATGCAGGGTTGAAAGGGTGCAACAATTACTGGCAGGACACCTGGCTGATCACGCCGGCGGCAGAGGTGACACTCACCGGCCGCTATCTCGCCCTCTCCATGGACGGCACGTTCGGTGCCGTCAATGAGCCATCACCCGGCAGCGTCTCCCGGTTTCAGTCCCGGGCGTCCATCATGCCCCTGCTGCGGCTGCCGTTATACCGATCGATCTTTATCGGCGCAGGATACGGTCTGACTCACGTATTCAGAAGGGAGGATGTGATTTCGGCCGCCGGAACAGCGGAGATTCTCAACAACCATGAATTCAGCGGAGAACTGCGGGCCGAAGCGGGATTCGGCATCAGTTTCGGCGGCAGACTGTCTCTGCTCGTCAAGGGGGGCTACTCCCGCATCAGTGATACCCAGTATACCTACTACGTTTCGACGGGCCTGCTGTTCAAGCCGGGCGGTCTGCCTGTGCGGGAAACAGTGGCGGCAACCGCCGTACCGGTGGAGCTCCCGGTACAGTCACCGGAACTGGTTCCTCTGAAAGAGGATTCGAAATCCACGGCCCGGCTGATCGTACAGAAAGAGAAAAAAGAAGACAAGGCTCACATAAAAGAGACGCCTGAACGGACGCTGCTGTTTACCAGGGCAACGGTTATTCATACGTCGGATATCATCATTTCCGAATTCAATCTGTTCATCGAGTCGCTGCTGTCGGAACGGGGCGTTTCCATATTCGACTGGAACGCTCTGGATGCCGTGTTGAGAGAAGAGGATACCTATGCCGGGGATACGGCGGCAATCTCCCGTGTCGGGAGAGAACGGTTCGGGATTCAGGCAATAGTCGAAACCGCGCTGCGGTATGCATACACCGATTCCTACGGCGGAGGGATAAGGGTTGAGCATGCGTCGGTGCGAATTCTCGATACCGCGGGCAGCCGGGTGATCGGAGTGCTGAATTTTGACAGCGGTGAGGCAGGGCTGGATGTATGTAAACGCTATTTCAAAGATCATATCGATGATATTATATACGGCACCCCCGCATCCTGATTGGTCTTCTTTTTCGTCCAGGGGCGCTTGCCGTCCATCCGTACCTTTCTGATCCCGTTTCCTTCAGGGAACTGTAAAAATTATTGCCTTTTTTCCAAAAGTTATGTACACTTTGTTTACACCGGTCAGGCATCGTGTGCCCGGTTTTGGAAACAACCCTTTTTAACTTCAATAGTAACAAGGTGAGAAAATGTGCCGTCAATCCGGCATGGTTATTGTCACTGGTATCGGTGCACCCACGGATCTAACGAAGAAAGGAACGAGCATGAACAAAATGGCATGTGTTGTCTTGAGTGCGGCGGTGCTCTGCAGCCTGCCGGTTTTACTGTCGGCACAGAGCAATTTTCAGGGCGGGCTTGATTTTATGGTGGGGTTTCCCCACGGGGAGTTCGCAGACAATCTCGATGTGAATGGATATGGTCTGGACGGGAAGTTTCTTTACAATGTTCCGGAGACGCCTGTATCAATCGGTGCGGGGTTTTCTTTCCTGATCTACGGTAGGGAATCCAGAGAAGTCCCCTGGAGCACAACGATCCCATGGGTTAATGTCGATGTGGTCACTACAAACAGTATTATGTATGGGTATCTGATGATGCGGTTACAGCCGCAGCGGGGTGCGTTCCGTCCCTATGTTGACGCGTATGGCGGTTTCAGTCTTTTTACAACTGATACGGAGGTGCAGGATCAGGGTGATTATGAAGAGATTGCCAGTTCAAACAACATGCGGGATTTCACCAGCAGCTACGGCGTGGGCGGCGGCATTCAGTTCCGGGTTGCCGGACCCCGCCCTTTTGACGAACGCGGCGACGGGGGATTCGAGTCGGTGTATGTGGAGATCGGTGCCAGGTACCTCAAGGGGGGTGAGGCGGAATATCTGAAGAAAAACGGAGTTGAAGTGATAGAGGGCGACGTGATTTATGATACAAAACGGTCCTTCACTGATATTATCATGGGCTCTATCGGCGTTATTTTCACTTTTTAATCACTGTTGCTCAAGGTAGAAAGCCGGACGGCCCGCCGTCCGGCTTTTTTTCTCCACTGCTTCACACCCGATTTAATGATTTGACTTCCTCGCTGCCGATTACTATTTTTACTGTAATCATCCTCAATTCCCATGTATAACAGGAAGGTGCCCCATGAATGCACAGTCGTCAGCACCGTTGAAGCGATTGCTTTTCATTGTAATCCCGTTGTGTCTTGTCAGCCTTGTGTTCAACGCCCTGCATCTGTATCAGCACAGCAGGATCTCCACCGCGAGCATCGGATCCGCGCAGCATATTCCCGGTCTGCATCTGACCGCAGCCGAGCGGAAGCGCATGGTGAACGATCTGAGGGAGAAAGCCGGACATTACGATGAGGTAAGAGCCCTCAATCTGCAAAACAGCGATGCGCCGGCCATCGATTTCAACTGTGTTCCTCCGGGATTCACCATTCGGGAACGAACCGCGCGTTTCATCCCCGGTACACGAAAAAATGTCATGCTGCCCCAAGATATCGAGGCTGTCGCATTCTTCACCCTGCCGGAACTGGCGGAGCTGATCAGAACAGGGCGGATGACGTCACTGGAGCTGACGGAACTTTACCTGGAGAGGCTGAAAACATACGGGCCGAAACTGAAGTGCGTGATTTCCCTTACCGAGGAGCTGGCGCTGCAGCAGGCCCGCCGGGCCGATGAAGAGATCGCGGCCGGCAGGTACAAAGGAATCCTGCATGGAATTCCCTACGGGGTGAAGGACCTTCTCGCCGTGCCCGGCTACAAAACCACCTGGGGAGCCGCTCCCTATAAGGATCAGGTTCTGGACTATACCGCCACCGTTGTCAAAAAACTGGAAGATGCAGGCGCGGTGCTGGTCGCCAAACTCTCCATGGGAGCACTGGCCATGGATGATGTCTGGTTCGGCGGGCAGACCGTGAATCCCTGGGATTCGACCCAGGGGTCCAGCGGCAGCTCGGCGGGGTCCGCCTCGGCGACATCGGCCGGCCTGGTGGGGTTTTCCATCGGCACGGAAACCTGGGGTTCGATCGTGTCGCCCAGCACCCGTTGCCGGGTCAGCGGCCTGCGGCCCACCTACGGGCGGGTGAGCAGGGCCGGAGCAATGGCCCTTTCCTGGACAATGGACAAGATCGGGCCGATCTGCCGCAGCGCGGAAGGATGCGCCTGCGTTTTTCAGGTGATCAACGGTGCCGATCCGCTGGACCGTTCCACCCGGGATGTCCCTTTCGACTACGACGGCAGCTCCCCCATCAACCACCTGCGTATCGGCTATCTGAAAACTGAATTTGAAAAAGATACGGCCAATGTCGAGCTTTACAGCCATATCATCGAGATGCTCAGCAAGGCGGGGGGGAACCTGGTGCCGGCGGAACTGCCGGAATTTCCGGTGTATTCCCTTTCCTATATTCTCGATGCCGAAGCCGCGGCCGCGTTCGATGATCTTACCCGTTCGAACCGCGATGATCTGCTGGTGCGGCAGCGCCCCGGCGACTGGCCCGATATTTTCCGGCAGGCGCGCTTCATCCCCGCGGTTGAATATATTCAGGCAAACCGGGCGCGGCTGATCCTGATGCAAAAACTGTCCGCTTTTTTTGCTGATTATGACGTGCTGGTGGTTCCTTCATTCGGCTCTCAGCTGCTGATGACAAATCTGACCGGGCATCCGGCAGCTGTTGTCCCCGTGGAAGTTACCGCTGAGGGAAGGTCGATGAGCATTTCCTTTATCGGTCAGCTTTTTGAGGACGGGAAAGTGCTTGAAGTGGCACGGGCGTTTCAGAGCGTGACGGATTACCATCTGAAACATCCGGATCTGTCCTGGGCGGATGAGGATCAATAAGGATAACGGAAAAGGAAAAAGGATACCGTAGAGGCGCACGATCGTGCGCCTCTGGACGATTGAGCGAGGATTGAATATGGGCTCGGATCAGAATTTTGTAGAATATGTCGCGGAGCAGATGGAGGGGGCGGGAGTGATTACCTTCCGGAAAATGTTCGGCGAGTATGCGGTGTACTGCGACGGGAAGGTGGTCGCTCTCGTGTGTGACAACCGGCTTTTCGTGAAACCGACTGAGGCGGGACGCGCATTTATAGGTGATGTGACGGAAGCGCCGCCCTATCCGCGGGCGAAAAACGCCTTTCTTATTGAAGAACAGCTGGAAGACAGGGAGTGGCTCAGTGAACTGATCGCCATCACGTTCAGGGAGCTGCCGGCACCGAAACCGAAAAAAAAGAAACACCGCGCCGCCGGAAAAGATGCATAATTTCATGTCGTATGGTACATACCCCCGGCACTGAGCGTACCGGGGGTTTTTATTTTCCAGGCCCCGGACAGCCTGCGCCCCCCTTCTCCGGCATGATCCCGGTGACATAGAAAAAAAAGTGTAGTTATTTTCTTTCCCGCCGGACTAACCGGGTGAATGTCAAAGGGAAAGGAGGTGTGACGTGCCAACAGGAACCGCTGGAGAAAACGCCGGACGCTTACGCGGTCCCGGGCTCGCCGGAAGACGTATGAGTCCTGTGATCAGCACAATTGCGGAGCGGGCGGCATGGACCGCGGGCTGGAGCGGACGATCCGACAGATTCATATCCATCTGCCTTGCGGTGCTGACGATACTGTTTCAGGAATACGGAACGTGGCGATAGATCGCGGCGGCATCGCACCCGCGTTGCGGTCATCAGTTGAAGGAAAGGGAATCTCATGAGCAGCGGATCAAGTGAAAAGAAATTTCTCGAACTGATTCGGGAACATGAAAACATTCTGCACAAGATATGCAGAATCTACACGAACAACAGGGCTGACCGCCAGGATATGTACCAGGAAATACTGCTTCAACTCTGGAAATCCTACGGGTCCTTCGAAGGCCGCTCTTCATTTGCGACATGGATGTACCGGGTGGCGCTGAACACCGCGATCACCACGGTGAAGAAGCCTGCATTGCTGGCGGTTGACAGGGATCTCTCCCGGGAAGCCGCACCGGTCCGCTGCAGCGGTGCCGTTGCGAAGGAAGATCTCGATCTGCTGTATGAGGCCATTGCACAGCTCAAGCCGGTAGACAAAGCGGTAATCCTGCTCTGGCTCGAGGACAGGACCTATGAAGAGATCGCCGGGCTGATCGGTATCAGCGTCAAGAATGTCAGCGTGCGGCTTGTGCGCATCCGTAAAAAACTGGAAACGACAATTAAAGGGATGGTGTGATATGAAAAATATTGATGAGTACAAAGAGGTATGGAAGGCGGCATCCGCCGAAGATGCGGGATTCGCACCGCTTTCCCGCGATGAGATGCGCGCGTACCTCAAGGGACGGTCCCACAGCGCCGGGCGGCTGTTCCGGAACGGACTGGTAATCGATATCGCACTCAAGACCGGAGTCGGGGCAGCCCTGCTCTATCTGGCCTTGGTCATGAATACGCCGCAGGGGATAGATCTGGCCGCGTACGTCACCCTGGGATGCATCCTGGTTCTGGGATCGCTGCAGGTCCGGTACCTGGTAACGATGCCACCATTCGCTCCGGACCGGAACAATGTTCGCGATATGCTTGCGGCGATTATCGAATATTACGAAACCCGGTACCGGACCGTTCTTTTCATTGCCGGCGGCACAAATCCGCTGCTGCTCGTGACCGGTATGCTGTACTACTTCTTCTTCAGGTACGGCGGTGTGCGGCCGCTGGACAGTGAAGATCTCGTCGTGTTCACTCTCTTCCTCCTGGTCGGCTATCTGCTGGGGGTGCTGGTGCCGATGCTGCAGTACCGGTTTCAGATGAATCAGCTGCGTGAGTGTCTTTCCGACCTTGACGAATCCACCTTCAGTTCTCAAAAACTGAAAGAGCAGAAGATGCAGCGTATACGCTGGATTGCCGCGGCAGTGCTCGCCCTCATCGCAGGGCTGCTGCTGTTCGCCTATCTCGTGCGGCCCTCCTGAATCAGGCACCGGTGACGGCAACGCCCGGTCCGGCCCGTGGAGTGAGCACCGGACCGGGCGTTTCTGAATCCCGTGCGGCACAGTTCCTCTTCCCTGCCTGGTGAAATATTTTCTTGAGAATATGATATTTTTTTGTATCTTGAAAGGACTGTTTTGCGGCGATCCGTATGCAGTCCCGGCCGGCGGCTGTTTCCAGGCCGGCCGGCGCCCATCGAAAACGGGAGAATGCATCCATGTCCCGAAGCGTAACCATTGCTCTCATTCAGCAGACCGCGAGTTCCGATCTCGAACAAAATATCAGCAAGGGTGAGCGGGCCTTCATCACCGCAGCCGAGAAAGGCGCCGGGCTGATCGCTTTTGCCGAACTGGCGTTCACTCCCTTCTATCCGCAGCATCCTGCCGGCCCGGACAGGCTCGACCTGGCCGAACCGGTTCCCGGTCCGACGGTCGCCCGTTTTCAGCGACTGGCCAGGAAATACGGTGTTGTCACCGTGCTCAATCTCTTCGAGCGGGACGGGGACCTGACCTACGACACCTCTCCGGTCATCGATGCGGATGGATCTCTGCTGGGAAGCACGCGGATGGTCCATATTCTGGAAATGGAGCACTACCATGAGCAGGGGTATTACGCGCCGGGGAACAGCGAGATCGTTTTTGATACCGCGGTCGGCACAATCGGTGTGGTAATATGTTATGACCGACACTATCCCGAATACATGCGGGCCGTCGCCCTGATGGGAGCGGAACTTGTTGTCGTGCCCCAGGCGGGATCAGTGGGAGAATGGCCGGACGGACTGTATGAAGCCGAGCTGCAGGTGGCCTCCTTCCAGAACGGGTATTACACGGCCCTCTGCAACCGGGTGGGCCGGGAGAGGCATCTGACCTTTGAAGGGAAATCGTTCGTCACTTCGCCCGCCGGCCAGGTGATGGCCCAAGCCCCGGCGCTGGAAGAAGCCATCCTTTATGCTGAACTCGATCTCGATGCTGTTGAACGGTCCCACGCCAGAAAACATTTTCTGGCGGACCGGCGGCCGGAACTGTATGCCGCATGGCTTACGGGCACGGCAAACGGGATCATCCGGAGGCCGCACTAGAACGGCGCGGAGGCGCGCGGGCCGTTGTCAAATGAAACCGCGGTGACCCATCCCGGCTCACAACCGTACACCTGTGTAAACCAAAACCAATAAAAGGAGAAATCAATGCATCCATCCAGCAAGAAATTGAGGATTCTGCTGTTCCTGATCCTCCTCATCCCTGTATGCGGCCTCTCGGCCCAGGACACGCAGCCCGAAAAACGTCCGCTGGAGCTGTGGGACATGGCCGAGTGGAAAAGCATCCGTTCCACCGCTCTTGCAAATAACGGAGAGTGGTTCGCCTGGCTCGCTGCGCCCACCGAAGGTGACAGTAAAGTCTATGTGAAGAGCACCACGGACACCACGTCCTATGCCTTCGATGTCGGGAAAACATCGTTCGGACGCATTCTTTTTTCCGATGATTCACGCTGGGTGGCCTTCAGTGTCTCCCCCACAACCGCGGAATCCGAGAAGCTGGAAAAACAGAAGAAGAAATCCTATAACGATATGACACTGCTCGACCTGGTCAGCGGTGATGATACCACCTTTACGAAAGTGAGCGATTTCCGGTTTTCAGGCGAAAATCCGGGCTGGCTGGCCATGAAAAAATATGCTCCGGAAGGCAAGCCGGAAAAGGATGCCGGCAAGGGAACCGGTCTCATTCTGCACGAACTGGCCACGGCAAAGCAGCTGTACTTCGGTGATGTGGCAGGGTATGGGTTTGATAAATACGGACGTTATCTGGTGCTGCTCATCGATGCCGATGACAAGGCCGGCAACGGCATTCAGCTGCGCAGTATGAAAACCGGTGTCATTCAGGTGCTCGACAATGACGACGCCGATTACGAGCGATTGAACTGGACCGACGAGGGCGACGGCTTTGCCGTGCTTAAAGGCAGCAAGCATGATGATTACGAAGAGATGCTTTACTCCGTCCTCGGATTCAAGAATCTCGAAAAGAATCAGCCGGTGAAAGTCGTCTTCGATCCATGCGAAGAACCCAGTTTGCCCGACACGTTCAGCGTCAGCCCCAAACAGACACCGGCCTGGGGAGAAAACCTGACGTTCCTCACTTTTGGAATCCGGGAGGTAGCGCTCACCGACAAAGCGAAAGAGAGGATCCGCAAGGAGGAAGAGAAGAAGAAAGCCGATATGGAAAAGGAAGCGGCCGACAGCACCGGAACAAACGCGGACAAGAAACCGGAGAAAAAAGTCGATGGCAGGGACGATGAAGGGGACTTGCCGAAGATGGTGATCTGGCACTGGCGCGACAAGCGGCTGCAGTCGCAGCAGTGGGTGCAGGAAACCATGGACAAGAATTACAGCTATGACTGCTATTACAACCCCGCGGAGAAACGATTTATCCGGCTTTCGGATGACGATGTCCGGCATTTCACCGTTATGAAAAACGGCGATCGGGCGGTGGGGACAGATCAGGATCCCTATCTGCCCATGGGCAACATGGACGGCCGCCGTTATCTCGATGTCTACACCACGGATCTGAAAACCGGCGAACGGGACAAGATTCTGGAAAAGCTTCGCTGGTATTTCGGCCCCTCTCCCGAAGGCACCCACCTGCTCTATTACCGGGACGGCGACTACTACACCTTTGAGCTGAAAACGGGCAGGAGTTACAACATCACCAAAGGGGCGCCGGTGTCGTTTATCGATGTGGAAGATGATCACAATGTCAAGGATCCGCCGATACGGCCCCAGGGATGGCTCAAGGACGACGCCGGTGTACTCCTCTCTGACGGCTGGGACCTTTACATAGTCTCCGTGCACGGCGGCAAAGTGACGAGACTGACCCCGGACGGCAGGGAGAAGCAGATCAGGTATCAGTCGCGGGTGCTCACCTATCCCGAGGAAGAAGGGATCGATTTTTCCGATCCCCAGTATTTTTCCTCCTACGGAGAATGGACAAAGAAACACGGCATTATCAGAATCGTTAAGAACCAGGCCGAGTCCCTGCTCTGGGACGACGCCCTGTTCAGCCGGCTGATGAAGGCCGAAGATGCCGGCGTGTTCCTGTACACGCGGGAAACCAACAGTGATTATCCCGAATACTATGTCAGTGACGCCGGTCTGGCCCGGGGAAGAAAACTGACCGACACCAATCCGCAGCAGAAGGATTTCCTCTGGTCCGCCGGTCTCAGAATAATCGATTACGTCAGTGAAAACGGAGACAAACTGCAGGGCATCCTCTACCTCCCCGCCGGATACGAAGAGGGCAAACAGTACCCGACAATCGTGTATATGTACGAAAAGCTGTCCCAGCGGGCGAACGCCTATCCCCGGCCCGGTATTGCCGGAGGCGGTTTCAACCAGGCCTATTATCTGAGTCACGGGTACGCGGTATTCAATCCGGATATCGTTTTCAAGGTCAACGATCCGGGGCTCTCGTCGGTTGCCTGCATCGTCCCGGCGGTCAAGGCCGCTATCGCAACAGGCATCGTTGACAAAGACAGGATCGGCATTCACGGTCATTCCTGGGGAGGGTACCAGACCGCGTTCATCATCACCCAGACTGATATGTTCAAGGCGGCCATTGCCGGGGCGCCGCTTACGAATATGATCAGTATGTATTCATCGATTTACTGGAATTCCGGCGGCGGCAATATGGCGATTTTCGAGTCCAGCCAGGGCCGGTTCTACGGGGGATACTGGGATAACCTCGACGCCTACACCCGCAATTCGCCGGTGTATCACGCCGGGAAAGTCAATACGCCCCTGATCATACTTCACAATGACAAAGACGGCGCCGTCGATTACAACCAGGGTGTCGAGTATTATAACACGCTGCGCCGTCTCGAGAAGCCGGTGGTCATGCTCGAATACAAGGGGGAGAACCACGGCCTGAGCAAGATGGAGAACAAAAAGGACTATATGGTCCGGATGAAAGAGTTCTTCGACCATTATTTGAAAGGGGAGGAGGCTCCGGAGTGGTGGGTGAAGGGAGTGGATCACCTCGACCTGACAGATCATCTCAAGGCCCGGGCAAAACTGCTGAAGGCGCAGAAGAAAGAAAACGGCAGCACGGATACAGAAAAAAAGGCTGAGAAGACGGAAGAGTAACGGTATCGGACTGTACGGCGAAAGAGGCCGCGGCCCGCTGCTGCGGACGCGGCCTCTTTCGCAGCTGGAGGGATTATGAAGGTCAGTACTGTTGAAGAGATGAGAGCCCTTGACAGGAAGGCCATTTCCGACTATGGCATCAAGGACGAACTGCTGATGGAGAATGCCGGTCTTGCGGTTTCCCGGATCATTCTCGATCATGTGGAAACACCCGAAGCGCAGTTTGCCGTTATCTGCGGAAGCGGCAACAACGGCGGCGATGGCCTGGTCATCGCGCGACAGCTGCACTCCCGGGGCAGCCTGGTCAGAGTGGTGCTCGCCGGCGATCCTGCCAGGTTCACGGGTGCCGCTGCTGTAAATTACACCATCTGCACGCAGCTGGGTCTCCCCGTTGACAGGATCGAAAGCGCCGAGATGTTCGATGACATCATTCTCTCAGCCGATGTGATCGTTGACGCCCTTCTGGGAACGGGGCTGACTAAAGAGGTGTCCGGAGTATACGCGGAGATAATCGAACAGATAAACAGCAGCGGGCTTCCTGTTGTATCCGTCGATATTCCTTCCGGTGTCAACGGCAATACGGGGCAGATCATGGGGACGGCCGTTGAAGCCGACATCACCGTGACCCTGGGCCTGCCGAAGCTGGGTAATCTGCTCTATCCGGGATTCGCGGCCGGAGGAGCGCTGTTCGTCTCCCATCTCAGTTTCCCGCCGGAATTGACCGATTCCGAGGAGATACGAACGGCGGTCAATGTGCCGTCCGGGCTTCCTGACAGATCCGAGTTCGGGCACAAGGGGACGTTCGGAGATGTTCTGTTTATCGCGGGCGCACCATCCTACCTGGGCGCGCCCTATTTTGCCGCCATGTCATTTCTGAAAGCAGGAGGAGGGTATTCCCGTCTGGCGGCGCCGGCAGCGGTTGTGCAAACACTGGGTGCGGGGGGCAGCGAGATTGTCTTCATGCCGCAGCAGGCGACAAAAAGCGGTGCGATTGCCGCTTCCAGCGCCCCGGCCCTGCTGGCGCAGGCGGGAGCGTGCGATCTGACGGTCATCGGGCCGGGCCTTTCCCGAGATCCCGATATTCCGAAGCTGATCGGAGCCCTGCTGCCGGATATAGAGCGCCCGGTGCTTGTCGACGGCGACGGTCTGACCGCGGTCTGCGGCATGCGGGAAGTGGTAAAACGGCGCAGCGGAGGAACGATTATGACGCCGCATCCCGGTGAAATGGCACGGCTCGCCGGGATGCCGATCGGGGATGTGCTGAGTGATCCCGTCGATATACTGCGGCGGACAGCCGGATCATGGAACGCTGTCATAGTACTGAAAGGAGCCCATTCGCTGATCGGCCTGCCGGACGGCCGTGTTTTTATCAACCTCAGCGGCAATTCGGGAATGGCCTCCGCGGGCTCGGGTGATGTGCTTGCCGGGACCATCGCGGCCATGTACGGGCTGGGGCTGCCGGTTGAGAAAGCGGTACAGGTGGGTGTCTTCATCCATGGGTTGGCCGGTGACCTGGCAGCTGAAGAGAAAGGGGAGGACGGGTTGACCGCCCGTGATATCATGGAGATGCTGCCGGAAGCGGTGCTGCTGTATCGAAGCGAATATGATGATCTGTTTGCGGATTATTACGGAGTGATTGAAAGCGTGTAAGCCGTCGGTTACCGGCTGTCTCCTGTGCCTGCTGCCGGGGTCCCGGAATGCGATGCTCCACGTTTAACCTGCGATTACCGGCTCGTTCCGGTCGCACCCCCTGCGCTGCGGCTGCTCAGGGAGCTGGTCCCCGGGAACAGAGGCCGGGGGGCAGATCTTGCTTGTCAGCGGCAAAAACGTTTCATTTTGCAATAATCGCCGGTGTTCCCGGTCATTCCCGTCACATGTTTCCACCATTTTCCTCACACTGCACCGCATCGAGCATTAATTGTCTTAATTGATTGTTTTATTAGATCCTATGATTCTATTGCCACCTGCGTTCCCCCCTGTCTGCTTATTTTGGTTCCTGATAATTAATATGTTTGGCATAAATTGTGCTTGTCATTTGTTTTGCGTAGATAAAGCGTGTGCTTATTTGAAGTTATCCTGTTCACGTTCAAGGAGTAAGAAAATGCGAAGAATAATGACAGCTGCGGTGGTGGGAACATTGCTGAGTGTACTTACCGCAGCCGCACAGACGGATGGAACGGAAGTGTTCAAACCCCGCTCCATAGGATTCCACCTGGTGGGCACCAGGCGGGACGCCTCCCAAATGGCAGGGTCGGGAATGGGCTCGGGCGGACAGCTTTCTCTCGAGTTCTACCTCACCCGGAAGGTTTCCTTTCTGGCTTCCGGTGGCATCCTCACCGCATCTGATGATTTTTTCGAGACGGAAACCCAGAAAATCATCCTTCTTCCTTCCATTGATTTCGCGTTCAAGTACAATATGGTCACCGGTCAGGTGTTCCAGCCGTTTCTAACCGCAGGATTCGGTTTCTACAACAGTACGATCAAGCAGATAACCGCCTCGGGATCGAATACAGGCAACGCGGATCTGGAAGGCTGTGTGTCCATGGGAACGGGATTTGAACTGGTCCTCGATAGAAGACAGACCAAATTCTGGATCAGCGGCGAATATCGCAACAGCGTGTTTTCCAAACTCGATACCAAACCAATTTACTGGGTCGCCAAGGCGGGGGTCACGCTTGACCTTAACCGTACGGCGCTGGCGTCGACGACGGCCACAGAACAGCAGAATTTTGCCAGCCTGTTTACCAATGACGACGGTGCTGCCGCTGCCGCCCGAAGGACGACCGACAGTCTGCTGGAAGATCGCATGAAAGAGCTGGAGCAGAACGTCACCTCGAACAAACAGCGGATCGAAGAGATGAAGACAATCGTCTATTCTCATGATGCCCGGTTCGCGGAGATGGGCGGATACCCGGTACAGCAGGGGATGCAGGTCGCCGCACAGCCCCGGCAATTATACAATCAGCCCCCTCAGACATTTTCACAGCAGCCGCAGCAGTCCTACGCGCAGCAGCCGCAGCAATCGTACGCACAGCCCCAGTATGGACAGCAGTCCCAGCAGACCTATATGCAGCAGCCGCAGCAGACCTATGTCCCGCCGCAGCAGACATACGTTCAGCAGCCCCAATCCTATCCTCAGCAGGGACAGGCCGCGGTTCCCTATATGACGCGTTACAAACAGGCGCTGGAAGTGTACAAACAGGCCGATTACCAGACGGCGATGGCCATGTTCCAGGCTTTGCTGAATGAAGAACCATACCACAAATTCGCGGACAACTGCCGATACTGGATCGGAGAGTGCAACTATGCCCTGGGCGACTGTGCAAATGCCATTATCCAGTTCAACAATATCCTGGCAGGGCAGTCTTCGACCAAACTCGACGACTCACTGCTCATGAAGGGCCAGTGCTACCTGATGATGGGACAGCAGGAAGAGGCGTTCACCGCATTCAGAGAACTGCTTCGCCGTTTTCCCGATTCCGAGTACGTGGGCCGCGCCCGGCATTATCTCAATGTCGGCATATAAATGCAATTTCAGAGAGTGACAGAAAGAGCCGCCTCAAACCGGGCGGCTTTTTTTTATCCGGATCCATGTATTGGTTTCCCGTCATCGGGCCGGTTTCGCCTCCGATCTCCTTGAAGTGCCGGTTTTCGCAACAAAAGGTTGAATTTTTAAAATGGATTATGTAGGTTGTTATCTACATGGCAATTATTACCACTATCGGGAGGTCCCATGAAGAATCTCAACGTTCTGTCCCTTGCGCTGTTAACCGGTGTGCTCTGGGTATCTTCCCCGGCTGCCGCTCAGGGCCCTAAAAAACCTGTAACCCATGATATCTACGATGGATGGAAATCGATAAGCGGCAGTGCGATCAGCCCCGACGGCGGCTGGGTGCTGTATATGGAGGCGCCTCAGGACGGTGACGGCAGGCTGATCGTAAAACATCCTGAAACGGGCACCGTGTATGCGCACTTGATCGGGTATACGGGTGAAGGCACGGAAGCTGAACGGGCGGCTCGGCCCGCATTCAGTTACGATTCCCGCTTCGCGGTGTTTATGATCTCCCCTGACAAGGAGGCGGTGGACGCATCAAAGAAAGACAAGAAAAAGAAGAAACTCTACAAGCAGCTCGGCATTATGGATCTGAAGGACGGCAGTGTTACCGTTATCGACAGTGTCAAGAGTTTCAGTATGCCGGATGAATCCGGCGGCTGGGTCGCGTACCTGAAGGAGGAGGCTGAAAAGCCGAAGAAAGAAAAGGACAATGAATCTGAAGAAAAGGAAACTGAAGCAGGTGAAAAGAAAGAGACCGTAGAAAAGAAAGAGGAAGGGAAAAAAGAAGAGAAACCGGAAAAAAGCGAAGAAGAGAAAAAGCGGGAGGAGAAACGGAAAAAACGGGAAGACGCCCGCAAGGAGGGAACCGGACTCGTGCTACGCAGCCTTGAAAACGGATCCGAAACCGTCCAGGAATGGGTGACCTCCTACCGGTTCACAAAAGACGGTAAGCACCTCTTCTTTGTCGTCCTGACCAAGGATACATTGAAAACAGACGGTATATTTGATTTGAGACCGGGAGAATCCGCCGCCGAACCGCTGCTGACCGGAAAAGGCGATTACAAACAGTGGGCGATGAATGAAGAAGAGACGGTTCTGGCCTTTGTGACCAACCGGGATGATTATGAAGCCGACGAACCGGCATTCGCTCTTTACGGGTTGAACGTGGGGACCGATCAGGCGGAGCTCTGGGTGTCTCATACATCCACGCCGGGCTTCCCCGAAGGGATGTCCGTGACCGATAAAGAGGGGCTTGGTTTCAGCGACGATGGAACCGTGGTACTGTTTTCGATCAAGGAGATTCCGCCCGCCGTGGAAGATAACGAGGATGAAGCTGAGGAGAAGGCGGAGTTCGATCTCTGGCACTGGCAGGATCCCTATCCGCAGCCCCAGCAGAAGCTGATGGAAAACCGGGTGAGGGATAACGGCTGGGAAGCGGTATATCATATTAAAAGGAAAAAGTTCGTTCAGCTTGGTGACAAGGATCTGCCTGAACTCAGTCTTAACAGACGCGGAGCGGTGGCCTTTGCCAATAATGAATGGCCCTATGCGCCGATGATGTCCTATTTCGGCTCATTCAATGATCTCTGGATCGTGGACACGAAAACGGGCGACCGCACGCTGGTAAAAAAGAAGCTTTTTGGCAGCGGCAGACTTTCGCCCAACGGCAGATATGTAACCTGGTTTGAAGGCAGAGACTGGTTTATCCATGATCTGAAAAACGGCATGACGCGCAATGTCACGGAGGGACTGGGCGTCCATTTTGATCAGGAAGACCACGACACGCCCGAACCCGCCTCCCCCTACGGCATGGCCGGATGGACCGACGGCGACAAAACAGTGCTGGTATATGACCGGTACGACATCTGGGACATATCGCCGGACGGCAAAACCCGGCGCATGATCACTGAAGGGTACGGACGTAAAAACGATCTTTCCTTCAGGTATGTCAGTCTGGACCGGGATGAGTATACCATCGATCCTGATGCACCGATGCTGCTCAGCACGACCAATGAAGAAAGCATGGCAAGCGGCTATTACCGGGACAGGGTCACAGGTACCGCACTCCCGCACAAACTTATCATGGCCGAGAAGTCCTACGGCCGGGTCACGAAGGCCGATGCAGCGGAGAGATTTCTATTTACCCGCCAGGCATTCGACGAGTATCCCGATCTCTGGATCAGTGACGCTGATTTTACCGCTCCCGAACGAATCACCGATCTGGGGGCGCAAATGGACCCCTATATCTGGGGCCACGCGGAACTGATCGACTTCGAGAGCTCGGACGGCACGCCGCTCAAGGGCATATTCATCAAGCCAGACAATTTCGATCCTTCAAAAAAATATCCCCTCATGGTCTACATCTATGAGACACTGCACCAGGGGCTGCATCGCTACCGCAACCCGTCGCCGGGATCGTCAATCAATCCTTCCTACTACGTGAGCAACGGCTACCTGCTCTGGATGCCCGACATCGAGTACGGCACCGGGTATCCCGGTCAGGATGCCCTTAAATGTGTGCTTCCCGGCATTCAGCTGCTTGTAAACAGAGGGTTCGTTGATGAGGATGCCATCGGCATTCAGGGTCACAGCTGGGGCGGGTACCAGATCGCCTACATGATCACCCAGACGAATATATTCGCGGCTGTGGAAGCAGGCGCCCCTGTCTCGAACATGACCAGCGCCTACGGCGGCATCCGCTGGGGCAGCGGCATGGTGCGACAGTTCCAGTATGAGAAAACCCAGAGCCGTCTTGGCGCCAGTCTCTGGGATGTCCCCCTGCGCTACATCGAGAACTCACCCCTGTTCTGGGCCGACAAGGTGGAGACGCCGATCATGATGATGCATAACGACAAGGACGGCGCGGTTCCCTGGTACCAGGGCATCGAGTACATGATGGCCCTGCGCCGCCTGGGCAAGGAGGCCTACATGTTCAACTACAACGGGGAGGATCACGGGTTGAGAAAGCGGGTAAACATGATGGACTGGACGATTCGCCTGGCCGAGTTTTTCGATCACCACCTGAAGGGCGCGCCCATGCCCGACTGGATGCAGCACGGAATCAAGGCGTGGGAGAAGGAGAAGTAGCGGCAATCCGGAACCTTGTGACAAGTCGGAGACGTGTCACAAGGTGGAGGGTCAGGTATCGCAGGAGACAGCAGACATTGTAGAGGCGCACGGTCGTGCGCCTCTTTCCCCAAGGAAAGCGGCAATCCTTGGCCGCTATGAGACGGGAACGAAATGGTATTTATTAAAAGCAAAGGCGGACCTGTTGGTCCGCCCTTTTTATATTAACGGGGAATTTTTACTGGTTCCCCTGTTAGGTCCTTTTCCATTTAGTTATACGCCATCTAGCTATATATGGTTTCAATTTAATTGCTTCAGATATTAACCCCTTGACTTTTTCCCGGCCAGGCTGTACATTGTAAAAGTTGAATATATTTGTTTATCCCGCCATTCGATACACACATACTACGGTATTAACAGGGAGACCGCTCAATGAAGAAGCTGTTATTATTTGCCGTTCTCTTTGTTGTCATCACCGCATTCACCCGCATCATGCAGGACATTCCGGCGGGGGAGGATGCAAAGGGAACGAAATCTTACGATCAGTACGAAAAGCCGAAGACCTGCGCGGCCTGTCACACCGACATCTACATGCAGTGGACGCAGTCAATGATGAGTCAGGCGTACACCCATCACTGGGACGAGATCGAGTATTTCGATCTGGCCGTGGCCCATGCCGAGAAGGATCCGGCCCTGAAGCCGGTGGCCGACGGCTGCAACGGCTGCCACACGCCCATGGCCTATCTGGCCGGCGACGTGCCGCCGCCGCGGCCGCATGAGAACTCCCGGGCAAACGAGAGTGTGAGCTGCGACGTCTGTCACACCATCAAAGGATTCAAAGGCGACACGCCCTTCAACTTCAGCTATATGTCCAGTCCGGGGCGGGTTAAATACGGCGGTAAGGAGGGCAGAAAATCTCCCTACCATGATACTGAATACAACGACCTTTTCACCAAAGCAGAATACTGCGCCAACTGTCACAATGAAAAAGATCCCTACGGCATCTGGGTGAAAGCCACTCATCTGGAATGGCTGGAGGGACCCTATTCAAAGCAGGGGGTCGCCTGTCACCAGTGCCACATGCCCAAGGCCAGGGGCAAGAGCGCCAAGATGGCCGAAGAAGACATGGTGGCGCAGCACCTGTTCCACGGCGCCCATGACAACGGCAAAGTCGCCGGCACAGTGGAGATCCGCATGCACCCGGACCAGCGGGAAGTGGAGCAGTACGGCCAGGTCACCATACAGGTGCAGCTGTTCAACGGCAAGACCGGCCATAAATTCCCCACCGGATCGGTGGAGGACCGCATTCTCTGGCTGCATGTAACCGCGATCGACGAGAACGGCACCGAATACCATCTGCCCGTGGACAAAAAGGGCTTCGAGGGTGAGGAGTACACCATCGCCGCCGATGTGCTTGCCTATCAGGATATGGGTATCCCCAAAGGCATCGAGAATTTCGCCGGGGTGCAGCGGGACGGCGTGCCCTACGGCGACCGGATTTTCCGCATGCCCTATTTCGATCCCCAGGGCCGCATGACGATCATGCAGTGGAACACCAAATCTCTGGGCGTGGATTACCGGATCGGGCCCAGGGAAACGAAAATCGAGACCTACACCTGGACGCTGCCCGATGATCTGCCGCCGGGAAGGGTCACCTTCAAGGCCGAACTTAACTACCAGAAACTGGTGAAACCGGTAGCCGATTTTCTCGGGGTTCCCGAGGATGAAAGTGAAATAATTCCGGTGAATACCGGCACTACCTGGATCGAAGTGTACGAATAGACAGCAGGAGGACCCATGAACAACATTTCGAAAATAGTGACCACATCCGTGCTGCTGCTGGTCTTTATGCTGATGTTTGTCTCCAGCGCGGAGGCGATTCCCGCCTTCGCCCGGCGGTACAAACTCAGCTGTTCAACCTGTCACCTGCCGTTCCCCAGGTTGAAACCATATGGTGACGAATTCGCGGGCAACGGATTCATCATCCCGGAGGAGGAGAAGGAGCGGGATTATGTGACCGGCGGCGACGATCTGCTCTGGCTGAACAAGGATTTCCCCATCGCTGGCAGGTTCGAAGCATACTCGGTCTTCGATACACGTGAAGAAGTGGACAAGGATCTGCAGATCCCCTGGGGGATGAAGCTGATGTCGGGAGGCACGCTGTTCAAGAACATCGGCTACTACTTTTATTTCTATATGTCGGAAAAAGGGGAGGTGGCCGGCATAGAGGACGCCTATCTCCACTTCGACAATATATTCGGATCCGGCATCGATATCATGGCGGGTCAGTTTCAGACGTCGGATCCGCTGATGAAGCGGGAGCTGCGCCTTACTTTCGAAGACTACATGATCTACAAGCAGAATGTGGGGGAGTCCGGGACGAATCTTACCTATGACCGGGGAGTGATCATGGCCTACACGCTGGAAAAAACCGGCACCGATCTTGTAGGCCTGGTGGTCAACGGTAACGGCAAGGGCGAAGCCGGGGAGGAGGGGACGTTCGACACCGATCCCTATAAAAACTGGGGTGTGCGTATCAATCAGGGATTCGGCGATCTGTTGAGTGTCGGATTTTTCTATTACAAAGGAAAAGAAAAGCATGAACTGAATCCCGGGACAAATTCACTCACATACTGGGGGCCGGATTTCAATATCGATCTCGGCCTGGTGAATTGTACCGTGCAGCTGCTCAAACGTGAGGACACGGATCCGATGTTCGACGGGAGCGGGAAGGTTGTTACGGACGGAACCGTGGCTGAACTTGTTTTCCTGCCGCAGCGGGACAAATCACGTTTCTTTTTTACCGGATTATACAATAACATATCTTCAGACTTCCCCGGGATTGCCTATGAGACTGCCACACTGAGCGGCACCTACACCCTGGCGCGAAACCTGCGGCTGATGGCCGAATACACCAGGGATCTGATCCACGACAAGAATCGTTTCGTAGTCGGCACGGTGACCGCCTTCTGATCAGCCGGGCGATAATAAAAAACCCCCGACCATGTGCGGCCGGGGGTTTTTTTATGCGGGCACACGCTCAAGGTCAGGCGTAGCTGTGCAGGCCGGAGAGCAGGTAATTGACTCCCAGAAAGGTGAAGAGCACCGCGATGAATCCGATGATGGAGAAGACAGCCGCGGTCCGCCCGCGCATACCCCTGGCATAGCGGGCGTGCAGGAATACGGCGTAGATAATCCAGGTGATCAGCGACCAGGTCTCCTTGGGATCCCAGCTCCAGTAGCTGCCCCAGGCCCGGCTGGCCCATACCGATCCGGTGATAATACCGATGCCCAGGAGGAGGAATCCCGCGGCATTCGCCTTGTAGAGCACTTCATCGAGTATGTCGGCATCAGGCAGAGGCAGGGCCTGTTTTTCCCCCGGCTTCGTTTTTTTCCCGGTTTTAACCAGATACATGATACTGGCGCCGAAGGATGCGGTGAAGGCCGCATACCCCAGAAAGCAGGTCAGCACGTGGTAGGTGAGCCAGTTGCTCTGCAGGGCGGGGATAAGCGGCTGAATCGCGGTCTCTACCCGGGGGGAAAAGGACGCATATGCCATTGCCAGCGAAACCAGCGGAAAAATGAAAATGCCGAGAAATCCGGTTTTGTATTTTTTTTCCAGAATGATGTAGACGACGACCGTGCACCAGGAGAGCGAGATCAGCGCTTCATAGAGGTTGGAGAGCGGGACGTATCCATACCCTGTCTGTGACGCTTCATGCCAGCGGACTATCCAGCCGGCGAGATTCAGCACGACAGCGCCGACTGCGCCGTTGAAAAGCATCGGTGACGCCTTCCGGCGTTTGAAAAAGAACTGATACAGGTGTGCCAGGCCGAGCGCCAGATAGCTGAATGTTGCAATACCGAGCAGACTGGAACTGTTCATTTTCCTCCCCTTGTCACCATTATGTCATTCGAGTTCAGAGTGTTTTTAATTTTTTTGTCAGGCGTTCGAATACCGGTTTGAATGCAGCGGCGCGGCTGCTGCTTCCCGCAACCGTAATGTCGAGCTGCCTGCCGGCGGGTGTCACCCGCACCCACACCTGCTGATGCGACATAAACAGGATCAGGAATGCGCCGGCGACAAGCATGAGGCATCCGGCCCATACAAGGCTCAATCCGGGGGAACGGGTTATCTGAAGGCCGGTAAAGCTGCTGCCGGCGACTCCGAGAAATTGAGCCGGAACCGGAGAATCCGTGCCGCTGTGGAAATCGGGATAGCGGGCGAAGAGCCACTGTGTCCAGGCGGTGTCGCCCGATGTGAAGACCGCCTGTACCGCGGGGTTGCGCAGATCCCGGGAGCGGGAAAAGACGTGTCCCTGCTCGTCCATGGCAAAATCCGGGATGAACCGGGTAACGGTGACGCTGTAGGAGCCGTCCTCAGCGGTGTAGGATGAATCAAGCGCTGTTTTTACCTGTGTGTCAGGGGCGGCGCTGCCGGGAGAGGGCAGTTTCAGATAGATCTGCTCCATATCGGGAATAGAGCCGTAACTGGACTGGTAGATCGTCACTCCCCGGTGCGAAAGGGGCTTGTTGACGGTGATGCGAAACGGCCCCGTCTCCCGCCCGTCTTCGAGAATAGTCAGAACGCTTTCATAGGACCTGGGCCGCCGGCTCTGCGGGTAGAAGCTGACCGCAAATTTGTCACACCGAACGGCGAAATCCAGTTGCACCGGAGGAATATTCTCTCCCAGGTACACCTGCCGGGACTGCTCGCCTTCCATCAGTTCCATCTGCCCGCGATATCCGTAGCTGCCGGCAAACGCTCCGACAATGATCAGAAGAATGCCCAGATGGGTGACGAGAAATCCCCAGCGTGAGATGCGTCCCTTTTCAGCCGAGAAGATCGCTCCTTTCTCTTCATGCCGTTCGGCCGGCCGGGCGAACCCTTCTTTCAGCAGCCGGTAGAGCGTTTCTCTCTTGCCGTCGAGTGTTCCGGCGGTCTTGAAAGAGGCTGTGAACGGAAGACCGCCCGGGGGAAGGTCCCCGCGTTTCCGCCTTAGCACCCGGATGAGCGACGGCACTCTTTTTAGCATGCAGCTGACAAGATTCAGGGTGAACACCGCGGCGATTATCAGAAACCACCAGGAATGGTAGAGGTCGTTGAGCTGCAGGCGGTGAATGAGCTGCTCCATGGTGCCGCTGTATATCTCCGCGTATGCCTCAGCGGTCAGATGTTGCGGGATGACCGTTCCTATTCCTGAACCTGCGGCAATCCCGATGAGCGTAATTATTGTCAGCCGCAGCGAGGAGAGATATGTAACGGCTTTTTTGAAAAACTCCATTCGGTCCCTCCGGTATGCCGGTGATGTATGGTGAAAGATACACATTTTCCACAAAATATCAAAGCGGGTATTGCACCGTTTTGCATTCCCCGACTGTTCGATGGGTGAAACCCGGTAAACCCGGGGGAAAGTGGTGCTGTCTCAATAGAGTCGGCCGTGCATACGGGGAAAGCATTGTTCGGAATTACCATTTAACACCCGCGATCGGTTCGACATTATAATTCAGGGCCACTTTTTTGGTCCCCGGGCCGTATACGGGGGCAAACATGGGATCGCACACCATCAATATCTTCAGCATAAGGAGAACCCGGACATGAAACAGCGAATAATGATTATGGTATCGGTTATTGTCATCTCTGTCAGCTTCGCCGCGGAAGCGGGCCTGATAAAGACAACGGCTACTGTCAGCGCAAAACGGGCAACCGAACAGATTACGGTGGACGGTGTGCTCAGCGAGGCGGTCTGGTCCGGCTCCGGCTACAGCAGTCTCATTCAGCGGGATCCGATCGAGGGCGCCGATCCCACGGAAAAAACGGAGGTGTTTTTCGCCTATGATGACGCCGGCATCTATATTGCGGGCAAGTGCTACCATACCGGTCCTGATTCGATCGCCGGCGGATTTGCCCGGAGGGACAAACAGGTTGAATCCGACTGGTTCTGGTTCTGGATCGATCCGGACAACGACAACCAGACCGCCTTCGGATTCGGCGTCAATCCAGACGGGTCGATCATGGATCAGAAAATGTACCAGGATATCTATGAAGAGAATGACTGGAACGGCATCTGGGAGAGTGCGGCCCGGCGGCAAGGCGACAAGTGGACGTTCGAGATGTTTATCCCCTACACCCAGCTGCGGTTCAGCAAGCAGGATGAGTATGAGTTCGGCATCAATTTCAAGCGGTACGTGATTAAAAACGCCGAGCATGACTGGTTCGTGATGACTCCGAAAAATGAGAGCGGATTTGTTTCCAGGTTCGGCAGTCTGACAGGCATTAAAGGTATCTCGCCGCCGTCGCGCCTGTTTATATCTCCCTACGTGATGGGCCGCAGCAGCTATTCTCCGGCAGCCCGGGGCGGTGCCTTTTATGAACGTGACCGCTGGGGGTCGAACATCGGGCTCGATCTCAAATACGGTATTACCGGCAATCTCACCCTTGACCTTGCCGTCAATCCCGATTTCGGTCAGGCGGAGGTCGATCCCGCCGTCCTCAATCTGTCCGCCTTTGAAACCTATTATGCTGAGAAGCGGGAATTTTTCATAGAAGGCGCCGACATCTTTCAGTTCGGCAGCAATCCGGCAGGCGGTGTCTGGGGCTGCTACTGGAGCGATCCGCGTGTATTCTACAGCCGGCGCATCGGCAGAACACCGACCGGCAATGTCACCCATTCCGGAGAAGTGTCCCGAAGCGAAAATACGACGATCCTGGGCGCCTCGAAAATGAGCGGCAAGATCGGCGACTGGAAGGTGGGAGCGATCAGCGCCGTAACCCAGAAGGAGTACGGGCTGGTGGATTCGGCAGGGACCCGCTTCGAGGATCCCATCGAACCCCTGGCAAACTACACTGTGCTGCGGGGCATGAAAGAGTTCAACGACGGCGATCAGGGATTGGGATTCATCTACACGGGTGTCACCCGCAAGCTGGACGAACAGCACCTTTCGGACATCAACAACAGCCGCGCTTTTGTGGGGGGTATAGACGGCTGGACGTTTTTCGGCAGGGAGCGGGCCTGGGCATTCATGGGCAATTTCATCTATTCCAGCGTGCAGGGATCCGAAGCGAGAATCGCAGCCCTGCAGCAGGCATCGACCCACTATTATCAGCGTCCCGATCTCACGTATACGGATTTTGACAGCACACGCACGGCAATCTTCGGCTACCAGGGACGGTTCGGCATCAAGAAGATGCGGGGCAACTTCACGATGCAGGCCGCCCTCGGGTTCATTTCGCCTGGATTCGATGTCAATGATGCCGGCTACATCCAATCCACCAACAGAATAAACTGGCACGTGGTGGGGCAGTACCGCTGGCTGCAGCCGAAATCCTGGTACCGCCAGATGTATCTCAGCGTGATGACCTCCCGTAATTTCGATTTTGACGGTAACCTGCAGTTTCAGCAGGTGTACAGTGCCTTTACCATTGTTCTGTCAAATTACTGGGTGCTGGACAGCTATGTACAAGTGACTCCGGAAGGGTTGAGCGCGACTGCTACCCGGGGAGGTCCGCTTATGGGGTATCCGGGCTATACTGATGCTCGTCTCATGGTCAGGACCGACCAGAGAAAAGCGCTGCAGCTCGAGGCAAGCTATAACAGAAACGGCATAGAAGACGGCAGTTACACAAATCAGGTGAGCGCGGGTCTTACCTACAGGCCATCATCCTCGGTGCGACTGAATCTCTCAGCATCACGCTCAGAAGCGATGGATAAACTGCAGTGGGTGAGAAACATCGCTGATAACACGGCTCCCTACGGCGCCCACTATGTATTTTCAACCATCGATTATGATGTGACCGCACTGACCATGCGGATCGACTGGGGCATTACCCCCAGGCTCTCCCTGCAGAGTTATATCCAGCCGTTTTTCGCGGTGGGTCGCTACTACGGATTCAAAGAACTGGCAAAGGCGGGAACGTACGATACCACCCCCTACGATTACAGCGGTAATCCCGATTTCAACATGAAGTCGTTCAAGGCAAATGTGGTCCTGCGCTGGGAATACCTGCCCGGTTCACTGCTCTATCTGGTCTGGACTCAGAACCGCAGCAATTTTGCCAATCCCGGAGATTTTGATTTCCGCCGGGATATGCGGTCGCTGTTCAACGAATGGTCCGATAATGTTCTCTTTGTGAAGTTTACCTATATGTTCAAAGGGTGAAGCAAAGGAAAAGAATAATTGCATCCGCTTTAGTTAAAAAGTCCCGGCCACTCACGGCCGGGACTTTTTTAATATGCCTCATGTCATTTCCCGGGTGGCGGGGGCGGTGGTGTGGTGGCCGGCGCCGCCGGGTTCGCGTCGGGTTTCGACGGCGGCGGCGGATTGTCCACAACAATCCGTTTCGCCCCGCCGTTTTTGAGAATGCCGAGGATGTTGAGATACGAATGAAACGGTGTCGTCGCCGATGTTTTAATACTGAAGATGATCTTATCATCTTTCTCGATGATTTTGCCTGCGGCTTCTCTCAATTTGTCTGCTGATCCCGGTTCCGGATTTTTCCCGATGAGCAAATTGCTGTCGCCGTTTATCCACACCTGATAGATATGATCCTTGGCCGAGGTCTCAAGCGTTTCCCGTGCGGAAGACGGGGGCAGCATCAGAGAAAAATTGTCGCCTTTTTGATCGACATACGTTATTTTCAGCAGATCGCTGGCGACCAGGGCTGTATGGAGATCGTTAACAATGCCCATGGTGACACCTGCGTCGGCACTTATTCCGATAACCGGATCCTCAAATTTCCCCATTGTTCTTTTAAGTGCTTCTATCATGGAGCTAATATCATCGGGTGTGTAAGATTTGTCAAGGAAGGTGTAGGTGTTGTTTTTGTTGATGTGAACGCCGACGAGACTGAAGCCGTCTTGTATTTTTCCTTTTGGATATGTTATACTGGAGGTTTTTCCGTCCGGCTTTTCGATGGTAATTGTTTTTGACTGTTGCTGCATCGGCCGGGCCGATGTGTAATACCATGAAAGGGGTATGATCAGCAGGATCAGTCCTCCTGTGATCACTCGTTTTCTGGCCGTTGGAAGTGTTTTCATAGGTGCCTCCGAAATTTGGTAGGTGATTCGTTTCACCAGTTCATGTTTCTGCCTGATCAGGGCAGACGCCGAGCCGCAGGAGACAGGGTCGTGCACCAGCTTCTCGGCGATTTCGACCAGATATCTGGAATACTCTAACGATGTTTCCCGTTTTGGACCGGCCGACATGTCGTCACATGCCATTTCCCGGTACTCGTTGATTTGTTTATTAAGTATATGCACCAGCGGATGAAAGAAATAGACCGCCTGCATGAGCAGCTGCAGCAGCTGCAAGAGTCCGTCCTTACGCTGAATGTGGGCTATTTCATGCCTCAGCACCATGGCGCGGCAGCTTTCGCTCCATTGCTGCCAGAGCCGGGGTACATAGATAGTACGGGTGAACGGACCCAGGGAAAGCGGCATCGTGATCCTGGCTGATTCCAGCACCTGAATGTTTGTGCCGGTGAGCTCGGGAATCTGGGCGTCAACCGGCTGTGCGTGTTTGAGAAAATGCTTCAAGCGGGCAGTGGTAAAAAGGATGTAGCATATGTACAGCAGCAGGAACGTCAGCCAGACGGTAATTATGATGCCGGGGACGGTGAGCTGAGGGGCGGGGGGCACCCAATCCGCAGGCGGCGGCGGGGGCGGCGGCGTGCTGCCGAGGGCGGCGATGTCGGCTGACAGGTCAGCGGTGACCGCCTCTGCGGCGGCTTTCAGGCGCGCCGGCAGAAACGGGGGCAGCAGCAGTTTACAAATGCCGATCATACCCAGCGAATACTTGAACTGGGCGGTATATTCCCTGACCCTGTAGAGCAACAGCAGCAGCAGGGCGAGGAAAACCGTATTTTGCATAACGGCCGGCAGAAACCATGTGAGCCAGAGGCTGCCCCAGCTGTTCAGCGTTTCAATCATGATCGTCCCTCAACTGGTTTTCTTTTTCGTGCAGGATTTGCTTCATCTCTTCAATATCCTCGGCTTTGAGCTGCTGGGTTTTCAGGAGAAAGTTCGCCATTGCCGGTGTCGAGCCGTTGAACACCCGCTGAATCATCGAGGACATTTCGGCTTTGACCATTTCGTTCCGGGACGTCAGCGGCCGGTAGAATTTTACCAGGCCGATTTTTTCGGCTTTCAGCAGCTTTTTTGTGACGAGTATGTTCATGAGTGTCTGCAGTGTTGTATACGCCTTTTTCCCGTCCATGTTCGGATGCTCCAGCACGTCGCGAACCGAGGCAGGCTTGTTCAGGTCCCAGACAGCCTCCATGATTTCCCATTCGGCCGGAGTCAGTTTCTGCTTGTCAGCCATTTTATCTCCTATTAAATTAAAATAACTACTAATCTTTTAGGAAAGATACTAAGAAATACAAAGCATGTCAAGTGGTTTTTTAATTTTTTTCAGGGAGCGGGTCGTTTTGCAGTGGAAGTTATCAGGCGAGCCGGCGGATACTCTCTATATAGAATGTCACAAGCCGGAACCAGGGAAGAGGGTTCCGGCTTGTGACACCCGTGTACTGCCGAGGAGGAGAATTACATTTCATCACTGTCCAGATACATCTCAGCTTCAATTTCGGTTTTGAAGTGTCTGGCAGGATATTTCGTTTTGGTTTTCGCCAGCCTGTTTATCTGCATGCCGCCGAGAGGGGTTTTACCCACCACCCGGGCCACTTTTCTCAGTCCCGCTTTTTCGGCATAGTATGTCATTTCCTTGACCACTTCCTGAACTTCCGGGCTCCCCGGGACGAATTTGGTCGCATAGGTGAGCACGGTGAATCCAGGCTTGCAGAGTTCGATAGCATCCTTATACGCCTGCTTGAGCCGCAGAATCCTTTCCAGGTCCATTTTCCCTTCGAAGTAGATATAGATGCGGTTCTTGATAGGGTCAACATGCGTTAACCGTTCATCCGTCATGGTGCCTCCCGAAATCTATTGACTGTACCACTGTACGCGGTCTATTGCCTGAAGGAAGTTTTGCGAATATTGTACCAAAGTCGGAAAAATCCATAAAAATGTTGGATAGATCCAGCGCTGACCGGATAACAGGGGCAATGAACGATCGGTTGCCTGTCGGGAATTGCCATTTGAAAAGCAAATGATTTCGTTTTGCAAATAAAATTTTCTTTTTCTGCTTGCTTTCCGGGTAAAAATTGATTAATTTTCGGGTCGTTAAAAATATGGTGGTTATTGGAGGATAGACGTTTGCGTAAAGGCATTCATCCGGAATATGAGCCCTGCACCATAACGTGTGCATGCGGCAACAGTTTTGAGTCCCGCTCCACGGTCGGCGACATTACAGTCGAGATCTGCTCTGCCTGCCATCCCTTTTTTACGGGCAAGCAGAAGCTGGTGGATACTGCCGGGCGTGTTGAAAAATACCGGAAAAAATACAAACTGGCCGACAAAGAAAAGCAGTCCTAGCAGTTTTCGATCACTATTGACAGCGGAATGGGCCCGTGACGGGTGTGTTCCGCTTTTTCTTTGGAGTGTGTAATGGATAAAGACAACGGAATGGCGGTGGGCGGCCAGGCGGTGATCGAGGGAGTGATGATGCGTTCACCCGAGTATGTCTCGGTAGCCGTGCGGCGTCAGGACGGCACCATCGTCCTGAAACGGGAGCCGTACGTGTCATATACCAAGAGAGTCACGCTGCTGGGCTTGCCGTTCATTCGCGGCGGTGTGACGCTTATCGAATCTATGGTGCTGGGAATCAGGGCCCTGAATTTTTCCGGTGATGTCGCTATGGCCGAGGAAAACGAACAAAGCGGCAAGCGGCACGGTTCCTCCAGAAAGGAGAAGCCGTTTCTGGAGAAGCTGGCGACTGCCGGAATGATCGTCCTGGCGCTTGGTCTGGGCATCGGTCTGTTTTTTTACGTGCCGCTGCTGCTGACCGACCTGACAGGTGTGAAAGACGGTGTGATGTTCAATCTGATTGACGGTGTCTTCCGGCTGACGATTTTTCTGGCCTACATGGTGCTCATCAGTCTCTGGAAAGAGATTCGGCGGGTATTCGAATATCACGGCGCGGAACATAAATCCATTTTCGCCTACGAAAACAAACTCGACCTGACCGTTGAAAAGACAAAGGGTTTCAAGACGTTTCATCCGCGCTGCGGCACCAGTTTCCTGCTCATTGTCATGCTGGTGTCGATTCTTGTATTTGTCATGCTGGGCAGACCGGAAACGGTTACCGACCGGCTCATCCGGTTTCTGTTCGTCCCCGTTATAGGCGGCATCTCTTACGAGATAACCCGGCTGGCCGGAAAAAAATTCGGATCGCGGCTCGCCAGAGTGCTTATCGCGCCGGGATTGTGGCTGCAGAAAATTACAACCAAGGAGCCCGATGAGGCTCAGCTCGAGGTGGCGCTGGTGGCTCTGCACAGCGCTCTGGATATGGATATCAACGCCGATGTGGAACTGTATACGGCGAAAGGGTAGAACAGCACCATGGCTAAAGCCGGTGAAGACAAGGCACTGCTGGAAAAGATCGGCGCTCTCGAGCAGCGGAAAAAGGAAATAGAAAAATTGATGGAGGACCAGGCGGTTCTCTCCAATCAGAAGAAAATGAGGGAGCTCAGCCGAGAGCACAAGCATCTGATGGACGTACTGGGTACCGCCGTCCGTTTCAAGGAAACGGTCATCCGTCTTGCATCCGACCGGGGGCTTTTGTCGGAATCGGATGATGAGGAACTGCGGGCAATGGCTGAGGAAGAGATCGCCGCCAATGAAGAGGTCCTTGAATCATTGCGCGACGAATTGAAACTGCTGCTCATCCCCCGCGATCCCCAGGACGGTAAAAACGCGCTGATGGAGATACGGGCGGGAACCGGCGGCGAGGAAGCGGCGCTTTTCGCGGGCGATCTCTACCGTATGTACAGCAAATATATCGAAGACAAGGGCTGGAAAACGGAAGTGATGAGTTCCAATCCAACGGGACTGGGCGGTTTCAAGGAAATTATCATATCCGTCATCGGGGACGGGGCCTACGGCCGGCTGAAATATGAAAGCGGCGTGCACCGTGTACAGCGGGTGCCGGCCACCGAAACCAGCGGCCGTATTCATACATCGGCCGCGTCGGTTGTCGTTCTGCCGGAAGCCGAAGAGGTGGATGTGGAAATAAATCCCAACGATCTGCGCATCGATGTCTATCGATCATCGGGCCCGGGAGGACAGAGCGTCAACACCACTGATTCGGCGGTGCGGATCACGCACGAGCCCACCGGTCTCGTGGTCACCTGTCAGGATGAGAAGTCGCAGCACAAGAACAAGGCCAAAGCGCTGAAAGTGCTGCGTTCCCGTCTCTATGAAATCAAGATCAAGGAAGAAGAGGAGAAGCAGGCGGCCTCCCGGCGTTCCATGATCCGCAGCGGTGACCGCTCAATGAAGATACGGACCTTCAATTATCCCCAGAGCAGGGTCACCGACCACCGGATAAATCTCACCCTCTACCGGTTGGATGAAATCCTCTCGGGAGAACTGGACGAGGTGATCGATCAGCTGCAGATGGCCGAAAGAGATGAAAAGCTGAAGCAGGCGGTGTAACATAAGATCAATAATCAACATTCAACATCCAACATGCAATAATCAACGGTCCCCTTTCCCTTCCCCCCGTAACTTTCCAGCGAAAAACACGGAAAGAACGAACAAGAGACAGAGATAGCAAGTGAGATACTGTTTGAGAAGAAAGAGGCGTATACTGAACGCCTTCTGATTTTTCAATGTAAGTGTAATACTATTCTTCTCTTCGGTTTCCATTCTGGTGTTGCACGAATTCACTGTTTATGTTATATTAACTGATATCCCTATTGCCGGGAGCTGTTATGAAATGTGTCACAAAGACGCTCTTCGCGATCGTCCTGCCGATACTGCTGATTTTATCCTGCGGATCCGGCGCGACGAACAAGGACCGCCTGCGAGTTGCCGTGTCCATATTCCCTGTCTACGATATTACGCGCACGATTGCGGGCGGCGCCGCGGATGTGGATTTTATTGTTCCGCCGGGGGCGAATCCTCATACATTCGAACCGGTGCCGTCCCTGGTCAGGCGCATAGCGGAGGCGGATCTTTTTATCGGTGTGCATCCTGAATTCGACGGCTGGGTAAGGGAATTTCTTTCCCCGCGGGCGACAGTCCGCTATCTCATGGATGCCGGCCATGAAAAGGACGATAATGATCACAGCGATGAGGCCAATCCCCATATTTGGCTTTCGGTGACCAACGGGAAACGGATCGCTGTCGCGATTGCCGGATTTATCTCGGAAGCGGACAGCGCCGGTGCCGCGGAATATGGTGACAATCTCACCCGTTATACACCGGTGCTTGACAGTCTTGACCGGGAGCTTCGCGATCTGTTCGTTCCTGTTCACGGGGCCGCGTTCATCGAGCATCATCCGGCCTGGAATTATCTCGCGGCCGATTACGGGCTGAGGATCGCCGGCACCATCGAGCAGGGGCACGGCCACAATCCCTCCGTACGTGAGTTCAGGGATTTGATCGAAGCCGGACGGAAGGCGGGCGTACGGGTGATCGTGCTCGGTCTGAACGTGGAAAGCAGTACAGCCAGGTCTCTTGCATTCGAAACCGGTGCGGCCCTGCTGCGGCTGGACACGTTAGGCGATCCGGCGGATCCGGAAAAAAATACCTATGTCGCGCTGATGCGCTTTAACGCCCGAAGGCTGGCGGAAGCGCTGGCTGCTTTCCGGGACCGCTGACCGGCGCCGGGATGGGAGAGTGTCATGCAGGATACACAGGCAGTACGGTTCAATGATGTCTGGGTCAGCTACCGGAACAAATATGTACTCGAAGATATTACCTTTTCGGTGGGAGAGCGGGAGATATTCTCCGTTGTCGGCCCCAACGGGGGCGGCAAGACTACCCTGCTGCATACATTGCTGGGGTTGAAAAAGCCGGCCCGCGGCACGGTTACGATCATGGGCAAAACATCGGCTTCCGAGCTGCCGCCCGGCACCATCGCCTTTCTGCCTCAGATGCATCACCATGACCGGACGTTCCCGGTCAGTGTGAGTGACGTAGTGGCCATGGGCATACGGGCCGCCAAACGGCCCGGCCAGCGGTATACTCCGCCGGACCGGCAGGCTGTTCGGGATTCGCTGGCGCTGGTGTCCATGGAGGACCATATCGGGGATCATTTCGGCACGCTCTCGGGAGGGCAGCAGCAGCGGGTACTGATCGCGCGCGCCCTGGCGATGCACCCCCGCCTGCTGGTTATGGATGAACCGTCAACCGGACTGGATGCGGTTGCCCAGGACTCATTTTATCAGCTGCTGCAGCGTCTGCGGGACAGTGAGGGACTCAGCATCGTTTTCGTTTCCCATGATGTCGGAACGGTGTCGGGCATCGTGGATCAAATCGCCTGTCTCAACCGGCGCATCCATTTTCACGGCAATCCCCGGGACGGCATTCCCGCCAGCGCCCGGGAGGCGGTATTCGGGAAAGGGATCAACTTCCTCATTCATGACGAGCACTGCAAGACCTGCAGGAGGCGCAGATGAATGACCTGATGCTGCTGGAATTTTTCCGCAACGCCTTTTTCATGAGTCTGCTGCTCAGCCTGCTCTTCGGACTCCTTTCCTTTTTTATCGTCCTGCGAAATACGGCCTTTCTCGGAGCGGGAATCGCGCACACCGCATTCGGGGGGGTTGCTCTGGGAGTCCTGATCGGCATCGATCCCTTTTATACATCGCTGGTTTTCTGCAGCACGGCCGCCATTCTGATCGGCACGCTTGCGCGTCACGGCAGTGTTTCCAGAGACTCGGGAATCGGCATCTTCTTCTCATTTTCCATGGCGCTGGGCGCGCTGTTCATAGCTGCCGGCAAGTCGTACACGTTCGATCTTTCAGGATACCTTTTCGGGAACATTCTTGGCGTTACCGCCGGAGATCTGTATATCGTCCTCGGCGCCGCTGCTGTCCTGCTGCCGGTGGTCCTGATCTTTTTTCAAAAAATCCTGTATATGTCGTTCGACGAGGAGGCGGCCCAGGTCAGTGGTGTACCGGTGGCCGCGGTAGACGCATTTCTGCACCTCTTTCTGGCTCTGGTAATTGTCATCAGCATAAAAATTGTCGGCATCATTCTCGTTTCAGCGCTGGTGGTGCTTCCGGCCGCCTTCAGCGCAATTTTTTTCCGGGATTACAAGCGGGCCATTGCCGCAGCCATCATCTACACCGCGGTATCGATGACGGCCGGTCTGATCTGTTCCTACTATTTTGACATGCCCGCAGGAGCGACCATGGTAGTGTTCGCCGGGACCGTCTATTTTATCAGCCTGATTATCAAGAGAACCGTTTCCGATTGACCCGTGCCCGCCCGGGCAGGGGCGGGAGCACCGTGTCGGAGAATGCTGTGGTACGAACGTTTGGATTCATGTGTCGATGTGTGACGATTGCGTTCCTGCTTGGAACGCCGGCGGGAAGAACCGCGTACGCGCAGTCGTTTTCCGCCGCCGATATGTTCGCCGACGACCCCAGCAGACTGATGATCCCGGATATCGAAGATGTGAGCGGGGCGGTTTTCCGTGATATCAACGGGGACGGACGGCCCGATCTCTACCTGATCTGTTACCGCGGATTCAACCGGCTGCTGCTGAACAGCGGCGGGGGTGTCTATTTCTACGATGCGACGGTGCTCAGCGGTCTCGGGGGTGATTTGATGCCCATGGGGGACAGAAACCTGGAGCTGAGCACCGCGGTCGCTGATTTCGACAATGACGGTGACGCGGATGTCTTTATCGCCGGCTGGGGCAGCACCACGCGTTACTACCGTAATGACGGAGATCTGATCTTCAGCGACCAGAGTGAGCGGCTCGGTGTTCCGGATCACATCTTTATCAACGGCGCCTATCCCGCAGATGTGGACAATGACGGATATCTCGATCTCTTTCTCACCGACGAGCGGCTGACAAACCGTCTTCTACTCAATGACCGCAGCGGCGGGTTCACCGACGTCACCCGCGAGGCCGGACTTCTCTATATCGGCACAAGCAGGGGAGCGGGCTTCAGTGACGTCGACCGGGACGGCGACCCGGATCTCTACGTTGCGAATGAGGCGGGGAGCGATCTTTTTTATCGTAACGAGAACGGCACCTTCACTCCGGTTACGGCTGTTCTGCCCACACTCCGGGATTCCCTGTCCACATCGGGCATCAGTTTTTTCGATGCCGATAATGACGGTGATCCGGATCTCTTTCTGACGCGGCCCTACGGGGAAACCCGTCTCTTTTTCAACGACACGCAACCGGCGGATACCGCCTGGCATTTTTCAGAACGCGGCGGCACCCCGGCTGAATCATCGCTGCCGCCCGGAAGCCGGGGAAGCCTCGCGGGCGATTTCAACCAGGACGGCTGGACCGATCTCTATGTCGTCGGCGACCGGGAAAACAGGCTCTATCTCAACCGGGGTGACGGCACCTTCATCGCGCAGGCAGCGGAGCGGCGGTATGCGGCGTTCAGCAGCGGGGCCGCGGCTGCTGATTTTGACGGGGACGGAGATCTCGATCTGTTCACGGCAAACAGGAACACCTTCTGCAGATTTCACATCAATCCGGTGAATACCAGCCGGTATCTCCGGTTCCATCCCGAGGGGGTGCATTCAAACCGGGACGGCCTTGGCGTGCGTGTTGAAATCTACGCCGCGGGAAGGGGATTTGCGCCCGGCGCCCTGCTCGGCATGCGGGAATCGTTCGGCAATCCCTGTCTCTACTCCTTCAGCGAACCGGTAATCCATTTCGGCCTCGATTCCGCACGCATCGTGGACGCCAGAGTGCTTTTCCCGTCAGGGAGAACGGTTGATCTCCCCGGACTGGAGCCCGGACAGCGTGTGCGGGTAATCGAAACCGGCAGCTTCGAGCGGCTGCTGGTGAGTCTGATCAGGACCGTGAAGAAAACAGTGCGCCATGAGGATTTCTGGACAGGGCTGCTGCTGATCCTGCTCTTTCCCGTTCTCGTCTTTCTGATCATTCGTCTGGGGCTGCGCAGGTACCTGTGGAGCGCCCGCACCGCAACCACGGTGCCCGCACTCTTCTTCATCATGGCCTACACGGTGATTCTGATCCAGAAAAATGCGGGATTTCTCAGGATATTTCTGACCATCGATGCGGTGACCCTCGGCCTGGGGCTCACCCAGGCGGTCCATTTTGAACGATTGTTACGGCTGCGCCGCCTGCGGGAGCGGTACCGTTCGATGCTTATCGATCTCAGCCGCCGGATTGTTCAGATTCGTGACGCCGGGGCCCTGCTCGAGACCGTGGCGGATCACATCAGTACCACCACCGAGTTTACCGCCACGGCCGCGGCGCTCTATGACGATGACGCGCAGCGGTTTACGGTTCTCCACTGTCCCGCGGGATATGTGAGCCTCACAAAACTGAATGGAAAGCAGTTTCGCGGGGAGCTTGTCCGGCTGTTCGCCCACCGGGAGAGCCTGGCGGGGCGCCAGCTGCCGCCTCTGCTTCGGGAGAAGCTCGTTTCGGCCCTGGCGCTGAAGCGGGGCGACCGCTTTTTCGGCTGCCTTTTTCTCGCGGCCGAATCTCCGGTCAAACCGCTGACTCCGGATGATGCCGCCCTGTTCATGTCGATCGCCAATCAGATGGCGGTGGCCGCCGAGAACATCGAATACATCCGCACATCGAACGAGATGATCAAGCAGCTGACCGAGTCGCAGATGAGGGAACAGTACCTGCGGGAACTGGAGGAGAAGAATTCCAGTCTCGACGAGAAAAACAGAGAGCTGCAGCGGCTCTATGATGAGCTGAAGCAGACCGAGACACAGCTGATCCATTCCGAGAAAATGGCCTCGCTGGGCCAGCTGGTCGCGGGAATCGCCCATGAGCTGAATAATCCCATCGGATTTATCTACGGCAATGTGAAGCAGCTGGACACCTATATCGCCCGAATCGAAACCATGATCCCCGGCGTGGAACACGGCAAAAGCCCGGTGTCCGATCTGCTGCCGGACCTGCACGGCCTGATCGACGACACATTGAAAGGCAGCAGGGCGGTGAAAGAGCTGGTGCAGAACCTGCGCACATTCTCCCACCTGGATCAGGCGGAACTGAAGCCGGCGGATATCCACGAAGGGCTGGAAACCTGTCTCATGATCCTTCATCCGGAGCTGAAGGACCGCATCACCGTGACAAAATCCTTTGAAGCGAAAGGAATCGTGGAGTGCAACATCGGCCAGATCAACCAGGTCTTTCTCAACATTCTCATGAACGCGGCCCAGGCGATCGAGGGAGAAGGCGCCATCGGGGTCCGCACGTTCAACCGCAGAAAGCAGACGGTGATCGAAATACGCGATTCCGGGTGCGGCATTCCCGGAGAGATACTCGCTAAAATTTTCGATCCCTTCTATACCACCAAAGACATCGGCAAGGGCATCGGCCTGGGACTGTCGATATCCTACTCTATCGTCGAGAACCACGGCGGAAAAATCGAGGTCGAGTCGGAGAAGGGGAAGGGGAGTTTGTTCAGGGTCGTTCTCCCGTAATTGTTGCCTGGTCACCGATATTCCAAACGAAATTCACGAAAAAAGATCAACAGGATGAACAGCGGGCCGTGTTGAGACCATGTACTGGATGTCCTCATATTAATCAATGGTATTTAATGCTTGACAAAAGGCGATTTAAGAACTACATTTCAGTATAGATTCCAGATAAAACTATTTCTCACCCTGTTGCGATCGCGCGCGTTTTATCAAGGCGTGCATCCAGTCATTCCGTAAATCAGCTGAATCATCTACTTCAGGAGGAGTGCCTATGAGATCAGCTATGAGCAGCCGCCGCGCCGGGATCATCCTGATCCTGCTGGGTGCGGCGGCGGTGTCCGCGCAGACTGCGAGAGGGCAGTCGAAATTACCCGTGAAACATTCTACGGCAGCGACCTGCGAAGATTTTCAGGAACGCAAGCATCAGCGCCTTTCCAAACCGCTGGGCGGCGATGCCGCGCTGCTGGATATCAACCTTGTGGAGTTCGGCGTCAGCAACTTCGGCAACCTGGCGTACGATCCCGTTGCGGGCGGGTATCAGGGGCTCTATTATCCGGCCGGGCAGCGGTGGGGATCGGTGCTCTATACCGGCGGGATCTGGCTGGTGGGAGATGTCAACGGTGATATCCGCAGCGCCTCCTGCCAGTATTCCACGGAGTACCAGCCGGGGATGATTCTGCCGGACGGAACCGCTGACGATCCCGAGGATGATCAGTACCAGGTGTACAAGTTCGATGCCGAGAATCCGCCGACTCCGGAGGCCATCGCCCAGGGATGCCCGTCGGAACTGCTCGGTGACCAGATGCTCTATTCGGTGATGAATGATCTGGGAACCCATGAATATCTCAACGACACCGACCCCCTGGGCGTAGAGATACAGCAGACCACCTGGGGGTATGATGCGGAGGGCGCGCTGGCCAATGTCGTGTTCAGCCGGTTTCGCATCATCAACAAGGGCGGCAATCAAATCAGGAATGCCTATTTTGCCCTGTTCTATGATCCGGATATCGGGGATAACAACGATGATGCGAGCGGCGCGGATTCGGTGCTGGGGCTGGTGTATGCGTATAACGGCGATGCGTATGATGAACAATACGGAGTTCAGGTCCCCGCTTTTGCCAGTGACTTCTTTCAAGGCCCAATTGTAGATGCTCCCGGTGAAACCGCCGTACTAAATGACGGCATCACCCTGGCGAATAAACGAATACTCGGGCAGACAGCGGCGTTTCATTTTACCTGAGGCGGACCGATTCCTGAGATGCAGGATCCGCACACAGCTGAACAGCAGTACTACTTTTGTCAGGGACTGCTTGCCAACGGGTCTCCCATGATTAATCCGGAAACAGGATGGTCTACCAGAGTCTGGCTGGCCGGCGATCCCGTCACCGGCGAAGGCTGGATCTATTCAGATCTGCTGTCTCCCCTGGATGTCCGGAACGGTCATTCCACCGGGCCCTTCACCATGGCTCCCGGCGATACGCAGGACATCATTTTGGGGATCGTCGTCGGCATGGGCGCCGATAACCTGGGCTCCATTACGGCGATGCGGTTTTACGACCAGTTCGCCCAGAAACTCTACGATAACAACTTCGGGCCGCTGCCCGCTCCGCCGCAGCCAATGGTCACGGCCCATGCTCTGGACAGTACCATCGTTCTCGACTGGGACCTGACTGCCGCCGCGTATGAACAGGACGGGTACACGTTCGAAGGGTACACCGTCTGGCAGGGCGAATCCCTGGAAGGCCCCTGGGTGAAACTAAAAACATTCGATCTGAAAAACGGCATCACCGAGATCTGGGACTATCAGTACAGCAGCGATCTGGGCGCCCTGATCGAAATGCCGGTCATCAAGGGGTCGGACGAAGGTCTGGCGAATACGATCACGATCACTCACGATGTGTTCACCGGCCGACGGCTGATCAACGGTACTCCGTACTACTTCGCCGTTACTTCCTATGCGTACAATCCCGATGATATGCCGAGGGCATACGAGTGCTCAAAAGCCGGCTTCGAAGTCGTGCCTCACGCTCCCGTGCTCGATATGGAATTCACGCAGGATGTCGGCAGTGAACTCGATGCCGTTCTCAGCGGCCCGCAGCTGACACCCACCTGGGGCAAGGCGGTCGTCGTCGATCCCGGCCAGCTCACCGGCCATGAGTACCGGGTCGACTTCACGGAATCCGGCGGTGAGTATTTCTGGGACCTGACCGACGTCACCACCGGTGAAGTGAAGCTGACCGATCAGACCAACTTCTCCGGCGACGATTTCTACAATGTCGTCGACGGCGCCAGGTTCATCGTCCGCGGCATTCTGCCCTCCGAATACGGCTGGGATGACAGCAAAGGCAGTTACGGAGAAGGCTGGGACTCCAGCGGCGACCGCTGGATCACCGGCTTTTACTGGGGCGGCCATGCCCTGTTCGGCGGCATGGACACCGGCGAGGAGTTCTGGGGCTCCACCGGGGTCGGCCCTGCCGACTACGTGAACACCCGGGTTGATTTCTGGACCGCCGGGAGCCACACGGCCGACCCGGTCGCGCATCCCTGGTCCAACGCCTCTACCTACCTGCGGCCCGGCTACGGCTTCAACGGTGTCGGCGTATTCCCCGGCGCCGCGTATGACGTGGAAGACGAGGCCACCCCCCGCCGTCTGAACGTCTGTTTCGTGGAATATGACGCGGTCGACGCGTTCTGGGATCCGATTGTCGGCCAGCGGGAATACCTGTTCATCATGCTGAGCGATTACCTGGAAGATCCCTCCACGCTCTACAATGATGACAATAACGGACTGGACGCCGACGCACTGTTCGCCATGTGGGTCAGCCAGCGCGGCAGCATGACGTACGCCGATTTCTCCCTTTACATGTACGTGATGCATCCGCTGGTGGTCGGTGAGAACTGCCTGACCTTCGACACCGACGGGTGGGCCCCGGTGAAGAGCAAGGCTGTTGCGAAGGACCGGCTTGATGATATCTCCGTTTTCCCCAATCCCTATATGGTCATGAACCAGCTGGAGCGCCTGGGCGCCGATCAGTTCGTTACGTTCACCAATCTGCCGGCGGACAAGTGCGCCCTGAGGATTTTTACGCTCAATGGCGAGCAGGTCGCCGCGATCGAGCATGGCAACGGCACACCCTTCGAGCGCTGGGATCTGTGCAATCAGCACGGGTTTTCCGTAGCCAGCGGCATGTATTTTGTCCATATCAGCACCGACTACGGCACCAGAACGCTGAAACTGGCGGTGATCAACCGGGGAAAGCCGGTGCAGTGAGGGGAGGGCACGCGGCGGCATCACATGCAAACATAATCAGTGTCCGGAAGCATCGGGGCGGGCCGCCGGCCCGCCCCGATGCCGGGGATTCCCAACCCCGCGCTCAGTCATGCGGAGACGAATTAATTTCAATTAATACTTGACATTTAGCGCATGATACGTTACCTTTTCGCTATAGATTCCACATAAAACCATTTCTCAGCGTATTGCGAAAGCGCTTCCTTCCGTGTCGTCGTGCGTGATACAGTCGCTGCTGCAC
Source organism: bacterium (assembly GCA_016934955.1). Classification (GTDB taxonomy): domain Bacteria; phylum Zhuqueibacterota; class QNDG01; order QNDG01; family JAGLOF01; genus JAFGRY01. Next base: position 1,833 of record JAFGRY010000037.1, on the reverse strand, counting down.
CGGTTGATGAAGCGGCTGTCGTACCACTCTGGGAACAGGCTGAATCTTGATTATCAGGAGGAGTGATTATGAGATCAGCTATCAGCAGCCGCCGCGCCGGGATCATCCTGATCCTGCTGGGTGCGGCGGCGGTGTCCGCGCAGACTGCAAAAGAGCAGTCACTCCCAATGAAAAAGGTATCCCCCGAGGTGACCGGCCGGTTTCTCGACATTAATGCTGTCGAGCTGGCAATCAGCAATGACGGGCATTTCGCGTATGATCCCGCAACCGGCGGCTACCAGGGCCTCTATTACCCGGCCGGCCAGCGTGATCTGTCCATCCTGTATACCGGAGGGCTCTGGCTGGTGGGCGATGTGAACGGCGACATCCGCAGCGCGTCCGTTCAGTACGTGTCCGAGTATCAGCCGGGATCCATTCTGGCCGGCGGCACGGCAGGTGATCCCGGAAGTTCAGGGGCGATCTTTAAATTCGATGCTGAAAGCCCTCCCACAGAGGAGGCGATCGCAATGGGCTGCCCCGAAGAAGTGATGGGCGACCAGATGCTCTTCACTGTCTACAATGACCTGGGCACCCATGAATATCTCAACGACACAGAGCCGCTGGGTGTGGAGGTACAGCAGACCACCTGGGGGTATGAAGTCGAAGGCGCCCTGGAAAATGTGGCATTTACCCGGTTTCGCATCATCAACAAGGGCGGCAACCGGATCAACAATGCCTACCTGGCAATGTGGTATGATCCCGACATAGGTGATTCCAATGATGACGCAATGGGGGCCGATTCGGTGCTGGGTCTGATCTTCGATTACAATGGCGACGATTACGATAACAGGTACGGAACACAGATCCCCGCCTTTGCCAGCGATTTTTTCCAGGGGCCAATCGTTGACGCCCCCGGTGAAAACGCCGTGCTCAATGACGGCACAATCCTGGCGAATAAAAAGATACTCAGGCAGACAGCGGCGTTTCACTTTGTCTGAGGCGGCCCGATTGCGGGGATGGTCGATCCCCATACAGCAGAAGAGCAGCACTTTTTCTGTCGCGGTTTGCTCTCCACCGGTGATCCATTGATTGACCCCACAACCGGCAGAGCTACCAAATTCTGGCTGGCAGGTGACCCGGTCACCGGTGAAGGCTGGGTGTATGATGACCTAATGGCTCCATGTGATGTTAAATCCGGCAATGCCACCGGTCCCTTTACCATGGCACCCGGAGACACACAGGATGTGGTTTTTGGAATCATTGTCGGTATGGGTGCCGACAACCTGAGCTCCATCACGGTGATGCAGTATTACGATCAGTTCGCACAGAAAATCTATGACAGTAATTTCGGCCCGCTGCCGTCACCCCCGCAGCCGGTCATTACCGGTCATCCGCTGGACGGCACAATCGTCCTCGACTGGGACGTCGCTGCAGCCAGCTATGAAAAAGACGGGTATGAGTTTGAAGGCTACAACGTATGGCAGGGCCAGTCGATTTCCGGTCCCTGGAAAAAACTCCAGACCTTCGACGTGACCAACGGCATCACCGAGATCTGGGACTTCCAGTACAGCACCGATCTGGGCGCTCTCGTTGAAGTCCCAATTATCAAGGGATCGGATGAAGGCCTGGCCAATACCTACACAATCACCGAAGACGCATTCACCAAGGGCCCGCTGATCAACGGCAAGCCCTACTATTTTGCAGTCACCGCCTACGCGTACAACCCTGATGAGTTACCCAAGGTGTACGAGAACTCCAAGGTCGGCGTCGAAGTCGTTCCCTCACGTCCCGTTCTGGATGTCGAGTACAGCCAGGAAGCCGGCACCGAGATCGACGCTGTTCTCGGCGGCCCGC
>JAFGRY010000036.1 GCA_016934955.1 bacterium | reverse complement strand
GGCCTTGACTTTTTGCTTACTTTTGTGTCAAGACAAAAGTAAGAAATAAATTAACGACGTTAACACCAGGTTCAGCACTAATTGACACGGTACGCCCCGATCTCATTGATTACCGGTTATACCGACATTAAGCGGCAGAGCCGCGGATGCATGCGTTCCCACGCAGGAGCGTGGGAACGAGATCCCATACCCCCCCCTGGATTCCCGCCAGAAGCACGCGGGAATGACACATGTATCTGTCTCTCTCCGGCGGTCACGGACCGCCGCTTGCCAGGGGCGGGGCCTTTTTCCTTTTTCCTTCCGACCCCCGATAGCGATACCGATAGCGATACCGACCTGTTGGTACGGCTGTCAGCCTTTCAGTACCTTGTGATACACCCCCTCTATCCCCTCCGCCATGTTCTGCATCGTGAACTTCTCCCGCACCGCCTTCTTGCCCGCGGCGCCGAGGGCCCGCAGTTTCTCCGGATCGCTGAGCAGGGCCGCCGCGGCTTCGGCCAGGTGCACCCCGTCGTTCTGTTCATAGATCACGCCGCCGCCCGTGGCTTTGATAAACTCGGGGTAGCACCCGACGTTGGGCTGCACGATGGGCACCCCCGCGGCCAGGGCCTCGATCTGGTAGGCGCCGAAGGCCTCGCCCGCGATGACCGGGACGGAGAGCAGCGTCAGATGCCTGAGAAACGCCACCCGCTGCTCCCGGTGAAAATTCTCGAAAATCACCGCACTGTGCTGCACACCGGCCTTTTTCAGCTTTTTCAGCTGCGCCCTGATAAAGGGCTTGTCCTCCCCGGTGTAGCCGCCGGTGAGGTAGAGCTCCATGTCGCTGAAACCCAGCTCCTTCTTCAGGTGAATGAAGGCGTCCACCACGATCCCCAGTCCCAGGTTCTCCGAGAGCCGGCAGAGATAGCCCAGCACGGGAGGATCCAGCGGCAGCGGAGAATCCTCGTAGGGCTCCAGTTCCAGGCCCCCGTAAATGACGCTCAGCTTGCCCGCGGGTATCCTGAGGATATCCTTCACCTTGTCCCGGTAGAACGTGCTGGCCGCGATGAAATGGTCCACATCCTTTCCCTTTTCCGCCATCAGGTTCCACACCTTGTCCCGGTAGGACGCGTCCATGGGATCGACCCACTCGTTCTCGTCCTGCAGGGAGCAGATGACTTTTGCGCCGGTCTCCTCCCGGATCCGCTTCGCCAGGCCCAGCAGCAGAGCGTTGGACAGGTGCACGATATCCGGTTTGATCGTATCCCTGAGAAACCGCACCAGCTCCTCCAGCTCGGTCGCCTGACGCCCCTCTTCCCCCCGCAGCATGCTCATGGTCATCTCTTCCATACCCGCGGCCCTGGTCGATCCTGAAAGGTGGGCGGCGATGCGCAGAAACAGCTCGTTATCGAACATTTTCTGGATCCAGCGGGGCGACTTGCTGTACCGGGGAAAGGCGCCCTTCAGGTAGACGTTGATGGCGCCGTAAAACACGGGTGTGTCCACGTTCAGTTCGAAGCGGTCCAGGTAGAGGGGCAGGTACATGGGCACCTTGCAGACCTCGTGCCCCCGGGCGATCAGGGACTTGAGCAGTTCATAGTCACGGAAACAGTTCTGACAGTAGAAGACGCCCCCGGTGCCGGGGGTGATGTGGGCAATATTCATCGTTTCACTCCAAAGGTATAGATTCGTCCATCGTCGGCGCCGATGTAGATACGGTTCCCGGCAACCGCCGGGCTGCCGCTGATGGCAGCGCCGATCTCCCAGGACCAGATCACGTCGCCGCTTTTCAGATCGAGCGAATAGAGCCGCCCGTCCATGGATGCGGCCAGCACCCGGCCGGCCGCGATCACGGGCGAGCTGTCCACCTCGTCGCGGGTGCGGAAGGTCCAGCGGGGCTCGCCGGTGGCCCGGTCGACGCAGTGCACCGACTCGTCCCGGCAGCCGATCACCACCGCGTCTTCGCCCACGGCCGGAGAGGAAAAGAACGGCCCCTCCGCCTCGTAGGTCCAGAGGATTTTCTCTGCGTGTACGTTAACGCAAACCAGCCTGCCGCCGTACTGCCCCACGTAGGCGCTGCCGCCGCTCAGCGCCGGCGACCCGGGAATGTACGACCCGGCCCGCACCTCGGCCCGCGGCTCGCCGCTCTCCGTGGCGAGGATGTGCAGCCGCTCGTCGCAGCCGCCGAACACGAGCACCTCGCCGTCGGTGGCCGGGGAGCCGTTGATGTAATCGCCGCTCTGGTAGGACCAGCGCAGGTCCCCGCTGTCGGCCCCGAAACAGTACATCTTCGCGTCGTAGCAGCCCACGAAAATGAGGGCATCGCCGCCGCTGTCCGCGGCCGTGGTGGCCGACCCGTGGATCGACTGCTCCAGGTCATACTCCCAGCGGAGCGTGCCCGAGGCGGCATCCAGGGCCGTGAACCGCCCGTCCAGGTTGCCGATGTAGAGCATGTCTCCGACAAGCAGCGGCGACGCTTCAATGTCGTCCCCCGTGTCGAAGGTCCAGATCTGCCTGCCGCTCTCCCGGTTCAGCGCGTACACCTTCCCGTCCGTGGACCCGGTGTACAGCAGTTCGGCTCCGACCACCGGGCTGCCGATGATCTCCGATCCCGTTTCAAAGGTCCAGAGCAGCGCGGGACTGTCGGGCAGCGTGTCCCGCGACACTCCCGTGAGCCCCGGATCCCCCCGGAAGGATGTCCAGGTGGAAAGGCTGGCCGGCTTTATTCCGGCCTCCGGACTCCGGTCTGCTGTCTGCCGGCAGGCCGTGAGGAGAAGCGCTGCGATTGCCGTGTAGTGTATGATGTGTTTCATTCGTTAAAATCCCCCTCAGTCCCCCTTTAAAAAAGGGGGAAGCAGGTTTCTTCAAAACCGCAAATTCCGCATACGAAAAGAACGGATAAATGATTATCTGTTAAGGTGGGCCGCAGGCCCACCCTACACTTCTTTCTGCATAATTATTTTTTCGTGTCTTTCGTGTCTTTCGTTGGAGCCTTCCGGGGCGGCGGGGTCCGGTCCTTCCACGCCAGGGCCGCCGTGGGACACCCCTCCACGCACGCCTTCGCCGCCTTCTGCAATCCCTGCTGCACGGTTTCGCTGAAGGGGACGGTGATCCGCACGTTGAATCCCCTGCCGGTAAAGGCAAGGCCCAGGGGCTCGCCCTCTTTTTTCGCTATCCGCACGCAGAGCCCGCACTTGATGCACTTGCCCGGCTCGTAGACCACCAGGTCGTGCTGAACGATCCGTTCCACGGGCCCGCGTTCGCCCACGCTGAACCGTTTCTGATCCGCGTGCAGCTCGTCCGCATATCTGCGCAGCCGGCATGATTCCGGCTTGCGGCAGTCGCACTCGAAACAGCGTTCGGCTTCCCGCACCGCCTCCTCCGCGCTGAATCCCTTTTCCCGGGGTCCGGCCGGTTCCACCCGCCGCCGCTCGCCGCCCGCCTGCAGCAGGGATGCCATCTCTTCGGAGCGGACCCTGCCCAGGATCGAATTGAAACGGCTCTCATCTCCCTGTATCGCCTCACCGCTGAGCAACTGGTGGGCCGAGAGGGCCATGCGCTTGCCGTGGGCCAGGGCCCTGATCGCCCGCTTGCTCTCACCGATCAGATTGCCGCCGGCGAACACGCCCTGCAGAGCGGTTTCATGCGTGTTCCTGTCCGAAATGAGCCCCCGTTCGCCCATCTCCAGGCCGCTCTTTTCATAGAGGAGAGGATCGATCGTGCCGGTGGCCAAAATCACCGCGTCGTACTTTTTCCGCAGTACAGCGAGGGAGAGGTCCGTTCCCAGGGCGGTGGACTGATGGAAGCGGACACCCATGTTCCGGATCAGATCGATCTCCGCGTCCAGCACGGCCAGGGGCAGCCGCTCCCGTTCCACGCCGGTGCGGAGGGCGCCGCCCGGTTCCCTCTCCCGGTCGTAGATGTCGACCGCGTGTCCGTACTGCAGCGCATGATACGCAGCGGCCAGGCCGGCCGGGCCGCTGCCGACCACCGCGATCTTTTTCCCGGTCTTCTTTGCCGGAACGGGAGCATACGGCGTATTCGACGCCAGATCGGCATCGGCGACGTGCTGCTTGAGCAGGCAGATGGAGACCGCGCCGTCCTGCGGCCTGCGCCGGCAGGCCGCCTCGCAGGGCGCGGGACAGATGCGTCCCAGCACCGCGGGCAGGGCGATGTCCCGCTTCACCGTGGCGATCGCCTCATCCAGGCGTCCCTCTTTGATCCGGCGGATCATGAGGGGGATATCCATGTGCGCCGGGCAGGCCCGCAGGCAGGGCGCCTCGCAGTCGCCGGCGTGCCCGCTCAGCAGCATCTCGACGGTGTCCCTGCGGGCCGCCATGACCGTGTCGCCCGAGGCGTCGATCTCCATACCCTGCCCGGCCGTGACCGAACAGGAGGGAAGGAGTTTGTCCGTTTTCAGGTCCCGCACCACGCAGACCATGCAGCTGGTGAAGGGCTCGCAGCCGTCCAGGTGACAGAGGGTGGGGATATCGATGCCCAGGCCGCGGGCCGCTTCCAGAACAGTGGACCCGGCCGGGACGGCTGTCTTCTTTCCATCTATTGTCAGTGTAATCGTCTTCATTGAACCAGAACCGCGTCGTTGGGACAGACCTGAAAACAGGTGCCGCATTTGGTACAGAGTTCCTGCACGACCTCGTGTTTTTCCCAGGGCAGCGGGGTAATCGCCCCCACCGGGCAGCGCTGGGCGCAGATCGTGCAGCCGATACAGTTGTCGGTGATGGTGTAGGATATCAGGTCCTTGCAGCGCTTCGCGGGACAGATCCCCTGCAGATGCGCCTCGTACTCTTCCCGGAAGTACTCGAGCGTGGTGAGCACCGGATTGGGAGCGGTGCGGCCCAGGCCGCAGAGGCTTCGTTCCCTGGTTTTATGGGCGATCTCCTCCAGCAGAATCAGATCGTCCGGAGTGCCCGTGCCGCCGCAGATCTTCTCGAGGATGCGCAGCATCTGGCGGGTGCCGATGCGGCAGAAGGTGCACTTGCCGCAGGACTGATCGCAGGTGAAGGTGAGAAAGTACCGGGCGATGTCGACCATGCAGTCGTCCTCGTCCATCACCAGGAGGCCGCCGGATCCCATCATGGCGCCTACCCGGCCCAGTTCCTCGAAATCGATCTCGATGTCGGCGTGGGCGGCCGGCACGCAGCCGCCGGAGGGGCCGCCGATCTGCACCGCCTTGAAGGCCCTGCCGTTCTCGATGCCGCCGCCGATCTCCTCCACGATCTCCCGGATCGTGATGCCCATGGGCACTTCGATGAGCCCGCCCCGCCGCACTTTACCGGCCAGGCTGAACACCTTGGTGCCGCTGCTCGTCTTCGTGCCCAGTTTCCGCATGGCGGCCGCGCCGTTGCGGATGATCCAGGGCACGGTGGCCAGGGTCTCGCAGTTGTTGACCAGGGTCGAGTGCCCCCAGAGCCCCTTTTCAGCCGGATAGGGGGGCCGCAGCACCGGCATGCCCCGCTTTCCCTCGATGGACCTGAGAAGGGCCGTCTCCTCGCCGCAGACGAATGCCCCCGCCCCCTCCATGATGGAAAGGTGCAGGGAGAATCCGGTTCCGAGGATAGAGTCGCCCAGCAGGCCGGCCGCCTCGCACTGCTTCAGGGCCGCGTTCACCCGCTGCACCGCCAGGGGGTACTCCGCCCGAATGTAGAGGAACCCCCGGCTCGCGCCCGCCGCGAACGCGGCGATGGTCATGCCTTCGATCACGCGGAACGGAAAGGACTCCAGGATCATCCGGTCCATGAAGGCTCCCGGATCCCCTTCGTCCCCGTTGCAGACGATGTATTTCATCTCATCCTGCACCGCCGCGGCAATCTTCCACTTGCGCCCGGTGAGGAATCCCGCTCCCCCCTTGCCCCGCAGGCCGCTTTCCTCTATCTCGGCGATCACCCGGTCCCGGGAACCTTCCCTGAGAATGGACTCCAGGGCCTCGAAACCGCCCCCCCGCCGGTACTCGTCGAGATCCAGGGGATCGAGCTGTCCGGACAGTTCCATAACGATGTGCTGCTGCCTGCCGAGAAAGGATTCGATGTGGGGATCGCGCATGTGCAGGCCGTGCCGGGTGAATCCCTCCGGCTCATCGGAGAGAAACGTATCCTCCACCCGCCGGGTAACGGCGGCCGCCAGCCGTTTCCAGAGGGAATCTGGCCGGTAGTGGGTGAGCACGATCCGCCGCACGTCCTGGGGCGCGACTTTGTCGTAAAGGACCGGCTCCCGCCCGGGAAGATCGATCTCCAGCAGAGGGGTGCGGTGGCACATGCCCACGCAGCCCACCCGCTTCACCGTGGTGGAGACGCCGATCTCATCCAGGGTTTCCCGGACCGCGTCCTGAACGCTGGCGCTGCCGCCGGCGATGCAGCAGGAGCCCAGGCCGATCCTGATCTCCCCCGCCTCGGGACGGCCCGCGTGCACCACCATGCCCGCGGCCGGTTTCCTGCCCTTGCGGGCGAGAAAATCCTTCAGGACCTTCCCGACGGAATCGGGTTTGACATGCCCGTAGGTGACGCCGTCGATCTGCACCACCGGCGCCAGCGTGCAGCAGCCCAGGCAGGCGACTTTCTGGAGAGTGAAGAGCCTGTCGGCGTCGGTATCCTCATCAGGAGCCAGCTTCAGCTCTCTGCAGAACGCCTCGTACACCAGACCCGCGCCCTTGACGTGGCAGGCGGTGCCGGTGCAGATATGGACCATGTGCTTGCCCACGGGCGTATGACGAAACCGGTCGTAAAAGGTGGAAACGCCGGTGATGTCGGCCGGCGTGATCTCGGTGATCTCGCAGATGCGCCGCAGGGCCGCTTCCGGCAGGTAGTTGTAGGTGTGCTGCACCGCGTGCAGAATGGCGATCAGATCCCGCTCCCGCCCGCCGGTCCGTGCGACGATCTCGTCGATATCGGTGATACGTATGTCGTTCTCAGCTGCCATTTATTCCGTTCCGATGCAGAATAGATTGTACACGCCCCGTATGTAGATGCGGCCGTGCATGAAGGCCGGGGTGGCCACCACCCGTTCGCCCATCTCGCAGGAGTTCACCAGTTCGAATTCCTCCGCGGCCTTGAATATGTGGACCAGCCCGGGCATCTCGGCGATGTAGACCATATCACCGGCGAACACCGGCGAGGAGTAGAACCCCTCGTCGAAATCGTGGTACCAGTAGCGTTCACCGGTTTCGGCGTTGAAACAGGAGACCGTGCCCCAGCTGGTGGGCAGAATAAGGAACCCGTTGTTCGCGGCCGGGCTCGAGACCTCGGAAAGGTCGTCGGGCGTCTCCCAGACGAGCTCCGCGGGATCGCCGATCCTGATGCCGGCGAGAATCGCGTAGTCGTTCACGGCGAAAACCATGCCGTTGTCGTAGGCCGGCGACGGCGCCACCTCTCCTGACATGCAGTCAACCCGCCAGAGCTGCTTCCCGGTGAGGGGGTCATAGGAAATCACGCCGGGATTGGAACTCAGGATCAGCTCGGCCCGTGCGCCGGTGTTGACCAGGATGGGCGAGGCCCAGGAGATCCCGACCTCCCTGGCAATGTCGTATACCGGTTCGCCGGTCGCCTTGTCCAGGGCGATCAGGCGGCCGCCGCTGTTCTGGTCGAACTGCACGAAGAGCAGGCCCTCGTAGCAGATCAGGGATGATGAGTGCCCGTAGTGGTTTTCGGGCGTGCCGATGTTCTTTGCCCAGACCTGTGCTCCCTCATGGGTCCAGCACCCCAGGTCGCCGGTGGCGAAGATGGCGAAGACGTACTGGGAATCGGCCGCCATGGTGGCCGCCGCGTACCCCGTGTCGCCGGTGGGAGCAGGCATATCCTCGGGAGTGCCGGGCACGTCGCTGGCGTCGCCGGTCCAGAGCAGGTCGCCGCTGTGGGCGTTGAAGCAGTACACCTCTCTCGTTGCCCGGTCGGCGCCGGAGAGAAAGAGCCTGTCGTCCCAGATTACCGGCGAGCTGAAACCGGACAGGGGCACCGCGCTCTTCCAGAGGATGTTCTCGCCGCTCTCCACATCCCAGCTGGTCGCCGCTTCCGTGCTGTAGGCCACTGCCCGTCCCTCGGGTCCCCGGAACGATGGCCACTGGGCCCGGATTTCCTCGAATCCGGGCAGGACCGCGCCCGGCTCCTCAGCCACCGCGGACACCGCCTCCTGCGCCTCTTCCCCGGCAACGGCGCCCGGGGAGGATCCGGTCATGTTTTTTTCGGAAAGGATTCCCAGCACCGCGGCCAGGACAAAGAGCGCCGTTCCTCCGATGATCACCTGTTTTCTGGCCATAAATCGGTTCTCCCATGCGGTTTCAGGATCAGCGCCCTCACTCAGATCGGGCAGCCGGGGGACCAGGGAACTGCGATACTTCAGGGCGATCACCAGGATCGCCGCGAAACAGAAGAGCAGCACCCTGCCCGTGCGCACCTGCCAGAGGTGCGTGAAATAGGCCTTGCGGGCCAGCAGGTCCAGGGCCCTGATCTGTTCTTTCAGGGCCGTGTCATTGGGATTGTCCTTCAGCTGCTCCATGAGCGTTTCCAGGGCCGTGCTGTTCAGCGGGTCGACCGATTGCGTCTGCAGGTAGTTGGCGATCATGAGAATGCTCAGGATCACCGCGAACACGGCCGCGACCGCGGCGACCCGTCCGGCAATGGTGTAGATCAGACGGGTGCTGTCATTGTGGGTGTTTTCTCTCATGGGTAATTATCTCTTCCGGTGTTATAATTCCCAGACGAACCAGCTCGTATGGGCAGTAGGATACACAACGGGCGCAGCTGAGACAGCCGCCCCGGTCGATGGTATAGAATTCCCGTCTCCTGCGGATGGTGAGCCGGATCAGCTTTACGCCGATCACCAGGCCGAAAAAAACGCCCAGCAGCCAGCTGCCGGTGCGGAACCGGCCGATCACCGCCGCCTCTTCGGCAAAAAGAGCCTCCGCGGTCGTGCCGGCCGAGCGGAAGGCGTCCAGTTTGTCACTGGACGCTGGAATGAGCCCCTGCTGCTGCCTGCGCACCTCATCGGCCAGAGAAACGGTGAAATGGTAGCGGGCAAGGGGCTTGTGCAGGCGTGAGACGGACCAGCCGCCCGCGAACATGAGCAGGGGCAGCAGGATCAGCAGCATCGCCAGGCGCCCCGTTTCCCGCTGCCGCTGTTCCGGTTTCTGTCCCTCGTCCGCGGGATCGATGGCGTCAAAGGGGCAGGAGGCCTCACAGAGACGGCAGTTGTTGCACTCGTCCGGGGTGATGGTGACATGCCTGCGGGAGAGCCGCGACATCCAGCGCAGCAGCACCCCGTAGGGGCAGAGGAAACGGCAGTAGGGCCGCGCCACCACCGTGCCGAGGATGAGCATGAACACGCCCAGCAGCACCAGGTTGAATCCGGCGCCGAACCGGAAAAACCCTACGAAGGGATCGTACTGGCAGATGATGAACCCCGCGCCCGTGGTCGCGAAGAGCACGGCCAGCCCCAGGTAGAAATAGGGCAGCAGGGAGAGGATGTGGTTCAGCCAGCCCGGCACCTTCACGGGTTTGAGAATCACCAGGTCCTGCACCGCGCCCAGGGGACAGACCGCCGCGCAGAAGGTGCGCCCGAAAAACAGGGTGAAGAGCAGGGGAACGGCAAAGAACGCCAGGGCCGTCAGCGGTATGAGATAGGACGAGTTGAAGAAGGCGTAGGCGATATTCTGCACCGACCCCACGCTGCAGATGCACCCCCTGCGGATGAACCCGAAATAGACCAGGCTCGCGACCATGAGGATGAACACCCTGCGCCGGGAGCGGTCCTTGAGCACGAACCAGGAGGCCAGGCTCATGGCGCCGATGAGGGCGATGATGTCCATGATCTCCATGGCCGCCGGCCGCGGCTGCGGGTTCACCATCTCCGGCTGCACATAGTCGGTCTGGAAATCGGGTTTCGGAAACCGGCTCACCGCCTGGGCGGAGGAGAGCTCGGGAAGTATGAATAATCCTGTGAGTATTATGAGAAGTGTTGTACGTTTCATATTGTTATTCTTTTATGTTAAGAATCAATATCCAATAACGAATGTCCAATATCCAATATCCAACTGAATGTCTTGTTCCTGGTGGCCGGGTCGGGCACCTGGACATTGGAAATTGGTTATTGGATATTGGTCATTGGTTTTCCCCCGCCTCATCCCCCCTCAGTATGTACGGCGCCGACGCCGGCACCCGCTTGTACGCCTGGCTCGGGCAGGAACGGGCGATGGAGCATTCGTTGCAGTTGACGCAGAGGTCGTGCCGCACCTGCAGGTAGAGGGATCCGTTCCCGAAATCGCCGCACCACTTCACGCACTTGCCGCAGCCGATGCAGAGCGTTTCATCGATGGTGTATTCAAAGTAGGGATCCTCGATGAAGGTGCGCTTGATCGCCCCGGTGGGGCAGAGCTGACTCTCGGCGCCCGTGTCCCGCTCTCTGGCGCCCGGCACCAGGTAGCCGCTGCAGAGATCGCAGTAGCCGCACATGGAGTAGGAGTGCACGGCCTTCACGGCGGAATGCGGCAGCACACAGGTGGTTGAGCACTGTTCGCACTGAATGCAGATATCGGGATCGAGCTGCCAGACCATGTCCTCGGCCGAGGACCGGGTCGCCAGATAGGCCGCCGTGCCCGCCACCGTCACTCCGGCCAGGGTGTTCAGCCCCTTCTTTACGAACTCCCGGCGGGTCAGGGGGGATTTTTCTTTCTCGTTAGCGATGATGGGTCTCCTTTTTCAGCGGTACGTTCACTGATTACCAACGAAAAACACGGAAGACACGAAAAAGAAAATGCAGGATTGGCCTGTATATACATTCGCCAGCCAGATTTTTTTCATGATTCCTCTTTCGTTTTTTTTGTGTCTTTCGTTGGAAATTTTGGGGGCTGGGGAGCCGGTCTCCGATCGCAGATTTTATACTTTGCGCACGATCCGCACGTTCCGCCGGGAGGACAGCCCTCCGTCCCTTTCCTGAATCCCAGCACCGCTCCGCCCACTATCAGCGCCCCGCCGGCGAGCCAGCGGGCGCTGTTTCTCAGGAACTCTCCCCTGCTTATCCCGTCAGCGGACAGGATATCCGGCTTCTTTCGCAGTGTCATTGCATCGCCCTCCGTTCGAAGATGCGCACCTGTTCCCGCACGGGATCGAGCACGTAAATCCGCCCTTCCCGGTCCGCTGCCAGGTCGAGTCCGGCCGTACCCTCGTCGAACTGATTTGCCAGCGCCACCACGTCACGCAGCGTACCGTCCGGATCGAGGACCTTGACTCTGGGAATGCCCTTTTCAGCGGTGACGAAACGGCCGTCAGGCAGAAACGTGAAATGGGTCGGGTTGCAGCAGCCGCAGAAGTCCTCGATCTTCAGGGAATAGGACCCCCACCGCAGCAGCAGCGTCCCCTTCCCGTCAAAACATTCCAGCCGGTGCTCGCCCGTGTTGGCCGCCCAGATGTTGCCCTCACCATCTATTGCCGTATCGAAATAGGGGCTGGGAATGACGAATTCCGGACTGCCGCTGATCCGGCCCAGCAGTCTGCCCTCTCCCGTGAAGATCCAGATGGCTTTACTGCCGGCATCGGCGATACAGACGCGGTCCCCGGTCGCGGCAACCGAGGTGACCAGCGCTTTTTCGCCCAGCGACTCCCAGCGATTATAGAGACCGCCGGTCTCGTACACTTCGATGTGATCATCCACCCCGGCGTACACGCGCTCCCCGGACACGGCCAGGGCATACACCCGGCCGCCGGTCCCGTATCCGCGCACAAAGCCGCCGTCCGGCGTGATTACCGCGATGCTGTCTTCTCCCCCGATGACCAGATGCCCCTGCTGATCGATCGCCAGGGATGCCGGCGCCGTAACGGGAACGGACAGGGTGACGGTCTCGCGGTATTCCAGGGCCGCGGCGCCGTCCGCCTGAAAATCGCTGATATCCACTTCGTAGGGATTGTCCCGATCAGGATAGAGGTTCTCCTTCACCGCCCGGTATCCGAACCAGGCGATCCCGCCGATCGCGATCAGCACAATGATGCCGGTGATAATGGTACTCTTTTTCCCCTGAGAACCGGACATGATGCACCCTCTTCTTATCTGAGATCGATGCAGACCAGGCGATGCGAATCCCGGGCCAGCATGAAGCCGTCGGCCAGTGCCAGCGGACCCCAGGCGTCGTGGCCGTCGAGAATGTCCGCTTCGTCCAGCGGCTCCCAGCCGCTGCTGCTGATTCGGACCATGGTCAGCACACCCTCGTCACTGAGAATATAGAACTTTCCGTCCGCGGCCAGGTAGGGCCCCAGCCCGAAACGGGCCTGCTTGCCGCTGGACCAGACAAGCGCGCCGCAGTCATCGGGGCTGTAGCAGACAAACTGGTTCCGCAGGACGCCCGCGTCCTTGGGCAGAATGGCGAAGAGGTGCCCGTCGATGAGGATCGGCGTCTGCTGCTCTGACGCGAGCCCCTCGCCCGGGTTCCACAAGCCCAGGGAATCGACGCTGAACATGCCGCCGGATTCCCGGACCGTGACCATCATACTGCCGCCGCCGTATCCGGCGGTGAGAAAGACCCTGCCGTCGCCGATGCTCACCGGCGAGGGGGCGATCACGTTCCGGTCCCAGAGCGGGGACACGAAGAGCACCTCGCCCAGGGTCTCTTTTTCGGCGGAAATGCCCACAAAGGCCCCGGTGGCCGCGTAGAGATACATGCGCCGGCCGTGAATGACCGCCGGGATCACCGACGAGTGGGACATCTTCAGACCCCGTTCATTGGGCGCCTTCCAGACAACCTCACCGCTGAACAGGTCCACTCCGATCATCAGGGAGGTGCCGCCCACGGCGATCACGGCCGTGGAGTCGTCGACAAGGGGACACTGGCCTGTGTACCAGAGAGGCACCTCGGCCTCATACTCGGCCGACACATCGATGCCCCAGTAGAAATCACCGGTCTCGGCATCCACGCACATCACGTGACACCGCGGACCCATGGTGACCACCCGGCCGTGCGCCACCGCCGGCACGGTGCGGGACATGCCGTGGTTCCGCTTGACCTGCAGCGAGTAGCCCCGCCGCCAGATCTCCCGCCCGTCCGCGAAGGAGAAGCAGCGCAGCATGTCCGCCTGCTGGTCTTCATCGTAGTCCATTACGAAGACGCGGCCGTTCCAGATGACCGGCCCGGCGTGTCCCTCGCCCAGGTCCACGGACCAGAGCTCGCGCGGGCCGTCCGCCCCCCAGCTGTCCGCCAGGGGCGTGGCCTCCTTGCTGATATTGTCGAAATCGGCGCCCCGGAACCGCGGCCACGCGGAACGCGTTTCACCGGGCACTCCCTCAAATGCGGTAAAGCGGGCTCCGATGTTCACCGCGACAGCACTGATGGCCAGGCCCGGAGGCCGTCCGTCATTCCCCGGCACAAACGCCTGCAGCTCGCTCACCGGGTTGTAAAAAAACCACCAGCCAAGCAGCGCAGCGCCGGCGGCCACAACACCCGCGGTGACGATTTGTTGGATTGTTTTTTGAGTCATTGCATACCGTCCCCGCCTACCTCCCGATTGCGTAGACCATCAGCACATCGCCGTGCCGCACGTAGAGCCTGCCGTCCCGAATCACCGGATGGGCCCAGTGCTGTCCCGTGCCCATCGTAATACTGATCTGACTGACCACGTCGAATTTCTTCGGATTGGGGTTCACCAGCGCCATATCGCCGCGCTCACTGTAACAGTAGAGCATACCGTCAGCATAAATAATATTCCCTTTCCTGCCTGCCGCATTGTCTGAAAACTGCACGTCGCCGGTCTTCCAGTCGAGGCAGTGCCAGTAGCGGCTGTTGTGTCCGGAACCGTAGATATAGCCGTTCACCAGTACGGAAGCTCCGAACTGACTGTCCAGCTCCCGCTGGCGCCACACCAGATCGATACCGGTACCGTCAGGGGTGATCCGGAACATCTGTCCCCCGGTGCCGTATCCGCTCACGGTAAAGACCATTCCGTCTTCATAGAGGGGAGTATTGGCGTTGACATCATAGCTGGTTTCGTGAGGATGACTCCAGAGAAAGATCCCTTTGTCCGGATCAATACCCACAAATGATTTAGCGCTCATCGTCAGCAGCAGCCGCCGTCCGTTATGCCGGACAATTACCGGTGATGTATAGGCCGATGCGTCGCCGTTGCCTTTTACGGTCAGCACTGTCTTTCCCGTGAAGCGGTCCAGGGCAGCCACGAAAACATCAGGAGCGCCGGGAGTGACATACACCCGATCGCCGTCCACCAGCAGGGATTCAGTCTTGCCCCACTGGATATTTTTGGCGCCGTACAGTGTGAAGGTGTCCACCGACCAGACAATCCCGCCGTTCTTGTTAAAACAAAAGACGGCACCCTGTCCGGACATGAGATAGATGCGATCTCCCGCAACCGTGGGGGCGGTCCGGGCGCCGGGATACTGCCCGGTCCATTCCGGTCCGTACTCCTTTTTCCAGATCAGATTGCCATTCAGATCCAGAGCGTAGAGCCAGCCGGTTGAAGCGACCATACCCGTGACATAGATGCGGTCTGCCGTTACCGCCGGCGAGGAGAAGCCCTCACCCATCCCGTCGGCTGACCAGATCAGGTCCGGTCCGCTGGCCGGCCATTTTTTCAGCAGCTTCTCGCCGGGGTACACACCGTCCCGCGCCGGTCCCCGCCACTGGGAATCCACCTGCCCGAACACACCGGACAGCGCCGTACAAACGGCCAGCAGTGTTAACACTATTTTTTTATTCATACTAATCCCTCATGTTCATTTATACCGCTGCATCTCAATGGTGGAAATTCCGGGGGCGGGGCGGCCGGGTCCTGTCTCCTGTCTCCTGCCTCCTGCCTCCTGCCTCCAGTCTTCGTTATTTTATTATTCCTTTCCGATAACAAACAGATGCTTCTCCCCCTTCACATACATCCTCCCCCCCGCGATGGCCGGAGTGGCCATAAGCCGCTCACCCATGTAGTTCACTGCTGCCTGACTGAACGTGCGGCCGGCCTGGACCACGAATATCTGGCCGTCCTCCCCGGAAAGGTAGATGTACCCGTCCGCGGCCACCGGCGAGGCGCTGAACCCGCCGCCGGCATGTTTGATCCGCTCGCGGTAGCACTCTTCTCCGGTTGCGAGATCGTAGCAGTCGAACCTGCCGTTGTTGTTGAGCACGTAGAGCAGCCCTTCATAGATCAGGGGCGTCGGCATATACGGCCCCCGTCTCAGCTTGTACCAGGCAATACTCGGACCGGTTCCGTCTTCGGCCGGAGTAATGTCACCTTCGGCTCCCGCTCGGACAACGGCAATGGGCGCCTCGGGCCCCCGCCCGCTGGCCACAACGATGAGACCATCGGCGAAGACCGGCGTGGGCGCGGTGATCTGAGAACTCTTTCCCAGCCGCCACAGCTCCTTTCCGCTTTCGGGATCATATCCGTAGATGCTGTTGGAAGAGTTGGTCACCAGTTCTTTTCTCCCCTGCCACTCCACGATAGTCGGCGTGCCCCAGGAAGGCAGTTCGTCCCGCATCGTTTTCCAGACTGTCTCCCCGGTGCGAATGTCACAGGCGATGAGGAAGTCCTCAGCCTGGGTGTCCACCTGCACGAACACCAGATCCCCGTCAATTACCGGAGACGATGCCGGCCCCCACTCATACTCGGGAGCGTCATAGGCGCCGACATCCATGCGGCCCAGGCTTTTGTCCCAGATACGGGTTCCCTCCAGGTCGTAGCAGACCAGCCCTTCCGATCCGAAGAGAGCGACGACGTAGCGCCCGTCCGTGGCCGGAGTCGCGTTGGCGTAGGTTGACTTGATATGCCGTTTGTCCGTGGGCACACCGCTGAACGCGGTGCGCTGCCACACTGTGTCTCCGGTCCGCGTATCGTAACAGATAACATCCCAGCGATGCACGGATGTGTCAGGCGACGCATCGCCGCTGCCGTAGAGACCGTGTGTGAAACTGACGCTGTCGAGGCTGCTGATCGCCGTGGCGACAAACAGCCGGCCGCCCCAGACCACGGGACTGGAGTGCGCCAGCCCGGGTACGGCAATCGTGTGTATAATAGTGAGACCCGTTTTCCCGTCCCATGCATGCGGCAGATCCTGGTGTACCGCTCTGCCGTTCGCCCGGTACCCCCGGAACGACGGCCAGGCGTCCGTACGGCTCCCGGCTTCCTGCTGCTGACAGGAAATAGCGGTGAGAGCCGAAATGAGCAATGCTGCTGCGTATATACGGGATTTCATGGTAACTCCTTTGCTGCGGAAACCGGAGACTGGAGGCCGGAAACCGGAAGGATAAGAGCTTTAGAGCAATCAAGCATCTTATTCACAATCGTCAAGCAGTATCTCACGCGCTCACGTTCTCACGTTCTCACGTTCTTTCTCATTCCTGTCTCAGGAAGCAAGCGTCGCAACGCGGCTTTCCTGTCTCCTGTCTGCTGCCTCCTCTCACATGGATGCCCGCCAGAAGATCGCGGGCATGACATTCATGTGGGGAAGGGCGCCGGGACTTTATCCTTTATCCTTTTGAGACGCACGTTCGTGCGCCGTTACATCGTCATTTTTCCGTGTCTTTCGCTGGAGATTCCGGGGATGGGGCGGCCGGGTGCTGTCTCCTGTCCGCTGTCACTTTCCCACCGCCGCCACGTAATGCTGCGTCCTGAAATAGAGCACTCCTTCCGAGATCGCCGGTGTGGCCATGCATATGTCGCCCATGGGATTGTTCGCCAGCAGCTCGAAATCGGGCCCCTCTTTCACCACGAAAATGTCCCCCTGTTCGCCGGGGAAATAGAGCTTGCCGTCAGCGGCCACTCCCGAAGCGGAAAAGCTGGAACGGTCGCCCACTTTTTCCTGATACACCGGTCTTCCTGTGTTCGCTTCGAAGCAGGAGAGATATCCGTTGCCCCGCAGATTATAGAGATAGCCGTTGTAAATGAGCGGTGTCTGCATATAGGCGCCGCCCCGCCTGATGCTCCAGACGATGGCCGCGTTGGCGGTGTCCTTTTCACCGAGGGAGATATCCCCCCTGGCATCGGGACGAATGGCATAGATGGGTGACATCATGCCGTGGGCGCTGTTGAGAAAAATCAATCCCCCGGCAACCACCGGTGTCGGCACCGGAATGTCTCCGCCCCCGGACAGTCTCCAGATCTCTTCACCGGTGGCGGCGTCATACCCGCCGGCGTGGCGCCAGCCGTTCACGATCACCTGGGCTGATCCGTTCCCGCTGTATACCGTCGGAGTACCCCAGGTGGGCACATCGTCCCGGGACACGCGCCATATCTCATCGCCGCTCTCCAGGTCGAACGCGCCCAGAAACGACCCCTCCATCACATCGCACTGCACGATTACGCTGTTATTATAGATAACCGGAGAACTGCCGAATCCCCACTGGGCGCTCGGCACTATGAAAAAAGCCGCGTCGAGTACGCCGAAATCCTTTTTCCAGAGCAGCGTGCCTTCCCGGTCGTAGCAGTAGAGCCCCTCGGATCCGAAGAAGGCCACCACATGCTCTCCGTCGGTGGCGGGGGTGGAATTTGCGTGGGTCGATTTGGGATGCCGTTTCACTTTCGGAACGCCCTCGTGCGCCGTCCGCTCCCAGATGATCTTCCCGCTGTTCCTGTTAAGGCAGTAGACCCTGAAGGCATGGACGGATTCATCTTCCACGGGAGCAATATCACCGTAGAGCCCGACTTTCATTTCCTGATTCGCGTTACTGC
Source organism: bacterium (assembly GCA_016934955.1). Classification (GTDB taxonomy): domain Bacteria; phylum Zhuqueibacterota; class QNDG01; order QNDG01; family JAGLOF01; genus JAFGRY01. The sequence continues at coordinate 23,152 of JAFGRY010000036.1, read as the reverse complement.
TTACCGCGGTGGTGATGTAGAGCCGGTCGCCCCAGATCACCGGACTGGAATGCGCCAGCCCGGGGATCTCCGTCTTCCAGCGTATGTTTTCCCCTTCCGGCAGGTTCCACTGCACCGGTGTCGCATACCCGTCGGCGATGCCGCTCGCGTTCGGTCCCCGGAACGAGGGCCAGTTGGTCGAACCCTTCTGCCGCCCTGTCTGCTGACAGAAGAGCGATGTCACAATGGCGATAAGCACGCCTGCTGTGTAGATGCGTGATTTCATCGAGACTCCTTTGCTATGGATACCGGAGGCCGGAAGCGCCTTCGATCCCGGTTCTTGACATGCCGTCCGTTCATCGATACATTCGAAAGATACCGCCGTGCGGCAGGGTCGGTGGACTTTATCCGTTATTATTTATCCGTGTGAGGCGCACGATCGTGCGCCTCTACATGGTCGTTTTCCTCTGTCTTCTTTTCGTGTTTTTCGCGTCTTTCGCTGGAAATTCCGGGGACTGGGCGGCAGGGTCCGGTCTTCAGCTTCCGGTTTCCCGCCTCCATTATTTCCCGAAACAGTACAGCGTCTCATTCGTCCTCAGATATATCCTGCCGTCGGCGATGGCGGGCGTGGCGTTCACCTCCTCGCCGAGATTGTGCTGGGCCAGCGGTTCGAGGCTGCCGTCCGACGGGAGGACCGTGACCGTGCCCCGGCGGCTGATGATGTACACTTTTTCGTCGGCGCCCACCGGTGAGGCATAGAAGTGCGATCCCGCACCCTGCAGCCGGCCCGTAGAAATGACTTCGCCGTTGTCGGGATTGAAGGTGGTTACCGTGCCGCCGTCGTTGATCATGAGCAGCACGTTATTATAGATCAGGGGAGAGGGCAGCTGGGGTACGGCTCTCCGGTAATTCCACACATGATTGCTCGCGGACATGTCCCCTTCTCCGCCCAGCCTGATGGCGAGCATGCCGTTGAGGCTGGCCAGGGCCGCCTGATAATACCGCCACTCGTTCACGTCCAGCATGCCGTCAGTGTTCAGATCGACGAAATCGAACCACTGGTACACCGGTTCCCTGGGCAGTTCACCCCGTGCGATCAGACGATCCCCATTCCCGTCAAAGGAAGCGAGGGCCGCCTCGAATTCAGGCACTTCCATCTGCTGTCCCGGCTGGTTCATGGGGGTGGCGTAGCCGTTCACGTAGATCATGCCGTGATGGATCACCGGTGTTGACTTCATCTCGAACGAGAGGCCGTCCACCCACCAGATCTTCTCCCCGGTCCGCACCGAGTAGGCGGTCAGGAGAAACGATCCGGGGACAAGCACCTGGATCTCGCCGCCCTTCGGCGTCCAGAACACCGGCGTGGAATGTCCGCTGGTCGCCTGCGGCCGTTCCTGCCGCCAGACGATTTTTCCGGTCCCGGCATCGACACCGATGATGAAGGAGTCCGTTTGCTGATCGATGACGAGGATCACCATTCCGTTCGCGGTCACCGGCGATGCTCCCATCCCATAGGCGTTATTGAAGGGGCCCAGGGGCAGCTGCCAGAGCTCGGTGCCCTGCAGGTCATAGGCCAGCATTCCGAAATCGGCAAAAAATACGTACACGTTCTTCCCGTCCGTGGCCGCCGACGGCGAAGCGGGATGGTTGCGCGCGTCAATGCGCTCCCGGCGCGGTCTCGGCGCCTTCCGCTTCCACACGGTCGTGCCGTCACGCTGCCGCAGGCAGAGGGTGTAGAGATCGCCCTCTTCCTCAGCGGTAAGCAGCATCAGGGAACCGGTCAGCACCGGCGAGGAAAATCCCGTCGCCAGCGGCCGCTTCCAGACGACATTGAGTTCAGGAGCGATATCCGCGGGCAGATTGCGGGCGGACGAAACTCCCGACCCGTTCGGCCCCCGGAACATGGTCCAGGCGTCCGAATCCTGTCCGGTCGCCGGGGGACTGCAGGAAAGCATGGTCACGGCGGCAATGAGCAAAACTGACATGCAGAGATTGGTTTTCATGGGAACTCCTTGCAAAATCCCCTTCAATCCCCCTTTACAAAATGGGGAAGCTTGATCACGCCAAAAGGCCGGGCGGCTGCGGGGACTTTATCCTTTTTCATTAATATTTTTTCGTTTTTTTCGTGTTTTCCGCAGGCGATTCAGGGGGAGGGGCGGCCGGGTTCGGTCTCCAGCCTCCAGCCTCCGGTTTCCGGCATTAATATTGATAATCCTCCCTCACCGGACTGAACACGTCGATCACCCGTACCGGCTTCTCTCCGGCGACGGCGCTATGAGGCACGCCTCCCGGGATGATATACGTATCCCCGGCGGTGAGGTTGCGGGTCTCGCCGTCGATGGTCATCTCCATTTCGCCGCTTAAAATCGTGCCCGCCTGTTCGTGCGGGTGGCTGTGGTCGGGAAGCACCGCTCCCGGAGCCAGATCGACGACGGATACGAGCATCTCCCTGCCCCAGAAGGTTCGCAGATCGATGCCGGGGGCAGCCGTTTTTATCGCTCGGTTTTCAATATCACAAAAGCAGGACATGGAGCACCTCCACAGGTTGGATGCAACGAAGGGAAGCGGTGATTCAGCACCGGCGGCCGGGCTCGTTCCCGGGCCCGCGGGTGTAACAAAAAATATACAAGGAACGGGGGAAAATTGCAAGAAAATTACCCCGGAAAGCCGGAGGCTGGAGATAGGAACGCCGCGCAGCGATGCCTGCTTCCTGAGACCGGTCCCATCCTCACCGCCCACAAAAGTCTCCAACGAAAAAAACGAAAAAAGAATACTGGTTCAAAGAATGAAAACAGATCCAGTCTCATCTGCGATTTCTGTCTTATCCTTATTTTCTTTGCTCCGTCAGCGATAAAACAGTCTTGAGCTCAATTGATTCGGCATTGACTCAAGATTCTATGCTCTTTGTATGTTCTTTACTTTATTAATATTTTCTGTATCTTTTCGTTTCTTTCGTGTTCTTCGTTGGAAAATGCAGGGCGGCGAGGCCGGGCCCGGTCTCCGGCTTCCGTTTAGTGCACAGGCATCCCGCTATATTTCACCACCTGCTCCGGCTTTCCGCAGAAGGTAAAACTTGCATTCATATGGTCCCGTTCGTCCAGGCCGATCCGCCGGAAAACGTCGGCCCAGGTGGCGAACTCGCCGTACCCCTTTACCGCCGCGCTGGTGACCGGCTGCTCTTCCCATTCAGGATGGTCTTTCACGAATGCGGCGTAGACATGTTCGGCGTGATCCTCGAACTCGGCATTGAAGAGGAACGCCCGTTTAATGTTCACCAGGGCCGTGAACCGGGTGAGCAGGATATAAAACCCGACCATCAGCTGCGGCACCGGCCAGTGCAGGTACCAGCTATCCTTGATCCCATCCTCTTTCATCTTCTCGTCGATAACCAGCAGGTGCCAGTATTCGTTGTCCTGCGCCTCCCGTCCCCACTCCACGATGTGCTTCGCCCGCTCGACCAGATCCCTCTTTTTATACCAGCGGGTCAGCCGTCCGTACTGCCGTATCTCCCAGCTCCGGTAGGGAATGCTGGCCAGTGTCTCGATCAGTTTCGCCTTGGAAAGCGTGACCTTCTTCCCGGTGACCGCATCCATGGAAAAGAAAAAGAGCCTGGCCGCCGGGGAGTAGCGGTACCGCGGCCGCGCCAGCGTCGCCTCCTGTTCCCCCCGCAGATCGATATTTCTGATTATGTCCATAGCAACCCCCTTTTCTCGAATGATCACATTGCGTGTATCCTGTAATGTATCGGAAAGGGAGGTGAATTGCAAGGGAATAACCCCTTCTGCCGGGAGTAAACCGGAGACTGGAGGCAGGAGGCCGGAGACCGAACCCGTCACCTATCCGCCCCGCCGAAATGGGCCAACGAAAAGCGCGAAAGAAACAAAAAAAGATAAGGCGAGAGATAGTTCATGAATTGGCAGGTCGTTATGTATCTTATTGACAAGTCTTTCTGTATAATCCGTATATGCACTCCTCTTTCAAGCAGGCAGTGACGAGCTGCCTGTCACAAGGCAAAGCCTCAAGTTCTTTCGTTCTCTTCGTGTCCTCCGTTGGATACTCAGGGTGGAGGTGCCGGGGCTGTCTCCGGCCTCCAGCCTCCGGTCTGCTGACTCCTTCTCTCCCCTTGACTTCCTGCCGTAAAATCCATACATTTTTAGTTCTGAATGAGCGACGAACCACATGACCATATATCCTGGAGGAGAATCATGAACAAATCACTGCTCACACTCATCATACCCGTCCTGCTGCTGACCCTTCTGGCATGTCAGTCGGATCAGCAGCGGGCAGATGTCGCGGACTGGCCCCAGTTCCGGGGTCCGAACCGGGACGGGAAATCATCCGAGACCGGACTGCTCAAAGAGTGGCCCGCGGACGGACCGGAACAGCTCTGGATGGTCGAAAACATCGGCGACGGCTATTCAACGGCCATCATCGCCGGCAGCACCCTCTACACCACCGGGATGATCGATTCCCTGGATTACCTTACCGCCTTCAGTCTGAACGGTGACCGGAAGTGGCAGGTGCCGTACGGCAAAGCCTGGCGTTCATCGTGGCCCGGTGTGAGAGTATCCCCGACCATCGAAAACAACCGCATCTACCTGATCAGCGGCATGGGCGAGATCAGCTGCCTGAACGCCGCGAACGGCAAAACCGTGTGGTCGCTGAACGCTTATGAGAAATTCGAGGGCGAATACAAGACCTGGGGGATCGCCGAGAACCTGCTCATAGCAGACGACAAGGTCATTTACACTCCCGCCGGAAAGAAAACCACCATGGTGGCCCTGAACAAGAAAACCGGGGAAACCGTCTGGATGAGCGAATCGATCGGTGACTACACCGGCTATGTTTCCCCGATCCTGGTGAAGCGCGGCGGCAGGAACATCGTCGTCACCGTCACCGGCAACTACATCATCGGGGTCGATGCCGACAGCGGCACGCTGCTCTGGAAAGACTACTACACGGGCCTTTTCCCGGAAGACGGCCCGGATTGGGCGCCGATCATCAACTGCAATATGCCGATGTATCAGGACGGCCGTATCTTTATCACCAGCGGCTACGATCACCCCGCGGCGATGTATGCCCTCTCCGAAGACGGCGGCAGCATCGAACTTGCCTGGCAGAGCCCGGTGCTCGACACCCATCACGGCAATGTGGTGCTGGTTGACGGCTATATCTACGGATCGAACTGGATCAACAACCGGGAAGGCAACTGGGTCTGCCTCGACTGGGAAACCGGTGAGGTAGCGTATGAAACGGAGTGGAAGACCAAGGGATCGCTCACCTATGCCGACGGCATGCTCTACTGCTACGAGGAAAAGGACGGCACCGTCGGCCTGGTGGAAGCGACGCCTGAAGAATTCCGCGTCATCAGCACCTTCAGGAACACCGCCGGTCACGGCCCCCACTGGGCCCATCCCGTGATTCACAACGGCGTTCTCTATATTCGCCACGGCGACACGCTCACGGCGTACACCATCAAGGCGTAGCACGGTCAGTGAGGCATGAGAAAAACCCGGGCGGTGACGTCCGGGTTTTTTATCTCTGCCTGATGCCTTCCCGCTCTCACATTTACCAACGAAATGCACGGAAGAACACGAAAAAATATCAGGATATCAGACCTGGCCTGAACAAAATCCACTATTCCTTTCGTGTCTTTCGTGCCTTCCGTTGGAAATTTTTCCTGGGTGGACAGGAAGGGCAATGGGATATTGATTATCAATTTTTCATTTCCCGGATCTCGCTGTAATCCCCCGTCATCTCCCAATAGATCAGTGAAGCGGGAATCACGCCCCGGGAGAAATAATCGTCGAAAAATTTCTTCAGGACGAATCCGTCGCCATCCCGGATTCGTTTCTCGGCAATCAGTTTATCCAGCTGGGCTTTCCCGTACACGTAACTTGTGCCGTAGCCCGGCTGTGAGAGGTAGAGCGCCAGGTCACCCATGAGCATGCGGCTCTCCGGGGTGGCGAAATTTCTCGGCGTATAGCGAGAGGCGAAGGCGATGGCCTCATCGAGGGTGTATTCCCCGGCGTGCAGGCGCAGCCCGGCGAGACCCCTGGCGGCCCTGAAAGCCAGAAGAATCCAGTTCAGCTCTCTTCCCCGGGGGTGGTCATCGAGAATGCCGGCGTGCATCATCAACTCTTCGAAATTGGTGGCCAGCCCCTCCGCCCGGCTGTCCCAGATCTTGGAGAGCAGCGCACCGCCGCGGATGGGGTGTGTGTTGCGACTTTCACGCTGCTTTTCCAGCCAGTGGACCTGATGGCAGAGCAGGGGCAGGGGATCACGGTAATAGATATGGTAGAAGAAATCGAGTTCATCTTCAGGAATGAACGAATTGATCGGCACCTCAAGATGCATATAATCAGGCAGGGTGAAGATCTCTTCCTGCTTCAGGAAATTCATGAATTCACTCACTGACCGCTTCATCAGCGCCTGCATCTCCTCCAGAGAGGAGGCGGGCGTCAACTGAGGGAGATGACGGTTCCGGTGCTCTTCCATGGCCAGAGATGAAAGTGAGCGTTCCAGTTCCCGCTCCAGCAGATCCTCCTGTTCCCGCCAGGAATAGGGCACCAGGTGCACCTCCCGCATATAGCGGTCGAAGTGTTCCACCCCGATACCGGAAAACTCCGGTTTTCCCACCCGCTCTTCCCCCAGCCAGCGACCGAAGGAGTCAGCCGCTTCCGCGGCGCTGCGGGCGGCAGCGGCGACATCCGGACGGGTTTCCTGAAGCCGCTCCGCCAGGTCGAGCAGCTGCCGGCTCTCCTGCTGCTTCTGCACCTCGCCGAACATGCCGAACAGGGCCGTCATTTCCGTCAGGTTCAGCCTGGCCTGGTCGAGAATGGCCGGCACCGCCTGCAGTTTTTCCAGAAAAAGCCCCGCCGACTGATCGTCGAGGGGAAACGTGTGCTCGAACACATTGAGCACGCCGTATATCTCGGGCAGTTCCCGGGCCGGCACATCCGGTTCATCCATCTGGATCACCGCGTAAAACAGGGGATTTTTCGCCCAGGACCGCAGCACCTCATGCTCGAACCGCAGTCCCGCGATCTCCGCCTGCACAATTTCCCAGTCGACCCGTTCGCGAATGCTCCAGCCGGCGGTGTCAATCCGGGTCAGACGGTTCTGAAATACGGGAATCCCTTCCTGCTGCCGCATCATGGCGGCGGCGGTGTAATCAGGCACATGCTCCACTACCTCCGGACGGGCGAAGGCGCGCCATTCGGTGAAAAGGCGCAGCAGATCGTCATATCCCTTCGCCTGCGGCGGAGCATCGGATCGGCAGGCCAGCAGGGTCGCCAGCAGCGCCGCCGCCGGTATAACTGACATGGGTATTCGTTTCATGCCGGGGTCTCCTCTAAATGTAAGGATAATGGTGACGCAGGTAATGATACAAAAATAATCGCCCTTATCCAACCCCATTGTTGATTCCTGGCCCGCCGGGAGCGGACGGCCGAGAAACGGCTTGACTCACACAGCCCGGGAATGTACATTTTATACAGGTGCCCCCCTCTATACATAAAGGAAATGCGCGAATGTCCTGTACAAGAAACAACGCTTTCTCTCCGGCAGTCACGGTTCTGATCATCGCCCTTATTGCGGGCTGCGGTTCACCGGGCGGTCCCGGTCCGGCTGATTTTCCCGATCTGCTCACCGCCGACAGCAATCCCGAAACCTGCGGCGACGCCTGGCCGCTCTCTCTTTTTTACGACCGGGGCGCCTGGTTCGGGTTCGGTCTTCCGGACTCGGCGAACGTACCGGCGGGCTCATTCAGCGGTCCCTTCTTCCATTTCAGCGGTTCCTGGGCGGGCGGTGCGCTCATCGGACTGCAGGTGCGGAACGGCGAAACCGGTGATTCCTTCGATTTCACCCGGGCGCGGAATACACGTTCATACCTCCCGGGACGGCTGGTTCAAAACAGTCTCTTTCCCGACCTGGAAGCGACGCTTACCCTGATCTACATCTCGGGTCGCTCAGCGCTCATCACCGCGGACGTCACCAGCCTTTCCGGCCATCACCTTTCCCTGGATATCTCCTGGTGCGGCACCGCCGCGGCACCTCTGGGAACGGAGGGGAACCTGATCGTGCTCTCCCCGCCCGCCGACGGGATCGACGCGCGCATCACCGCCGCCGGAAACGGGAGGCCCGTCCTGTCGCGTGACGGCCGCTCCTATACACTGCCCGCGGACAGCGGGCGTCATCTCTCCACCGCCGGACGGACGCGTACCTGTGCGGCGTTCACCATCACCTACCCCGGTGATGAGCGAAGCGCCGAAGCGCGGCTCGTTCAGGAAGCGCTGCAGGCCCCTGAAAATTTCCTGAAAGCCAATCAATCCCGCTGGTCGGCCTACCTGGCTCCGGCCCCCTCAGGACGGGAAGGAATCGTATACGTTAAATCGGTAATGACCCTGATTGCCAACTGGAGGCACGCCCGGGGGGACCTGCTGCACGACGGGCTGCTGCCCTCGGCCGCGGTCGGGTATTTCAACGGTTTCTGGGCCTGGGATTCCTGGAAACACGCCGCCGCCCTGGCCGCCATCGCACCCGGCCTGGCGAAGGATCAGGTCAGGGCCATGTTCGATTATCAGGACGCCGACGGGATGATCGCCGACTGTATCTATGCAGATCAAGCGGAAAACAACGTGCGCAACAGCAAGCCGCCGCTGGCGGGATGGGCGGTGCATACCATTTTCAGGACCACCGCGGACACGGCCTTTGTGCGGGAGATGCTCCCTGGTCTGAAGCGGTATCACGCCTGGTGGTACGCGTTTCGGGACTGTGACGGCGACGGGCTCTGTGAGTACGGCTCGAGCGACGGCACCCTCATCGCCGCCCGCTGGGAGAGCGGCATGGACGACGGTGTCCGGTTCGACAATACCCGCATGCGGAAAAACAGTGATGCCGCCTGGTCAATGGACCAGGCATCGGTCGACCTCAACAGCTACCTTTTCCTGGAAAAGAAATGCCTGGCGGATCTCTGCCGCGCTTCAGGAGACAACCATGCCGCCGAAGAGTATGAAAAGGAGGCGGAAGGTCTGGCGGACGCGGTCCGTGAAAGGATGTACGATCCTGCAACCGGCTTCTTTTACGACGTACAGCTGAACGGCGGGGGATATATCCCCGTTAAAGGACCGGAAGGCTGGATTCCCCTCTGGACCGGCATTGCCGATTCAGCCCAGGCCGCGGCCGTCCGGGCGGCGATGCTCGACACGGCACAGTTCGCCACCCATGTCCCATTGCCGACGGTACCGGCCGATCATCCCGAATTCATGACCGGTTACTGGCGGGGACCGGTGTGGCTCGACCAGGCCTGGTTCGGCATCGAAGGGCTGCATCGATACGGATACGGGCGGGATGCGGACATGCTGAAACAGGGTCTGCTGAACAATGCCGCCGGTGTGTCGGTTCCGGGCGCGGCCCTGAGGGAAAATTACGATCCCCGGGACGGCAGCGGCCTGAAGGTGCACCATTTCAGCTGGTCGGCCGCTCACCTGCTCATGCTTACGGGACACTGATCCATGGCTGATGCGCTGGTCACCCGCCCGAACCGGTCCGCATGGCTCGATCTCGGACACTGGTACAGCCGCGCCTGGTCCGGATTTAAGAAGGCCTGGATCATCATCTGCCTGCTCTCGGCTGCCATCGTCTTTTTTGAGATTCTTCCCCGGCTTACCGTCAGCGATGAGTGGAGGATGCTGAAATCCCATCTCCTGCTCTTCCTCGATGCCATGGGCCGCGGCGACAGAACCGCCGCGGAATCGATCGCCTGGAGCGTGAAAATGCAGTGCTGGCTGCTCAGCCGCATGCTCCTGCAATGGCTGCTCTGCCTCTTCCCCCTCATCGCGTTGCTCACCGTGCTCCTGCTCATGAAAGCCAACCAGGCGGTGCGCGGCCCTGAAGGACCTCCCCGGTCCTTCAGACGTCTCCTCCTCGTCGCCCTGGTGCACGTGATCCTTGCCGTGATCAAACTGGGTGCGTTCCTTCTCCTTATCGTACCCGGCGTCTACCTATACGTAAAACTGCTCTTCGTCTCACTCATCATGCTCGAAGAAGGAATACCGCCGCTGCCGGCGTGCCGGCGCAGCTGGCAGCTCACCTCCGGCAGCTTCTTTCCGCTGCTGCTGCTCGTCATCATCAACACCGTGATCCAGATGGCGGCATCGCTCACCATTATCGGGCTGATCCCCGCCACCGGATTCGTCAATACCGCCCGGGCGGCAGCCCTGCATGAGCTGAAAACCCATTAATTCTATTGCATATCAATTTATTTTCCTTATATTCATGGACATACCGCTGCTTGCTCCCGGCACCAGAGTGTGGGGCGGCATTTCTTATTTTCTTTTATATTTTCGTTTCTTTCGTGTCCTTCGTTGGAGGTATACCGCCACAGCGGGACCACGTATTTATAACTGATTGAGGCGTATCATGATTTACCTGCGAGACTACATCAAACCGGAGAATATTCTGTTTTTCACGGAACAGGAAAATAAAAACAGCGTTCTCGAAAAGATGATCGATCACCTCGAACAATCGCCGCTGATCATCGACAGGAAAAAATTCAGAAAGGCGGTGTTCGACCGGGAATCACTGATGAGTACGGGCATCGGTCTCGGGATCGCCATCCCCCACGTGAAGATCCGGGCGGTAAAGGACATTGCCATCTGTATCGGCATCTGCAAACAGGGTGTTGAATGGAACTCCCTTGACGACAAACCCGTGCACCTTGTCTTTCTCATGGCGGCTCATGACGATCAGCACGACATCTATCTCCGCCTGCTCTCAAAAATAATTCTTGTGCTGCGAAAACAGGACCGAAGAGAGAAGCTGACGGCGGCGGACAACCCGGAAGCCGTGATGAGCCATTTCCTGGAACTCTGAGGCGTCAATGGAACTCAACACGCTGATATATCTCGCGCTCGCCGCGCTTACCGCTTTTGCCGTCAAACGGCTCACTATCAAGATCGGCATTCCCATCGTCACCGGCTATGTTATCGCCGGGGTCATCATGGGCATCTCGTTTCTCAAGATCTACCACATCGAAGTCCTGGACAGGCTGGACATCATCAATGACCTGGCCCTCGGCATCATCGGCTTCACCATCGGTTCTGAACTGAACAAGGAGCTCTTTAAAAAACTGGGGAAGTCCATTCTTTTCATTGCCATGCTGGAATCCCTGGGCGCGTTCCTTCTCGTTTTTTTCTTCGTCTATCTTGTGGAACCCGGTAAAATATACCAGGCCCTCATTTTCGGATCCGTGGCCTCTGCCACCGCGCCGGCGGCAACGGTGTACGTCATTCAGCAGTACAAAGCAAAAGGTCCGCTCAGTTCGACCATTCTCGCGGTGGTGGGAATCGATGACGCGTTCGCGCTGATTATTTTCGTCTTTGCATCGACCCTCAGTAAAAGCATTCTCACGGGAAGCCACATATCACTGCTTCACCTGCTGGAGAGCCCCTTTATCGAGATCGGTCTCTCCCTGCTGCTGGGTATCGGTACGGGCCTGCTCTTCATTCTGCTCTTCCGGAATGTCCGCTTCCCCGACGATCTCCTGCTGGTAGTGGCAGCGTTTCTCATGCTGATTCTCGGTGTCGCCAGCAAATTTCAGCTTTCCGGGCTGCTGGCCACCATGACCTTCGGGTCGGTCACCGCGAACATGAATTCCGCGCTGACGCACCGATCGCTTAAAATAACGGATAATGTCTCTCCGATCCTCTTCGCTTACTTTTTTATTTTCGCGGGATCGCATCTGGATGTCACCCTGCTCCCCCGTATCGGGCTGCTTGGCCTGATCTATCTCGTTTCCAGAACCGCCGGCAAAATGGGCGGAGCGAGGCTCGGCGCTATCCTGGGGAAAGCGGCGCCGTCGGTAAAAAAATTCATCGGAGTCGCGCTCATCCCCCAGGTTGGGGTTGCGATCGCCCTGGCTATTATGGTGCGGGAACAGTTCGGGAACGGCGATTTCGGACAGGCCGGTATTGACCTCTCGCTTATCGTCATCAATATTCTCCTTTTTACCACGATTGTTACTGAAGTAGCCGGTCCGCTGCTGACCAAGAGAGCGCTGATAAAGGCCGGTGAATGTGAAACCCCGGTGCATTGAGGAGGCTTTTTATGTATTTTCTGATAATACAGCTGTTCAAGACTGAATATAAAGACGATCTCCTGCTCGCGCTAAAAACCTGCGGGATCAATAGCGGATGCACATTTGAAGGTGAGAACCTCGAGAACGCCCTCGAACACGATTACCCGCTCTTCAAGGGACTGATTCACGCGGCGCATGAGCGAGAGCGGCACTGCCTGCTTATCACCACGATCGTGGAAGATCACGGCACGGTGAACAATCTGACATCATTGCTCGCCGATGCGGATATCAATATCAAAAATGACACCATCCTGCGGATCGTGCTCCTGCCCGCTCACCGGCTGATCGACAGCACCACCGACTGGGAGTTCACTGCATAAAAAAACAGCCGGACGGTGTTCCCGCCCGGCTGCCGATGGAGACACGGTTTTTGGCCCGATCAGCGGGTGCTCACTTCCACCCGCCGGGTGTTTCCTTTCACTTCACTGTTTCCGCTGAGGATCAGGTTCACGGTTACGTCACGGGACCTGTTGATCACATCGCCTTTGACCACGGACGCATCCGCGAGCCTGATGGTAATCTCTTTGTGATTCGAACTCCCTTTTGGTTCCTTGATGACGATATCACCCTCAACCACACTTCCCCGCCGCAGCGTTACATCACCGTTATAGGTTGTGAGATCCCGTTCAACGCGCGTGTTGACCAGTTCGACATCGCCGTTTACCGTATCGAGGTCACGCTGCACCACAACGCCGTCACCGCAGTCAACCGGCCCGTTCACGGAAGCGATACTGCCGTGAATCACCGATTCCGATCCAATCCTGATACTGCCGTTGACGCTCTGCAGAGCACCCGTATGCGTGTTGGTCCCGATTCGTATGCTGCCGTTCACACTGCGGCAGTCACCCTTGACGCTGCAGTCATTGCCGATGGTGACGTTCCCGTTTATCGCGTTGTACCCGTGACCGACTTTTTCACCGTCGTCCACATGGACCGAGCGGTTGATCGCCATGTTGCAGCCGCTCGCGAAGAGGGCACAAACGGCGGCTGCCGCAATACATGCCCGTGTAGTGTTACTCATACTGTACCTCCTGAATCATCAATCGCGATTGTTCATTCCGCCGGTCTGATGATCGCGGCCCAGCCGCCGCCCGGCGCCATTGAGAGTGTACGGATATCACCCGCGCTCACTGCGCTTTCTTCATGCCTGAAATCCCCGCCTTGGCGGTCGGCGTTGATCCCGTCCGCCCAGACCGACATACGGTAGGCGCCTTCACCAAGAAACGAGAAATCGATGGTCAGCTCCCGTCCGGTCCAGTCGGTCATGGCGCCTGCGTACCATGTGTCGCCGCTTCGTCTGGCAACCAGGATGTAATCGGAAACCGCCGCATCGAGCACTCTGGTCTCATCCCATACCGTAGGCACGGCGGAGAGGAACCGCATGCATTCCGGCTCTTTCATATAGTTGCTCGGGCTGTCGGCCAGCATCTGCAGCGGACTCTCGTATACGACGTACATCGCCAGCTGGTGACAGCGGGTCCCCTGGCTCGACGGCTGCGTGAACACCGGGTGAAAATTCCGCTTGATGGAGTTCAGCATCGCGCCGGGTGTGTAGTCCATGGGGCCGGCGACCATTCTCGTAAAGGGAATGATCAGGTCGTGCTCGGGCCCCACGTCCGCGCTCCACTTGCAGTGTTCGAGACCGCGAACCCCCTCCCGGGTCATGACATTGGGATACATCCGCCGCAGTCCCGTGGGTTTGTAGGACCCGTGAAAATCGACCAGCAGCTGGTGCTCCGCCGCCTTGCGGGCGATCCTGTGGTAGTAGTTCACCATCCACTGATCTTCACGCTGCATGAAATCCACCTTTATTCCCTTTACGCCCCAGTCGGAAAATTGTTTCAGGGCCGGCTCCAGCTGGTCGTCGAGGGTCTTCCACACCACCCAGAGGATCACGCCCACGCCCTTCTCTTTCCCGTAGCGCACCAGCTCCGGCACGTCGATCTCCGGAACGACGTCGAGCAGATCACCCAGCACGTACCACCCTTCATCGAGAATGATATATTCCAGCCCGTACCGCGACGCGAAATCGATATAGTATTTATACGTTTCCGTATTGATGCCCGCCCTGAAATCCACATCATAGATATTGTTGGCGTTCCACCAGTCTCAGGCGACCTTGCCCGGTCTGATCCACTCCGTATCCTTCAGCTGCAGCGGCTGAGCGAGTCTATAGATCATCTGGGATTCGACCAATCCGGCTGCGTCCTCGGATATGATCATCACCCGCCAGGGGAAGGACCTCTTTCCGTCCGTTTTTGCCAGGTAATCGGCGGTCTTCGTCACCGGCACGTCCCGGTCCCGGGTCATGGTGTCGGCAAGGGCATAGTGGGGAAAATCGGCCTGAAAGCCGTTTCCTCCGCCGTTGCCTGCCAGGGACATGCCCGGATAGTCGTCCAGGTCCGCCTCGGTCAGCAGCACGAAGGGGCCGTTCTCCACCTCCACCAGCGCCGGCACGATGCACCTGCGATCCGGAGTGATCTCACTGAGCCGGATGTGTTTGTACTCCCGCTCCTGGTGGGTGAAGAAGCTGTTCTCTTCCGGAAACCAGACCATGGGATCGCCCGGGAAACGGAACGCTGCCGTTTCCCCGTTCACCACCGCCTCACCCTTGCCCGAGGTAACGAAGCGGTAGGCCACGCCGTCGTTGTAGATGCGGAACAGGACACTGAAACGCTTCTCAAATTCCAGGGTCAGCAGCGTGTAGGTGTTTTCGATCTGCGCCGATTTCTGCCGAATGACGGGTGAGAGAACCTCGGAAACAATGCTGCCTGAATCCGATATGAGACGTGGATTTCTCCCCAGTTCGGTTCCATTGACGGTCAGGCTCAGTTGGGACGGTGCGAGAACCATCCTGTCTCCCATGGAGACCGCGTAGCTGATCGCTGAATCGATCGTGATCTTGACCCTTACCGTTCCGTCCGGAGAGACAGCGCCGATCTGTTGGGCAGGGAGCCGGGCAGCGAGAGTGGCGACAAAAAGGACGGTGAGTAATATACGCTTCATATCTCCTCCGGGATAAGAATAACAGAGTATGGAATCAGATGTGTACACAATGTATTATTATTTTCCTTTTAATCAAACAGATTATCACGACAGAAAAAAATTGCCTTGCATGTCTGCCTGAAATAACCGTTCTTATACAGACATTTATCCACAATTATGTGCCAGGATGCACACCCTGATTTTCAACAGACAATAACACTTCTCTTTCGCGGTGGTCTGCATCATTAATGGAGCATTATGAAATCCTGGCACACCCTTCTCATCTACACTCTCTTTTTCTTTTCAGGTGCCTTCGCGCTTATCTATCAGCTCTGCTGGGTCAAGGCCATTACCCTGGAATTCGGATCAACGACCCTTGCCGTTTCCACTGTCGTTGCCGTCTTCATGGGGGGACTGGCTCTCGGATCTTTTATCATATCAAAAAAAGTAGACCGTATCGCCGCACCCCTGACACTCTACGGGAAACTTGAGCTCGCCATCGCCCTCTATGCCCTTCTCACACCGCTGATTTTCAAACAGGTTCTGCCGCTGTTCAGTCTGGCCGGGATTGGTATCTCCGATAACCTGATTTTTCTTTTCATTGTACGATTCATCATCGCTGCACTCCTTTTACTGGGCCCGACAGTGCTGATGGGGACAACCCTGCCTCTCCTGACTCAATTCTATGTTAATAAAAAGACCGATGCCGCGAAAAAGGGCGGTATCCTCTACGGAATAAATACCATTGGCGCGTTTGCAGGAACACTGACGGCAGGATTCATTCTTCTCCCCGGACTGGGTCTCGCAGAAACGGTATACGGTATCGCCCTGCTGAACGGCCTGGTGGGGATCAGCGCAATCCTTGCCGGCAAAAGAATCGAAACAGCGATTCCACATCACACAGTGCCTGCAAAGACCCCAAAATCCGGGACACCGGGCAGGCCTACTCTTGTTTCCCTGGCCGTGGCCCTGACCGGGTTTGCCGGCCTCGCCTGTGAGATTCTCTGGACCCGGACCGTCATTCTTGTAATCGGCGGATCGACCTATGCCTTCTCGATTGTTCTGGCAACGTTTCTGGCAGGCCTGGGCCTGGGATCCGCAATCATCTCCGCAGTGCTGAAATCGGAGAGAGCAGAAGCGATCAAAATCTTTTACATTCTCTCCCTGTTGACAGCAGTACTGGTCGCGGTCACAACTGCCGTATTCAAATACCTGCCCTGGCTGTTTATCAAGATGTACTGGGCATTCCAGCTCGACCGGCATCCTGAAAAGATTTTCTTCATCCAGGTATTTATTGCCGGCATTATCCTGTTTTATCCCGCGTTCATCATGGGGGGGCTTTTTCCCGCCGCGATTCGCATCGTGAAGGAACAGGGAGAAAAAATCGGGCGGAAAATCGGACAGCTTTATGCCTGGAACACAGTCGGATCGATCCTGGGCTCCCTCGCTGCGGGATTCATCCTGGTTCCCCTTTTCGGAATGCGGACCGCGTTTCTGATCATTATTGCCCTCTACTGTCTGGCCGGAGTCCTGATTACCGCCCTTCGCTCTTCAAAAATATACTTAAAACATGGGATAATCTTGAGCGGTACAATTGCCCTGTTGCTTATTATTCTACTTCCTGAATGGAACCGGGTACTGATGACTGCCGGCGCATACCGCAGATCGACACTCAATGCCCTGATGAGGAACAGGATTGCCAGCGCCCGAGATCTTGAGGAAGGCCTGACCGGCCAAAACGAAATTCTTTACTATAAAGACGGCCTGACATCTACTGTCACCGTGAAACAGACACCGCTGGTGGTCAACGGTATCAAACACCGGGTGATTACCGTGGATGGCAAGGCCGAGGGATCATCCATCGGCGATATGCCTACTCAGCGGCTGTCCGCTCATTTTCCCCTGCTGATCCATCCCGATCCCAAAACGGCCTGTGTCATCGGCATGGGAACAGGCTGTACTGCCGGTTCAGCCTCACTGTATCCACTCACGAGTACAACCGTTGTAGAAATTGAACCGGCAGTTGTGGAAGCGGCCCGTTTCTTTAAAGATCATAATTATGACCTGCATGAAAATCCGAATGTGGATATCCGGGTGACCGACGGCAGGCTGTTCCTGAAACTGCATCCTGACAGGTTTGATGTGATTATCTCCGAACCGTCCAATCCCTGGATGGCCGGAGTAGCTAATTTATTTACCAGGGAATATTTCGAGCTCTGTTTCAAAGCATTAAAGCAGGAAGGAATCATCTGTCAGTGGTGCCAGTTATACAGCATCTCTCAGGAGAATCTCAAAACCATGATCCGGACATTCACCGCCGTCTTCCCCAATGTATATGTAGTATCCAGTATCCAGAATACCGATATCCTCCTGCTCGGTTCAAAGCAGCCGCTGGTGCTGGAATGGGAGCGGATCAGAGAACGGATGAGTACTCCCGAAATTGCAGCAGATCTGGCGGACAGCAGGGTGCAGATTACTTCGATCTATGAACTGCTCGCCCGGGTCAGAATGGGGCCGGCGGGAACAGAGCTGTTTGCCGGCGATGGTCCGTTAAATACTGATAATCATACAGTGGTATCATACCGGGCCCCGAAGGATATGTACCGCAAAGTCACCATATCCTATGACAGCAGCATGACGGCGATGAATGACCCCGTTGGCAACTACATTTCATTTAACGAAGCGATCCCGGGCAATTCTAAACAGATGGCAAAAAAACTTGATAGATATTATGCAGACCTTTATTCAACGGACAAGGGGAGAAACGCACAATGAAAAAATTGCTCATTACGGTGATGGTAGCTTTTTTATCAACGGGAACGTTAGTCGCCATCGTTCTGGCCGCCATTTACGGGGATATAACGGTATCCGGGGCCGGGGCTACGTACGTAGACGGAACGTACTATGAACAGGCCGGTTCAATCAATGGAAAGGCATACTGGACGACATTAGACGGTGGCAAAGGCGTTTACCGGATAAGCTGGGAACTCGCCGGTACTGGTAAACTTTCAGAACCAGAGGGGTGGAGATTCTCCTATTTCGATGAAAAAGGAGCCTTATTTGGTTCATACTATTATCAGACGCAGGTATCAAATCAGCCTCCCCGTGATAATTGGGTGAATAGCAGTGCCATTTATGATCCTCCACCGACCTTATCCGGCGACGGCAGTCTTCCGGTCAGTCTGAGATCATTCACCGCCTGTCCCAGTGACCGGGGTATTCGGGTGAGCTGGGTCTCGGAGAGTGAGATCGATCACCTGGGGTATATTCTGGACCGGAAAACGGAAATTCATGACTGGGAGACCATCGCTTCCTATGTGACCCACGAACATCTGCTCGGGTCCGGCAATACATCGGAACGGAAAACCTATTCTGTCACCGATGAAGAGGTGGAGGCCGGACAGACCTATTCCTACCGCCTGTCGGATGTCGATATAAACGGCACCGTCACCGTCAAGGATGTCATTTCCATTACCCTGGCGCATCCGCCCGAACAGACCGTTCTGAAGCCCGCGTTTCCCAATCCCTTCAATCCCTCAACGAAGATACAGTATGAACTGGCGAATGACACTCCGGTCCTGCTGAAGGTGGCGGATATCACCGGACGTCATGTACAGACAATAGTGAACGGGGTTCATCAATCCGCAGGCAGCTATTCGGTCCATTGGAACGGCCGGACGGATTCCGGAATCGACGCGGCGAGCGGTGTCTACTTCCTGCTGCTTCAGGCGGGCGATGTGCGGCAGTCGCAGAAGGTGATGCTGGTGAGGTAAAAAAAAGGAACCCGGATATATTAGTTTAAAATATACTGAATGAAAAGGGCAGCCGCAGGGCTGCCCTTTTTCTTGTTTTCAATTAATTTACTATCCCTCCCCAAGCTTGTGCTGAGTTCATCGAAGCACCTGTCCTAAGGTTCATTGTACATATCCCGTCCTTCGACAGGCTCAGGACGAACGATGGAAAAACTCCCGTCGGTGGCGGCCCGGGGAATTTGGTCTTGTCCTTTTTCCTTTTTTCTTATATGTCTTTCGTTAATTTCGTTCTTTCCGCTGGAAAATTTCAGGGCAGCGGGCTTCCTCCTCCCCTCACAATGATCTCATCCGCGAAAATCCACGCCTTGCCCCCGGCGCCCTTGTGCCAGCGGGGGCAGATCCCGCGGTTCTCGGCAGTCACTTTCACGTACCGGGCCGGGACAGGGTCCGTTTTCACGGAAAATGTCTGAATGATCGCCCCGCTCGCTTTTTCATCCACCCGATTCCTCACTTCCCCCAGCAGCCGCCAGGACTCGCCGTCCTCCGACACAGAATAGCGGACCGTCCGCGGCATCCAGACCCAGGACATCACGTCCTGGAGAAAGTCGACGGACACTTCCGCGACCGGCTGGACCGATTCCAGGTCGATCACCGCCTCCATGGAGTCGCCCTCGAATCCCAGCCAGTTCATGTGATAGTCATCCACCCCCTTCAGACCGTTGGTCAGGGCGGTTTTGTCACCGTTGTGATACGTCGTACTGGCCGGGACGGTCAGTGATACCGGTTTAAAGAGAGCCAGGTGCTTTTCCATACTTGTGGACAGGTAGCGGGACATCACCGTGTGGTACTCATCGGGAGGATTGCCGTGTTCCCAGAGCCGTTCGATCCCGGCCCGCCGGCAGCGGACGGTAAAGGTGTCGAGCAGGGCGGTCATCTCCGGTCTGGCGATCCAGTCACCGGCAGCATTCTGCGCAAAGAACCCGCCATCGGCGGTGCCGTAGACCTTGGCCTGCTCCAGGCGGGCGAACTGCAGGGGCAGACGGGCCTCCCGCACCCGGGCAATCAGGGCGGGATCGTGTGCGACCGCCGCTTCCGCTGCCTCGAAGATGGCGCGGTAGGCCCCGATATTCTTTCGGGAGAGGTACCCGTTCTCCGACGGCAGCGGATACCCGTAGATGCCCAGGCCCTCGCCGGACCGGCGCAGGGCCCGGTGCATGTGATCGATGTAGCGCCGGATATGCGGTCCCGCGGCGCCGTAATACCCGCCGAGAAAATCATCCATCACCGCGTCGACATCGATGTCGGGATTCCAGAGCAGCGTGGCGATCAGGTAGGACCGCAGCCGGGAAAACTCACCGATATTGCCGCCGCTGCCCTGCTGAAACAGGGCCGTGACGTTGTTTTTCACGAAGAATTGAATATTGGGCTGCAGCACGTGCAGGTTGGGAAAGGGGCTCACCAGGTTTCGAAACTGCACGACGTAATCCCAGAGCAGAATGTTGCCGGTAAGACGGCCCCAGTCCCTTACATCTTTGACAAAGGATGCGCTGGAGGGATCGGAGGCCAGGGGCCTGCTGCGGTTGCACTCGATGGAGCAGAGCATGATGTTGACGTTTGAAGCCGGCTTCACATGCAGCGGCGCGGAGCGGGTGTACTGATAGGCCAGGGTCGAGATGACCTTGTCCGGAAACTCGGCCGCCACCCGGTTGACGAAGTGGATCAGGGAGCCGGCGTGGCCGCCTTCGGCCTCATCCAGGGCCCGGCAGGTCTCGCACTGACAGGGACTGTAGGTGTCGTTCTGCGACACGGACCAATATTTTGCGTCGGGACGGCGGCCTATCATCGCCCGCAGGCTGTCGACCACGATCCGGAACACATCCTCGTTGGTCAGGCAGAGCTGCCCGTCCGGAATACGCAGGCCGTTTATTTCAGAAAAATACTCGGGATGGGAATCGAAGTGGACTTCCGGCGGCACCAGGTCGTCGAAGGTGTGCACCCACATGCCCCACTCATCATTGTGCCGGTCCAGCTTGTGCCAGACATGGTAGGCCGAATCAAAGGCGGTATGATAGTGGGTTTCCCGGAACGTGATCCGCGGTATGTCCGTTCTCTCGATGCGGGGGATACTGAATACCTGTTTCGAGGGGACGACCTCCACTTCCGGCGTGTAGCGGCGGCAGCCGAGATACTCCTCCAGGAAGGTGTAGACTCCGTAGAGCGTCCCCATGTCGGTCCCGCCGGCAATAGAGAGTCCGGGTCCCCGGGTGCGGATGGAGAATCCGTCCTCCGCGAGCACCGTCCAGTCCACCGCCGCCGGAAAAGCGCCGGATCTGCCGCTGGCCCCGATCCAGATGAGAGAATCGCCTGCCGCCTCATCGACCGGGATAATCGGCAGGGCCGCGCCGGTGGCGCGCTCGAGGTAGCGGACCAGCTCGGCGGCTGCCAGGCTGTCCGTCCCGTTCGCCTGCGGCTGGAGGACAACGGCATAACTGCTTTGTCTGTTCTCGACCAGGGTGATCCGGCCGCAGCCCGCGTACATCAGGAACATTGCCAGAACAACCGGGAGTGTATATGTTCGCATCAGGATTTCCTCCAGTTCACTTCCACATCATTCGCCTGTTCGATGCCCGGCGTACTCCTGCCGTTCGTTACGTACCGTTCCATCAGTCTCGTCAACTCCGTAACGACCTCCGGATGCTCGGTGCAAACGTTTTTCCGCTCCCCGATATCCGCGGACAGATCATAGAGCTGCAGGGGCGGAAGGTTCTCCCGTCTTGCCTTCGCGGGCATGGGATCGCTCCAGCCGCCTGACCCGGGACAGAACTCGAGCTTCCACTTTCCCTGTCTGATCGAAAAGGATCCGTTGATGGAATGGTGGACCACCGCCTCCCGCAGCGGCGCAGAGTTCTCTCCCCGCAGCCCCGGCAGGATGCTGACACTGTCTTCACCGGCATCGTCCGGAAGGACAAATCCGGTGATTTCGGCCGCCGTTGCCATCAGGTCGGTCAAACAGATAGTATCACTGCAGGCGCTGCCCGCGGGAATGTGCCCCGGCCAGCGGGCGATGAAGGGGATCCGGTGACCGCCCTCGTAAATGTCTGCCTTGAGGCCCCGAAAGCGGTAGCTGGGGTGGTGCCCTTTGGCGGCCAGATCGGGGAAATCAGCCATGGGGGAGCAGCCGTTGTCGCTGGTGAATATCACCAGGGTGGTATCCTCCAGCCCGTTCTCTTTCAAAGCGGTGAGAATGCGCTCCACGGTGTGGTCGCACTGGAGCACGAAATCGCCGTAGGGGCCGATCCCGCTTTTCCCTTTGAACCCACCAGTGGGCAGGATCGGCGTGTGGGGGGCGGAGAGGGGAAGATAGAGAAAGAACGGCCGGGAACGGTGCTTCCGTATAAACGCCTCCGCCCGCCGGGTACATTCAGGGAGCACCTCCTCATGACTGAACCCCGGTGCGATCGGCCCTTCCCGGTAAAATTCGTACCCGGATGTTCCCGCGATCCTCCGGTCCGGCGGATCCAGGACGCGGTCGTTTTCAATATACACATAGGGCGTCATGTCCAGGGAGGCGGCGATACCGAAGAAATAGTCGAATCCCCGGGTGACGGGACCGTTTTTTATCGGCCGCGAAAAATCGACGTGGGCGTCCGTCTCTTCCCAGGCGTCGGTGTATCGATGATCGTCCCCGGTCTGCCAGTCCCAGCCCAGGTGCCACTTGCCCACGCAGCCGGTTGTGTACCCCTGCCTGCGCAGCATGTCCGGAACGGTGAGCCGGCCGGCGTCGATAAGCGGCGGCGCATAGCCGGTCAGTACCCCCGACTGCAGCCGGGTGCGCCAGCTGTAGCGGCCGGTGAGAATGCCGTACCTCGTGGGGGTGCATACGGCAGATCCGGAGTGTGCATCGGTGAACCGCACACCCTCGGCGGCCAGCCGGTCGATGGCGGGCGTGCTGATTTTGCCCGATTCGTTCAAACAGCTCACATCCCCGTATCCGAGATCGTCGGCCAGAATATAGACGATGTTCGGCCCGCGTCTCCGGGTGCCGCACCCCGGCAGCAGCGCCCCGGACGACAGCGCCGCCGCCGCCATGGACGTGTGCCTGATGAAGTCCCTGCGTTTCATGAACAGCCCCCGCACTGCAGATATGGTCATGGATGGTGACTGACAGTAAGATAAAAAAAAATTGTCAGGATTGAAAGGAAAGAAAAATTGTCATGCCCGAGTGCTTCTGTCGGGCATCCAGGAACGGGATCCGGTACGACACGCCGGAATTCTGTGGACCCCCGCCTGAAACACG
>JAFGRY010000035.1 GCA_016934955.1 bacterium | reverse complement strand
GCCGGCTTTGACAGCTGCCAGCCGTTCATCCAGCGGCATCGCCGGCTGATCCCCGAGGTCGAGGCGGACTCTTTTGAACAGCTGCTGATGGTCCCTGACATGGCGGGCCAGCAGAATCGTGAATGCTGAAGTCCCGGCCCGCTGCAGCTGATCCGCTGCTGCCTCGCCGTAATCATCTTCGTAAAAGGAGGTGGCCGCGGTGAGCACGATCCGGGCCCCGGCCGCTCCCTCCAATAACAGGGTACTGTCCCGGGCGGTACAGGTGCCCCCGTCGTGGATGACCTGCAGTCTCGTCTGGAAGCGGACGCCCTGTTCGATGCTCAGCGGCCGGGAGTCGCGTTTTCCTCCGTACTGGGTGACCATGCCGTCCATCACCAGCATATCGTCGCTTTCCGCGCTGACGACAGCCGTGGCATGACCGTGATCCGGCGGCCGGGAGAGTGCGATGCCGCAGTTCAGCCCCCGGGGATCGGCGGTGGCCAGTTCGATGACGATCGCCTGATCGGGGCGGGAGGCGAAGACACGTTCGCTGAACGGGTATCCATTCCGGGTGCAGGTGACGGTTGCCAGGGCCGAGTCGAGGGAGAGGCTGCGGGTGTAGCCGCCGATTTCCGCTTCCCCGAAATTCAGCATCAGGTCGCCCAGTGTCTGATGGCTGCGAATGATGCTGCCGTATGAAAACGCCTCCACGACCCGCTTGTCCGCAAGGTGATACTGCTCGGTTCGCAGCAGTTCGCGCACTTCCTCGAGCTCGGCGGGAGTGCCCTTCGCATCTCCCCAGTCAGGGCCGCCCGGCCACATGGAATCTTCGTTCAGCTGGATCCGTTCCTGCCGGGCATTGCCGAAGACCATGGCACCCAGCCGGCCATTGCCCACGGGCAGCGCTTCGATCCAGGCGCCGGCGGGCTGGCGGTACCAGAGCCGGAGGTCCGGACCCCTGTTTCCGTCAGGAGCGCAGGAGAGTGCTGTCAGTATAAACACAAGTAAGAGCTTTTTCATAGTGTACCTCACCGCTGGTGATTGACGCGTGCCGGTAAAGAGCCGCATTTAAAACTTCGCTCCCACCGAAATATAGGCGGCGCTCCGGTACTCCCGGTCCGGCGAGAAGCCGGTATGCCCCCTGCTGAGGATGAGTTCGAGGCTTCCCAGCGGGTAGGCGAAGGTGATGCCCGTACCGAAGCCGTACACGGCGCCGGATGCGCCCCGGATGTCGAATGCCGCATTGCCGATGAGCCGGGCATAGAAAAACCGGTGCAGCTGCAGCCGGTATTCCATGCGGGCGAGTTCATACTGTCCGGCGTAAAGCTGGTCCCAGCCCATACCGGCGAATGTTTCGGGAGCACCCTGGTTGAAATACTTGTAAAAGGGCAGGGCGGCCGAGCTGCGCCCCGTGAAGAAGTAGAACCGGGCCGTGTGAATGGAACCCGCGGTTGTATAAAAATCACCGAAAAGGGAGAATCGTTCGTACGGTACCGGCGACCCCAGCCGCCGGTAGCTGCCCTCGAATTCGGCATGGATCTGAAACCCCTGTTTGGGCATGTAGATGTCGTCAAGGACGTCGATATCCAGGGAGGCCCGCACCTGGCTGAGATCGGTCTCGTAGCGGGGAAAGAGGCCGGGATCGAGCCCGGTGAGGGAGGGACTGCTTTCGATCAGTTCGTAGCTGCAGGATATCTCCCCCTGAATGAGATTGGAAATGAACATGCCGAACCCGGCTCCTGCCCGTCCGGCCCTGCTTGTGTACTCGGCGGCGGCGTTCCCTTCGCTGTCGTAGAGGCGCAGGGGCAGTTGACTGTAGTGCAGTTCAAAGAAGGGGTAGAACGACATCCGCATGGTGCGCGTGGGATAGGAAACGCGGGTGGAATATTTCCAGAGACCGGCGAACTGCAGCTCGTTCCGCACCCGCAGTCCGGTGACGGGCACGTCGGTTGCCGATGCCGTGATTACTCCCACCAGCTTGTGATAGTTGTCGAAACGGAACCCCAGACGCAGGCGTCGCAGCGGTTTCTCCGTGACATACAGCTTCAGGTGGACCGAATTGTCCTCCAGCGGTTCCAGCTCGTAGCGGATCGTTTCGAAATATCCGTAGGAGTAGAGGGAGAGAATGCGCCGGTGCAGATCCTCGGTGTCGAGCCGGTCGCCGGCCCTGATACCGATGAGCTGATAAATGAACCGGTCGGAATGGTGCTCGTTACCGCCGATGGACACCGCCCCGATAACCGGATGCGGCAGCTGCCAGACCCGAACAGCGACTTTCATTTCCCGTTCGTTGAGAGGGGTGAGTTCATAGACCACTTCCTTGAAGAATCCAGTCCCTCTCAGGCTGTCGACGCAGGTCCGGAACCTGTCGGGATCGAATTCGGCGCCGGTGCGCAGACAGAGCATCTCCCCGATGTCGGCGAAATTCATGGTGGTGGCGCCGGTGATCTGTATTTCGCTGATCGTGTAGGGACGGTCGGCGATTCCGGGATCGTTCACATCATGGTAACAGTGGATATGACGGCTGTCCCGAAGCTCGATGAGACGCTGCCGGGAGTTCCGGGCGGCGGAATCTCCCCGGGCGACTATCGTTCTGATTTTCTGTTTGCTGAAGTCCGTGATTGCGAATCCGTCCAGATCGGGTTGAATGTAGAGGTCGGCGTGTTCGACGTTGCCGCGCCAGCGGTCCATACCGAGGATGGAAAGCGTTTCCTCGAAGACATCGACGATGGACCGGGGCTTGCGGGGCTCTTTCTGGGGACCCATGACGTCCACCGCGATGATAATATCCGCCCCCATGGCCGTGACGACGTCGACGGGAAGATTATTGAGAATACCTCCGTCGATATAGAGGGAATCGTTCCAGACCACCGGGCTGAAAATTGAGGGAATGGCCATGGTCGTGCGCATGGCCTTGTCGAGAGGACCGTTCCCGATAACGAATTCCCTGCCGGTCTGGAGGTTGACGGCGACGCACCGGTACCGTTTAGGGAGATCGTCGAAATTCCTGACCTTGTTGAAGGGAAAAATGAGATCGGCGAATGTGAGGAAAAGATTCTGCCCGATTACCAGCCCCGGGGGCAGCACCGGCTTGAAGTCGACAATGCCGAATTCGAGCTGGTAACGGCCGTATTCCTTTTTTTGCAGGTAGGGCTGCAGGGACCGCCGGGGCTCGTCACTGAACAGCCTCACCCAGTCCGTCCGCCGGACGATTTCCTCGATCTCCCTGCCGCTGTAGCCGATGGCGTAGAGAGCGCCGACAATGCCGCCCATGCTCGTGCCCGCAATGCAGTCGACGGGGATCTCGAGGTCGTCCAGCATTTTCAGAACACCGATATGGGCAAGGCCCCTGGCGCCGCCGCCCGAGAGGACAAGCCCCACCTTGGGACGCTCCTGTCCGGGGCAGGGCGTGTTGAGCAGGAGGAGCACTGCCAGGATCGCGGCGTATGCGGGGTATTTCATGAACGATCTCCATTGTGCGGGATAATGGTAATGTATCAACTGAGGGCCGTGATGGCAAGAAAAATTCACGGACACGGCGGTTTGATGTAAAACTTTTTTCTTTGTGCGGACGTCTTAGATGTGAAAACCGCATGTAACCTGAAAGGAGAATAGAATGAATATTCGCAAGAATCATGTAAAAGCCGTGCTGACACCGGCAATCGGTGTCGCGTTGCTGTTCTCGCTGGCGATTTCCGCTGCCGAGCCTGAAGATGCCGCCAAAGACAGGGGCTATCTCGGTGTATCGATCGCCCGTGTCCCGGTAAAAGAGAAAAAGGAACTCGGCATCTCTCACGGCGTGAAAATCACCGATGTCCAGGAGAAGAGCGCGGCTGAAAAAGCGGGTCTGCAGGAAGACGATGTGATCCTGTTCTTCAACGGGAAAAAGATCATCACCACCGACGATCTCACCGACGCTGTGCGGGAAACCGCGCCGGAGACGACGGTCGATGTGAAAATACTCAGGAACGGGAGCGAAAAGACGGTGCCGGTAACGGTAGGAAAGTACGATATCAATTTCTATTTTTTAAGCGGTGATGGAGAACGGTTTGGATTCGGTGTGTACGGCGACAAAGCCTACCTGGGAGTGAATCTGCATGAAATGGACAAGGATCTCGCCGCCTATTTCAAAACGACCCCCGAAAACGGCGTGCTTGTGCTTTCAGTGGACGAAGAGAGTGCCGCGGACGAGGCCGGCATTAAAAGCGGCGACGTGATCGTGCAGGTCGCCGGAGAAGATGTGCGTGACGCGGACCAGGTGAGAACGATTCTGGATGAATTCGAGAAAGATGATGAGATCAGCGTCACTGTTTTACGCTCCGGGACCCGCAAAGATGTTACCGTGAAGCTGAAGGGATACCGGTTCGGCGGCTCGAAGTTTCTCGAGAATTTTATCAGGATCGAGGACGGAAACAGGCACATTCAGTGGATCGACGAAGGAGGCGGCAAACATATCGAGGTGCTGAAGGAAAAAGACGGCGGGACCGATGGAGCCGTCTGGAAGTCCGGAGACGATGGAAAGGTCGGCATCACCATCGATCGTGGCGGGAAGAAGACCCCGCCGGTCAAGAGCGGACCGGTCTGGACCACCGTCAGCAGAGGATTTATTTAAACGCCGGGCAGCATTCGAACGCGGGCGGCATCCCTTCGGGGATGCCGCTTTTTTATTGAGTGAGCCGTCCGGCCCGGGAGAGCATGACGGCGATGGGGCGGGTTTTCGGGAAATGGGAGAATATGATCATGATGACCACGGTGAGCGGCACGCAGAGGAACATGCCGGGAATGCCCCAGACCGTGCCCCAGATCACCAGGGAAAGGATGATCACCAGGGGGCTGAGATTCAGGGACTGGCCCATGAGCCGCGGTTCCACGATATTGGCCACGACAAGCTGCACCGCAAGAATACCGCTGAGTACGATAATGAACGGGGTGTAGGTGTTGAACTGGATAAGCGCCAGCAATGACGGCAGGGCCGTTGCCAGGAGTGAGCCGATATTGGGGATAAAATTCAGGATAAAGAGCAGGAACGCCCAGAACTCCGCCAGGTCGAGCCCCACAATGGACATCACCAGATACCCGAGCACGGCGGTCAGCGCGCTCACCAGGGTTTTGATGCCGATGTAGGTTTTGACGTCGGTGTCGACCCTCTTTATCAGCTGCATCACCTCGCTGTACCGCTTTTTATTCTGGGTCAGCGCGTTCAGCTTTTTCCGGAAATATTTCTGTTCCAGAAAAATGAAAAAGATATAGAGGGTAATCAGACCGGCGTTGCTCACCAGCCCGGTGAGGCCGCCGGCGATTTTGGAGATAATCACCGAAAGATTGATGTCGCTGAAGAGCTGGTCGGGATTCAGGTTGATTTTTTCCTGAATGAACTCGGTTGCCGGATGGCTGATCCTGTCTATGTTTTTCTGGTAGGTCGGCGCCGCGGCCACCACCTGGGCGATGTTGGATGAAATCAGATTCACGATGAAGGTGAGAATCGCCAGGATGAGAATTATGGAAATAAAATATGAGACGGAACCCGGAAACTTGAATGCACCGATCCGTATCTTCCGGATGGTTGCCGCGAGCACGTTGATCAGGTACCAGATGAATACGGCCATGACCATGGGGATGAGAAAATCCCTGGCAATAATGAGAATGAAGAAAAAGAGAACGACAAGCGCGGTGAAGATGAGAATGTTCAATGGTTTCATCGTTCAATCCTGTCTGTTAGTGGATCTGTTGCCGCATGCCGGGGGTCACCAGAGCTGGGCTATCTGGTCCGGATGCTCGATGATGATTTCAGCGCCCGCCTTTCTCAGCTCTGATTCGTCCCTGAATCCCCAGGCCACGCCCGCGGGAAACATACCCGCCCGCAGCGCTGTTTCCATATCCACGCCGCTGTCACCGACGAACATGGTGCACGACGGATCGGTGTCCATTGCCATTGCCAGGGCCAGGGCCGAAATCGGATTTGGTTTCGCGGGCACGGTCTCTTTCTTGCCGTGCACCGCCCGGAATGGCGTTTCCGGAAAGAAACGGTCGACGCAGCGCAGCGTGAAATCATGGGGTTTGTTGGAACAGACCGCCATGGGAATATCCCGCTCCGCCAGTGCTGCGAGCATCTCAGGTATCCCGGGATAGGGTGCGGTTCTGATGTCCCATGATTCAGCGTATACATCCCGGAATCGTTTCTCCAGATCGCTGACAAGCGCCTCCGTCCGCCGTTCCCGGGGCAAGGCCCGCCGCATCAGTTCCCGCACTCCGTTGCCCACGAACATCCGGTAGGCGTCGACCGCATGGTCCGGCAGATGCCGTTCCTGCAGCACCCGGTTCGCGGCCGCGGCGATATCCGCCAGTGAATTCAGAAGCGTGCCGTCCAGATCGAAAATTACCGCTGCGAACCTCATCGAAAGAGCCTCTTCAGGTGCCAGGCCGTCGAAGCGAGGCTGTCGGCGGGTTTCCCCGCGTACTGGATGGAGGCCCGCAGCAGGTCCGATACGGCCGGTGCCGGGCGGCTTTCCGGGTCGAAACGCATCCAGACGATACGGGGCATCTGCACTTCGATGATTTTTCCGGTTTTCAGAGGCGGCGCCGAGGCACTGACCGCTTCGACTTCGGTTATTTCGAGTATACAGAAAAGGGTGCCGCCCTCTTCGGCGGACCGCAGGGTGCGGCCCTTGATTTTCGCCATGCCCGGGGGCATGGTTTCCGGCAGATCGGGAAGGCCCCTCTCGATTTTGTTCCCGTTGATATCCCTCGGCTCCAGGTCGACAACGGGAGTGGATCCGCCGCAGGCGATCAGGAGCAGTGCTGCGAGCAGGGCCGGGAGTGTCACGTATGTGCCGGTCTTCATGTGCTGTTTCCGGAATCGTTGCTGTTTACATCCAGGGCGGAGCGATGCCCAGACGGCCGCACTTGTTTTCGAATTCGTACCGCTCCAGGTGAAAGGTGAGGGCTCCTTCCCTGCGCGGCAGCCATCCCCCGGTTTCCGCCGCCGCAATCGCCGCATCCCGGTCACCGGCCAGAAGCGCGGCGAGAATACCCTGTTCCACGGGGGAAAAGGTGAGGCTTTCCATGGTGTAGTCCCGGAACGCCTTCCAGGTGTCGGGACACCAGCGGCTGACGATCTCCTCGCCGATGATGGTTGCATAGGCCCGGATCTCCTCCTGGGCGTGGGCCTCCATGCGGAGCGCCAGGAAATTGAGCAGGTTTTTCAGATCGATTTTCCAGTACGCCTCGGTGTAGGTGCAGAGGGGCAGATCCTTTCGCGCCTGCTCCCGGGCGACGCCTGCCTCCAGCCGCTCCTGATAGACGCTGCGGGCCGTCTCCTGCAATTCCCGTTCCCGCTCGCTGAGCAGACGGCCCGTTTCCGGCGGCAGGAACCCGGCGCTTCCCTGGCGGTTGCTCGCCGACTGGGTGCGCCAGGCGCCCGGATCGGTGGCGTAGGCTGCGTCGATGGCGATCGAGTAGCGGGTGGAATATTCATTCACGTTGGCGGTCCGGTGGCGGATCCACTGACGCCAGGTGTCCATGGGCACGCGGAGATGCAGCTTGATTTCACACATCTCGAAGGGAGAGGTGTGCCGGTGCCGCATAAGGTACCGGATGAGCTCTTCGTCCTGCCTCCGTTTTTTCGTGCCTTCGCCGTAGGCGACCCTGGCCGCCTGGACGATCGAGGCATCGGTCCCCATATAATCGATGACCCGGATGAATCCGTCGTCGAGAACGCGGAAGGGTTTTCCGAGGATGCTGTCCAGCGCTTCCACCCTGAGACGTTCCAGATCCTGTAACCGTTCTTTCATGCTCTTCCTTTCCGGTTTTCTGCCGTGGCCGCATCTCTGCCGGCCCATCTTGTGTCAACAGCTATTCAGCTGCAGATGAAGTGTGGTCATGCACCACCCGCCAGCCCCCGGCGGTTTTCCGTACGATCAGCGTGTAGAGACCCCACGGGGAATCTTCTTCACGCTCAAGCTGCCAGCGCCCGAAGACCAGGGCCGCATCGGGGCTGAGCATGCGGATGTCGACCTCGGAAAAAACGAGATGCCCCATTCGCTCCCTGTCCGGGTAGCCCCGCCGGTAGGCCTGCAGGGTCGCTTCCCAGCCATAGCGCACGGTGCCGCCGCTGGCGAATCTGAGGCTGTCGGTGTGCGCGTATCCCTGCATATAGGCGGTGAGATCGCCGCTGTTCCATCCGGCGACCTGCGCGTCCAGGACCGCCCGTACGGCCGCTTTCTCGGCCGCCGGATCGAAAGGTTCTCCCCCGTACTCGATGCAGGAAACGCCGAGCAGTACCGCTGCATAGAAAAGATAGGACATTATCCGCTTCATATCAAGCCCCATTATCTGTTTTTATAGTCCGGCAAAAGGAGTGTCTATTGTTTCCGCCGGCATCTCTCCCAGAATCCTGACCCCGGTGTCGGTGACCGCGAAGCAGTCCTCCAGGCGGACACCGAATTCACCGTATATGTAGATGCCGGGTTCATTGCTGAAGGTCATTCCCGGCGCCAGTTTCAGATCGTTGCCCCGGACCAGGTAGGGGTATTCATGGCCGTCCAGGCCGATACCGTGCCCGAGCCGGTGGGTGAAAAAGCGGTAGCCCGGCCCGAACCCCGCTTCGGTGATCACCGCCCTGGCGACAGCATCCAGGCTGCCGCAGGCGACACCCGGCTGTACGGCCGCGAACACGGCTTCCTGGGCCTTTTTCACGGTGTCCCATACCCGCTGCTGTTTTGGGGTCGGCTTCCCGAAGATGACCGTGCGGGTGACGTCCGAATGGTAGCCTTCCACGGAACAGCCGCCGTCCACGAGGATGAAATCCCCCTCCCGGAGGTCGCGCCGCCTGCCGGTGCCGTGGGGATAGGCCGTATTTTCGCCGAAGAGGGCGAATGCGCCACCGCCGGCGCCCATGCCGCGGTGCGCCTCCCTGATCATACCCGTGAAGGCAGCGGCGGTCATACCGCTGCGCAGACGGGAGAATGCGTGATGATAGGCGCGGTTGGTGATGCGGGCGGCGAGATCCATGTACGCCAGTTCTTTTTCGGTCTTGCGGGCCCGGCAGGGCTGGGTCACGGAGGCGCCGTCGGCGAGGTGCAGCCGGGGAGCGTCGCGTTCCAGCCCCCTGAGCACGAAATGACGGGCGGAAGGGCCGATCGCCAGAGAACCGCCGCCGGGCAGGCTGCGCAGGTGATCCGCAATGAGCGCATAGGGGCTCTCATGCTCCTCCCAGGTGAGCAGGGCGGCGTCTCCGGGCAGCTGCTCGGCCGCCCGCTCTTTTTCAAAGGCGGGGCAGATCCAGGCCGTGTCTCCCCGGACCGGAATGAGCGCGGCGAACAGCCGTTCACTCAGCCCCCAGCCGACACCGGTGAAATAGACGAGATCGCTTCCCGGGGTGAGAAGCAGCGCCTTGATCCGTTCCTTCGCCATAATCGCGCGGGCCCGCTCGATGCGCTCCTCATAGTCCCGGGACCCGGGGGGAACGACTCCCCGGGTCATCTCCTCCAATGCCGTTTTTGAAGAGCGGGTACAGGAGAGGCAGGATGCAGCGAATCCTGAGAGCGAGACCGACAGCCCTCCCAGTTTGAGAAAATGTCTGCGTGTCAGCGACATGGGATTCCTCCTTGTCAGGCTGCTTCGGCGCGCATGCGTTCTATCCGCTGCAGCAGGGGTGGATGGGAATAGGTGAGGAACACATAGAACGGATGCGGGCGCAGGTTCGAGAGATTGGTGACCGCGAGCTTCTTCAGGGCGCTGATCAGCGGTTCCGGTCCATATGCGGTTTCCGCCGCGAAACGGTCCGCCTCATATTCATGTCTCCTGGAAAGAATGTTCAGGACAAGAGAGAGCAGCAGTTCCACCGGCGTGTAGAGCATGCCGAAAAAGAGCAGGCCCGCATAGATCGAGATGTAGTCCATGTAAAAGGCCCTGAAAAGACCTGCATTGTCCAGAAAGAGAGAGAGCAGGTAGAAAATGATTCCCGAGTGAACGATGCCGATAATCAATGACTGAATGATGTGGTGCTTTTTGTAGTGGCCGACTTCATGGGCGAGCACTCCGACCAGCTCATCCTCACTGTGCTGCTCGATCAGGGTGTCGAAAAGGGCGATGCGCCGGGTCCGTCCGAATCCGGTGAAAAAGGCGTTCGCCTTGGATGAGCGCCTTGATCCGTCCATGACGAAGACACCGGAGAGACGGTACCCGATCCGCTCCGTATAGGCCAGGATCTTTTCCTTGAGTGATCCCTCCTCCAGAGGGGTGAATTTGTTGAAGAGCGGCATGATCCAGACCGGGGCGATGAACTGGATGACGAGCGAGAAGAGGGTAACCACCGCCCAGCAGTAGAGCCAGGCCCAGGGTCCGGCGTACTGGAAAAAGGCGAGAATGCCGGCAAGCAGGGGGCCGCCGAGAAGAATGGAGAGGAAAAGGCCCTTGATCAGGTCTTTGATAAAGGTCGCGGGCGTGGTCTTGTTGAACCCGAACCGTTCTTCGATGACAAATGTATGGTACACGGTAAAAGGAAGAGACAGGAGTGTTCTGGCCGCCATGAGAATGCCGATAAAAAGCAGTCCGTTCCAGATGGGATGGAGATGCCAGCCGCGGATGAGAAGATCGAGCCGGTTGAATCCGCCCGTGAACCAGAAGGTGAGCATCACCGCCAGATCGAATACCGTGGTGATGAATCCGAAGCGGGTGTTGACCCGGGTGTAGGCCTGTGATTTTGCATAGGTGTCCGCGTCCGCGATATCCCTGAACTCATCGGGAAGCTCTCCGCTGAGGTGTTTGAGGTTGAGGATATCGGCAGCGAGGGTGAGAATGAATTCAGCCGCGATGGCCAGGAGAATAATGAGCTGGTATATATTCATGATCGAAGAAAGCCTTTCCCTTATTCCAGGAGCATGAGAAGAATATAGGGTACAGCACCGAGAAATACAAGGCGTTCAGCGGTCCGCTCAATTGTTTTTTTCACGCCGGATCAGGATTATGAGCGCCAGGGCCAGGAAGAGGGCGTAGTGGCACATGATCGACGGGAGGCTGCCGGTAGTCACGGAGGGAAACAGCAGGACGGTGACCAGTGAGGGGACAATGAACCCCAGGCTGCCGGCCGCCATCAGCCGCAGCTGTTGTTTATCCCGGGCCGACGCGGACCTGCTGCCGGACAGGGAGAATCCTGCCATGCCCAGAAGTCCCAGCCAGTAGAAGATACAGTAGGCAAGGAAGCTCGCATGATGGTTGCGGAAAAGAGCGAAGACAACCCGGCATGTGGTTTGGCCGACGAAATCCGGTGTCAGAAGAATTATGAGATTCAGCACCAGGGACGCGAACAGAAGCCCGGCCGCATAGATGCGTGCGGGTGTGCTGCCCGCAAGGATAGAGATCAGCAGGATCCCCAGCGGGGGGAGCCAGGCGACGGACATGAACGAGATCCGTGAGAGGAGAAGCGAGGGCGGCGTCGCCGCACAGATGAGCACCTCGAGAATCTGGTAGGAGGCGAGCAAAAGCAGGATCGCCCCCGCAGTGCGTTTGACCGCCTTTCTGCCGATGCCGGTGAACGTCCAGACAGCGGCGGCGATTTCCACTGCCGCGGTGATGACCGAAAGCAGGGGCGAGTAGGTCATGGATACGTCCTTCTTCGTTGTGTGTGCCGGGAACAGGTAAAAATACGGAAATCGGGGAGGGATTTCAAGAAAAAAAAGGGAGACAGCAGACAGGAGACAGCAGGCGAAATTGAATTATGGATTATGAATTATGAATTATGGATTACAGGCCACTAGTGTCCGGTTAAAGTTTGAAAAAATGAGTACTGCGGGTCAGGCACTTTAACAGGAAGTTTATGTGTTACATTCAAGACAAT
>JAFGRY010000034.1 GCA_016934955.1 bacterium | reverse complement strand
TTTTAGGTGCACTAGAATATAACAATTTTTGAGGTAAGTTGGGCCATATTTTTTATTTTTTATACCTTTAACCGGACACTAGTGAAGTGAAACCAAAAGTGACCCTGCCCGGTCACATGATGGAATTGGAGCACCTGGATTATGGCTCCGGAACTCCTTACCGGGATCCGATTGCATCGGATAATGGGAATCTTGTTTCGGACTATTACATTTTGGGCTGGGGTGAACGATACCATTATGAATATGCTTCGGATGACACCATTTCACCAGGAGGGATCGAAAACGCAACCTATTCGTTTTTAAAGGATTCGGTCGCTGTCAGCTGGGACGCACCCGCCGCTGCGGATGATGGTGATACGGCTTCTTTCTACAGAGTTCTCGTCAACAACACGCAAAGCTTCTGGGTTTTCGGAAGGGAATTTCATTTTCCAAGTAGGGATGAGACGGGCTATAATGTTAAAATTTTCTCGTATGACGACTGCGGCAATCAAACCGGCCGGCCCGGTGAACTGTCTATAGTCAGAGCCGACCTCGACGGTGACGGGGATGTGGATATCGCCGATGTGCAGATGGTGGCCGGCCGTTGGGGCTGCTGTGCGGGTGATGCGAATTATCTGGAGCCGTGCGATGTGGACGGGGACGGCGACATCGACATCGTGGACGTGCAGATGGTGGCGGGCATGTGGGGGACGGCCATATAATGCTTCCAATCCATGACAGTAGTTTCATCATTTGAAATATAATTTGCTGCAATACGAAATCATTATCATGAGGGCGAAAAAGTGCGCAGACAACTTGGAAATGTAGTCGTTTCCGCTGTTCTTTCAGTGGCGGCATATCAGACAATTCAAGCGCAGGAGGAGCAGATTCCCCTGCTGGTATTTGTTGAAGCACAGGCCAGGCTCAGTGTGGATTACCGGTCTGAAGGGAGGCTGGCACGGAACGTCATCTTCTTGAACAGTATTCTCGGAGCAGCGATCGATGTCTCGACGTCTTCACAAAATTCCAAAAAATTACAGGCGCTTGGCGGAGATCTGGACCGCACCGTGATCATTGAAAAAGGATTGGCGGGCGGATTTTCCATCCAGCCGTATTTCCGGATCACCACCGTACATGCTTCGGACGTCTACGGTACGTTGGAAAATCCACGATTTGAGGAAATACAAAAGGCCGGATTCAGCCATGTCCTTATCGTTAAAGAAACACGGGCGGGTCTGATTACCGCCTGGGAGTTGTCAACATTGTCTGCCGTTACGACCATGGAATATACACTTATTGAGGTGCGGTCCGGAAAACCACTCTTCAAGGATAGATTCAACAGTTTTGCCCTGAAGAGACACACGTTCGATGATGCCATGACGAATCCTGCTGTGTTTCGAAATGATTACCCCGCCGCGGTCGGCGCAGCTGCCGGCAGAATTGTCGGCGACTTGAGAAAAAAGGGATTTCTCACATTGATCGCCCGGGAATACGGACTTGAAGACAAGGTCCCGGATACCGGATTGATACTCAAACAATACGAACGTCGCTTCAGCTACAAATTCACGGCCCCGCCGGAATGGAAATCCTTTGCAATGGATACGAAATATACGACAGTCCTCGCTCCAAAAGCGGACAAAGCCGTTTTCGGTCTGAACATCACGTTTGACCTGCTGCTCGACATTTTAGGACAGGATGTGGATACCGCTGAAGAATACGCGCTTCTCTTTCTGACACGGGCACATGCCAATGGCTTTGAACTCGTACCGGATCATTTCGACGATTTGAAAACAGACGATGTTTTTCTCACCTACACGGTCGAGCAGAAAAGTACTAACATCACCAACATTGTATTGTTTAAAAAACTGGATGAGCATTTCATCGTCATGTATTCCGTGGTCATGATCGGTAACTATGACGAATTGTACAAGCGATACAAAAGTGATATCGAGATGATCATCAATACGGGGAAAATTCAAACAAAATAATCGAAGATCCGGATAAGAGACCCGTTGATGAAACCTTTCCTCAGTCTGTACTTGATCGATAGCATGCCGGGGCTGTTCATCGCTCCGGCAGGGGAGACCGGTTACCCGGCCTTCTGCGATGCGGACCGGGCCGGTGACATCGACATCAGCGATGTGCAGACGGCGGCCGGCGTATACGGGACGGTGTTATTAGGAGCCTTCGGCGGAATTAACCGCTTGCTCCCTGCGGCCTTTTTGACTATATTCCCAATATTTCATCAGCGTACATCCCGGCCGCTTCGCCGTCTCCGCCGTGCTCATATGCCGGACAGGAGGAAGGCGGGTTGTACACGGCCTGTCCTGCCAGCGTAAAGAAACGGATCATCAGTGAAACACATCATCCTCAAAAAGGGACGGGAACGCTCCCTGCTGCGGCACCATCCCTGGATATTCTCCGGAGCGGTTGACAGCGTTGACAGCGGTGTCCGGTCCGGTGAAACCGTAGAGGTCATGGCCGCGGACGGCCGTTTCCTGGGCCGGGGCGCCTGGTCGCCCTCCTCCCAGATCAGAGTCCGCATCTGGACCCGTGACCGGGAAGAGCAGGTGGACGCCGATTTCTTCGGCCGCCGTCTGGAAGCGGCGCTGCGTCTGCGGACGGACCTGGGCATCCCGGAGCTGACAAACGCCTTCCGCCTGGTGTCAGCCGAATCCGACGGTCTGCCGGGGCTGATCGTCGACCGCTATGACACGATCCTCGTCTGTCAGTTTCTCAGCGCCGGCAGTGAATACTGGAAAGATGAGATCATTGACAGGCTCGCCGGGCTGACCGGTGTCGGGACCGTGTATGAACGGTCCGACGCAGATGTGCGGAACAAGGAAGGGTTGAAACCGGTTCAGGGCGTGCTCCGCGGTGACGAACCTCCGTCTCTGGTCGCCATCGAGGAACACGGCCTGCGCTTCCTTGTGGATGTTGTCAGCGGTCACAAGACCGGATTTTACCTTGATCAGCGGGAGAACCGCGAGCTGGTACGCACCTGCAGCGACGGCGCCGAGGTGCTCAACTGCTTCGCCTACACCGGCGGATTCGGCCTGGCCGCCCTCAAGGGCGGCGCGGCAAGGGTCACCAATGTGGAAGACAGGGCGGAGTATCTGGGACTGATGGAACAGAATGCGGAGCTGAACGGAATCTCGAAAGAGGCATTTGTGACAGTCCAGGGTGATGTGTTCAGGATTCTCAGGCAGTACCACCAGGAAGGCAGGCGGTTCGATCTGATCGTCCTGGATCCGCCGAAGTTCGCCGGATCCCGGAAACAGCTCGACGGCGCGGCCCGGGGCTACAAGGATATCAATCTTTCGGCGTTCCGGCTTCTCAATCCCGGCGGCAGGCTCTTCACGTTCTCCTGTTCCGGGCTGATGACCAGGGAGCTGTTCCGGAAGATCGTGGCCGATGCGGCCATAGATGCGGGGAGGGATGTTCAGGTGCTGCATGAGCTGGGGCAGAGCGGCGATCATCCGGTCGCGCTGCATATCCCGGAAAGTCTCTATCTCAAAGGACTGTCTCTCCGGATCTCCGCCTGAGAGACCGCCTTGTTTCCCCTGCCCGGATTGGCGGACTGATATAGAATTGCCATCGTATATACCTGCTTCCAATATGGAGCATCCCGTATGACTGATCAGAACACCAGGGCCGCAGGACAGGCGCTGATCCTTCCCCTGACCCTGCTCTTTTCCGCCGTTGCGGTTAATTATGCGCTTTCTTTGTTCCCGTATCTGATTGACGGAATGCCGTATCTCACCGTGTCCCGGGTCTCAATTGCGGCGGCGTATACAGTGGTTTCCGTCTTTTTCTGGATCGTCTATGGCACCAGAAACCGGCGTATGTTCCATCAGCTGGCGGTTGCCGGCTGTCTGATCCTCGTGGGGATAGACCTGTATATGTATGTTTTCTCCGCGGCAGCTCCGGAGCTTTCAATGCCCTATCGGCTGATCTGGATCCTTATGGATATGCCGCTGGTTGCCGTCTATTTTCTGCTCGGACCCTACCGGCCCTACTTTACGGGTTACGGGGAACAGTCGACGGATATCTTCCCGTTTCTCGGCGCTCTCCACATCATGTGGGGTGTGCTGGGATTCGCTTTCGCGCTTCTGGTGATCGGGCATCCGGATCCTGAATTCCTGCTGCGCCCGTCGCTTCAGGTCATTGTCGGTCTGGGCATTCTCGGCCGGGACCGGTTTTTCGGACTGTTCGGCAGTTTCTGCCTCACTATCCTGCCGTTTGTCATTCAGGGATCCCCGCCGCGTATGTCGGCTGCGGCGGGTGTGGTCAACCTGCTGCGGCAGGTGATCGTTCCGTCCGCTGTCCTGACCGTTCTTCTGCTGCAGAGGAACTCCGGATTCGTCCGGAATACAGCACGGTATATATTCTCCGACTCTGCGTCAAATACGGTGAATTCCTGCAGCAGCTGCGGAAGACAGGTGACACCGGGTTCCCCGGCGGGACAGCGTTGCCCGCATTGCGGCGCATACGTGAGCACGGTACAGACCGGCCGTCGATAGTTACCTGAAATGAAGGAACCTCTCGAATGAATGAAAAACAGAAGAGCCATGCATCCGTCACCCCCGCGCTGGGAACGCTGCTCTCACGCTCCCTCACCGTACTGCTCATGAGCGCCGTGCCTGTCTACGGGGTGCTGATACTCGGCTGGGACAGCGTCCGGCTCATTCTGCTTTTCCTGGGGGAGGCGGCGATCATCCTTGCCGCGGATACACTGAAGATCCTCCTGCGGAAGGACGGCAAACCGGGACCGGATGCTTTCGTGATCGAAGTGGTCTTTATCCTGTTTTTCGGGGTTTTTGCGCTCCTCGTCTACGGACCCTATGATTCCCTGGAACAGCTGATCCTGGACCGGCTGGGAACGGTCGGCGGGCTGGTAAGAGGGGAGCTGGCAAGGCCGCTTCTGATCATCCTGGTTCTGAGAGGCGTCCGGCTGGCCGCCGACCTGTGGGGGAGAACGCACAGGCGGGATGCCGGCCGGGACGTAACGGCACTCGAAGGCGGCCCATGGGCGATCCTCCTCTTTCTGGCGGTTATGGCGGCGCCGCTGGTTGCCGCCGACGGCCCGAATCCCCGGGCCGGGCTGATGGTGATCGTCCTTCTCAGGACCGCGGGGGAGCTGATCGCGGTCTGGAGCCCTCTCCTGGCAGGGGACACACGGGGGAAAAAACGCTGATGCGGGAGGTGGCCGGGCAATGACAGGCGGCACATGGAGGAGATGAAAGAACCCGGGATCAGGCAGGGTTCTTTTTTTTTAAAGCGGCGGTTACGGTTCCGCTTCGGGACGGGTTACAGATCCCTGCCGCTGGAGGTCATCACCAGTTTGCCGTGCTTGACGCCGACGGTGCTGATAATGCTGTCGGCCAGGCTGCGGATCTCTTCGCTGTTCCCCTTGACCGCCAGCACTTCCAGGCAGTTGTCATGGTCAAGGTGCACGTGCATGGAGGAGATGATCTGATGGTGGTGCTCATGCTGGTGGTGGGTCAGCCGCTCCTGCACGTCGTGCTGATGGTGGTCATAGATAATGGTGATGGTGCCGATGGTTTCTCTGTCGGAGCGTTCCCATTCATCCCTGATGAGGGCTTCCCGTACAAGATCACGGATCGCTTCCGACCGGGTCGCGTAGCCGCGGGCGCCGATGCGTGCGTCGAATTTCGCGAGCAGATCGGCGTCCATGGAAATACCGAAACGGGTGATTCTTTTCATTGCGTGTCCCCGGGATATGAGTGAGCGGAGCAGTGCCGCGGAGGGCGGTGCGGCCGATGGTCCGGAACGGCCTCACATGAGGAAATACCAGATTCCGGCGCTGATGTCCAGTCCGGCTGCGTCTCCGCCGGTGATGAAATCGTACATCTCACGCTTGCTTTTAATGATCGGTTCGATATCTTCAGCCGGCTCGAGCTGCTGTTGGGGATCGCGGTTTTCCGGGGCCCCCTCGTCGATATCGGCATAGACAAGGTAGAGATTGTCACTCATGGCCGCGGGGCTGGTTCTCAGGACCGGGCTCACCGCCGTCACCCGGCCGCTGAATCCGGTCTCTTCCTTCAATTCCGCCAGGGCCGTTTCTTCGATATCGCCGTTTTCACAGATGCCGGCGGGAAATCCGATCACGTAGTTGTCCACAGCCGGCCGGAACTGCTTGATAAAAACGTATTTGTTCGCGGCCGCAAGGCGCGCGATCACGACAACGACGGTGTCGCTGCCGGTGTTGCGCCGTATGCTTTCCCAGGTGTGCCTGTTCCCGCCGTTATCCTCGAAAATCGTTTCAAGGCACGAGATCCACGTCCCCCGGTGCACAACCGTTTCAGAGATTTTTTTCACAGTAATCCTTCCAGATACGCATGTATCTGCCGATAACCGCCCGGGGATCGGCCGACTGCATGACCGGGCGGACGGCGGCGAAGTTCACCGCCCCCCGGGCGAGTACCGCGAAGAGGTTGCTTTCGTTGATGCCGCCGATGGCCACGGCGGGGAGATCGACCGCGGCAATGATCGCGCCCATCTCTTTCAGCCCCAGCACCGGATCGGGAACCGCTTTCGTCGGTGTCTTGAACACCGGTCCGACACCGATGTAATCCGGGCGGGCGGCAGCCGCTGCTTCCGCCTGCGGCCGGGAATGGGTCGACAGCCCGTATATCCTGCCCGGTTCCCCCCAGACGCGGCGGGCTTCATCGATATCCATATCATTCTGGCCGAGATGGACGCCGTCGGCACCGGCCGCGGCGGCGATACGCACATCATCGTTCACGATAAAGAGAGTGCGGGTGCCGCGGGTGATACTCCTGATCGCTTCGGCGGTACGAAGGATCTCTTCCGGCGGCCTGTTTTTCATGCGCAGCTGTACCAATCCGACGCCTTCGGCGACGGCTGCTTCCGCGCAGGCCGTGTAGCCCGCCACCGGATCGGTGAGGATGACATAGAGTCCGAAACGGCCGGTCACGGCAGATCTTTTCCTATCAAAGCGGCCGCTTTTTTGCCGCTGAGGAGCATGCCGCCGAAGATCGGTCCCATCCTGAATCCGCCGCTTACATTATTCGCGGCCATTCCCGAGACATAGAGACCGGGATATATTTTTTTTGTATTTTCCACGGTGGTGACTTCCCCGCTTTCCATCCACATCGGCCGCTCACCCATGATCGTGCCGTCGGGCGTGTCGATACGAACTCCCGCTTTCCGGGAGGCGATGGCGGCTATTTCGCTGGGATGCCCGGTGCCGTCGAGCACGGCGCTGGAGACTACCACCAGGGGGTCGACATGCATATCGAGACGCTGCACCGGTGTCCAGAGGATAACCACGCCGCACACCTTGTCGTCGTGAAACACGATATCTTCCACACTTATCGTGTTGAATATGACCGCACCCGCTTTGCGGGCGCCGAAAATGAGACCGCTGGCCATTTCCACCGCATCCACTGTGTGAAATCCATCACCCGCCTGGCGGTGCGTGATCCCGAATCCGTCGAGAATATCGAGGGTGTCGTCCTGGACAACTACTTCGTTAAAGAGCATACCGCCGCCCCAGATGCCGCCGCCCGGAGCCAGTTTGCGTTCAAATACGGCGACTTTGCGGCCGGCTTCGGCCAGCAGTTTCGCGGCCACCAGGCCCGAGGGGCCGGCGCCGACAATGGCGACATCCAGCGTGAGATTGTCAGTGAATTTTTCAAAGAAGCGGCC
Organism: bacterium; assembly: GCA_016934955.1. Taxonomy (GTDB): domain Bacteria; phylum Zhuqueibacterota; class QNDG01; order QNDG01; family JAGLOF01; genus JAFGRY01. The sequence goes on along the minus strand of JAFGRY010000034.1, from coordinate 55,884 downwards.
GGTTATGGCAGCGGTAATTTTTTCTTCCATTGCTCTCTCCATTTCAAAAAGCGGGACTGGGAGTATCGGTCTGAGGACTGCAAAATAGGAAACATCGCCGAAAAAAGCAAGAACTGGTTTCAGCCCCCGGACCGATGATCCCGGTGTTACAGGCGGGCGGTGAGCATCAGTATCCCGTTCAGGCCCGGGGCCGCGATGCCCGATGAATAGGGCCGGTACCGCTGACCGGTAATGTTCTCCAGGCCCGCGTTCAGCGCGAAGCGGTCGCTCAGATCGTACTGCGCTTTCAGGTTCAGCGTATACCAGCCCGGTGAAAACGGCCTGCCGCTGTCGTCCACGGCGTAGAGCTGGGGCTTGCTCCGCTCGGACGGCGGCAGTTCAGCGTACCTGAACCCGCCGCTGTAATGCGCATAGAATTCGGCCCGCAGCGGTCCGGAGCGCCAGGTGAGACTGGTGATCCCGAACCAGGGCACGGCGTGCCGCAGCGGCACATAGGTGTCGGAATCTTCTTCCTGTTCCCGGCCGTACTGATAGCTGACCTGTGTTGTCAGCCGCAGGGAACAGGGCAGGTCGAGAGTGACACCCGCCTGAACCCCCCGGACAAACGCATCGGCTGCATTGGTGAGGTGCTGCACCTTGCTGAGCGTTCCGTCGTAATAAATGCTGTCCTGCCCGTTCAGGACCGCGTCGCGCCTGACCATGGCGCCGGTGAGATGCGTGTAGTACCCGGTCAGGTCGCAGGTGAGCCGGCCGCCCACTGCCGTGTGCCATGAGATGTCGATGTTCCAGGCCTGTTCCGGGCCCAGGTCCGGGTTGGGGACGACGACCGATCCGGGCTCCGAATCGAACACTTTTCCCAGATCGTCGATGTTCGGCGCTCTGAATCCCGACGAGATATTGACGCGCAGCTGATTGCTCCCGCCCGCATCCCAGAGACAGCCCAGGCTGCCGGTCAGCGCCCCTGTCTTCAGCGTCGCCCGGGTGAGCGGGTAGGGGAAAAGAAGCGTATCGAACGCCGCTTCAATGAATATGCGGGTGTAGCGCAGGCTTGACTGAACCGTGAATGATTCGGAGATCCGGTAATCATATTTGCCGTAGGCTCCATATGAATTCCAGACGGAACCGTCCGGGTAGCGCGGACTGATCTCCTCTTTTTCTCCCGTACCGATGTTTTCCTGTACACCCCGGGAAGAGACGCGATTGAGCACTGTTTCGATACCGTAGTAGAAGGTTCCCCGCCGGCCGGAGCGCTTTTTCAGATCGAGATTGAACGAGAGCACCCGGTTCTGTTCAGTACGGTGATTGATTCCCCCGGATCCGAATTTGCGGTCATGCCGGCTTTCCTTGAAAAACTGCCAGGCGGTGACCAGTTTCATTTCGTCCGCGACCGGCGTCGGCCTGCTGTTCTGAACGGTAAGGGCGTGCATGTGCCACACCTGGGGACCGTAATACCAGCGCGCGTATTTGGGTGTGCCGTCGCCGGTCGTTTCGATAAGCCGGTCATAGCGGGGAATATCCGACGATTCGGACAGGTGGCTTGCCCAGATGACTTCCCAGGCGGGATCGGGGCTGAACCGGATTTTCTGCAGGGCGTTGAGCTGGCTGTACCCGCTGGGACGCTGCATCCTGGGGTTGCCGTTTTCCACGCGGACATCGGTCCCGTTGACGCGATCGGCGTAAGCCGGAAGCAGGTACTCCCGGGGGCCGTCCGTTCCCATCAGCTGGTCTCCGAAACCGGTGTAGGAGATGCTGGAGACGAGGGCCCACTTCCTCAGGCCGATGCGGATATCGGCGTGCCCGGTGCGCTCACTGTTGGCGGTGCTGATTCGAAGGGCGGATTCACCCCTGATCCGCGGTCCGCCCTCTCCCGACAGCTCGGCGGCAAGCGTGCTGAAATTCAGAACGCCGCCGATAGCGTCGCTGCCGTAGAGCGCCGATCCGGGGCCGAAGAGTATTTCAGTGTGCTCGGTGGCGAACGGATCGAGCGCGATCACGTTCTGAAGGTTGCCGCTTCTGAAAATAGCGGTGTTCATGCGGACGCCGTCCACACTGATCAGAATGCGGTTCGCGGAAAACCCGCGGATTATCGGACTGCCGCCGCCGAGCTGGCTTTTCTGGATGAAGACGTCGCCGCTGTATTCAAGCAGATCGGCGGCCGTCTGGGGCGCGTAGAACCGGCGCTGGGGAGCGGTGACAACGGATATCCTGTTCGGCACCTGACGCTGCTGCTGCTGCCAGCGGGACGCGGACACAACGACCGGTTCCATGAGCAGCGGCTGCGGCTTCAGCAGAACGAGGTATTCCGAACGGGCGAGGTCGGCGAAGCCGAGCAGCTGCGGCTCATACCCGATGAGCTCGATGTGTATCGCTTTCTGACCCTGGAAGGGCGTGATGTCAACGGTTCCGGACGAGTCCGTCTCTCTGAATATGAGCGGCCGGCGTGTATAGATGCTTACCTGCCGCAGCGGCTGATGACTTTCCGCGTCTTTTACGGTGATTATTTGTGCCTGAACGACGGAGACCGCCGCGAGCACAATGGTGAACAGTAGTGTGCGGTTCATGGGTTCCTCATGTCTGGGTTACGGCTGCGAGGGATGCGGGGCCGAAGCCCGCGCCGCCCGCGCCGGTACAGGGAGTGTGAGTGCTGTACGGGGTGAGCTGCTCAGACTTGAGGAGGCGGAGTATCCGGCGATCGCTGCCAGAGGGGCCCGGGAGTGGTGCGTTCCGGCGTGACCTGTCCCGGCTGTCTGCGCGCGGGGAGATCGGGACACCGGGCGGCACAGAAGAGGGGGCCGGGGGCAGGCGGGGAAGAGCTGCGAATCACGGCGGCCGCCTTCCGTTCCGCGGCGTGCTGCAGATGCCGGGTGAGTCGCGCCGCAAGTTCGGTTTCCTGCTTGTCGAAGACACAGTAATACCAGGTGGTATCGGCATGGGTTTCCTGCCTGACGATATCGTACATGCGGCCGCAGTAGCGGAATTCCCAGGCTTCGGTTCGGACGAACGTTTCGCCGGGATCATGTTCGATCGACAGGGGGATTTTCAGCAGGTAGAGTCCCCGGGAGGTCATGGAGACGGAGATTCGTTTTTTCATGGCCCGCTTGTGCGCCTGCTGCATTCCCGAAAGCAGAAGCGTCATGCCCGTCTGCTGCAGGAGGGCGAGTATTAGCAGGGGAGGCAGCAGGCAGCGCATCACGGCGGCATACGATGTCACGGCTGTAGGTTTCACTGAATCGGCTCGCATCCTCGTTCTTCTGCGGTGAGTGCCCCCGCGGCGTCTGCTGATGAAAACCGGCCGGCGGGTATGTCGGTCGTCATCCCCCGGGCCGCCCGCTATTCCTGATCCGCCTTGAAACGGATGGTAAACGTTGTCCCCTCTTTCCGTGAGATGGTCAGATCGCCGCTGAGCTGGCCCGTGAGTATCTTGACCAGCCGCAGCCCAAGCGTCTGTACCGAATCGATATCGATGGATTCCGGCAGTCCGACGCCGTCATCGCGGACCGTGAGGACGCAGACAGTATCCCTGTCACGGGAAAATGATACATCCAGTGCCCCTTGCACACGCCCCTCGAATGCGTATTTATAGGCATTGGTGATCAGCTCATTGAGTATCAGCCCGCAGGGGACGGCCGTCGTCACGTTGAGGTAGATATTGTCGATCCGGCTCGTGAATCTGATATTGCGGCCCATCGGATGGGTGCGGCTGAGCTGTTCCGAGATAGACTCGATATAGGGCTTTATGTCGATCTGGGAGAAATTTTCCGACTTGTAGAGATATTCATGCACCAGCGCCATGCTGAAGATGCGGTCACAGCTCTCCTGGAACGCATCGACCGCGTCTTCCCTGGAGGTGATGCGCCGGGACTGCAGACCCAGCAGGCTGATAATGACGTTGAGATTGTTTTTAACGCGGTGATGAATTTCCCGCAGCAGTACTTTCTTTTCCTGAAGTTCCCGTTCGATGAGCTGCTTCACCTTCTTCTGCTCGGTAATATCGCGCCAGGCGGTATGGATGATCTTGCTTCCGTCCTCCTTGGTGATCCGGGTGAGCAGCACCTCCACCGGAAAAATGTCGCCGTTCGGCCGCTGGTGATCCCATTCGAAGCGGTGACTGCCCTTTTCGAGTGCGATCTGGATCATCTCGATCGCCTTTTCTTTTGATTTTCTGCCGTCGGACTGTTTAACGGGAGAAAGATCCGACGGCCGGGCATTGATCACCTGATCCTTGGATGAGAGCCCCAGCATATCCACCGTCGCCTGATTACAGTCGGTGAATCGTCCGTCTTCCAGTATGAGAAAGGCTTCCTGAGAGTTTTCAAACAGGTCCCGGTATTTTTTTTCACTTGCCTGCAGCGCCGCCAGACTCTGTTTTCGTTCGCTGACGTCCCGGCAGATATAGACCATGCCGAAGGGCCTGCCTTCTTCATCCCGCAGCAGATCGCCGTTGACTTCAAACGGCAGTGAGGCGCCGTTCTTGAGGATCAGCCGGTATTCCCTGGGGCCAAGCCGGCCCTCGAACATCCTGACGGTGGTATCCCTGGCCCGTTCCCTGTCTTCCGGCACGATAAAGGTGAACATGTTTTTGCCGACCAGATCCCTGGCGCTATAGCCGCTTATGTCCAGTCCGTACTCACTGACGAATTCGATCTCACCCTCGATAGTGGTGCGAATGATCATGTCGGGTACGGTGGCGATGAGCCTGCTGAACAGCTCCTGGGCCTCGATCAGCGCTTCCTCGCTTTTTTTCCGCCGGCGGATGTCACGGGCGATGCAGTACACGGCCTCTGTGCCGTCCCGGACAACCGCACAGGTGCTGAGCTCCACGGGGATCTCCTCACCGTCCGGCCGGATGACTACCGTTTCAACGGGACCGGTTATCCCGTCTGCTTCAGCGGGGTGCAGGCAGGCGTCCGCGGTGTCCGGGCCGGAAAACCGGAGCAGGCCGGTCACCGCTTTCCCGGACAGATCCTTCACCGTACACCCGAAGAGTGCCGCGGCTCTGGAGTTGGCATCGATGACGGTGCCGGAGCGATCGTGAAACCAGCAGGCGTCGGGGGCATGGTCAAACAGCCGAGTAAGCTGTTTCTCACACCGGGCCAGCGCCTGGCCGGCGCTCCTGCGATCGGTGTCGTCCGCGGCGAATCCTTCGACGCCGATCAGTTCCCCCTGATGGCGCACCGGGCTGATGGAGAGCGAATGGAACCCCTCGCGACCGTCCGCGTAGCGTCTGCTGAATTCCCCGGTCCGGCGCTCTTCCCTGCCGGCAAGAATCTCCCGGAAGAACGTCTCTCCCTCTTCGGTGTCCTCGAACTGCATGACTTCGAGAAAATGCTTTCCCCGGACATCCTCCTCACGGGAGTGATCGAACATGTCGAGCCACACCCGGTTCACCCGTTTGATCCGCCCCTCCATGTCGAGGAGGAAATATCCCGCCGGCGCGGCGTCCAGCAGAGACGCCAGCCGTTCGCTGCCTTCCAGCAGTTCGACCTCCGATTCCCGGTGCTCCGAAATGTCGCGGAATACGACGATGACGCCGATCATCCGTCCAAGGGCATCCCGGATCGGGGCGGCGCTGTCCGCAATGGGAATCCGCCTGCCCGAGCGTGAAACGAGAACGGTGTCCGGCGACATGCCCCTGTTCACGCCATCCCTGATCACCGCCGCCACCGGACCGGCCAGCGGTTTTCCCCCGGTGCCGCTGATGAGCGTTACGATCTCCTCAAGGGGCCGGCCCTCGGCCTCCTTTAGCGTCCATTCGGTGATCCGTTCCGCCACCGGGTTCATAAATGTAACCGAACCGGCTGTGTTCGTGGCAATGACCGCGTCACCGATGGAGGTCAGCGCCGCGTTCAGCCATGCCTCCCGCTCGATCAGCGTCAGCTCCATTTTATGCTTGTAGAGCGCCGTCTCGATAACCGCTCTCAGCACGTCATATTGAATCGGTTTGTAGATGAACCCGTACGGTTCGGTGGTGCGGGCCCTGCTGACCGTCGCTTCATCCGCATTGGCGGTCACATAAATCACGGGAATGTGGTGCCGTTCGTGAATCAGCGCCGCGGCTTCGATTCCCGACATCGAGCCTTTCAGCTTGATGTCCATGAGCACCAGGTCCGGTTCGATTTCCCGTACCTGTTCCAGCGCCTCCTCCCCGGACATGGCAATAGACGGCACTTCGTATCCGAGCCGGGTGAGGCTCATCTGTATCTCATGGGCAATGATCAACTCGTCTTCAACGATGATCAGACGCGGTTTTTTCATAGTGCTGATCCCCGGGTGTCGCATATCCGTATATTCAGAGTTGTATCAATCGGACGAACCGTCACGACCTGCTCCTGTCCTCGAATTCCTGATAGATGAGCGCTCCGCAGGCCTTGCAGTGCACCGCGTCACGGTCATGATATTTAAGGCCGCAGGTAGTGCAGACAACAGGCGATTTCTGGGATATGTAGAGCCATTCCCTGATGATCTTTCCAACCTGCCAGGGAATCGCGAAGATCCCGGCAAGAATGCAGACGACGGTTACGGCTTTGCCGGCGCCGCTGACGGGCACGATATCACCGAAGCCCACGGTGGTGAGGGTGACGACGGAAAAATAGAAGGCGTCACCGAAATTGCTGATCATGCCCGTTTCCGAACCGCTTTCAAAAATGTAGAAGAGGCCGGATGCGATGAAAAATATCATGAAGATGGTGCATACCAGTCTCAGAACACGCAGCATGCCGGTGGAGATGCGGCCGAAGAAAAAATCGGTCGTTTCGAAAAAGCGGATGAAGCGGAATATCCGGAACACTCTGAAGGCCCGCAGGAGCACCAGTACGCCGAGCTGTTCATGCGGAATGAACGGTTCCAGAAGTGTGGGGAGAATGGAGATACAATCGATAACGGCGTAGGGGCTGAATATATAGGCGATTCTGTTTTCCGAGCCGTAGAGCCTGGCACCGTACTCGACGATGAAAATGATCACGATGATTTTTTCCATCAGTCTGAGGGCGGCGCTGTCGATGTCGTAGGTTGAGAGAATGAACAGGGAGACCACCACCAGGTTGAGGAAGATGATGGCGATGTCGATGAGTTTGCCGGGAACGGTTTCACAGTCGATAAGGTAAAACCGGATCACCTCCCGCAGAGAGCGGGCATCCGATGTCTGGGGTTTCGAAACCATGAAGCGTAATGTAAAAAAAAATGGGATAAAATGAAATGGAATATTTCGCTTCCCGCCCGGACGGTTTCCGCCGTCCCGGCCTGCTCCTGATGCAGCGCCGGAAAAAATGGGTTGCATCGTGTTGATTTTTTCATAAATTTATGTGTTCGACCCCGGAACAGGAGTATTCATGGCTAACGGTAAAAACAAAGAGATGAAATTTGTTCCGCTCCCCCCCTTTCCGGGAGGGATATACGCGGAAATGCTGAAAGGCGCCCTGGAAGAGGAAGGGATCACCTGCTACATCAGCTCTGAAGGAATGGAAGGCGCATTCGGTATTTCGGGGACGGTACTGCCCAACGCGGATTTGAGGCTTTACGTACCTGAAAACCGGTATGAGCATTGTTTGCGTATCCAGCGGGAGATGATCACCCGGCACGATTAATGTAAAAAGAAGGTAGAGGATGGCACGGTCATCGTTTCAGTCACCGAAGGGAATCAGGGATGTGCTGCCCGAGGAGCAGCCCTACTGGCACCGGGTTGAAGAGACAATCCGGAAGATCGTCAGGCTCTATGGCTATGAGCGTCTCGATCTGCCTGTTTTTGAAGAGACGGCGCTCTATCGGCGGGGTGTGGGTGAGGGTACGGATATTGTCGAGAAGGAGATGTACACATTCCTGGACCGGAGCGAGAAGTCGTTTACCCTGAGGCCGGAATTCACCGCAGGAGTGATGCGGGCCTATATCGAACACGGACTCGCCCAGCGTCCCAGGCCGTTCAAGGTGTGGTCCCTCGGTCCCGTGTTCCGGTATGAACGTCCCCAGGCCGGGCGGTACCGCCAGCACACGCAATTCAATGTGGAAGCGCTGGGGGAGATCGATCCCGCACTCGATTTCGAGATCATGTCGGTCGCCTACCATCTGTACAGCGACCTGGGATTCCGCAATCTCAATTTTCAGATCAACAGTATCGGCTGCCCCGAGTGCAGGCCCGGTTTTCTCAAGCAGCTGACGGCCTATTACGCCGGCAGGAAAGATGACATCTGTGAAGACTGCCGCAAGCGCCTCGATGTCAATCCCCTGCGGCTGCTTGACTGCAAGGTCCCTGCATGTCAGCCGGTGATCGAGTCGGCGCCCCGGATATCGGGAGTGCTCTGCGACGAGTGCCGCGATCATTTCGCGCGGCTGAGAACCTATCTCGACAATGCAGGCAGGCCCTATGTGATAAACCACCGTCTGGTTCGCGGGCTCGATTACTATACAAAAACGGTATTTGAGGTGTGGGCCGAGGGTATCGGCGCCCAGAACGCGGTGTGCGGCGGCGGCCGGTACGATGGACTGGCCGAGGCCGTGGGCGGCGTTCCCACCCCGGCGGTGGGATTTGCCTCCGGCATCGAACGGATCGTTCTCACCATGCAGTCTCAGGATGGTGCCCCCCCGGCGCCTCCGCATCCGGCGGTTTTCCTTGTCATGCAGGTGCCGCAGGCTGGGGAGCAGGTCGTCTCCCTGCTCGCCGAGCTGCGGGCGGCGGGAGTGGATGCGATGATGGCGTTCGGCGGCCGCAGCATGAAGGCCCAGATGCGGGAAGCCAACAAGCGAAACGCGGAATATGTTGTCATCATCGGAGAGCGGGAGCTGGCCGACGGCACCGTCACCGTGAAATATATGGACGCCGAAGGGCAGGAGACCATCGCCCGGGACTCGCTGATCGGGTTCATCCGCGCCAGACTGCATGAGTGACCGGCGCACCGGGCCGCCGACCAGGGAGCAGGTATTCGGCGTCACCGCGGTGACCATGCTGCTGTTCATCGGAGCGGGCGCGGGTATCGGTAACCGTCCCGAAGCCGTTGTACTGCTCCTGCTGGAAATGATGGTGGCGGTGCCGGCGATGATGTTCGCGGCGGTCACGTCCCGCAGCTTCGGCAGGCTGTTCAGATTCCGGAAGCCCGGATTCCCCGGACTGGCCGCGGCGGCCGTGATCGGCGCCGGCATGAAGCCCGTGTTTGACGAAGGCACCATCCTGATCGCGTCACTGTTCCCGATGCCGCCGGACATCGCCGATGCGCTCGCCCGGGCGCTGATCTGGGACAATCCCGCGGAGGCGGTGGTGCTGTTTCTCGCTGCCGTACCCGCGGCCGCGCTGGCCGAGGAGATGCTGTTCCGCGGTTTTATTCAAACATCGCTGGAACGGTCGGGGTACCGGGACCGCGCCGTTTATATATCGGCGCTGCTGTTCGCACTGCTGCATCTGAATCCCTGGTGGTTCATTCAGATTGTGCTCATGGGCGTAGCGCTGGGATTCATCGCCATGTTCACGGACAGCATCTGGCCGGCCGCTGCCGCCCACGGCGTGTTCAACCTCGCGGGCCTGCTGGTCTCGAATGCAGGGACTATGTCGGCTATCTGGTATACGGAAACAGGCCATGTGTCACCGCTCCTGATCATAGCGGGAGCGGGCGTCGCGGGCGCGGCATTCGTCTGGCTGCGCCGCATGCAGCCGAGAAGAGAATTAAACGCCTGAACGGCGTGTCAATAGAAGCACAGTATAGAGAAAGAGGGAAATATGAATATTGTTGTCTGTATCAAACAGGTTCCTGACACTGCGGAAGTGAGGATCGATCCGGAGACGAATACGCTCATCAGGGAGGGAGTGGCCAGTATTCTCAATCCCTTCGATACCTATGCGCTGGAGGAAGCGCTGCAGATCAGGGAAAAACTGGGCGGGACCGTCACGGCCGTGACCATGGGACCTCCCCAGGCGGAAGCCATACTCAGGGAGGCGGTCTCCATGGGAGTGGACAGAACCCTGCTGATTTCCGACAGGGCCTTTGCGGGAGCGGATACCCTGGCGACCTCGTACACGCTGGCAAAAGCCATCGAGAAGATCGGGCAGGTGGATCTGATCCTCTGCGGCAAGCAGGCCATCGACGGTGACACCGCCCAGGTGGGACCCGGTATCGCGGTGCATCTCGGTATCCCCCAGATCATATTCGTGAGAAAGATCAGGGAAATCAGCGAGGAAAAACTCGTGGCTGAACGGATGATCGAGAGCGGCGCGGAAGTGGTGGAATCGTCGCTTCCCGCGCTTGTCAGTGTCGTAAAAGACATCAATACGCCCCGCCTGCCTTCGCTGCGGGGCAGAATGGCGGCCAAGAATGCTGAAATACCGGTCTGGACCGCCGCCGACCTCGCTGTTGAGGAAGCGCGGCTGGGACTGAAAGGATCGCCGACCTGGGTGCACAAGATTTTTTCACCCCCCGCCAAAACCGGCGGCAAGGTGTTCACCGGTGAAGCCGCCGACATTGTCGACGCCTTCATGAAAGAGGTCCGGGAAAATCAGCTGTTCTCGTAACCGAACCGCTGACTGTAATCAATAAGGAGATAGGTGTGTCTGCAATAAAAGTGATAACGGAAACCTGTACGGGATGCGGATTGTGCGTGAAGGCGTGTCCCTATGAAGCGATCACCGTGGTCGACAAGATCGCGGAAATAGATCTGCATAAATGCACCCTCTGCGGGTCATGCGTCGACGTCTGCCCCTTCGATTCCATCGAGATCAACGTCGAGCGCAAGGCTGTCGAGGGGATGGAAGAGTACCGGGGCGTCTGGATTTTCGCTGAACAGCGTGACGGTGAGATTCAGTCGGTCGCCTATGAACTGCTGGGGGCCGGGCAGCGGCTCGCCAGGGCCAGAAACACGGAACTGTCCGCCGTACTGATCGGGTATCAGGTCGAGGGGCTGGCCGCGGCACTGTTTCAGCGCGGCGCCGACAATGTGTATCTCGCCGATGATCCCGCACTCGCCGATTACAACGATGAACCCTACGCCCGGATACTGGCGGGACTCGTGCGGCGGTACAAACCTGAAATCGTTCTCTGCGGCGCCACGGCCATGGGGCGGGCCCTTATTCCCCGGGCCGCGACGGAACTGGGAACGGGACTTACCGCCGACTGCACGGGGCTCGAGATCGACAAGGAGACCGGCCACCTGCTGCAGACGAGGCCCGCGTTCGGCGGCAATATCATGGCCACCATTCTCTGCGAGCACCACCGGCCCCAGATGGCCACCGTGCGCCACAAGGTCATGGCCGAGGCAGCCGTTGATCCCGGCCGCACCGGGGGAACGCTGATCAGGGTCGAACCGACACCGGATGATCTGATGTCGAGAACCAGGGTCCTTGAGGTCATCAAAGAGGAGGAGGAAACGGCAAACATCACGGAAGCCGACATTATCGTTTCCGGAGGCAGGGGGCTCAAGACGCCGGAGAATTTCGCCCTGCTCACCGACCTGGCCAGGGAACTGGGCGGCGCCGTGGGCGCGTCCCGGGCCGCGGTCGATGCCGGCTGGATCAATTACGCGCATCAGGTGGGGCAGACGGGGAAAACCGTGAAGCCGAAAGTCTATATCACCGCCGGTATCTCGGGCGCTATTCAGCATCTCGTCGGCATGTCGTCCTCGGATACGATCATCGCCATCAACAAGGATCCCCAGGCGCCGATCTTCAAGGCGGCGGATTACGGCCTCGTCGGTGATCTTTTCGAGATCATTCCGCTGCTTATCGAGAGGTTGAAAAAAGGCTGAACGAAGCACATCGGAACGCAATGCAGAAGAGCCGGGGCATGCCCCGGCTCTTTTTTATTATCAGCCCCGCAGTATCTGACATCAGCGGTGCATTTCTCCGTACAGGGCGCTCTGGGAGGCGAGCTGCCAGAGAACGATCCCGGTACGGGAAAAAGCGAACAGCTGCTGCCAGATGAACATGATCGTGATGCCGAACCCGGCCGCCGGAATGAGACCGCCGATACCGTAGTAGACCGCCCAGAGAAGCAGCCCCGCGATCCCGACAAGATAGAACAGACCCAGCGTTTTCCCCGGGTGTCTGAGAACGAACCGCCAGGCGGCAAGTGACGTCCGGACCATTTTCCCGCTCCCGGAAGCGACGGCCATGATTTTCGCGTAATCGAACACCATTCTCACCAGCAGGAAGAGGAATCCGAGAATCGCGAATCCAACGATCGTTAACATGACTCTCAGCCGTTCGCTGTCACCGGCGAGGGATTTCAGGAGGCTGTTCAGCAGCATGTAGATCAGGATCGAAACGGCGAAGAAGGCCAGGGAGAAAAGAAACAGGCGGAAAAACCGCCAGAAATAGAGGCCGGCGGACTTGAAGAATTCAGCCGCGGTGAATGACTCTCTTTTGACGAACAATGACACGGCCCCGGCTTTCAGGAAGATGGTCACGAGAATGAACAGGATCGCCGCCGGAACGAAGAGCGAGGACCATGCGATGATGGCGGCCTGTTTGTGGGCCATGAATTCAAAAAGGATATTGGCGCCGTTTCCCGCCAGTATCTCGTCACCGGCCATGCTCCAGCCGATCAGCTCGGTGAGGTTTTTCTCTATCGGCTGGACCAGAATCCAGGCGAACGCGAACTGGACCGCGTAGAAGATGAACCACATCGCTTTTTGTCCCAGGACGCCGGAGAGCCCTGTTCTGAATGCGTTTATAACTTTCACGGCACGTACTCCTTTCGCTTAGCCCATGAATCCGAGAATCTGGAGGGCGGTTTCAAAAAACATGATGAATCGGGCAGTGATGTAATTGACCGGAGCCTTCCGCTGTGTGACTGCCATGCTGTTGTTGGAGAAATTCTTGTCCAGCACCAGTTTCCGTTCCGGATCGACCGATGCCCAGGCGAGTTTCGAGGGATACTCGACCCGGTACCGCTGCCAGCGCTCGGCACCATCCCAGGTGTAGGTGAGGCTGTCTCCGTTCTCGAATACGAGCAGCACATCCACCGGAATGATTACCTCGCCCGCCCTGTTGATCCGCACCGTCGATTTGAACATCTCCGCCGCCTCCTCCGATGCTTCGGTCCCCGCGCCGCTGCTGTCGGGTTCCGACGTTTTTACCGGGAGGAGCACCTTGCCGCTGTCCGAGTCGAACAGCCCGGCGGGTGTCACGCCCTTGCCCGTCCAGACGGAGGCGACCCGGTAATCGAGGTCGCCGCTGCCCTTGAGCAGCTGATCGAAGAACCAGTTATAGTCTTCACCGGTCACTTCGTTGACAACTGCGATGAAATCTTCACTTGAGGGATGCCTGAATTTCCAGCGCTGGAAGAACGTCCGCATTACCCTGTCCATCACCGGTCTGGTGAGATAGTTCTCGAGGGTGACAAGCATCAATGCCGGTTTCCCGTATGAAAAGGTCGCGTAATTGCCGCCGATATAGGTCCAGGCGGGGCGAAGGGTGCGGTCCCACCTGGGCACCTTGATGTAGTTCTGGCGCTGCATCGCGATCTCGCCCATCTGGAATCCGGGGATGTCGAACATGCTGGTGTGCTCCCCGTAGAATTCCGTCATCATCCGCATTTCCGCGTAGCTGTTGATTCCTTCATCCAGCCAGGCCTCCTCGAACTCATTGTTGCCGATCATGTGGTAGAACCAGTTGTGGCCGAACTCGTGGACCGTGACCATTTCCGGCGCCTTAATTCCTTCCGGCATATGCCAGAACGATCCGCCCGTAATGAACATGGGATACTCCATGCCGCCCACTTCCATCGCCTGGGTGGGCGGATGCACCACCGTCACCCGCGGATAGGGATACTCGCCGACCCAGTTCTCCATATAATCCATGGTCATCTTCATCGCGTTCAGTGTTCTTTCGACCGTGGAGGCGTGGTCCTTTTCATAGAGGTGAATGATGGTGACTCCGTTGTGCTCCGTTTCGGCGACCAGGTAACCGGGCCAGGCGGTCCAGGCGAAATCGTGCACGTCTTCCGCCCTGATGTGAAGCGTCTTCAGCGAATCGTGTTCGATGGTTTCCAGCGGTACGCCGGTCGACCCCACCACCATCTCCCTGGGCAGCGTCAGCGTAACGTCGTAGACACCGTAATCGGCGAAGAATTCGGTGCTGGAGTGAAACTGGTGGCAGTTCCAGCCGTCGTTTTCGAGCACCCCGATTTTCGGGAACCACTGCGCGGCGAAAAAGAAGTTATCGGCGGCGTACCCGTTTCTTCTGAATACGATCGGCAGCTGCGTGGTAAAGTCGATGGAAACACTGATTTCGCCTCCCGGGGGCACGGCCCGGGGAAGCCGGATGCTGACCACCGTCTGATCCTGCTCATTGTCATCATCCGGCCGGATGAAGGAGAGGGCGGGTGTCAGATCGGGCCCGTCCACGATCCTGACGGCATCGATATCGGTCCATCCCCAGGCTTTTTTGGTCCTGAGCTTGCCGCCGCTGCCGCCTGATTCGCTAATATGGGTGGATTGGTTGTTTTTAAACGCGTTCATGTAGAGGTGAAACTGCAGTTCCCGGGCGGCAACGGTGCTGATGTTCCTCCAGGTCAGGATCTCATTCCCCCTGATCTGTTTCTTCTCCGTGTCGAGGAGGATCTCCATCCGGTAGTTAGCGTTCCGGGGGCTCAGCGGCTGTTCAAATATGATCTGCCCGATGAGCGGCCGGAAGAGGAGCGCAATTCCCGCTACGGTTGCAACAATGGTTCGTTTCATGGTATCACCTGTGTTCAGTTTATAGGTAACAGTGCGTTTTGGGTGTCTATTAATAGACGGATTTACCGTCGGTATGTTACATATGAACCGGTTTTTTTTTTCTGAAGAGCATGCTCCGGAGAAGCGACCTGACGGCGGCGGCAATAACGAGGCTCAGACCCGCGGCGGCGACGGCGATGCGGCCCGAACGGGAGTGAGTGTATTTTTTCAGGTAGCGGTAAAATGCCTGATGCGATTTCCAGATCATCGGTATGCGGTGCTGATAGACGGCATGACCCCCGGCATGGAACGCCGGCGCATCATGACAGTAGTGGATGGACCATCCATTTTCCCGAAAGCGTCTGCACCAGTCGACATCGTTGAAGAACATGGTAAACCTGACATCCATGGGCCCGACCTGTGCTACCGCGGTCATCCTGCAGAGCAGGCAGGACGCTTCCGGCTGCCGGGCGGGTCCCGATCGGGAGTAATCGAATCCGGGCGCTTTCCAGGCTGCGGTAATGCGGCCGGGGAGAAGCCGGGGCAGACCGCTGAGTTCCAGCCAGAGGTCGCTGAATCCGGGCGGCTTTCTGACCGACGGTCTGGTGTGCCCGTGCTCGTCGATGAGCCGGGGAGCGGCGATGCCGACCCGTTCATCATCGGTCAGACAGCGCATCAGACGGCCGGTCGTGCCGGGGAAGAGGCGGACATCCGGTCCCAGCAGCATGACGGCCTCTCCTTTTGCCCGTGTCAGACCGATGTTGACCGCCCGGGCGAAGCCGCAGTTGCGCGGGCTGCGGATCAGGGTGAGGGCCGCCGCAGGGCGCTCACGGATATACGCCTCGATACGGGCCGCGGTGGCGTCGGTTGAATGATTGTCGATGATGATGACTTCGGCATCCGGAGCGGATGCGTGCAGGGAATCGAGGCAGGAAATAATTACCGCTTCACTGTTGTAGGTGACGATAATGACGGATAAAACGGGCGCGCGCATGGAAGGTCAGCTGTTTTCCTGGGCTTTTTTTCTCATCTCTTCGATTTTCTGCCTGTACTGCTCATTGTCGGGGTGCATCTCAAAGAGCTGTTCAAATACTTTCCGGGCCTTGGCGTACTGCCCCTGGGCCGCGTATATTTCACCCAGGGTGGGACTGACGATCCTGGGTGCGCTGCCTGATTTCCGGTCCTGCTCAGGTTCGGGCTTCGGTTCCGGTTCCGGCTCGGGCTCCGGTTCAGGCGTCACGTCAGGTTCGGGCACAGAGAGCGGGGAAGGCGGCGGTTCATCCTCTTCCGGCAGGCCGAACGTGAACCCGGCGACCGGGTCACTCTCCCCGCCGGCGGGTTCAGTAAACGCCGCTTCCGGCGCGATATCCGCACCCGGTTCGGGGATGTCGAGGATGAGGCCTTCCGGTGCTTCATCGGGCAGACCGTCCTGACGCAGCGCTTCCGCGGGTTCGCCGGTGATGCCGAAGCCGGATTCGTGTTCCGTTTCCATCCAGTCGGCGGGGAAAGGCGAGTCATCGGAAGTATCCGTGTCCGGAGCCGGGCCGCCGTCCCGGGCCGCTTCGTCATGGCCGGGGGCGCTCGTGGATCCCGTCTCCACGTCCAGCAGGGACGTGCCCGAATCCGGGGAGGGGGCGGCGTTTTCCGGTACCGTCTCTTCCCGGGAAAACATCTCGTCTATTTTTTCAAATGCCGAAAGGTCGAGGTCGTCGAATGTGCCGGCCGGCACGCCGGGTTTCGGGCTCTCGAATCTGTTCGCCTTTTTGTCGCCGGAGGATCGATCACCGGCCGGAGCGAACGCTTCCAGATCGTCCAGGCTCACATCCAGCAGCAGGCTGTCACTGGTTTCAGCGGGCGGCTCTTCTGTTTCCGACGTCCCGCCGCTTTCTCCGGAAAGACCGCCCTCGGTGCCGGTGTCCGGTTCGGCCGTGCTCCCGCTTGCCGGCGGGGAGTCATCGAACACCGAGAGATCGATGAACTCCTCCGGCTCTTCCCCGGTTCCGGCCGGGGATGGTTCCGGGTCATTGCCGGCTTCAAACAGAACCGTTTCCTCCCCTGTTTCCGGGCCGACTGTCCCGCCGCCGCTGTTGGTATCTCCTTTAAACAGCTCCTCAAACTCCTCTTCCCAGTCTTTACGGCGGATGCCGGTCGTTTTTTCGTCAAGCCGCAGCTCCTCTTCGGGACGGCTGGGAACGGTCTCGTGAAAGCCGGTTTCCTGAAAGGGCTCTTCGATGGAAAAACTCTTGAGCATGGCCCTGGCTTCCTGCTCCAGGGGATCGATGCGCAGAAGGTCGCGGTAGTGAATGGCCGCCTTGTTTTCCCAGCCGGACCGGGCCATGATATCACCGAGATATTTATGCGCGGTAAGAAAACCCCGGTCGTGGGAGAGGACGGCCTTGAATTCCGCCTCGGCCCTGTCCGTGTCACCCTGGGAGAGGAACGCCTTGCCGAGAATGTAGTGACCGGTGGTATAGGAGGGATGATACTTGATGCCCTGCTCGCAGAGGGCGACGGCCTCATCCGTCCTGCCCTCTTTCAGGTATATATCGGCGATATGCGCGAAAAGCAGTGATTTGGGGTTTTTCTGGATGCGCTTTTCCAGATTGCTCAGCAGTGTCATGGTCCGGATCGGTCCCCCTGTCAGCCTTCGATTGCGGTATAGTTGAATATAATTATCCGGTGTACAACAATCAAGGTGTTTTTCCCGCCTTACCAGCCGGAGACGGTTTTGTTGAGGATCTCTTCGGCCAGCTTCTCCACCGCCTCACTGATACCGCTCTCCCTGCTGATGGAGGCATTGTCGTACCTGCCCCACTGGGTGAAATCTTCTTCCCAGAGAGTGATGTTTTTTTTCACGTCCTCGTACAAGACGTGGATGGTGATGGTGACTCGGAAGGCTGAGGCGTTTTCTGCCTGGTCGTAGGTGTCGGGGCGGTCGGTGATGCGGGTGATGGAGCCCTTGATGATGGAGGCGGCGCGTCCCGCTCCCTCGATTCTGAGCGTGTTGTCCGTGCTGATCACCTCGATTACTTTGTCGGTGAGCTGCTGGTCGATGCCGAATTCCGCGGATGTGTCGGTAAAGAGCGGCACGGCGACCGAGTCGATATGGGGCGGCAGCGTCGATCCGGAAAAAGAGTAATACCAGCACCCGGAAAGCAGGAGCGCCGCCGCGACGGCGGCCGTAAGCGGATATGGTTTATTCAATGTCATACTCCCTGAGTTTCCGGTAGAGTGTCCGAACTCCGATCCCCAGTGCTTCCGCGGCCTTGCGCCGGTTGCCGGCGTACCGGGAGAGCGCTTTTCTGATCACGTCCTTTTCAATGCTTTCCAGGTCTAAGGTATCATGCTCCCGGTCATGGCCCGGCCCGGCCTCTCCGGGCTGAACGATGGCCGTGCGCGAGGTGAGGAGCGTCCGAATGTCTTCAACGGCCATCCGCAGGTCGATGAGGGCGCGATAGATCAGTTCCCGTTCGGCCTCTTCGCTGGTGCGGTTGATGATGACCGGCAGATTTCTGGCAGTCTCGGTGTTTCGCTGAATGTGCCGTTCCAGAAGCGGCAGGGTGATGTACCGGCCCCGTTCGAGTACGATGATCCTGTCGACGAGATTGCGCAGTTCCCTGATATTTCCCGGCCAGTGGTATTCCTGCAGCTCATGGATCGCTTCCTCGGAAAATCCGTCGAAATCGATATTGTTCTGCCTGCAGGTTTCCTTGGCGAAATGCCGCACCAGCAGCGGGATGTCTTCCCGGCGCTGGCGAAGGGGCGGCACGGTGATCGTGACCGCGTTCAGCCGGTAAAAGAGATCCTTGCGAAAGCGTCCCCTGGCAACTGCGTCCGTGAGATCGCGGTTGGTGGCGGCGATGACCCGTACGTCCGATCTGATCGCCCGTGATCCGCCCACCCGCAGAAACTCACCCGTTTCCAGAACACGGAGCAGCTTCACCTGGGTGTTGAGCGGCATTTCGCCGATTTCGTCGAGGAAGAGGGTGCCGCCGTCGGCCGATTCAAAATATCCTTTTCGCATGTCGGCGGCTCCGGTGAACGAGCCCTTTTCGTGGCCGAAGAGTTCGCTTTCGAGAATGCCTTCGGGAATGGCGCCGCAATTGACGGTGAGAAGCGGAGCGTCGCGGCGGGTGCTGAGCAGATGGATGGCCCTGGCGACCATTTCCTTGCCCGTGCCGCTTTCTCCGGTCACGAGCACGCCGATGCCGGTGGGCGCCACCTGGCGGATGGCGGCCATCATGCGCATGAACGGCTCGGAAGTGCCGATCATGTTCAGATCGCCGGTTTCGGGATGAATCGCGTCGTCGCTGTCAGTCATTTACACCTCTATGATCTGTCCGTCGGCCGCGTATGCGAAGCCGGCCGGGCCGCCGCCGGTCTCGCATCCCTGCGGCGGAATATGGGTAAGGATGATCCGTTCGGCCCCGGCACCGATCGCTTCCCGGATATCCGCCGGCGTCACATGGGTGCATTCGGCGATGGCCAGAGCGTATCTCTCCTCTCTTTTCAGATGGGCGAACGAGGGGATGTCGGATGTGTACAGGACCGAACGATGCCGCTCTCTGAACACGATGCTGAAACTCGCCTCCCCGCTGCCCGGTCCCATGTGGTCGTTGGGGATCGCCTCCGCTTCCAGGCCTTCGGCAGGGTGAAAGGCCTCCCTCGAGAGGGGCGTGAACCGGCAGGAGAAGGGATATTTTTCAGGCTCCATGGCGTACCAGGCGAGCATGGCTTTCACACCCGCGACCGCGGGCGGAGGCAGATACACCGTCAGCTCCCGCGAGCGATCTCCGAGGCGCATCTGCTGAAGCACCCAGACCAGTCCCGAGCAGTGATCCGGATGGGTGTGGGTGATAATGACCGCGGCCAGATCGCCGGCGGCGACACCGGCCTGCTCCAGAGCCCGGGCCGTGCCGTCCCCGCAGTCGCAGAGCACCGGATCGGCGACGCCTATCAGGAGGGCCGAGGGCCCGCGGTCAGCCGCGGCGAGAGCGGATGATGTGCCGAGAAACTGAATGCGCATGCCTACCGCTTCCTGAATGAGGCGACGGTCTTTCTGAGCCCGGTCTCAAGATTGATTTCGGGCGTGAATCCCAGCAGTTTTTCCGCTTTGGCATAGCTGATGACGCTTCGCCGCTGTTCACCGGGCTGGGCCGGCCCGTGCTGCTCGGCGGCGGTGCCGCCGGTCTCTTCGTTGAGAATCGCGAAGAGGCGGTTCACATCCGTTTCAATGCCGGTCCCGACATTGAAAACGTCGTTTTCCCCGCCTGTAAGACTCAGCAGGTTCGCCCGGGCGACATCACCCACGAACACATAGTCCCTGGTCTGCCCTCCGTCGCCGTTGATGACCGGCTGTTCCCCGGCAAGCAGCCTGCTGGTAAATATGGCCACGACGCCGGCTTCGCCGTGGGGATTCTGTCTCGGGCCGTACACGTTCGCGTACCTGAGAATCGTATGGGCGAGACCGTACTGCATGCGGTAATAGTAGAGATATTTTTCCGTGGTGAACTTGGTGATGCCGTAGGGCGACACCGGTCTGCAGGGATGGGTCTCGTCGCAGGGGAATGATTCCTGCTCCCCGTAAATCGCCCCGCCGGTGGAAGCGAACAGTACCTTGCCGACCCCGTGGCGGGCGCAGTTTTCAAAGACGTTGATCGATCCCTTCACGTTGACATCGGCGTCGAAGAGAGGATCGGCCACCGATTTTCGCACATCCATCTGGGCGGCCTGGTGGCAGACCGCGTCGAACCGTTCGTAGGCGAACACCTTCGCGAGTTCCGGGGACCGGATATCCATAAGATAGAATGCCGCTTCGGGGTTGATGTTCTCGCGCCGTCCGGTTACCAGGTTGTCCACGATGACGACATCGTGTCCCGCTTCGATGAATGTGTCGCACAGGTGTGATCCGATAAATCCGGCGCCGCCGGTAACGAGAATTTTCACAAAACCCTCCCTTGTTCGAATGGAGTCACCGCTCTTTGCGGACCCGGTTTGTCAGTGTGCCCAGCCCCTGTATCGATATCTCGATGAGGTCACCATCCGAGATTTCCGAAATGCCTTCAGGTGTGCCCGTGGAGATGATGTCTCCGGGCTGCAGGGTCAGATACGCCGAAATGTACGAGATGATCTTCGGGATGGAGAAGATCAGCTCCGATGTGCGGGCCTGCTGCCGCGTCTCTCCGTTGACCGTGAGGGTGATGGCGAGATTTCCGGGATCGTTCACCGTGTCCGCGGGAACGATGTAGGGCCCCATGGGACAGAACGTGTCCAGGCTTTTTGACCGGTACCAGGGGTTGCCGGCCGCGATGTCTTCCTGCTGCATCGTTCTGGCGGTCACGTCGTTGACGATGGTGTAGCCGGCGACATGCTCCATGGCGGTTTCTTCGCTGACCTGTTTGGCTGTCCTGCCGATGACAACCGCCAGTTCCGCTTCGTGGTCGACCCGGGTGTCCAGCCAGGCGGGAATGACAATGTCCTGCTTGTGGGCCGCCAGTGCCGCCGGCGATTTGGCGAAAAAGAGCGGTTCTTCGGGCCGCCTGTCGCTGAGTTCCCGTATGTGTCCCTCGTAATTGCGTCCGAGACAGATAATGTTGGCGGGGCGGGCTATGGGCAGCTCCCAGCTGAACCCCGGTTCCATGCGAATGGAATCAAGCTTTGCCTGCACCCATGAATTGGAGAGGATGTGGGTAACCGTGTGGCCGCTGCAGTAGCCCATTTCTACCAGCATCTGCAGAAAAACGACCTGCACCGGCTGCCGGCTTCCCTGGGCTTTCTGGTAGATGTCGAATGCCCTGGTGAGATTGAAAAGGTCATCACCGGTATCGACACCGATACCCGGCTTGTCGTTCTGCAAAAAGGAAAAAAGCTTCACCGTATCTCCGACGTTGGAATATGTTCTGAATAATATTGAATTTTGGCACCATATGCAAGTTGCATTTGCAAAAAGTGTCCGATTGGTCCCCCGGCCGGAGGTTCCCCGGTTCCGGAGACCATTTTTCATTTTTTACTTGAATCTTCAGATATTACAGCCTATCTTTACTGTTCGCCGCAGACGGGGAAACAGCAGACGGGCCGCGGCGGCATAAAAGCGACTATTTAGAAAAAAACCTTGCATAAATTATGTTTTTTATATACCTTTTACAGTTTATGCAGGAAGTGGATTTTTCCTGGTAACGGCTGATGTTTGAAGAACTGATCGAAAAGCTTGATACCGCTTTCCGCAATCTGCGCGGGCAGGGAAAGCTGAATGAAAAAAACATCGCCGCTTCCATGCGGGAGATCCGGCGGGTGCTGCTTGAAGCGGATGTCAATTTCCGCGTCGTAAAGGAATTCATTTCCCGGGTCGAAGAACAGGCGGTCGGGGACAGGGTTCTCAAAAGCATAACCCCGGGACAGCAGGTGGTGGGCATCGTTCATGATGAACTGGTCCGCCTGCTCGGGAGCCGCAGCACCGCTATTCGATTCAATCAGATCCCGCCGACGGTCATTATGATCGTCGGTTTGCAGGGTTCCGGAAAAACGACGTTTACCGGCAAGCTGGGAGTCTATCTTGGCAGGCAGGGCCGCAATCCTCTCCTTGTGGCGGCCGATATTTATCGCCCGGCGGCGATAGACCAGCTGAAAACGCTCGGCGGAAACGCCGGACTTCCGGTATTCGACCTGGGAACCGAATCCCCGGCGCGTATCGCCGCGGCGGCGGTGGCCGAAGCCAGAAAAAAGGGCAACGACGTGCTGCTGCTCGATACGGCGGGACGGCTTCATGTGGATGAAGCCATGATGGCGGAACTGGTCGATCTAAAAAAGGCGCTGAAGCCGGCCGAGATACTGTTCGTCGCCGACAGCATGACCGGGCAGGATGCGGTTCGCTCCGCATCCGTCTTTCAGGAACGTCTCGATTTCGACGGCGTTGTCCTGACCAAGCTGGACGGCGATGCCAAGGGCGGCGCAGCGCTTTCCATCAGGGCGGTCACCGGAAAGCCGGTCAAATTCATCTCCAACGGAGAAAAGCCCGGGGATCTGGAAGTGTTCCATCCCGACAGGATGGCGTCCAGAATACTCGGCATGGGAGATGTGCTGACCCTGGTGGAAAAGGCCCAGGAAGCGGTCGATCAGAAAACGGCCGACAGGCTGGCCAGGCGGATCAAAAAACATGACTTCACGCTGGAGGATTTCCAGGATCAACTCCGGCAGGTGAAGAAAATGGGGCCGCTGAGCCAGCTGACCGGTATGATCCCGGGTGCGGGATCGAAGCTGAAGGGGCTGCAGGTCGATGACGGCGCCCTGGTGCAGGTGGAGGCGATAATCAACTCCATGACCAGGGAGGAACGGCAGCGGCCGCAGATTCTCAACGGCAGCCGCCGCAAGCGAATCGCCCGCGGGAGCGGAACGAGCGTTCAGGAGGTCAACAGGCTTCTGAATCAGTTCAGGGCGATGCAGAAAATGGTTAAACAGCTGGGGCGTGCCGGCGGGAAGGGATTCCCGGGCGGCCTGCCCGCGGGTTTTTGACACGTAGAATCGATATGTAAGCAATTAGGAGGTTTTCTTGGCAGTAAAAATGAGATTGACTCGAATGGGCCGGAAAAAACGGCCGTTCTACAGGATAGTCGTTCTGGATTCCCGAAAAGCCAGAGACGGCCGCTACATCGAAAACGTCGGTACCTACTCTCCCATCAGTGATCCTCCGGAAATCGAGGTCAAAACCGACCGGGTCAATTACTGGCTGGATCAGGGCGCGACCCTGAGCGACACAGTCAGAACCATACTCAAGGCCCAGGGCATCATGCATGAGCGCGCCCTGCGTAAAAGAGGCCTGAGTGACAAAGAGATCGAAGACGAGATGAAGCGCTGGGAAGTGCTGCAGATCGAGAAGAAACGCCTGCAGGAAAAGAAGCAGGACGTGAAAAAGAAAGAGGCCAAAGCGGCCGCCGAAGAGGCTGAGCAGAAAGAGAAAGAGGCTGCGGCACAGGCCGAAGAAGAGAAGCCCGCGGCGGAAGCCGCCCCTGCGGAAGCGGCACCGCCGGAAGCGGCCCCTGCGGAAGAGGCGGCTCCCGAAGCGGCCCCTGCGGAAGAGGCGGCTCCCGAAGAGGCACCTGCTGAAGAGGCACAGGCAGAGGGAAACGCGGCTGACGCGGAACCGGAAGAAGCAAAGAAAGACGGCGAATAGCCGCCGCCGGCACTGTTCATCGCATTGAAAAGAGGAGTCAGTTACCTGTATTGATGGTATCTCTGCATATTCACCAGGCGTAAGTGATATGCCGTCCTGAGAACATCGGGGCGGAGTGGGGCAAAAAACCGGGACGAATGCGACACTGAAATTGGGGAGGTAGCTTATGAAAGATTTCGTCGAGTATATCGCAAAGCACTTGGTTGACAACCCGGAAGCCGTTCACGTTGCTGAAGTCGAAGGAGAAAAAACGACCGTTTATGAACTTCGGGTGGGTGATGGAGACCTCGGAAAGGTAATCGGCAGAAAAGGACAGACCGCTAAATCGATCAGAACACTGCTGGCTGCCGCCTCGGCAAAGCGCGGGAAGCGGGCGGTCCTCGAAATTCTTGAATGATACGATGATTGTCCCTGGTGCACGCGTGGGTGAGAAGAACGTCGATCTGGTCCCTGTTGGACGAGTCACCAGGGCGCATGGCATCAAAGGTGAGATAAAAGTAGTTCCTGAAGGAATTTCCGCGGAACGGCTCCTCTCGCTGCAGCGTGTGTGCCTGGAAGGTGCCGGAAAGCGTCAGTGGTTCGAGGTCGCGGAGATTCGCAGACAGCCGTCAATGCTCATTGTCAAATTACGGGGAGTGACCGACCGGACGGCCGCCGAGACATGGCGGGGCTGCAGCGTCTCGGTCACGCGCGACGATCTGCCCGCCGCCGCTGAGGGCGAACTTGAATCCGTCGACATCGAGGGGTTCAGGGTGGAAACCGTGACGGATGCCTATGTCGGGACGGTAAGGGAAGTGATGGAGACGGCGGGCCAGGATCTTCTCGTCATCGATGCCGGCGGCCGGGAAGTGCTTGTGCCGGCGGTCGATTATTTTGTCAAGGTGATCGACGCGGAGAAACGCCTGATCCGGATCGATCCGATCGACGGTCTGCTGGATATTAATGAGAGTTGATGTCATTACACCGTTTCCCGGAATGATCGAAGGCGCCCTCGGTGACAGCATCATCAGGCGCGCCCGGGAAAAGGATATTGTCGATATCGTTCTTTGGGATTTGCGTGATTTTACGGAAGACAGGCATAAAACCGTAGACGATTACGCTTACGGCGGCGGTGCGGGAATGATCATGAAGCCCGAGCCGCTGTTCAGGGCGTTCGATGCGGTGATCGCCCATTGCCCGGAATCCCGCCCCCGGGTGATCTTTATGACGCCCCAGGGCACACCATTCCACCAGGAGACGGCCTGGGAACTGAGCAGGGAAGAGCACCTTGTCTTTCTCTGCGGTCATTACCGGGGGGTGGATGAACGGGTTATTGAATCCCTGGTCACGGATGAGATATCCATCGGTGATTACATTCTCACCGGCGGCGAACTGCCGGCCGCGGTCGTCGTTGACGCAGTCGTGAGGCTGCTTCCGGATGTGCTGGGGGATTTCGATTCGGCCGAGGGGGATTCATTCACGGGAGAGCTGCTCGATTATCCCCATTACACGCGTCCGGCGGAATTCAGAGGTATGAAGGTGCCCGAAGTGCTCATTTCGGGGCATCATGCGAATATAGAGGAGTGGCGGAACCAGCAGGCGTATGAACGAACGTTGAAGCGCCGGCCGGATCTGCTGAAAGAACGCACGAAAACGAAACGTATGAAATAAATTCTGTATCAGGAGGTCTAGGGTAATGAGTCAGTTGGATATGGTAGTGGCGGATCAGTTGAAAACCGATGTGCCTGCATTTGTCGCCGGTGATGATGTCGAAGTGCATTACCGGGTAATCGAAGGAGATAAAGAGCGTGTTCAGGTGTTCAAGGGCCTGGTGATCAAGCGTAAAGGCGGCGGCATCGATGAGACATTTACCGTGCGGAAAATTTCCAACGGTATCGGCGTAGAGCGCGTTTTTCCCCTCCATTCTCCCAGGATCGCCAAGATTGTCAAAGTCAGAAGCGGTAAAGTAAGGCGTTCAAAGCTGTACTATATCAGGAATCTTCGGGGTAAGGCGGCAAAAATCCAGGAAAAACGGTAGAAACTCTCCCGCAACGACAATGAGGGTTCAGTTTGCTGATACGTCCGGCGGCTGAACCCTTTTTTTTACAGCAGGCAGGATCCGTGATGGTTTCCAGGAAACTGACAGAGATGATGCGGGAAGAATGCCGGATCTGCATTCTTACCGGCGCCGGCATCAGTGCCGAGAGCGGTGTTCCGACATTCAGAGGTGAGGACGGGTTATGGAAGCGATACCGGCCTGAAGAACTGGCCACTCCCGACGCTTTCGCCCGGAACCCGGAACTGGTCTGGGAGTGGTACCGGTACCGCCGCGGTATCATCAGGGGGGTTGCACCAAATCCGGGCCATTATGCCCTCGCTGAACTGGAGCGCCGTTTTTCAGCGGTGACGCTGATTACCCAGAATGTAGACGGGCTCCACCGCAGGGCCGGAAGCCGGCATGTTCTGGAACTGCACGGCAATATCATGCAGGACCGGTGTCAGCGGTGCGGCGCGGTGTCGGCGGCCGCGGATGCGCGGAATGCCGAACCGGTGCCGCGCTGCCGCTGCGGGGGACTGCTGAGGCCGCATGTGGTCTGGTTCGGCGAGCCGCTGCCGCAGCAGGTGCTCGCTGATGCCCAGGCCGCGGCGGAAGCATGCGACATCTTCCTGGCCGTGGGCACCTCCGCCCGCGTCTACCCGGCGGCCGCGTTCCCGCTGCTGGCGATCCGGGCGGGCGCGTACCTGGTGGAGGTCAATACCGAAGAAACCCCGCTCAGCGGTGAAGCGAACGAGGTGCTGACGGGAAAATCGGGCGACATACTGCCGATGCTGCTTGCGGGAACCGGTGAACAGCGATGAACCCTGTCGAGGAAAAACTGAAGCGAACGCCGCAGAAACCCGGCGTCTATCTGCTGAAAAAAAGCGACGGCACCATCCTTTATGTGGGAAAAGCCAGACAGCTGCGCAGCAGGCTGCGCAGCCACTTCAAACCGGGGAACAATGAAGACGCCCGCCACCGGCGGCTGATGCAGCAGGTGACGGCATTTGAGACCATCATCACCGATTCCGAGGTCGAAGCCCTCATCATGGAGGCCAATTTCGTCAAGGAGCACCGGCCCCGGTACAATATCGATCTCAAGGATGATAAATCCTACCCCTTTATCCGCGTTACCAGCGACCCCTATCCGAAAATCTTCATCACCAGAACAATCGTCAGGGACGGGTCCGCCTATTACGGACCCTATACCGACGCCGGGGCCCTGCGGCAGCTGATGAACGCCGTGCGTAAAATATTTCCCCTGAGAACCTGTAACAAGAAACTTGACGGTGATCCCCCGGATGCCGCCGAAGGCCAGGTCTGCCTGAATCACCATATCGGCAGATGCGCGGGTGTCTGCATCGGCAGGATCGGCAGGGAGGAATACGCCGCGATCGTCGATCAGGCGACCGCGTTTATCAAAGGCGAGGACAGCCGCCTGCTGCGGGAACTGGAAAGGCGAATGCGTGAAAAGGCGGCTGACAAAAAGTTTGAAGAGGCCGCCCGGCTCCGGGACGAGATCACCTCGATCCAGGCCTTCAGGAACCGCCAGAAGGTCGTCGACGCCGGCGCGATGGACCGGGACCTGGTGACCGTGGCCGCAAAGGACGGGGAAGCGTGCGGTATGGTGTTCAATGTGAGGGAAGGCAAGATCATCAATAGAAAGCACTATTTTCTCAGGAACACCGATGAGGCCGGCGAAGCGGAAATCGTGGCATCTTTTCTCAAACAGTACTATCTCGACGCCTCTTTCGTCCCTTCCGAGATTCTGCTGCAGACGCCGCTGGCCGACCTCGACAGCGTCGAACGCTGGCTGGCGAAGAAGAAAGGCGGGAAGGTGTCCATAGCGGTGCCCCTGAAGGGCAGAAAGGCGCGGCTCATGGAGATGTGCGCCGACAATGCAATGCATGTTCTGGATGATTATCTGCTGCAGAAAGCGGCCTTCAGCGGCCGGGTGCCGGGCCCGGTGGCCGCTCTGCAGAAGGATCTCGGGCTCGCCCGCGCCCCCCTCCATATCGAGGCGGTCGATATTTCCAACACGCAGGGGGAGGATTCGGTCGCGTCCCTGGTCGTATTCGAAAACGGAAAACCGAAAAAATCGGCATACCGGAAGTACAGAATAAAAACGGTCGAGGGCGCCGATGATTTCCAATCGATCGCGGAAGTGGTGCGGCGCCGTTTCACGCGGCTGCTCGCCGAGGACCGGCCGCTGCCCGATCTTCTGATGGTAGACGGCGGCAAGGGGCAGCTTTCGGCGGCCGCGGCCGTGCTGGCGGAGCTGGGTCTGCAGGATCAGCCGGTCATCGGCCTCGCCAAGCGCCTGGAGGAGGTGTACGTGCCGGGCATTGCCGCTCCCCAGAATATTCCCAAACATTCACCGGGGCTTCACCTGCTGCAGCGCCTGCGGGATGAGGCCCACCGGTTCGCCCTGGCGTTTCATCGCGATCTCCGGGGCAAGCAGTCGCTCGCGTCCCTGCTCGATGCCGTCCCCGGTGTGGGGGTGAAGAGGCGGCAGGCTCTGTTCAAGCGGTTCGGATCCGTGGCCGCCATGCGGAGGGCCTCGCCGGCTGAGCTGGCGGCGGTTCCGGGAATGACCGGAAAGGCGGCCGCGGCCGTGGCGGCGGCACTGCAGCCGGGGCCTGAAGAGACGACGGCCCCCCGGCCCTCCCCTCCCTCATCACCAACAGACGGGTGACCGATGATTCAGAATAAAATCACTACCAGAGAGACGCTGCAGCGGCTGTGCGGCGGATTGCGGAAGAAGGGAATGCGTATCGGATTCACTTCCGGTGTCTTCGATATCGTTCACGCGGGGCATGTCCGCTACCTTGAAAAGGCGAAGGATCTCTGCGATATGCTCATCGTCGGCGTGAACACCGACGATTCCGTCAGACGGTACAAGGGCAGCGACCGGCCTTTCGTCGCTGAACAGCAGCGGATGACGGTGCTCGCCGCCCTGGAAGCGGTGGACTACGTCTTCCCCTTTGCCGAGCGAAGAAACCGGAAAAACATCGAGATCCTGCGGCCCGATCTCTACATCAAGGCGGGGGACTACCGGCCGGAATCACTGACATCGAAGGAGCTGGTTGAATCGCTGGGAGGCACGGTCGTCCTCATCCCGGTGGAGGATGATATCTCGACAACCGCCATCATCG
The DNA here is from genome assembly GCA_016934955.1 of bacterium. GTDB lineage: Bacteria > Zhuqueibacterota > QNDG01 > QNDG01 > JAGLOF01 > JAFGRY01. The sequence continues at coordinate 26,915 of JAFGRY010000034.1, read as the reverse complement.
AAACAATCCGCAAGGGATCGTCCCGGGCCGGCGGAGCGAGCGTGGAAAAGGACGGCGCGGTTCATCTCACGCTGCCCGGGCGCAAGGCAGCTCCCGGCCTTTTCCTGGACCGGGACGGCACCATCAATGAGGAGGTTTCCTACCTGCATGATCCGGCGAAGTTCAGACTGCTGCCCGGAGTGCTCGAGGGCGTGAAACGATTCCAGGAGATGGGCTACCGTATCATTGTCGTCACCAATCAGCCCGGCATCGGCATGGGGTATTTCAGTGAAGAGGATTTTTACCGGGTCAACCGGGAGATGCTGCGCCGCTTTTCCGAAGCCGGTATTCTCGTCGACCGGGTCTATTTCTGTCCTCACACCAAAGCGGACAGGTGCACGTGCCGCAAACCGGAACAGGGCCTGATCGAGCGGGCCGGGCGGGAACTCGATCTGATCATGGAGGAGAGTGTCTTTGTCGGTGACAAGACCGCTGACATCGAAACCGGCAGGCGCGCCGGCATGAAAACGGTGCTGGTGTCCACCGGGTACGGCGGCGGTGACGGAGAATTCGCGGTGCAGCCGGCTTTTCACACCGGGTCAATCGCCGAGGCGGCCGACATCATCCTCGCGCTGGAGCGGGGTGACGGAGGTGCGGCGTGATCATGTCGGGTCCCTGCGGGCAATAAAAATGACAAACTGTTTGATTTTTTCGTGGAAAAATCGTATTTTCAAGTCTGAATTTTCGCTGCATCAGTCCATTTTTGTCAGGATTCTGACTCGATGCCCGGCGTTCCGGTTCGGGGATCAGCGCTGCCGGTTTTTACACACAATCATCAATGTACCCATAGAAGAAGGAAGGATACCATGAGCAAATTCAAAAAAGCAACGATGGATGGAAACACCGCCGCCACGCATGTTGCCTACGCGTTCAGTGACGTTGCCGCTATCTATCCGATCACGCCGTCATCAGGCATGGGGGAAATGGCCGATGCCTGGGCCGCGAACGGATTGAAAAACGTATTCGGCCAGACTGTCGATGTCATTGAAATGCAGTCCGAAGCCGGTGCGGCGGGCGCCGTCCACGGGTCCCTTTCCGCTGGAGCCCTGACCACTACCTTCACCGCCTCCCAGGGCCTGATGCTGATGCTGCCCAACATGCACAAGATCGCCGGCGAAATGCTGCCCGCGGTGTTTCATGTGTCCGCCCGCTCCCTTGCCTGCCAGTCCCTGTCGATTTTCGGCGATCACTCGGATGTGATGTCGGCCAGGAACACCGGCTGGGCCCTGATGGCATCGAGTTCGATTCAGGAAGTCATGGATCTCGCCCTGGTATCGCATCTGGCGACGCTGAAAGCATCGATCCCCTTCGTCGCCTTTTTCGACGGGTTCAGAAATTCACATGAGATTCAGAAGATCGAGGTGATCGATTACGCGACCATGGCCGGCATGCTCGACATGCAGTATGTGGAACATTTCCGCAGCCGGGCCATGAATCCCGAACGGCCCATGGTGAAAGTCGGCGCCCAGAATCCCGATGTCTATTTCCAGGGCCGGGAAACGGTCAACAAGTATTACGATGCGACTCCGGGCATCGTCCAGGAATACATGGATGCCCTGGCAAAAGTGGTGGGCCGCCAGTACCATCTCTTCGATTATGTTGGCGCCAAAGACGCCGAGAAGGTGATCGTCTGCATGGGATCCGCCTGCGAGACCGTGGAAGAGACCATCAATTACCTCAACGCGAAGGGCGCGAAACTGGGTATGGTGAAAGTGAGGCTGTTCAGGCCGTTCTCCGCTGAACACCTGGTAAAGGCGATTCCCGCTTCGGTGAAAAAGATCGCCGTTCTCGACCGGACCAAGGAACCGGGCTCGCTGGGCGAACCGCTCTATCTCGACATCGTCGCCGCCATGAAGGACCGTGATGTCACCATCATCGGCGGCCGGTACGGCCTCTCCTCCAAAGAGTTCACGCCTCCCATGGTCAAAGCGGTGTACGATCATCTCGACGGCAAGGCGTTTCACGGATTTACCGTGGGCATCAATGATGATGTGACGAATACGTCGATCCCGGTCACCGATCACATCAACACCCTTCCCGAAGGCACCATCAGCTGTAAATTCTGGGGACTCGGTTCCGACGGCACGGTGGGCGCGAATAAAAATTCCATCAAGATCATCGGCGACAACACCGATATGTACGCCCAGGGATACTTCCAGTACGACTCCAAGAAGTCCGGCGGCATCACCCGCAGCCATCTCAGGTTCGGGAAGTCTCCGATCCAGTCGCCCTACCTGGTGCAGAACGCCGATTTCATCGCCTGTCACAACCAGGCGTTCATCGGCCGCTTCGATATTCTCGAAGGGATCAAGGAGGGCGGCGTCTTCCTGCTGAACTCCAACTGGACCTCGGAAGAGGCGTTCGGACACCTGACGAAGGATATGCAGCAGACGATCATCGGCAAGAAGATCAAGTTTTACAATATCAACGCCCTCGAGATCGCGGACAGCCTGGGGCTGGGCAACCGGATCAACACGGTCATGCAGGCCGCGTTCTTCATCATTTCCAATGTGCTCGAGCGGAAAAAAGCGATCGAGCTGATTAAAAAAGCAATCGAGAAATCCTACTCCAAGAAGGGGAAGGAGATCGTCGAGATGAACTGGAAAGCGGTGGACAAAACGGATGAGGCGCTGGTCGAAGTGGCGGTCCCGGCCTCGCTTCCCGGTGAGCACATGGAGCCCAGGAAACTCATCCCCGATAACGCCGGCGCCTTCACCACCAATGTTATCGAGAAAATCATGCGGGAAAAAGGCGACGAGATCCCGGTCTCGCAGATGCCCTATGACGGCTACGTCCCGTCCGGAACCACCCGGCTCGAGAAGCGGGGCGTCGCTCCGGAAGTGCCGCACTGGATCTCCGAGAACTGCATCCAGTGTAACCAGTGCTCTTTCGTCTGTCCCCATGCCGTTATCAGAACGAAACTGATCGACCGGAGCCTGCTCAAAGACGCCCCGTCGACCTTCACAACGATCAAGGCTGCCGGCAAGGACGGCGAGAAATACGACTACAAGGTTCAGGTATTCACCGAGGACTGCATCGGCTGTAAAGCCTGTTTCCATGAATGTCCCAAGGGTGCGCTGGTCATGAAGCCCATCGAGGAAGAGCGCGAAGCGGGTGAAAATGAAAACACCGCCTTTTTCGCGAGCCTGCCTGAAGATGTGCTCAGCACGGCGGTCAAGGTCGGCACCATCAAGGGCAGTCAGTTCAAACAGCCGCTGATGGAATTCTCGGGCGCCTGTGCCGGCTGCGGCGAGACGCCCTACGTCAAGCTGGTGACCCAGCTGTTCGGGGACCGGATGATCGTGGCCAACGCCACGGGCTGCTCTTCTATCTGGGGCGCGACCTTCCCGACCATTCCCTACTGCAAGAACAAGGACGGCCACGGACCCTCCTGGGCCAATTCCCTGTTCGAAGACAACGCCGAATACGGCTACGGCATGCGTCTGGCCGTAAACTCCAACCGCAAGCAGCTGAAATACAACGCCGAACTGGCGCTGAAAGCCGGCCTGAGCGGTGAACTGAAGGACCGGCTGAAGAAGGCGCTGGAGTCATTCGACAACACTGATGACGAGACAAAGGCCAACGTCTGGAAGATCCAGGAGCTGCTGCCCGAGGCGGTGAAGAAAGCGGGTGGGGATCTGAAAAAGACCCTGGCCCGGGTGCGGGAACTGCAGAGCTATTTCATTCCCAAGAGCGTCTGGTGCTTCGGCGGCGACGGCTGGGCCTATGATATCGGCTACGGCGGTCTCGACCATGTGCTGGCCTCCGGCAAAAATATCAATGTCCTGGTGCTCGACACCGAGGTGTATTCAAATACCGGCGGCCAGGCCTCGAAAGCGACGCCCCTGGGATCTGTCGCGAAGTTCGCTGAATCCGGAAAGGCCACGATAAAGAAGGATCTGGGCCTGATGGCGGTGACCTACGGGTACGTCTATGTGGCCTGCGTGGCCATGGGCGCCAACAAGATGCAGCTGCTCAAAGCGCTGCAGGAGGCCGAAGCCTATGACGGACCCTCGCTGGTGATCGCGTACGCGCCCTGTATCAACCACGGAATCGATATGGGCAGGGCCCAGGAGGAAGAGAAGAAGGCGGTCGATTCCGGCTACTGGATGCTCTACCGCTACAATCCGGAACTGAAAAAAGAGGGCAAAAATCCCTTCATTCTGGACTCGAAAGAACCGACCGTGCCGCTGAAAGAGTTCCTGGAAGGAGAAACACGCTACAACTCGCTGAAACTCACCTTCCCGGAGAAAGTGGACGGGTACTGGGAAAAATTCGCCCGGACGGTGGAGGAACGGTACACATTCTACAAAAAGCTCTCTGAATAAACGCGACACTCTTCAAGCCCCGATTGAGGCAACACCTGAGATGTCCCGGCAGCCGCTGCCGGGACATCTTTTTTTTACGGGTACGGAACCGCCCGTGCCGTGCCCGGTCCGCGGAAATTGTAAACAGGTAGCGCTTGTTTGGCGGCTGTACGGGTTGTATGTTACAGTCCAATGACCGATTATTATTCAGGAGGGATTCTATGACGTCGCTTGCATCCATTCTCAGGGACAGGGAGTACTGCTGTATCTGTCAGCCGTTTCCCGAGGCCGAGCCGGGCCGGATCTGTCAGCGTTTTATCATGCTCAGTCATCACTGTCTTTCCGGGCCCGCCGATCTGCTTGCCTACAGCCTGCTGCCCGATCACTTCCACCTGCTGATGAGAAGAAGAGAGGGCAGCAGCGGAGGGGAGGTCGAGGCCGGGTACCGGGCGCTGCTGAAGGAGCTCATTCTGTTCCTCTTCGCGGCTTCCGGACCCGCCGTGGAGGAACTGCTGCGGCAGCGAACCGTGAGCGGGATCGATCTTTTTTCCGTGCCGCCGGTCATCGCCTGTCTGCATATCGATCCGGAAAAGCACGGAATTTCCCGTGACTACCGCATGTACACCTTCAGTTCCTACCGGCGGTATCTGCTCCACCAGCCCGCGGGTCTGGCCTACACGGAGGTCTTTTCCTGGTTCAGCGATGTCCGGCAGTTCGAGCGGTTTCACGAGGACATCAAGGATATACACATGCGGAACAAGTTCAGGCGGTTTCACGCAGCTGTTCCGGCCTGATTGGACCGGGGGGTAAAAAAACGCCGTCCCTTTGCGGGAAAGGGACGGCGGTGCTCTGAAATACGGATGTCTCTATTTGGTCTCTTTTTTCGACGGGCAGCATGATTTCGCGGTCGTCGCCGCCGCAGCGGTCTGACAGGCTTTCCCGGCCGCGCAGCCGCCGCAGGCGGCCGGTTTCACCGCGGCCTGTTTCGTGCCGGCTGTTTCGGTTGTGACCGTTTCAGACGGATGACATGCAGCCGCCGCCGCGCAGCCGCCGCAGGCGCCGCTTGTTTTAACGGCTGTCTGTTCGGTTTTTACCTCTTTCTTTACGTCCTGGTCCTGTGCGTAGATCACCGCCAGGGCGATGACGAGCAGCACGGCGATGCCGATGAGCAGGGGTGTCTTTTTCATAGCGATTACGGTCTCCTCTTGTGATTTAGTTGAACTGCGGGCAGAACGGTTCGCATGCAGGATCGGCGGCGCCGGGTGATGCGGGGGCGGCGGCAGCGTTGTCCTGCAGCAGACGGGAACGGATTATGGCAAGATAGCCGGCCCGCTGAACCGGATCGAGTATCATTTTTTCGTTGAGTATGGAGCGTGCCGCCTGTCGCTGCAGCCGCCCCTGAATGGAGGCGATACGATCACAGAGATCGTCTATGCGCGCCGTATCGGGCAGATCACGGCTCAGTTCATCCACCAGAAGCAGGCGGGCGCGGGTCAGTTCCCGGTTTTCTTTCCCGGCGGTATCCAGGAACCGCTGTCTCGCCGCTTCCATCGTTTTCACCTGGGTGTCGCTGAGCGCGAGTTTCTCGCAGAGGTATCCGCAGCTTCCCGTCTGTTCCCGGATGCGGCAGTTCTCCCGGTAGCGGCAGTAGCGGTTGTATCCCATAGTGGTGAGGGCCGAGAGGTTGATGATCACCAGGAGGATAACGGCAATGACCATATAGCGTTTTTTCATTCGGTTCTCCCTCCTTCCTCGGGAAGGGTGAGCGTGATATAGGTGCTGCCGAGCGATTCGGCCTGCAGATCGTCGAACCGGTCGAGGCCGGAAAGAGCGGTGTATTCCCGCAGGGCGCGGCTGACGGAGGCGTCGGGGCCTGATCCGAGACAGATGCCGGCCGCGACGCCTGCAAGCATCAGCAGGAGCATGGCGCAGACAGCGGCGGCCCGGGGAATCCAGCCGCCGAGCAGCGTCCAGGGGGTTCGGCGGTCTTCCCAGCGATCGATCGCTTCAGCGACGCGCGGCCAGAGCCGGGCCGGCGGCCGTTCCTCCGCGGCCGTCTCCGCCGCCTCGTAGAGCGAGGCCATGCGGGCGAGCGCGGCGCCGCAGGACGGGCACCGGTCGATATGGGCCTGCATGCTGCGGGCGCGCCGGGGGGACAGCTCCCGGTCGAGCAGCGCCAGACCGTATGTTCGTACCGTTTTACAATCCATAGCGAAATCCCCGTGTTCATAATGTTAGACACAACGGCGCCGGAAAACATGCGCGGATCTCTAGAGATGATCCAGATACTCCTGCAGCAGTACGGCCAGGTTTTTTTTCGCCCGGTGCAGCCGGGACTGAACGGAGAGCAGGGTGCAGTCCAGCATGTCCGCGATCTCCCTCCCCGAGAATCCCTCGAATTTCTGCAGAATCAGCACCAGCCGCTGATGCTCAGGCAGGGCGTTCACGGCTTCCCGAATGATCGCGGATTTCTCTTTCTCCTCCAGCACCCGGTCCGGACCCGGACGGGGATCGAATCCCGCCTGTCCGGGCGGATCGCCGTTGAGCGGCAGAAGCAGGCGGGAGCGTTTCGTGTTCCGCAGATGGTTGAGGGCGTGGTTTACGGCGATCCGGTGGATCCAGGTGGAGAGCCGGGAGCGGGCATTGAATGTTCTGATGGATGTATAGATTTTAACGAAGACATCCTGGCAGAGATCCTCGGCCTCCCGGGAATCACCGGTGAAACGCAGACAGATGCGGTACACGGATGCGGCATGCCGGTCGTAGAGCAGACGGAAGGCGTCTCTGTCTCCGGCCCGAATGCTGCGTATGAGATCTTTTTCCCGCAATACTCTTTCTCCATCTGCTGACAGGGGTGCACCGGGGCTATTCTGTTTGACACGGATCCGGGCGACAATCATGCGCGGTCCTTTTCCGCCGTGACGCGGAATCCCGCCGCTTTTCAAGATTCGTCTTGCTAATAAGCGATCAAGTAATTAATTTACTAAACCGGATTCATGAATTCCAGAACTATATCCGTATATGCCGTATTGTTTAAACGGGGGTGCAGCGATGAAGGCGTTGTGCAGGACCGCTGTTGTGCTGTCTCTGCTGGTGAGTCTCGCGTCCGGGGCCGGCGCTCAGATGACTCTGGGCACCATTACGCTCGAGCGTGAACCGGCCGAGGAGCTGCTGAGTCCGCCGGTGGTGCTGCCGGGTATCATGTTCAGCCAGGCGATTCTTTCGGTGGTGGGAGGCGTCGCATTCGAACGTACCGCTCAACCGCTGCATCCGTCGGCGCTCTTTTCTCTGGAACTGGGGTATGATCCCGCGCTGCCGGACGGGCACCGGCTGGTCCTGAAGGTGAACGGAGAGAGAAAGCAGGCGGTGATTTTCGACTGGATGCTGGTCCCCATAGCCCGCTACGCGGAAAGCGATTACCTGGCATGCTTTACCTATTTCGGACATCTCAGGGATAGGCACAGGGAAGAAGCCGTCCTCTCCCGGAAAGGGCGAATCGTCAATTATCATCCCGCCTTCGACAATACGCTGCTGGGCCTGCGGCTGATGCAGACCGATCTGATGCTGATGTACAACGACTGCGCCGACCTTCCGAAAGAGAAGGGGGAGTATATCCTGGGGGGCGGCGAAACGCGGCCGGAATATTTCCGCAACGCCATCGGCTTCAACAACATTCTGCTGCATCTTCATGACATCGAGAATGACCTGGGGTTTCGATTCCGCTCCTATCTCATCTCCGATTACAGCCGGGAGATCAGGTTTTCCTTTCCCGGTGACACCCTCGTCATCACCGGGGATCCTTTTTTTTACTGTTGGCGCTACCGGTACGACGGCCTGACGGAAGCGGAACAGCACGCCGCTCAGGAGGCCGTGACCTCTGCCGTGGACGCCGAGCTCGAGCGGATGCTGGACGCCTATCCCGACGGTGAATACAGCCAGCGTCAGTGGTACAATGACCGGGTGCTGGCTGAAATGAAGAGATACGAAGGGCAGTACGATCTGTATGCCGCGGGAACGGTGGTCGACTGTCTCGCGCTCGAGGGGGACAGCGCCAGGAGCGCCTTTCTGGACCGCTACACCACCGGAAGCCTGCGGCAGCTGCTCATCAGTCTTCGCTACAATATGGACATGCACGAATGCGTCTTTCTCGATGAGTACAGCCGGCGGCTGTCCGCTGATCCTGATTTCCTCAGGGCGATGAATCCCGCGGTCTGGGACGCGGCGACCGCGACCCTGCGCTACGCCGCCTTTTTCAGATTCGTCAGGGAACGCTCGCCTGAGCAGTGGCGGCGGTTCAGCGCGTCGGTCCGGGATGTTCCGGTTCTGCCGCCGGTGCGCACACCCACGGTCATGTGGTCTCCGAACGGGCAATGAAGCGAATATTCGGTTTGATTTTGTCGTTCGATTGCCTATATTATCAAAACTCACTCTTTCGGCCCGGTTGCCGGTCCGTTGCGCGGAAGGGATCTCATGCAAAAAAACACCCATTTTATCACGCCCGAACAGTATACCGAAGCGCATAAAGGCTATACCGAATCACCCCGGGGACGGCTGCTGATCGCGGCCTGCAGATCCGGCTCGGACCTGCCGCGGAAAGTGGTGGACCGCTACAACCGGCAATTGCAGGACGGCGGCAGCAGCGAGACGGTGCACGGCCTTTTCGCCATCGACATGCAGTTTTCGGACACCGAAACCGTGGTTCGGCTCGAAGAGCATGTCGGGGGAAGCGACGTGTTCCTCTTCCATTCGCTGTACGATCCCGTTACCGGCCATACGGTGAGTCACAACTATATGACCTTTCTGATCGCGGTGCGCGCCTTCAGGGAACACGGCGCCAACAAGATCACCGGTATTCTGCCCTACCTGGCCTACGGCCGGCAGGACAAACCGACCGCGTTCAAGCGTGAGCCGGGAACCGCCAGACTCATGGCCGATCTCACCATCGAGGCCGGTGTCGACAAGGTGATCACCTGGGAACCCCATTGCGGCCAGATCAGGGGATATTTCGGCCGCACGCCGGTGAACATGCTCGATTCCCTGACGCTTTTCATCGACGAATTCGATCGTTTCAAAGGCAGAGACGATGTCATCGCGGTAGCCCCCGACGCGGGCGCGTCGAAATACGTCACCTATTTCGGACGGGCAATGGATGTAAAATGCGCCATCGCCTCCAAATTCCGCCCGGAGCCGGAAGTCGCGGAGATATCCGAGATCATCGGCGATTTTTCCGGAAAGACGACGGCGATCATCCTCGATGACATGATCAGCAGCGGCGGTACGGTAGAGGCGCTTATTAAAAAGCTGCATGACGATATGGGCATCCGTGAGATCTATCTGGGCGTGTCCCATAATCTCTGCCTGGAACACACGGCCGGTATTCTCGCCTCGCTGCACGCGTCCTACGGGCTGAAAGAGGTGGTGGTCACCAACAGCATCCCCCAGACGGAAGAGTTCACCGGCCTCGACTTTTTTACGGTACGCTGTCTTTCCCAGCATCTCAGCTGTGTGATCAACCGCATTCACTACGACGCGTCGGTGAGTGCCGCGTTTTATCATCCCTGATCCGGGAAGCCGGAGCCCGCGTCCGGCGATTCCGCCGTCGATCCGAGACGAACATGGAGCGCTGATGTTTCTGCAACTGTTTCTGCTTGCCTTTGTTCCGACCCTGATCATTCTGCTGCTCTTCTTTTTCTCCGACAGGTATGAGAAAGAGCCGCTGCACATGCTGTTCATCTGTTTTATCAGCGGGGCGGCGCTTTCCGTCCCCATCACACTGTTTCAGCGGCTGTTCCCGGGATTTTACCGCATCGCTTTCACCGGGACGATGGGCGCGGTCCTGTTCCGCAGCTTCATCGCCGCGGCGGTCATCGAGGAGTCGCTCAAGTTCGCGGCGGTAAAACGGATCGCCGTGCGTTCGAAGCATTTCAACGAACCGTTCGACGGCATGATCTACTATGTGGCGGTTGCCGCCGGATTCGCCGTCTATGAGGATTTCACCTATATTCTCGCCGGCTCCGCCCGTGACTATTTCGCGGGCAACATGGCCGCGTTTCACATCGCTTCCCTGCGGATGGCGCTGCTGCGGCTGCTGCCCGGGCACATCCTCTTCGCCGCCGTCAGCGGATATTTCATCGCCCGGGGGCGATTCACGTTTCCGGAGAAAGAGGGGCGGTACGGCGCCCTGGCCCTGGGCTCGGGCATCGTGCTGCACGGACTGTTCAACACCATTGTCTTCACCGGCGGGCAAAACGTCATGCTGACACTCACGGTGTTTCTGGCGGCCCTGCTTGTCGTCACCGTGCTGCTGGGGCGGCTGCTGCTGTCGGAATCGCCCTTTCGCAAACCGCGGATCGCCATGTCGGCGGCCGAGCTGGAAGCGCTGCGGGAGAGCGGTCAGTACCGCAAGGGAAATACGGCGCTGTTTTTCATTCTTTTCGTACTGACCCTCATGGGGATTATGATTATTTTCTTTATCAATCATTGTATCAGCAGGATATAAAAGAAGGAGGCAGCAGACAGGAGAGAGAACCACCCCGGCCCCGCCCTGAGTTGCCAACGAAGGAAACGAAAAAAACGAAAATGGGAAAAATAGACATTGGGATTACCTTGTGACAAGTCTTTCAATCAAGTTCTCACAAGGTGTTACTATCTTTTCAGATTATACGGGGTGACTTGTCACAAGGTAATGGCACGAACAACCAGACAGAATATTGTAGAGACGCACGGCTGTGCGTCTGAAAATCGATCCTGACCTTCCAACAGAAAGGAGTTCACCATTCCGATGCACCTGCGTGTCCTCAGTGACCTTCACAACGAATTCGGCGTGCTCGAGGTGCGCGACTGTGACTGCGACGCGGTTGTCCTGGCCGGCGATATCGACCTGGGCGCGAAGGGGGCGCTCTGGGCGCTCGAGCGCTTCAGGGACAAACCGATCCTGTATATCACGGGCAACCACGAGTACTACAGCCACAAGATCCCGGAGGTGCATGAAAAGCTGGAGCGGATCGCCTCTAAAGGGACGCTGGTATTTCTCAATAATGGTGAGCATGTGCTCGGGGGCGTCCGGTTTATCGGGTGCACGCTCTGGAGCGATTTTCAGTTCCTCGGCAGGGAGAAGGTGAAGTTCGCAGTGATCGAGGCCCAGCATGTGATGAACGATTACCGGAAGATCAGGATGGGCGCCCGGGAACACTACCGCAAGATGGTGCCGGCCGATTCCATGCGCCTGCACGCTGAGTCGGTGCGCTATCTCGAGAGCCGGCTGAAAAAGCCGTTCGACGGACCCACGGTGGTGATCACTCACCATCTGCCCACGCCCCGGTCGCTGTACGAAGAGGAGCAGGATGAGTACATCCGGGCCGCCTATTGTTCCGACATGGAGGATATGATCCTGAAATACAGGCCCGATATCTGGATCCACGGTCACCGCCATCTCGTCCAGGATTACCTGCTGGGGGATACCCGCATCATCTGCAATCCCCGGGGGTACGCGGGCATCAAGGAGGCCGAGGGATTCGATCCGGATCTGGTGATCGAGGTGTGATCAGTGCATTCCCTTTTCTGCTCATTCGCCCAACCTGGAGGTATGGCAACTCAATGAAACGATGCCTGTTTGCGGTTATCATCGCCCTTGTGCTGCTATGTACGTTCTTTTGTCACGAGGGCGCCTGGAAAGACGGTGATCATCGGAAGATCAATCTGGAGAAACAATCTCCGGCAACACTGCCGTATGGTTTCAAAACCGAATACTTGCATACATTGGGCAATCCGGTCTATCCACTGGACTATGAAGGCGACGGCATCGATGATCTCCTCGTGGCGGAACAGCCCGCTGCCAGCAATCCGGATCGATGGGGCGTCCTTCTTACCGATATGGAGTACAATACAACAATAGGAGCAAAATCGTATGGACATCCAATAACAGTCTCTTTTCTCCAGGATGACCTGGACGGGGACGGGTACAAGGAGGTGTGCTATTGTGAACAGCGGATCGACACACTATTATTTCATGTCTGGAACTGCAGGCGTGACAGTGTGACAACATTTGAGTTGGCCCGTAATCCCCACCGCTCCATTCGTGACTGGAACAGTACCGCCCAGCTTCTCGCGGCCCGCGACCTTGACGGTGACGGCTGCAAAGAGATAATCCTTCATATTTTCACGGACACGGCATATCTGCCCAGGGCGATCGTCGCCTGGGACTGGCGCCGAAAGAAGGAGAAGTGGAGATACGAGATGGGGGCCTATGTTTCAACGGCATTCATCTGCGATTATGATCGGGACGGGGACGACGAGCTTGTCTGCAGCACCAATTCGCCTGACAACGGAAAAGATGCCCTGAATGGCCCCGCCGGCATCAATGGAACTGATGACAGCAAATGCTATTTTTTGGCCCTCGATCTCGAAGGGAACAGCGAAGTCGTGCTGCCGATCGGGGGCGCCTATCTGAGCACGAAAATTTTTCCATTTGACTGGCATGGTGACGGCACCGAAGACGTGATGATGCTCTATGACGGAGCCGAGGACAGCCTGGACAGTGGCTGGCTTGCTCCCTGGAACTCCGAGACGATGGCGTTTGACAGTGTGCGGATCGCAATCCCGGGTGATGTACCGTACTGGTTCATCGAAGCCGATGTCGACGGGGACGGGATGTCGGAGTATGTCTCTACCTGGAACAAGGGAGTCATCCTGGTTCACGAACAGAGCGGGGAGCTCGTACAGAGCATCGAGCTTCGCGGGAGAGGAGCATATGAGGTGTATCCGGCGAATGTCCTGGGAGATGATGCAGACGAACTGATTTTCATCGGGGCGAATGCGGGCAGGTTCGTGGCGTTGGTGTTCGATACGGAACTGCATTTCCTTGCCCTTTACAAAACCTATCCTCCAAGCCGATTTTTTTTCCAAACAGAGCCGGGCGGATATAAGCACCTTGTCGTTACTGCAGACAAGGATGCCTACTTGCTCAGTCTGGAGCGGCAGCCGCTCTACTTTCTGCCGTTCGCGGCTGACTGGGGCCTCTTCGGCTGGAGCGTGGCGGCGACAGCATTCGCCGGTATCATGGTACTGCTTCTTATCCGCCCCCGCTACCGCCTGCACGACATGCGGACCATATTCAACACGCTGTATCACAAGGATGGAACCGGATATATACTGGTGGACAGGGACGGCCTGATCAGGACGGCGAATCCCTTACTGCTGGAATGGCTCGGCGCCCCGGCTGAGGCGGTGACACGGCGGGAGTATCGCGATGTGCTGCGGGATACGCATTTCAGCTGGCTTTCACCGCACCTGGATCAGTTTTTCGAGGAGCAGCTGTCGACCACGACATTCGAATATCAAAGCGGCGACGGCCGGTACTATGTGGTGAAGCTGGTGACCCTGCCGTTCCCGGTGATGTTCGCCCGGGTATCTCTGGCGGTGATCGAGGACGTGAGCGAGTTCGTGCAGTCCAAGCGCACGGTCGCCTGGGCCAGCATGGCCCAGAAGCTTGCCCACGAGATCAAGACGCCCCTTTCCACCGTGCTCCTGTCCGCCCAGCAGATCGGCGAGGATTCCCCCTCGGGCAAGTACGTGCGGCACATCCGCGAGCAGGTGGAACGGCTGCAGTCGCTCACCGAGGACATGCTCAAGTTCGCCCACATCGAAAAGCCGCGGCTCGAGCGGATCAGCATAAACGATCTGGCGCGGCAGGCGCTCGATGAGCTGCGCCTGCAGATCGGTTCGACGGTCACGGTGCATACTGAATTTGCCGACGATCTGCCCGAGCTGCGGGGCGATCCGCATCAGATCGTTATCGCGATCAAGAACTGCATCAGCAACAGCCTCACCGCCATGCAGGGCGCGGGAACGCTCTCGCTCTGCACGCGGGTCACGGGCCCTGCAGGGTCCTTCAGGACCTTCGAACGGTCCCGCTGGACGGCGCTGGAGATCACCGACACCGGCAGAGGCATGAGCAGGGAAGAGCTTGACATGCTGTTTCAGCCGTTTTTCTCCCATTCGCCCAGGGGAACGGGGCTCGGCATGGTTATTGTTAAGAAAATAGTGGATGACCACCGGGGCACCATTACGGTTAACAGCAGGGAAGGTGAAGGGACGAGCATCACGATTATACTGCCCGGTGCGCAGCAGCCCACCCCACATTAGCGGACGGGAAGATCAATGACGGCAAAACCCCACATCCTCATCATAGACGATGACGCATCGCTCGGTGAGGTGCTGACCGATATTCTCGAAGAAGCAGGATACCGCGTCTGCACCACCGGCAACGGACAGGACGCCCTCGAGAAATTCAGAGAATGTGCCTTTCAGTCGGTATTGCTCGATCTGCTGCTGCCGGGCCTGAACGGGCTGGAGATTCTCGAACAGCTCAAAGTCATCGATCCCCTCTGCCCGGTGATCATGATGTCCGGGCACGGCACGATCAAATCCGCGGTGGAGGCCACGCAGAAAGGGGCCTTCGACTGGATGGAGAAGCCGCTGGAAAAGGAGCGGGTGCTGATCACGGTGCGCAACGCGGTGGAGCAGGCGATGCTGGCCGCCGAGCGGGCCTATTTTCATGATGAGATCAGGTCCCGCTATGAAATGGTGGGTTCCAGCGAGCAGATGCAGCCGGTCTACTCGCTGATTGACCGGGTGGCGCCGACGCACTCCACGGTCCTGATCAACGGCGAGAGCGGCACGGGCAAGGAGCTGGTGGCCCGGGCGGTGCACATGCACAGCAGCCGGGCGGGGCAGCCCTTTGTCGAGGTCAACTGCGCGGCGGTGCCGGAAACGCTGATCGAGAGCGAGCTGTTCGGGCACGTGAAGGGGGCGTTTACGGGGGCGCTGCGGGACAAGCGGGGCAAGTTCATGATGGCCCAGGACGGCACGCTCTTTCTGGACGAGATCGGGGAGCTGAGCGCCGCGGCCCAGGCGAAACTGCTGCGGGTGCTCGAGAGCGGGGAGATCTCCCCGGTGGGCAAGGAGGTCTGCTGCCAGGTGGATGTGCGGATCATCGCCGCCACCAACAAGGACCTGAAACAGCGGGTGAGAGAGGGGCTCTTCAGGGAGGATCTCTTTCACCGCATCAACGTGATCACCATCTCCATTCCGCCGCTGCGGGAGCGCAGGGACGATATTCTGCCGATCCTCACCTACTACACCGATCTCTTTACCGCCGAATACAGGATGGAGCCGAAACAGTTTCTTCCCGACGCCGAGGCGGTGCTGCTTGCCTACGAGTGGCCGGGCAACGTGCGCGAGCTGAAGAACTTCGCCGAAAAGCTAATCGTGCTGGTCGGCGATTCTCTGATCGGCGGCAGGCACGTGTCGCAGATTCTCATGGAGCAGCGGCAGCAGCCGTTTACCCGGATCACCACTGAAGCGGCGAGCACCTTCAAGGCGGCGAAGATATCGTTCGAGAAGCATTTTCTCATGCAGGCCCTGGAGCGCCGCGGGTGGAACGTCACCCAGACAGCCGCCGAACTGGACATGCCCCGGTCGCTGCTGTATAAGAAAATGGAGAAGTATAAGTTGAAGTGACGTGTCCTGAAAAGTGGACGGGTGAGAGTAGATTTTGACCATTATTTGAGAAAAATATTCTTCTAACCTACATTGTCTCTTGTTGTTTGAATTTCGAAACGATTCTGTAGTTCAACAGAGATTCTAGCCGTTGATTTCTGGTCAAATTATTTAAATACTGATGCATATACCCAATTGTTAAGCCCTGATTTCTCAGGGCCATTTCTTTTATCAGAAGAAAATATCACCAATATATCACCATGATACCGCGCGTATTCCTACTTCTGGAGTGGAATAATTAGGTTGATACTATTCGAGCGCTGGTCTCACATAACGCCCTAGTAATCTTCTCTTCTCTGCGTAAATAGTTGTATTGTAGTCAGTTGATAAAAATTATCATTTAGGTTTATTTGTGCTGATTTGGGCCGATTGTTGGCCCAAATATGGCCCACTTTTAGATCACTATTAGGTCTTTATAAATAGGGAGATCTATTTTAATTATTAGCTCATGATTGGTGATATCAATCGGGGCCTTAAATTCATCATGGCGATTGTGTGATATGGTGTTTGTATATAATTTCACACGCTTTCGATATGACTTTGTTGGTGAAATTAGTGTCTACAAAATGGGGATTTATCCCATACCTTATCAATTTAGCTATACACAGTGACGCTACGTTAGTTAAAATTTTATAGTCTAAAAAAAATGTTACTATCTAAATAATGATTACGGTTACAAATATAAGTGACGAGTATGCCCGGCAGAACAACAAACCGCCGCTTGAGTTTACCGCCGACGCGGAAACCGCTCTTCAGTCATATGAGTGGCCGGGCAATGTCAGGGAGCTGCGCGCCCTCGTGGAGCGGCTGTTCATATTTAACGATACGCAGACAGTGAACGGGCCCGAAGTGTTTGCCGTGCTCAACCGCGCACCCGTTCCCGCCGGCGCGGAAGGCGATCTCGATTACCAGGCCGCCAAGAAAAATTTTGAGAGGAACTATATTTATAATAAATTGGTAAAAAATGACTGGAATGTCTCCCAGGCCGCGGCTGATATGAACGTGGCCAGGTCGATGCTCTACAAGAAAATGGAGGAGCTTCAGATCGAAAAATTGTCCTTTTTTTAGGACAGCAGTGTCCTGAAAAAAGGGCATTTCCCATCCTTTAAGCATTACTTCAATTTTGTTAAGCCACTGTTTATATTCATCTCGCTTATGCTGGCATACGGTTTGCCTAGTAGCATACTTCAAGCTTTGTAATAATTTTATTATTACACAATTTTACTTTAATTACCACAGATATATAATAATTACTTGCATATAAAAAGATGGCACAAAATAATGTGCAACACAAGTGAATTGGTATGTTTTATCATGAATAGATACCAATTGTAGCTATTAAAAATTATAAAGCACTGGAGTAAAGCATGGGTACAAAATCAGGGATATTTCGACATTGCAAGGTTATTTCGGTAATTCTAATAATGGCAATAAGCGCCGTTTTTTCTCAGGAAACAATCTTGCAGAAAGGAAATTTAAGAAGTATAACTTTAAATGATCCAAACATGGTAAAAATGCAAGTCCGAAAGTTAGATTATGTTTTAAGCCGTATAGCGAGAGCTAATAATATCGATTTGGATTCAATTGGTTTAAAAAACAGAAAATTTGTTATTAATGACTCATTAGATATATTAATTTGCCCCCCTGTTGATATGTCAACAGATATAATAAATATAGAAGATTTTATTAGATTAGGTTGTAGAGTAAAATATACGTCAAAAAGATTCGTTAGATTGATTTGTCCATTGGATAAACTGCAAGATATTACCTCTGTCAGCAATATCGGATCAATCGGATTCCCATCACGAGCTGATGAACAAATTATTACATCACAAGGTGTGTCAAAAACTGGCGCTAGTGATTTTCATCTTGATGGATATACAGGATCAGGAGTGGATATTGCCGTAATTGATTTAGGTTTTATCGGTTTCACTGCTGCTGTCAGTGCTGGAGAACTCCCTGCTGCAGCAGTAACTACGGATTACACTGGTTCTGGTTTTGAGGATCGCTCGCGACATGGAACAGGTGTAGCAGAAATCGTGCATGACATGGCGCCCGATGCAAAATTATTTTTGTATAAGGTTGATACAGTAGATGAATTAGAACAAGCAGTGACTGATTGCATTAATAGAGATATTGATATTATTAACTATTCTGTTTCCAATTGGGTTTCGTTTGACAATAGAGGATTTTTTGATGGTACTGGGCAAGTATGTAATATAGTTGATAATGCTTCTAACAATAATATATTATGGGTCAATGCCGCTGGGAATTATGGCCAAAGACATTGTGAGGGTACCTTTACAGACACGAATAATAATACATGGCATGAATTCACAGCAAATAATGAATTGTTGGAAATTAATGTGTCGCAATTCGATCCAGATGCTGATGGCGATGGTCAACCTGAAGTGGACATAACATTTTGTTGGAATTCTACTTGGCCTACTATAATCGACTATGATTTATACTTATTTGATAATAATATGAACGAAGTGACCAAATCAGCAGATAAATACAATCCAGTTGAGAATATCGATGTAGAACTTAACCCGGGCACATATTATCTGGCATTAAAAAGAGTCAGTACCTTGGTCCCTTCAAGGGAATTCGAAATATATGCTAAGTCATCCCAAACACTTGAGCATAATATACCAAACAGTAGTTTAGTAATTCCTGCCGATGCAAATTCATCGATTTCAGTTGCTGCGATTGGGTATTATAGTTGGGAGAATGGGCCTCAACAGTCGTATAGCTCACAAGGCCCGACAAATGATGGGAGAAGTCAACCAATAATTTCTGGCCCAGATGATGTCCAAAATTATAGTTACAGCTCTGGCTTCAGTGGTACTTCTGCAGCAGCGCCACATATAGCGGGTGCCCTCGGATTATTGAAATCAAAATATCCAAACGAAACAGCCTCACAAATTAGGACCAGACTTATCAATTCAGCAGAGAATAGTGGTCTAGTAAGTTATTCTCCTTATGTATATGGTCATGGTCGAGTTAATTTGTCAACTCCAGACACCCCCCCGCAACTATATTCACCTAGTTTGTCCCCTCCCGCAGGTGACACAGATACTGAATTCACTTTCTCGATAGATTACCAAGATATAAATAATGACGCTCCTGATGTATTTCAGGTCTGTATTATTGAAACCAATACGAATTGGTCCATGACAACACAAGATCTTGATTTTACAGATGGTTCAACATTTACCAATGATGATGTATTGACTTTTAGTGAAGGCACTTATACATACTATTATGAAGCTAGACAAGGCGATATCACTCTCAGACTCCCGGAATCACCAAATGTTTTCAGTTTTAATGTCACTTCATCAAGCTCTCTCATCTCATTAGACCTTCAGCCATCCAGTATCCCTGAAGATGGTTCTACAACTACGACAGCTACCGCAACTGTGACAAATCAGTCAGGGAGTCCTGTACAAGGTGAAACAGTCTCTTTCAGTTCTAACGGTTTCCCTGGTATCTTCAGTTCTACTCAAGCTGTGACAGGCTCGAATGGTACAGCATCTGTAACATTCAGACCATCATCATCCGGTACCGCTGTTCTATCTGCGACGACTTCCGGAGGATTATCTGATAATGCCACTTTGCAGGTGACTGGTGGTGAGGGTTGGACGATGGCGATGTTATTTGAACATCTTCGTAATGATGGTATCTATTCAGTTTACCATGTTACGGTGAAACTTCAATATCCAGACGGTGGTTGGGTACAAATGGCAAATGTGGATTTATCTTCTACAGGGGGTTATTTTTCATTGTCCGATGCGCCTAGTCATACCAGTTCATCCTCAATAACCATATATACTAATAATAATGGTACTGCTGGTTGGGCAGAAGCGGATTTATGGATTCAAAACAGTAATACTTATATCGTATCAGGGGTTAGCGAAGGAGTATCAAGATCGACTAGTGTATATTTAAGTGTAGGTGAATCTCAATCCCAGACTTTTACGAGTTACAAAACATTGAGTTTTCAAAATACAGTTAACGATGTTGATTGGTCAGCAAATGGGAATAGAGTTGCGGCCATCTCCGGAGATGGTGCGGTTCGTCTCTGGAATACAAGTAACTGGAGTACAATTACAACCGTGACAGGCATTTCTTATTACGGCTATTCATTGGATTTTGACAATACCAGTAGCTACCTGATCGCCGGGTACGGTAATGGTGACCTTGCCCGTATTACGTCTGACGGAGGTGTAACATGGGCATATGATATGCCCGGAGCCAGCCGTTTTTATGATGTTGATATCTCCCCTGATGGTGGAAGTTTTGTTTCAGGCAACAGTGATGAATATTGTCGTATTCATTCAAGTTCTAACGGTTACCAATCATATCAATTCCCTCAGTTTACACAGTACTGTATGGGCGTAGACTGGTCACCAAACGGAACATATGTGGCACTCAGTGACAGAGATGGTAATGTAAAAGTCCATTATGCCTCTTCTCATTCACTAGTCTCACAAAATGACTTCGGTCTTGACGACGGGACATCTGTAACATCGCTTGACTGGTCCTACAACAGTCAAAAAATCGCAATCGGTGTTACCAATGATCGGGATATTCATATTGCGAATCCAACAAATTTGAATGCTGGTGCCGAAGTTTCTTATACGCAGCATACCGGTAATGTGAATGATGTGAAATGGTCTCCGGACGCTTCGATGGTTGCCAGCGCTGGTGATGATGGTGTTCATATCTGGGACCCGAGCAATGGTCAGCTAATTACAAAAGCATCTTTCAGCATGTGTGAGGCTTTAACATGGAATCCTGAAGGTACAATGCTGGCTGTGGCTAGTGGTGGTAATGTTCTGCTTTGTGCCCCATTCGATAATCTCCCGCCGACAGTTACTATAACATCGCATACAGACGGCCAGCAAGTCTCAACGGATGTCATAACAATAGGTGGCTATGCTTCAGATAATATAGGTCTTTCGAACCTTACTGTACAAGTTAACAGCCAATCTCCGATTGCTATTTCGGTTGATGCCCAGGATTATTATGAGCAATCTGTTAATTTAAATCAGTCGTCCAATACAATTGTTGTAACAGCAACAGACGGTAATAACCATCAAGCAACGGCAAATGTAACTATTGAGAAGTTATCGGACACTCAAGGACCATTGATTTCCAACCCTCAATGCAGCCCTTCACCGTGCCAAATCGGAAATGGATTATTAATAACTGCAGAAATAATTGATGTCTTTGGAGGTAATAATACTCTAGACGCAAACTCAGTTCGGACAGATATTCATAAATCAGGCCAGGCTGTTATCTCTTCAATTCCGCTGTATGATGATGGAGCACATGGCGATGGTGGTGCAAATGATAATGTTTTTGGTAATACTTTAGACACACAGGGTATACCTGAAGGCACTTGGTTTTTTGATTTTTATGCGGAGGATGTCAATTCAAATTCCACTCATTTGGCAGATGGTACATCAGGGATTTTATTTGATAATCCTACAATCGCAAATATAGCTCACACGCCTGAGATTCCTACGAATCTTGAATCTGTAAGAGTCGAGGCAGAACTCACTGACCAGTCCGGTATTAGTACGGCAACACTTTTTTATTCTAAAGACGGTGGCAATACCTGGCTGCCCGGCAGTATGACTCATGATTCCGATAATATCTGGTGTGATACTATTCCGGCACAATCTGTAAGTATTGTAAAATATAAGGTTGAAGCCCTCGATGTTCCTGGTAATAAAACTGTATCCGGCGAGTATACCTACAATATTACGACCTCGAACACAGCACCGGTAGTAAATTCAGTTTTACCAATATCCGGTCAGTATAAATCACCATTATTACTAAGTGCTACCAGTAATGATGCTGATCAAGGCGATGAAGTTACAGCCGAGCGGTATCAATATTCCGTCGATGGGTCAAGCGGATGGATAGATATAGGAACGGATAATACACCTGAAGATGGATATATATGGTCAAATACCATTAATAATGGAAGTGTATGGGTAAGAGCCTCTGCATATGACGGGCAAATATGGGGTGATTGGTTTAGTGGCCAAAGTTCTTTTATGATTGATAATCAACCGCCTGAATTCACAAATTGGCTGCAAAGCCCTGCAGATATAAATTCACAAACAACAGGTAATGTGACCATTAGTCTTGGAATTACAGACAATCTAAGTGGGCTAGCACCGAGCAATCCCCAGATTGCATATAAAATTGGTGCTGATAATTATGGCCAATATAACGGTATGTCAAGTGGAGGCGATAATACTTGGCAATACGTTCTTGCTGAGCCCACGGAAGGGTGGTCCAGTCGTTCCAGTGAAATACTGTACTATAGAATTTATTGTGAGGATAATACAGGGAATGCCAAAGTTGAGGAGCGCACTGACACAATTGAAGTTACTGGGATTGAATCGATAACACTCGTTGCTCCTAATGGCGGTGAGAATTATCTCGTTGGCAGCGTTCAAGAAATTCAATGGACATCAAATGGAACAAGCGGAAATTGTACTATTGAATATTCTAATGATAATGGTTTGGGATGGGCAGTTTTGGAACTGAGCACACCGGATGATGGATCATATAATTGGACTATACCAAATACTCCTTCAGATCAATGTCTTGTTCGAGTTACCGATACAGATGGCTCACCTTCCGGTCAAAGTTCGGCAGTATTCACGATTGAGTCTTCCGGATCTCAAATTATGCCCTTCACCACCGGCTGGAATATGTTCTCATTAAATGTGACACCGGACGGTGATCAGGACCTCCAGGTAATTCTTGATCCGATTTTAGCCCAGCTCGACAAAGTAATCGATGAACAGGGCAATACGATCTACCAGCTCTTCGGCAGCTGGACCAATACCATCGGTGACTGGACACCAACAGAAGGGTATTATATAAAAGTCAATGCAAATGCAGATTTAGAAGTATCCGGTACTGATATCGCTTTGCCGATTGGTATACCTCTGACTGCAGGATGGAACATAACGAGTTACCCGGCCCAGAATAGCCAGGATGCACTTGCAGCCGTGCAGCCGCTGATCGACAGCGGCCAGCTGGTCAAGGTTATTGATGAAAGCGGTAACACAATCATCAACCTGTTCGGCACCTGGCAGAACAGCATTGGTAGTTTTACACCGGGCGAAGGTTACTACGTCAAAGTAAATGGCGGCTGCGCTCTCACAATCTCAGAGGGCAGCGGATCTTTGGCCGCAGATCTTGCAGACAATCATATGATGCCCAAGGAGCAGCCGGAGCATTATCAGGCATATAGCAGTAACCCATATCGGCCAATGAGTGTCTTTGTCACATCCTGTCGATTCAATGAGAAGGAGGCCGAACCCGGTGACGAAATCGCTGTATTTGACGGTGACAGGTGTGTAGGTGTCGCCGTTGTAATCTCGGAGATATCTAGATGTAAACCTTTAGAGATTCGTGCTGCGTCAGATGACGGCTCAGGGACAGGGTTCATAAGCAGCAACAGCATGACATTCAAACTCTGGAAACAGAATCGGGGGAAGGAGTTTACGGCGTCACCTGAAGGAGTACATTTCTTGGATCATGTAACAGGTCAGGTCAAGCCACCAACTAATTTTGAGGCCCTTGGAACAGCAGTCGTCGAGATGCACATTTCTGAAGAAGATACTCAGGACATGCAGCCAGAAATAATCCACCTCTCTCAAAATTACCCCAATCCTTTCAATCCTGAAACCAATATTTCCTATACGTTGACCGAAAGTGCACATGTAACGTTGAAGATTTTTAATGCGTCAGGTCAAATTATCAAGATCTTGAAAAACGGTTTTGAAGAACAGGGCACATATACGGTGCAATGGTTCGGCAGGAATGAACGAGGTGATAAGGTGCAGTCTGGTATCTATTTTTACAGTCTTAAAACGGATACATTTAAAGAAGTGAAGAAAATGATGTTCATCCAGTAAAGAGCGCCAAATATGACATTACTTTTGATGAATGGTTTTAAGGAGATAAACATGAAGACATCGAAGAGAATTCAGCGATTAATACTCTCAGTTCTTTTACTGATGAGCATCAATGCTTATTCCCAGCATTTCATACCTGTATATACCAATAATCCCTATCAGCCGATGAATATATTTGTTGTCGCAGCAACCATTGATGCTGTTGATCTCGTCAGTGGCGATGAGATAGGTGTTTTCGACGGCAGTCTTTGTGTGGGTGTTGGAACCATCGGCGGAACACTAACATTTCAGGCCCCTCTGCAGATCAACGCTGGTAAAGACGATGAAAGTGGCAATGGATTTACTGAAGGGAATACGATTATTTTCAAATTATGGGATCAGAGTGAAGGTGTTGAAGTCACTGCCGCAGCACAGTTCTATGATACTCAGACAGGGGATCCGATAGATCCTGTCGCTTTTACCGGCCTTGGGCAGGCAGCTGTAGGATTAACTTACATTACACCAAATACGCCTCCCGTTGTCACGGATATATCTCCGGTAAGCGGACAATTTAAAGATACAATCTCTCTTACAGCTGTCAGCAGTGATGCTGATCCAGGTGACAGTGTAGAAAAAATAAAGTATGAATATTCACTGGATGGATCAACAGGATGGACGGTTGTAGGTGAGGATGATACTCCAGGAACAGAATATACCTGGACATCAGGGCTGAACGAGGCAACAGTCTGGATCAGAGCTGCCGCATATGACGGCGATGTATGGGGAGAGTGGTTCACGGGATCAGGATCCTTTATTATAGATAATACACCTCCTGTCTTTTCGAATTGGGGATTAAATCCTGCAGATATCGATAATCAGACCGTCGGAGCAGTGACTGTCACTCTCGATATCGCTGATAATTTAACAGGAATTTCCCTCAATATTCCTCAATTTGCTTATAAAATTGGTACAGACACTTATACCACTCCCGCAAATATGACACAGGGTAGCGGGGACACTTGGTCATTCGCAATACCAGAACCCACAGGCGGATGGTCAGCCAGGTCTGGTGAGATACTTTATTATTCGGTCACATCCATTGACGATGTTGAAAATGAACAATCCGAAGAAAAGACTGAACTGATCGATATTTCTTCCAATCCGGGCTTGATCGCCCATTATTCACTGGACGGCAATGCCCTCGACGTGAGCGGAAATGGTAATAATGGGACAGAATCGCCGGGTATCACCTATAGTTTCGATTCATTTAGAGGGACATGTCTCGATGGTGTGCGTCATGTTTATCCGGCTGTTAGTTATATTGCAACGCCCTTAACAAGCGGATTTGCTGTCAGCTCTGTTGCTATTTGGTTCATGACTAGACCGGATTCCGGAGGAACTTTATTCTCAAATCATAAAGAATACGATAATGAAGGAAATTTTTTCGTCTATTTCAATAGACTTGACAGCACTCTGGAAGTGAAGGCTATAACTGAGGCAGGCTTTAACCCAAATATTACATCCAGCTCTACATTTGAACCGAATCAATGGCATCATGCCGTTCTCGTTAACGATAATGCTGAGCATTCACTATATGTTGATGGAGTGTTGGAAGGATTTTTTGCCGGTAACTCAATCACTGATACATACCCGCTGGTAATCGGCTCAGATAATGGAGATTATACATATAATTATTTTGGATTCGGTGGGTTGCTTTCTGATGCGAGAGTATATAACTACGCGCTCACTTTGCCGGAAATTGAGGCTTTGGCTTCAGAGAGGCCTGAATTATCTGTTGCAGTGCCGAACGGTGAAGAAACATGGATTGTTGGGTCGACTCAAACGATTTCCTGGACAACCAGCAGTGCAAGCGGCAATGTAAAAATCGAATACTCAATAGATAATGCTGCAACATGGAGCGAAATAGTTGCCAGTACACCTGATTTAGGCACTTATGACTGGACTGTCCCCAATACTCCAACGACTGAATGTCTTGTGAAAATCAGTGATGTGACTGGAGCTCCTATCGATCAAAGTGATATGGCCTTTTCAATCTACAGCGACAGTTTTGATGGAGACTTAGGTGTGTTTCTGGATAGCCGTGATGCTACGTGTTACAATTGGGTCCGTATCGGTAATCAAATATGGATGGCTGAAAACCTGAAAGCTGATAAATATTTGAATGGTGATAACATACCCAATGTTGAAACTGATGCTGTTTGGCCGGGTGTGACCGATGGCGCTACTTGTATATATGGAAATACAGCTGCCAATAGTGAAACCTATGGTCTTTTGTACAACTGGTTTGCTGTCAATGATGATCGGGGATTAGCACCTGATGGCTGGCATGTGCCCACAGATGCTGAGTGGATGGAATTAGAAGTTACATTAGGTATGAGCTCTGCCGCAGCAGATGATGATGGCTATAGAGGTACGGATGAAGGAGGCAAACTTAAAGACAATAGTGAACTGTTTTGGAACTCGCCGAATGAAGGAGCTACAAATGAAAGTCAGTTCACGGCGTTGCCTGCTGGAGGCAGGAACTATTCAAATGGTTCGTTTATGGATTTGAGTATTTATGCTCATTTTTGGACTGCAACAGAAGCCAGTGATGATCGGTATGCATGGCGACGTCGTCTCGCTTATGATAGGGCGGATATATATCGGACTACAGTGGATAAACCCTATGGTTTTTCTGTCCGATGTATTAAAAATCTCGCTGTGGATGAGTTGAATATTGTCTCGCCGAATGGCGGCGAGACACTTGAGGTTGGAACTTCTTATGAGATAGCATGGAACTCATCAGGAACAAGTGGAGATGTAAAGATCGAGTATTCTATTGATAATGGAATTACTTGGACGGAAGAAGCGGCTAGTACACCAGATGATGGTACCTATACCTGGACTGTTCCTGGTACACCTTCAACTGAATGCCTGGTTAAAGTCAGTGACCTCGATGGTACACCCGTAGACCAAAGTGATTCAGTGTTTTTTATCACTAGTGTCCGGTTAAAGGTATAAAAAATAAAAAATATGGCCCAACTTACCTCAAAAATTGTTATATTCTAGTGCACCTAAA
>JAFGRY010000033.1 GCA_016934955.1 bacterium | reverse complement strand
TTTTAGGTGCACTAGAATATAACAATTTTTGAGGTAAGTTGGGCCATATTTTTTATTTTTTATACCTTTAACCGGACACTAGTGATTACAGGCAATAGAGTGGAAGAGCGAAGAGAGCGAAAGAACGAGAGATTGGCCCTTGTGGGCACTTATTTTTGTCACTATTCTATTCTGTCCTCCTGCGTTCTTTGCGGCCCTCCGCGTGCTCTGCGTTGACGCTTTGGGGGTGGTTGGGCACAGGGTATCGCTCTGCTTTTCACGACGACGCCGTGGCCGCGACGATCACGGGTGTCATGCACGCGACCATGACCGCGGCCTGGACCGCTTCGATGGCCTCTTTCGCGGCCTTGCCGATGATCTCGCCGTTTACGATCTGTTCGATCCGTTTCTTGTGCGCCTTCAAATCCTTTTTGTCAAAGACAACCTTGAGCAGGTCGGTGCTTTTTGCCAGGGAGATGAGGATCACGGTGCGTGGATCGATATCCTCATTCCCGTGGAGGATTGCGGCGCGCATACGTTCGATGACCTCCTGTTCCGGTCCTGGGTCGATCTCGGGATAGATACGGCGGGTGAAGATGTGGAGGATCTTGTCCTCATCGGCCTTCAGGATGCCCCTGCGGCAGAGCTGCAGGGCCGAGCGATGCCTGAGCTCTTTCAGGCCGGAGAACGTGGAAACCCAGGTTTCGATCTGTTTCGGCTTTTTGGCGGACCGCAGCTTTTCGATGCATTCATCCAGCAGCGGATCGCCGAAAAGAGTGGTATCGGCGAGTGAGATATATTTCTTCTTTTTCCGTTCATCGATTTCGATGCGTTTCGAGAGCAGCAGGTCTGCCAGAAGCGCGCCGGCCAGGGCGAAGGTGTAGCTGGTGTTCGGCTCAACCGTCCCTTCTTTTTCCTTGAGGGCCAGAAGCGTTATCTCTTCGTGCAGAAACAGATTCGCTGCGGTCATGGGTGTCTCCTCGTTTTATTGGGACCGTATATGAGAAACAGATACACGGGCATATTATTCATTTGTTTCAGCCCGGGGAGCGTTGAAACCGCTGAGCCCGTCCGCCCGTTTCATTTCCGCGATCAGGATGGATTCCAGCGCCTCCGATTCCGCGGCGATGACCTCTCTGGACGTGTCCGCGGAGGGATGAAAGGGGTCGCCGAAGAGGACAACGGTTCTGGTGAAGGGCTTTGGCAGCATGTATCTGTCCCAGGCGGTCATGATCACCGATTTCCGGGATGAAAACATGAAGGGAATGATGACGGCGTTCGTCTTTTTGGCCAGAAAGAGGATGCCGGGCTTCACTTTGTAGAGCGGTCCTTTGGGACCGTCCACGGCCATGAGGCTGTCGCAGCCCTCGCCCATGAGCTTGATGATGCCGACCAGGGCGCGCACCGGCGACTTGGCGCTGGATCCCCAGGCGATCCGGAAGCCGAAGCGCTGCAGCACCGCGGCCTGCAGGCGGCCGTCCCGGCTGGTGGAGGTCATGACGCTGATGTTCCGGTGGCCGAGGCAGCGGTAGACCATGAACTGGCGCCCGTGCAGCAGGGCGTAGATCACCGGCCTGCCGTCGGCTTTGACCGTGTCAACCACCTCCGCGCCGATTGTCCGCACGCGCAGCAGCCGGGAATAGATGGTGATGGCCAGCCAGCCCAGGGGAGGGTAGATGCGGGTGTAGAGGAGTTTTTTCAGTTTCATGAAACCGTCCAAACGGATATTCTCATTGGTTTGTTCAATATATGAGTGGTGGTGTATAAAATCAATAGAAAAGAGAGGAGGAGGCCGGAAACCGGAGGCTGGAGACCGGACCCGGCCCTCCCACCCCGAGAACTCCAACGAAAGAAACGGAAAGCACGAAAAGAGATAAGGATTATTGATAAGTCAGTTGTCATTTTTCGTGTTTTTCGTGTATTTCGTTGGCATCCTTGGGGCGGGGAGGGGGTGCTGACTGAACGATGATCCTGCACTGTTCAGCACGAAGGTGCTTCCGGCCTCCGGTCTCCAGTTTCCAGTTTTTATTTCAGGAAGTCCTCCGGATCGACACACTTCCCCTTCACCTTCACCTCGAAGTGCAGGTGGGGGCCGGTGGCGAGGCCGGTGGCGCCCACTGTCCCGATGTTCCCGCCGGACGTGACATTCTCCCCGACGTGCACCGCGATCGCGTCCAGATGGGCGTATTTGGTTACCAGATCGTCGCTGTGGCTGATGATGATGAAGAGGCCGCAGGCCTTGTCTTCACCGGTGGTGATCACCTCGCCGTCCGCGGGGGCCAGTACCGGGGTGCCGGCGGGCGCGCCGATGTCCACGGCGTTGTGGTGCATGAGCTCCCCGGTGTAGGGATTTTTTCGCTCACCGAAGCCGCTGACGATTTCGTGCCCGGGGACGGGGGAAGAGAGAGCAACATCATCCTGTGCGGCTGCTGAAACAGCGATGCCGAGAAAAAGTGGAAGAGTGAGTAATCTGGTTATTGTTTTCATGATGCATCCTTTCGTTTTGTGCATGGTTGTTATGACCGCGGCTGTCCGTTCGTTTGGATCACCCTCCCGGGAATTGCGGTTCACCGATCGAATCAGGACAAAGCTCGCGCTGGTGCCGCTGTGCGGCACGATTGTTTTTATGGCGGTTAGGCCTATTTCCTCAGGAAATCCTCCGGATCGAGCGGTTTATCATTGCTGTCCCGCACTTCATAGTGGAGGTGGGGTGCGGTCGTTCTGCCGGTTTCTCCGACGGTGCCGATGATGTCGCCCCGCCGGACGTTCCGTCCGCTCTCGACGAGGATACTGTCGAGGTGCGTGTACCGGGTGACGTACGAACCGTGATTGATAACAACATAATTCCCCTCGCCGTCATTGCAGCCGGTCTCGCTGACATGGCCGAATGCCGTTGCCTCTGCCGGCGTGCCGACGGGTGCGGGAATGTCCACTCCCCGATGGAAGGAGTTTTTGCTTGTGAAAGGATCGATGCGCATGCCGAATCCGGATGAGATCACGCTGCTGCCGACCGGCCATCCAGAGGGCGTGGTGTTACTTTCTGACATATTCTCGTGCTCAGGGTTCAGCTGCTGGAATGTGTTTTTCCCCTTAGCGTCCATCTCAAGGCTCGCTTGCCTGTCCGAGGCCAGGCCCATGGGCAGCACCAGGGCGCCCAGCACGATGAGCGCAGCGGTGAGGACGAGCATTCTGACCCGGCTCATCATCATCCCCCTGCCCAGATTGCGGATGCGAGCGGCCAGCCGTTTCTTCTCGCTGCCGAAGGCGGGGAGCAGGGTGAGACGGTCCCGTCCCTTTATAGTGTACCTGACCACCGAAAGCAGTCCCGTACCGTAGGATTTCGGGCTCATGCCGCCGCGGGTGAGCACCATCTGATCGCAGATGCACTCCCGGGCCAGGTGAATGCGGCTGTTGGCCCACCAGACCGCGGGATGAAAGAAGTAGACGATCTGGACAAGATTCTGAAGATCGATCCAGACTGCGTCCAGGCGTTTGACGTGGGCGCATTCATGGGCGATGACCGACTCGATCAGATCGCCGGAGCCTCTATGGACAATGTCCCGGGGGACATAGATTACAGGATGAAGCATGCCCATAGTGAATGGGGATATCGACTGCATCCCCGAGACCAGGCGGACAGGTCTTCTGATCCCGAGCCGCGTCCGCCAGCTTGTGAGGACATCCTGGAGCGCCGGATCGGCAACCGGAACCGTGGACCTGATGATCCGCTGAAAGCGCATCCGTTTCCGCAGCACCAGAATCGCAAAGAAGAGAGCTCCGCCCAGCCAGGCCAGCAGTGCCGCGGCTGACCAGGGGAACGGTCTTTTTTGCGGGACCCCGACCGAAGCCGGAACCGGAACCGTTTCCGCCACCTGTCCCTCTTCGGCGGATGGGATCATCGTATTAGTCCGGACCGCCGGAACGGTCACCGGGGGGACCGGCACATAGCGGTCCAGGGCGGTGCGGGCGCTGAATGTGAACGAGAGGTCCGGCGGCAGAACCAGGCGCAGCAGCACCAGGGCCCAGAGGCCGGTCTGCCAGCGATGCGATTTCTTTCTGAGCAGGAACGAGAGCGGCAGAACGAGCAGAAAGAGGACCGCGGCGTAAAGCGATTCCTTCAAGAGGAAGGGAAGAATCGTGCCCGACACCCGATCCAGAAATCCGATGACGTTATTCATTATCCGTTCCCTCCTGATTGAGATCATCCAGCAGCGCTTCCAGCTCTTTGATCTCATCGTCCGAGATGGAGCCGCTGTCCGCGAACATGGCCACCACCGTGCCCGTGTCCATCTCGAGCACCCGGTCCGCGAAAAAGGCCACCATGCGGGCCATACCCCGGGGACGGGAGATCAGCGGCCGGTAGAGAAAGATGCCGTGGAAGTCCTCCCTGGCCATAAGCCCCTTCTTCACCATCCGGTCCATCATGGTCTTGGTGGTGGTGTAGGCCCAGCCGCGGGAGTCCTTCAGCTGCTCGTGCACCTCCCGCACGGTCAGTTTTTTATGCTTCCAGAGCACCTGGAGAATGGAAAATTCCGCCCGGGAAAGATCCGGCAGATCGGGTGTTGTATCAGGCATGACATCCTCATGGTAGTGCTTTGTTTTTTCTGCTACAATGTAGTAACACTGTTAATTAAACACAGAAAAGCATAAATGTCAAGGGGAAAATGAAAAAAAATAGCAGACTGCAGACAGGAGACAGGACCCAGCCCCTCCGCCCCGGGAGTCTCCAACGAAAGGCACAGAGGGCACGAAAAGAGATAATTAAATGGTAAAATGTCATGCCCGCGTGGTCCAGGCGGGCATCCTGGTTGGGTGAGCAGACCGGAAACCAGAGGCCGGAGACGGGAAGCACCTCTGTGCGAAATAGTGAAGGATCATCGTTCGACCAGGAGTGTCCCCCCTCTCCGCCCAAAAATCTCCAACGAAGAACACAAAAGGCACGAAGTATATTAATTCTTATAATCCTTTCGTGATTTTCGTTTCTTTCGTTGGAGTTCTTATGGGGTGGCGGGGCCGGGTCCTGCCTCCTGCCTCCCTTCTCCTGTCTCCTTTTGTTTTTTTCCCCCCTTGACATTTACCTCTGTTTTTTCGATATTAAAAGCCAGTTACGATTGCTGACAGCGAGGTGAAAAAGGTCCGGATATGGCGGGGATCAGAGAGGCGCAATTCGTCAAGGCGGTCTGCGCGGTGACCTGGGCGGCCGCAGCGGATCCGGCCGAGGCCGAGAGCCGTCTTGTCACGCTGCTCGGGCCGGTGGAGAGGCGATCCGAACCATATGATTTCGGTTTTACCGCCTATTATGAGCAGGAGATGGGCGGCGGTTTGAAAAAGTGTTTCCTCAGCTTCGCCGGACTCATCCATCCGAAACTGCTGCCGTCGCTCAAGGTGAGAACCAACGAGATGGAGGCGGAGCTGGCCGTTGACGGCCGCAGGGTGATCAATCTTGATCCCGGATACCTCACTCCGGCAAAGCTGGTCATGGCCTCGGCCAAGAACTTTTCCCACCGGATTTACATCGGTGAGGGGATCTACGGCGATCTGCAGCTGCAGTACCGGCACAGCCGTTTCCATCCCCAGCACTGGACATTTCCGGATTATCAGACAGACGCCGCGCTGGCCTTTTTCACGGCGGTGCGGGACACGCTGCAACACAGGGACAGACAATGAAGAAAATGAGTTATAAAGAAGCGGGAGTGGATATCTCCGCCGGGGAAGAGGCGGTCAACAGGATCAAGGCGACGGTGCGGCAGACGTTCACACCGGGAGTGCTGACCGACCTGGGACAGTTCGGCGGCTTCTTCGCCCTGGACACCGGGAAGTACCGCCATCCCGTGCTCGTCTCATCCGTGGACGGCGTGGGCACCAAACTGAAGGTCGCCTTCATGATGAACCGTCACGACACCATCGGGGAAGATCTGGTCAACCACTGCATCGACGACATTCTCGCCGGCGGCGCCAAACCCCTCTTTTTCCTCGATTACATCGGCACCGGCCGGCTCAGCCCCGATGTTATGGAGGAGATCATCGCCGGCATGGCCCGGGGGTGTAAAAACGCCGGCTGCGCCCTCATCGGGGGAGAGATGGCGGAAATGCCGGGATTCTACCAGGAAGGGGAGTATGATGTCGCCGGTTCCATCACCGGCATCGTGGAACGGGACCGGGTGATCAACGGCTCCACGATCGTGCAGGGTGATGTGCTCATCGCTCTGCCCTCCACCGGCCTGCACACCAACGGCTATTCACTGGCCCGGAAGGTGCTGTTCGAAACCGCGGGGTACCGTGTCGACACGCACCTGGATGAGCTGGGAACGACCGTGGGCGAGGCGCTGCTGGCGGTGCATCGCTGCTACCTGCCGGCAGTGGAACCGGTCCTGGAGCGGTTCACGGTCAAGGGCATGTCCCATATCACCGGCGGCGGCCTCGAAGGGAACACCCGCCGCATTCTTCCCGCGGGCCGGGACCTCGAGATCGACCGGGATTCCTGGGAAATACCCCCGATCTTCAGGCTCATTCAGCGCCTGGGCAATGTGGACGATGAGGACATGCGGCGCGCCTTCAACCTGGGCATCGGCTGGGTCTTCATCGTCGATCCGAACGACGCGGACGATCTGCTGCGGCATCTGCGGGATGCGGGCGAGGAGCCCAAACGCATCGGCTGCGTCAGCTGATGTCCGCAACGCACACATAGAGACAAGGAACGGTTCATGGTTTCACTGATGCTCGTTGTTCTGTTATCCTATCTCGCGGGATCGATCCCCACCGCCATCATCGCCGGCAGGATCGTTCTCAATGACGATATCCGCAACCACGGCAGCCGCAACGCGGGCGCGACCAACGTGTTCCGGGTCATGGGCTGGAAACCCGCCCTGGCGGTGGTGCTCATCGATATCGGCAAGGGCGTGGCCGCGGTGCTGCTCGTTCCCGCGCTGGTCGGCGGCGGCTATGACCCCGTCCTTCTCAAAATCATCGCCGGAGTGGCGGCCATTGCCGGCCATATCTGGACCGTGTTCGCCGGTTTCAAGGGCGGCAAGGGCGTGGGCACGGCCTTCGGTGTGCTGGTATCGCTGGCGCCGGCCGCGTCCCTGATATCCTTTGCCGTGTGGCTGCTGCTGGTGCTGACCACCCGGATCGTATCCGTGGGATCGCTGGCGGCGGGCGTGGTCTTTCCGCTTACGCTGGTGCTGCAGAAGCGGTTCGTCACGCCGGAACTGCCCGGTCCCCTCATCTGGCTGGGGCTTTTCCTCGGCCTGCTGATATTCGTCACCCACCGGAGCAATATCAGACGGCTCCTGCGGGGTGAGGAAAACCGGTTCGGGAAGAAGACGGGAAAGAGTGACCCCGGAGAAGGGGAGTGAGGTCCGGCCGATGAGCCGCACAGCGTCTGCGATCAGCATACTCGGCGGCGGCAGCTGGGGCACGGCCCTGGCGCTGCTGGCGGCCAGAAACGGCCACCGGGTGACCGTGTGGGAATTCAACCGGGAGCTGGCTGACCGGGTGCGGGCCAGCCGCAGGAATCCCGACTTTCTGCCCGGGATCACCATACCGGAGGAGGTGCGCATCACCTCCGAACTTGATGAGGCGGCCGCGGCCGCGGACTGCATCCTCATCGCCGTGCCTTCGCATGTGGTGCGGGAGGTGACGGGCGCTCTCGCCGCCCTGCTCCCGGCCGAGACGCTTCTGGTGAGCTGCAGCAAGGGGATCGAGAACGACACCCTGAAGCCGGTAACCGATGTCATCGCGGAGATGCTCCCCCGGGTGTCCGCCGGCAGGATCGCCGTGCTCTCCGGTCCCAGCCACGCCGAAGAGGTTGCCAGGGCCGTGCCCACGGCCGTGACCGTGGCCAGCCGCAGCGGCGATACCGCCGAGACGGTTCAGAGCCTGCTGATGAGTCCGGCCTTTCGGGTCTATACCAGTCCCGATCTCACCGGAGTGGAGCTGGGCGGCGCCCTCAAAAACGTGATCGCGGTGGCAGCAGGGATCATCGACGGCGTCGGCGGAGGCGACAACACCAAGGCAGCGCTCATGACCCGGGGGATCGTGGAGATCACCCGGCTGGGAGCGGCCATGGGGGCCGATCCCCTCACCTTTGCCGGGCTTTCCGGCATGGGGGACCTCATCGTGACCTGCATGAGCAGGCACAGCCGCAACCGCTACCTCGGCGAGCAGATCGGCCGCGGAAACACACTGGCCCAGGTACTGGCCGGTATGGTGCAGGTGGCGGAGGGGGTGCGCACCGCCAAATCGGTGCGCAGTCTTTCCCGCCGGCTGAAGGTGCAGATGCCGATTTCCGATGAAGTCTACAACGTGCTCTTCGAGGATAAACCGGCCAAAGAGGCCGTTCACGACCTGATGACGAGAGATCCGAAGCAGGAAGACTGGGGGTAGTTCCCGCTGCCGCGGATGTAAACGCGAACCATACAACGATGAAATGCGAGGAGAGAATGGACAGGGTGTATATTGCTGATATTGCTGAACATGAAGGGAAAGAAATCACGCTCAAGGGCTGGCTCTACAACAAACGGTCCAGCGGTAAACTCTGGTTCCTCATTTTGCGGGACGGAACCGGGACGATCCAGTGTGTGATATCAAAAGCCGATGTGGATGAGGCGACCTTCGATGTCTGCGGGGAACTGACCCAGGAATCATCGCTGGAGGTGACCGGAAACGTCAGTCCCGACAAGCGGGCTCCCAGCGGGTATGAGCTGCAGGTTACCCGGGTGAAAGCCGTGCAGATCGCCCGGGACTATCCCATCACGCCCAAAGAGCACGGGACCGCCTTCCTCATGGATCACCGTCATCTCTGGCTCCGTTCCTCCCGTCAAACCGCAATCCTCAAGGTGCGGCACGAGATCATCAAGGCCTGCCGCGACTACTTCGACAGCAACGGATTCACCCTGGTGGATACTCCTATCTTCACCCCCGCGGCCTGTGAAGGGACAACGACCCTGTTCGAAACCGACTATTTCGGCGAAAAGGCCTATCTCGCCCAGAGCGGCCAGCTCTACAGTGAAGCGTCCATCGGGGCCCTGGGCAAGGTCTACTGTTTCGGTCCCACCTTCAGGGCGGAAAAATCGAAAACCCGCCGGCATCTTACCGAATTCTGGATGGTGGAGCCGGAGGTCGCCTTCGCCGATCTCGATGACAACATGGACCTGGCGGAGCAGTTTCTCTCCTTCATCGTGCAGCGTGTGCTCGAGAACCGGTCCGAAGAACTGAAGGCGCTCGAGCGGGACACCGCTCCGCTTGAACGGGTGGTGCCGCCCTTTCCGCGGATCACCTATGACGAGGCGGTGGATATTCTCAGGAAAAACAACGTTGCTTTCGAGCCCGGCGGCGATTTCGGCGGCGGTGATGAAACCGTGATTTCCGAACAGTTCGACCGGCCGGTGATGGTCCACCGCTATCCGGCCGCGATCAAGGCGTTCTATATGAAACGGGCCCCGGAGGACAGCAGCAAGGCCCTGGGAGTCGATGTGCTCGCCCCCGAGGGGTACGGCGAAGTCATCGGCGGCGGCCAGCGGGAAGAGGATTATGACACGCTGGTGGCAAGAATCGAGGAGCATGACCTGCCCAGGGAGGCATTTGACTGGTACCTGGACCTGCGCCGTTACGGCACCGTGCCCCATAGCGGATTCGGTCTGGGGATAGAGCGGACCGTGGCCTGGATCTGCAAGCTGCCGCACGTGCGGGAAACCATTCCGTTCCCGCGGCTGATGCACCGGCTGAAACCCTGATCCACCTTTGTGATCAAGGAATGATGTGACAGCAGTGTCTGGATCGGCGGCCGCCGCACCGTCCGCCGTAGGGATGCGCATGTGTAACCGAAAGGTGCTGTATGGGTGTAACCAGAGCGATGGGGTTTTCCGGTTTCTGGGAAGAGCAGAACGAGATCGGCATCAACCGACTGACCCTGGCGTTCCCCAGGGAGCTGGAGATCCCCTTTCTTGCCGACTACGCCGGGCGCTCGCTCAGGCCGCTGCGGGTGGGATTCGCGCTGAGCATATTGCTCTACGCGCTCTTCGGGCTGCTCGACTATCTGCTGGTGCCCGAACAGGTGCGCGTATTCTGGTTTATTCGCTACGCGCTTGTCTGCCCTTTTTTGGCGGGCATATTTCTTTTTTCCTACGCCCCCCGTTTTCACCGCTACATGCAGCCGGCGGTGGCCCTTTCCTGGCTGGTGGCGGGGCTGGGCATTCTGGCCATGATCGTGCTTGCGCCTCCCCCGGTCCGCTACTCCTACTATGTCGGCCTGATCCTTGTCTTTATCTGCGGGTATACGTTCGTGCGGGCCAGATTCATCTACGCCACCATTTCGGGCTGGAGCATCGTGGTGCTGTACGAGATCGTGCTTCTCGTGATTCACGAAACACCGCTGGAAATTATTATCAATAACAATTTTTTCTTCATCAGCGCCAATATTCTCGGTATGGCAGCCTGCTATCTGCTGGAGCTTTATGCGCGGCGGGATTTCTATCTTGAGAAGAAGCTCGAGGAAGAGCGGGAACGGGTGGCTGAGCTGAACCGGACCCTGGAGACCCGCATTGCCGAGCGCACGCGCCAGATCACCCGCGCGCTGTCCGAAAAGGAGGTGCTGCTGAAAGAGGTGCACCACCGGGTCAAGAACAACCTGCAGGTCATTACCAGTCTGCTGCGACTGCAGTGTAAAACACTCGAGGATGCGGGCGCCGTGAAGGCACTGGAAGAGTGGAAGCAGCGCATCCACTCCATGGCCATGATCCATGAAGATCTCTACCATTCCGAAACGTTCGCGGAAATTGACGGCAGGCAGTACGTGACGAAGCTGGCGCGGCACCTGTACAAGACATACGAATCCCACACCGACGATGTGATGCTGACGGTCGACGCCGGCAGCTTCACCATCAGTCTTACGGAAGCGGTACCCTGCGGCCTGGTGCTGAACGAGCTGATCTCCAACGCCCTCAAATATGCCTTCAGGGGCGCACCGCACGATAACCGGAAACTGGTCATCACCGCGCGCCGGCGGGGTGTTGCCGTGGAGATAACCGTTGCCGATAACGGCTGCGGTCTCCCCCCTGATGTCGATCCGTTCAAAGCCGGATCCCTGGGGTTCAGGCTGGTCAAGGTACTGGTGATCGATCAGCTGCAGGGTTTTCTGAAACTGGACCGGTCGCAGGGGACGGCAATCACTTTCGGGTTTCGCCTCTGATGGCAGGGAAGGAGCGGCATGGACCGTATATACCAGATAGGAATTGTCGGCGGCCGTGAGGCCGATCCCGGGATCCTGCGGCTGGCCGAGGAAGCGGGTCGGCTCATCGCCCGCAGGGGCGCCCTGCTCATCTGCGGCGGCATGGGCGGCGTAATGGAAGCGGCCTGCCGCGGAGCGAAAAGCGAGGGCGGCACCACTGTGGGCATTCTTCCCACCGCGGACCGCGGCGATGCCAACCCCTGGGTCGATGTCGCCATTGTCACGGATCTGGGAGTCGCCCGCAATGCCGTGATCATTCACAGCTGCGACGCTGTCATCGCCGTGGGCGGCCGTTACGGCACCCTTTCGGAAATGGCCTTTGCCCGGCAGCTTGGGAAACCGCTTGTCAGTCTCGGCAGCTGGCGGTTCGACGCGTCGGTCACCACCGCGGCCGGGGCGGAAGAGGCAGTGGCCCGGCTGTTCGAGCTACTGGCCCGGGGCCATAGCGGGGAATGAGCACAGCGATGCATACACGAGCGCACATCATCGTATCGGGCCATGTCCACGGGGTTGGCTACCGCTATTTCGTCCGGCAGGCCGCAGCGGCGCTGCACCTTACCGGGTGGGTGCGAAACCTGCCGGGGCGGGAGGTGGAAATCGTGGCCGAAGGCCCCCGGGGCATGATCCAGGAGCTGATCGATGAACTGCCGGTGGGCAATTCCATGGCGTCGGTGCGTGCCGTCACTACCCGCTGGGAAGCCTACACCGGTGAATTCAGCGGATTTACCATTACCTTCTGACAGGAGACCTGCATGCAGCTTGAACCGTATATTCGTACTATTCCCGATTTTCCGCGTAAAGGGATCGGATTCAGGGACATCACGACCCTGCTCAGGGAACCGGATGCCTTCAGGGAGGCAGTGCGCCTCATGGCCGACCCGTTTCGCGGGGAACGAATCGACAAGGTCGCCGGTATAGAATCACGGGGGTTTATCTTCGGCGGGGCGCTGGCGATTGAACTGGAAGCGGGGTTTGTCCCCATACGCAAGCCGGGAAAACTGCCCGCCGAAGTGATCAGTGAATCATATACACTGGAGTACGGCAGCGACAGCATCGAGGTGCACCGGGACGCCGTTCTTCCCGGTGAACGGGTGCTGCTGGCCGATGATCTGCTGGCGACCGGCGGCACTATGGCCGCGGCCGTGAACCTGGTCTCACGCCTGAAAGGAGAGGTCGCCGCAGCGGTCTTTCTTATAGAATTGTCATTTATAGGAGGCAGAGCACGGCTGGAGGGGATTCCGGTGCACGTGCTCATCGACTATCGGTCGGAGTGATTTGGTCTTTTAATTCCCGCATTAATGGAGGTGGATATGAAATACCGCACGATTATTCTGCTGTTTGTCTGTCTGGCGTTCATTGTCTCCGGGGGGGAGTCTTTCGCCCAGAACAGTATCTCGATCACCGGTGATATAATGTTGTCGTCATCAACAATGACCGGGGATGAATTTACCGGCATCTCCGTCGATGCAGCCGGCATTTTCGGATCGAGTTTTACGCTGGTCTACGAACGTATCGTTCTCGGCGGAGCCTTTTTACTGGGTGATTTTCAGTGGAACTACGATGATTTCGATCAACATCACTCGACACGCCGCCAGGACTTTACGTTTCATATCGGCTATGAAATGTCACGGAATCTCTATCTCTTCGCGGGAGCAAAGCAGCCGAGATGGAACGGCACCGGAAAGGATTTCTGGCTCACGGATCCGCCTGATGTATATCAGGCCGACTATAATATCAACTACGATGGCACGCTCTGGGGCGGCGGCCTGGCGGCGGTCATGCAGTTTCCGGGCTCACCCTTTTTCCTTAAATGGTCTGCGGCGTATTACAGCGGCACTCTCGAAATCAATAAATCGGCCGATAACGTTACGTTTGAGGGATACCCCAAGGACCATTCCACAGCGATCACTGATATTTTTGTCGGCCTCGGCTATCGTTTCGAGGCCGGATTCGGGATAGTAATCGGCTATAAGGCGGCTTTTGCCGGCGAAAAGGAGGGGGAGGAACGGAATCACGGAGTTATGACATCCTTCTTTTATGATATTGCCATGGAATAGCAAAGGAGTCTGCATGCAACGAATGTTCAGCGACCGTCCCGGTTCGGGCCGCTTTCTCGCCTGTCTGATGCTTTTACCGCTGATGACGCTCAGCGCTCAAAGCAGGATTGAATGTACCGCGAAAACCTCGTTCGCAAACTGGGGTTCCCAGGAGTATAATCTTGACGAGCTCGGCCGCGGCAGCGGAGTGGCCCTCCGTCCCGGAGTGTCTGTTCGCACCGGCAGGTTCGTATTCAGCGGCGAGGCCGAATGGGGCCGCTATACCTTTGAACCGTCGCTCTTTCAGTATGTGTTCTACAATGCCGAGGATGAGCGCATTCTCTGGCAGAGCGATGACGGGCTGCTGCGGCCGGTGCGGATGAACGTCGACCTGACCGCCGGTATCGCCTGGGGACGAAGCGCCGTTGTCTTTCTCGCCGCCAAGGTGACCTCCGTCAGGTTCAACCAGTATCTGGCGGCCGAACAGTACCGGTACAACAGCTCAACGGCGACCTGGAGCAAGTTCGCCGAGGGAGAGGTCAAATACAGCCAGTCCGAAAGCAGAACCTGGCTGGGGATCGGCTGCACCTTTCAGCTCCCGGTCTGGTACCGGCAGTTCACTCTTGACGGCACGCTCACATATTACGTGTTCAATGAGGAACGCTACAATGTCATTATCGGTGAGGTGCTTCTCGGCAGACGGCTCACGCCCCGGCTGACGCTTTCGGGCGGCGGCAGATTCGAGATGCTCACGTCAGGAGAACTGCTGGGCAGCATCTGGTCTCTGACGGCCGGGCTTAGCTACCGACTGCCGCTGAAGCATTCCTAATGCCTCTCCGGTCTGCCGGGAGGATTCCTCCCGGCAGACAAGAGTGCGGCCATCTGCGGCCGGTTGTGCAGCAGAACCCTTTCCCGAAATCAGGACGCGATACTCTGCGGCGACAGGAGGGTCTATGAGAAATTCAGTGAATGGCACGGCAAGGCCGGGACGGATGACGGCCGTATGTCTTTTGGTCTTGTCGATTTTTCCGCTGCATGCACAGACAGCCCTGTTTCTCCGGACCCGGTGCGCCCGGGCGGTCTGGGCAAATGATGCATTTTTTTCTGAAGGAATGACGCCCGGCAGCGGCTGGTGCTTTGTTCCGGAGCTTGATCTCACTCGTGAGCGCTGGTTTTTCAGCCTGCAGCTGAACAGCGCCCGCCTGTCTCTTCCATGTCCTGAATTTAATTACACATTTTACGATCATGAAACGGCCGCTTCGGTCAGATGGCAGGGGAATGATTATCGATTTACGGCGACGCGGTACAATACCGAGGTGTGCTGTGGAATCGGAGCAGGAACACGGGCCATCTATTTTCTTACGGCCAGATATGAAACGGTTTTCGCCTGCGGCGACCAGAACGTGCGGGTCGCCCATTATGATCCAGATGTGAATGCCTGGGTTCAGCTGCCCAATGATGATGTACGGTTCAGGAAAAAGATGTCCCATGAATGGTTCGGGGTCGGCTGCCGGTTTTTTTTGCCGCTTTTCTTCCGGAAATATATGATTGAAGGCAATATTCACTACTTCATCTGGGGAAATGACGGTTCCGATGTTCTTAAATTCGAGGCGCTGGCCCGCTTTCCGATGCGGCATCGAACAATGTTCAGCGTCGGCTGTGGCGTTGAGTTGGTCACCTCGGGCACTCTGGACGGGACAATGTGGTATCTCTCCTTTGGAATCGGCCTCCCTCTTTCCACCGCTGGAAACCCAGAAATCTCTTGATTTTTTCCAAAAAATCATTAATTTTATACTCTGTATCCCAATTACAAGCGAATGTAGCTCAGTTGGTAGAGCGCCAGCTTCCCAAGCTGGATGTCGCGGGTTCGAATCCCGTCATTCGCTCTTTTTATTATACCCCAAAATTATAAGGAGATACGGTATGGTATCAAGACTGCAGAAAACCGTTTTCGTATGTCTGCTGATCGCTCTCATGATTCCCGCGCTCGTTGTCGGGCAGGGCTACAATCAGCAGCTGGGCCAGAACAGGAATATCGACTGGACACGGCATGTGATAAAATGTACGGGAATCGGCGCTCCCGATCCCAATCTGCCCATGGCCGCCCAGCGGGCAACAGCGCTGCGGGTTGCAAAGATCGACGCGATGCGCAACGCACTGGAAGTGGTCAAGGGCGTGCAGCTGACGTCTGAAACCACGGTTGAGAATTCCATGATGGTCAGCGACCAGATCAGGACCACGGTTGATGGCGCTATCAGGGGTGCCCAGGTCATCGATACCCGCTATATGTCCAGCGGCGATGTCGAGGTGGATATCGAGGTGCCGTTCACGGGTATCATGATGGATGCCCTGCTGCCCGAGGATTTCGGCGGCGGCGTTCTCGCCACCGGCGGGCAGCTGCTATGCCCCTGCTGCGGTCAGCCCTGGCCGCAGGGGAAACCGGTTCCGGCCGGTGTTACCCTCATCCAGTCGGGCGGCGGTGGTGGGGCGGTTGATAACCTGTACACCGGACTGATCATCGATGCCCGGGGACTGGGCGTTACTCCCGCAATGGCCCCGAAAGTACTCGACGAAGATGGCGATGATGTGTACAGCGCCAAGTTCATCAGCCGGGACTACGCCGTGGATATCGGTATGACCGGGTATGAAAAAGATATCAACAGAGCGCGCATGAATGAACGGGTGACCGACAATCCGCTGGTTGTCCAGGCCGTCAGGGCCTCGGGACCGAGCAAGTCCGATGTGGTCATTTCATCCGTTGACGCCCTGAAGATCCATAACGCGGCGTCGAATCTCAACTTCCTGAAACATTGCAAAGTGATGTTTGTCCTTGATTAATGAGGAGGATTTCATGAATACAAAGCTTTTTTACGCGGGTGCCGCTCTCCTGGTGATCCTGATGATCGCAATGACGGGCTGCGGACCGAAACCGACTCCTCAGGAGTCTCTCTTCGATACTCCGGATAACCACTACACCATGGGAATGCGTGCGTATGACAATGGTGACCTGGGGACGGCTGCCGAGGAGTTCCGGCGGGCCACCGACCTCGATCCCGATTACCCCGGCGGGTATGTGGGCATGGGGCTGGTGCTTGCCGCGAGAGAGGACTTTAAAGAGGCCGTCAAATCGGTGGAAAAGGGTATCGGCAAGGACAAGAATTTCATTGACGGGTATATCGGCTACGGCCGCATTCTCACTACCTGGAAGCGCAGTGAAGACTGGATCGAAGATGCGGTCAAACAGTTCGAGAAAGCGCTGAAGATCTCTCCGGACAATGAAAAAGTGCTCTTTTACCTCGGCATCGCCCGCAAAGAGGCGTTCCAGTTCGGACGGGCCGCGGACATATTCCGGCAGGTGATCGCCATGAAAGGCGAATACGGCGGTGCGGCAAATACCGAGTGGGAGCTGGTGCAGAAGATACAGCGGGCCGCTCCCGGCACGAAGATCGGGATGAAAATCGCGCTGATCCCCGAGATCGACCGCTCAGATATCGCGGTTCTCTTTATCGAAGAGCTGAAGCTGCTCGAATTGCTGGACCGTTATCGCAAGGAGACGTATGACACCGGCTTCCGGACCCCTGAACAGGAGGCGAAACTGAACGCCGAGCAGGCGCCGCCGGAGGATATTCAGAATCACTGGGCCAAGAACTGGATTGAAAGCGTGATCAAATCAGGGGTGATGACCAACTACCCCGACGGTAATTTTCATCCGGATGAGCTGATCACCCGGGCCAATTACGCCGTGCTGCTTCAGAACATTCTCATCCACGTGACCAGTGATCCCTCACTGGCTACAAAATACATCGGCACCGTATCCCGTTTCCCCGATGTCAATCCCTCGCATTACGCGTATAACGCGATCTGCCTGGCGGTCGACCGGGGCATCATGAAGGCGGACACCATGAAGGGTACTTTCGGCATGAAGGATTCGGTTTCCGGCGCCGATGCGCTTCTGATTATCAGGGAGCTGCAGAACGCACTGCGGATGACATTCTAAAGCCGGGGAGGGTATTGTGACAGTATCGAAAAAGATCTGTACGGCGTTTCTGCTGATCGTCCTGGTCGCGGCCGGCGGAAGGGTCCTCGCCCAGCAGCCCGATTCCCTCT
Source organism: bacterium (assembly GCA_016934955.1). GTDB lineage: Bacteria > Zhuqueibacterota > QNDG01 > QNDG01 > JAGLOF01 > JAFGRY01. The sequence goes on along the minus strand of JAFGRY010000033.1, from coordinate 84,726 downwards.
CCCAGGCCCGTCAGATTGTGGCCAGCGGAATCGGTTCAATCGTCAATGACGATGTCGCCCATGCCCGGGACGACGCGATTGCCGACGCCCTGCGCACCGGGCTCGAGCAGGCGGTAGGCATGATCGTCGAGTCCGAGACGCTGGTTGACAACTACCAGCTGATCGAGGACAATATTTTCAGCAAGACCCGGGGCTATGTGCAGACCTACAAAGTGATCAGAGAGGGCAAACGGGACGCCCAGCTCTACGAAGTGACCATTCAGGCGCTGGTAAAAATCGCCGATCTCAAGAACGATCTGGACGGCATCGCCACGCTGATGCGGCGGAAGAATATGCCCCGCATCATGATGATCATCGAAGAACAGAATGTGGGCGAGGGTGCGGGCACGCTTCACTATTTCGATGTCGACATGAATGTCGCCGAGACCGAGATTATGGATCTTATGATGGCCAAGGGCTTCTCGTTCGTGGACCCGGTGACGGTCAAGGCCAATATCGAACGGGACCAGGCGGCGGCGATTCTCGAAGGAGATAACAGCCTGGCCGCGTCCCTGGGGCGGTCGCTGGGAGCCGAGGTCGTGCTTACCGGCAAAGCCGTTGCAACGGCTCAGGAAGTCGAAGTGTTCGGGTCAAGGCAACGGTCACAGCAGGCGGCTCTCACGGTGAGGGCCATCCGCAGCGATACGGGTGAGATTATCGCGGTTGCCAGCGCCCAGGGCGCCTTCCCCCACATCAATGACGTGGTGGGCGGCACCAAGGCGATACAGCGTGCCTGCGGCACGCTCACCGGTGACCTGGTGAATAAAATACTGGCCCGCTGGTCCTCGGATGTTTCTTCGGGTACAAAGCTCACCCTGACCATCAACGGCATTACCGGATTCGACATGCTCTCCAACTTCAAGAGCGCCGTTACCTATCACGTGCGGGGCATGGAATCGCTGGTGCAGCGGTCCTGGAACGGCAGTATCGCCGTGTTCGAAGTGACCATGAAAGGAAGCAGCGAGGATCTGGCCCGGCGTCTGTCGAATCAGGAGATCGGCGGCGTACTGGTCAAGGTCACGGGCATGACCCAGAACAGCGTCACGATTACGCTGTCCGAATAAGGTAAACGCGCGGGGCCGCCGGTCAGATAAGGCGGCCCGCGCCGATCAGTAACAAGAAAGGCAGGGATTATCATGCGTAGAAGAACGGTTTTTTCACTTTTTATCCCGATACTTCTCATCCTGGTGTCAGTTGCCGGGGCACAGCCTAAAAAGCGGGTCGCCGTCTTCACTTTTGAAGATAAATCACAGCAGGGGTATCACTGGTGGTCGGGCGGATCCCCCGGTGACGGTATGTCGGATATGCTGATCACGGAACTGGTGAAGTCGGGCAAGTACACGGTTGTCGAACGGGGTGAGATCGACCAGATCATGCAGGAACAGAACCTGGGTATGAGCGGCCGGGTCACTCCCGAAAGCGCCGCCCAGGTCGGCAAACTCCTCGGCGTGCAGCTGGCGATCATGGGCGCGGTGACCGAATTCGGCGTGAGCAAGGGAGGCACCGGCGGCAGAATCCAGGGAATCGGCCTGGGCGTGCAGAAACAGGAGGCGTCGGTCGGTATCGATGTCCGTTTCGTGAACACGACCACGGGTGAGATCCTGCTGGCCGAAAGCGTGCATAAAAAAGAATCGAAAAGCGGCCTGAGCGTCAGTACCGCGGAATTCGATTTCCACAACCAGAACGATTTCGACAACTCCCTGGCCGGAAAGGCCACCCGTGCGGCCATCGAAGAGATCATGCAGCTCATCGACAAGCAGATGGACAGTGCGGTATGGGAGGGAATGGTCCTTCTCATCAGGGACGGTGTCATTTATATGAAACCCGGTGAAGACGCCGGGGTCAAGATCGGAGATGTGTTCACCGTATATACGCAGGGTGAGGAGCTCATCGATCCCGAAACCGGTATCTCGCTGGGCAGCGAGGAATCAAAGGTCGGCACCATCAAGGTGACAGGCATGGTGTCCGGAGGTAAAGCGGCCAAGGCCTCACCGGTTACCGGCAGCGGATTTGCCAAAGGCGACATCATCAGGCTCAAATAGTCTCAGCCGGAAATGGCAGTTCGGGGGCTGTCCCAAAAGGGCGGCCCCTTTTTTCATATCTCGTTCCCATGCTCTGCGTGGGAACGCGTGTTTCCGCGGCTCCTGCCGCCATGACCATGACTCGCCCGCATTGTCCGCCGGCCTCATCCCCCGTTTTCTCGATCCCGCGCCTGAATACGCGATCCCGGGGCGCGGCTGTTTTTATTTGGATTATATTCAGCTTTTCCGTACATTATTGATCACGCAAATGTGAACGGGAAGATCGGATCGTCATGAGTAAAGAGACGGGATTGAACATCGAATCGGTCGCGGAAGGCAGCGCCGCGGAAGCGGCCGGCCTGCAGCGGGGGGACCGCCTGCTGTCGGTCAATGGACATGCCCTCGGAGACATGATCGATTTTCATTTCTATGCCGGTGACAAACGGCTGAAATGCCGCTTCATCAGAGACGGGCGCGAAAAAAAAGCGGTCCTGAAACAGCGGGAAGGGGTGCCCCTGGGGCTCCATTTCGAACCGCTGCGGTACGCGGTCTGCGGCAATAACTGCCTGTTCTGCTTTATCGATCAGAATCCCCGGGGGCTGCGGGAGACGATCTATATCAAGGATGAAGATTACCGCATGTCTTTTCTATACGGTAACTATGTCACCCTCACCCGTACCGGTCCCGGCGACGTCGAACGGATCATCGAACAGCGCCTTTCGCCGCTCTACGTGTCGGTGCACGCGGTGGATCCGGACGTGCGGCGGCGGCTGCTGGGGCTGAAAAAAGACGACGGCCTGCTCGAAAAACTGCGGCGGCTTTGCGATGCGGGCATCGAGGTGCACGCCCAGATCGTGCTCTGCCCGGGTGTCAACGACGGTGATGTGCTCGCTGAAAGCATCGACGTTCTGGAACGGTTCTATCCCGCCCTGCGGTCCCTGGCGGTGGTGCCGGTGGGACTTACCGCCCATCGGGATGGTCTGCCCGACCTGCGGCCGGTTGACGCGGCTGCAGCCGCGGATGTGCTGCATATGGGCGGCCGTTTCCAGGGAGCATTTGCCGGAAAGCACGGGGAGCCCTTCGTCTATTTTGCGGATGAATTTTACCTGCTCGCCGGACGTGAGCTGCCCCCGGATGAGCATTACGGACATTACTGGCAGACGGGTAACGGAGTCGGCATCACCAGAGAGTTTCTCGTCCGCTTCGAACTGGAGAGCCGTGATTTTCCCGCTTCGCTTCCGGCCGCCCGCAGGCTGACACTGGTTACCGGAACCCTGGCCGCGCCGGTACTGCGGGACCAGGTGCTGCCGGTGCTGAACCGGATCGGCAATCTGACGGCCGGGGTGCATGCCGTGGAGAACCGTCTTTTCGGCAGCAGCGTCACCGTCTCCGGCCTGCTCTGCGGTCGCGACATCGTCCGGTCCCTGCAGCATGTTCCGGAGGACGGCGCTGTGCTGCTGCCCCCGAACTGTCTGAACACCGATGGGGTGCTTCTGGACGACATGACCCCCGCGGCCATGGCGGAGAAGCTGGGACGGGAGGTGGTCGTGGTGGAAGATTTCGCTGAACTATGGGATGGTGCATGAAACGAAAGATAGTCTCTATCGTCGGCAGGCCCAATGTGGGCAAGTCCACCCTCTTCAACCGGATTATCCGGAAGCGGGAGGCGATCGTCGACGACGCCCCGGGCATTACCCGTGACCGCAAGGCCGCACCGGCCGAATGGGAGAGCGTTCCCTTTATGCTGGTGGATACGGGCGGATTCATTCCCGGCAGCAGCGATGTCATCGACGCCGGTATCAACCGGCAGGTGCTGCAGGCGATCGAAGAGTCGGATGTTATCATTTTTCTGGTTGACTGCGAGACCGGCATCACCGATGTGGATGACATCGTGGCCCGCACCCTGCGCAAGAGCGGGCGTCCGGTGATCCCGGCCGTGAACAAGGTCGATGACGAGCGCCGGGAGGCGGATGCCGCTGAATTCATCAGGCTGGGGCTGGGAGAACCGGTGCTGATATCGGCCCAGGCGGGGAGAGGCGTGGGGGACCTGCTGTCCGACGCGGTGGCGCTGCTCAATGCACAGCCCCTGAGCGAACCGGAGATCGAACCGGAGATCGTCAAGCTGGCGATCGTTGGCAAACCGAACGTGGGCAAGTCCACGTTTATCAACCGCATCCTCGGAGAGGAACGGCTGCTGGTCACTCCCATCGCCGGCACCACCAGGGACGCGGTGGATGTGCGGATCAACTGGCAGAAGAAGGAACTGATCCTGGTGGACACGGCCGGCCTGCGCAAGCGGTCCCGCATCAATGACCAGGTGGAATACTACAGCAATCTCAGGACGCACAATGCCATCGAGGCCTGCGATGTGGCCTGCGTGTTCATCAACGCCGATGAAGGGATCACGATGCAGGACATGGCGGTGATCAGGGCGGTGGTCGAGGCCCGCAGGGGCATCGTGCTCGCCTTCAACAAATGGGACCTGGTGAAAAACGATCAGGAAAAGATAGAGAAACTGAACCGGGATCTGGATCTGCGGCTGCAGGGACTGCAGTTCATCCCCACCCAGACCATGTCGTGCCTCACCGGTACGCGGGTGTTCAAGATACTCGACAAGGCCTGGAAAGTGGCCCAGGAACGGAAAAAGCGGATTCCGTCCCCGGAACTGAACAATCTTATCGAAACCCTCAACCGGACCTATCAGCCGCCCGCCGTACAGGGGAAACGGGTCAGGATCTATTACGGGACCCAGACCGGCGACAGTCCGCCCAAGTTCGCTTTTTTCGCCAATCACCCGAACCTGCTCCGCGACGATTACAAGCGGTTCCTGGAAAACAGTTTTCGCAAAACCTTCGGATTCGAAGGCGTCCCCATTTCATTCGTATTCAGAAAGAAATAGTATGAAGCTATCGATGATACGCCGCCTCTTCTGCCTGCTGCTTGTCGCCGCGCTGCCTCTGTTCTCTCAGACGCTCGCTGAACGACTGCGGTCCTCGGTGGCTGACGGAAGGATCTCCGAGGCTGCGGCCCTGCAGCTGGAGATGCGGCAGGTGCTGGCACCGCAGCTGCTGCCCGATTCCCTGCGCTTGAGCGCCGGGCAGCCGGTCAAATCGGCCACACCCCTGAGTTTCCGGGTGCAGAGCCGCAGGAATGATCCCGTCATCAGCGGCGATCGGCTGGCGAAGGCGTTCCTGGCAAGGCCGCAGACCCAGACCAGCATGGTCAGCCCCGGCGGATTTTTCCGCGTCCATTATGATCTGACCGGATACCACGCGATCAGCGGGACCGATGCGGACGGATCCGGCCGTCCTGATTATGCCGAGGAAATCGCCGCCGCGTTTGATTCCGCCTACGCGGTAATCATCGGGGAGATGGGGTTTTTGCCCCCGCCGGGAGACAACAGCGTCGACGGCGATGAATACGATGTCTATATTCAGAACATTCCCGGCGCCTACGGCTGGACGAATTTCGAGACCATGATCTCGGCTGACCGCTGGGTGACCTATATCGAAGTGGATAATGATTACACTGACACGCCGACGCCGGGCCTAGACGGCGCCAGGGTGACGGCGGCCCATGAATTTTTTCACGCGGTGCAGCTGGGTTACATCGGCCGGGACGATGACTTCAACGGCTCCCTTGATGATGTGTTTCTCATGGAAGCGGGCTCCACCTGGATGGAGGACGCGGTCTATGACGATGTCAACGACTACCTCTTCTACCTGGGCAGCTTTTTCAATGCCGACAACCGTCCCTTTGATTACGCCTACGGCATTCACATGTACGGCCTCTGCGTCTGGTTCCATTTTCTCGAAAAGCGGACCGGCGGACGTGAGATCGTGCGTGATATCTGGGAAGCGCTGCTGGCCGAGCCGGCCATGGAGGCAATGGGCACGGCCCTCTGGGCGGAAGGGTTCGATCTGGCGGAGGAGCTGCAGCTCTTTCGGGGCTGGAACTACATGACCGGCTACCGGTCCGATCCGCTGCGCTTCTATCCGGAGGGGGAAACCTGGCCGCTGGTGCGGCTTGCCGGCACCTTCGCTGTTGACTATGATACGAGTTTTACCACCAGCACGGCCTACTGCACCGGCCGTTACTACCGGTTCATCGGCAGCGACGGCGATACGGCGGTGGTGATTCCCGTTCACACGGGCTGGCAGCTCAAACTGGCGAGTCAGCAGGCAACCCTCAGTCTGGCGCGGGGTGAGGGCCGCAGCGGCTATTACCCCGCGGGCAACGGGTTCAACGCGCGCATCGATGCCGAGGACAACAGCATCTGGGGCGGCGTTGCCGTCAGCTGGGCCGGGGGCGGCCGGCCGGAAGCCGTCATGCCCTTCCCGGCCGGGGAGGCGGCCGCTGTCGCTTCCGACAGGCTGCAGGTATATCCCAATCCTTTTGCCACGGGGGACGGTGATTTCGTGACGGTGCTTCTTCCCGCAGACATCGCTGACGGTGCCGAACTGACGCTCTATACGGTGACCGGACGGCGGGTGCTGCGGCAGCGGCTAGCGCCAGGACAGCTGCTCTTCCGCTGGAACGGCCGCGACCGGCAGGGGCAGGTCATGCCTTCCGGAGTCTATATCGTCGCTCTCGGCAGCGGGAATAGCGTGCTGATGAGCGAGAAGATGGTGCTGGTGAAGTAGAATAAAACGCGCAGTACCATGCGGTCCGGATCGTCTCAGCCCGGCCGTATTTCAGGATCCCGTACCGTCAAACCGGCGGTACCTGTATTCCAGAGGCAACAGCGCAATGGGAGGATTCCATGCGGTTCCCGAGGATTACACTCGTCTATCAGCTCTGCCTGACGCTGCTCTTCCATAGTTCTTCACTTCCCGCCACAGAGAAGGACGACCCGCCTCTACGCCGGACGGCGAAATGGTCCGTTGCCGAGAGCGCCTGGATCGATGTCGGTGCGTTTGAGTTCGGCATCGCCAGCGACGGCCGGCTCGCCTATAATCCCGATGCCGGAGAATATCAAGGGCTCTACTACCCGAAAGGTCAGCGGCGGGGATCGGTGGTCTACTGCGCCGGGCCGCTTATCGCGGGTAAGATAGCCGGGGAAGTGCGGTGTGCAACCGGCCATTACTCCCGGGAATTCACCCCGGGGCCATTCGGATCCGGCGGTGCCGGTCTGAATGGGAGTTCTATCTACGGGATATTTGAATTTTATCCGGGAGAATCCATTGATCCGGCTGTGGTCGCTCTCGGCTGTCCGACGGACGTGCTGGGGGACCAGATGCTCTTCTGCGTCTACAACGACGCGAATCCTGATCGCCATTATTTCAGCGATCCTATGAATCTGGAAGTTAGGCAGACGGTCTGGGCCTACGGCAGGGCCGGGATTCAGGAACAATACTTCCCGCTCTCTCACGCGGTATTTCTTCATTATTCGGTCGTTAATAAAGGGCAGCAAGTCATCGACAGCTGCTATTTCGGCATCTTCTGCGATGCCGACAACGGTGACGCCAATGACGACATGACCGGCTGCGACACGACCGGCATGTTCGGGTTCCTTTTCAATGGTGACGGGTACGATGATAATTACGGTAAAGAACCGCCGGCTATTGCCGTTGAGATCCTCAGCGGGCCGCTGATCGAGAGTGAAGGGGACACGGCTTTCTCGCTTCTTGCCGGAAGTGTGCCCCGAATGCGAAACCTGCCCATGACCGCGTACACACCATCCCTGAAGAATCAAGTCAGGGAGATGAATGATCCCTACGACACCGATGACGTTTTCCAGTTTCTTCAGGGGCGGAAACTCAACGGAGTTCCCTATTTCGATCCCGTCACCGGGCTGGCCACAACATTTCCCTATTCCGGTGACCCGGTGACCGGAACCGGCTGGCTGCTGGGTAACGAGGTCGACCCGTACGATTCCCGGTTCGGAGTGTCGTGTGGTCCCGTGAGGCTGCAACCGGGTGAAACCGCTGAATATATGGTTGCAATCATTCTGGGCCGAGGCAGCAGCAATCTCGGTTCAATCGTGGAAATGCGGCGCAATGAACAGTCCGTGCAGCAGCATGCCGATCACTACTATCCCGGTGTCGTGCAGCCGCCTTCGCCACTGCTCCGGGCCGGGGAACTGGATGAAGAGATCGTGCTTTACTGGGACACCAATGCGGGGTCCTACAGCAGCTACGGGTATGCGCTGGAGGGTTATAATGTCTGGCAGGGGGAGAGCTGGAACGGCCCCTGGAAAAAGATCGCCGTCTTTGACCTGAAGAACGATGTCCGGAGCATCATCGACTGGAGCTATACCGATTATTACACGTTTCCCGTGGAGATCGAAGTGCAGCAGGGGACGAACAGCGGCCTGGCCTATGCGCTGCAGATCAAAGAGGATGCCCTGGAGGGCAGGCCGCTGATCAATGGCCGGTCCTACTGGTTTGCGGTCACCGGCTACGGCTACGACCCCGATGGTGTGCCGAAAACACTGGAAAGTGAGCTGGCTCCGGTAGAAGCGGTTCCGCGGCGGCAGCTGCTCGACAGTGCGGTGCGGGCGATGTACGGGCAGGAGATTCCGGTCTCTCCCGGCGCGGTGAGCGGATGGGGGGTGTGTGCGCGGGTAATAGATCCGAACCTGATCAGCGGCCATGACTATGAGGTGCGGATCGAAGGCGGTGAAGGGAACGCTGCCGTCTGGGATCTGGTGGATGTTACGGAGGACCGTGCAGTTCTCGAACAGCAGCGGCATACGGCCGCCATGGATGATCCTGATGATTACGCCTTTCCGGTGGCGGACGGACTGCAAGTGCGGGTGTTCGCGGACGCATCAGCACAGCCGCCGGATGCCGGCGATCCCGTTGTCTTCGCTTTTTCCACGAACGGGCTCCAGCCGCTGACCGGCAGGGACGCCGCCGCGTCCCGGCTGCGGGATATCACTGTGTTTCCCAACCCTTTTTTCGCCCTGAACCGCTATTCGGCGCATCAGTACGATCAGCATGTGACCTTCAGCAACCTGCCGGCGGACGTCTGCACCATCCGCATCTTCACCCTGAACGGCGAGCTGGTGCGCACGCTCGAACATGATAACGGCACTTCCTTCAAACGCTGGGACCTGGAAAACGAGGACAGATTCCCCGTGGTCAGCGGCATGTATATCGCGGCGGTGGAGACGGTATACGGCAGGCGCATCCTGAAACTCGCTGTGATCGGACGCCGGCTTTTTCTGCCGTACTCTGAATAAATCGCTTGATTTTACTGCCGTAATTATTTATGTTATAGCTCATTTCGGGGCCGTAGCTCAGTTGGGAGAGCGCATGACTGGCAGTCATGAGGTCGAGGGTTCGATCCCCTTCGGCTCCACCCCGCCACAGGGCCGTCTAATTCTTGGAGGAAAGGGTTAGACGGCTCTTGTTATTTGTATCTAACCGGCACTACTCGCATACTTGGTTCAGATCATTTGTGTGTCCCGTCTGTCTCAGTCCGACGGCTGTCACTGTTCTTCCTATTTACAGAATTTCAAGATTACAGGCTGACCTTATCTTTCTGATTACCGTCAGCCTTCGGCTCAGACGGCTCTTGTTATTTGTATCCAACCGGCACTACTCGCATACTTGGTTCAGATCGGTTGTTCGTCCCTCCCGTCTCGATGTGGCGGAGGTCTGTTGTCTGAATCCCTGCTCCATTTTGCTGATCAATAGAAAAAATCGAATCGACAGATTATCTGAAACCGTCCGAAAAAAAGGACGGGAGAGTCCTCTGGTGAGGACACTCGCGTGCTTCGGGATGCATCCGCGCGGTCCCGCACGACCGACCGGTTTTTGGCGAATACTCGCGGTCTGTTCCGCCGGTTGCATCCGTTTCTTCTCTACTGTCCCCGGCATTGCATGGTGTGCCGGTATCTTCCTGCACCAGTTTTACCCTCCGGCAGCATCTTCCTGATCGTTAAAAGAAACAATATCTTGGCAGCGCTGATATGTCCTCTCTGTCCGGGGGCTGCTCAGCTGCGGTTTCGCGAGCAGATGCCGGTCGTGATCAGTATTTGTATATCTGAAGTGTGTAATATATAAAGGAATAATTATGTTTTTTACGTTGCTATGACTGTACCAGTTTAACCATGGCATGTTTTTCGCAAGGATTAATCAACTAATCCTTTTGATTCCATGTGTAACAGGTAGGTCGTCACCGGTTGTCCTGTCCGGCTTTCGGGGCGACTCTCATTAATTTATTCATTAATAATGGAGGAGATGCCATGAAAAGGTGCTTTCTGTTTGCCGTACTGCTGCTGGCCCTTGTGGTTCTGGGCTGTCAGAATCTGAGCAATCCTGTCGGGACTGAACCGGCAGACACATCCACGCCCGCGCCGCTGCTCAAAGGCGGATTTGACGAGTTCGGCTACAACTATCAGGCCCATATCTTCAACGGCCGCTACTGCGACTATGACCGGGTGATCGGCGGGCCGTACGAGGATGTGACGCTGGTAATGAAATGGAACGAGGCCTGGATGTCGAACAAGGACACCGACGGTGACGGCAATTATGACCGCCACCTGGGATTCGATACCTACATCGGAAGCGGCGCCTGGTGCACAAATCACCAGAGCGGCGGTGAGGGGAAGGATCACTGGACATATTTTGTCAAGATCGTCGCCGCCCCGGCCGACGCGGTAAAAGAGGGCGGTTACTGGTACGCGGCGGATGGAGCCATGCTGGGACCTGATATCTGGGGCCAGTTTATCGTGGTGCAGCGGGTTGAGAGCGGCATCGGTGTCTATGACAAGTCCCCGGTCGGTCCGGGATTGGGGAAGTGGTAACACAGACGAATATTTCAGGACCGTCTTACCAGGATTTACCGCAGCGCCCCGGGAACTGTGCGGGGCGCTGCGGTATTCTTTTTGTCCATTGATCGCCGTTTGTGCCGCATCTGTTTCGCTCTTTACGTGCTCCTGTGACCCGTTCTGAACTGAAGATCCGGCTGGATAGTTCCAGGGAATTGCCTGATCCCGGGACCCGGAAACGACAGCTAATTATCATCCCCGCTTGCTTTTATTATTTTTAATTATTACTTTATTATCAATTCACGCCCGGCCACACTCACGTGCACCACTGGACTTCCTGAAACAGACAAGGAGCACTCTGCTTGCATTTCAAGAATCTGACACTGCTGGTTGCCGCGTCGCTCCTCATGGGCCTTGCCTGCCGGAGACAGGACATACCGGTGATCCGCGAAGGCCAGCTGCAGCCCGAGCGATTCCGGTACCAATTTACCAGCATAGGCCATGATGAGCGGCTAAACAGTATCAGGCCCGTTTTCAATTATGACGATTTGAATAATGACGGTCTGTATGAACTGATCGAAGTGAATAACACCGAGCTCGATCAGCAGGCCATGGGTTCCTATCTGCAGGTGTGGCAGGATTTCACCACGCTTCTCGCCAGAATGGATTTCGACGGCCCCATCGGGTACCTGGGCACGGAAGACCTCTACAACGACGGCCGCTGCGAGCTTATTGTTTCCGAATTCCGGAATGACAGCGTGTTTGTGTACATCCTCTTATACCGCGATCAGACCCTGACCATCGACCACTGCTTTACCGCGGTGGAGAAACCTGAGACGCTGCTTTTCCCTCAGTACGGCTGGTTCAGCGGCGTCGATTATCATGGATGCATCGATGCAAATAATGACGGCTCTCCGGATCTGATCTTTTCGGTTGCGACACCAAAGCCCTATATACCCAGGGGTATTTTCATCTACGATCTTGCCAACGAGAAGAAATTATGGAGTCATGACGGCGGATACGCCGTCACCCGCATCGTAACCGCCGATGTCAACGGCGACGGCATGGATGAGATCATTGCCGGTACATCCGCGCCAGGCAATTCCGAGGGGCATGTCGTGCGTGGTACCGACGACAATCATTCCTATCTCATCGTGCTCGATAGCCGCACGGGCAATCCCGTCGGAAATTACAGGCAGCTTGGTGAGATCGGAACCGCTGTATTTCCCTATATAGCCGCTCTCGACAATGATGAGACTCCCTGCTGTTTTATCTGCATGCGCCCGTTCGTTGCCGGCAGCGCCGGCAGTTATATTCAGTTTCTCGATACGAAGAACAATGTGCTGAAACGTCAACTGACACTGCGAAACAACACGATCTCGGGAAACGTCGCTTTTTTCGACGGAGACGATGACGGTGATGCCGATCTGGTCTACGGCTGGTCGGACGGGCTTCTGGAAATCAGTGAGTACAACCCGGCCGCTGACCGCCTCACACGCATTGCCGCTCTCGAAGTTCCGGGCATGGAACATCATCGGATCTATGCAGGCGATTTTATCGGTGACGGAACCCGCCAGCTGCTCTGTTTCGGCGACATCAGCGGGCGATACTACACATTGCTGCTCTCCAGGAAGCTTGAACTGCTGGCGGTCTCCAATGAAATAATCTCCATCGGTGATCTGGGATGGACCCCGGGCCGCGAAGGCAGACGTGAATCATTTATGTCCAGACAGAAGAATTACACGGATATTATCGCGTTGAAAAAGCGTTCTATATGGCAGTTTTTCCAGGCCTGGCTTGCCCGTAACACGCATATTTCTTTCGCTGTTCTCGCTGTCTTGCTGGCGGTGAGTGTCGTCATGGCGCTGCAGGAGCGTACGAAAAAATCAAAACTGCTCACCGCCGCACTCCAGGCGCATCAGTCACCGGCGTTCATCACGAACAAGGCCGGTGACATTCTGAGAGCGAACCATCTGCTCTATGATTTCGCGTCTAAGGGCACAAAACAGGGCAAACAAACAGTCGCCTCGCTGTTCAGTGAGGAGTGCTGGGATGAATGCAGGATCTGGCTGCTGCAGGTGCTTGCCGGTAACGCTACACAGGCTGAAAAAGAATTTTCCATTCTCATCGATGAAGAAGCGAAGGAGTTTCTCGTCAGGGTCTTTCCCCTGCGGCTTTCCCTTGCCAGAGATAATCTGATGCTCGTGAGAATGCAGGAGCTGACCGAGATACTACAGTCGAAACGGGCCCTCGCCTGGGCGAGTATGGCCCAGCGGCTCGCGCATGAGATCAAGACGCCCCTGGCCACGGTCATGCTCTCGGCGCAGCGGTTGGGGGCGGAGTATGAAAAATCGGACCAGGACCTCGCGGTGCTGCGTAAATATATCGACAGGATTCTGGAGCAGGTAGAACGGCTTCGGGCCATGACCGATGCGACCCTGAAATTCGCGCGGGTTGAAAAACCGCAGCTCGAAAAGACGGATGTGAATCGACTCATCGAGACCTGGATTGACGCTAATCGCAGCAGAATCAGCAGAGATATTGAGCTGGAAACATCATTCGCGCATGATCTGCCGCTGCTGATGCTCGACAAGCAGCAGGTCTCGATCGTCCTGCAGAATCTTGTCGACAACAGCCTGAACGCGATTTCGGGAGCGGGAGTCATCACCATCGCCACCCGCACGGTACAGTCTTTGCATAACGGCAATGCATCGGCCCCGCGCCAGACCGTTGAGATCGAGATTTCCGATACCGGCCGGGGTATCCGCAGAGATCAAATGAAAGATCTGTTCAAACCGTTTTTCAGTACATCCCAGGGCGGCACCGGGCTGGGACTGGTGATTGTAAAAAAGATAATCGAAGATCATAAGGGCCGGATCGCGATCAACAGCGACGTACAGATAGGAACGACGGTCGTGCTCTCTTTTCCGGTGAACGGGAAGAAGAAAAACGATTATGCGTGATATGAAAAGACCGGACACCATTCTCATTATCGATGATGACGCCGGGCTCGGCGACACGCTGCAGGACATCCTCGTCTCGGAGGGGTACGATGCCGTCTGGGTCGGAAACGGCGCGGACGGCGTGGCTCTGGCTGAGGAGCGGTCGTTCGATTTCGTGCTGCTCGATCTTCTGCTGCCCGACCTGAGCGGCGTCGATGTGCTCGACCGCATCGTCGAGCGCTCGCCGTTCACCACGGTGATCATGATGTCGGGACACGGCACGATCAGCACCGCTCTGGAAGCGACCCGGAAGGGAGCGTACGACTGGCTGGAAAAACCGTTCTCGACCGAGCGGGTACTGCTGACGATTCAGCGCGCCGCGGAACGGCGAAAGCTGCAAAGTGAGAATGATCAGCTGCTGTCGGAAGTAAAAGATAAATACCATATGGTGGGTGTCAGCAGATCAATGCAGCGGATCTTCGCGGTCATCGACAAGGTGGCGGTGCAGAAGTCCACAGTACTGATCACCGGCGAGAGCGGCACGGGCAAAGAGCTGGTGGCACGGGCGATTCACCTCAACAGCGAGCGCGCTTCCGCGCCTTTCATCAAAGTCAACAGCGCGGCTATTCCTGATACGCTGATCGAGAGCGAGCTCTTCGGGCACCGCAAGGGATCTTTTACGCACGCCGTCTCGGATAAAAAAGGCAAATTCCTGCAGGCCGACGGCGGTACGCTCTTTCTGGACGAGATCGGGGATCTTTCTCCAAGCGCCCAGGCCAAGGTGCTGCGAGCCCTGGAATACGGTGAGATCGAGACCATCGGCGCGGACCGTCCCCAGCAGGTGGATGTGCGCATCATCGCCGCGACCAACAAGAATCTGGGCGAGATGATCACTGCGAACCGGTTCAGGGAAGATCTCTATCACCGGATAAACCTGATCGAGATCGGCATTCCGCCGCTGCGGCGCCGTGCCGCTGATATCCCGCCGCTGCTCACCTGGTTCAGTCAGGAATATGCGCGCCAGAACAACCGCCCGGAACTGAAATTCACGGCGGGAGCGATAACCGCGCTGCAGTCATACCAGTGGCCGGGCAACGTGCGGGAGCTGCGCGCTCTCGTGGAACGGCTTTTCATTTTCAGCGATACGCAGACGGTGAGCGGGCCAGCGGTGTTCGCGGTGCTCAACCAGACACCCCCGGCCGCTGCCCTGGAAGGTGATCTCGATTACCATGAAGCGAAGAAACAGTTCGAGAAGCAGTACATTCACAACAAGCTGATGCAAAACGGCTGGAATGTGTCTCAGACCGCCGCGGACATGCATGTCGCCCGGTCGTTCCTGTATAAAAAAATGGACGAATTCAACTTGGAGAAAGTGTCTCCGGTACAGGACGGTGGTGTTCGCATGTGAGGACAATTGTCTGTAGCCCGACTCAATTTTCAGGCCGCAAGGCTGCGCAGATCCAGCACGTTTGCTGACTTGGCAATAACCCCCTTTCCCCTTGACATTCTTACCCATTTTCTCCATATTACAATTCATTTCGAATTCTCACGACCATTGGTAATACTGAGCGCGCGTCCGGTTCTGAAACGAGCCCGGAGCATCATTATTTTCAACCACAGAGGCCCAATGACTCAGTCACCGCCCCGTCTCTCGCGCACCCTCAGCCTGGTCGGCCTGGCGGCCACCGGCATCTGCTCCATGATCGGGGCGGGTATCAACGTCATCCCCTTTATGATCCAGCGTAACGTTCCGGGCATCGGGCCGTACGTGATTCCCGCGTTTCTGTTTGCCGCCATACCGGCACTGCTGGCCGCGGCGGCTTACGCGACCCTGGCCTCGGCGATGCCCCGGGCCGGCGGCAGTTACATCTACGCCAGCAGAGCCCTGAACCCATACCTGGGCTTTGTGGCCAGCTTCAGTCAGTGGTTCGGACTCTCCCTGGGCATCAGCGTGGTGGCGTACGTGATCGTCCCGTTTTTCCGGGACATCGCCCAGGCCCTGGGCTGGCTGGAGCTGGCCCGGACGCTGGATACGGGCACTGTCCGCATCATCCTCTCCCTCTCGTTTCTCTGGATCTTCACGGGCGTGAACATGCTGGGCATCCGCTCCTATGAGCGCACCCTCGTGCCGCTCATGTTTCTCATGTTCCTGCTGGGGGGCATCGTGATCGTTGCCGGCTACTCATTCACCCAGGCAGATTTTACGGCCGCGCTGCAGGCCGCGGGTGAGCAGACGGTCCCGGCTTCCACGCAGGCGTCCTTCAGCCTGCAGCGGTTTCTGGCCGCCTCAGCGCTGCTCTTCGCCTCGTTTATCGGCTTTGACTCCATCGCCCAGGCCGGGGGGGAGGCCCGGAATCCGGCCCGCACCCTGCCGCTGGCCATCGGCATCGCGGTGGTGACCGTGAGCACTTTCTATATCCTCTTTACCGGGGCGATCTACCATGCCGTGCCCTGGACCTATATCGCGGAAAAAGCGCAGACCACCGACCTCACCGCTCCCGGGCTGCTCGGGTACCTGCTGCCCGCCGGCCTCACCGTGGCCATCGTTGCGGGGGCGGCCGTCTCTTTGATCAACGATCTGCCCGCCATGCTTCTGGCCGTGTCCCGGCTCATGTTCGCCTGGGCCGAAGACGGCATCTTCCCGGCCCGGGTCGCCCGGATCCATCCGAAGCGGCACACCCCCCAGACCGCCATTATGCTCAGCGGGCTCATGTCATCACTGGGGCTGCTGATCTGTCATCTGGCCCGGGACTTCTTCGTGGGCATCGATATTCTCGTCACCTCCATGCTGATCAATTTTCTCCTGATGAGCCTGTCGGTGCTGACCCTGCCCCGGCGCAATCCCGAACTGGCCGCGCGGGTCACGGTGTTCGCTGACCGGCGCCTGCAGGTGGTGCTGGGAGGAACAGGGGCCGTCATGATCAGCGGATTTCTGGCCATCCACACAATCAACGACCTGGGCAAGAACCTGGACGCCTGGTACTTCTATTCGACGCCGGTCTGGCTGCTGGTCATGGCCCTGGCCTCGCTGATCTACGGTCTTGAGTATCGTAAACTGCTGCGGCGGGGCGTCGATCTGAGAACGCGTTTTTCAACCCTACCATCGGAGTAGTATATGAGCAGCGCTGTTGAACGAATTGAACTGGCCCCGGGCTTCACTGTTTCCCGGGTGCTCACCGGATTGTGGCAGGTAGCCGATATGGAGCGGGACGGTTCCCTTGTCGATCCGGACACGGCCGCCGAAGCCATGGCCGAGTATGCCGATGCAGGATTCACGGCCTTTGATATGGCCGACCACTACGGCTCGGCCGAAGTGATCAGCGGTATCTTTCGCCGCCGCTATCCCGCGCCCGTGCAGATGCTGACCAAGTGGGTGCCGAAGCCGGGGCCGGTGACCCGGCGACAGGTTCGTGAGGCGGTGCAGCTGGCCCTGGACCGCATGCAGAGCGAACGGCTCGACCTGCTGCAGTTTCACGCCTGGAACTACGCCGATCCAGTGTGGCTCGACTGCCTGCGCTGGCTGCAGGAGTGCCGGGACGATGGACTGATCGCCCATCTGGGACTGACCAACGTCGACACGGCTCATCTGCGCGTAGTGAAAAGCAGCGGGATCGATGTGATCAGTAACCAGGTCTGTTTTTCCCTTCTCGACCGCCGGGCCCGCAACGGCATGACCGACTTCTGCCGGCGGTACGGGGTAAGCCTGCTCTGTTTCGGCACGGTGGCCGGGGGATTTCTCACGGAAAAATGGCTGAACGAGCCGGAGCCGGCCCCTGAGCAGCTGACCAGCTGGTCCCTCATGAAATACAAGCGCTACATCGACACGGCCGGCGGCTGGGAGGTGTTTCAGGATCTGCTGCGCACCCTGGACAGTATCGCCCGCGGGCACGGGGTGTCCATGGCAAATGTCGCCTGCCGCTATATCCTGGATGAACCGGCCGTCGGGGGCATTATTATCGGAGCCCGCCTGGGTGAGGGGCGGCACATCGAGAACAATCTGCAGCTGTTTCAATTCTCCCTCGCTGCCGGTGACCGGGAGCGGCTGGAAGCGTCCCTTGACCGTCTCACGCCCATTCCCGGCGACTGCGGCGACGAGTACCGCAGGCCGCCCTTTCTCACGGCGTCGGGCGATCTCAGCCACCACCTGGAATCGATCCCAAAACCGTATGAACCGGTGACCGGCGCTGACGGAGGGGTGCGGGTTTTTTCGGGCACTCCCTGGGAGCATATCGCCGGGTTCTGCCGGGCCCGGCGGTACGGTGACCGCATTTTTATTTCCGGCACCACGGCCACGCACTTCGACACGCTGATCGGCGGCAGCGACCCGGCGGCCCAGTGTCACTTTATCATCGACAAGATCGAGGGGGCGCTGCAGTCGCTGGGCGCCTGCCTGGCGGACGTGGTGCGCACCCGCGTATACATAAAGCGTCTGGAGGACTGGGAATCGGTGGCCCGGGCCCACGGGGAGCGGTTCCACGGCATCGAGCCTGCCAACACCATGGTGCAGGCCGGGCTGATCGGGGAGGGGTACCTGGTGGAGATGGAGGCCGAGGCGGTTAATAGGAATTATAAATTATGAATTGCGGGTATGGGCCATGAGACTCGCCGGCCCGGTTCACTGTTGTTTCGTCGCATATGCGCAGATACAGGCTATGGGGAGAAAACACATGCGTAAATCCGGAATAATCTGTCTCAGTCTCTTGCTGGCAGCGGCGTATGTGCCGGTCGCCGACGCGCAGGACCGCCGGCTCGTCTGGGCGGACGAATTCAACGGTTCCGCCCTGGATCGGTCTGTCTGGTCGTTTCAACTGGGTCAGTTCAACGACTGCGTGCATTATGCAACCGACCGCGCCGAGAATACCGAAGTCAGCGGCGGCACGCTGAAGCTGATCGCCCGGGAAGAATCGTACAGGGGGTACAGCTACACCGCGTCGGTGATAAAAACGATACACACCGCCTGGTGGCAGTACGGCAGAATTGAGGCGCGCATCAAGCTGCCCTCTTCCAGCGGATTCGTTCCCGCGTTCTGGCTGCAGCCCGAAGATGAAGCGTACGGCTGGTGGCCGGCCAGCGGAGAGATCGACATCATGGAGCATCCGACCAATGAGGTAAGCACGATCTACGGGACCATACACAACGGTGCGTACAACTCGTTTTTCGGCTCCGGGCCCCGGGGCGGCACTATCGACATACCCACGGCCGAGTCGGCCTTTCATCTCTATGCCGTGGAGTGGACACCGCAGGGAATCGATTTTTATGTCGATGACACTAAATACTACACCTTCACCAATGAAAACAGCGGGTATGAGACCTGGCCGTTCGACCAGCCTTTTTACATTATTCTCAATATGGCGGTGGGCGGAGGGTGGGTCGGCAGCCCGACCGAGACGACTGTTTTCCCGGCGGTCATGGAGGTCGATTACGTGCGTGTATATCAGTATCTCTCCGACATACATATATGCGGTCCCGATTATGTGCTGCCCGCACAGGAAGGCCTCTCCTATACGGCGCCGGCCCTCGGGACGATGCAGTATCAGTGGAGCGTTCCCAATACCGCGGACATTGTGTCGGGCCAGGGCTCACCGGAAATCTCTGTCGATTGGGGAAATTTCAGCAGCACCCTTGATCTCTATTACGTGGATGGCGGCGCTTCCGGTCATCTCAGGTATCCCGTGCGGATGAGCAATAATCTTCTTAAAAACGGTGATTTCGAAACGGGCACGAAATACTGGAACATAAACGGATTCTCACCAGCCCGGGCGGATTTTGCGCTGTCCGCGGCGGACGTATTTTCAGGGGACCGCAGCGTCAGCGTGGATGTGAGCGTTCCCGGCGCCAATCCCTGGGATGTGCAGCTGTCGCAGACCGGTGTTTCCCTTTCGGCCGGCACAACCTATCAGGTGTCGCTGTGGGCGAAATCGGGAACGAACAGCACGGCGAACGTCAATGTCATCGATGCCTCTCTGTTTACTCCCTGGGGCGGCAGGTCCCTGCAGCTCACCGACATCTGGACGGAGTATGCGTTCTCCTTCTCCGTGCCCGCTAATGCGCAGGGCATGCTGACGGTTGACATGGGGCAGGCCGGAACCTATCAGTTCGATGCCTTTCGAATCAGCGGACCGGATGTCCCATTCGCCAATCAGGTGACGAACGGGGATTTCAGCGACGGCGATGCAGGCTGGGAGCTGACCGCGCACTATCCGGCGGCGGGGACGGGAGGCGCAGATGAGGGGGAATACCGGGCCGCCATCAGCAACGGCGGTATCAATCCCTGGGATATACATGTCGGACAGACCGGGTTCACTATCGAGAAGGGGAAAGAGTACACCCTGTCGTTCGACGCCTGGGCGGCCGCGCCCAGGCAGATTTCCCCTCTCGTCGGGATGAACAGCGACCCCTGGACGGTGTACAGCGGCGGGAACCCTGTCCTGATCTCGATGCAGCGGCAAACGTACCGGCTCACCTTTATCATGGAACAGGCAACCGATATGGCGGCCCGCTGCGGATTCGATATCGGCGGTTCTTCTGACGACGTGAGTATCGACAACGTCTATTTGAGCCAGGGCGGCTGGCCGGCCCCTGTAGACGAATCCATCAGCGCCGGCCCCCGATCGCTCCGGCTGCATCAGAACTGGCCGAATCCGTTCAATGCCGCGACAACGATCTCCTTTGATCTTGCGCGCCCGCAAGTCGCCCGCCTGGCGGTGTATACTGCCGGCGGCAGGCTGCTGGAAACGCTGCTGTACGGGGAACTCGCTGCCGGGACACATCATCTGCAGTGGGGCGGCGGCGGGCGGCCCTCGGGCGTTTATCTCTGCGTGCTTTCGGCCGGCGGCCGGCGTCAGGTGCGGAAGATGCTGCTGATCAGGTAAGGAATGTGAAAGGAGGCTGCTGATGGGCAAGAACAGTGGAGCACTGCGAAACGGATTGACGCTCACGGTATCGATTATTTTATTATGGAGTACCGGCATGGGCCAGACAGAAAAGCCGCTGTTCGATTTTGCCAGGCCGACTGATGCCGGTGAATGGGTGGTCATCAACGACGGGGTCATGGGAGGACTGTCCAGAAGCAGTATGACCGTTACCGGGGAAGGGACGGCTCTGTTCGCGGGCACGGTCTCACTGGAAAACTACGGCGGATTCGCGTCGACCAGTACCCGGCCGCGTCCCCTGGATCTGGAAGGATACGATGGTATCCTTGTGCGGGTCAGGGGGGACGGGAAGCAGTACGAATTCCGCATTCGCACCGGCGGCCGTTTCGACGGAATCGCCTATGCCTATGCGTTCGAGACACGGAAGGATGCGTGGGTGACGGTGCGGGTGCCCTTTGCCGGCTGCGTGCCGACCTTCCGGGGAAGGACCCTCACCGGTGTGGATCCCGTTTCAGCGGAGCTGATTCAGCAGGTGGGATTTCTCATCTCGAACAAGCAGGAGGGTGCCTTCCGGCTGGAGATCGATTGGATCAGCGCGTATAAATAATATCCCTTCTGTGTTTCCGATATATGCATGCAGGGCATACATCTCTAAACCGGCTCGTTACACGGTGCGGTTGTCGTGTATGATCACAGGATGAATATTCTCAAACCAGGGAGGTTCACATGCAGACAAATCCATCATCGGACCGGCTGATCGACTACAGAAGCATGCGGGTGGTGGTCGGCTTCATCGCAATTCTGCTGGCCCGGCTGGCTGGTGGCCGGGTTCTATAAAAGACGCCCTCAAAAGCGTGAGCGTATCCCGGGCATGAAGCACAGCGTCCGCTGTCTGCCGCTTTTCGGGAGATACCCATGAGACAGGTATATGCGATTCTCTGGACCCTGGATGCACTGACCGGCCTTGTCTGCCTCTTCTACTTCCTTTCGGGAGTGAAGAACGGCACGGTGTCGGCTGACAATATTGGCATCTGGATCGCGATGATCGCCGTCATGGCGGCCGTCCTGGGGGGCGGCCGCCTTCTCATGAATAAGGGGCACCGTACTCTCGCGGTCATCCTTCTGCTGATTCCGGCCCTGCCGGCGCTGCTCTATCTGCTGTTCCTGGTGCTGCTGCTCTTCTCACGTACCCCCTGGAACTGAAGGGCCGCTTTTGCTGGCGGCCCAGGACTCAGGGCCGCAGACGGAATATCTAAACGTATCGTTGGATGCACACGATATCAGCGCATTGATATCGGGCGATGCCGAGCGGCTGCAATTCACGATTGAGGATGCTGTTTTCAACCGTTTTATGAAGCATACGGCCGATATTCAGTCCACCACGATGGTACCCTAAAATAGCGCTGAACTCGAATGTGATGTTCGGCAAGCCGCTGCCGGAGGTCCCTGTGAAAAGATACCATATCCATGTCCCCGCCGCGCTCATCGTCGCCGCTGCCGTTCTTTTACTGGTAGGGGCGCTCCGTTTTGCGAACCTGTCCCGGGGGATCGATACCCCGCCCCTGACGTCCGAAGCGATAGAGCAGACTGAACACGGGACAGGGCCCGCCCCGGAGATGCCGGTCAGTTTCGACGGGCTGGGCGAAGGGTTTGCAGGACCACAGGGCGAGGCCCGGTTCCGCAATCCCTCCGATAACTCCCTGGCGGTCGGTCCGGATCACATCGTTCAGACCGTGAACTCCCGCATGGCGGTCTATACGAAAAAAGGCGCCCGCTTCGATACGACCGGGAAAATACTGTATGGCCCCGTTCCCACGAACAACGTGTTCCGCGGGTTCGGCGCCGGCGGGCAGATGAACAACGGGGACGCGGTCGTGCGCTACGACCAGCTGGCAGACCGCTGGCTGATCGTCATGCCAATATTCAGGCGGCTGCCGCCCCGGGAACAGGAGCCGGCGATTCCGAAATCAGGAGAACCGGCGCATCTGAGCCTGCCGGGAGTCGCTGATCAGCCGGGCCCCGCGGTACCGCTCTTTCAGCCGCCGAACCCCACGGCCGAAGAGGTCGAAGCTGCCCGGGAAGCGAGAACACGCGGGAGAGGGGAGGGGCGTCGGCGTCCGCAAAATCCCGAAGGATCATATGCCATGTGTTACGCGGTCAGCACCGGTCCCGATCCCCTGGGATCGTATTACCGCTACGAATTCGTGCGTCCCCTGTTCCCCGATTATCCCCGTCCCGCAGTCTGGCCCGACGGGTACTACGTGCCGACCAGCACCGGCGATAACGTTATCCAGAAACATATATATATTGCCGAACGGGAAAAAATGCTCAGGGGCGAACCTGCCAGGGAACTGGGATTCATTATTGATGATGTGAACTTTCTCAATAATGCAGACCTCGACGGAACACAGCCGCCTCCGGAAGGCGCGCCTAATATCATGATGGCAGCCGGCGGCGCCCAATTGAAGGGTGTCATGGAAGACGACGGTATCTATGTCTGGAAGATATTCACGGACTGGGACGATCCCGCAATATCACGATTGGAAGGGCCGGTGAAAATCACCGTGGCGCCCTATCGCTACCTGGGGGGCGGGCAGCTGACGGAAGCCGTCCCGCAGGCGGGCACGGGCCAGCGCCTCGATGCCCAGGGCGACAAGATCATGGCGCGCCTGGTCTACCGCCGCATCGGCGACCGGCAGTCGATCGTCGCGGTCCATTCCGTGGCGACCTCCGCGGGAGGCGGGGGTGTGCGCTGGTACGAATTCAGTCTGGACGGAGAAAGCAATGTCTCTCTGCACCAGCAGGGTACCTACTGTCCGGGGGGCTCCTACCGTTGGATGGCCAGTCCCGCCTTCGACGGGCGGGGGAACATCGGTATCGGCTACACCTTCTGCGATTCACTCTCCTTCCCCGGGCAGCGCTTTGCCGGCAGGCGGTACGGTGACCCTTCCGGAATACTGTCCCTGCGGGAGGTCGTGCTCGCCGAAGGTGAAGCCGCCCAGACGAACACGCTTCGCTGGCAGGACTATACCCAGACGGCGATCGATCCAAGCGATGACCGCACCATCTGGTACGTGGGAGACTATCTGAAAAAGGATGCCGATTCCTACTCCACCCGTATCGGCGCGTTCCGGCTGTTTGGGGAATGACGGCAAAAAAATCATCGACTGTCCTGTACCTGCTGAAGGCGCGTATTATGCTCATCAACGAATCCATATATATTGCACGAAGGCCCGAATCCGTCTGGAACTATTTGATGGATGTCGGCAACGATGTCGACTGGCGGGATGGCATTGTCAAGGCCGAATGGACCTCTTCGCCCCCGTTCGGAACAGGATCGACCGGTGAACATACCCATGAAAAAAATAGGAGTGTTCAGATGGGAGGTCGCTGCACTTGCAGACGGCCGGAGTTTCGGGTTCATCCATAGGGCCGGCGGTCTGTCCCGAGAGGTGTGTGATTGGCAAAGATAGTCGACAGAGCGAAACGGACCGATGCATGTGATACGAGTTATACATAGGCTCTTTATTATGGGGAGAAAAATCAATGTCCCGACATACGGTGTTTGGAATGCCGTTCGCGAAGGTTTATCCGCTGTACGTTGCCAAAGCGGAACGAAAGAATCGCACAAAGGAAGAAGTCGATCAGATTATCCGCTGGCTGACGGGCTACGACGAGGCCGGGCTGCGGCGGCAAATCGAGCAGATGAATGATATTGAAACATTCTTCGCCCAGGCTCCGGCAATCCATCCGAACTGTTCGCGTATCACGGGTGTGGTCTGCGGAGTCCGCGTTGAGACGATCGAAGATCCGCTGATGCGAAATATCCGCTATCTTGACAAGCTGATCGATGAGCTGGCAAAAGGCAGGACAATGGAGAAAATTCTGCGGCAGTAGTCGCATCTTCCGCACGCTGCAGCAGGAGGAACGCACACCATTGAAGTTGAGGTGTCAGCTTTCAATGTAAGGGGATTGCATATGAATGAAAAAACAGCAAAGCAGATGGCCAAAATGGTCGATGCGCTTCAGCCCCACTGTGACGATACGATCATTGCCGCCATGACCTGCAGTCACGCGGGATCACTGAGTTCACTGCTGATTTCCAGACTCTCGGGAGGGTTCGGTGCCGGGGCAAAAACCAGCGATCTGCCCAATCCGGTGTTTATCGGCGTGGGTACGGAATTCGTGTATGCCTTCAAATATGCCCCCAGAGGATTCAAATTCAAGATCAAAAAGGAAGCGGGCCGCTGGCCCAGGAAAGAGATTACCGTCAAGGCGGAGAAGAAAAAAGCGCTGACGACCTTCGTCATGGGAACTCGCAGCGGTGAGTATTACGCCTTTGAGGTGGCGACCTTCATGGGCGGCGCCGAGCTGGTCGACGCATTTCTGGCGGCCTTTGAACGCTGAATCAGGGGGTGTGAACATTCCGGTCCCTGATGCAGCCGGTTTCCCGCTGATCCTCTCCGGTGCAGAGGACCGACCTCGGATACATTGGCCGATCCCTCCATTATTGCAATAATGTCACTTGTCCCGTTCGCATCGCCCCTGTAAATTATCGACACGTCCCAGGGACGGCGAGCGTTTGCAGGAAGCACGTATCCAAACAATCAATTCAGGAGATATCCGTGAGAAAACGATCTATTATCTTCCTGCTGCCGGCAATTATCGTCATGCTGCTGACGGCCTGCCAGAATGCTGAAAAACTGCCGAAGTGCGTAGATATCGACGGCAACAAGTATGAAGTGGTGAAAATCGGCGGCCAGTACTGGATTGCGGAGGACCTGCGCGTGACCCACTTCCGCAACGGCGATCCGATTGCGGAGGTGACCTCCGGGGAGGAGTGGATCGCGCTCACCACACCCGCCTGGTGCAACTATCAGAATGAAACTTACCGCGCCGAGATCTATGGACGTCTCTATAACTGGTACGCGGTGAACGACAGCCGCAACCTCGCTCCCGAGGGGTGGCACGTGGCCACTGACGAAGACTGGAAGCTGCTCGAGATGCGGGCAGGATTGACCCAGGAGGAAGCCGATGACATCGCCTACAGAGGCACAGCGGGCGGAAAACTCAAAGAGAAAGGAACTGAGCACTGGCGGGACCCGAACACCGGCGCCACGAACAAGTTCGATTTTTCCGCCCGGGGATCGGGCTACCGCGGCCAGAACGGCGTTTTTTACAATGAAAAACGCTCCTATCAGGTGTGGACCGCCACCGATTATAACGGCGAAAGTGCCTGGGGACGGCATCTGCCGTACGACCACGACTACTCATACCGCGATTATTATAAATATATTTACGGGTTCTCCGTGCGGCTTGTAAAGGATTGAGTGACAGGGGCGCCCGATCTATGCAGGGTGAGCTGCTGCTTCAGGCTTGCCTCTCCCGTTTAACAGGAATAGGGTGACAACTCGGTCTGTGACACTGAATTCACTTGAAATTATCTGATGTTTATTATATATTTAAGGAAATTTTTCCCGCGATGGGGTACTACCGGGAAGGCCGCAATGATACATTAGTGTGAGTACACACACTTCGACCCGCGCCGATACCGCGTCTATACCCCCCGGAGCGGAATATTTCATTCATTCCGACGATCTGGAAGACGCTCGTCACGCTTCTTCCGGGAGAAACAGATTCTCCGGTACCGTCTCTGGTGAGCGTATGCACCCTGCCGGTGATACGACACCCGGCCCGGCTGCTTGCCGGGACATAAAACACAGCCCGAGAAATCAATCGCTTCTTTCACAAGTCTGTATCGGCTTCCGTCATGTATCACAAGAGGAGGACGTATGAAATCAACACGTATTACCGCTGCATTGCTCGTTTTGTGCCTGGGAATCGCCGCTGCCGCGGCCCAGGCGCCCCGCTGGAAACAGCTGGGAGTCAGGAAAGTCACCTTCAGAACCGAGAAGGATGTAATCGAGGTCGGTGCCGACGAAGGTGTGTATAAAAAGATCAAACTGACCGTGCGGCAGTCGGGCGTCAACTTCACTGACATGAAGGTTCACTTCGCCAACGGCGACGTCATCGATGTGCAGATCCGCAAAGTCATCCCCGCCGGGGGAGAGACCCGGGCGATCGACCTGCCGGGCAACAACCGCATCATTAAAAAAGTCGTTTTCTGGTACGCGTCCACGAAGGCAAACAGCAAGCGGGCCACCGTGCGCCTCTACGGACTGAAATAGACGGGTGGCAGTAAGCGCAACAGCCCATTACCCGCACACTGTACGTTTTGATTAGGATAGATCCTCGCCCGGTAAACGCCGGGCAGGCAACGACATGAGGTCTGATATGGCTATGAAGGCTGGTTTCCGGTTTCTCCTGCTCATGCTGGCCGCGGCATCCTGCCGCGGCCAGAGCGGCCTTGTTGAACCGTGTTACACATCTTCGCTGCAGCAGTATTGCAGCGTTTCGTTTTCTCCAGATTCGCTTCACAGAATGATGATTGTCATTGACAGTAATGATGTCTACATCGACCGTAATCTGAACCGGGATCTGCGGGATCCCGGTGAAAAATTACTGCTGTTCGATGAAAAGGGCCGCTGCAGCGCGTCTGTGAACGACATTACTTTTTGCCCGCCGGGGGATACGGGCCGCACATCCTGCGCGGTTTATGTCGGCGGCGCGCACGAGCGGGCCTACCACATCCTCAAGGGCCTCGGGCCCTACGCGTTGAAGCAGGAATACCTGATTATCCGATGCACGCTCCCGGACGGCAGACGCTTCGGCGGCAGTTACGGATCGGGCCCGTCCGTTCTGCCCTCTGCTCCAGCGATCGCTCCTGATCTCAAACTGTTCGGACCGTCGCGAATCGAGCTGCTCTATGATGATCCATCGCTGAACCTTGAGCGAACCCTTCGGTACGATTCCCTTAAGGCCGCATGGCTGATGGATCCGCATCTGCTGCGGTGTGAAACTCGCATCATGCTGACGGGGCAGGAGAAAGGGAACAGCGTGTATCAGTTATATAATACAATTCCGGATACCTGTTTCCCGACGGTGAACATCCGGTACATAGACCAGAGCGGACGGACAACGGGCCGTGGTCTGGTCAAACTGACCGAAAGGTGCTGAGGCTATACATTTTACGGCACCGTGTGTGTCCCCCTTGATTTTCATGAAGGAGCGATAGAGCTGACACTCGGGTTCTCTACAGCCCGGGAAAAGATAGAGAACTGCACCGCTGTGCTGCCCTATACCGATACGCGGCGATGAGACTTCTGCATCTGCGGTGACACAAGATGTACCGGCATTGCCGATACCCCCCTGGTAACCACTATCGTGAGGACTGTATGAAATCGAATACCATCCTGGCACTGTTCCTGATACTGGGCACGGCCGCTGCGTGCGGCCAGTCACTCGAGATAGCAGGCGGCTGGTCTGAAGGACCCTGCTATGACGCCGCTGTCTACGGGTCATTTCTCTATTACGGCAACGGCACCTATATCGAGGTCGTGAATTACAGTGATCCTGATAATCCCGTTGCATGTCCCCGAATCGATAACGGTAGTCCGGTTACCGGCCTGGCGGTTGAGGGAACCCGGCTCTGGGCTGGCAGCTCCTACGGGTCGATTCTTACTCTCTATGATCTCAGCTCTCCCGCCGCACCGTACCCGGTGCGGCAGTACGAGGGATATCAGCGGTCATTCACTGCCAGCGGAGATCTGCTTTTTCTGAATACAGGGTACTACCGGACCATTACCATTCTGGATGTCGGAGATCCCTCCACTATATCTGCCGTCGGCTCTGTGGATCTGCCGTTCCAGTGCACCGCTCTTGCCGCCGATGATGCGACACTGCTTGCCTTCAGCGGTTCAACCATCCACAGGTACAACGTTGCCGATCCTTCCGCGCCTCAGTTTGTGTGCAGCTACGAACATGACCGGGGCATCAGTACTTTGCTTGTCAGGGGCGATTCCTTTTTCTGCGGCACCACCGATGGCATCGCCGTGTTCGATCTTGCCGATCCCGATACAGTGCTTCTGCGGGAAACGTTCGCCCAGACCAACGCCAGCGACGATCTCTGGATCAGCGGCGACACGCTCTTCTCCGCGGACGGATTCAAGGGCGTGAATATCTATGACATCAGCACCCTGGCGGCACCGGTGCATATCGGTACCATTCCGAATTTCAACAGGATGGCGGCACATGTATGCGTCACCCCGGATGTGATATGTACCGGGGATCACTATTTCGGTATTCAGGTGAATGCCCGTTCAGATCTCTCACTGCGACGGCAGTATCTGACGGGCGGGGAGACCATGGATATCGCCCCCAACTATCCATATATCTATGTGGCCTCTTCATTTTTCGGAATAAAAATAATGGATATCACCGACCCGCAACATCCGGTTCTGGTCGATACCGTACATGCCGGAGGAAACGGCGCTCTGCATATGAGCGTGGACGCCCTGGCGCTGGAAAACGACCTGCTCGTCGCCATCAAATGCGGCGGGCTCTTTTGCTATGACGTCAGCGATCCGGTCGCGCCTCAGCCCTGCAACAGCGTCGTTCCCGATATCGGCGTCGTGGAGTTCCTCGTACAGGACACATTGATCTATATTACCAACTGGAGCGAATTCGGGATCGTGAATATCTCGGATCCGGCTGATCCGGTGGTGATGAGCAGCCTGCCGATGGACGGGAGGATACATGGGATCGCGGTCATCGATTCGTTCGCGGTTCTTGCCGGCTACGACGATTGCGCGGTTATAAACGTCGCTGATCCTGAATATCCGTTCCAGGCCGGGACCATTACGCTCGATCATCCCCCGTTGTTCCTGGATGCGGCCGACGGTAAACTCTATGTCTCAACGGGGTCGGTGACTGAAATCTACATTGCCGGGGACCTTCCAAATCCCGCCGGTCCTGTTGAAGTGTTTTCCTGTCAGGCCAACCACGGCTGCCTGTTCAATGAATACATCTTCGGTGTTTCCGACGCCTGGATGAACCTGTACGGTGAAGATCAGTATTCGGGATGGGGGCTGCTCGCCAGAGAGCCGAGTCCGTTCTCCGTCTACAGCGTGACAACGTCATCCGATGCCGTCTTCATCAGCAACTGGTACGAAGGATTCCGCATCCTCCGGTTCGTCGATGCCGGTGTGGAACCCGAAACAAGCGGTAGGCCCGGTGCTTTCACCCTGATGCAGAACTATCCCAATCCCTTCAATGGTGAGACGCAGATTTCATATGCGCTCGAGAGGGCCGGAGATGTGACGCTGACCCTGTACAATGTACGAGGAGAGATGGTACGGAAACTGGTTGACGGCCGGCAGGAGCGGGGCCTTTACACCGTTCATCTCGACGGCAGGGGACTGGCAAGCGGTCTTTACTTCTACACCCTGCAACAGGAGGATGAACGCATCACCCGCAAGCTGACGCTCATAAAATGAATGATGCCCCCTGTCCGGCATACTCCGGGCGGGAGATAACATGAGGTCGTGTATGGGTAAAATGGTTCGTTGCCGGTCTCCGCTGCTGGTTCCGGCTGCCGCATCCTGCTGCGGACAGAGCAGCTTTGCGGGGCCGCGGTACACGTTTCCCCTGCAGCGCATCTGACCGGTACCGCGGCGCTGCCGTACACCGATGCCCGGCGGCGGCGCTGAATGCCGGAAAGCGGCACTCTCCGCCGGCCCTGGTCTGCCGGAGACGCATTTTTCCCTAGGTTTCATCGCCGGATATTCATACACTGTACTCGCCTGCATGCATTGCTCTGTACAGACCCGGATGGTCCCGGACTGCCGCTCCTTCAGGCAGCAGTGAGCCCGGTAACGAAGCAAGGAGAAGCTGGTATGACCCCTATTTCCATCCTTCTTATCGAAAAAGACAGCGTCGGCGCAGAGAAGGTTCGTACGACCCTGCAGCAGCTCGGCCACTCGCTTACCGGTATCGCTGTATCCGCTGTCGATGCGTACAGGCGGGTGCAAGAGATGCGTCCCGATCTCGTCATCACCGCTGTCGACCTGAAAGGAAAGACCGATGGTTTTAGTGCTGCCGGGCAAATCAGGTCCCGGTGGAATGTTCCGGCGGTCTTTCTGCTGCCCTCCGAAGATTCAGCGCATGTGAAAAAAATTGAAAAAACGGATGCCGGCGGCTGGATCACAAAAGATGACAGCGGCAGGATGATAGAGGCGGTGCTCAATTCCGTCCTCGTCAGGCACCGGTCGGCTGAAGCGGCAGGGCGGTGTCAGGCTGAGGCGCTTATCCTGCAGCGGCAGTATCAAACGTTTTTTGAGAACCAACTTTTCGGTGTCTGGCGGGTCGATTTTCCCGAACCCATACCTATCACCCGATCGTACCGGCGCATGGCCGAACGCATCCTTGAGACCGGGTACATCGCAGACTGCAACGAGCGGATCCTCGAGATGTACGGCCTGAGATCACGCACGAGGTTAATCGGCACTCCCATCAGGGAGGTGGCGGCCGACAGGCATATATTCCTCGAGAGAATGGCGGCGGTGGCTGCAAACGATTTTCGCGCCGTTTCGGTTGAGACGGAGGAGCTGGATCCCGCAGGTAAAAGTCACTGGTTCCGGAACTGCTATTTCGGGAATGTGCGTGATCAAAAACTGCACTGGCTCTGGGGATTTCAGCTGGACATAAGCGAGCAGAAAGAAGCAGAAGCCGCCCTGCGCGGCAGTGAGGAACGGTTCAGGAACCTTGCCGAACTGCTGCCTGAGGCGCTTTTCGAAACCGATGGACAGCTCGAGCTCCTATTTGCGAACCAGCGTGCCTTTGAACTGTTCGGGTATTCCCGCGGCGATCTCGAGCGGGGACTGAATAGTCTCGAGATGATCGCACCCGCTGACAGGCCGCGGGCAAAGGCCAACTTCAGAAGGCGGAGTGACGGAGGTGATCCGGGAGTCGTCGAGTATACGGCAATCAGGAAGGATGGGAGCACCTTTCCTTCGCTGCTGCACGCAAATACCATTTTCAGGGACGGCGTACTGCAGGGGATACGCGGGATTATCGTCGATATCAGCGAACGCAAGGAGGCCGAAGCCGTGTTCCGCCGGCAGGTTCTGGAACAGGAGATCATGCTGAAGGTGAGCCAGCACGTGGCCTCCTCTCTGGACCTGGATACCGTTCTGCAGACGATCAGTGACGGAACGGCACAGCTGCTCGATGTGGAGACCGCGGCGATTTACCTGGCGGACGGTGATGACCTCTATCTCGGGGCCACGACGCCGCCTCTCGATCCCGACATGCCCGACAGTCTTCGCACAGCCCGGCTTGCGGATCATCCCACTATCAAAAAGGCGATCGAGGCGAAAAAGCCCGTTACCATCTATGACACCGGCAACGCGGATCTGTCTCCGCAGGAACACATGATTGTCGACCTGCGCTGTCTGCGAAGTCTCATCTTTCTGCCTTTCGAGCACGAGAACGATGTCATCGGAGTGCTGATTCTTGGTACGGTCAGCAGGCCGCGCATGTTTTCCGCCCATGAGATCGATCTCTGCATGACCATCACCAATGAACTGGCACTGGGCATACAGAACGTGCGTCTGCATCAGGGACTGGTCCTCTATACGCAGCAGCTCGAGAACGAAATCGCCGAGCGCAGGCGCGCCGAGGCCCAGGTACAGAAAGACCTGAAGGAAAAAGAGGTGCTTCTCAAGGAGATACATCACCGGGTCAAGAACAATCTGCAGGTTATATCGAGTCTGCTGAGCCTGCAGGCCGCGAAAACCGAGAATGAGCAGGCGCTGCGTATCCTGGAGGAGAGCCGTAACCGCATCCACTCCATCGCCCTGGTGCATGACGCATTGTACAAGTCCAAAGAGTTTACCAACGTGACATTTACCGCGTACATCAGGGATCTGGTCTCACGACTTATACGCACCTACATGATCGATCCCGGCCGGGTGGCGCACACTATCGATGTCGATGAGGTGTCGCTGGGTATCGACAAGGCCGTGCCCTGCGGTCTTGTGATGAACGAACTGATTTCCAACGCCCTGAAGCATGCCTTTCCGGTTTCCCTGAAACGAAAGGGACGATTGGGCATCGCGGTACATGCCCTGGATACGGGGGAAATAGGGATTCGGGTGGCAGATAACGGGATCGGGTTCCCCAAGGAACTGGATATCCACCACCCTGAAACCCTGGGTCTGAAATTGGTCTCCATGATCGTCGAGGATCAGCTGAGCGGGAGAATACGCCTTGACAGGCGGGGCGGGACGGCCATTACAGTCACATTCAATCAGCAGTGAACCTGCTGGACCGGCACGGAAATCAGCTCCATCCTGAGGATCAGAGCAGATGCGGCGGTACCGGGCTTTCATATTGCAGAAGCGCTTACAGAATGCAATGGGCCCGTTCCCGGGAGTGGGGGAGAACGGCTGATCCGTCTCCGGGGGTGTTATCCGGCGGTGCCCTGCCCGCTGTAACCGGGTATGCACCGGAATCGACGAGGCCGGTCGATAGAAGACGGCGAACAGGCATCGACCCCCTGCATCACCGTGCTGCCCCGGGCAATGCATAAACAGAGGAATTCTGGGTAATTTCAGCTATTTTCCCCTGGAAATCATGCGTTCACTGCTTTTTTTCTTCTGATTTGCCAAATAAATCCCCCTGACAGCATCATATTCGACTGCCCACATATCTCCGGGGATATCCCTCCACCGGCGGTGTTCTGCCTGAGTGGTCCGCGCGCGGCGCGCGGCGATATCGCCCTTTGTTCGGCACCTCCTTCATGCAGGCGGGCATTAATAAGCTCTTAACGTATTTATGGCACTAAAGTTGCACCGGCATGTTCCGGTACATATCAGGTCCGGTGCATCCCTGGAAAGCCGGTCCTGATACCTGTCGTAATGTGCCGTTTTTTGCCATTGGATAAGGCCATAACCATGAATCCTGAAGAGCGCACCATACTTGTCGTTGAAGATGAACTGATTCCCCGGAAAGAGCTTGTCTTTACCCTGAAGGAGCTCGGCTACAGCGTGGTTGGAGAGACGGCAAAGGGCGAACTGGCCCTGGAAATCGCCGCTGATACGCATCCCACCTGCGTGCTCATGGATATCCACCTTGCCGGCCGGCTCGACGGCATCGAAACCGCGACGGCCCTGCATCGCGAATACAACATTCCCGTCATCTTCACCACCTCATATTCCGATACCGCCACCAGGGAACGGGCGAAGTCGGCTGAACCCTATGGGTATATTCTCAAGCCTCTTGATGTCAAGGAACTGGAGTACGTACTCGATCTTGCGATCCACCGTCACCAGCGGGAACAGCGGCTGCGTGAGCACCATGACAACCTTCATGCGCTTTTCAACAACAACGGGCATCTCTTTTTCGTCTGCGGTCCGGATAACAGGATCGTCGAGGCCAACGAGACCGCCTCTAACCGTCTGGAATATCCGCCGGAGGAGCTGCTGGGCAAATCAATAGAGGAACTGCTCAATGAAAAGCCCGCGCTTTTCGAGAAATTCACCAAGACCGCCGAGACCGGTGACCCCCGAGTTCTGCCCATGATCTTCACCACCAGGACGGGGGATCCGGTGCCCGTGCGCAGCTTTTTCAAAACCGGAACCTGGAACGGAGAGCAGGCTCTATTTATCACCTGCCGGGAGACTGCGGGAGAGAAAGGCGGTGTCGACAGCGCCATGCTTGCTGCTCTTACCCAGAGCGAAACAAATCTTTGTGCCCTGATTGAAAATACCAGCGACTGTATGTGGTCGGTAAACCGCGAGCACCGGCTGCTGACCAGCAACACTTCCTTCAATGATCTCTATACGGCCCTGCGGGGACGGAAACCGGCTATCGGCGATATCATCATCGCCGACACTGATACTGAAAGCGGAGGGCTCCTCAGCGGCAGCCTCTATGACCGGGCCCTGGCAGGCGAGCATTTTACCACCGACCTGACCTTTGAGAACGGTACGGGAGAAACCTGCTGGGAAGCCTCCTTCTATCCCATCCGCGACGGTGTCGGTACCGTTACCGGTGTGGCCTGTTTTGCCCGTGACATCACCGAACGTAAAAAAGAGCACGATGAGATCGCCATTATCAAAAAGGCGGTTGACGGCACCTCGGATGCCGTCTCGATCCTGAGCACCCTCAGCGGCGGGCTCTATGTCAACCCCGCATTTGAACGGATTTTCAGCTTTACCGGCGGTGCGGAGCTGCTGCAGGCGGGCGGTCCGGAGATACTCTTTGCTGACGCTGCGGTCGCGGCTGAAGTGGAAACGCACATGCAGCAGGGAAAACCCTGGTCCGGAGAAGTGGTCATGCGGAGCCGGGACGGGGAGGAGAAGTGGATACTGCTGCGAGCCGACCGCATCACCGGGGAGAACGGGGAGGTGCTCGGCCTTATCTCTATCTATACCGACAATACCGCGGCCAGGGCGATCAGAAAAAAGCTGGATGAATCCGAGGACAAACTGAACCGGCTCGCTTCTTCCATTTCGGATATTCTCTATTCCGTGGATGGGAACAGTGAAGAGTTCAGTTATCTCAGCCCTTCTTTTGAACGAATCCTCGGCTATACACTCGAGGACATTGACAACATGGGAGGACGGAAGAAATTTCTTCAGCAGGTGATCGAGGGCGACGCGTTCGCGGAACAGGAGAAACGGTACCGAAAGCTGGCCGGCCATGAAATCAGCGGGGGCAATTCCTGGGAAGCCTGGTGGCAGTGCAAAGATGGCACCCGCATCTGCCTCGAGGACCGCTTCTATCCGGTGTTCGACGGCGACACGCTGGTGAGCACCGACGGCGTCCTGCGTGATATCACCGGCCGTAAAATCGTGGAACAGGCGATTCTCGCCAGTGAAAACAAGTACCGCTCGCTCTTCAATCAGATTGCCGATCCGATATTCATCTTCTCAACCAGGGAGCACCGATTCCTTGACTGCAATGAAGCCGCTCTCCGCACCTACGGATATTCACTGGAAGAATTGAAGGAGATGCAGCCCTATGACCTTCACCCGGAAGAAGATCTGGAGACCGTCCGGGCAAATATCGACACATGCAACCGGGACAGGGGCAATTCCTACACGCATATCACCAAGAGCGGAAAGCAGATATACGTCAATATCCGCACCGACGCGGTCCAGTATCAGGGGAAACCGGCGTTCATCAGCATTGTAAGGGACGAAACCCGCCAGAAGATGGCCAGTGAACAGCTGAACAAGGCGAAAAACAAGGCGGAAGAGAGTGCCCGCACCCTCGATCTGTTCAGCCGGGAACTGGAACTGAAAAATATCAAACTGGAAAAGGCTTTGAAGCGGGCCGAGGAATCCAAGAAGCTGAAAGCGGAGTTTCTGGCAAACATGGGGCACGAAATCAGAACCCCCATGACCGCCATTATCGGCATGACGAGTCTCGCGACCGATCTCTCCACTGATGATGAACAGCGCAGCTGCCTGGAGCTCGTTTCCGAATCCTCGAAGAACCTGCTCGGCCTGCTCAATGATATTCTCGATTATTCAAAGATCGAAGCCGATCGCATCGAGATTTATACCTGCCCCTTCAGCGTTGAAGAGCTGATCAGCAATCTGCAGCAGGAATTCGCGTCCCGGGCAGCCGCCAAACACCTCACCCTCACCAGCACGGTTTCGAAAGACATGCCGGAGATGCTTACCGGAGACAGCGGCCGCATCAGGCAGATACTGATCAATCTGGTCAATAATGCGGTGAAATTCACCGGTGAAGGGGAGATAGTCATTTCCGCCGAAAGTATGGGCAGGGCCGCAGCGAAGAAAGGCGCGCACGGCGACCGGATAACGGTGCAGTTCTCGGTCACCGACACCGGGATCGGCATCGAGCATGACCGTATCGAGAGCATCTTCGACAGTTTTGTGCAGGGTGACGGATCAGCGACGAGAAAATACGGCGGGACCGGGCTGGGGCTGGCCATCTGCAAAGAGCTGGTGGAACTGATGGGCGGATCGATCAGTGTCGAGAGCCGGGCCGGTGCGGGCAGCCGTTTCTTCTTCACTCTGCCCCTGCAGATTGCCGAGGGTGCCGCACCGGTCGTGGTGCCGAACCGTCAGGCGGAGACCGCTGCGGAAGCGGGTGAGAGTGAATTCTCCTGCTCCGTGCTGGTGGCCGAAGACGATCCCATCAACCAGCTGGTGATCGAAAAGATGCTGATGAAGCTCGGCTGTCGCGTTGACATCGCCGCTGACGGTAAAGCCGCGCTGGAAGCGGTGAACGACAAAGAGTATGATCTCGTATTCATGGACATTCAGATGCCGGTATTGAACGGCCTCGACGCGGTGAGGAAAATTCGTAACACGGCGTCACTCGGCCCCAAACGGCGTGTTCCCATCATCGCCCTTACCGTGCACGCCTACGAAAAGGACCGTCAGCGCTGTCTCAATGCCGGTATGAACGACTACCTGTTGAAACCGATAGCCATGACCGATATCAAGAAAAAACTGCAGCGCTACCGAAACGGTGAGTACGGGGCAGTCATCCCGGCCGCTCCCCGGGTCGAGGACAGCATCGATATGAAGGCCATTCTTGCCCAAACCGGAGGAAGAGAAGCCCTTCTCAAGAAGACCTGTGAGACGTACCGGTCATCGGCGGAAGAGCTCCTTCGTGACCTCGAAACATCCATAAAAAACCGTGATGCCGCTGATATTTCGAAGATCGCCCATTCACTGGAAACCGCTTCTGCGTCAATCGGAGGGAAGCGTGCCCAGCAGGCGGCCTCGGCGGTGGAGACCGCGGCCCGCAGCAACAACTATCGTCTCATTGCGGCCAAGGCGGCGGTACTGAGACATGAAGTGGGTAACATTATATCGGTGCTGCCGTCGATATACAGCAACGCCTCCTGATAAATGCTGGCTTTTTTATCCCGGTATGAGTATATTCCTGAAAAAGAAGCAAGGGAGCCTGCAGTGTGCGGATTCTGATCGTTGAAGATGAAGTCACCAGCCGGGAGATCCTGAAAGAGTTCCTGAGCCCTTACGGTGAATGCGACCTGGTGACCGACGGTGACGAAGCAATCGAATTGTGTGAACGGGCCTACGCCTCGAATTGCCGGTACGACCTGATCATGATGGATATCATGATGCCCCGGGTAAGCGGGCATGAAGCGACCAGAAAGATACGGGAGATCGAAAAACGGTACGGGGTGGCGCGGCACGACCAGGTTATCATTATCATGACCACTGCGCTGGGCGATCAGAAGAATATCGTGGAGGCGTTTTTTCAGGGAGGGGCCGCGTCGTACATTGTGAAACCGGTGGAGAAGGAGACGCTCTACGAAGAACTGAGAAAGCTGGGTCTGATTCACTGACCCGCTGCGCTAGAGATGTTCCCGCATTTTTTTCTTGATCATTTCCCGGGCCCGGAAAATCCGGGCCTTTACCGTTCCGATGGGAATATCGAGGATTTCGCTGATCTCCTCATAGGAACGCTCCTCCTTGTGACGGAGGATGATCGCCTCACGGTATCGTTCGGGAAGCCATTCGATGACGTTGTCCAGCATCTGCTGCTTCTCTTTGAGCAGCATATTTCTTTCCGGACTCTGTGATTCATCTCCTATCTGCGGTTTGACGTCCCCTTCCTTGAGGGAAATGGGCCTGTCGAGAGGGAGCGTCTTCAGTTTTTTCTTGCGGATGGCGTCGATGCTGTGATTGTAGGCGATTTTATAGAGCCAGGTCGAGAATGCGTATTTATCATTATAGCTGTCAAGAGAATTGAATGCCTTGATAAAGGTCTCCTGAACGAGATCGCGCGTTTCTTCATGATTTTTTATCATCTGGTAGATGAGATTGTAGATACCGTTCTTGTATCGTTCCAGCAGCCAGTGATAGGCTTGCTCATCACCATTCAGTGCGCGGTCAATATAGGATTGAATTTCGTCTTTCAAACAGGATACCGTTTAATGGCAACGATTGAGAATAAATAAAAAGTAAGAGAAATTTGGCAGGGAGTCAAGGGGAAATTTGATGAGAAAAATGACGGTGAGACCGGGTACTCGTTCATGTATGGCATACGACCTGCCGGTAATAGTGTACGCTGCAACGATATTCGTGCTGTCATCCCTGCCCTCCACGTCTTTGCCCGAGACGCTTTTCGACTTCCAGGACAAGGTGCTGCACCTGCTGGAATTCGGTCTCTTTGCACTGCTCTTTCAGCGCATGCTTTTTCGGCGACGCGCACGAACTCCCCGAACCGTTCTCTTTTCGATCCTGACCTGCATGGCCTGGGCCGGTCTGGATGAACTGCACCAGTTTTTTGTGCCGGGCCGCTACTGTGACATAACCGATTTTCTCGCCGATACGGCGGGTATTCTCGCTGCTCATGCGGGGTGGGTGCTCCTGCGGCGGCGGGCGCTCTCATGATCCGGCGCTGCCGGTGAAGGAAAGATCGCCGTGCAGCCTGATCGTGCCCTGGTCCCGGGATATGTCCAGCGCGGCACCGGGGAAGAATTCAGGCAGTTTCTTTTTCAGCGTGGCGACAGCGGTATCATTGATCTTTTCCTGCAGGTCCGCCGGCACTTTTTCCAGTGTGGCCAGGTGGATGTCGATTACATAGCTTCTGCCGGTTTTCGAGCCGATACCGAGAGAGAAATTGGCGGTGATGTCGAAGAGGCCGTCATGGGCCTTGTTCGCGGTATTCCCCCTGGCTTTCCGGGAGGGGTGCAGCGGCAGTTCGTCACCGTACCGGTGCTCGAGTTCGTCATCGAGACTGTCGAGCAGCCCTTTCAGCCGTAATTCCCATTTATGAAGATCCGGGTGTCGGATCACCGTCTGCTCCTCTCGGTGTCAGTGTTGTACCAGCGTGAAGGGAGTGTCGTACTTTTTCTTCAGCGCTTCCCCGAAATTCCAGGCGCTCTGCCGGTTGTCGAACTCTCCGATCCAGACAAGGTAGAGGGTTTGCCCGTCCCTTTCCTTGGAACCGAGACGGACCTCGTACCCCCGCTGTTCGAAAAACGATTTTCGCAGGATAGCATGCTGCCGGCGGCTGAACGCCCCGACCTGGACGGTCCAGGATTCCCGCGCCGCCTCCCGCTGTTCCCCATCACGGGAAAGCCGCTCCGGGGCCGGGGCCGCGGGCGACCGCTTCAGCGAGTCCAGGGCCGATTCGGCCATGCGTGCGGTTTCCGGTCCGCTGAATGAGGCATCGGACGCCTTTTCAAACCAGCCGACGGCGGCATCGTCGTCCCCGAGAGCCTGGAGACAGCGGCCGATCCAGTAGTGGCTTTGGGGAATGTATCGCGATTCCGGATAGGATGTGATGAGCCGCTCGAATTCGGTTTTCGCGGAAATGTAGAGGCCCCGGGCGTATTTCAGCTGCGCCAGCCGGAAGCGGGCGAAATCACAGTTGTCGTAATCCGGATATGTCCGGCAGAGCTGTTCATACAGCGTCTCCGCTTCCAGGCCGTCCGTGGCGAGCAGGCCGCGCAGAAACAGCTTCTCACCGGGCTTGTCCGTATCGCTCAGGGTCTCCACTTCTGCCCGGGCGCGGGCGATCTCTCCCCGCTGGATAAGACTGGCGATCCGTTCAACGTTCTGCGCCGCCAGTGTGCCGCTCAGGCAGAAAACAGTGAGAATACCGTACAATCGTCGTTTCATCGTTCCGTTCCGGAGGGTCACGTTCAGGAGAGATAGGTGTTCCAGCCGCTGCATTCAGGGCAGTGCCAGAGCGGTTCCCCTGATACTGCCCCGCATTGGCTGCAGGAATATGTCTCTGTCCGGTTCATCTCCCTGCTGATGGTTTTCAGTGCCATTTCCAGCGCGCCTGTCCTGTCTCCTTTTTCATAGTACAGTTCCACAAGGAAGTGCTTGGCTGTTACAGAGTCCGGGAAAAGGTCGACCACCGATTCACACACTCTGATCGCCGCCTCGATGTCACCCTGTTTGTCGTAGAGTTCTGCCAGGGCGATGTGCGCGTGGGGAGTGTCGGGTTTGCGGCTGATCACTTTTTTGTAGATTTTTTCCATCTCTCCGTAGATGCCGAGATCGAAGAGCACCTGCTGAAGCCTGGAAAAAGCCAGGTAGGCCTTTTCGGGCACTTTTTCCGAAAAGTCTTTCCAGACCCTGAGGGCGTCTTCATCCCGGTTCTGGCGCCGGTAGGAGTCGCCCCAGTAGAGCCAGGCGGGGACGCATGTCCGGTCGAGTTTCAGGGCCTCGCGAAACCTGATGCGTCCTTCCCGTTCGGCATTCAGGTTCGTATGGGCTATGCCTGACTGCATTTTATAGAGAGCGAGCAGGGGCATGTCCGATTTCTTCTGCCATTTGTTGAGACTCTGGCGGTAGAAGAAGGCCTTGTCCCAGTCCCCTTTTTCCTCATAGACGGAAAGCAGCAGCTGCTGGTAGGCCCGGCTCCGTTTGTCTTTCTCGATGAGCCGCTCCGCCATCTCCACGGCCCTGTCGAGAGCGCCGGCATTGCGGTAATCCTGGACCAGATGGAAGAGCACCGAGCGGACCTGACGGTCGTT
Organism: bacterium; assembly: GCA_016934955.1. Classification (GTDB taxonomy): domain Bacteria; phylum Zhuqueibacterota; class QNDG01; order QNDG01; family JAGLOF01; genus JAFGRY01. The sequence goes on along the minus strand of JAFGRY010000033.1, from coordinate 43,726 downwards.
CAGATCGCTTCTGACCAGGAGATTGCGGTGTATTTTGGCTGCTTTGGCCGGCAGGCCGCGGTCGCGGTAGATATCCCCCAGCTTGATATAGGCCATGATGTTATCGCTGTCCTGCTTCACCGTTTTTTTCAGCTGTTCCAGTGCTTCGTCGGTCTGGCCTTCCAGAAGGCGGTGCAGCGCTTCGATATAGGCGGATTCTCTGCCCGGGCGCGTGCGTCCGCGTCGACGGTGAAGCAGAAGAACAGCACCTGCTGCGATCAGGATCAGCGCCCCGGCAGCGTATAGGAAAATGTTGTCAGTCATCGGCAGCCCTCACAGGTGTGCGGTCATGCAGCGGAATCGGGTTCAGATTCTGACGGGCCCGGCACGTCTGTATCCTGCACATCGATATCAACATTGCGAAGACGGTTGAGTTCATCACGAATTTTTTTGTTTTCTTTCTGCAGGCGGTGCATATTGCCCTTCAGTTTGAGAATGTTGTATATGGAAACGAGCGCCCAGAACACCATGCCCGCGCCGAAGGCAAAATAGAGGAATATATAGAGGGGAAGAACAGGAGACTGCCACTTGATGATCATTACCGAGGCGGTCTGTTCAGTGTTCTGCAGGGCAAAACCAAGCACGGCAAGGATGATTAACGCACCCAGTAACATGCGTACGATCCACATAATGTCCTCCGGATTTTAGGTAACCGCTACCGATTCTAGTACAGGGACGCCGCGCAGCGAAGTTCCGGTCCCGTCTTCGATCCGTACCGCCACCGTTTCACCAGCGCTGAATCCCGATTTTGGGAAGATGACCACATGGTTGCCCCGTGACCGGCCCATCCACTCCCGGGAAGAGTGTTTACTGTCCCGTTCCGGGATCACGTCCAGTGTGCGGCCGACAAGGTCCGCGTGCTTTTCCCTGCTGATCCGGCGCTGGAGCGCGATAAGCCGGTTGAGCCGTTCCAGCTTTACCGCATCGTCGACCTGACCGGGCATGCCGGCCGCGCTGGTGCCGCTCCTGGGTGAAAAATAGTAGGTAAAGGCGTCGTCGAAGCGTATCCTCTCGACCATGCCGACGGTCTCCCGGAAGTCCGTTTCCGACTCGCCCGGGAATCCGACGATCACATCGGTGGTGAGCGCGACGTCAGGTATGGTCTCCCTGATCGTTTCGACGAGGCCCAGGTAATGGGCCTGTGTGTATCGGCGGTTCATCGCCGCCAGAATCCTGTCCGACCCCGCCTGCAGCGGCAGGTGGATATGCTCACAGACGGCCGGATGAGCGGCGATCACTTCCAGCAGCTCCCTCGAGAGATCCTTTGGGTGCGATGTCATGAAGCGAACCCGTTCGATCCCGGGAATATCGGCGGCCCGCTGCAGCAGATCCGGAAACCGGACATCGCCGGAACGATAGGAATTGACATTCTGGCCGAGGAGCGTGATTTCGATCACGCCGCGGCCGGCGAGCCCCCGGATCTCCTCCAGGATGGAGCCGAGACTGCGGCTGCGTTCCCTGCCCCGGGTGTGGGGAACGATACAGTAGGAGCAGAAATTGTTGCATCCGCGGATAATGGTGACCCAGGCCTGGAATGAGGCCTGACGCCGGGCGGGAATGCGGTCGTACAGCTCCCGGTGGTCCAGCTCTGCGCTGCAGGCCGCGTCCGCCGATGCGAGCAGGCCGGGCAGGTCCCTGTAGTTGTCGGGACCGGCAACCAGATCGAGAAACGGTTTCATTTCCAGCAGTTCCGGACCCAGCCGCTGCGCCATGCAGCCGATAATGCCCAGCTTGCGGTCCGGCCGGGCCCGTTTCCAGGAGGCGAGGCTGGAAATCCGTCCCAGGGCCCGTTTTTCGGCGTGATTGCGTACTGAACAGGTGTTGACGAGTACGATGTCCGCGCTCTCGATGGAGTCCGCGGCGCCGTACCCGTGTTCACCGAGCAGTCCCTGCACGAGTTCACTGTCGCACTTGTTCATCTGGCAGCCGTAGGTCTCGATAAAAACAAGAGGTTGCCTGTTTTTGCCGTTCTTCGTCATATCGCTGTAAATGTAACGGAAATTCGCTATAAAAGCAAATTTTTTCTCATATTAATTTTTTTTCACTTTTCCCTTGACATTCCAGAATTAAATGTGTTTATTTAACCGAATCCCATAAATTCCCATAAATTTCACTAAATTCCAGCGGATTCCATAACTGAGTAATGAAAAGGCAGAGCAGTCATGGCTTGTTTCGCAGGCAGATATGATGTAACAGTCGACAGCAAGCGGCGGTTGGGAATACCGTCCGCCTGCATGATGGAACTGTTCATGGATTCGGACAAGTTTACCGACAATCCCGAGCACGATGCCGTCGCCTTTAAAACCTTCAAGGAATCCGGGCCTCTGTTTCACATCACCGAAGGCAAGGAGCGCTGCCTGATCATCGATCCCCGGGAGACATTCAAACGCAAGGCGGAGCGGATCCGCAGGGAATTTGGACACCGGAACGCCGATCCCGAGGCCCGGCGGTACATGCATGAGATCATGAATGCGGCCCAGCCGGTCAAGTGCGACAAGCAGGGAAGGCTGACGGTTTCCGCCAGACAGCTGGAATATGCCGGAATCGGGGAAGACGCGGTCATCATCGGCATGTTCGACTACCTGGAGGTGTGGGATCCGAAACGCTATGAAGAATACATGAACGGCGGAACATCGACCTCTGACGAGCGGATCGAAAAATTCGGATGGGTCGAGAAGGAGCCCGATGCAGCCGGAGCAGGGAAATGAAGTATATCACACCCCGATAATGGTCGATGAGGTAAAGCGCTATCTTCTAACCAACCGATCGGGAACATACATTGACGCGACAGTCGGCGGGGGCGGATACGCCGCGGCGATCCTGCCCGACCTGAATGCTGATGCCCGTTATATTGGAATTGACCGTGATCCGGATGCCGTTCAGTTTTGCACTGATCGGTTTTCTCATACTATGGACAGGTTCAGCGTGTACCGGGGGGAGCTGGCAAAGATTGACGAAGTGCTGGCCGGGGCGGGAGTCGGGGCCGTGGACGGAATTCTCATGGATCTGGGGGTTTCCTCCTACCAGATCGACACCGCCGGCAGGGGATTCAGCTATCTGGAGGATGGGCCTCTCGACATGCGTATGGACGGCGGCGCGGCGGTGTCCGCGGCGGATATCGTGAACGGGTATTCGGAGCGTGAGCTGGCGGACTGTCTGTACCGGTTCGGAGAAGAGAGAAAATCCCGCAGGATTGCCCGCCGGATTGTGGAGAAGAGGCACGAATCCCCGATCACGACAACCGCGGCGCTTGCGGCCGCGGTCAAAGGGGCGGTTCCGCCCGCTCAGCATATCAAGACATTCGCCCGCGTCTGGCAGGCGCTGCGGTTTGCCGTCAATGACGAACTCGGGCAGCTGAGGATGGGTCTCGAACGATCGTATCCGCTGCTGAAACCGCAGGGACGCCTGGTGGTGCTCAGTTACGAGTCGCTCATGGACAGGCTGGTGAAACGGTTCCTGCGGGGTGATGAACCGACGTTTGAAAAAGAGGTTGAACCCGTTCCCGGATCAGGGTGGCGGTTCACCGTGCTGACCCGCAAGGTGGTCCGACCCGGGGAAGAGGAGATCCGGAATAATCCCCGGGCGAGAAGCGCCCGGCTGAGGGCAGGCATTCGCGAGATGTAAGAAGCAGGAGAAGCAGCCATGACAAGAAAGACATCCGAGAACAAACCTGCAGCCGGACAGTCGCTGCCGCGCATCTGGGAAGCGGCGCTTCTGCTCGGCATGCTTATCTGCATGTTTTACCTCCTGGGCCGGGTGCAGATGAACAAGATGCAGCGGGAAAAATCCAAACTTGAAAAAGAAAAGGTGCAGCTTGTCGCCTACCGGCAGAATCTTGAAATCGAGATCAAACAGCTGAAAAGTCCCGGATACATCGCTGAAAAGGTCGCGGCACGGGGTCTCGGCCACATCTCCGCGGCCATGACAGACGAACTGGTGGTCGGCTTCGATGAGGGGGTAGGGAAGGAGAGCGGCACCGGGGAACGACGGCCAATCAATTATGCGGGAATCCGGCTCCCGGTGCAGCAGTGAGCGGCCCGCCGGACAACAGCGGAAAGAGACCATGAAACGACGGAACCGATTGACCCCTGAACAGAAACGCATGTGCGGACTGGCCGCACTGTTTCTGTTTCTCATGCTCGGAACGCTCTACAGAACGTTCTCCTACCAGGTGATAAACAGAGGACCCTGGCTGGAGAAACTGCTGGCGCAGGGGCAGTCGTACAAGATCATTCCCGCGGAGCGGGGACTGATCTATGACCGGCACATGAATGTGCTGTCCATGGATATGCCGACGACGTCCCTGGCCGTGGATCCCAATATGCCGGGCACCACGCAGGCCCTTGCCTGCTCGCTGGCCGCTGTGCTGGGAGGCACTGAATCAGAGTATAACGCCCTCTTCAAGCGGGATGCGGGCACCCGCTACCTGCCGCTGCGGGAGCGGCTGACACTGGTACAGCGGAAGCGGCTGGAGGCGGCCGGATTCGAAGCGCTGATTTTTGAAGAATCCCTGCAGCGGGTCCGTCCCCTGGGAGACCTGGCATTGCAGCTCCTGGGAGTCACCACCCAGGAGAGAGAAGGGGCCTGGGGCATCGAACAGCAGCTGAACAGCAGGCTCACCGGTGTCGACGGCTGGGCGGTTGAGCAGAAAGACGGACTGAACCGGCGCCATGAATCCGTCGATCTGCCGGTGCAGAAGCCGCAGCCCGGTGACAATGTGGTGCTCTCAATCGATCATGCGCTGCAGTCGATTCTGGAAGAAGAGATACATGAAGGCGTCAGGCGGTATAACGCCCGCTTCGGCACCGCGGTGCTGATGGACCCCTTCACCGGTGAGATTCTCGCCATGGTGTCTGCCGTGGGAAGAGGCGGCAGGGATGGGGAGAATGAATTCAATGAAAAAATGAAAAACCGGGCGGTACAGTGGGATTTCGAGCCGGGGTCGGTTTTTAAAATTGTGACCCTGGCGGCGGCATTCGAAGAAGGAGCATTCAATGCAAAATCCCTGATCTTTTGCGAGAACGGGTCCTACCGCTTTGAAAATGAAGTCATCAGCGACCATGAAGAGTCATTCGCCTGGCTGACACTGAACCAGGTGATGGCCAAATCCTCAAATATCGGTGTCGCCAAGGTGGCCCAGACACTGGGGTCAAAGCTGATGTTCAAATATATCAGAGATTTCGGGTTCGGAAATAAAACGGGCGTCGGGCTGCCGGGCGAATCCTCCGGCATCCTCAGGCAGGTCTATGAGTGGACACCCTTTTCGGTGGCGTCCATCTCCTTCGGACAGGAGATCTCGGCCACACCGCTCCAGGTGGTTTCCATGGCGGCGGCGGTGGCCAACGGCGGAGAACTGCTGGAACCGCAGCTGGTCAAGAAAATCGTCGATCCCCAGGGAACGGTGCTGCGCTCCTCGCGGCGGCGGGTGATCAGAAGAGTGATTTCAGAGCAGACGGCGGAAGACATTACGAACGTACTGGTCAACGTAGTGGTGGACGGCTCCGGCCAGGAGGCGGCTGTTCCCGGCATCACCATCGCCGGCAAGACCGGAACCGCCGAGAAAAGCATTCCCGGGCACAGCGGGTATCTGCCGGGAGCCAATGTCTGTTCATTCGTGGGGTTCTGGCCCGCCGAATCACCGGTCTACGCCATGCTGGTGGTTCTGGACGAGCCGACAATCGACCGCTGGGGCAGCAAATCCGCGGCTCCCTGTTTCGGCCGTATTGTGGAACGCATAGCGGGACTGCCGGGAAACAACGTTCCCCGGCGGCAGATGACCGATGACAGTGCGTCGCCGCCTCAGGCAGGCCCGGTGTTCACCGCATACACGCGCAGCGGAGAAACCGGTTCCCAGGATCCGCCGCCGGTGACCGGGCCTGACTCTCCCAATCATATACCGCAGCTTACCGGAATGAGTGTGCGACAGGCGATGATGAAGCTCGCTGAACTGGAGATCGAAGCGACCGTGTCCGGCAGTGGTGTCGTCCGCCGGCAGGAGCCTGCAGCCGGGAAAAAGATCGAACCGGGGGTGGTGTGCCGTCTTGTCTGCACCCCCCTTTCCGGGGAGCAGTAGCATGGCAATGGATCTGCGCACATTGACGAGGGGTATTCTCGACCTGCCGAAAAATATACCGGCAGGTTTACCTGTATCAGGCATCTATGCCGATTCCCGGAAGGTCAGGCCGGGCGGGGTGTTTATCGCCGTTCCCGGACTGGTGCATGACGGCCATGATTTTCTCGCCGACGCCGCCTGCCGCGGTGCGGCTCTGCTCGTCACCATGCGGGATTGTCCCGCCCACCGGGATAAAACCATCGTTGTTCCGTCCACCCGGGAACTGGCAGGGCTGCTGGCCGCACGGTATTACGGTGATCCGGCCTCACACATGACTACCGTGGGGGTCACCGGCACCAACGGTAAAACCACCGTCACCTGGCTGCTCGAAGCCGTGTTCGCCCGGGCGGGACGGATACCGGGTGTCATCGGCACCCTGACCTACCGCTGGCCCGGGTATGAGGAGAAAGCCGTACGCACGACGCCCGACTCCCTTGAGCTGCAGGAACTGCTGATCCGCATGGCGACGGCGGGCTGTGATACTGCGGTCATGGAAGTCTCCTCCCATGCCCTTACTCTGCGCCGCACCTCGGGCATGTCGTTCGACGCAGCGGTCTATACGAACATTTCCCGTGACCATCTGGATTTTCACCGGACCGAAGCGGCATACAGAGACGCGAAAGCGCTGCTCTTCACCCAGATCAAAGCGGGCGGGGTCGCGGTTGTCAACGGTGACGATCCCGCCGCGGACTGCATGCTGAGTGCGGCGTCGGAACGGGCCGTCACCTATGGCTGGAACGACAGCAGTGATTACCGGATAGATGCCGCCGAGATGTCGGCGGCCGGTACCCGCTACCGGCTGTTGCATGCCGGTGAAGGTATTCCCGTGGAAACGCCTCTGACCGGCGGATTCAATATTGCGAACACCGCGGCTGCAGCGGTTACCGGATTCGAGCTGGGTCTCGAGCCCGGGGCGGTGCTGCGGGGAATCGCTGACGTCAGGGGAATACCGGGACGCATGCAGACCGTCTGTCCCGAAGCTCCGTTCAGCGTACTGGTCGATTATGCGCATACGCCCCAGGCACTGGCGAATGTGCTCTCTGCGGTGCGCGGGTTCACCAGAGGCCGGCTCTTGGTGGTGTTCGGGTGCGGCGGTGACCGGGACCGGGGCAAGCGTCCGGAAATGGGGCGGATCGCCGTGGATATGGCGGACCTGGTTTTTGTCACCAGTGACAATCCCCGCAGTGAAGATCCGAAATCGATTATCGATGAGATCCTGTCAGGCATGGGAACCGCCAGCGGGGCGACCGTGATCCAGGACCGCAGGATGGCGATCCGGGAAGCGATTACGGCCGCCGAAAAAGGCGATTCCTTGGTGATCGCGGGTAAGGGACATGAAGAAGTGCAGATCATCGGAAACACCAGCCATCCCTTCAGCGATGCGCAGGTGGCAAGGGAGTGTATTGCCGAAACCCGGGGGATCAGATGCGGCTGACCCTGAGCGAGATCGCGGCGCTGCTCCCCTGCCGGAGAGCAGGCGGGTCCGATCCGGTTATCACCGGCGTGTCCATCGATTCGCGAACCGTACGGCCCGGCGACCTCTTTTTCGCCCTCCCCGGTGAGCACGGTGACGGACATGCATATGTGCCGGCCGCCCTTGAAGCCGGTGCGGCCGCCGCGGTTGTCGGTGAAGGGAGAGAGGATCTGCCCCCCGGTGCACCCTTGCTGAAAACGGCGGACGTTCCTGAGGCCCTGCGGCAGCTGGCCTCGGCGTACCGTGCCCGGTTCACTGTTCCGGTGATAGCGATAACCGGCTCGAACGGCAAGACCACCACGAAAAACATGATTGTTCAGCTGCTCTCCGGCCGTTACCGGGTCGGCGGCACGCCGGGCAATTTCAACAACACCATAGGACTGCCGCTGAGCATCTGCGGCTGGGACGAGGAAATCGAGATCGGGGTTCTGGAGATGGGTACGAATCACTTTGGCGAAATCGCGGAGCTCTGCCGTATCGCCAGGCCGACCCACGGTCTCATCACCAATATCGGCAAGGGACACCTGGAATATTTTCATGATCTCGAGGGCGTGGCACGGGCAAAAGGGGAGCTGCTTGCCTGGCTGGCGCCCGCGGGAACCGCCTTTCTGAATACGGACGATCCCCTGCTTGCCGGTATGCGGACCGTGGCCGCGACCACCGTTACCTACGGTTCTGATGACCACTGCGATGTGCGGATAAGCGATATCCGCATGGAAAACGGCTTTCCCATGGTGCGTATCCAGGGCCGCATGGTCCGGGTGCCTGTTCCCGGTCGATTTTCGGTGATGAACGCGGCCGCCGCCGCGGCGGTGGCCGGCTTTTTTGACATTCCCTGGAATGATATCGTGAGCGGAATAGAAGGCTTTGTCCCTGCCGGACGGCGGATGGAAATGGTGGAAGCCGGAGGCGTTACCATTCTGAACGACTGCTACAATGCCAATCCCACCTCGATGATCGGGGCGCTCTCGGCCCTGGGGCAGATGACATCGTTCAGGAGGCGTATCGCGGTGCTGGGCGACATGGCGGAAGTGGGCAGCGGCAGCGCTGAGGAACACGCGATGCTGGGGCCGATGATCCAGGTGAACGGATGTGACGCGTTCTTCGCTCTGGGACCGGAAATGCGGCGGGCGGCCGAGACCGCTGCGTCCGGAGGCATGAAACAGGTGTTCCGGTTCGACAGCCGTGAGCGCCTCCTGGCGGCGCTGATCGATTTTGCGGATGAGGGCGACATTCTCCTTGTCAAAGCGAGCAGAAGCATGCGCATGGAAGAGATAACCGGGGGGCTGGTCAGCCATCTCAGGAAACAACGGGGGGAATACTGATGCTATACCATTTTCTGTACCCGCTGCGCGATGTCTTTTTTGGATTCAATCTTTTCTACTATATATCATTCCGGTCCGCATCGGCCGCGATAACCGCCCTGTTCATCACCTTCATCGTGGGGCCGAAAATCCTTCAGCGGCTGCGGAACATGTCGATCACGGAGGAGATCAGGGAAGAGACGCCCGCCTCTCACAAGGCCAAGGCAGGCACGGTGTCGATGGGAGGACTCATTATCCATTGCGCGGTGCTCGTGCCGGTGCTGCTGTTCTGCCGGCTGGATAATCTGCTCATTCAGATGATGATTCTCTCCACCGTCTGGATGGGGCTGGTGGGATTTCTGGACGATTATCTGAAAGTGGTGAAAAAGTACCCGAAGGGGCTCATCGGCCGTTACAAGCTCATCGGACAGGTACTTCTCGGGCTGGTCGTCGGGTTCGCCGTCACCCTTTCCGAGACATACAGCGGCATCAACTGGACGACGAGTGTCCCCTTTTTCAAGCATCTGATGATCAACCTGGGATGGTTCTACATACCGGTGGTGATATTCATCATCACCAGCATGTCGAACGCCGTGAACCTCACGGACGGCCTCGACGGACTGGCCATCGGCCTCATCGGGATAGGGGCCCTGGCCTGGGCGGCCATCAGCTATGTCACCGGTCACTCCATATTCAGCAGCTACCTGAAAATCCTCTACATTCCGGGGGCCGGTGAGCTGACCGTCTACTGCGCCGCTTTGATCGGAGCCTCGCTGGGGTTCCTCTGGTTCAACAGTCACCCCGCGACGGTCTTCATGGGGGACACCGGTTCGCTTGCCCTGGGCGGAGCAATGGGAACGCTGGCGGTGCTGTTGAAAAAGGAACTGCTGCTCCCCGTAATCGCGGGTGTATTTCTGGCGGAGACACTGTCGGTGATCCTGCAGGTGTCGTCCTATCGCTGGCGGGGGAAACGAATATTCAAGATGGCACCTATTCATCATCATTTCGAGCTCCTGGGCTGGTCCGAGGAGAAGATCGTGGTGCGTTTCTGGATTGTTGCAATTCTGCTGGCGCTTGTCAGTGTCGGAACACTGAAAATCCAGTAGTTGAGGAGATGATATACTGAAGCGGGAAATCGATAAAAAGCGGATCACCGTCATCGGCGCGGCCAGAAGCGGCGCAGCCGCGGCGTTGCTGCTCAGCAGGCACGGGGCGACGGTCACCCTTACCGATATGAGGGAAACACCGGTCGGCGGCGCCGAACGGGAGCGGCTGGAAAAGGCGGGTGTCACGCTGCAGTTCGGATTCTCACCGGAAAGACCCGATTGTGACTGGCTCGTGGTCAGTCCCGGGGTGCCGGTGAATGCTTCGGCGGTCGTCCGGGCCAGGTCGGCCGAACTGCCCGTCTTCGGAGAGCTGGAAGTGGCCTCATGGTTCTGCCGGGCCCCCATCGCCGCGATAACCGGGTCGAATGGAAAGACGACGACAACCGCCCTGCTGGCGGCCATGGTGCAAAACAGCGGCAGGCCCTGCGTGCTGGCAGGCAATATCGGGGAACCGTTCGCCGGGGTCGTGGAGCAGACGGTGCCTGAAGGAGTGGCGGTGCTGGAAGTGAGCAGTTTTCAGCTGGAAACGGTGGTCCGTTTCAGACCGTCGGTATCGGTGCTGCTCAATCTCACGCCTGACCATCTGGACAGACACGGCAGTATGGAAATATACAGCGAGATGAAGGCCAGGATTTTTCAGCAGCAGCGGGATGAGGATGTGCTTGTGTACAATCGGGATGACCGCCTGGTCGTTGAACGGGCGCGGAATGCGGCCTGCCGTACGCTGGCATTCTCAGCGTCTGACCGGCAGGCTGATGCCTTTCTCAAGGACGACAGCCTCTGGATAACCCTGGACACCGGCCCGGAACTGCTGGTCACCGGAGCTGATATGCAGCTGAGAGGCGAGCATAACCGTCTGAACGGTCTCGCGGCTTCCCTTGCGGCTCATTCCCTGGGAATCCCGCTGCCGGTGATCAGTCGGACCCTGCGGACATTCACGAGCCTTCCCCACCGGCTGGAACCGGTAAGAACGGTGGATGGGGTGCGGTACATCAACGATTCAAAGGCAACGAACGTCGATGCGGTATGGTACGCACTGGGAGGATTCAGCGATCCGGTCATTCTCATCGCCGGGGGCAGGGACAAGGACTCCGATTTCACGTTCCTCAAGGAACGGGTTTCCGAACGGGTGAAGGCGATGGTGCTCATCGGTGAGGCCGCCGGGAAAATAGAGAAAGCCCTGACGGGAGCGGCACCGGTGATTCACGCGGGGTCATTGAAAGAGGCGGTGGACGCGGCTCGAAATGCAGCCCGGCCGGGGGATATCGTACTGCTTTCGCCGGCCTGCGCTTCCTTTGATATGTTCAGCAATTTCGAAGACAGGGGCGATACCTTTAAAACACTGGTGATGGAGCTGTAACATGATATTCACGAAGGACATCCGGCATGATTCTCTGCTGCTGTTTGCGGTCATCGCTCTCGTAATGATCGGTCTGTTCATGATTTACAGCGCCAGCTCCTTCCGGGCCGACGAAATGTACGGCGACGACGCCATGTTTTTTAAACAGCACCTGTTCAGAGTGGTCCTCGGATTTCTCATCATGTTCATCGTTTCAAAGATCGATTACCGGCGCATTCGCTGGATTACGCCCTTTGTGTTTCTGATTCTGGCGGTTATGCTCGTCCTCGTCTTTTTCGGTGACAAGGTGAACGGAAGCCGCCGGGCGCTTTCCTTCTTCGGCAAGGACATGCAGCCGTCGGAATTCGTGAAACTGGCGGTAATCCTCTACATCGCCTCCCTTTTCAGCCGCCAGTGGAAAGGGTCCCAGATACCGGAAGACCGTCTTATGGTCCACTATTTCATCATACTGGCGATGATCGGTCTGGTTTTTCTCGAACCGGACCTGGGTACGTCGCTGATCATTTTCGCAGTGACCATGACCATGTTTTATCTGGGGGGCGTATCCCTGAAAACCCTGGGGAAGATGCTGGCCTGTCTCATCCCCATTGTCAGCGTCGGGCTGCTGATCTTCAGGTACCAGCTCGACCGCGTGCAGAGTTATCTCGAGGCTGTGTTCGGCAGCGGACAGATGAGCTACCAGGTGCAGCAGTCGATCATGGGACTCGCCCACGGGGGATTCAGGGGTGTCGGCTATGGTGCCGGAACCCAGAAACTGCTGTTTCTGCCGGAGCCGTTCTCCGATTTTATTCTGGCCAGCCTGGGCGAGGAGATGGGGTTTATCGGGATCGCGGCGGTATTCTTTCTTCTCGGGGTCATCCTCTGGAGAGGCGTGAGGATCGCGCTCAACGCTCCCGACCGGTTCGGCATGCTCGTTGCCGGCGGAGTGACTTTCCTGATCCTGATCACCGCACTCATGAATGCGGGAGTGGCGGTGAACCTGCTTCCGGTCACGGGGCTGCCGTTTCCCTTTCTCAGCTACGGGGGGTCCTCGCTGCTGGTGCTGATGATCGGTGTCGGTATTATTCTGAATATATCGAAGGAACGTCCTGAAGGCCTTCGTAAATTCACCCGCAGCCGCGCCAGAACAGTACCGGGAAAGCCTGGGAGGTATGCGTGAGAGTGCTGCTTACCGGGGGAGGTACAGGGGGGCATCTCTACCCCGGACTGGCCGTGGCCGATATACTGGCGGCTGATCGCGGCAGCAGACTGCTCTTCGTCGGCACCGCCGCGGGGCTGGAAGCGACGGTAGTGCCCGGGCGCGGCATCGATTTCAGGACAGTCTGGATCAGCGGACTTCACCGGGGCCGTCTGCTGGCGAATCTGCTGTTCCCGCTGAAGATGGCGGTCTCTTTTCTGCAGGCGCGGGCCATTGTCAGGGCATATGATCCCGATGTGGTGATTGGCACCGGCGGTTATGTCACCTGGCCTGTTATCAGGGCGGCACTGTTTCTGCATAAACGGACCTTTCTCCTGGAACAGAACCGGGCTCCGGGACTGGTCACGAAACAGCTGGCCGGACGCGTCGACCGCGTGTTTCTTAGTTTTGAGAGCACCAGGGAATGGTTCCCTCGGCAGGACAACCTGCGGGTAACCGGAAACCCGGTGCGAGCTGACGTGACCGCGGCAAAAAAAGAGGACGGGATCACCTTTTTCAACCTGAAAAAAGAGCCTCCTGTGCTGCTTGTTTTCGGCGGCAGCCAGGGTGCAAGAGATATGAACCGGATCCTGGTGCCGGTGGCCCGGCGACTTCTTGCCGGTAATCACTGCCAGGTCGTCTGGGCTGCGGGACGCCGCTGGCACGTCGAGATAGCGGAGGCGATGCAGGGCACCGGCAGCGGCTGTACCGTGCTGCCCTATATTGACCGCATGGATCTTGCGTATGCGGCCGCCGACCTGGTGATCTGCCGGGCCGGGGCCACGACGATTGCCGAGGTGACCTGCGCGGGGAAACCGGCCGTCTGTATTCCCTTTCCCGGAGCCGCTGACAACCACCAGGAAAAGAACGCGCAGCTTCTGGCGGAAGAAGGGGCCGCACTCATGTTCAGGGAAAGAGAAATCGACACGGAGACACTTTACCAGGCCGTGAGCGGGCTGCTGCAGGATGGAGAGAGGCGCAAAGAGATGGCACGGAAAGCCGGAAAACTGGCCAGACCCGACGCGGCCGGAAAAATCGCGGCAGAGATTCAATCACTATACCGAAGGGGGAACAACGGAAATGAATGAAAAAAAGCGGGTGCTTATTGCCGAGAAAGACGGCATTGTCGCGGCGGATTTAAAAAAACTGTTTGAAGAATGGGGATACGCCGAGCAGGCGGTAACGAAGACGATCGATATGATCGGCCATGATGATGCCCGGCAGGGATATGACCTGGTTGTCATCGATGAGAACTGCCACGGTCTCAACGGCTCAATTCACGTGATCAGGCGGTTCTTCCGTGAATACGGCGCGAAAGTCGTATACATTTCCGATTTTTTCAATACCCATTTGCCCGAATGTCTTATGGCTGAAAAATCATTTTATCTGCTGCCGAAACCGTTCAATCAGAGTGAACTCGAGTCAATAGCCTGTTCAGCGGCTGAGCGCATCTGAATGGACGCAGCGGCGGCGAGGAGTGTCGTATGAGGGGCAGCATGTTCGGACGGACACGAAGACTGCACATGGTGGGCATAGGCGGCATCGGTATGAGCGGTATTGCCGAGGTGCTTATCAATCTGGGCTTCGATGTCACCGGCTCCGACCGGCAGCTGACACCGATCACCGATCACCTGAAACAGCTGGGTGCGGGAATCAATGCCAGCCATGAAGCGGAAAACGTGAAGGGCGCCGATGTGGTCGTCATCTCGTCAGCCATCAAAGAGGACAATCCGGAGGTCAGGGCCGCTCATGAACTGGGTATTCCCGTGATACGACGGGCTGAAATGCTGGCGGAGCTGATGCGGATGAAGTATGGTATCGCCATCGCGGGTACGCACGGGAAAACGACCACCAGTTCCATGACCGGGCTGGTGCTGCAGGAAGGGCAACTCGACCCGACATTGATTATCGGTGGAAAACTGAAGAGTCTGAAGACGAATGCAAAACTGGGCAGCGGGAAATATGTGGTGGTCGAGGCCGACGAATATGACAGATCGTTTCTGCAGCTGACACCGACCCTGGCGGTCATCACCAATATTGAAAGTGAGCATCTCGACTGCTACAAGGATCTGGATGATATAAAAAACAGCTTTATCTCGTTCGCCAACAAGGTGCCGTTTTTCGGAGCCGTGTTCGTCTGTCTCGATGAAGTGTCTCTGCAGGAGATCGTGCCCCGGCTGAAACGTCGTATCGTCACCTATGGATTGACCCCGCAGGCCGATGTAAGGGCGACGGAAATAAAAACCCACATGGGCAAGAGCGAATTCACTCTCCTGTGGAAAGAAGAGCGGCTGGGCAGGATCATGATTCAGCTCCCGGGTGAGTACAATATAAAGAATGCCCTCGCCGCGGTTGCTGTCGGAATCGAGCTGGAGATTCCTTTCGAGCAGATTAAAGCAGCGCTTATGCGCTTTACGGGTGTGCACCGCCGTTTCGAAATGAAAGCCGAAATCAATGATATTCTCGTGGTCGACGACTATGCGCATCATCCCACTGAAATCAAGGCCTGTCTCAAAGGCGCGAGAGAGGGGTGGGACCGTCGTATCATCGCGGTGTTTCAGCCCCATCTCTATTCACGAACCAGAGATTTCTCCACAGATTTCGGCAAATCGTTTTTCGATGCGGACCTGCTCGTCGTCACCGATGTCTATGCGGCACGGGAGGAACCGATTCCCGGGGTGAGCGGGGCGCTGGTGGCGGAAGCGGCCAGATCGCTGGGACACCGGCATGTTGTCTACGTGCCGGATCTGTCCGACCTGCCGCTGATGATCAAGAAAGAGGTCAAACCGGGTGATCTGGTGATCACCATGGGGGCGGGAGATATCTGGAAGACAGGTGAAGAATTGATTGAGATTCTGGGCAGATGAGCGATCATCGCGCAAAACAGTATGCGCGGCTGCGGCAGGTTGTCAGAGGTGGAATCCTGATAGATGAGCTGCTGGCCGAACATACGTCCTTCCGCATCGGCGGACCGGCGGATTATTTCATCGCCCCCAGGGACCAGGAAGATCTGGCGCGGCTCATCGATTTCTCCGCCCGTGAAGGCATGCGGTACCTGGTGATCGGCAAGGGAACGAATATCCTCTTTTCCGATGAGGGATTCAGAGGAGCGGTCATCGACCTCACCGCGTCCTTCACTCGTATCAGCTGCAGCGCCGGTCAGATCACCGCAGAAGCGGGAGTGGGAATGGCAGCGCTGGTGAAATACTGTATCGAGCGGGGATATGCCGGGCTGGAATGGCTGGCCGGTATTCCGGGCACGGTCGGCGGCGGCTTGAGGATGAATGCCGGGGCTCACGGTCAGGAGATGGCCGATCTGCTGCACAGCTGCAGAATTCTCGACGCCATGGGGACGCTTGAAAAAAGGGACCGCAAAGACCTTAATTTCGGGTACCGCACTGTCGATATCCCTACAACCGACACCATTCTCGAGGCGGTGTTCGCACTGGAAGAGGGTAATCCCCGGGAGATGGACAGATTACGTCTGGCCTATCTGCGTGAGCGCAAGGAGAAACAGCCCCTCTCGCTGCCCTCGGCTGGATCGGTTTTTAAAAATCCGGCGGGACAGGCCGCCGGCCGGCTCATCGATATTGCCGGATGTAAAGGGCTTCGTATCGGTGATGCCCTGGTATCGAAAAAACATGCGAATTTTATCGTTAATTGCGGGTGCGCCAGCTCGGAGGATGTGCGGCGGCTGATCGAAGAGATCGTCGCCAGGGTCGAAAAACGATTCGGTATCCGGCTGGAGCTCGAACTGCACGTGGAAGGATGATGCTGATGAGAATAAATGGCGGAGCAGCCCGGCAAGTGAAGATGCTGTTCGTCCTGATGGCGAGCGGAGTGCTGTGCTACATCGTGTTCACAGGGTACGCCCGCTGGCTCACTGGCGCCGACGCACTGGCTGTTCGGGAGGTGCTTCTCAAAGGGAATGATCTGCTGAGCGACGGGGAAGTGCGGGAGGCGGCCGGACTTGTTTCGCCGGAGCACATGCATACTGTTTCCCTCTCGGCGATTGATGCCCGCCTTCGGCAAATCCCCTTCGTTGAATCGGTGCAGGTCACCAAATCATACCCGGGAAGCATTCAGCTGCGTATCGAGGAAAAGCAGCCTATTGCGCTTTTAAAAGTGGACGGGGAACTGTACTGCCTGGACGAAACCGGGCTCGTTCTGCCGTCGCGTCCCGGAAAGATGTACAATCTTCCCCTTCTCTCGGGAGACTACCACGGAGGAACCCGTACCGGTGCAACCATCGGGAATCGCAGAATCAGGCAGTCCCTCGATCTTCTGCGGTCGGTCATCGCGGTGAAACCGGAACTGTATTCCCGGATCTCGGAGATAGTGACGGGAACGGCGGATTCCCTCCTCGTCTACACGGTGCGGGGAGCTATCCCCGTCAAATTCGGAACGGACAATCTTGAATACAAAATACATTGCCTGGACGCGGTTCTCGACAAGATGGATCAGGAGCAATTGTATGGCGAAGTACGGTATATCGATCTTCGGTATGCCAGTCAGGTGGTTTTAGGAATGAGGATCTGATTATGTTGGACCCGAGAGATTTACACAGACAGCCGGACCATCGAATATTTGCCGGGCTGGATATCGGTACCAGCAAAATTGGTGTCGTCATCGGTCAGCTGAGCGAAGATGATAAACTCTGCATTCTGGGTGTGGGCATGAGCCCCTCGAAAGGGCTGCGGCAGGGTGTCGTCATCAATCTCGACCAGGCGGTGCAATCAATCGACCGTGCGGTTCAGGAAGCGCAGCTGACCGCGGGAGTGAAAGTGCAGGATTTCGTTGTCGGCATTGCAGGCGACCATATCCGGAGCATCAACAGCAGGGGGGTCGTGGCCGTCGCCGGGAAAGACAAAGAGATCGATCAGTCGGATGTCGACAGGGTGCTGGAAGCGGCCCGGGCCATCAATCTGCCGCCGGACCGGGAGCTGCTCCATGTGCTTCCTCAGGAATTCATCGTCGATAACCAGGGGGGGATAAAGAATCCCATCGGGATTTCCGGTGTGCGCCTGGAAGCTGAGGTACATATCGTCACCGGCGCGGTCACTTCGGCGAACAATATTCTGCGCAGTGTCAGCAAGGCCGGGTATCATGTGTCACAGCTTGTGCTCGAGCCCATTGCCTCCCATTATGCGGTGCTCGATGAAAATGAGAAAGAACTGGGAGTGGCGCTTATCGATCTCGGGGGCGGCACCACCGATATTGCCCTTTTTCACGAAGGAGTGATTCGCAACACGGCGGTGATCGGCCTGGGGAGCCAGAATGTGACCAACGATATCGCCCTCGGCCTGAGAACACCCATCGAACAGGCTGAAATGATAAAGTGCAGGTACGGCAGCTGCCTGGCCCCCGAATCGAGAGATGATGACACGTTTATGGTCCCCGGTATCGGGGGGCGGGAGCCGAGGGAGGTGTCGAGGACGCTGCTTACGTCTATCATTCAGCCCCGAATGGAGGAGATATTCAGTCTTGCCGCCAAAGAGATCAAACGGTCTGAATACGGTGAAAAACTGGGTGCGGGTATTGTCCTTACCGGGGGGGGCGCTCTGCTGAAAAATGCAGCGGAACTGGCTGAAGAGATATTCGGGGTGCCGGTGAAGGTCGGTGCCCCGCACGTGCTGCAGGGGCTGATCGAATCGGCATCGAGTCCTGTCTTTTCCACGGGTGTGGGACTGGTGCTCTACGGCATCGAGCATGAGAACGATGAGCAGCTCAGGGTCGCGGGAAGAAAGGGCGGATTTTTGAAAACCTTCTTCAATTCCCTTCGATCCGTCGCGGAAGACTTTTTTCAAGGGTAACAATAGACAAGGAGGCCATATGACAATGGGTAATCACAGCGGTAATTCCGGAGGTACTATGTTTTTCGATTTCGTCGAAGAACGAAGAGAGGTCGCGAAAATACGGGTAGTCGGCATCGGGGGCGCCGGGGGAAACGCCGTCAACCGTATGATCGAAGACAATCTGACCGGGGTCGATTTCATTACCATGAATACCGACCTGCAGGCGCTTGAATTGAACAAAGCCGCATCGAGAATCCAGCTTGGTAAAAGTCTTACCAGGGGGTTGGGAGCGGGAGGGATCCCTGAAGTAGGGAGGCGGGCCGTGGAGGAGAACAAGGATGCGGTCATCGAGGTACTCTCCGACTCAGACATGGTGTTCATCACCTGCGGAATGGGGGGCGGCACCGGGACGGGAGCGGCGCCGGTGGTTGCGGAAATCGCCAGGGATATCGGCGCGCTCACGGTCGGCATCGTGACACGACCGTTTCTCTTCGAGGGAATCAAACGCAGTCAGCGCGCCGAACTCGGCATACGGGATCTGAAGGAGAATGTCGATACCCTGATCACGGTGCCCAATCAGAAACTGATCTCCCTGGTGCCGAAAAACACTCCCCTGGAAAAGGCGTTTCGGGTCGCTGACGAGATTCTGCTGCATGCAACCAAGGGAATCTCGGACGTGATCAATGTGCCGGGTCTCATCAACCTCGACTTTGCCGATGTGCAGACGGTCATGAGTCAGAGTGGCGACGCGCTCATGGGATCGGGTGTGGCGTCCGGTGACAACCGGGGCAAAAAAGCGGCCGAAGCCGCCATCACCAGTCCCATGATCGAGGATGTGACCATAACGGGCGCTCAGGGCGTGCTGGTCAATATCACCGGCGGAAGCGATATGAGCCTTGACGATGTGAACGAATCGGCGACGGTGGTCTTTGAAGTCGCGGGCGCCGATGCGAATATCATTCTCGGAGCGGTCATCGATCCGTCCATGAAAGAGGAAGTGCGGGTGACGGTGATCGCCACGGGATTCTGCCATGACGGCGTTAAACAGACAGCGAAGCGGGCTTCCGGTAACGGGAAAAAGATATTCACCGGTGCAGATTTTGACAGAGATCCAGTCCCGGTGCTCAACCAGCTGCAGAACGAACCGCTGGAACAGGCGTTCAGTGAAGTGTTCGGCGGAGACGGCTTCATGTCGTTCGCAGGCAGCGGGAACGGGAATGGAAACGGGAATGGGAACGGGAACGGCAAGGGCTCCGGGCTGGGTTCTTTTCCGGCCAGTGAACTCGATGTTCCCGCGTACCTGAGAAAGAACAAGGAATAGACGGTGCCTCCTGTCTACCCCCTGCCCTGAACGCCTGACCTCCTCGTTCAGGGCGGGGGGGCCTCCTCATGCCCGTGAGCGCTACTGCAGCATGAAGGTCTTTACCGTCTTCCCTCCTTTAGAGCTGACAAATGCTGCGGTGCAGCGTCCTGCGCCGGAGACGATGAACTGCACCGTCACTGCACTCTGCCCGGGTATCCCTCCGGGTATGGCGACCCGCTCGTATCTGTTTTCAACCGGATCGGTTCTGCCGGTGTAGATGTCTCTCACGAATCCGGCCGCGGTCACGGTGCTGCTTTTCCCCTCAAGCGAAAGAATATCCGGAGTTACTAGGTGTCGTTTCGCGGCGATGTCGCTGATCGTGGGGATCACCTTGCTGTTTCTGATGGTGACCCAGACACGGTAGCTCCCGCGGCCGAGCGATGTGACGGAGATTGTATCGATGGCGACGACCGGCATCTGTTCGGCGTGGAACAGGGTGAACATGGTGTTCCGGTGACAGAGCTCCTCGAGCATAAACATGGGCGGCACCCGTCCCGTTTCCCGTGCCCAGCCGCCGAGCTCGATGTTGCCGTACTGGGGATGAACCGCGGGCTTCCATTCGATGAACTGCCTTCCCATTTCAACATGGTCGTCAAAGAAAAGCCGTTCCTTCTGTCCCGAGTTGCCCCGGGACGACCTGTCTTCTTCCGGAACCGCGCTATTGTAATACTGGCGTGAGCTCCAGAGTTCATTCGAGAAGGAAAAAATACCCAGTCCCTCGGCGGTCCAGTTGATGAAGCCGCCGTGAACCGTGTACAGGTCTTCGTAAATAACGTAGTAGCGGTAGAACGGGAGGATTTTTTCCCCTTCCCGGCCGATATAATCGTACACCTGAAGATCGGATCTCGAGTAGGGCTCTTCGTCTTTCGAGCCGGGACCGCGCAGGATCATTCCGCCGGAATTGTGATATGACTGAACCCCCGCGATATTGGGATGGGAAAGAAAGAACGTTCCGATCGCCTCTGTTTCCGGATAGGAGAACGGTCTCGTCCCAGCGCCACTCTGTATATAATCTGGCTGCCAGTCCGCGGGCCAGTTGCGGTTCATGTCGTAGCCGCCGGCGCCGTCTTCGTTGATGCGGCCGTCGCCGTCATTGTCGATACCCTCGGTGCCGAGCATGATGTAGTCGCCGGTCTGGCCGGGAGCTGCCCGTTCCATGAGCCGCGGATCCTCGGGACTGATGATATAGTCGCCGTTTTCGACTTTTTTACGCATGCGCAGAATATATCCGTCACCATCGATATCGTCGTATCCGTCCTCATCGAAAAGACCGTCGTTGTCATCGTCGGTGGGCTGCATGCCGCTGCGTCCGCCGCCGCTGAAACGGCTGGTGTCGAACCAGTGCATGCGTCCGTCAGGATTTACCATTGGCAGCAGATAAAACACATAGGTGTCGACAAGGTCGGTGACGCGGTCGATATGTCCGTAGTTGGTCATGAGGTAATCGAGGGTGTAGATGACGGCTTCAGCGCCCTGCACTTCGTTGCCGTGAATGTTGGCATCGATATACATGGCGGCCTTCTGATCTTCGGGTCCTGTATCGGGATTGTTCACGGTCATCACCCATATCTCGCGGCCGAGGGTGCTTTTCCCGATGGATTGCAGAGAGAGAAATCTGTCGTATTTCTTTTCGAAATCCCTGAGAAGAGAACCGATCTCGGCGTGACTGTAGTAGTGGTTGTAGGGAAGCGACACGATCGGTTTTTCCTGGGCGGCTGCGCCGGCCGAAAGCAGCACAGCAGCAAGGACGAGGGGGATGCTCCAGCTGAAAAATGTCTTCATGATTTACTCCTGTGCGCTAAGGGTAAAGGGGTGCCGGATCGTTCCCGCTTTTTCGGAAACGACGGTGAGTGTCATTTTTGTCCCCGCGCCCGCGTGGATCAGCCACGCCGCTTTTACGGCGCCGCCGGAACCGCTCAGCGGCGGGAGAAACTGATGCATCTGTCCCTCGAGCAGGGTGAAGTCCGTACCGGTAAGGGTCGCTCTCGTGGGAGTGACGCTGCCCGCCGTGGCTCCCTGGGCCAGTACCGTCGGGAAAAATCCCCTGTTTTTAACCACCGCTTCGATACGGTAGACGCGGTCCGCCTCCCGGGTGACGCTGAAGGTTTCGAGGACCAGTTCCGGGAAAAGGTCAGTGACCCGGACAATAAATCCGAGCTGTTTGTCTATAAGGCTGTCGGGAAGCTGGGGGGGATTCCAGGTGACCAGCGGATTGAAGCCGCCTATCTCGACCTCTCCGAGCTCGGGGTGGGTATACGGTTTCCAGGGGACGAAGCCGTTCGTAATATGTGCGGACTCTATCCACCGCAGCAGGGTCTCTTCACTGCCGCCGTTCTTTTCCTTTTTCCCCCGTGGCCCTTTGTCTTCTTCCGCGGGAGAGGGGATCTGCCAGAATGGTGACGAGAGGGATACGACCCCATACTGGTAATAGGCCCACTGGGTCAATGATCCTGCGGGCTTTTCGGGAACCGCCTGCGCCGGAGGACGGGCGTAAACGAGGTCCTTGTAGAGGGAACTGATTTTCGTATACACGGACAGGTCGGCGGGATCCAGCCCTGCAGGCGCGCTGCGTGCCCGCATGAAGCGGCGGATGTCATTTGCGGGTGTTTCAGCCTGCCGTTTCCGTTCCGGTTCCGGGGGCTGAATGATATTGTCGAAGGGAGCGTAGACCAGGACCGCGGCGACATGTTTGCGGGTCGAAAGAAAATCGATGATCGCCCTGGTTTCGGGCTCGCTGGTCATATACGGACCGGCTCCGGGCTGATAGTAGGGGTAGGCGTGGGGAAAGTTCCGGTCTATGCAGACACCGCCCGGTCCGTCTTCATTGATCGTTCCGTCCCCGTCATTGTCGATGCCTTCGCTGTAAAGCCGGTAGACGGGCGTTTCGCCGTTTTGGGTGTCGGCTTCCCTGAGAAGGCGCTTATCCCCGGACGTGGCGACATGGGTGGCATCCCAGCGTTTCACTCTCATGACCGTAATGAGCCCGTTGTTATCCAGATCTTCCGGCCCGTCCTCATCGACGAGGCCGTCATGATCGTCATCGAAGGGTACGCGGTTTGATGAGTATGGGGCGACGGCGCCGTTGATGAGATAATCGGAACCGTCGGGATTGAGCCGGGGCAGGAGATAGAGCGTGTGCTTCTTCAGCATGCCTGCGATCGCCGTGTCGGTGACCGCTCGGGCAAGGATCCGTTCCGTCAG
Organism: bacterium; assembly: GCA_016934955.1. GTDB lineage: Bacteria > Zhuqueibacterota > QNDG01 > QNDG01 > JAGLOF01 > JAFGRY01. Next base: position 20,795 of record JAFGRY010000033.1, on the reverse strand, counting down.
GGCAATAATCGCCGTGCCTCCCACGAGATAGTCCGCGTTTATGGTGGAACAGACCAGAAGGGCGCTTTTCCCGCCGGGATCTCCGGTGCCGGGATCGCTGATCCTGACGAGCCAGATGTCCCGTCCCTCGCCGGTTTTGCCGATGGATTCGAGGGTGGCGTAGTTCTCATGCGTCTTTACGAGCTGTTTGAGTCTGCGAGTCATCTCCCGGTAATCGGGAGCATTTTCAGGGACCGATCCCCGGGTAACACCGCTGCAGAGAAATAGGCCCGCGACAGTGATGAGCAGGAGTTTCTTCATGTGGTTTCCTTTCGTTTCAGGTAGCAGGGATAAAGGAGTGAATGGTGTTATTATACACATTTATGAAGATGATACCAAGTGAAAACTAAAATTGTTCTTGTTGTTGGCGGCGCCGTTCATTATTTTGGTTTGGTCGATCAATCATTTTTCCGCATGGTGCCGTTATGACTCTTTACAATCTCGTCAGTATGGCCGGCATGATCCTGCTGCTCGGGACGGCCTGGCTTTTCTCCGCGAATAAACGAATCGTCAACTGGCGGGTCATCATCTGGGGAACCGGTCTGCAGCTGCTGATCGCTTTCTTTATTTTTACCGTTCCCGCCGGAGCGAAACTGTTTCTTTTTCTGAACGACCTGGTGATCACGCTGCTGGGGACCGCGTCCGAGGGCAGCCGCTTCGTGTTCGGACGGCTGGCGCTGCCGCCCGGCGCCGTGGCCGAAAACGGTGAAACCTCGCTGGGATTCATCCTTGCCTTTCAGGGCCTTGCGGGAGTGGTCTTCTTCGCTGCGCTGGTCGCCATTCTGTATCACACCGGCATCATTCCGAAAATTATCAGGGGATTCGCGTGGGTGTTCACCCGGCTGATGCGGGTCAGCGGCGCCGAATCCCTCTGTGCCTCGTCCAATATTTTCGTCGGTATCGAATCGACGCTGACGGTAAAACCGCATCTCGAGCGCATGACCCGGTCAGAGCTCATGACGGTGCTGACTGCGGGCATGGCCACGGTCGCATCAAATATACTGGCGATGTATGTGGCCATGCTTTCCGACGTATTCCCCTCTATCGCCGGGCATCTCATGTCAGCATCACTGCTCTCCGCGCCCGCGGCCCTGGTGATGGCGAAGATCATTCTTCCGGAAACCGGTTCGCCGGAAACACTGGGACTGCATGTGACGCCCCATTATGAACGGGAGGACAATCTGCTGAGCGCGATCATTGCCGGCGCCAACTCGGGTGTGAAGCTGATCGCGGGCATCGCCGCTCTGCTCATCGCGGTGGTCGGCCTGGTTGCCCTTGCCGATCTCATTTTAGCCACTGCCGGAGAAGGGATTCACCGGCTGTTCCATGTCGAATTCGACTGGAGTCTGAAGGGGCTGCTGGGACTGCTGTTCTACCCCTTCACGCTCATCCTCGGCATACCCCCGGCCGATGCCGTCGAGATAAGCCGGATCATCGGAGAGCGGGCGGTGGTGACCGAGATCGCCGCCTATCAGGATCTGGCCGCCCTGATAAAAAGCGGCTCCCTGGAACAGACACGTTCAGCGGTCATCTGCACCTATGCCCTCTGCGGATTTGCCCATGTGGCGTCCCTTGCCATATTCACGGGCGGTCTCGCGGCCCTGATTCCGGGGAGAACAAAGGATATTTCCGTGATCGGCCCCCGGGCGCTTCTGGCGGCAACCCTGGCATGTCTCATGACCGCCTGCATGGCGGGAATCTTCTACACCGACAACTCCATTTTGCTCAGCGGCGGCATGTAAGCACATTCCGCCGCGGCAGGAGATCGTATGGTCTCCCGCCCGCATGCCACCCTCAGGGGGTTTCCATCATGTGTTCGCTTTGCTGCAGCCGCAGAACCTCGGATCGTATGCGCCGGCATCGATCCCGCAGCTCCATGTACCGTTCCCGGGCATCCTTTCCCGGCTGCTGATCGGCCCGGTCGAGCATACTGTAAAGATAGGATATCTGACTGATCAGCATCGGCTGCGGATAGGGGCCTTCCCCGGTGTTGAGCAGACTGTCCACCGTTTCCAGCATCGTTTTTGTTTGTATTTCCCTGCCGGAAAGGGCAGCTGTGTTGCTGAACGCCTCCAGCATCCCGCCGATATGAGCATTGAGCAGCTGCGCCTCACTCATGAGATCCCTGATTTTAAGACTGAGATCCTCCTGTTCTTTCAGATGGGCCCGAGTGACGCCTGAGCGCTGCACAGGGGGATCGATGGCGATGGTGAAGCGTGTCTCGTCTCGCCAGTCTCCCGCCGAAAGGACCGCCCGGTATATGCCGGGTGTCACCATCGGACCGCTGCGGCCGCGCCTGCTTTGCGGAGAATAGGGCCCGGCGTGACGCATATCCCAGGTGAACCGCTGCATGCCCGGCTGCACGGTCAGAATGCCGCCGACGGCCGCGGCGGCCAGGGCCGCCCCGTCGGTATCCAGCGAGGGAAGGGCAGGCTCCCGCGCTTCGGAAGCGCTGGTGAAGCGGCGAATGACAGCGCCCGACATGTCTCTGATCTCCAGGGTACATGTCTCTTTCGTACCGGGGGGCAGGTAGTAATCGATGTTGACCCCTGCTTCCGGATATGAAGGCACCTCCCGGGAACGGCGATAACTGGAGTAACGGCGCCGGAACGCCTGTGACGGCTCGAAGAGGCGCGGTACGGACCGGTCCATGGCCGGATCGAGCTGTTCGAGGGAGGCGATATCGTTGAGAATCCAGAAGGAGCGCCCCATGGTCGAGATCACCAGGTCGTTCCTGAACAGCTTGATGTCGGTGACCGGGACGGCCGGCAGATTGAGCTGAAGCGGGTGCCAGAAGCGGCCGTTGTCAAAGGAGACGAACATGCCTGATTCGGTACCCGCGTAGAGCAGCCCCGGCCGTTTCGGATCTTCACGGATCACCCGGCAGGGCACATCCCCGGGAATGCCGTTGGCGCCGTCGGTGAGAAGCGTCCAGTCCCTGCCGTAATTGTCGGTCCGGTAGAGATAGGGGCTGAAGTCACCCAGCAGATAGCGGTAGACAGCGATGTAGGCCGTGCCGGGCCGGTGGGGAGACGGCTCGATGGTCTGGACCCGTCCTCCGGGAGGCAGAGCGGAAGGGGTGACGTTGCGCCACTGTTTCCCTCCGTCCCCGGTAACGTATACCGGGCCGTCGTTCGATCCTGTCCAGATCAGTCCCTCCTGCAGAGGGGATTCCGCAATCGCGTAGATGGTGCTGTAGAACTCTTCTCCGGTGATGTCCCGGGTGATTGGGCCACCGGAAATTCCCTGGGTTTCCGGAGTGAAGGCGGTCAGGTCGGAGGATATAGTCTTCCAGGTGACGCCGTCATCGTCGGTCCGGTGCAGGTACTGGGATGCGTGATAGACAACATCGGGATTGTGGGGAGAGACGATAATGGGCGAGACCCGCTGAAAGCGGTACCGCAGATCAGCGGGATCGTGTCCATACATATCGGCCGCGCCCACGTAATACTGCTTTTCCTGGCCGGTGGTGACGTTGTACACACCGAATCTGCCTTTGCAGGCGGCGTAAACGATATCGGGATTTCCCGGCTTCGGCACCGCGGGGCCGGTTTCGCATCCTCCCACCGAACGCCAGTATCCGGATGGGCCGGTGACGGATCCGGAAAGGGGCCGGCCGGGAACGACGATAGTGCTGTTGTCCTGCTGGCCCGCGTAGAGGCGGTAGGGATAGCGGTCGTCGAGATTCACCTGGTAGAGCTCGGCGGTGGGCTGGTTGTCCTGGCTGGACCAGGTCTCTCCGCCGTCCCTGGTCACATTGGCGCCGCCGTCGTTCGACTGGATGAAAAGACGGGGGTCGTCGGGGTTGATCCACATATCATGATTGTCTCCGTGGGGAGTGGAGCGCCGTTCCCAGCTTCTGCCGCCGTCATCCGAGCGATAGAATCCGGTGGCGTTGACATAGAGACGGCGGGCATCGGTCGGGTCCGCGTCGATGTTGCAGTAGTAAAAAGGACGGTCAAGCAGGGGATCATAGGTCGAGACAAGGCTGAACGTGGACCCGCGGTCCCGGGAGAGATAGACGCCGCCGAGGCCTTCCGGGGCTTCGATCAGGGCGTAGAGAAGGTCCGGATCGGCTGCCGACACGGCCAGATCGCTTTTGCCGATGAGCCCGGGCGGCAGTCCGGCGGTGAGCTTCTGCCAGCTGTCGCCGCCGTCAGTGCTGCGGTGAAGGCCGCCTTCGTATCCGCCGCTGATAATGGTCCAGGGTTTCCGCTGTGCCTCCCACATGGAGGCGTATATCGTCTCCGGATCGTCGGGGGCGAACTCGAGATCGACGGCGCCGGTCCGCTCCGAGATGAAGAGCACCCGTTCCCAGGTCGCCCCGCTGTCGTTCGTGCGATAGACGCCCCGGGCAGGCGAGGGCGCGAAAGCGTTGCCGATCGCGGCGATGAAAACGATATCGGGATTGTCCGGATGGATGAGAACGGCCCCGATCTGGCCGGCGTCCCGCAGTCCCCGGAATGTCCACGAATCGCCTCCGTCACCGGAACGGTAGACGCCCCGCCCGTAAATGACGTTGCTGCGGAGTCCGTCCGAACCGGTGCCCGCCCAGACGATCCGGGGATCGCTTGGCGCGACGCTGATGGCGCCGATGGATCCGGTGTCGAAATAGCCGTCCGATACATTGTTCCAGGAAGTTCCGTAGTCGGTGGTTTTCCAGACGCCGCCCCCGGTGGCTCCCATGTAGAAGGTGCCCGGTTCCGCGGCAGTGCCGGCCACGGCCGTGACGCGGCCGCCTCTGGTGGGTCCCGCGCAGCGGTATTCGAGATGGCTGAAAAGGGGCGCGATGGTTGTGTCCGCCGTACGGGCTGTTGCCTGCAGAGAGGAAACGAGGCTGATGAAGAGCAGCGGAAGCAGGGGCTGAAAACGGGTTTCGGGATTCATAGGGCGCATCCTTTCTGGGGTAAATGAATACTGGATTTTTCGCGAATTTCTTATTAATTTAATGATCATCCCGCTGATTTTCAACAGAAGAATGACACCGGCGGGGAAACCGGCCGCTGAGCCGTATGAATAGGTGAGTAAGGAAAAACGTGAAAGGTCCCCTATGTATCGACAGGTATGTATATTATGGTGCGGCATCCTGCTGCTGATCTCGGCATGCAGCGGTGTCAACGACAGCAGGGATAATGACCCGGGCTATACGACGTATCAGATGGACGTCGTGTACGACGGGGGGATTCTTACCTGCTATGTGACGATACCGGATGCCGCCTACCAGTCCCCGGTGCAGATGCCCCTTCTCATCGGGATGCATTACGGAGATCCGAATCCCTATACCGCGGGACTGGAGTTTCTGGAAAATATTCTCATCCCCGCGTTTCAGCGGCTCGATCCTTTCATCATATCCCCGGCCTGCCCCGGTGAGCAGCCGAACGGCTGGACGGGGCCCGATGCCGAGAAAGGAATTCAGGCGCTGCTTGACAGCGTCAGAGCCTGGTATCCGGTCGACACGACGAAAATCGCCCTTATCGGCTACAGCATGGGCGGCGCCGGTGCGTGGCATCTCCTCGAGAAGTGGCCGGAACGGTTCTGCGCGGCCGTTCCCGTGGCATCGCTGCCGCCGGCAGCGGTTACTGATCCTGAGAAATATCCGCGGGTCTGTGTCATCAACGGCACCGCCGATGAACTGGTCTCCATCGGCGATGTGCGGAGCAGAGTGACGACGCTGATCGGCCAGGGACTGGATATCCGGCTTATCGAGGGCCAGGGATACTCACATTATCAGGCGACCACCTATCTGCCCGAGATTAAGGTGGCCAGTGAGTGGCTGCGGGAGATCTGGGGGCTCGATCCGGTGAAAACGGATTGACGAAGTCGCCTTAAACGGCAGGCGGGCGGTCCCGGGTAACGGGACCGCCCTTTATCGTATGTCAGGTATCTGTTTTGGTTCTCAGGGAACTGGAAACCCTCTCGACTTCGGAGAATACGCGCAGAACATTGGCACCGAGAATATTGCGAATGTCGGACGGATCCATTCCCCGCCGGTACAGTTCGTCGGTGACAGCCTGGATCCTGCCGATATCTTCGAGACCGGCGGGCGCCTCGCTGATGCCGTCGTAGTCCGACCCGAGGGCGACGTGGCGGGAACTGCCGGTCACGCTGATGACATGCTCGATGTGATCGGCGACTGTCGCGACATCGACCACCAGCGAGGGATCGGCGCTGATCCGGCTGTCGAGGAACGGAAGACAGAAATTGATACCGATCACGCCGCCGTTGTCCGCCAGCGCCTTCAGCATCTCATCGCTGAGGTTGCGGTGATGTTCAGAGAGGGCGCGGCAGCATGAGTGGGAGGCGACAACTGGCGCTTTGCTCACCCGCAGCACATCCCAGAAAGTCGAATCATGGGCATGTGAGACATCGACGATCATTCCCAGGCGGTTCATTTCCCTGACCACTGATTCTCCAAAATCCGTCAGCCCGTTGAACAGCGGTTCTTCGTCACCCGACGCGTCGGCCCAGTCGGTGCGGGTCCAGTGTGTCAGGGTCATAAGACGGACACCGCTGCGGTAGAACGACCTGAGCAGGCGCAGATCGTTCTCGATGGCGTATCCGCCCTCGATGCCGATCAGGGCGCCGGTCTTGCGCACACCCCTCAGTTTTTCCAGATCAGCGCTCTTTTCAATAAGAAGCATCCTGTCGGGATTGCCGTCGACCAGCTCATGCACGGCGTCGATCTGCCTGAATGCCGTCACGGCCGCGTTCAGCCTCTCCGTCTCATTGTGCGGCGGTCCCACGTAGCATGCGAATACCTGCAGATCGACTGCTCCCCGGTCAAGCTTGGGAATGTCGATATGTCCATGGTCGTTGTCTGCCGCGAGATCGTCACCGGCGAGCAGTCGTCCGATGGTGTCGCAGTGCAGATCGGCCACGAAGGCGTTCTTGTGGATGTGTTCCGTGAGGAGAGCCGGATCCATGAGGTTCTCATCGGTGTCCGCAAAGCCCCGGATTATGTGCAGATAATAGACCGCGGCGTGCTCAAGAATAGCGGCGGACATGATCTTGAGATTGTCACCGGGCCGGTGATACTCGGGGTGCTCATCGTCCAGACGCCCGTTCAGGGGATCGCCGGTGCGCAGGCTCAGCGATTTTACCCGCTTTCGCAGAAACGCCGCGTGATCTGAACCTCCGTAATCGAGCCGGTATCTGATATTCGATTTCAGCTCGTCGGGCATATCCCTGCGCACGATGTCGAAGAGCTGCGAAAACTCCCAGATGCCGCCGGTTGTCAGATCCATGTCCCCGCTGCCGACCATATCGATGTTGAGATACACAGCGGTCTTTTCCAGGGGGAACAGCGGGTGTTCGGCATAGTATCTGGACCCGCGCAGCCCGATCTCTTCCCCCGCCCAGGAGGCAAAGACCACGGTTCGCCGGGGTCTGAAGCGGTCGGACTGAAGAACGCGGGCGATCTCAAGCATGATTCCGGCAGATCCGGCATTGTCATCGGCGCCGTGATAGATCTCCCCCCGCATGCCGGTGCCGAGATGGTCCAGGTGTCCCCCGACGATGATGTATTCATGCTTGAGCCGTTTGTCCCGTCCGGGCAGCACGCCGATCACATTGGGGGCCTCGCTATCGGACTGTTGAAAATGGGCTTCCATTTCCAGGGTGACCGGCAGGTCGCAGGTGTGGGATGTGAGCTCTCTCAGGGTGCGGCTCACCAGCCAGCGCCAGCTTTGCCCCGCCTCGTAGAAGATGTCATCGCACACCTGCCGGGATGCGGACATGATGATGAATCCCGGGGGCGGCTGAAAGCTGTGTCCCCCGCTCCGTCCCCTGCCCCAGGACAGGCGTCTGGTTGTCTGGATAAACAGCATGCCGGAGGCGCCGGCCCTGACCGCGTTCTGTATCTTTGCCTCTACGGACCGTTCAGCGGGCGTGAGGCAGGTAAGGCTGTCGGGGGCGTCGGGGACGACGATGACGATCTTGCCGGCGGCGTCCAGTCCGGCATAGTCGTTCCAGCCGCAGCTGTCGGAGACAAGACCGAATCCGGCGAAGACCGCCTGCCCTTGCACGATCCCGGAGCCGGTACCGGCCAGGGGAAGAAAGTCCCGGTCCTGTCCGGGGATGTAGGAAAGCGACACAGGCGCGGTAATCTCCAGCCGGGCCGGCGCGGTGAAGCTGGTCCAGTTTGGAAGCGGGACGGTCTGAAAATAGGAGCTGTCGCCGACACCGGGTTTGAGGCCGAAGGAGCGCATCTGTTCAGCAACGTAACGGGCGGCGGCGAGGTAACCGTCGGTGCCCGATTTTCTGCCTCCGTTTTCATCGGAGGCGAGGAATGCGACATGGCTAAGGGCGCGGGCCCCGTCGGGACGGGTCTGGGCAGTGAGGAGGGAGCAGGCGCAAAGCAGGGCCGCGGCGGCGGCGCGGGTTCTGGAACGCATGGAAACCATCCTTTCTTTTGTCAAATTACAGCAATTAACATACGTAATTATCAATAACAATGCAACCGGTGAATGGCCGGAGCCGTACAAAAGCGGAGAGGAAGATGGTTACCCGCGGTCTTAAAGGGCATCGTTTCCTCCCCGGGTACAGCCCCGCCCGGCTACCCCGGGGAACGATGAATGGTGTTGACATTTTTGGATATATTCTCTATGTTTATGGTACCGCAGGCTTACAATCATCGCCGTCGGACCGGATATTCGCCTCGTTGTCATAACAGGACAATCGCCATGCTTGCAGTCTGTCGCGCTCTCCGGGTACCAGCGTCAGCCGTTATTCATATTCTGGCCGCACTGTTTTGGATTACCTCCCAGCCGGGACCGCTCCTCGCCGGGACGGAACCGCGCTTTCAGGTGCGCCTCTGGTCGGAGAGCAGCGGCCTTCCCCACAACACCGTCAACGCCCTGATACAGACCGATGACCGGTATGTCTGGATAGGAACAAATGCAGGGCTGGTACGATGGGACGGTTACACAATGACCGTTTTCAGTATCTGGAACACCCCGGTGCTGAAGAGCGACAAGGTGCTGTCCCTGTTTCAGGACAGGGCCGGAACACTATGGATCGGCACCGCGGGCGGGGGGCTCTACAGTTTCCGGAACGGTTCGTTCACCCATCACCGGCAGGCTCCCTATCTGGCGGCCGCCCATGTGCGGTCTCTGGTGGCAGACGGAGACGGATCACTCTGGGCTGGAACGGAATTCGGCCTGTACCGCCTCGCTGAATCGGGTATCCGCAGGTACAGCGTCGATGACGGCCTCCCCGACAATATCGTTACCAGTCTCTGCCTTGACGGTGCCGGCCGTGTCTGGGCCGGAACGCTTCGGGGCGGAGCGGCGGTCGTGAACACCGATCTGGTTCAGCGGCTGGGCAGGGACGAAGGCCTGGGCAACACGTCGGTGCTCTCACTCGCCAGTGACGCCTCGGGCAGTGTCTGGATCGGCACAATGCAGGGGCTCTATTCCGTTGACATCACCGGAGCAAGGGCGACGCTGCATCCCGGTGTCAGTTATACCCCGGTATCCGCCCTTCTCGCCGCTGAAAACGGTGCCCTCTGGGTCGGCACCATGGCGGACGGTCTGCAGCTGTACAGTGACGGTGTATTCGACGCACCGGCAGTCGTGCCCGATAATCATATCACCTGTCTCTGCCGCGCCGGCGACATGTTCTTCGCGGGCACCGGGGAGCAGGGACTGGCAGGTATTCGCCGGGGTGATGTGGTCACGCTTCCGGCCTTCGGCAGCAGGCGCGCCACGGCTCTCATTGCCGATGATGACGAGACTTTGTGGGCGGGCAGCGAAGAGGATGGCCTGTTCCGCCTGCGGCGGGGAGCGGTCACCGGACGCTATACCGCCGAATCCGGACTGCCGGGGAACAGGGTGCGGGCACTGCTGCGGGACAGCCTCGGCCGTCTCTGGGCAGGGGATGAAAACGGGGGGGCGGCCTGGATCGACGGCACGGGTTCCCGGGAAATCAGCGCCCTCGCGGGCATCGGGATCCGGGGGTTCCGGCAAAACACCGCCTCCGACACGGTCTGGATAGCGGCCGCGGACGGGCTCTATTTTTACGATGGCGGCACCTGGGGCAGCGTGGCGTCCCTTGCCGGCAAAGAGATACGGGCGCTCGCCGGCACCGGCCGGGAACTCTTTGCGGCCACGGAATCCGCTCTCTACCGGCTGGCCGGGAAAGAGTTCAGGCAACTGACGGTTCCCTCCGAAGAACCGGCGTTTACCGTACAGGCCCTGTACGGCGACAGTGACGGGTTCCTCTGGATCGGCACAGGGGGCAGCGGGCTCAAGCGCTGGCGGGATGGAACATTTGCCACTTTTTCGACTCTTGACGGCCTTCCGGATAATGTAATCTACAGTATCGTGCCGGGCAGCGGCCGCACACTCTGGCTGGGAAGCCGGAACGGATTGTTCAGCCTGCAGCGGGATTCACTGGAAGCCGTGGCCGCGGGCAGGACTTCCGGGCTTCATCCGGTATGGATCACCGGGGGAGACGGTCTTCCCCACGATCTCTGCAGCGGCTGCAGTCCATCGGCCGTTGTGCGGGATTCACTCCTCTATATCGCCACCCGGGAAGGGATCGGCGAGATCAATACCGCCGCCATTCTGCGGGGCGCGGCTGCACCGCCCTGCCGGATCGTCACTGTCATGGCTGACGGCCGTCCTCTGGTCCCCGATTCCGTCATGACACTGCCGCCGGGAACCCGTCATCTGCTGGTGGAACTGACCGGTTTCGACTGGGGTCGTGCGGAAAAACTCCGTTTCCGGTATTTTCTGCAGGGAGTGGACAGCGTCTGCTCGTATATAAACCCCGGGGAGCAACGAATCGTTCAATACCGGGATCTGCCCGCAGGGGAATACCGCTTCACCGCGGCCGCCGTCAGCGACAGGGCCGTAATCGGTCGTCCCTGCGCCGTTACGGTGCTGCTGCCTCCCGGCACGTCAGGCAGTAGCGCTGCGGTCATCGGCGTGATTTTCATTGCGGCGGGCGCTGCCCTCTGGGTGCTGTTAGCAGGAAAGAAGCGGGGCCCGAAATCGCAGCCGGCTGAAAAGTATCGCACGACGCCTGTAGACCCTGAGCGCGTATCCTTCACAACCGAACGCCTCAAAATATACATGGAGGAAGACAGGCTCTTTCTCGATCCCGATCTCAGCCTCAAAACACTTGCCAAATCACTGAAGATCCATCCCAATCATCTCTCCCGCATTATCAACGAGCAGTTCGGGGTGAGCTTCAATGACTACATCAACAGGTTCAGGATCCGGGAGGCCATGAGCAAGCTCTCTGATCCCGCGCATCGGGAGAGGTCAATCCTCGATATCATGTATGAATGCGGGTTCTATTCCAAGTCCGTGTTCAATACCGCCTTCAGAAAATTTGCCGGAACCACCCCCTCAGCCTTTCGTAAAAAGCATGCCTGATCCGGGGTCTGCGGATGGATCCCCCCGACAGCTTCGCATCCCGGTGACTCGACCGGGTGACGTTCGGAATGATAATATCGTCCCGCAAAACGGTACGGCATTGCCATTCAGAACGACTTTTCAGCGTGTTCTTCCGTATATTTATGCGAGTTCGAAATGTGAAGCACCCAATTGATCGGCGAACATACAAAGGAGGATCACTATGAAAATCAGAAGCACCGTACCAGCAGCCGCTGTCCTGGCGCTGCTTGCCGCCGGAGTCGTATGGAGCGGTACTCCCGAGAAACTGAAAAAAGAATTCACCGGCAAGGACAAGGTGAAAATTGAAGCGGTAAGCGGCGACGTGGTCGTGACCACCCGAAGCGGCTCAACCGTAACCGTCGAAGTAGTCTATGATGTCACGCCCAAGGAAGCGTTCACACCCGTGATCAGGGAGCAGGGGTCTACATTGAGGCTGAAGGAAGAGTGGCGTGGACAACGCTCGAACGGAAGCGTGACCTGGAACCTGCTCGTGCCCCCGGAGACGGAGATAGAGTTTGAAGCCGCGTCGGGTGACATTGCCGTCACGGGCCTGCGGGCGTCATTTGATGCGAAGACCGCTTCCGGAGATGTCGAACTGACTGACATCCAGGGCGATGTGGAAATCAGTGTTGCCAGCGGCGATATCACGCTTGACCATATCAAAGGCGATATCGATGTCAGCACCGCCAGCGGTGAGGTGGAGGGTGACAATCTTGACGGGATGGTGAATGTCAGCTGTGCTTCCGGCGATATCGACATCCGCGATGCCAGGGGCGTGTTCTCGGTCTCCTGCGCGAGCGGTGATGTCGATGTTAGGAATGTGACGCTTGCCGCGGCGAGCGAATTCAGCGCTGCTTCAGGCGATGTGAGTGTGGTCCTCGCGGAAACCGCCCGCTTCGATGTGACCGTCTCGACCGCGTCCGGTGATGCCATGCTCGATTACAACGGCAACGAGGTGAAGGGCTTTTTTGAGATGAAAGCGAAAAAACGGTCCGGACATATTATTTCTCCCTTTGCCTTCGATAATGAGGAAGAGTATGAAAAGGGGGGAGACACGTACCTGAAAAAATCATTCAGCCGTTCAGGTGATTCACCGGTAGTGCATATCCGCACCGCCTCGGGAAAAGCCGAACTGCGTCAATAGGATCGGGATAGGAAGGAGAATACCATGACCATGAGAAAATCATATCTGCCGGCAGTCGGACTGCTCTTTGCCGTGCTTACCTGCTCACTGTATGCGGGCATCGACAAGAAAGTGGACAAAAAGTTTTCCGGCATCTCCGCTATCACATGTGAATTCGCGCTCGGCAGTGTGGAGATCGTCAAAAGCGGTGACAGTGATGTCCATGTCGTTGTCGATTACAGTTTTGACGACAAGTACTTTACTCCCGAATTCAGCGCCCGGGGCAAACGGCTCTCGCTGAAAGAGAAGTACGACAACGATTACGACGAAGACAGGGATGGCAGTGTCAGCTGGACGATCCGCGTGCCGGACGGGATCGAAATCGATTTCAACACCGGTGTCGGCAATATAGAGATCAGCGGCTGCGACATCGAGTTCGAAGGGAATACCGGAACCGGGCGCATCACGGTCACCGACGCCAAAGGCGAGTACGATCTGAATACCGGTACGAACAATGTCATCATTGTCGGATGTGAAGGTGAATTCAACTGCAACACCGGCACCGGACGGGTCACCATTGAAAACACGGAAGGCGAGATTCAGGCCAACAGCGGGACAGGATCGGTGAAGGCCGAGAATGTCACCATTCTGTTCGAGGGCAATTTCAATTCGGGCCTCGCTGATGTCAGCGTCATCGAACCGAAGGGTGACGAGTTCGAGCTTCACGTGAATACCGGTCTCGGCGCCGCACTCGTCGACCTGAAAGGCGTGCCCCTTGACGGATCCCTGACAATGAAATGCAATGAGCGTGCGGGCAGGATTGTCGCTCCGGTTGATTTCCAGACCGAGAATATCTACGGGACGAAGAAGGATAGAACGCTGGAAAAAACCTATTCGACCGGAAATGAGAAACGGCGGTTTTTCATCTCGACCGGGACCGGCAAGGCCGTCCTGAAAAAGTAACACACTGCGGCATAGACGTAAAGGCGCCCGCGGCTGAAGCCGCGGGCGCCTTTTTGTTTGATGCTCCTTCCGAAACGGGGAGCGCCGTCCACGAGGCCGGAACGGTTACCGGCGCGAATAGTGGTCGCTTTTTGTTTTCACTGTTTGCAGCAGCTCCCGGCACTGGCTCACCCAGCGCGCGCGCAGCACTTTGAGCCTGGTCTTTTGCAGCTCACTGTTCTGGATCTGCCTGACCAGGCGAAACAGCTCCAGGGCCATGGCATCGACCCTGCGCATCTGCGCCCGGGCCCGCACCGGTTTGTTCCCCGTCTCGAGTTCCTTCAGTGTACGCAGCCCTTTGACAATCTCCATGCGCTTCAGCAGTGACTGATAGACAAGCCACTGGAATGTATTCTTTTCCGAAGGCTTGTATGTGCGGAACAGCTCCAGGAGCCTGTCGGGATCCACGGAACCGCCGGATGTGTCACCAAGATCCAGTTTATGTTTTTCCAGCGCTTCGAGAAAGGGCGAATCGCCTTCATCGGCTCCAGCGGTGTCGGCGACGGTTGTTTCAGCGGCCTTTCCGAAGGAGGCCCGTGCCTGTTCGATCAGCGCTTTGATCTCTTCGGGATCCACCTCCGCGGAAACGGTCATGGTGATTTTCCGCCCTTCTTCTTTCTGGTCGATCACGGTGACGTTTTTCAGGTTGCCGCCGCTGATAGTGGTGATGATGTCCGATTTGAGCTGGTAGTTTTCCACATCCGTGGATGACTGAACGAATACCGAATAGGATTCGATCGCCTCCCTCAGCGCCAGATCCTTGCAGGTCTGACGGGCCTCGACAAGACTCTCACTGTCGCCGTATGTGTAGGAATAGGTGCCGGTGATGGTGTCCTGGGCGAGCAGGGAGGAAATTGGCAGTAACACAAGCAGCAAAGCAGTCAATTTTTTCATATATGAACTCCTTTTGTATGGTTACTTGTGACAAGTCCGCAGGACTTGTCACAAGTAACCAATTGAGGTGCGTATTCTGAGTGCATAAAATGTAATGTAATCAGATCGTTTTTTTATTGCAAGGAAATTCCATCCACCCCCGTACTTGTGACAAGTCCGCAGGACTTGTCACAAGTGCCGTCAAGCAATAAAAAAGGCAGTGAGTGACTTTTTAAATTCACTGATGTCGTATGCGGACAACCGGCCGATTTGCTTAATAATCATCTTGTTGTCGATAGTGGCGAATTTCATCCGTATCATCGATGGCTTCGGTAAATGTGCCTCATGCCAGTTTTGTATGAGGTAATCACCGAGTCTGTGTTTCACATCCAGGTTGCTGGTTATGAAAGCGATAACGGCATCTGAATACGTATTGTATTCGTCCGGTGAAACGACCAGGGCGGGACGTTTTTTGGTGGTTGACAAATCCGAGAAAGGAAAAGGGACTAAAACGATCGTCCATTTTTTACATGTCATTATATATCTCGTCTTCTTTATTATCCCACTCCCTGAATGCCGGCTCGGACATTCCCATTATTTCCCGTACATTTTCATTTTCTGAAAGTCCCGACAATTTTTTCTTGTTCTTGTCGATGTACCCGTCAATCAGCTCGGAAACAATGCCTCCCATCGTTTTCCCTTCTATGGACGCGATCACTTTTAATGCTTTTCGTTTTTGATCATCGATTCGAATACTCATCACACTCATGGTAATGCCCCTGCTTGTAGGTTTTCCTACAAGCAATATACGCATACTGTTTCCCTTTCGCAACAGTTACTTGTGACAAGTCCGCAGGACTTGTCACAAGTAACTGTTTTACGACTCATCAAACGTTATACCCTCCAGGTCATCCGGATTTTGTTGATACTTTTCAACCGCCTCCCAGTAGTCATCCAGTGAATTGTTGAAATAACGCTTTAACAGCGCATCGACATATAACGTCCCCTTCCTGGTGCCGACCCATTCACGGAAATTTGAATAGACCCAGTCATGGGGTGTATTGACCAGGTTCGCCTTCACCGGGTTCAGATGGATGTATTGACTGAGCAGGAAAAGATGATTTTCTTTTACCACCTGAATATGCTGCAGCGGCCCCTGCATGAGGCGGCCCCGCCGTTTGTGCTTGAAATTGAATGTCTGCACGTAGTATGACAGCACATGATTGAAAATTTTATATATAGATTCATCGCCGTCCTGCCGGATCAGAAAATGAAAATGGGTGGGCATGAGGCAGTAGGCATAGAGTGAACAGGGATAGCGGGGAACCGTATCTTTGAGTTTTCTGAGAAATTTCAGATAGTCGTCATCATCTCTGAAGAGGCGTTCGCCCGATATGGTTCGGTTGTAGATGTGAAATATACTGTTCTTGATGAATTGTTCTTTGCGGCATCGCATGATCAGATAATATAGCAATTCTCAGCCGGGGATCAATCGATTGCTGTTTACATTTACGGCACTTGTGACAAGTCCGGAGGACTTGTCACAAGTACACGCTGGATACTGAGTACACCCTCTAGAATGTTGTTTGTTCTTAAGAATTAGATTGATTCTGGGACTGTGCTTCTATCAGGGGAATATGTTGCATACATCCTTTCATAATTTAATTTCACACACTGCCTCATCAATTCTGTTGGTTCATGAGTTGTGCCATCCCATCTTTTATTTTTATCAGCAGGGTCATTAGGGAAGCCAAGGCTTTGCATTGTTTCAACCATGGCAATATCATATTCAGGAGATGTTGGATTATACCAAGGATTAAGTATTTGTGTCGCACCCTGGATGATATGCGGATTCTCCTGATTATTATAATCACTAGCATAGAACTCTCCATGAGCACCAATTCTTGGCAACAGGTCACTCCAGCACACTACATTATACCCCACAGAAGGTTTTAAATTCCCATTATCCAATACAATCTCTGCAGCACCATCTCCAAGAGGATCATTGCCCAGCGTTATCATCGAATCTGTCACTTCAATCTCTCCGCCGGTTAATTCGTATATCTTGTTTTTCCAGATGTCTTTTATCATGTCTATCTGGGCTTGTGTTGGCGCGCGGTAGCCGGTCTTGCCTGAAGGATTATCAGTTACGATATAGAGCTGGGGTGCCTCTGCCCATCTAAGAGTGCCGCTGCCGTTCATTCTGTATGTTATCTCATCAAAGAAACCCAAATCAAAGCTGTTGCTAATCATATCAAGGTCGAGATTATAACTGCCGCCATCAGCCAAGTCAAACAGCACTTCCCTTGTCCTGAAGTCAGGGTGGTCGATGACCAGTTTCCAGTAGCTGCCGTTGGTTGTTTTCTCAAGTGATTCAGTGTATGTTGCGTTCGAGGTTTTCTGGAACGAGCCAACAGAAGAAAAGCCGCTTCCTACTCCTGAGCCGCCCATCATCTTCATGTTCTTGAGAATATGCCTGCCCTGTGCGTCCTGCACCTCGACCAATGCAAGGAACATCTGTGTTGCGGCATTAGAGGGCATGTCCCAGTTTACCTGATGATAGCCGCCCTGGCCATAGCTTACCTGTCCCTCATCTACGAGTTGTCCGAGGATGTTAAAAATCTTGATGTTTGCTGTACCTCTGATTGGGGTTGACCACCTGATCATTCGAGTGTTCTCGCCGTGCCCGACTGCATATGACGAGTACTTAAGAGATGTTTGGTCATGGTCGTCTTCTTCAACAGGCGTGTCGATAGCTGTAGTGAATGTGCCGTCAGCCTGTGTTTGAACTGTAGGATAGGTTATGCCGTCAGGGCTTGTGAATGTGAGATTGGCGCCGGCTATCGCATAAGTGGAATTGTGCACATCTGCAAGCGTTCCAGAGAATGTGTAGATGTCGCCCCCGCGGGCGGTTCCGGGAAACAGTGCCATGCTCAGGCAAAGGCATGCGATGTTAAAAACCTGTGTGTTGGTGTCCACGTTCCCTCCGATGGTGATTACTTGTGACAAGTCCAACGGACTTGTCACAAGTACCGTACAAACCGTTCCAGCACCTCCGGGAAATTCTCCCGTCCCAGGCCGATACGGACATGGGTGTCATCCCACTCGAACAGTTTCGAGGGCAGCAGCATGATCGAGGCCTCGTTCACCAGCCGCTCGCAGAAATCGAAGGTGGAACCCACTCCCGGCAGGCGGGGAAAGCAGACCGAGCCGCCGACGGGAGGGATGAGTTCGAAGACTGCAGGCTGGCCGGTTACTTGTGACAAGTCCTGTGGACTTGTCACAAGTAACCGTTTGCCGAAATCCTGCAGCAGCGCGAGGTTTTTCCGCACCCGTTCGATATGGCCGGTGATGATCCGTACCCGGTTCTCCAGGGCGATCATGGCTAAAATCTCCGAGGGGGCGCTGCCGCAGATGGTGGTGTAGTCCTTCAGCTCCTGCATGTTCCGCAGGATATCTCCGTCCCGGCAGGCGAGCCAGCCGGTGCGCAGGCCGGGAAGGCCGAAGCTCTTGGAGAGGCCGAAGAGGCTGACGGCCCGGTCCGAGAGCTCGCAGGCGGCCGGCAGGGTCGTTCCCGGAACGATCTCCAGGAACCGGTACATCTCGTCCGAGAAGACCAGGGCGCCGCGGTCCGTCGCCATCCGGACCATCTTTTCGTATTCTTTCGCCGGCGGCACATATCCAGTCGGGTTGTGGGGGAAGTTCATGACCACCAGTTTTGTGTCCTGCTCCAGCAGCGCTTCCAGATCGGCGGCGGTGAAGGCCCAGCCCTCCTCCTCCCTGGGCTTCCAGAAGGAGAGACGGCAGCTGCGGGCGCGGGCCAGCTCGTAGAGCGACTGGTAGCCGGGGAAAGTGGAAACGACGTGATCCCCGGGCTCGAGAAAAGTGTTCATGAAGAGGTAGATGATCTCTTCGGGTGCTGCGGTGAGAATGTCCTCAGCGTTTAGTCCGCGATAGATAGAGGCGATCATCTCCCTGAGCAGGGGGTGCCCGGCCGATTCGGTGTAGGCGAGTGTCAGGTCATGCCAGAGGGCGGCAGTTCCGTCCGATGCCATGGCCAGCAGGTCGGTCATGGGCAGGGGTTCACAGTCCGAGGATGAGAGGAGGTAGCGGGCGCTGAATTCGTGTTTCGCGAAGTAGCGTTCGAGGGTGAAAGGCTGTAGAGGCATTGAATGGCTCCGGTTTGGTACAGCAGTACTTGTGACAAGTCATTCTGTTGTATATCAATACACTTCACACTTCAGACTGTCCTTTACGAATTGACTTGTCACAAGTACTTACTTCAGAAAATTATCCATGCGCTCAAAGAATGTATTTTCATACTCTTCCAGCGTGATGCCCATGTATTTCTCAAATGCTTCGGGAAAAGTGATCTCCAGCATCGCCAGCTCCTGAAACATATGTTTGATGTCGGTATAGCGTTTGCCGAGGCCGTCCTTATGCACGAGATAGCGGACTGCCAGGCCGAAGGCCGGATAAAAGGCACCGACTTCGTTTGCGGGAATGGTGAGGTCGGACCACTGGTGAATGGAAACCGGATTCACCGAACCGCAGCGGCTTTTCCAGCTGTCGAACTCCGCCCTGCTGGTGATGGGAATGAAAAAACCGCCGCTCATCGTCTCGGCCAGCCCCTCGTTGAACCACTTGTCCGGTTCGTAATCGTTGTCCGCGTTCGGAAGCACCCCCAGAAGGAACTGTACCACATGCATGGTTTCATGCTTGAGCTGCTTGTAATAGCGCGGCTTCATCTCTTCAGGCCAGTTGGCATATGTCTGCGAATCCTCGCCGTCCAGGATGAATCCGTAGGGAAAGGCGAGCTGGATCATGCCCGACTGTTTGTTGGTGTAGATGGTCATCTTGGTGCTCTGACCGGTGATGCCCAGAGACGACGCGGAGGGGATGTGAAAATCGTCGAGAATCTCCGCGAACGCCCGTTCAGCATACCCGGCGAACCGTTTCTTTACCGCGTCACTGCCGGCGTCGCTGAAGGTGAGAAAATGGTCCGATTCAAAGATCCGGTTGTCGTGGGCATAGTGCAGCCCGACGTGATTGATGATGAAGGGGATGTCCGACACCCATTCTCCGTCGATAGCGTACGGATTGTCTGTGCTGCACTCCAGGATGAGCAGCAGCAGTAATGGTGCTGTAATAGATGTAATGATTTTTGTCATGTGCGGCTCGTCTTTTTATTCCTGTCCTCTGTACAATATCCAACAGCCAATATCCAATATCCAATGTCCAATATCCAAACCGGATCCATCTTTTGCCGCTGACGTTGTGCGACTTCCGGAACGTGCGGAGAAGTTTCACTTGATCATTGGGAGTTGGATATTGATTATTCAGGGGACCATACATCGCTACGCGGGTCTGGATATTGTTTTTTTCAACGTTCCTTAAACCCATTCAATATCCAATATCCAACATCCAATGTCCAATATCCACTATCGAATTTCAATAAGCAGGCAACGTCCGGTTTCACTTGATCATTGGGAGTTGGACATTGATTATTGGATATTGATTCTTTTCTCAGCCTCCTGCCAGCTTCACCGTGAATCCTTTTTCCGTGAGCAGGTCGACAATTTTCTTACGGTGATCTCCCTGAATGACGATAACGCCCTCCTTTACCGATCCGCCGGTGCCCAGGGCCTGTTTCAGCGTTTTCGCCAGATCCTCAATGGCGGTTTCACTGCCGCCGACCCCGCTGACGGTGGTGACGGTTTTACCCTTGCGGCCCTTCACTTCCCGCCGGACCTTCAGGACAGCGCTTCCCGCATACGCCGGTTTCGCTTCCCGGCAGATGCAGTCGCCCCAGGGAAGATGGCAGTCCGGGCAGATGCGCCCTTCACCGGTGGAATAGACGAGCGACCGGTCCTTTCCCATCTCAGAGCGCCCCTTTCTTCTGTTCAGGAGGGATCACGATAAACGAAGCCAGGTAGAGAAGGCCGGTGAGCAGCAGGAGCGGGAACACCCAGCCGCCGGGAAATCCCTTTTCGATCAGGACGGCGAACGTGAACCCGGTGAGAATGCCCAGGGCCCCGGCCATATCCCACCTGAACCCGGTGATCAGCCCGAGCAGCATTACGATCATGCACCCGGTCATGAGCCGTTCCCGCAGCATCATGGCATGGACATCGGGCAGCCCCTGTCCGAAGAGCATGATGAGGATCAGGACCGTGAGAAACAGCCCCAGCAGCCGGGGGAGGTAGAAGAGGGTGAGGATGGGGTGCATTTTTATTTTTTTCACTATGTTCATGGCTAATTACCTTATACAAAATCAACAGAACAACATTCAACAAGGAACATTCAATAAACAAGGTAATGATGCTGGGCCGGTGAATGTTGTATGTTGAATGTTG
>JAFGRY010000032.1 GCA_016934955.1 bacterium | reverse complement strand
TTTTAGGTGCACTAGAATATAACAATTTTTGAGGTAAGTTGGGCCATATTTTTTATTTTTTATACCTTTAACCGGACACTAGTGTTTTTACATATCAATTTCGATTGTTGACGGTGCAATCATTGGCATCAACAACCACCAAAGGCATTACTAAAAAATTAGAGCTTTTATTATTAAAATTAACTAATTTTAATTTAATCTTTCCCTGAAAAATCTCCTGAAATTTTCACCCACTGAGCAGATGCCGCTTGTATTCTGAAAACGTCATGCCCCGCTTTCTGCGAACTAGAGGACAGAGCGCGCTCTCATCGTTGAGCTCGATCGCGTGGGCGTTTTAAATCATGATATACTTGCCTCTTTCGGTCAGTAATAAGTATCGGAGTTTTTCACCTTTTTGTGGTCCGATCAGGATAACATTAGTCTCGTTTAATGTTTTTGAACAAACATACTAAACCAACAGGTATAATCTATCTTCTACTACAAAATTCTCGACTTTATTTATATATTAATTTCCAAATTAAGATAAATGAGAATCTATATTTCTTTCTTGGAACAAGTGCAATCTTCTCCATAACAATTTACTTGCCCACTACGTTCACTTTTTATTGTTCCATCAGGATTGTAATTTATACAATGATACGCGCAATTCCCGATTGGTTCACTGGGAAAAGTGGACGATTCACACGTTTCCACACAGCTGCCCGGTGGATATCCTGACCTGTCAGTGCAACTACATAACGGAACCTGCGGATCACTTACACAGCCACCGTTACATGCCCATTGATGAGGTAAAGCGCCATAAATATTTGCAAAAGTTACAATCAATGCCAAGCACAATGAAACACCTGACAGCTTTTTCATATCAAACCTCCTATTTATTAATTATTATTAAAAGGTTACCTAGAGATGAAGTGATTATCTTATCATCAGCGCAGCACATATTATCAATAGGATAATTTTTCTTGTCCAGCCCCAAGAATCTAAATTCTTTGCATATATTTCCTGTCTTCTTTTCAATCATGAATACAGGAAACTTCTCCGCTGGTACATGAATATATAGATAATCGTCATTTAAACAGACCGCCTTAAAATATTCATTAAAAATATAAAAGCCTCTTCTCCCCTTTATTTCCCTCCAGGTTTCCTGGTTTTCCCTGTCCTTCACTTTAATAGCAGATAAATGAGAATAATCTCGTTCATATACAAGAGATAAATCACTGTTATATTTTCTGATTATCGGCTTATTTAAAAATACAACATAAATATTATCATCTGAATCAATCCGTAAATGAACCAGGTTATCATCTGCTTTAGATTCATGTCCCGTGTATATCTTGGTAATTTCATAAATCTTGCCAAAATGCGTCAGTAATTTCCCGTCTAATGAATATACACTAATTAAGCTGTCACCGGCAACATACGGTAAAAAAATTCTCCCTTTGCTATCGACACAGCTGCACACAGGAAAAGCAGGCACACGAAGCTGAACCCGGAATCCTCCGAGATAATCACCTGTCTTTGTCAATATTTGTATTCTTCCTCGATCTGTTACAATTAAATTACCTCCTCGTGACGTCGAAATTGCGGAAATTTTTTGAAACTCACCAGGGCCCTGACCAAACCGGCCGATCGTGCAGATATAATTAAGGTTCGTATCAAAAACAAGAATATTGTTGTCTCCTTTATTAACAACATATATCAAAGAATCTGATTTATTATAATGAATAAACGATGCCTGGTTAATGTAGGGATGGTCATCATCGGGTTCAATCTGATATTCTGCAGTAAGCGTATGCAGGTCAAATCGATCCTGAGAGAATACAGATCCCGAGACTAAAAGTGCAATTAAATAAATGAAATTTGATATTTTCATTTTTTCTCCACTGTAAAATTGGTCATTAACAACTTTATTTTGTGACTAGTGATTTGAAAATTTTCAAAATATTCGATTCTATTTTCGTCGTTTACAACAAAAATAAAATCATCAGATGGTGATAACTGATAGTCTTGTAACCAATCGATATTTTTTAGACTATAAAAATTTACCTTACCTTTATAAAATAAAGGTATATTATTTTTAATAAAGAAAACATCAATACAAATATTTGATTGATGTACTTTTTCTAGAATTTTATTTATTTCATTTAGTCGTTTCCCATTCAAACAAATCATCATACTTGCATGACCTCTAGGCAGTTCTACTATGACATCTTTTTGAACAAGTTCGATTTTTTCTAAAACTTGATTATAATAATCAAGTCCATCAACATTCATTCGATGGGTTTTCTTTGATTTAAATTGATTTTGAAAAAATACTACACCATTAATAAAAATAATAGCGGCAGATAATATGAAAATAATTAAATGTTTAATCTTCATTTTTTTCATAGAGATATACCAGAATTTTTAATAAAAAAATGTTCTGTATTAGTACCATCAAATTATTACGATGTATATAATTCCCAAAACATCCACAATCATGATTAAAAGAATTGTTATAATCTTATTTATTCATAAATATATACTGCCATGATCAAGAGAATAAAATTTTTGCTCAATGATATTAAATTACTTTGAGGCAAGAGATCTCCGAAACAACCACAATCACTTGTGTCATTTGTTATAAGCTTGAAGCCAAGATAACAACTAAATACAATCAACATTAATGATGCAATTATCAAAGTCATATGATGATATTTAATTATTAACAGTACCCCAACGGAGAGCTCGAATATGATAAAGATATACGCAAAAACAGAATCTGTAGAAGAGGCAAAGAAATTAATTTTTCCAATTGCATGAATAAAACTTACAGGACCGACCAATTTTGTCAAAGCGGAGACAACAAACACTAATCCTAACAATATCCTCAAGCCCTGTTTTAAATATTTTTCATTGAAATGCACATTAGATCCCTAACTGAGAATTATGAGAATTTAACATATTAATCGAATTCATTTATATCTTACTCAGAGAAAATCTATAAAATTTTCCCTGAACTTTGTACACTCTAAAGAATTATTATACAATTCTCTCCATAACAAAGAGTTAGAGTAGCATCATGAATCCAAATCTATTTATAAAATAATTAATCGCTCAAATTCTGTTTGCTGCATGAACAGACCACTCCATTACATTCTCGATTCCCCGAATCCGTAAATAACCATTCGCCTGTATGGCTGTATATTTCACAGCTCCAAGCACAATTGCCATTATCACCAAAAATTTCATCATCACATTTTGAAACACAGCTGCCCGCTGGTGTTCCACTTTTATCAGTACAAGAACAAAATGTTGTTACTGGCATTCCTTCACATCCTCCTCTACATCCCCACACGTCAGGTCCTGCACTAAAAACATTGAGAGCGGTAAATGCCATTGCTAATAGAACCAGGGTAATCATGATTTTTTTCATCGGAATCTCCTTTATTTTTCTGTAATAATTATTTCACCATGGGATGACGCAAAAAAACGTTGGCCATCCGTAGCGATATGATCAATCATATAGTTCAATTTATCTTTATTCAATAAACGATACAGTTTCTTTACTTCACCATTTTTTTTATCTACTACTGCCACTGGAGTTGAACCCGCAGGCGTAAATAGATAGAGATTTACCATATCATCACAAATAGTGTGGAAAAAATCATTAAAAATATAATCCGTTGAGTGCCCTCTTACTCTCTTCCGATTCTCAGCTGCTCTCTGTTTCTTAATCTTTATTGCTTCAAGCCATTCGATATTTTTTTCATATATAAGATTATAATCACAGTCATATCGTCTAACAATCGGCTGATTTTGAAAAACAACATAGATATTATCACTATTATCTATTCTTAAATGAATATAATTATCTAATGTTTGCGACAATGTGCCCTTATATTGTTTCTGTTCAATAGAAATAACGTCTCCGAATTTGGCAATCTCATTCCCCTCTAAATCATAGACTGTTATCAACTTATCATTGTTAAATTGCGGTACATATACATTTTGCCTTGAATCCATACATGCGCAAACAGGAAATGTTACCGATCTTATGTTTATTCTGAAACCGGCCTGATAGAGTCCATCAGTAGAAAATACCTGGATACGTCCTCTATCAGTAACAATTATTTGCCCGGCACATGACGTGGAAACGCCGTATATCCTCTCAAATTCTCCAGGTCCCTGACCATACCTGCCAATTGTCCTTACCAATTGTAGCTTATCATCAAAGACTAAAATATTATTGTCTCTTTTATTAACAACATATAGAAATGAAGTATTGAAATCGTAATATAAGAATGTCGCCTCATTTAAATAAGGGTGCTGGTCATTTGCTGATATATAATTATTTGAATTAATAGTATGAATGGGGATTACATCCTGGCTGTAAACACAAAACAAACATGATTGCAGAACACAACATATAATTATTATAAATTTCATAACAATACCTTGGTGTATCTACTTATTAATGATTCTATTTTATTATAATCAGTTTTATAGTTATCAATATATCTGATTATACCGTTTTTATCGATTAAAATAATAAAATTGTCTGATGGCCCAATATTATATTTGTTTTCCCAACTATATTTAATTCTATAAAGTCCTATTAACTGCATATTAGATGAAGTGTTATCGTCTTTGATTATGTAGATTTTCAATGAATCTCTTGGGAAATCTAAATCACTCAACATTTCTTCAATTTTCGCTATATCCTGCCTATTAGACCTAATTAACAAACAGTTAACACCATTCGGCAAATCATCTGTTTTCCCGTTTCTTATTAATGTTAAAGGTTCTATATGATCACCATAGTAATCTAACCCTTCTACTCTAGTAAACGAAAGTTTACTCTCTTCAATTGTTTGTTTTGAGCGTCTTTCTTTTATAATAAGAAGCAATATATTTGCAATGATGATTAATATCGAAAGAATACTAATATAAACACATTTCGCTTTTTTCATATATTAACCGTTATAATAATTTTGTTATCTATAAATTCAAGTGATTATAAAATATTTTTAATTTTTGGCAATAAAATTATTCATCTACGCTACCACCAAAGGCACTACTAAAAAATTAATATTTCTTTTATTAATGTCCACCAAATTCCATTGAATCTTTCCCTGAAAAATTCCTTGAAATTTTCCCTGAAATTTTCACTCTCCAAACAGATATCGTTTATATTCTGAAAACGTCATACCCCGTTTTCTGCGAACCAGATGACAGAGTGCGCTCTCGTCGTTGAGTCCGATGGCATGGGCGTAGTGCATCATGATATACCCGTCGCCCTCGGTCAGCAGCAGTGTGTCCAGGGCATCCATCTTCTTCTCATCGAGATAGCACTTGGGTGTGATACCGTACAGCACCTTGAAACAGGCGCTCAGTCTGTTTTGGGAAACGGGAAAATGTTCGGCAAGCTGTTCAATGGTGAAATCTTCGCGGGCGTGATCATCGATATACTGCTTCACCGTCTCGATCAATCGTTTACACTCGTCGTTCATCACAGCTCCTCTGCACGTGTTCCTGCGGGAGTCATCACCTCCCGGCTTGTACATTCACTTCTCAAAGCATTTAAGACATCATTCCTTAATGAATGATGAGACCCGCGTAGCGACGTTCGGTCCCTGAGAGCCGCGTAGCGACGCATGCTCCCTGATCCGCGCGAAGCGATTCCCGGCTCAGGAATGATGAATGATGAATGATGAATGATGAATGATGCGCTAAAAATTAATATAGAAAATTAAAAACATATTTGTCAAGTGATTTTTGGGGAACTTTGAAATGATACGAATGAAAGTGTTTGTATTATCATTGAAATTTCAGTGATGAACACCGGTTTTTCAATGATAAAAACGCTTCCAGGAATGCCATAAAATATACATGTTTTGCAAGTGTATTTCGTTTTACGCCTGTCCCCGCCCTCTTCTTCCGGGTTCCCGCCTGAAGCACCCGGGCATGACAATAATCAACCCCCGCGGCAGTCCGGGGACTGCCGCTATCCGGTGCGGTATTGAAATCTTGATCTCTTACCCGGGAAAGAGGGGCCACAGGCCCATCCTACCATGTTCTTTTTTTTATCTTTTTTTTCGTTTTTGTTCGTCTTGTTCGTTGCTGATAAATCGGGGCGGGGCGGCAAGGTCCTGTCTGCTGTCTGCTGTCTCCACCCCACCCCCTGGATTCCCGCCTGAAGCACGCGGGAATGACAACCCCCTACCGGCTTCGCCGGTTCCCCCTTAACAGGGGGACAGGGCCGGGACTTTTTGCTTTATCCTTTTTCCCTTATCCTTGTTGTTTTTCGTTTCTTTCGTGTTTTTCGTTGGCTTTTTTTAGGGGCGGCGGGGTAGGGCCGGGCGGGAGCGGCGTTAACCCCCGCCCGTATCGAGGGAATGAGGGCTCTCAGGTACGTATCATGTACTGCATCTTAATGAAGTACTGCCGGTTCGTGGTGGTGAATCCAAAGGGATTCCCGTAATCCACCGAGTTGTTGCTCATGCCGGCGTAAAAAGTGGTGAACGCACCCGCTTTGTAGCTGAAGAGGGGGTATATGTTGAAATTCTTTGAGAATGAGTTATACTCGGCGATCGTTCTGAACATGATCTCGGGAGTGAACTGATACTTGATCACCGTGCGGTAGATGTCACCGTCGTAGAAGAGGGCATCGGTATCAAGATCCGATAAACGTGCCCGGGAATATGAGAAATTCATGTTCAGCTTCGTGGTCGGTTTCAGCGTCAGGGAGGCCTCCAGGGTATGTCCCTTACCCATGACCGGACTGGACGTTCGGTAAATGAACCTGCCGAGCTGCCCGCTGAATCCGAAATTGAGCAGACTGTGCGGCCGTGCGCTGACGCTGAAATGCATTCTGTTGATCCCGTCGAACCAGACATCACGGAACAGTTCATCATTGGTGACCAGATAGGAAAGATTGACATTGATCTGTCCCTTTGTGGTCAGTGACAGAGAGGGCTGTACGACCTGTTCGCGTTTCTCATAGCTGTAGTCATAATACTGGTATGCGGTTACGCCGATCGTTCCCCGGTCGATAAACGAATTTTTGGGGTAAAACGTATAGCTGTGATTCGTCAGGTACTGACGGTAATTAATCCGCGTGAAAAAACCGTTATAGGTCTGGTAGGTCGGGTTGAAATCGTTGATCAGGAAATAGAACCCGTAATGACGGGCGTTGCGCTGCAGGACAAGATGGACCCCCATACCGGAATAGTTCTCGCCGTCGAATCCGGCTGTGTATTTGCTGCCGCCGAAATCCCGGTCCGAGGTGAAGAGATCGGGATCGTTCAGCTCCTGCGTGTCGGAGTAAAATCCTTCTCCGCTGAAGGACCAGTTTCCCCAAAAACGGTAGTTCCAGTCCAGCCCGAACACATAGTTATGCGCGTCGCTGATGTTCCTCGCCAGCATCATGCCGCCGATGTATGACTCGTCTCCCAGGTCGTAGCGCAGCCGGGCGATATTCGCGAAGGACTCCCGGTTTGAAGCAACCGTGCTGCTCTGCTCCAGACCCGGAACAACGATCACCGTGTTGCGGTCATAGGCGGTAAGGTACATATAGGACAGGGAGCCGTTCTTGCCGATCACCCGCCCCGCGGCCAGGGGATCGTTGATGGACCGGGAGTAGTACATCGGCGTCTGCAGCAGCTCGTTTCCTTTCAGGAAGAAGGGCCGTTTTTCAGGGTAGTAGAGCGCGAAGGTCGTGTTGACGCTGATCTGGGCCGCATCGGACTCGATCTGGCTGAAATCGGGATTGATGACGCCGTCCAGGGAAAAGTTCGACCCGGGAATATAGCTGAAGCCGAGACCGATGCGGCCGCTGGTTTCACTTTTCCCCAGCCCCGATCCGCCGTCAGCCGGATCTTTGATGTTCGCTTCACTCTGGGCGATGCCGTAGGGAAGCAGCTCAACCGTGCCGCTGGATTCGATGCCTTCCAGTCCGCGTACCAGCCCCGACTGGGCCAGCAAACTGGGAATATCTCTGTCGATCGGCGTCCAGGAGACCTGAATACGGCTGCTTCTGGGTAATGTGCGAATAATGTTCAGGGCCCAGCTCTGCACATCTTTCTTCGGAAACCGAATGCTTTTAAAGGGAACTTTCATTTCCGCTGTCCATCCCTGGTCATCGATTGCCGCCGCCGATTCCCAGATCGCATCGAAATTGATATCTTCATCGTTCATCGAGGCCATGAGATCACCCTGAACACCAAAGGGATTCACCGCCAGCTCATACGCTTTCTGATGGTCGCCATAGGTGTCGATACAGACGATCACATAATCATCCTGAAAAATATTGTCACGTTCCGTGAGATTGGCCCGAATCTTTTCCGGTTCGGTGTCGTAACAGCGGAATCCGAAATAGATGTTGGCATCATCATACAGTATTTTCACTAATGTCCGCTGCGGCGCCGGAGTATTATCACCCGGTGTCACTTCGTACAGCAGCTCCAGCGTCTCGGCCTGCTCCCAGAGCGGATCATCCAGTTTGCCGCTCAGATCGACCGGCCGATCGATTCTCACAATATCAAAAGCCGGCCGAATAAGCTTTTTCCCGCTGCCGGCCTGCACGACGGACAGCCCGGTTAGGACTGCCAGCAGAATAGTGATCATACGCTTCATTGTATTCCTTCCCCTTGGTGGTTGCACGGTGTCTACATCATAGTACACGTAAATTCCTGAAAATGGTTTCGTTTTTTTCCGGAAATCTGCCTCATGTGTCCTGAACCGCTGTGTGACGGCATAAACGGCTTTCTCTCCCGCGGAATTGCGGATTTCCTCACTTTTCCGTATATTGTGCGGTACCCTGCCACCACACCGGAGGAACAATGCGCTTCCCACACCCGTTGCACCCGGGGATCATCGTACGGAGGCTGAACCGATTCGTCGTGTCCGCGATCATCGACGGAACGGAAATACAGGCCCACCTCTCCAGCTCGGGCCGCATGACCGGCCTCATCGCCGCAGGCCGGCGAGCCTGGTTCATTCCCGTTTCCGGAGCGAACCGGAAAACGAGCCACCGAATCGTACTTGCCGAGGCGGCGGATGGCACCCTGGTGTCGGTCGATGCAGTGCTGCCCAACCGCCTCTTCAGGGAAGCCTTCACGGACGGCCGGCTTGGAATCTGTACGGATTATGATACCATTACCCCTGAAGTGGCGGAGGGGAAATCCCGCTTCGATTTTCTTCTCACCGGCGGCAATGGACGCTGTTTTGTGGAAGTGAAATCAGTGACCCTGGTTGAGAGCGGCACGGCCCTGTTCCCTGACGCGCCGACACTGCGCGGGACGAAGCACGTCCGGGAACTGACCGCCCTGGCCCGGCATGCGGATACGGCCTGTGCGATTGTCTTCGTGGTACAGCGGGGGGACGCCGCGCGCTTTCAGCCCCATGCGGCCATGGATCCGGATTTCGCGCACGCAGTCGCGGAGGCGAGATCAGCGGGAGTACGGGTATATGCCTACGGGTGTGAGGTGACGCTGGAGGGGGTGCGGATTCAGGAGAGAATACCGCTGACAGGATGACGCTATTCTACCATTAGGTACGTTCCAACGTTTATTTAGGTAATTCCATCTATTTTTAACGCCATTTCCCGGAAGTCCAAAAACGATAATCAAATTTATATTATCGTATCTAATGTATTTATTTTTCGGCCATTAGGAGAACGGCGTTAATAAATGTGGGCTTGGATTGCCGGGTGTCGGGGGCAAAATTGTTTGAGGACCGGCATCTTCCCAGCCGGGACGAGTTTTTTGCCCCTCCGGCAAAACAAGGTCACATTTTAGCCGTTCGACGTCGGCCTTGATTTTTTGCTTACTTTTTCATCAAGGAAAAAGAACAGGGAAACAGCCGTATAGGAACCGTTCACAAAAACCCAACCCAACGACGAAAACCGAAGATCCCAAACCAGCGCCGGCATCCCAATGGCAATCCGGGGGCTGCCTTTAACCGGCGGGATGTCGCGATATGCCCCCCGCGGGATGAACATCCCTCCTGAATTACGCCCCGGATGGATATCCGAGGCGATCACGTATATAGCGGGAATGATACCCTACGGGAGGCTGTGAGCCTCCCAGAAAGCAGCAATGCTCCGGGGGGCTTCAAGCCCCCCGGAGGATCAGGCTACAGCTCCTTTACAAACACATTCCGGAAATAGACCGGCGAAATGCTGTCATGATTCTGCAGGCCGATGTAGCCTTCGGAAGCGAAATCCCTGATCTTGCCCCGGGGTTCGGCCTTCCACTCATTCACGAGCACCCCGTTCAGCTCAACCGAAATCACATCGCCGACAAAGGAAATTTTGTAGTGGTTCCATTCACCTGTCGGTTTTGTCGCGTTCAGCTTCGGCGCCTCCGCATCATACACCGCGGCGGTGGTGTGAATGCCCTTGCTGGCATCGTCGATCTGCACCTCGAAGGAGTGATAAATATAGTCATCGCTGGTCACGAAATCCGGGATACGCAGGAAAATACCTGAATTGGTCACCGGTTTCGAGCACTTGTAATCCAGTTCAAGGATGAAATCCCCGTACTTTTTCGCGCTGTACCAGAAAAGGCCCATGCCGCCGTTCCCTTTCAGGACGCCGGTCTCACTGTCCAGCTCGAAATAGCCGGGCCCGTAGTGGTTCCAGCCGTGCTTGCTGAAGCCGTTCCACCCGTAAGAGAGAATCTCGTCATACCCTTTGTAGTAGGTAATGCTCTCTATATACTCCTTCCCCTTGGCGATGGGTGGCGAAGGGTTTTCGACCTCGTTGGGGTTTTCGTGTTCCACCGAGAGGTAACCCCGGTATCCCTGGCGGGTAAGCTCTTCCAGAATTCCTTTGACATCCGCCTTGCCCGATCCGAAGGGAACATCCAGGGCGTTCTTGTTTCCGAACGAGTCAAGGTCTTTCAGGTGCATGTGGACAATGCGGCCCTCCAGCAGCTTCAGCGCATCCACCGGTTTCACGCCGGTGCGCATCCAGTGGCCGGTGTCGCCGCAGTCGCCGATCCACTTGCTGCAGTTTTTGACATGCTCGAGCACCGTTTCCGGATACGCGTATTTGTTGGGATCGGGATGGTTGTGAATCGCCACCTTGATGCGGTATTCCTGGGCCATTTTGTCGATCAGGGAATAATCATCGTAGGCCGGCTCTGTAACCACCACGCCGATGCCCATCTTGCGGGCGAAGTCAAACACCTTTCGCATCTCTTTCTCATCGTTCTTGAACCCCACGACCCCGTAGGCCACCAGCCGGAGTCCGTGCTCCTTCAATTTCTCCTTCACAAGCGCCGCGCTTTTCATATTCATATCGTGGTGGAATGTCGCTTTGTCATCGGGACCGCCCAGTTTCTGACCCGGATAGGCTTCGACGCAGGTGATCCCCAGCGCCTCGATCTTCTCCAGCGCCTCCAGGAAGGTGAATTTGCGGAACGTCCAGCACTGCACCGACAGGGGGATCTCCCGGATCCGGACAACATCCTGCGGCTCAGTCTTCGGGATCGCCGGTTCGCTGCTCTGGCACATCAGCAGCGGCGCCGCCAGGACGGCCAGTAAAACAACAGGCAGTAAGTGTTTCATTGTATCTCCTTTTAGTTTGATACATGAAAGAGCTGTAGAGCTTTAGAGCTCTTTTTTTTTCGTCTCTTTCGCGTCTTCCGTTGGCATTTCCCGGGATGGAGGGGCCGGGATTTGTCTGCTGTCTCCGTTATTTTTTTGCGGGATTCCACTTCCCCCGGGCAACCGCCGGCATGAAATCTTCAATCCCGTCAAACGGGAAGGGAATGGTCCGTCCTTCCTCCGCGCTCTTGTATGCGGCCATGAGCAGTTCGGTCACATTCAGGCCGTCGGAGAAATTCTCCAGCGGACGTGTGCCCGCGAGAAAGGACTCCACCATGTGCCGGTTTTCCGCGGTGTAGCCGTACTCGGCCGCCTCGTCATTGACGATGGGCATCAGACCCGCCTCGGCGTTCTGTTTTTCCACCAGATCCTCGCCCTCTGCCCCGGCCACCTTGCGGCTGAAAAAGGTCTTGAGATTTGCGTCCAGGGTATCGATGTTCAGAGAATACTCCGGACCCAGCAGTTCCATGGAGAGCCGCAGGCCGGCCCCCACGTAACACCAGGATGTTGTCGTCTCCACCACCAGCCGGTGGCCTTCCTTGTCTTCGTATTCGATCAGGGAACGGGCGAAATCCTCAGCCGGACGGTTAACGTAATCGGTTTTCCCGGCGCTGTTCTCGAAAAGCACCTGTGCGTATTCCGGCCGCTGCCACTTGAGGCAGTTTGTGTAGGCGTTTACCGAAACCGGCATCAGACTCTCCCGGGCGGCTCCCGGTTTGGTCAGCATATAGCGCGCCGCTTCCACCGAATGGCACATCATGTCATTGAGCACGCCGCCGCCCTGCAGTTCACCTTCCCAGAACCAGGGCATGTGGGGCCCGGCGTGTTCTTCCGCGGCCCGGGCCAGATAGGGACGTCCTGTCACCCGCGCGCCCCGGGCCCAGACAATGTCCCGGCCCCGGGTCACCGCCGGCATGAATACCTGGTTCTCAAGATATCCATCCAGCAGATCCGCTTCCCGCGCCAGTTCCAGCATGCGGCGGGCCTCTTTCACGTTCCGTCCCAGCGGTTTCTCACAGGCGACACCTATCAGCTGCGCTTTACCGGACGTCACCGCCTGAACGATTTCTTCCATCACCTCGATCCGGACAAAATTGGGTGCGCAGATCCAGATCGCGTCGATGGCGGGATCGGCGGCCATGTCGGTTATCGTCTCGAACACCCTGGCGCTTCCGACCCCCAGCTGCCGTGCGAGCTGCACCGCTTCTTCCGACTCTTTTGTATCCTTGCTGACGATGCCGAGAATATCACCGTTCCGTACACCCTGCCAGGCCCGGATATGAAACCGGGCAACGAAGCCGGCGCCGACAATGCCGACGCCCAGCCGTTGTTTGGACATGGATTCCTCCCTGCTGTGGCCGGGTCCGGGCGCTCCCGTCCGGACCCGAAATGCACCTAGTTTTTCCTTTTCCCCTCTTTGCCGCTGAAGAAAACCCAGAAGATGACCATGATCACCGCCGCGAACACCGCGGGCAGCCACCAGAATCCCTGCCACTGGGGCAGTGCGGCCGCGCCGGTCTCGGTGACCCGGGCGTTGAAGATCCAGCCCGACACCTGGGCACCGATGAGCATGCCCACACCGTAGGTGACCAGTACCAGGAATCCCTGCGCCTGACCGCGTATATCGGCGGGCGCCTTCTTGTCGACATAGATCTGACCGGTGACGAAGAAGAAATCATAGCAGATGCCGTGCAGGATGATGCCCCCGTAGATCATCCAGGCTACGGCGTCGGAAGCGCCCAGGCTGAACAGCACATAGCGGGCGACCCAGGCGCCCATGCCGATCAGCAGGGTCTTTTTCACGCCCAGCCTGCTGAAGAAAAACGGCAGCAGCAGAATGAACACCGCTTCGGACATCTGGCCGAAAGAGAGGCTGAAACCCGGTTTCGGGAAGCCGGCGTCACCCACGAACATCTGGGCGTAGGAGTAGTACGCCGCCAGGGGAATGCAGATCAGGAGCGAGCTGAAGATAAAAACGTTGAAGTTTTTCCCGCTCAGCCGCTTGAGCGCGTCGATACCGGCGATCTCCCTGAATGTCGCCTTCTGACCGGCCGCGGGCGGCGGCGTGTCGGGCAGAGTAAAGCTGAAGAGGCCGAGCAGAACACCGGCGACACCGGCGACCCGCAGCGGGATATCGGTTTTGTCCGCGCCGAGGATACCGCTCACGAAGATGCCGGCTACGATCCAGCCGATGGTGCCGAAAACCCGGATGACCGGAAACTCTTTTTCCTGGTTACTGATATTCCTGAATGCCAGCGTGTTGGCCAGGCCGATGGTCGGCTGATAGGCCAGCATGTGAATGAGCAGGCCGATGATAAAGAGTACCGGTGAGAAGGACAGGAACGGCGCGCAGAACATGGCCACGCCCCCGATCAGGTGCATCACTCCCAGAACCTTCTGGGTCGCGAAGAAGCGGTCCGCCACCATACCCAGAAAGAACGGAGAGACGATCGCCGCGATCGGGCCCACGGTGAAGGCCCAGTAGACATAGTCCTTCATGCCGATTTCGCCCATGTAGTTCGCCACGGTCACGTACCAGGCTCCCCAGATGAAAAATTCGAGAAACATCATAATGCTGAGCTGTGAAAACACTTTCCCCTTCATCTCTCTCTCCTTTTATTAATGAATGTTCGTTCTATGACCGACAATGTCCGGTTCTGTC
The DNA here is from genome assembly GCA_016934955.1 of bacterium. Classification (GTDB taxonomy): domain Bacteria; phylum Zhuqueibacterota; class QNDG01; order QNDG01; family JAGLOF01; genus JAFGRY01. The sequence continues at coordinate 69,056 of JAFGRY010000032.1, read as the reverse complement.
TCCTGAGACGCGAGGCATCACGTCTCTGCATTCCTTTATCCGTTTTCTTTTTACTTTAAATCCTCCAGATATATATCCTCCACCTGAAATTTCGCCCTCGTCGTGATATACACATACCGGTATTCGATCCCATCGACAACACATGTCAGGTCATAGGTCTTCTCCGGCACCAGGTCGAAATTGAGCATGTCATTCAGGTCATGCCGTTCATTCCGCGTGCGTCCGCCTCCGATAACGGTGCCGTCGGAAGAAATGACCGTTTCCGCCCCGACCCTCGGGCCGCCCTTCCGTTCATAAAGCCGGAACGCGACATTGACCCGGTCATCATCATTCTGAACCTGCACGTAGGAATCGGTCACGTTGACAGCGGACACATAGTGCACGGTGGTATCCCAGAGCACGGGGTATTCCAGGTCGGTTTTTTCCCACGATACCGCGTAGATCCAGTGCCGGGGATCGGCGGGATCGGTGCGGCCCGCTTTTTCCATGAACCAGGTTTCGTCGAGAGGACCCGGCTCGCCCGCTCCCAGGCAGTGCCAGCGGCCGTCGTGCCACACCTCGACCCAGGAATGGTTGCCCGATTCATCGACCCAGAGCGGTATGCCGGCAAAACGGGCGGGAATGCCCGCGGCCCGGCAGGCATCGACAAGCAGGATTGCCAGCCCGGTGCACGAAGCCAGTCCCGCTTCCATGGACTCGCAGGGACTCTGATCCGCCTTGGGACGTTTGGTTGAATAATGGACGTTCACCATCTCCCAGATGCGGCTGTTCAGCAGCACCGCCGCCTCCCCCGGCGTTGCGCAGTCCCGTACCAGCGGGAAGAACCATTCATGAAAATCCCGGCGCCAGTTGTCCCTGCGTTCGTGAATACTCGCGTAGGGAAGCACATTATTGAGAAACACCTCTTCCGGCATGGTGCCGGTCCAGCGGGACTCGTCGACGGCCGTGTAGGCGCAGCGTATATTGTCCAGGATGAATTCACTGCTCAGCTGCCGAAGGTCGTGTTCGGGCATATGAGCGATGAGAAAAGCCGCTCCGGTCACCTGTTCGGGTGCAACCGATGTGAGCACCGTTTCCAGGGTTTCCCTGTTTTCTCCCGCCCTCTCCAGAGCATGTCTGATCTGTTCGCGGTACACGCCAGGCACCCGGTGTATGGCATTGCCCGTCAGCCGATAGAGCACATTGTCCGTGCGGCTGCAGGAGGACATCAGCAGCATCGGAACCAGCAGATACAGCAGCCGGCACACCTCTCTTTTCATCAGCGGTCACTCCTGTTACGGTTCTGTTCGTTCACGATCGGGGTTCACTGCCCCGCGGATACCCGTTCAGCCGGCCCGAGCGCCTTGATCTGTACAATCACCGACGGTGGATCACCCGCTTCAAAGCCGCAGGTGTAGAGTATCCGGTGTTCTCCGGTGGTGATATCCGGAAGCGGCTGCGCGAGTACGATCAGATCGCGCTGGCGCCCCTTGACATCATAGACTCTGATGGTATTCTTTCCCTCGGATACCAGTGACTCCCCGGCCGCCAGTCTCACCGGCAGCGATAGGGTGACATAGTTGTCGATTTCAAACTGCGGCGTCATCAGCGCCCCCGTCTCCCCCTCGGCCATGATGGTAAAGCAGAAGGATTGCTTCCCGTGGGGATTGTCGAACACCCAGGTGTCTCCTTCGGGTTCTCCAGGCTGACGGACCTGGTGCCGATAGGTGTACTCCTGTATATGGTACTGGTGCAGGTTCCAGACACCGTCGCCGGCAGCTTCCAGATGAAACTCATTTTTTGCATCCTGCAGCCGCTCCCGCTGCCCGGCGGAAAAGGCGCCGGCACGACGTGCGCGCTCCCATTCCCTGATTGCATCCAGCAGGCGGCCGAGGTCGGCATTCCGCCGCACCGCTTCGATGCCGGTCGCCATGGCGAAGCCGGCGCTGTACCCCGCCGCCCGGGCCAGCATCCACTCCATCTCCGCCAGGCTCGTGGTGGGGGTCAGCAGGTACCAGCCGAGCATATTGGGCATGAAGTTGCGGCTGAGCAGATCCTGGTTATTGATCCGGTAGGTCTGCATGCTCTCGCGAAATCCCCCGTACCAGGGCTCGCCCCAGTTCAGGTAGTGGTTGATGTGCCAGTAGTAATGGTTGGACCGGCTGGATCCGTTGACGACCACATGGTCCACATTGTCATAGAATTCCCTGGCAAACAGGCTCATGGCGTAATCGCCCTGGCCGGTGGCATAGCAGCCTTCGTGTCCGTCGAAATCCATCTGGGAGACACCGGTCTCGTTGAAAAAACGGGCCAGATTCCCGCCCAGATCTTTCTGCATCTCCCAGTTGGGGAAAAACACCTTGTAGGCATGGTCAAGAAGTTTGCCCACCGTTTCTCCCTTTTTATGAGACGCCGCTTCCGTGCCGAAGGAGCCGCGCAGACAGTCAAGCAGCCGATAGGGAGGCTCTTCCGTGACCGTCCGGTACCTGACGATTTCACTGCCGATCCTCACGCTGTGCAGCCAGTTTGCCCTGGTGTTATTGAAATATTCGTCGGTGCTCACGGGAATGACCGTATCGGATGCGTCGATATCATCCTCGAGAATTCCCGATCCGGTGAGGGCCAGCCGCGGATCGGGCACCGGCGTCACGAACGGATCGTTAGTGGTGATAAAATTGGAGAGCACGTGGGCGCCCAGCCGCATGCCCCGCGCCTCCGCCTTTTCCACACAGCGTTTCATTCCCGCATAGCCGTTGGGGAACTGCTCGGGGATCAGATCGAAATGTCCCCAGGTGCTGAACGGGTGGCCGTGATACAGGCTCATCAGCCCCGCCCGCCCGGCACAATCCAGGAGCGTGTCGATGGTGGTTTCCGTGAATGATGCGATCAGATAACTGCGCCCGGTCTCAGGGGAGGTCTTGATCCACTCACCGTTGATCTCCGGATGGGGCAGCCCTTCTGCGATCTCTATGTCGCCGATGGTAAGCAGGGCCTGGTCTTCCGGAACACCGAACAGCGCGATGCTCGATCCGACGACCGTTTCTCCCTCGATGGGCGGTACAGGCATGTTGGGAAAACTTCCCTCCCCCAGCGCCAGCACCATGATCTTCCTGGGTTTTGAACGATTGAGCGAAAAGGCCTGCAGCACGCTGCCGAAATCTTTCTTTTCGGCGGTGATGCCGCGGCTGAAAACAGCCCCCTCCTGATTGATCGGATACCCGCCCACGGTTTTGGGGTTGAGCGATTGTATGCCGATGGCGAATACGCCGTCGCGCACCACACCCACGAACTCTCCCACCGTCCTGCCGATCGAGGTGGGATACGGTCCCCAGATCACCTTTTCCACGACGTCCGGTTTGTTGACGGAAGCAAGCGTAAAGGCAACGTGGCCGGGCCGTTTTCTTACCAGGACGGTGACCTGAATGCGCCAGGGGAAATGGAGCACCATGGTGCCGTCTTCATGCATGACCATTTTATCCGGGGGCAGCAGCACGCCCGCCGAACCGATCTGCAGCAGCGGCGCCGGCTGCCCTTCAGCCAGATATTCATGGTCGTGAACCCGGTCGAACAGACTGGTCACCCTTCCCTTGTCGGACACCGATATGCGAAACGATTTCGTGTCGAGGACAGCCTGGGCGCTCACCGGTGCCGTCTGTAATCCGGCGGCGACCGTGAGGGCTGCAATCAGCAAACGATAATACATTATTCCACCTGTCTTTTCATTTATCTCACTTCGATTTCATCAGCGAACAGCCATGCTTTCTGTCCCTCGCCCGGATGATTTACGGGACAGACACCCCTGTTCACCGCCTCTATGCGCAGATAGCGGACGTCGCGATCGATCCGTCCGAACCTGAACTGCCGCTTCAGCAATTCCCGTTTATCCGCTGAAACAGGATTGCCGGCTTCTCCCGCCCGCTCCCATGTCCTGCCGTCCCGGGAAACGGAAAGGCGTACGGAAAGGGGGAGGAAAATCCAGTCCTGGTAGTTTTGAATGAATCCCGCTGCGACCCGTGTCACCCGCTTCTCCCCGCCGAGATCGATCACCGCGTCCAGATCGCTGCTCTCGAACCCCTGGAACAGCGCGTAATCCGCGGGCTGCCGCAGGGTATCCGGGGCTTTCAGGCCGTCGGTGAGGGCCCCCGGCCCTCCGCCGCTGTACCGGGCGGCCGGCGGGTACTTCAGCGTGACCGCACTGCCGTTGGCCAGGTGGTCAACCGCCACCGGATCCTGGGGGAGAAACCGGAACTCATCGGTATCGCCGTACCGTTTCCGAAGGGTCTCGAGTTCGGCCTTCAATGACTGCACCAGTTCAGGCGAAGCGGTGTCATAGATGTTGTGAAGCTGACGGGGATCTTTTTCCAGATCGTACAGTTCCCAGGCATCGATATCATAGTAGAAATGGATCAGCGTATAGCGGTGGGTGCGAACGCCGTAATGCCGTTTCACCATGTGCACCGCCGGATATTCTAAATAGTGATAGTAATGGGAACGGCGCCAGTCTCGGGGCGTGTTCCCCTGCAGCACCCGCCGCATGCTTCGGCCCTGCATATCGCCGGGGATCCGGACCCCGGCGTAATCCAGAAAAGTGGGGGCAAAATCGAGATTCAGCACCATGTCGTTCTCGTTCACCGCGGGAGCGGCTTCCCCCGGATACCGGATAATGAGCGGCATGCGCAGAGACTCTTCATACATGAAGCGTTTATCGAACCAGCCGTGCTCTCCCAGGTAGAAGCCCTGATCGGCGGTGTAGACAACAATGGTATTGTCGGCCAGTCCCGATGCATCGAGATAATCGAGCACCCGCCCGATGCTGTCATCGACCGAGGAGATGCAGCGGAGATAATCCTTGATATACCGCTGATATTTCCACTCGGCGAGCGCTTTTCCGGCCGGTTTTCTGCGGTGAAAGGCCCGGTTCTCTTTTTCATACGCCTCTTCGAACAGACGCCGCTCTTCCGGGTTCATCCTGGACACCAGGGTTTCCCACTGCTGTTTTGCCCGCTCGTCGGCATCATCGGGCGGTTTCAGTTTCAGGTCCGCAACGAGGTGCAAATGGTCCGCGACCCGCATTTCCTGATCAGAGGCGGCGGCGCTGCGGGTGCGGTAGTCGTCATAGAATGTTTCGGGAAGGGGGAACCGTCTGTTCTGATACAGCTGCAGCTTGTCAGGCGCCGGCATCCAGCTGCGGTGAGGCGCTTTGTGATGAAGCAGCAGACAGAATGGCTGTTCGGCCGGACGGGTTTTCAGCCAGTTCAGGCCGAAATCGGTGATCAGATCGGTTACGTACCCTTCCACCCGTTTGCGCTCACCCATCTCGATAAAATCGGGATTGTAGTAGTGCCCCTGCCCCGGCAGGATGTTCCAGTAATCGAACCCGGTCGGATCGCTTTTCAGGTGCCACTTGCCGATCATCGCGGTTGCGTATCCGGCCCGGCGCAGCAGCTTCGGAAACGTCTGCTGCGATCCGTCAAAGACCTCCCGGTTATCGATCACCCCGTTTTTATGGCTGTATTTTCCGGTCAGCAGCACCGCCCTGCTGGGGGCGCAGATGGAGTTGGTGCAGAAGCTGCTGGTAAACCGAACCCCTTCCTTCGCCAGCCGGTCTATGTTGGGCGTGACGTTCAGGCCGCTTCCGTAGGCGGAGATGGCCTGGAAGGCGTGGTCATCACTCATGATGTAAATGATATTGGGACGGTCGCCGGAACCGTTGCAGCGGCTGAAGAGAAACGGCAGTGTGGCCGCCGCAGCTCCCGCACCTGTCTGCTTGACAAATGTGCGTCTATCCATGCAGATCCCCTTTCATGGATGTTCCCCGGGGCCGCCGGTGATCCGCCGGCTCACCGTACGGAAAATCTGTAGACGATAGTATGCCGGTACGTTTCTCCCGGTTTCAGTATGGTTGACGGAAACCCCGGCTGATTGGGCGAATCGGGATAGTGCTGCGGCTCCAGGGCGATGGCGTACCGGTGCTCATAGAGGATTCCCTTTTTCCCGGTTGTCGATCCGTCGAGAAAATTGCCCGAATAGAACTGTAATCCGGGATCGGTGGTGAAGATATCCATAACCCGGCCCGACTCAGGCTCATACACACTGCAGGCACGTTTCAGCACGCCGCTTTCTCCGTTGAGCACCCAGTTGTGGTCGTAGCCCAGTCCATACTCCAGCTGCCGGTCATCCGCATCGATATCCCGGCCTATCGCTTTCGCCTTTCTGAAATCGAAGGGTGTTCCCTCCACCGGCTCCAGGTTCCCCAGGGGGATCAGCCCTTCGTCAACGGGGAGATAATAATCCCCGTCGATCTGCAGTTCATGCCCGAGAATATCACGCTTCGCGCAGGTAAGGTTGAAGTAGCCGTGATGCGTGAGATTGACCGGTGTCGCTTCATCGGTGCGGGCGCTGAAGTCGACTTTCAGGTCACCGGCGGCAGTGAGGGAGAAGACGGCCGTCACCGTGAGATTGCCCGGATAGCCCTCTTCTCCGTCCGGGCTGAAGTAGCTCATGCGCACACCGGCCTCTTCCGCGGTGCCGAAGGTCTCTGCATCCCAGAGTACTTTGTGGAACCCTTTGATGCCGCCGTGCAGATGGTTTTTACCATTGTTCACTGCCAGGGAGTACGCCTCTCCGTTCAGCCTGAATGTCCCCTGCGCGATTCTGTTCCCGAATCGTCCTATGAGACAGCCCAGATACTGTTCGTCATCGAAGTATTCCTGCAGTGTCTCATACCCGAGAACGACATCACCCGCCGCCCCCGTTCTGTCGGGCACTCGCAGCGAGGTGATGTATCCGCCGTAATTGGTGACGACACATTCGACGCCTGCTTTACTCGTCAGGGTAAACGTGTAGACATTGCCGCCCTCAGCGGTTTTCCCCCATGTTCTCCGGTGAATGGAGACATCTTTCCCGCAGCCGCAGATCACGCTCGCAACCACTGCCGCGGCCAGAAGTCCGATCAGTACGTATTTCATACGAACACCTCGTCTGTTATGCATTCCCGCTGTTTCCCCGGTCCGTCCGCATCAATGGACATACCAGCCGGCCGGAACCTCGATCTCATCCTCCCCGGGCCTGAGAACATGCAATGTCAGCCCCAGTCCCCCCTGATTCTGGAAGTAGTGTACGGTGAGCGGATGGCAGCCCGCCTCCAGCACCGTGTCGAACATCCGCGTCCGCATGCCGTGTATGCCGTCGTTGAGGATCACCTCCCGCCCGTCAAGGGAAAGCCGGCTGCCGTCGTCGGAAATGAGACTGAACCGGTACACGCCGGTTTCGGGCACTTTTATGAATCCGCTGAACACCAGGCCGAACTCTTTCAGCCGGGTCACATCCGTGAGATCGACACGGGAGGCTGTCAGGGTTTCCGCCGGTTCCAGGGAGGCAAAATCGGGCAGCGTGTTCCAGCCCCCTTCGTACAGGGAGACCCGCAGCCCCGCCTTCGTCTGTTCAGGCGTGACCGCCCGAACGGGAGTGCCTTTGCTGATCCGGTAGGACGTGACCCGGCTGACACCGCCGTCCCGATAATAACAGCGGGTCTTGATCAGCGTGCTTTCGCCGAGAATCACCGGTTCGGTATAGAGTGATGAACGGGGCCCGGGATCCGAGCCGTCGAGCGTATAGCGTATGTCGGCCCTGCGGCCGCCGGGAACGGCCAGGACAGCGGTATACCGGTCCAGAAAGATCCGCATATCCGACTGCAGCAGGGGGGGCAGAATGCCCCGATGGGCCAGGGAGGCGGTTTCAGGATCCACCTTCTTCACCTTCCGGTCATAGGTCATCAGCCCGTTGTTTTCCGTCTCGATGTCGGAAATCTGCGTGTAGACCGCCGCGCTGAGCCCCGGGTGGTCGATCAGCGGCAGCAGCTTCGCGCAGAGGTCTTCATACCGTTCGTTCAGTGCTTCCGCATCGGTCAGCAGATCGTATCCCCAGCCTTCATCCTGCCACATGTGCCCTTTTGCGTTCCACCCGAGACCGCCGAATTCTCCCAGTACCGCCGCGCGTCTCTTTTCCGGCAGCGGTGATCCCGGCCCCGGGTAGCGATGCATGTCGATCACATCGCCCGCGCCCCGGTCGGCCCATCCGCTGGTATTGTTCACCAGCCGCGTCGGATCCAATGACCGGATATAATCGACGATCCGTTCCGTATCATACTGGCCCCAGCCCTCGTTGAAGGGCACCCACATGACGATGCTGGGATGGTTGTATTTTGTCTCGATCATCCTCCTGAGTTCCGTCTCGAACTGCCTCGCCGAAGCCTCACTGCGAATGATATCCGGATCCCGGCCGCCGATGAAACGGTCGCCGCTGGGCATGTCCTGCCACACCAGAATACCCATGCTGTCACACATGGCGTAAAAACGCCGGGATTCGACCGTTACATGTTTCCTCAGCATATTGAACCCGTATGCCTTGATCATCTCGAGATCGTATCTGTAGGCTGCATCCGAGGGAGGTGTCAGAAGCCCGCCGGGCCAGTACCCCTGGTCCAGCGGTCCGTGCTGAAACAGGAATTCGTTGTTGAGCAGCAGCCGCGTCACTCCCTCTGCATCGGGACCGATGGATATGGTGCGCATGCCGAAATAGGATCTCACCGCGTCCACTTCTTCATCTCCCCGTTCCAGGGTGACATGAAGGCCATAGAGAAAAGGATGATCCGGGGACCACAGTTCCGCGTTCGGGACGGGAACGGTAATCCTGCTGCCGGGCGCGCCGGCCGCGGCGGTGACGGTGTTTCCGTCCCTGGTCACGGCCACGACGATCCGGTCAGCCGCTCCCGCCTTGACCGCCTCCACCCGGACGGACACGGCGGAAGCGTCGATATCAGGTTCGGTAAAAATTCGCTCGATGCGGGTTTCCGGTACGGGCTCGAGCCACACCGTCTGCCATATGCCCGAGACCGGCGTATACCAGATGCCCCGGGGATGTGACACCTGCTTGCCCCGCGGCTGCTCGCCCTCATCGGTCGGGTCGGACACCAGCACCGTGATCTCCTGTTCGCCGCCGGCGGTGAGCGCGTCGGTGATGTCAAACGTGAAGGGGTCGTACCCTCCCCGGTGCTCACCCACGGCGGTTCCGTTTATCAGCACTGTTGTCGCCCAGTCCACCGCTTCGAAATGGATCAGGATCCGCCGGCCCCGCCACTGCCCGGGCAGAGCGAAGCTCCGGCGGTACAGGAGCCGCTGATCGGCGATGATGCCGCGCTTCACTCCCGAGAGTGCCGATTCGATACAGAACGGCACGAGGATGCGTCCGTCCGGGGCCCCGGTCTCCGCTTCGCCGCTGTCCAGAACCGCGTAGTCCCACAGGCCGTTCAGATTGAGCCATTCCGCCCGTTCCAGCAGGGGCCGGGGATACCCGGGAAACAGCTTATTCGGATCGACCGTTCGCGCCCAGGGAGAGAACAGGGGATTGTCCGCCGGCTTCCAGCCGCGGCTGCAGCCGGCAAGCGAAGCCACGGTGAGAACGAGCGGCAAGAGACAGCGGCATTTCTTTCTCATGGTGATACCCCCGGGAATTGTGGATTATCGGTGTATTCAATGGATGGTGCGAATGTCTCTAATAACGTAAAAAACATCTAAAACAACAAGCGCTTTTCACGAATTTTTCAATAATTAGGCTTGCAATAGAACCATTGGTTGCGTACTTTCAAAGATAATCTCCCGCATCGCACGATCACCGCAGAACACAGCAGACAGGAGGCGCCTTTGCCTGTTAAAAAAGGTTTTGACAACGACCTCTACCTCAGCAAACAGTCAGAAGCCATTCGGGAACGGGTTTCCCGGTTCAACAACAAACTCTACCTGGAATTCGGCGGAAAACTGATGTACGATTACCACGCTTCCCGGGTTCTGCCCGGTTTCGAGCCGAACGTGAAAATGCAGCTCCTCCGGAAACTCAGGGACGAGGCGAACATCATCCTCTGTATCTACGCCGGTGATATCGAGCGCAAAAAAGTACGAGCAGATTTCGGCATCACCTACGACGCCGACGCCATGAAGCTCATCGATGATATTCGGGAGTGGGATATCGACATAAGCGCCGTGGTCATCACCCGTTTCGAGGATCAGCCTGCGGCGACAATCTTTAAAAACCGGCTCGAAAACCGGGGCCTGCGGGTATACACCCACCGGTATACCAAAGGGTACCCCACCGATGTCGACACCATTGTCAGCGAAGAGGGCTACGGCGCCAATGACTATATCGACACCGGCAAACGGCTCGTGGTGGTGACCGGACCCGGTCCGGGAAGCGGCAAGCTGGCCACCTGTATGTCCCAGCTCTATCATGAGCATCAGCGGGGCATTGAAGCGGGATACGCCAAATTCGAGACCTTCCCGATCTGGAATATTCCCCTGAAACATCCCGTTAACGTCGCCTATGAGTCGGCCACCGCCGATCTCAGGGATTACAACGAAATCGATCCATTTCACCTCGAAGCATACGGCACAACCGCGATCAACTACAACCGTGATGTTGAATGCTTTCCCGTGCTGAAACGGATCCTGCAAAAGATCTCCGGAGCTGAATCCCTGTATCAGTCTCCCACCGATATGGGCGTGAACTGCGCGGGCTTCGGGATCGTTGACGACCAGGTCGTACGCGAGGCGGCGGGCCAGGAGATCATCCGCCGCTATTTCCGGTACCGCTGTGAACATCTTCTGGGATTCGTGGACAGTGACACGGTGCAGCGCGCCGAGCTGCTCATGAATGAACTGCAGCTCAAGCCCGGGGACCGGCGCGTCATCGAACCCGCCAGGCAAGCCGCCCTGGCCGCGCAACAAGCCGGCAAAGGAAACGAAGGCATCTGCTGCGGGGCCGCAATCGAACTGTCCGACGGAACCATCGTCACCGGGAAAAACTCTCCGCTCATGCATGCGGCATCCAGCCTGATTCTCAATGCCGTCAAACATCTCGCGGCCCTGCCCGACAGCATCCATCTTCTGGCACCGTCGGTCACCGAATCCATCGGCACGTTCAAACGCGAAATACTCGGTTCCCGGCAGATGAGCCTCAATCTCGAGGAAACCCTCATCGCCCTCAGTATCAGCGCCACCACAAACCCGTCCGCGGAAGCGGCGATGAGACAGCTGACGGCGTTGAAAGAGTGCGACGTTCACCTGACACACATCCCCACTCCCGGAGACGAGGACGGCCTGCGCAAGCTGGGCGTGCATCTGACCAGCGACCCCACTTTTTCCTCAAAACATCTCTACATCGCCTGAGCCGACACCTAGGAGGAATTGCCATGATACTGCATCACCTGTTCATCAGCCAGGCAAAAAAACTGGGAAAAAAAATTGCGGTCAGAGACAGAACGCTGAACCGGGACGTCACCTACGGCAAAGCGCTTATCGCCTCGCTCATTCTCGCCAGGAAATTCCGTAAATACAGTGACGGCGAAATCGGCGTGATGATCCCGACATCCGCGGGAGCCGTGCTCACCGTGATCGGCATTCTCATGGCCGGGAAGGTGCCGGCAATGATCAACTACTCCACCGGCGCCGCTGAAAACTGCCGCTATGCCCAGAAAAAGTGCGGGTTCCGCACGATCATCGTCTCCCGCGCCCTCCTGGAAAAGATCAACTGTCCCCTGATTCCCGGCATGGTCTGCATCGAAGATATCATGGCATCCATCTCGGGCCGCGACAAACTTGCCGCGGCCGCGAAATCGCTGCTTCCCGCGGAGACGATCATCGCCGGTCTGCCGAAAACCGCCGGAGACGATACGCTTGTCATTCTTTTTACCAGCGGCAGCGAAAAGGATCCCAAGGCCGTACAGCTGACCCACAGGAACCTTTCAGCCAATATCGCCTCACTGAAAGAGGTGTTTCCGTTAAATGAAGACGACATCGTCATGTCAATCCTGCCGCTGTTTCACGTGTTCGGGTTCAATGCCAATTTCTGGTTTCCCATTGCCATTGGATGTACGTCGGTGACGTATGCCAATCCCCTGGATTACAAGGTAATTCCCAAACTCATCCGGGAGGAAAAAGCCACGCTTATCGCCGCGACACCAATTTTTTTCGCGGGCTATCTTCGGGAATCTCAGCCGGGGGATTTTTCAACCATAAAAATCGCTCTTCCGGGCGCCGACAAATCGCCCGACTGGCTGCATGAAGGATATCTCGAGCGGCACGGAATTCAGCTCTACGACGCCTACGGGACCACTGAAACCAGTCCCGGCATTTCCGTAAACTCTCCGGGAAACAGCCGCCGGGGCAGTATCGGCAAGCCGCTTCCCGGGGTGCAGGTGAAAATCGTCGATCTCGAAACGGGAGAACGGCTGCTCGCCGGAGAAGAGGGAAAAATCCTCGTAAAGGGCGACCTTGTCATGAAAGGCTATTTGAACGACCTGGAACAGACCGCCCTCAGGATGCAAAACGGCTGGTATGACACCGGGGATATGGGCAGGTTCGATGAGGACGGCTTCCTCTGGCACTGCGGCCGTCTCAAACGGTTCGTCAAGATCGGAGGGGAAATGGTCTCCCTCGTCCGCACGGAAAAGGTGCTTGAATCCTGCCTTCCCGACGGTGTCGACTGCTGTGTGGTCGATGTCCCCGATTCCCGTAAAGGAGCCCGCATTACAGCGGTGGTCACCGAGAAAGTGAACGCGAAAGAGATCATCAGAAAAATGGGCCGGGAACTGCCGAAAATAGCCATCCCCAAAACATTCATCGTGCTGCCCCAGCTTCCGAAAATGGGCACCGGCAAGATCGATTTCCGAACCATAGCCGATATCGTCGCCGCCCAGGATTCCTGAGCACCGGCCCTCCGCCCCTTGTCCGGGATCACCGTTCCTTTCTTCTAAAAAAACAGCTGTTTTTCTCCTGTTATTTTCGTATGTTATGCACGCTGTCCGGGACCGGTTCCCGGACAGCGCGGGCGGGGTCGCCGGGAGATATCCCGGCCGGGCATCCGCCCCTGGCACTGTATGCAGGATAAAGGAACACGATTGGCAAAAAAAGAGACTATTCGCAATATCGCCATCATTGCCCATGTCGACCATGGGAAGACGACCCTGGTCGATGCCATGCTCAAACAGAGCGGCATCTACCGGCAGAACCAGCTGGTCACGACCAGGGTGATGGACTCCATGGATCTGGAGAAAGAACGCGGCATCACCATCATGGCGAAAAACACGGCCGTTTTTTTCGGCAACGTCAAGATCAACATCGTCGACACCCCGGGGCACGCCGACTTCGGCGGTGAAGTGGAACGCAGCCTCAACCTCGTTGACGGCGCCCTGCTCCTGGTCGACGCCAGTGAGGGACCGCTCCCCCAGACCCGCTTTGTGGTGAGGAAGACCCTTGAACGGGGCCTTCCCATCATTCTCGTTATCAACAAGATCGACCGTGCCGACGCCCGTATCGGCGAAGTGCTCAACAAGGTCTACGATCTGTTCATCGATCTCGACGCCTCGGATGAACAGATCGACATGCCGGTGCTCTACACCAACGCCAAGGCCGGGATCGCTCACCGGGATCCCGGCGATGCCTCGGACACGCTCCTCCCCCTGTTCGAAACGATCGTGAAAAACATACCCGGACCGGATGCCGATGATACGGCAAACACCCAGTTTCTCGTGACGAATCTCGAGTATGACTCCTACGTCGGTCAAATCGCCGTCGGCCGGCTGATCCACGGCACGCTTGCCATGAACAGGTCCTATGCGCTCTGCGCCAGGGACGAAATCATTAAAGGCATCAGCTTTTCCGTTCTCTACACGTTCCAGAACCTGAAAAAGGCAAAGACCGACACTGTCGCCGCCGGCGATATCGCCGCGGTCGCCGGTGTCGAGGACATAAAGATCGGCGACACCATTTCATCCCTGGACAATCCTCTGCCGCTGCCGCGCATTCGGGTCGACGAGCCCACTCTCTCCATGATCTTTTACGTGAACACCAGCCCGTTCGCCGGCAGAGACGGGACCTATCTCACCTCCCGTCATCTCAGGGAACGTCTGGAACTGGAGACCAAGGGCAACGTCTCCATCGACGTCCGGACCACGGACCGCACCGATGCTTTCGAGGTGCGCGGCCGGGGCGAACTGCAAATGGCCGTTCTCATCGAGACCATGCGCCGGGAGGGATATGAATTTCTCGTGTCAAAACCGCGGGTGATCACCAAAACCATCGAGGGCACCACCTGTGAACCGGTAGAGCATATTTTCATCGACATCCCCGAGGAACACATCGGCATCGTCACCGAAAAGCTTTCCCAGCGCAAGGGAAGAATGACCAATCTCGTCAACCACGGGCATGGACGGGCGAACCTGGAATTCCTCATCCCCAGCCGCGGACTCATCGGATTCCGCAGCCAGTTTCTCACCGATACAAAAGGGGCGGGAATTATGAACGCCATATTCCAGGGGTACGAGCCCTGGTTCGGTGCCATCCCGCAGCGCACCACCGGGGCACTGGTGGCGGACCGGCCGGGTAAAGTCACCGCCTACGCGTCTTTTGCCATGGGCGACCGGGGTGAACTCTTCGTCGATGTCGGAACATCGGTGTACGAGGGCATGATCATCGGCGAACGGAACCGGGGCACCGATCTCGACGTCAACATCACGAAAGAGAAAAAACTGACCAATATGCGCAGTTCGACCTCGGAAGCGACCGTAACCCTGCGGCCGCCCAGGCGCCTTTCTCTGGATCAGTCGATCGAATTCATCGCCGAAGATGAAGTTGTCGAAGTGACACCGCGGCACATCCGTCTGGCGAAAATGATATACAGCAGAAACGACCGCACCATCGCGCTCAGACGCAGCCGCCAGAAAGCGGAAGACGAGGCCGCGGCCGAAAGCGTGACCGTCTGAATCAAACGAAAGGAATAGCAATGGGAAAGAAACAATGGGGAAAACCGCCCGAATTGACCATCGACGCGAATAAAACATACACTGCGGAAATAGAGACGGACAAAGGGACGATCACTATCGAGCTGTACGCCGGAGAAGCGCCTTTGACCGTGAATAACTTCGTTTTTCTCGCCCGGGAAGGCTACTATGACGGGCTCACGTTCCACCGGGTTATCAGCAATTTCGTGATCCAGGGGGGAGACCCCACGGGCACCGGCATGGGCGGCCCCGGGTACACATTCAGGGACGAATTCGACGGCAATCCCCACACCCATGGAACCGGTTCGCTCTCCATGGCCAACGCCGGCCCCAACACAAACGGCAGCCAGTTTTTCATCACCCACGCCCCCCAGCCGCACCTGAACGGCCGGCATACGGTATTCGGCCAGGTAACATCAGGACAGGATGTCGTCGATGCAATCGAGCAGGGCGATGTCATGCAGGCGGTCAGGATCGTCGAGTCGTAAGTGACCCGGCAATCCGGCCGGCACACGGACACAGCACTCAGGGGAGGACGTGAATGAATCGTTCCTTTTCCATGGACGACAAAAAAACCGATTTTGTCAGGAGTTACGCGGCATCCCTGACGCCGTACCTGATCGTGGCAGGTACCATGGTGTTTCAGATCCTGTCATCCCGCTTCACCTATAAAATAGAAGCGGCGGCGGGGATCGTCATCCTGATCCTCGCCGCCGCAGCGGTTGTCGGTGTCACCCAGTACCGAAAATATTCCAATCTTCGCTATATCATTTCCGAGCGGTCAATTCAGGTCTTCGACAGGAATAAAGGACGGGTGGAAACCCTGCTTTTTTCAGAACTGCTGGACGTGAAGCTGCCCGATACGACAGACGGGAAAAAGAAAGGCCGGCAGACCATTCGGCTCACGTTTCACTTCAAGCGAAAACTGGTGTTCAGCAGTATGCTTCCCTACTTTGCCGATCTGCATCGCTATCTGCAGCAGATGCTGTCGCTCTCTCCCTATCCCAGAATCTCGTCTCAGCCCGCCGAACCGCGGACGAATACAAAGTAAAGAATCAGCACCAGTCCCAGACCGATCATGAGCCAGGAGGTGTCCCGGCGGCGTCCGCTGAGCACCTTGACCAGGGGGTAGGCGATAAACCCCATGGCCAGACCGTCGGCCACGGAATTGGCCAGGGGCATTACCAGAATCGTCAAAAACGCGGGCACGGCCTCGCTGTAATCCGTCCATTGGATCTTCACCACATTGCGCATCATCATCGATCCCACAATGACCAGCGCTGGCGCCGTGATCACCGGATAGCTGCCGATCATCATGATCAGCGGGCTGATAAACAGCGTCAGCAGAAACAGCATCGCCGCTGTCAGGGATGTCAGCCCCGTTCGTCCGCCCTGCTCCACCCCGGCCGCGCTTTCGATGAAACTGGTCACCGTACTCGTCCCCAGGCAGGCGCCGATCACGGTACCCACCGCATCGGACACCATCGCTCTGCTCGCCCGCGGCAGTTCGCCGTCCTTCATCAGTCCCGCCTGTTCACTGACCCCTACCAATGTCCCGATGGTATCGAAGGTGTCCATAAAAAGAAAAATGACGATGATCGGCACCATCTGCAGCGTCAGGGCGCCGGCCAGATCCATCTTGAAAAACGTGGGAGCGAGTGACGGAGGTGCGGAAAAGACCGCATCGGCGAATCTGAACATGGTACCCAGCTTTGAGCCGGCGAACACGGCATGCCCGGCCAGGTCCGGGAACAGCTGCAGGAGGAGCCTGGCGGCCATGGTCAGGAGCGTGGCCCCGGCAATGCCGAGCAGAATCGACCCCCTCACTTTTCGTACGTGCAGCACGGCTGTCATGATCAGGCCGCAGAGAAAAATTATCAGATCGATGGAGGCAAACTGTGCATTCATCTTGACCAGTGTTCCGGGAACGAGCACCGGCCCCCCCGGACCCTCCGCTATCGAGGCAGCCGAGATGATCAGTCCCGCGTTCTGAAGCCCGAGAAACGCGATAAAGAGCCCGATCCCTACAGCCATGCCGTTTTTCATGCTGGGACTGATTGCGTTGATCAGGGCCTTGCGCAGGCCGGCCAGTGAAATGAGAAGAAACAGAATTCCCGAAATGAACACGACACCCAGCGCCACCTCCCAGTTGTTGGTGAAACCGGCGGCGGCGGCAGCGGGCAGTGCCGAAAGCACGAAAAAGAAATTCTCTCCCATGCCCGGCGCCTGTACGATGGGATATTTCGCGTACAGGGCCATGATCACCGTCGCCAGTGCCGCCGAGATGCAGGTTGCGGTCATGACCGCACCGAAATCGAGACCGGTTTCGATGCCGAACATGGCGCCTGACAGAACCAGGGGCTGAATGACGACAATGTAGGCCATCGTGAGAAAAGTGGTTGCGCCGGCCGTGATCTCGGTGCGGATCGTCGTACCCTGTTCCCTGAGCCGAAAAAATTTCTCAATCATGGCGGATCTCCGTGTATGTCCGTATTAGGTGAGTTCCTTGCAGGCGGCGGCGAAGGTGTCGAACGCTTCCTGGCCGTAAAGGCAGAACACCACCTCCTGCAGCTCGTCGTGTTCTGCAATGAAATCCCATACGGTGGCGAGCATTATCTTCGCGCAGCGGTCCATGGGATAGCCGAAAATACCGGTGCTGATCGCGGGAAAAGCAATGGTCCTGATATGGTGCGACACCGCTGTCTCCAGCGCCGAACGTGTTGCCTGCTCCAGCTTCCGGTCCTCATCACCTTCGCCCATGCGCGGACCAACCGCATGAATGACATACCTGCAGGGCAGGCTGCCGGCGGTGGTGATGGCGGCCGTGCCCACAGGCACGGAGCCTCCTTTTACTTTGACCCAGATATCACTCTCCTCCTGGATAGTGGGTCCTCCCTTGCGAACGATCATGCCGGCGACCCCGCCTCCATGGGCAAGCCGGGAATTTGCGGCATTGACGATGGCTTCTGTTTCCATATCGGTGATATCACCCTGAACAAGCCGAATGGCCGTTTTGTTTTTTTTCACTTTCATTCCGATTCTCCTTCGTTCGCGGCGCGGGTGTCACGGGTTCGGCGAAAACGGCGCCACAGACCGGTTGCCGTCCGTTCACCCTGCAGGACAACGGCCGCGCACGCCGCTCCCACTAAAAAGCCTCCAGCGACATCCGATGGATAGTGGACGCCGACATAGATACGGGAATATCCCACCAGCACCGCGATGGTGATGAATACCCATGTTGCACGCGGATATTTAACGGAGAAAAAGAGCGCCAGAGCCGCGTTGTTCGCGGCATGTGAGGAGGGGAAAGAGAAGGATCTCGACTGCCTGATAAGCAGGCGGGCTCCCTCAACCGCAAAGCAGGGCCTGACTCTGCCGATCAGCGGCTTGAGCAGACTGCTTGACACCTGGTCGCTCAGCGTCAGCACCACAACGGCAAGCAGCGCCGCGATCCGTCCCCGGCGCCCTCCGAACAGCAGCAACGCCAGCCACGCGGCCCCCAGGGGAATTCTCCAGTTGTCGGCATCGGTGACGAACGGCATCACCGTGTCGAAGACGCTGTTGGCCAGGCCGCTGTTCAGAAAAAGGAAAAGAGTCTTGTCAATTCCGTAGAGATCCATCGCCTATGCAAAAACAATCCGTTTGTGCCGTTTCTTTCCCGCCTGCAGAAGCACCGCTCCCGCATCCAGGTCGGCTTCGCTGATATTGAGGGTATCCGATACGATTTTCTCGCCGTTCAGATAGGCGCCGCCCTGCTTGATCAGACGCCGGACCTCGCCGTTGCTCGCGCAGAGGCCGGCTTCCACGAACAGAGAAACGATCCAGACACCGCCGGAAAGGTCCTTTCCGGCGAGGGTCACCGTCGGGACCGTGCTTTCCACGTTCACCGGTACATCCGTGATGCGGGAGACTGTTTTGACCTTCCCTTCCGGGTCGGTCAGTCCGAACTGCCCCGCCGCCGCGGTGTATGCCGCCGCCGCGGTTTCGAAACCGTGCGTGATCGCGGTCGCTTCAAAGGCCAGGATTTCCTTGGCCCGGTTGATGTTCTCACCCGGAAGCCGCTTCACTTCCTCCATGGGCAGGAAGGTAAAAAGACCGAGGCATTTTTCCACATCCGCATCGTCGATATTGCGCCAGTATTGATAGAAATCGTACGGGAGCGTCAGGTTCCTGTCCAGCCATACCGCATTTCCCGCGGATTTTCCGAATTTCTCACCGGACGCGGTCATGAGCAGCGGGAAGGTCATGCCGTAGACCTGTTTCCCCATCATGCGCCTGGTCAGATCCGATCCGGCGACAATATTCCCCCACTGATCCTGCCCCCCCATCTGAAGCAGACAGTCATAATCCCGGGCCAGAACATAGAAATCATAGGATTGCAGAAGCATGTAGTTGAACTCTATGAAAGAGAGTCCCGACTCCAGCCGCTGTTTATAGCTCTCGGCGGCGAGCATGCGGTTGACGCTGAAATGACGGCCGATATCACGTAAAAATTCGATATAGTTAAGCGGGATGAGCCACTCCGCATTGTTGAGCAGCAGCGCTTTGTCGTTGTCGAAGGAGAGATAGGTGGCGAACTGACTCCTGATTCTCTCTCCGTACTGTCTGATCTGCTCGACGGTGAGCATCTGCCGCATCTCCGTCTTTCCGGAGGGATCACCGACCATGGTGGTGCCGCCGCCCAGCAGTGCGATGGGACGGTGTCCCGCCCGCTGCATATGCATCAGTGCCATGATCGGCACCAGGCTGCCTACATGCAGTGAATCCGCGGTGGCGTCAAACCCGACATAGCAGGTAATCGTATTCGCCGCGAGTATCTGTTCCAGTGCGGTTTCATCGGTTGTCTGATAGATAAATCCCCGTTCCCTGAGGGTGGTAAAAACATTGGTGCTCATGCGTTCCTCTCTCTTAAACGTTCACTGTTTGCGCCGCATCTCCCGCTCCACATCCCGCTGTGCGTCCCGCTGAGAAATATCCGTTCGCTTGTCATGGAGTTTTTTCCCTCTTGCCAGGCCCAGTTCAACTTTGGCTTTACCGCTCTTAAAATATATTTTCAGTGGTACCAGCGTCAGCCCTTTTTCCTGAACACGCCCCTCAAGACGACGTATCTCCCGTTTGTGAAGCAGCAGTTTGCGGGGACGGGTCGGCTCATGGTTATAGATATTCCCCTGTTCATAGGGACTGATGTGCAGGTGAAACAGAAACAGTTCTCCGTTGAGTACCCTGGCGTGACTGTCCGCGATATTCGCCTTGCCGTTTCGCAGCGATTTTACTTCCGTTCCCTGCAGCACGATGCCCGCCTCCAGGGTGTCGAGAATGTGGTAACTGTATCGAGCCTTCCGGTTGGTGGCGACGATTTTAATGCCTGTTTTTTCCGGTTTCATCGTATTTTTTTCCCGCCGCAGTTTTTCGGTGCCGCGACGTTTTAGACCTTGACTTTCAAAAAGAATTTTTCTATATTTTTAGCCTCGCCGAAGTGGTGGAACTGGTAGACGCGCTGCGTTCAGGACGCAGTGAGTTCACGCTCGTGGGGGTTCGAGTCCCCCCTTCGGCACCGGGCGTTCCGATATATCGGAACGCCTTTTTTTTTAATGGGCTTCGAACCAGCTGTTTCCCGCACCCGCTTCCACCACGATCGGCACATCGAGTGTCAGCGCCCGCTCCATCTCCTCTTTCACCATCGCCGTGAGTGTCTCCACCTCCTCTTCCGGAGCCTCGAAGAGCAGTTCATCATGAATCTGCAGGATCATCTTCGCCTTAAATCCCTCTCTCTTCAGTCTGCGGAATACGGCAATCATGGCGATCTTGATGATATCGGCCGCCGTACCCTGGATCGGCGTGTTCACCGCGGTGCGCTCCGCGAATGTGCGCATATTCCGGTTTTCACTGGTAATCTCCGGAAGGACGCGTCTGCGGTTGAGCAGGGTGGTCACATACCCGTCCCGGCCCGCGGTGGCGATCGTCTCGGCAACATAGAGGTTGATGTTCGGATAGCGGCTGAAATAGGCATCGATGAATTCCTGCGCCTCGCTGTTTGAAATGTGCAGACGGCTGGCCAGCCCGTAGGCGCCCATACCGTACATGACGCCGAAATTGATCGTCTTGGCCATGCGCCGCTGTTCATCGGTGACCGCCCGGGGGTCGATGGAAAAAATCTCGGCTGCGACGCGGCGGTGCACATCCTCGTTGTTTTTAAAGGAGGCGATCAGCGTCTCATCTTTGGAAACATGCGCCATGATCCGCAATTCGATCTGACTGTAATCGGCCGAAACCAGCCGCCACCCCCGATGCCCGGGAATGAACGCCTTGCGGATTTCCCGTCCCAGCTCCGTGCGCACCGGGATGTTCTGAAGATTGGGATCGCTGGTCGAGAGTCTGCCGGTGGCGGTGACGGTCTGATTGAAGGATGTGTGAATTCTGCCGGTTTCCGGGTTGACCAGCTTCGGCAGGGCGTCCACGTAGGTCGACTGCAGCTTTTTCAGCTGCCGGTAGTCGAGTATCTTTCTCGGCAGCGGATGGATCGAGAGGGCTTCAAGCACCTTCACGTCGGTGGCGTACCCGGTTTTTGTGCGTCGCACCCGTTTCCAGCCCGCATCCTTGTGCACTTCCAGTTTTTCGTAGAGAATGACTCCCAGCTGTTTCGGCGAATTGATATTGAACTCTTCCCCGGCGATGTCATAAATCTCGGACATCAGGCCCTGCATCTTCTTTTCGAGATCAAGCGAGATCTCAGCCATAAGGTCGCTGTCTATGGCGACCCCGGTGTATTCCATTTCGATGAGCACCGGAATGAGAGGCATTTCGATGTCCCTGAAAAGCGGCAGCATATCCAGCCCGGTGAGTTTTTTCTCGAGAATTTTCCGCAGCCGCCAGGCGGCGTCAGCGTCTTCGCAGGCATATTCGGCCACCTGCTGCAGCGGCACCCTGTCCATGGTGATCCGGGACGCGCCCGATCCGATGAGATCACTGGTCGGGATCTTTCGCATGCCGAGATATTCCTGCGCCAGGGTATCGATGGAAAGACTCCGGGCCGAAGGATTGATGAGATAGGCCGCGACCATCGTGTCAAAATCAATCCCCCCGGCTTCGATGCCGCACCGCCTGAGGACCAGCACATCATATTTGATATTCTGTCCGCATTTCTTTATTTCCCGGTTCTCGAGTATCGGACGCAGCTGTTCCAGAACGAAGGTTTCCGTGGGGTCCTTTCCGCTGTTAAAAAGATCGGCACGGCCCGGCTGAAAAAGATCCCCTTTCCTGTCTGCCTCGGGGACCCGCACCGGCACGTACCAGGCCTCACCCTCCTTCCAGGAGAACGACAACCCCACCAGATCCGCCCGCATCGGGTCGACCGATGTCGTTTCCGTGTCAAAGGCGATACAGCTCTCCCGGGAAAGCGCCTGCACCAGAGACCGAAGCGCCCCCGCGGTGGTAACCACGGTGTAGTGCCGGGGCAGCTCATCACCGCTTTCTTCCTCCCCCGCGAGGGAATCGGGCAGAGAGCGCAGCAGCCGCTGAAATTCCAGTTCCTTGAAGAGGGCTTCAACCGCTCCCCGGTCGAAATGCCCCATTTTCAGGTCATCCAGACCGACATTTAGAGGCACGTCCGTGTCCAGGGTCACCAGTTCCCGGGAGAGAAAGGCCTGTTCCCGATGTTCCTCCAGCTTTGTCCGCAGATTATCGCTGTCGACACCGGCAAGAGAACCATACAGGTTGTCGAGGGAACCGAAGTCGGCCAGCAGTTTCGCCGCCGTTTTCGGCCCGATCCCGGGAACACCGGGAATATTGTCCGAACTGTCGCCGGTAAGGCCTAGATAATCGATGATTTGTTCCGGTCCGACACCCATCTTATTTCTGACACTTTCCGGATCCCTGATCACGATCTCTCCGGAAGCCATTCCCCTGCCGAACGAGTACATCCTGATGCTGTCGCTGACAACCTGCATCATGTCCTTGTCTCCGGTCACCATGAAGACACGCATGCCCTTTTCCGCGGCTTTCAGCGCCAGGGTCGCCATGATGTCGTCCGCTTCGTAGCCCTGCTTCTCCAGAGTGGGAACGCGCAGAACTTCGAGCACCTGCTGAATAAGTGGCAGCTGCGCGGCCATTTCTTCGGGCATCTTTTCCCGGGTCGCCTTGTACTCGGGGTAGCGTTCATGCCGGAATGTGGGACCGCGCGCATCGAACACGCACACGAGTGAGTCCGGTTTTTCACTGCGCAGTATGCTGAAAAGTGAATTCGTGAAACCGAAAACCGCGCTGGTATCGAGCCCCCGGGAATTGACAAGGGGATTTCGCGCCATGGCGTAAAACGCCCGGTAGGCCAAGGCCGTTCCGTCGATGATAAACAACGTCTTTCTGCTGCTCATTGCATGTCACCTCACTCCCTCAGGGGCCGGCGAGCGCCGCCTCCAGCCGCAGGCGGCAGCGGTCACGGCCCAGAAACCCGAATGTCGATGCCAGGTCCGGCCCATGCATCATGCCGGTGAGGGCGATGCGCACCGGCATCCAGAGCATTTTACCCTTAACACCTGTTGCAGCCTGCACCTGTTTCATGAGCTCCGGAAAACGCTCCGCATGCCAGGAATCCGCGTTCCCGCTTATCGTCAGCAGTTCCCGAATCACCCGCTGGGCGTCCGGTTCCCCGAGCATTGCGGCCGCCTCGTCCGATTCGGGCCGCGGACGATCGGCGAAGAGAAACGCCGCCTTTTCATCGATATCGGCAAGTGTTTCCAGCCGTTCCTGCAGCAGGCGGGCGATCGTCTCCATCCGTTCCACGCTGAGATCGGCCGCCGGCGCGGACCTGAGGAACGGCCGCAGAAGACCGCCGAGGGTGTTCGCATCCAGATTGCGGATATAGAGACCGTTCATCCAGGTGAGCTTTACCGTGTCAAAGACGGCCGCCGATTTTGACAGGCGATCGACGGTGAATTCACTGACAAGCCGGTCCGGCGGCAGGATTTCATCCCCGCTTTCCGAAGACCAGGAAAGCAGCGAGAGAAAATTGACAAGAGCCTGCGGCAGGTAGCCCGCTTCCCGGTACTGGGAAACCGAGGTGGCCCCGTGCCGCTTTGACAGCCGCTCCCTGTTATTCCCCAGGATCATGGGACTGTGCCCGAAGAGCGGCGTCTCCCACCCGAACGCTTCGTAGAGCAGCACCTGGCGGGGCGTATTTGACACGTGGTCATCACCTCTGAGCACATGGGTAATCCGCATCAGGTGATCATCCACGACACAGCAGAAATTGTACATGGGAATACCGTTCTGCCTGGCTATGACGAAATCACCGATGTTGCTGCCCGGAAACAGAACGTCACCTCTGACCAGATCGGTGAACGCCACATCCCGGGTCTCGTCCGAGCGGAACCGGATGACCGGCCGCCTCCCCTCCCGTTCATGCCGCTGTTTCTGCTCATGGGTGAGACTGCGGCAGCGACCGTCATAATTCGTCGATTCCCCCCGCTCGAGCCGCTCCTGACGCCGCAGGTCGAGTTCTTCGGCCGTACAGTAACAGGGGTAGACCCGTCCGTTTTCGAGAAGACCTGCGATGTGCCGGGCATACAGCTCCTGCCGCTCGGATTGACGGTAGGGCCCGAACGGGCCCTCGACGCCCGGACCTTCATCCCATTCCAGACCCAGCCAGCGAAGGTCCTCGAGAATCATCTCTTCCGAAGCCGCGGTCGATCGTTCCTGGTCGGTGTCTTCGATCCGCACCAGGAATGATCCGCCGCCGTGTCTGGCGAAAAGCCAGTTTAAAATCGCCGTTCGGGCGTTGCCTATATGCAAATGCCCCGTTGGACTGGGGGCAAATCGTGTGCGTATTTCTCGTTCCATTATCACCCTGAGCGTTTTTTCCTGATGATCCTTGTTCGTATGATCCATGCGCCGGTTATCAGCAGCAGCGCGGCCATGATGATCCGCTGGTAATAGGCCAGGACCAGTTCCCAGTTCTCTCCCATCCAGATCCCCAGCGCCATCAGGGCGGCGTTCCAGATGAGGCAACTCACCAGGGCAAGGCCGAAAACCGGTTTCCAGTCCATATGGGCCATTCCGGCGGCAAGCGAGACGACGGCCCGTACGCCGGAGAGAAACCGGTTGATCCCGATCACCCAGTACCCGTACCGGTCAAACCAGTGTTCGACACGCTGCAGCGACTCCTCGGAAAAGAACCGGCCGTGCTTTCCTTCAAAAAACGTCCTGCCCAGCTTCCTTCCCAGAAAAAAAAGAAGCATAAAGCCCAGAAGGCTTCCTGCTGTAGTGGCGGCATACGCCGGCACCGCAGCCAGCTGGCCCCTGCCGACCAGAAACGCCCCGAGAACCACGAATGTATCACCCGGCATGGGAGGAAAGAGGTTTTCGGCCAGAGAACTGAGAAAAAGAAACAGGCAGCCCCAAAAACCGCTGAGAGAAAGGAAAAAATCCTTCAGGCCGCTCATTCCGCCTGTGCCCTGACCAGCGTCGCCACGGCGAATACCTTCATCGCCTCCACCCTGCCCGCGGCATCGAACCCCTCATTGGTAGCGGCCTTTACCGAAACATCATCGATCGGGATATAGAGGGCTGCCGCAATATTGGCGCGCATCGCCTCCTTGTAGGGCTGAAGTCTCGGCTCCTGGGCGACGATGGTGGCATCGATGTTGCGCACTTTCCAGTTATGCGCCCGCACGATATCTTTGACCCGTTTCAGAAGGCTGATACTCGAGATCCCGGCGTACTGAGGATCGGTATCGGGAAAATGGTCGCCGATATCCCCCATTGCCGCGGCGCCCAGCAGCGCATCCATGATTGCATGGCAGAGGGCATCGGCATCAGAATGCCCTTCCAGTCCAAGACGGAAGGGGATCTCAACTCCCCCCAGAACAAGTTTTCTGCCCTCTCTCAGAGCATGAATATCATATCCGAATCCCGTACGTACCATAGGCGGCGCCTTATCGTTTGCTAGTCTTCCCGCCCTTTGCTCTCGATAATCGCAGCGGCGAGAACGAGATCTTCGGGCGTGGTAATCTTGATGTTGAAGGGATCTCCCTCAACAACCCGAATTTTTTTCCCCATCCTTTCCACCAGCATCGCTTCATCGGTTATGGCCGTGCCCGATTCGCGGGCATCACGGTACGCGGTCTCGAGCAATTCCCTGCTGAAGCACTGGGGGGTCTGCACTCTTCTCAGCGACTCCCGCGCCACGGTCGCTTCTATCCAGCTTCCGCTCACCTGTTTCACGGTATCGGAAATCCGCACGCAGGGAACCGCGGCCCCCCACTGTTTTGCCGCCTCTACCGTACGGGTGATGAGCTCGGGGGTCACCAGCGGACGCGCGCCGTCATGCACGGCGACAACGCCGCATGCTCCGGGCACCGCGCGCAATCCGTTTTGCACCGAATCTTTACGTTCGACGCCCCCCGCGACCACGGCGGTGATCTTCTCTATCTTCCACCTGAACAGTTCCCGTCGGACCGCCTCCGTCTCGTCGGGAGGCACCACCAGAATGATATCGCTGATAATCGGGCAGCGCTCGAACGCCTGCAGCGTACGTATAAAAAGGGGCCTGCCCTTCAGTTCCAGGAACTGCTTGGGGATCATCGTCCCCATGCGTTTCCCGGTACCGGCAGCCGGTATGACAGCTGCAGCAGCCCCGTGTCCCCGCGACAATCGGCACACTCCCCTTTTCAGATTATGAGCATTGCGTCACCGTAAGAGAAGAAACGGTATTGTTCCTTCAACGCTTCCTCATAGGCCTTGAAAATCAGATCCCTGCCGCCGAACGCGCAGGTCAGCATGATCAGCGTTGAGGCAGGCTGATGGAAATTGGTCAGCAGCGCGTTCACGATCTTGAAATCATACGGCGGGTAGATGAACTTGTCTGTCCAGCCTCGATCGGCTTTGATGTGCCTGTTCGTGGTAACCACGGACTCCAGCACCCGCACCACCGTAGTGCCCACGGCCACGATTTTGTTCCCTTTTTCAATCGTACTGTTAATCGCCGCCGCGGCTTCCTGGGATATTTCAAAATATTCAGAGTCCATTTTATGACGGGTGAGGTCCTCGACCACGATGGGTCGAAAGGTTCCCAATCCGACATGCAGCAGCACGGGGACGACCTTCACCCCCCGGCTTTCCAGCTTTTTGACCATTTTATTGTCAAAATGCAGATTGGCGGTCGGTGCCGCGACGGCACCCCGCTTGCTGGCAAAAATTGACTGGTACCGGTCCTTGTCGACATCTTCGGAATCACGTTTTATATACGGCGGCAGCGGCACCTGCCCGATCTCGTCAATGATATCATAAAAGCTGCCGTCATAGTTGAACCTGACCACCCTGCCCCCTGACACGGTGTTGTCAACGACCTCACAGCCGAGGACGCCGCCCACATTGAGTTTGTTGCCGACCCGCACTTTTCTCGCCGGCCGGACAAGCACTTCCCAGAGATCGTTCTCCAGCTCCCTCAGCAGAAAAATCTCCACTTTTGCGTTTGTCTTGTCTTTGACGCCGGCAAGCCTGGCCGGGAACACCCGTGTCTGGTTCACCACCAGGCAATCGCCTTTATTGAGATATTTGTAGAACTCCTTGAACGTATGATGTCCGACAGTCTCCGATTCCCGGTCAACCACCATCAGTCTGGAATCACCTCGTTTCTTTGACGGGTACTGAGCAATGAGTTCTTCCGGAACCTGATATTTGAAATCGGATAATTTCATGATGCTCCCCTTCACAAAATTGATTCTCTTAAAACAGTGTTTCCTGTGCCGGCCTCTCCGGCGAAATCCCCAGAACGTCATGGGCCCGGACCGTAGTCTGTCTGCCCCTGGGCGTTCTTTTCAGAAATCCTTCCTTGATCAGAAATGGTTCATATATCTCTTCGATGGTGCCGCTGTCCTCACCCACGGCAACCGCCAGCGTGTTGAGACCCACCGGCCCGCCGTTGAATTTTTCAATAATACAGGAAAGGATCCGCTTATCCATCTCGTCCAGCCCGTACCGGTCCACATCGAGCCGTTCGAGAGAACTGTCCGCGATAGCCGCGGTGATAGTGCCGTCACTCTCCACCTGGGCGAAGTCACGAACCCGGCGCAGCAGCCGATTGGCTACCCTCGGCGTACCCCGGGAACGGCAGGCGATGCTGGTGATCCCGTCCTCAGCCGCCTTCACGTTCATCAGTCTCGCCGAGCGGCGGATGATCGCCTCAAGTTCCCCGGGCTGGTAGTAGTCGAGTCTGTTGACCACTCCGAAACGCGCCCGCATCGGCGCCGTCAGAAGGCCGGCCCGGGTGGTTGCCCCGACCAGCGTAAAGGGCGGCAGATTCAGGCAGATGTTTCTCGCGTGCGGTCCCCGGTCGATGATGATATCGAGCCTGAAATCTTCCATCGCGGGATAGAGATACTCTTCCACCACGGTGCTGAGCCGGTGAATCTCGTCTATGAACAGCACGTCGCCGGGCTGCAGATTGGTGAGGATGCCCGCCAGGTCGGCCGGTTTTTCCAGGCCCGGACCCGAGGTCATACGGATCTGCGCGCCCATTTCCCGGGCGAGTATATGGGCCAGGGTCGTCTTGCCCAGCCCCGGAGGGCCGTAAAAAAGCACGTGATCCAGTGGTTCGCGCCGCTCCCTGGCCGCCTGAATGAACACTCTCAGATTTGCAATGATCTTGCTCTGACCGACAAATTCGTTCAGCTCGTGGGGCCTCAGCGTGCGATCGATCTCCATATCGCCGCTGAGCGGCGACGGCGTGGTGATCCGCTCATTCTCCATCATATGCGTTCCATCCGCACGGTCACAGTCCCCTCAGGGCGGCCCGAATGGCGTCTTCAACCGTCGCGCACCTGCCGTCCTGCAGCGCCCGCCTCACCGCTCCGGCAGCCTCCGCTTCCCGGTACCCGAGTGAGACGAGGGCCGCGACCGCTTCCGCTTCCAGTGACGACACCCTGCCGCCGTCCGCCGCCGGCGGTCCGCTGATGACACCGATCTTGTCCTTGAGCTCCAGGACCAGCCGCTCCGCCGTCTTTTTCCCGACACCCGGTGCTGATTTGAGCAGCGAAACATCCTGATTGAGCACCGCGGTCACGAACGACTCCACCGACATGCCTGAGAGGATACCCAATGCCACCTTCGGTCCTATTCCGGATATGGAGATAAGATGCCGGAACAGCGCCCGTTCCTGCTCCCGGGCGAACCCGTAG
The DNA here is from genome assembly GCA_016934955.1 of bacterium. GTDB lineage: Bacteria > Zhuqueibacterota > QNDG01 > QNDG01 > JAGLOF01 > JAFGRY01. The sequence goes on along the minus strand of JAFGRY010000032.1, from coordinate 40,076 downwards.
AGTTTCATGCCGTCTTCCCGGACATGGAAATGAATGTGTATTTTAACCGTAGCACCGACAACCCCCGCCTGCTCGCTCCCCGAGACCGACATACTGATAGTATACCCGATGCCGCCGGCCTCGAGCACGAGCCCCGCCGGAGTCTTTTCAACGATCTTCCCGGTGATGTATGCAATCATAATAGTATTTCAGCGAAGTGTGCCGTGTTCGTTTCGCAGGAGGTGGCAGAGCGAAATCGCCAATGCATCCGATGCATCCTCGGCAATAACCGCTCCCTGCAGCCCCAGGATCTGCGTGACCATCCATTGCACCTGTTCTTTTGAAGCGTTTCCTCTTCCGGAAACGGCCTGTTTTACCGACCGGGGCGCATACTCACCGACCGGCAGTCCTTTTCCGGCCAGTGCGAGCAGAATGACTCCCCTGGCGTGCCCAAGCCGCAGTGTGGTCTTTGCATTCTGGGTGACGTATGTTTCTTCAACCGCGGCCGCATCCGGGTGCAGACGCTCGATCAGTGACGATATCTCGTTATAGATGCACAGCAGTTTTTCCGGGAACGGCAGCCCGCTCTCGACGGTCACGACACCGTATTCCTGGGCCCGGTAGCGGTTACCGTCCGCGCTGACCAGGCCGTAGCCGACGAGGCGCGTACCTGGATCGATGCCGAGCACTCTCATGGGCTCACGCCTCTTCGGGTATATCCTTCAAATTGAAATTTGAATGGATTTTCTGTACATCGTCGCAGTCATCGAGCCCTTCCATCAGTTTCAGCACCTGCTCAGCCTGTTTCCCCTCGACATCGATGGTATTTTTGGGAATCATGGTGATTTCCGCGTCGCTGACGGCGATACCGGCGTTCTTGACCGCGGAAAGCACGGCATTAAAGTCTTCGGGCCGGCAGATGATTTCGAATTCATCGTCCTCGGCGGTCAGATCGTCCGCTCCGGCCTCGAGCACGATCTCCATCAGCGATTCTTCGCTGCTCTCGCCGGCATCGATCGTTATCACTCCCTTTTTCTCGAACATCCAGGCGACACAGCCGGATTCACCCAGATTGCCGGAGTATTTGCTCAGCAGGTGTCTCACGTCGGCGGTGGTCCGGTTTGTATTGTCGGTGAGTGTTTCAATGATGATCGCTACGCCGCCGGGGCCGTATCCTTCATAGGTTTTCTCTTCATAGATCACCCCCGGCAGTTCGCCGGTGCCCCGTTTTATCGCTTTTTCAATATTGACCGCGGGCATGTTTGCCGCTTTCGCGGCATCGATGGCGGTTCTCAGCCGGGGATTGGACGTGTCGTCACCGCCGCCTTCCCGGGCCGCGGTCGTTATCTCCCTGATGAGGCGGGTGAACATCCTGCCCCTGGCCGCATCGGCTTTCCCTTTTTTTCTCTTGATTGTACTCCATTTGGAGTGACCTGACATATTTCCTCCTCAACACATTCACCAGGCCGGTTTGCCCCCGCTCTATAGCTTAAAAAAGCGGCATCCGATCGGAACTGTGGAAACCGCCTTCAATCAGGCACGTGCATGGAAGATCGACTGTCACTGCCCGGCTTTGGTTCGATCGACCAGACATCTGGCGATAAACGCTCCCGGAAAGCCTTTTCTCTGCGCTTCCTCCTGCATTACCGCGGCAGCATCGTGCGTCAGAAAATCGCCTAATCTTATTTTATAGTAAGGGGATTCGAAAACAACATAAATAGTCTGTTGAAATTTGAACATCGCCTTCTTTTTTTCTTCGATGATCTGCGCCTCATCTTTCGCACTCATCAGCTGGACGCGGAATCCGGGGACCATTTTGGGTTCCGCTTTCTCGGTGTCGCTTTCGTTTTCGAGCGTGCGAAAGGGCTGCCGCTGCTCGGGGCGCGGCTCGGCGACTGCGTGTTCTTCGACAACGATGTCGTCATCTTCGAGGGTCAGCGGATCAAAGTCCTCGATCATGGCCGGTGAGTCCTTTCCCGAAGACCGTCCATCTTCAGGCGCCCAGCCAAATCGCGATGGATTGCACGACGCTAACAGCACCGCGCAGGCAGCGCAAATAATGCAATAGCGGATGTTCATTGGGCACTGCTCCTTCAGTTAAGCTGATTAGAATATACGAAATAAGGCTGTTTTTTCCAAGTCTTTTTTATGGGCCTGATTTATGGAAAAATCAGTTGACTTTTTCCCTGCTTTCATGGTATATTTAACCTAATCTTCATGTTAACATCTCATTAAACTCAACACAATCAGGATCGCGTCACCTGGTACCATGCGTCTCAGGCAATGGTATGTCAATCATTCATGCTTAATCGGGAGGAGAACAATGACTAAGAAAGTACTCTGCATGCTGTTTCTTGCCCTCTTCATGCTCTCTGTATCACAGGCCACGGCCAGTAACGGCACCCAGATCGGAACGGTAGGGGCACGCTCAACCGCCATGGGCAGCTGTTTCCGCGGTCTCTCGGATGACTGGAGTGCGGTCTATTTCAACCCCGGCGGCCTCACCCAGCTGAGCAGCAAATGGACCATCGGTTTCTCCGGCGCCGCCATCATGCCCCGGGGATCCTACACAGCATTGCCCTATCCCGCAGCAATGGCACCTTTTTCCGGAATGAACCTGAATGAAGTGGACGCCACCGCCCGGAACTTCCTCGTCCCCGCGCTGGGCGTGTTCTACAAAGCGTCCGAAAAACTCACCATCGGTCTCGGGGTCTACGCGCCCTTCGGCCTGGGCACCGAGTGGGATTTCATCGATGTACCAGCCAGCTATGGCAACACCGTCGGGATCAGCAAGGACAAGGAAAGCTACAGCGACCACCAGGTGATCACCATTCAGCCGACCATTGCCTACAAGGTTTCGGACAAGCTCTCCATCGGCCTCGGCGTAAGCTACATCCACGGCAAGATGGATCTCGACATGGTAAAACTGGCTTTTAACCCGGCAGCAGCATCCTGGCCCGCACTCACTGTAGGCCTTGCTGGCTATGGCGTGACGCTTCCCGCCCTCACACCCGATCAATACCGTCTGCTCCTTGAAAATAACCTTTCAGGTGCCGGAACCGCCTACGGAGCCAATTTTGGCATCCATTTCCAGGCCACCGACAAGCTCTCGATTGGTCTTTCCGGTCGCTATTGCACTGATCTCAAGCTGGAAGGCGACAACACGCAGACATTGATCATGCACGGCGACGCCGTAAAATTCGCCACTCTGGACGCCGTCCCTGCTGCAGCCTTTGCCAGCGCTGAAGACCCCACCGGCGCGGCGACTAAAGCAATGCTGATGGGTGTATTCAGCGGAATGAACATGACTACCAAATCCGATGTTGAGGCAAAGCTGCCCCTTCCCATCACCGCAGGTGCCGGCATAGCCTATAAAGCCACCGACAAACTGACAATCGTGGCCGACGCCTCCTGGACACAGTGGTCGACCTGGGATGTCATCGAAGTCGAAATGGAAGACGCCGACAATCTCGAGCTCAAACAGGACTGGACCGACACCATCGAACTCGGCTGCGGATTTGAATACTCCGCCTCCGATATGCTCGCCATTCGGGCCGGTTTCTACACCGTCGATTCACCGGTGCCCGATGCGACCATGAACCCCACCCTGCTCGACCCCAACCGCCGCAATGTCATCACCGGCGGCCTGGGCCTGAATCTTGGCAAGATCACCCTCAATTTCACCGGTGAATACGTACTTTTCGCTGATAAAGAAATCAACGAATATGAATTTGATGCAGCAACAGGTGTTGCCGAGAATTATGCTGGTACGTATAAATTCAACGCCATGGTGTTCACCCTGGGCGCCCAGATCAATCTGTAATCGTTATTGACGGGGACGGGACGTTGTTTGCGTTCCCCCGGTTAATAACCCGTATCATAAAAAACCCCGGCGTCGCATGACGCCGGGGTTTTTTTATAACCCGTATTTCCCAACCGGTACATTATTATGGTGTAGAGGCGCAATGCATTGCGCCTCTACACCACCGATATGGAACATATTATCCCGATGGTTACATCATCGCACCAACAACATTTTCCGGCGTTCCACGAACGCCCCCGATTCGATCCGGATAATATACAATCCCGACGCGACCGGAACCTGGTACGCATCCCTGCCGTTCCACATCACCTCGTGCACACCGGCAGTCTGACGATCTTCGACAAGGGTGCGGACCAGTCTGCCCATCATGTCGTAGACCCTGAGCGTCACGTTCCCGTCCCGCGGAATGGAATACCGAATACAGGTTTCCGGATTGAACGGGTTGGGATAGTTCTGGTAGAGCTGATATCTGTCGACCGTTCGGTCATTATCAGGCACGGCCGTGTCCAGAGAGATGCTGAAAATATCGGTGCAGCGTGTCCGTTTCCGGTTCAGGTCTTCCGCCCATACCGCCCAGTAAAACACTCCCGGGGTCTGGATGTATACCATAAGAGAGGTGTCGGCGATAAATGATGCCGCAAATGTGTTTGGACCGGTAAACGACTCATTGTCGCCCAGATAAAACGTGTAGGTCACTGAATCTCCGGCATCGACATTGAGGGATTTTTCCCAGATAAATCTCGTTGACCAGGACCACTCGGTAAAGACCGAATCGGATTCGGGCGCGATAAGGGAAAACGGACGGGGCGGATCGTCCACCGGCATAACGTACAGATCCATCTCGCCGGTTGCCGTCAGGCCGAACGGATCGGCCACCTCAAACGCGACGGTGCCGGTTCCATTCCAGTCCGTCTTCGGCGTGATGGTAAACATGCTCTGAATGGTATCCACCGCAACGGTGAAGTAGCCGCCTGTTTCAAACTTCCAGGAAAGATAGCTCAACGGATCGTTGTCATCGACAACGAACTGGGAGAGCCAGGTGAACGATTTCTTGAACACCTGATCTTCCGCCATGAACAATTGCGGAAATTTACCTACCCGGGGAGGAAGATTGGGAGTGTAAAAATTGGCGACAATATCCAGCGGCGAATCGACGATCACCATCAGCTCAGGTTCGCTCCCCTCCACGTCACCGCTCCAGCCGGTAAACGTGTAGTTCGTGTCCTCGATGGTGACGGTTAATTTCACCGGCTGTCCCGGATTGTACCAGGGTCCGGCCGGATCCGCTGTAATCTCGACTCCGGGCGCGTAGGCCGGAAATTTATCGATTTTCAGAGAAAACTGGGGTTCCCAGAGGGCCCGCTGCGTAATCGGCCCCCCCACTGAAAGAGACACTTCCCGCTCACCGGTGGTCTGTGCGCCGACGCCGGTCCCCTGCCAGCCGACAAACCGCCACCGGATACGGGAACTCTCTGTGTAAATACTGTCAATGGAAATATCGGCGGTCGATCCCAGAAGATACCAGCCGCTCCCGCTGGTCTCCCCGTACTCCGAGACCAGAGAGACGTAGTAGGTCTGATCAAAAAAGGCGACGTAGGCGATCGAGGTGTCCGGGGCAATGACGGTGTGCTCCCTGTCGCCGTCGTCACTCCAGCTTTTAAAATCATAGCGGCTCGTCACCCCGTCGCCCTGGGGGGTCGGCACACCGATCGTATGGGACTCGCCGGTCGGCCAGTTGAAGACAATCGGGGCAACGCTTGCTGACCCGTCGACGACCGCCTGCAGACCCGAAGGAGACGTGGTGATACGGATCTTCCCCTTGATAAATTCCGCGGTAATCCGCTTTGGTGAATCAAGGTAAAGCTGCAGCGGATTTAAAGCCGATTCCACGTCTCCGCTCCATCTCAGGAACCCGTAGCCGCTGTCGGCGTTGCCTATTGCCATGAACGTGTTGAGCGTGTCGGAATTCCCCCAGCCTCCCGGCGGTGGGAACACCGCGATGGTGCCGCTGTTTTCAGGGGTCACGGAAGTCGAAATGAAGTACTGGCCGCGCCATTCAGCGGTTTCCGTTATCGGCCCCTGCAGGATAACCGACGGTTCACGATCCGTCCCGGTATAGCTGCCGGTGCCGGTGCCCACCCATCGCCAGAAACCGTATCGTTCATCAGAGGTTATCTGGATACCGGGCTCGATGCTCCAGCTTACCAATTCGCCTTTGTCGTACCAGCCCTCGCCGTCGGGTGTTCCCAGATCGGACACAAGGGATAGATAGTACTGAGTCTTCCACTGGGCGACTTCAGTGACCGGTGCGTTCATCACGATGTCAAAATCGCGGTTCGGTCCGGTATAGGAGCCGATACCCACACCCTGCCAGCGGAGAAACTGCACCCTGACGCCGACAGTGGTGGTGATATTGGTATCGATCGACACGGATGCGGTGCTGCCGGCATCATACCAGCCGGCACCCGAAGCGGCACCGAATTCCGTCACCAGATCCAGCTGATACTGGGTGGCCCAGACAGCAGTTTCAGTGATCGGCTCGTTAACCGTTACCGTCGCCGGATTGTCCGGTCCGGAATAGGCGCCGTCTCCCTCCCCCTGCCAGGCGCTGAAACCGCTCCTGCTGCCGTCGCTTTCGTCCTCCTCGTAGGTCACCTGAATAGTTGCCTGTTCCCCGGCATCGTACCAGCCGCTGCCGGAAGTAGTTCCCAGGGAGCTCAGCACCTGAAGCAAATACCGTTCATCCCAGTTCACCTCCTGCACAATGGGGCCGCTCACCATGAGCGTCACCTGCCGTTCGGGCCCGGTATATGAGCCCAAACCGCTTCCGCTCCAGCTGTTGAATATATATTGCACATCTCCGTTCGCACCGATCGCCTCGTAATCGACACTGATACCGACACGCACTCCATCGTCATAGTACCCCTCGCCGCTGGTGCCGGCGTTCACCCCCCGTGTATCGATCTTGATCTGGTACTGTTTGCGATAATTCGCTTCGTAGGTGACGGCGGTTGCCGGCACGAACACCTCTTTAATGCGGCTGCCGCCTTCAGTCCAGTTCAGAAAATGGTACCGTAGCCCCGGAGTAAGATACTGATCCCAGAGCGCCTCGAGGGTCAGTTTGGTGCCGGTTTTCGCCTGAAGCGTCACCGGTGCGGTATATATCTGACCGTTGACGTACACTTTCAGCCCCACACCGGCGGGAGTGGCGGCAATAGTGACGTTCACTCCTTCGGATACCGTCACTGTCGCGACATCGGTGTCCCAGGCGCCGTCTTTATCGGTGACCTTAAGATTGATCGTATAGGTGCCCGCCGAAGTATAGGTTTTCGTCGGATAGCGCCCCGTATAATCATCGAACTGTCCGTCGTTGTCGAGATCCCACTGGAATGTATGGTTATCATTCGTTCCCGGATCAGTGACACTCCCGTTGAACTGCACCGTCTCATTCGTAACGATGTTGTAGGGACCGCCGGCATGTGCCGTGGGCGTCACGTTGCTGATCGTCGCTATCAGCTGATCGGATGTGGAAGCATCGCCGTCGGAAACCGTCAGGGTTACGGTGTATATTCCATTATCGCCGAACGCATGACTCACATTCTTCCCGGCGGCACTGCCGCCGTCACCGAAATTCCAGGAATAGGTCAGCACGTCGCTGGTCCCCGGGTCGGTTGCCGACCCGGAAAACTGCAGAATCTGCCCTTCATCACCAGTCTTGTCCGCTCCGGCATTGACGTTTTGGGGCGGGATATTGTTTACCGTCACGATGAGCTGATCGCTCCCCTGACCGCCGTCCTTGTCTGTAGCCGTCAGGGTGGCGGTATACACCCCGTTATTGGTATAGGTGTGCGTAGCGCTGGCGGACGACGCGCTCCCGCCATCTCCAAAGGTCCAGCGGTAGGTGAACCCCTGGGCATTGTCCAGGGCGCCCGCATCGGTGGCGCTGCCGCTGAAGCTCACCGACTGGCCCTCGTTGGAGCTCTTGTCCGAGCCTGCGTTCACCACCGGAACGACATTACTGATAATAGCGGATGTCGACTCGACATCGGACTGGCCGCTGCCGTTGTACACTGTCAGACTTACCGTGTAGGTGCCGTTATCGGTATAGGTATGTGAAGGCGAAACACCGGACCCGGTGGAGCCGTCTCCGAACGTCCACGAATAGGTGACTCCCGATGAACCGGAACCGTTGAATTGGACCGCGCTTCCTTCATTCCCCGAGTAGGGACCTCCCGGGTCCGCGGACGGAGGCTGATCGGCCACGGAAAGTTCACACTGATTTGAGCCGTTGTTGTTCCAGACGTTCGAGCCGCTGACGATCGCCGCTGTCTCACCGTTGATTTTAAACGTGATCGATTCACCGTCATTGGCGCCGCCGGGGTAGGGTGACCCGTCGTAGACACCGTAGACATAGATGAGATAGCCACCTGGCGTCGTTGATCCGTTTGCCTCACCGCACAAACGCCCCCGGGGGTCATACGCCTTTATCTGATCGCCGGATGTGACCAGCGAGCCTCTGTAGCGGGTGTTTACACCCCAGAAGGCACACTGCCTCACCTGGGCCGCACTGCTGCCCGCGAGCAGGAGCAGCATGACAATCACGGCAACGGTATAACGGTTCAGCCTTAAACGTTCGCTCATAATTGAACTCACTTTTAGTTCAATAAAATCATCTTTTTCACTAATGATTTCGTACCGGTGACGAGCCGGCAGAAATAGATGTCACTGGGCGCTTTCATCCCCCGCGCATCGGTTCCATCCCATGCGGTCTGCTGCGGACCGGCTCCCAGTGATTCATGATCAAGCAGCCGCTTCACCTCCCGGCCCATGCTGTCGAAAATGACCACCGTCACCTCTGAAGGTGCCGCCAGAGTGAAGCCGATCACCGTTCTGCCGTTGAAGGGATTCGGGTAATTCTGATGCAGCATGAATTGTCCGGGCTGGCCGCCGGACGGATCCGACACGCCTGTTTCCACATATGCGAGAGTAATCTCTTTTGAAGCCAGGTCATTCCAGACAGGATTCCCGGATATCACCCGGGCCGGCCGGCTGTTTATTGTAAAGCGGATCGTATCGCCTTCAACCGCACCTTCGTCCTCCTCAGGGGTTGTAAAATCATCTCCCATCACATGCAGCAGGAACCCGCCCTCGGGGCCAACGAGCGTATCGCCGCACAGGACGTTGTCTGGATCATAGGCTCTGATCGTGTCATACTGACTGAACAGATCGGGCTGCACTCCCCAGAAGTCACAGTTCGTGGTGGAAAGCCCCCCCCTCACGCCGCTGCTGTCGCCCGCGAACACAACCGGTTTCGGCGGTGAATAACCGCTGGTCGGGTAGGTCAGCTGTCCCGCCGAACCCATCTTGACCCAGTACCCGGACATGGGCCGCAGGTGGGTGAGCGTGTTGAGAAAATCGGGCCGGTTGATATCCCAGTCTTCGGTCGTCGACCCGTTATACCCGATAACATAGGTGTATTTCGATGCCAGGGAGCCGAGAGCGTGTGAGAGCAGATCTGCGGTCTGCGGCAGATAGCTCACCAGATTCCACCCCTGGTAGAGCACCAGGGGAGTTGCCACGCCGATGAGCACGCCGGGCACCGACCACTGCTGATCAGCAGCTGCCGTTGATTTGAACCAGTATCCATGCATGCCGTCGAGAACCAGCAGATCATTGAGAAATGAGGGGCGGTTTACGTCCCAGCTCTTCGGGCCCTCCCCGGCAATGAATCCGTAAATGTAGGAAACAGCAAGTCCGTTCAGCACTTCGGGAACGGTATTGGGCGTGGGAGCGATGCCGAGCGACAGCAGGTTCCAGAACGGCTTCAGGGTAACATTCCTCGTCACCTGCGTCCCGTCCGTCAGCACCCGGAGAGCGCCCGTTCTGGTCCGGGAAATGATGTATGTCTTCGAAAGAGTATAGATCACACCGCTGTGAACTCTGATGAGGGTCGAACTCGATGTCTGGCTCGAGGGAATCCCCTGAATAATAAACTCCGCTTTTACCAGCGTGTTCCCCACCGTCGTCATCCGTCCCGCGGGATTATTGGCGGTGAATCCTCCGATAGTTATTTCTTCGCTTTTCGGACTTGTGTAGGGGGCGCCCCAGTTCTGCGTCAGGGTGCTGCTGCTCGATCCCCCTACCGCAACCAGCACGTCGGGATCGAACGTAAGCGTCAGCGAATAGGCGATTACCGAATCGGCCGCTCCCAGGCCGCTGAGCGTGACGGGAACCTGGACCGTAGTGCCCCGCTGGCCGCTGACATTACTCGTGCCCAGGGTGACGGCATAATCCTCGGCGGTGAGTACGGTTCTTCCCGCGTTATCAGCGGCATCGGCAGTGAGAACGACCTCGATGTGTCCCGACTTTCCGGCTCCGTCGCTGAAATCGACATGCAGCACATCCCACAGATTCCAGGTGGAAGCAAAATTCCCGCATTGGACGTACCAGGTGCCGTTTTCATACCCGCAGTCGAAATCGCCCTGATCGAGTACTTCCCCGGGACGCGCCAGAATATAGGCACTGAATGTCACCGAGCCCGGTGCACTTCCGTTTTCATAGACCAGCCGGCCGTACGCTTTATGCGGACCGCCTCCGTAGAGAAGCGCCCCCGACGTGAAAACCGCGCTGATCAGCAGCGGCACCAGTACTCCTGCCTTACGTATCATTTATCGTATGAGCTCCATTTTTCTGACCTGTTTCACCCCGGCTTTTGTCTGCACAACACAGAAATATATGCCGCTGGGCAGCTCTCTCCCCCGCTCATCCCGGCCATCCCAGCCGATGGTGTACTCACCCTGTTCCTGCCTGCCGGATACCAGCATATGTACACGCTGACCCAGATAGTTATAGATGACGACAGTCACATCCGCCCGTTCGCCCAGCGCGTAGCGAATGAGCGTGCCGCCGTTGAACGGATTCGGATAGTTACTGACAGCGAGTGTACTGCCCGGTTCATCCGTTTCACCGCCGGGAACGTACGCCGAAATATCACCGGCAATCTCGTCATTCAGATGAATGCGCCTCAGGTCCACTTCAGCTCCCGCATATCCCGGCAGGACAGCAAAGGAGATACTGAGCACCGGTGCGTTCCCGAGGCTGACCGCTTGCGGCGAAAACATACCCAGCCGGCACACTCCAGGATGCGGTGCATTGGTGAAGACCCGGAAATCAGGATCACCTGCGGACACCGAGACAAGCTCAAGCCGCGCCGGATCGTATTCGACGGCGGCATCGAGTGACAGCAGTGACTCATGATCGGCATGCACGCGCAGCACCGTTCGCCCGGCTTCAATAGCGATCTCCGAGCGAAGGCCGGCCGCGGCGATGCGCTTGCCCGCCCCCTGCGTCATCCACCCGCCATGCAGATCACCCATCAGGATACCGGTGATTTCAAGCCCCGGGACATTGTCCTCCAGTACGGGGAACGCGGTCGTATCGGGATCGAATTTCCAGTATCCCGCCCGGGAATCCGGATCATTGACGATACCGACGGTATAGCGGGCGATGAGGGCCGCGTCTTTCATCGAGACCGACCCGTCGCCGTCGACATCAGCCGCATTCGCGGCAATTCCGTTCAGCGTCTCGATTCCCACCGCATCGCGGGCGGCCAGAGCCGCATCGTACATGATGATGCCGGAACTGTCACAGGACAGCCGCTCACGAACCGGTGCAAGGGTTACGGAACTCTGGTGCGGGAAAAGCTGATAGCGGAACTGGCCCGCCGCATCGGTTGTATCGACCATTCTATTCCGTTCCACCCATTTGATACCGACACCGGACACCGGCATGTCATCGAATCCGTACAGCACATACCCGTCGATGCCGACGCTCTTTTCCGCGCTGACGGTGAAATCAACGACCGAATCCCGAAGGCAGAATGAATGGGCGCGGATTACCGAAAGTCCCGGTTCAGTAGTTGCAATGCCGACACCGGCCAGCCCGCTGGTATCCGTCTTCACGGATGCGCTGCCGCTGATATAGGCCGCTCCCGACACCACTTCAAACCGGACATCGGCCGCATAGACAGGATCACCGTGATCATCGGTAAGTCTCACCATGATCATTTCAGGGGCGGCATTGTTCAGAAGCCCGGAAATAACCGGATTCGAGTAATGCTCGAGACGCATCGGCAGCAAATGCACCGCCCGCATATATGCCGCGGCCATGTGGCCATACCCGGCGTCGTTCGGATGTATTGAATCCGGACTGAACATGCTCGCGGTATCAAATTCGCTGTAATGATCGGCGAGCCGCAGTGTTCCGGGAGGAATAGCGGGAATCACTCCGGCTTCCGAATCATGGTACAGACGGGCGATCTCCGCGTTGAACGCGTCGATTCCCGCGTGATAAGCCGGTTTATCGATAATCCGTGAGATGATTATATTTTTTAAAAACCTGCCCCGCGGCCCTCTTTTCCACATCACCAGGTAGGCAAGCAGATTTGCCAGCCGGCCGGGAAGGGTGTCGTCCCGCAGCGTCAGGCCGCCGTCGCTGGTGTAGGTTCCGAACGCACCACCACCCTCGATACCGTTGGTTCCAAGATGAATGAACACGTAATCGGGGTGATGCCGGTCCATTGACAGCCCGGTATCATAGGTGCCGAAACCGCCGTTCCCCCAGTAAAAATCACCGATCAGCGCGCCGGGGAAAAAATGTCCCCTGTAGGGATATTCACCGACCGGGCCTTCGAACAGCATGGGAATTCCTGACTGGCGCAGTAACGCTGAAAGGTCATCCCTGAAGCCCAGTCCATTATCGCTGCCTTTTCCTTCGGTAATGGAATCGCCGACAAGCAGAAGACGGGTTTGGGCAGATGCTGTTACGCCTGCCGCTGCCAGCAGAAGCAACAATAATCCTCTTTTCATAAATGGAAATTTACGAAAAATCCCCTTAAAAATCAAGTAATTGCATACATGAAAGGGCATCCTCTGCGGCTCCAGAGTATGCCCTTTCATAAAATCCGCCGAACCGCGGGATACTACTGCAGTTTCACCATTCTCCGAACCTGGGAAAATGATTTCGTTTTCAGGCGATAGATATAGATGCCCGTGGGCAGATCGTTCCCCTGCATATCCCTTCCGTCCCACTGTACGGAATAGAATCCGGCCGCCTGAGACTCGCTTACCAGCGTGGCAACCTGCTGACCCACCATATTGTAGACGGTCAGCGTCACCTCTTCCCGAGCCGGCAGTGTGTAGCGGATCGTGGTGACCGGGTTGAACGGATTGGGATAGTTCTGCTCCAGCACGAACGTATTCGGAGCGGGAACGACGACCATCACCGGACCGTGCTCGGTTCTGCCGCCGTTCTCATCGACATCGATGATCTTGTAGTAGTAGGTGCGGCCGACCTGAACCGTGCGGTCGATATACACATACTGGCCGTCTTCATCGCCTTCCGTGATGCCGCTTGTCAGCAGTTCATAGATGCCGTCCTTTTGCGTACTGCGATACACGTCGAACGAAACCTGGCCGGTCTCCTGCGTGGTTCTCCAGATGACACTCACCGCTGAGGAGCTCTCCACGAACCGTGCCGACATATAGGACATCTGAACAGCCGTGGCGATATTGACCGACCAGCGGTTGCTGATGGTGAACGGACCGTCGCTGATGAAGACATCGACAATCTCATTGCCCGCGGAGGCGGCGCTGCTGATCGTGTGGTGGTACACCGCCGAACGGGCGCCTGATACAGGCACATTGTCAACGGCCCAGGTGTAGCTGAGATTGTCTCCGTCCGGATCGCTGGCAAAGACCTGGAATACCACGGTCTGCCCCGTGTAGACCGAGACCGTCGTAGTGGCGGGCTCGATGGCATCGATCCTGGGAAGCCGATTCAGATTCTGAACGAAGATCTTGATATCCTTTTCATCGCCCTTGCCTTTGTTGTCGATAACCCGCAGGGTAACTTCGTACGGATCGCTTCTGCCCTGTTCATAGGTGGGCGTCCATTTGAATGTCGCCCTGCTGTCGCCCTCCACATGGTCGATGAATGCTCCGTCCGGCGGGAAGAGACTGCCGATTTCATAGGTAAGGTTATCGCCATCCGCGTCGGTGGCCCGCATTTCTATCCAGAGGTCGGAGCCTTCTTCCACGCCGCTGTACACACTCTGAATATAGCTCTTGTCCAGAACGGGGGCGTGAGCATTATAATAGGTGTGGATCGGGATATTGACCGTCTGATTGCCCCAGCGTGCTTCTACGACATGCGTCACGCCGACCTGGGTCCCGCACATGAATGCCACCGCGGCGATCCCGTTGCTGTCGGTGTATTCGCGTCCGTTCCCTGAAATGTACGCATTGTTCACCGGGGTAAGGACCCGGAACAGCACCGCCTGGTTCGCCACCGGATTGTCGTACTGATCTGTTACCCGCACATAGAGCGAGTCGACCAGGTAGCTGCCCACGGTTCCCGCAATGGTTTCGTCGCTCACGGGATACCGGACAAGCTTGGACGCATTCTGCTCGGATGTCTCGGTTTCAATGGTGAAGACAACCGGAGATCCCTCGACACCGGCGACGGCCTGAATTTTGACGGTCCCCGCGATATTACCGAGTTTCACATTGACCGAAGCGATACCGTTACTGGTCAGGCTCTGTGACGGACCGCTGAATTCGGCAAGGCCGAGTATCTTGCTGAAGTCAACCAGTACGCCGTTTATGGGATTTCCGTAGTAATCCATCACCCTGACCTGGAGGGTAATGGTCTCGCCGATAGTCTTGCCGGTCAGCGATGTCGATCCGACGGCCTCCATGCGTCTTGCCGGTCCGGCCACGCTGGTAGCCTTGAACCAGACCTTCCCGGTCTGATGCGCATTCTGGGCATAGATCCAGCTCTGGAACCCTGCCCGGGTATCCATCCGGAATCTCACCGAGGCCTTTCCGTACTCATCGGTGGTGACGGTTGCGTTATTGAGGATATACCCGTTGCTTCCCTCATCGGGATTGACGTGGAATGTCACGGGCTCGCCGTACACCGGCAGCGAGTCGGCATCGGTTACCTGAACGATCATCAGCGGCGATGCCTCTCCCGCGTTGCCGGTCATCTCCGCCGAATGGAAATCGGTCGGATACCACATGGAATAGACGTCGCCCGCACGGCCGGTCACCCAGAACGTGGGGTTGTTGGCGAGATTGGGTGATGACACCTGACAGGCTGCATAGCGGCCGATTCTCGTTCCCAGTCTGAAGTGCGCCCGGGCATAGCCGTTCGCATCGGTAACGATCGGCATATCCTCAACCATCTGGCCGTCGGTGCCGGAAACATTGAAATAAACGGGGCCATACTGTACCGGGTTGCCGTCGCTGTCGGTGACCCGCACCACAAACGGCTGTTTCAGCACGGTGTTGACATTTCCGGTCTGGTTGTCGCCGCTGTATGTTTCGAGCTGGGCGGCGGAGCCGGCCAGGAATATCAGCCGTGCCGAATCGAAGAGAGTGTCGCCGTCAACGACCGCCTTAATTGTACGTTCGCCGGCGGTCGTGGAGTAGAGGATGCCGAATGCCTTGCCGGCGGTATTGGTCGATACCGTCTGCTGCGGCGGGAAGTTGTTGTCGCCGCCGAGCACGACGATATGGACCGATTTTCCGGGAACAGGATTACCATAGGTGTCATGCACGGTAACCGTGATAGTGCTTGAGCTGTCCGACCCGACCGGAATCGGACCCGTTGCGTCGACCGTTGAACGGGAAAGGCTGACCGCTCCCGCTGTGGTGGAGGCGGTAAAGACCAGGGGCGACCCGTTCAGTATGTAACTGCCGTTATCGGCCGTTGCCTGGAGGCGGCAGGAGTTCGTACCGGCTTCCGTTGCCAGAGTCCATGCCACGGTCGCGACGCCGGAACCGTTGGTCATTACCGTCTTGACCGTGTCGGCGGATCCGTTGCCGACGGTACTGTTCTTGCCCGCCAGTATCCGGAACGTCACCTCCTCTTGCGGCACCGGATTCCCGCCGATATCGGTGATCATGACCTGAACATTGGTCACTCCTCCAACCATGCCGGAAATCGACAGGGGTGAAAGAGCCGCCAGGCTATGCCCCACCGACGACTGGGCGGTCAGTTTAAACTGGCAGGAAATCAGATTGTTGTAATTTTCCGTATACACCCGCAGGGAATTGGAGTCCGCTCCGGCATAGGTGCCGAGCCAGAAATTGACAGCCGCTTTCCCCTGGGCATCGGCGAGGACCGTCTTGCGAGCGAGCTTGGTATCGGGATTGAAACTGCCGTTGCCGGTTATGCGCTCGAAAGTGATTTTCTGGTTCCCCACCGGATCGCCGTTGGCTTTCTGCAGCTGGACCTGGATGGGTCCGACCATCTCTCCCACAACACCGACAACATCACCGGTGAGTTTGGCGAGTGTATAGGCATCTGACCTGACGAAGAAGGTAAAGTTCTGGGGTGACGGTACCGGATTGAACCCGTCGCTGGCGGAAGCGACGACGATATTCTCATACGCCTCCTTGGCCCCGTGGTAGGAACCGGCCCTCACCTTGGCCCTGGCGAATCCATAGGCATCGGTGGTGTCGATATACGAGGAGCCGCCGTCTTCAAAGGTAAATCCGCTCTGGGCATCGGTCACCTGGAAGGTAACGGGATGCCCGGAGACGCCGTTCCAGTTCTTGTCACTCATGAAGACACGGATATAATCCGGCGCCAGCTGATTGACGTTGAGCACCTGCCTGTCATGATGGTCCGCCGGCTTTGTCAGATGCGCGCCGACATAGAATACGGAATCCGAGAGAACAGTGACGCTCTTTCCCGAAGTTCTGGCGATAACATTCACGATACCCGCCCGCGGGCCCGTCCTCAGCGTTGCCTTGGCGATACCGCTGAGATTGGTCCAGACCGTCGTCGCGCTTGCTCCGTTGACAAGCGTCCCCAGATTATCCTGGACTACGAACTGAACCGGCAGCGTGAGATGCACCGGACTGCCCTGGTTGTCCCGCACTTCGACAATGAGCGAATCGGTATAATTGGTGTTGACATACAGTTTCGAGAGATCGGTGTCGTCTGCATTCAGCGAACCGACGACACCCGCTTTCACGATCACCGTCATGGTGACCGAGGGACCGCCGACCACATACTGCGCCCGTACCCGGGTAGTGTCCTGCGCGCCGAGCCGCAGGGTTGCACTGGCTACTCCGTTGCTGTTGGTGTTTACCTGCCCGGTGCCGCCAAGCAGCACCCCGTCGCCGGAAATAATGGTAAAATTGACTGGCTGATTATTGATTTTATTGTTGAACTGATCGAATACCGACACGCTCAGCGCGACTGTATCGCCGGACACCGCCTCTACATTGTCCGTAATCTTCACGATCTGGGTCGGCTGGCCGGCCACGGCCTGGGCGTTGAAATTGATCGGGGCCAGACTTGAGAACGTCCAGGCGCTGAGCACATTCAACCCTTCGTTCAGCCCGGTCGTAGCAGGATCATCGGCTTTCTGTCCCAGCGTCCAGGCGATCGCGGCCTCTCCGTCGGCGTCTGAAATGGGCACATCGGCCTCTTCTTTACCGGTGGGAGCCCATGTCGTTGGATGCTGGGTGGTGATCACCAGCTTGTCCAGCCGCACGTCACGGTGCGCCGTGATCACCTTGATGGTGTAGGTGCCGGGATCGAGAAAATGGCCGTATGGCTGCTGGCTGGTTCCCAGCTGAACTGCATCCCACTGCCAGCTGCCGGTAATGGCCTCATTTTTCAGCACTTCCCAGGTAATGCCGCCTACAGGATCCTTGCCGACCAGTTCCCAGCCGATCGCGTAACGGGCCGGGCTCGATGAATAACTGATATTACTGACCCGTCCCCAGAAATAGTAGGAGCCTGCGGTGGACACCTGGAATTTATAGGTGCTGTAGCCTCTGATATCACCGCCGTGCTGCACTGACGCAATGTATTCACCACCGGATGCTGTGGCATCCGTATAGGTGATCATGGGTGAAACGGGTGATCCCCATTCGGCCTCGAGCCGGATCGCTCCGCCGGACGTATAGGGAGAGCTGACACTGCCTCCGCCCTGAGTGACATTGAAAAATACCGGCACCCCTTCCACGGCCAGGCCGTTCTCATCTTCCACCCTCACCCGCATCGAGTCCGGAAGCTGGGTATTGACCGTCCCGGAAACGCCGCTGGTGGGTGTAAGGGCGATCAGACCCGACACAGTGGCACTGGGACTGGTCGTAATGAACGCCTTGACGTTATTGTTTCTCGTGTAGGCCAGCCTGGTCAGGATCAGACCTGCATAATGGGTTTGATCGGGATCGGGACGCTGATTTTCCTGCCGGGTATCATAGAGCGAGATACGTGAGGCTGGTTTCAGAGTACCGCCGTTTACTGTGGCATAGACATCGAATTTGGTGAATGTGGTCTCGGAAACATCCATTACCACCGCCAGCGTATCGTTCTTGCCGGGCAGGCCTCCGAGCCCCACCCTGTCGAACGGCACCGCATCAAGGAAGGTGAATTCACGTGAATCCGTGCCGTCGTTCCAGTAGGTCTCGAAGAGATATATCTTATTGTAGATCGTCCGCACCATGATCATATAGCCATCCGCCTGGATGCTGGTGTCGCTGGCCATGATCACAATACCGCCGTTTTCGAGCCCGCTCGTCGGGTTGGCTACATTTTCGCCCCATACCATCTTGACCATCTTGGGATTTTTTACGGCTTTATAGACAGCGAGACTGCCCCAGGTATCTACGGGATCATCCAGTTTATTGACAATTTCGCCGTTCGACACACCGTATTCGTCGGGATCGTACACCCAGCGTGCAAGATTGGTGAAATCTTCATAGCTGGTCCGCTCGCTCGTCGTCGCGGCCGGTTCATCAGCGGAAAGGGGACTCATATTCCCCTGATCATCAACGGCCTTGATCGCGAAATAATACGTCACTCCGGAGAGCAGACCGGTGACGGTAATCGATTCCTGGGATCCCGGAGCACCCGGGGGACTTATGTTCGATACGATATTCGCATTCGTGAAATCATCTTCCGAAAGAATGCGGGACATGGAATAGCGCAAATCGTAGCTGCTGGCGTTTCTCTCGGAAAGAGCTCCGCCGTCATCACCCACCGCGGCCCACTGCAGGGTCACCGAGCTGTTGGTTGCCGTGGCGTCCAGCGCCTCCAGCGTGATCTGATCAGGCGGCACCAGATCGAGCCGCTTGTTGTCCGCTTCGAAATGGTCCACCAGCAGCGTCTGGTTCTCGTCTCTGCCTCTGAATACAATACCGGAGTAGTAGTTATTGGCGTTGCTCAGCAACTGAATGCTGGGCGTGATCGAGGCGCCGCTGCCGCCGTTCACCTGCATGAACAGGGCGTTATTGTCATCATCTTTTTCATAAATGACGGTAAAGATATCCCCGGGGGAAAGTGTGGGGAATCCGATCTGGCCTACTTTCGCCTTGATCTCGTTGCCGACGTCCTTGCCGTCGTAGATATACGCGTCGACGCGTCCGTCAGGATGCACGAACACCAGATATCCGCCGGGACGGTTCGTGGTCACGGGATCGGCGATATTGGTGCCGTTCATACCCACGAGAATACCGACACCGCTGGTAATTGCCGGGTCGTTGGTGGTGTTGGGATGAATCCGGATCGATGCCGAATTCAGCCCCCGGGTCGTATCCCAGATGGCCACATTGTTCCATTTACCGCCGGTACCGGTCGAGTAGAGCGCGCCTCCCGGAGACTCGCCCACATCGCTGACCATCACCGTACCTGAGGCCATCCAGCCGTCCTGCCCGTTGAAACCGCCCACCGGATACGCGAATTCATCCCTGATGCCCGGTGAAAGATAATCGATCAGATAGTCGGCGAACTGATTCGCCATGGCTTCATACCCCTGCTTGCTGGGGTGAATATGGTCATCGATGGTGACCGGATCGTTGTCGGCCGTATAATAGGCGCTCTGGGATGCATAAAAGGGTGCGAACATATCCACGATCGTGACGCGGTCGGGATCATACATTACCTGCAAATCCTCTGTAACAAGGTCTTCCAGCTTGGAGTTGAAATCCTGTATATTGGCGTTCACACCGGGATATTCAGCGATGGGTGCCCGGGGAATGATCTTACAGAGAAACACCTTTTCGATCTCCTCTCCGCCGGAACCCCGCCATTCAAGCAGCTGATGCATCAGCACCTTGATATCGTACATGATGGTTCCCGGGGTATTGTAGTGCCCCACCAGGGCCGGCGCATCCTGCAGCCCGATCCGTCCGATATCATTGGTTCCGACATGCAGGAGAATGATATCCGGATAGGTCGACATTGCATTCAGCTGGGCGATCACATTGCGATATCCGGCGGGATTCGCACCGTAGGCATCGAGAAAGTCGGCGATGACCGCATTGTTCTGGAACCAGCCCTTATAGGGACTGACACCGATATTCAACACATCGCCCGTTGCCGGACCGACAAGGTTGACCGTATGGCCCGGGATGGTGGAGTGCACCAGTCCGTACAGATACCCCCGGTATCCATGTGTTGTATAATCTGCGGTGCTCTGCGCAGGATCGAGAAAATTGCTCTTTCCCAGAGTTATCGAGTTACCCAGAGGCATGATATTTTTTGTCACCTGGGCCCCGGCCTCAAGGCTGCAGAGCACAGCACAAACCGCCGCGAATGTGATGATTGGATTCCTATGAAGAATCATATGCTTCTTCATGAACTGTTCCTCCTAGCCAGAATCTGAAAATTCTATTACTCAACTCCTTCAGGCAAAAAAAGTGCCATAAAAAAGAAATTTTTTATTGCCAATTAACCTGTTTATAAACAATATATTGAGCAACACAAGAAAACCCACCGTGGAAAACGGCACCTCAGCCACGGGTAATCGAAAACACCCCATGTGACCGTTTTTAAGCCAGCCCTGATTTTTACGGCCGCAGCACCGGAAAAGCAACATCTGCTTTGCAAAAAGCGTATTATTTTGTATATTTCGAGCTGCTGAGCAATACAGTTCGACAGGACAGAGGTTCTATGGACAACGTGACTCCTTCAATCCCGACTGCTGTTATCGGGGCCACCGGAACGGTCGGACGCCGGTTCGTCCGTCTTCTCGAGCGCCACCCCTGGTTTACTGTGAAGGCGGTCGCCGCATCCTCGCGCTCTGCCGGCATGCCATACGCCGAGGTGCTGCACCGGCGTGATCCGCAGCTGACCGCCGTCTCATCGTCAGTCGGTGATCTTGCCGTACTGGATGCCGGGAAGGACATTGACGCAATCGCATCTGCCTGTCCCCTGGTGTTTTCGGCACTGAGCCTGGACAAACAGGCCGTACGGGAACTGGAAGAAGCCTATGCCGGAGCGGGTGCGGCCGTTGTCTCCAACAATTCAGCCCATCGCTGGACACCCGACGTGCCCATGATCATGCCGGAGATCAATCCGCACCACGCCGATCTCATCGATCTGCAGCGAAAATCAAGAGGCTGGTCCAGCGGGCTCATCGCCGTAAAACCGAACTGCTCGGTCCAGTCGTTCCTTCCCGTGCTGGAAGCGTTCCGGTCCTACCGCCCGCTGCAGGTTGTGGTGTCCACCTATCAGGCCGTTTCTGGCGCCGGCCGCTCGCTTCAGGAGTGGCCTGAAATGCACGACAATGTCATTCCCCTGATCAGCGGTGAAGAGGAAAAGACAGAGCGGGAGCCGCTGCGTATCTGGGGGAGGCTCGGCGAGCACGGTATCGAGCCCGCGGATACTCCCGTCATTTCGGCGACCTGTGTCCGCGTCCCGGTTTCAGACGGTCATCTCGCTTCCGTGAATGTGAAGTTCGCCCGTCCGGCGACCGCCGAACAATTGATTACTTCCATAAAAGAGTATACATCGCCCATATCATCCTTCGGGCTGCCCTCATCGCCCGACCCGTTTCTCACCTACTTCAGCGACCCCGACAGACCGCAGACCGCTCTGGACAGGGATGCCGGCAACGGTATGGGGATCACCGTTGGCAGGATCCGTTCCGATTCGGTGTTCGACTGGAAATTCGTCAGCCTCTCCCACAATACACTGCGCGGAGCTGCCGGCGGCGCCGTACTGCTTGCCGAACTGCTTGTCTACCGGGGATTTATCAAAGGCTGAACCAACTGCAACAGGAGCATTGACGATGAAACCATACAATCCGCAGGCGGAAGAACTGAATAAAACACTTGAAAACGCAGCACCGGCGGTTTTCTCCCTTCTTTCCGAGAAAGGCCGGGCCATCTATTTCCCGAAGACCGGCCTTCTCAGCCAGGCCGCTCAGGCCAAGGGCGCCGCTGTCAACGCCACCGTCGGGATGGGGCTCAATGACGATGGAACGCCGATGCGCCTGCCGTCTATCGATCAATACATCGATCTCGACCCGCAGCTGGTCTATCCGTACGCTCCGAGTTACGGCATTCCGGAACTGAGAGCCGCCTGGCGGGAACTGATCTTCACACGTAATCCGTCCCTGCGGGGGCCGATTTCCCTGCCGCTTGTCTCCAGCGGACTGACACACGGTCTGAGCGTCACCGGGCAGCTCTTTGTCGATCCCGGCGATACCATGGTGCTGCCCGACATCTACTGGGGCAATTACCGGCTGGTCTTCAACAATGGCTGCGGAGCTCAATTTATCCATTATAAAACATTTAAGAGCGGCGGATACAATATTCAGGGGCTCGCTTCCTGCCTGGAAGGATCGGGCCGGAAACAGATCGTTATCATCAATTTCCCGCATAATCCCACGGGCTACACCGTCACCGACAGCGAGGCCGAAGAACTCGCCGCCGTTTTTCTGGCCAGCGCGGAACGGGGTAACCGAATCGCCGTGATGTTCGATGACGCCTACTTTGGACTCGTGTATCAGAAAGGAATCTTCAAAGAATCGGTGTTTGCAAAACTGGCCCGTCTCCACCCCAATATTCTGGCCGTAAAAATCGACGGGGCCACCAAGGAGGATTATGCCTGGGGATTCCGGGTCGGCTATATCACCTATGCCTCAGCGGGCCTGGATGAACAGTCTCTGCCGGTCCTGGAAGAAAAAACAGGCGGGATTATTCGGTCGACGATTTCCAATGCCTCCCGCCTCTCCCAGAGCCTTATCCTGAAAGGACTGCAGTCCCCGGAATACGCCAGGGAGAAACAGGAAAAATTTGACATTCTGCAGCAGCGGTACCGGACCGTGTGTGATATTCTTGAGAAAAACAGGGACAAATACGCTGATGCTTTCACGCCGATGCCGTTCAATTCCGGATATTTCATGTGCCTGGAACTGAAAACCGGTCTCAATGCCGAAACGATCAGACAACGCCTTCTCGCCGAACACAGCATCGGCGTCATCGCCCTGGGGAATATGCTCAGAATAGCCTTTTCATCGGTTCCGGCGGCGGCGCTTGAAGGCCTCTTTGAGAATATATACCGGTGCTGCCGGTAATCCGGCCGCTGCACTGCCAGACAATGCGAAAGGGCGGCCGATACCGGCCGCCCTTTTTCCGTTGTCACCTCTTCGGCCTGTGTGCGGCCATCAGTCGGGATCCATGTCAGAAACATGCCGGTGCGTTTCGTTCTTCTCTCCCCTGTCCTTTTGCCTTTCATCCATGGCTTCCAGTTCAGGCAGAACGACCCTCTCGTAGCAGTCGGGACAGATGCTGTGGCTGAACTTCGCTTCCGTATACGCCGACATGTACTCCTCGACCTGCTGCCAGTAGTTGTCGTCATTCCGGATTTTTTTACAGTACGAGCAGATCGGCAGGATCGTCTGAAGCCGTTTCACCTGGTCCAGCGCCTTTCGCAGCTCCTCGAGATTATGGTTCAACTCATTCTGCAGATCGATCATTCTCACACCCACCCTGACCCTGGCATGCAGTTCCTTGGGATTGAACGGTTTTGTCAGGTAATCGTCGGCACCGGCATCGAGTCCTTCCGCGATCTCATCCTGCTGACATTTGGCGGTAAGCAGAATCGTATAGACATAGGGCCGGCTGCGATCCTCCCGTATTTTCCTGATCACTTCGATCCCGTCCATGCCCGGCATCATCCAGTCAAGCACCGCAAGCCGGGGCGCATCCGCTGACAGCAGCGCTTCAAGGGCGTCCTTGCCGTTCGTTGTTTCAACGACCTCGTGCCCCTTTTTCAAAAGGGCTGTTTTCAAAATCTTCCGGGAAATGGAATCATCTTCGGAAATCAATATGTTCATTCTCTTCTCCGTTGTTCTTCACGTTCGGCGATGTGCCGGCGGCGTCTGCAATCAGATCCGTTCTGCGAGAAACACTTTCAGGCGGGATGCTGTTTATAATAATGGACCAGAGACCGGGTTACTTTTTCCGCCTCATTCCGCAGCGAGCGGTATACCTTGCGGATCTCCGCTATCCGGTTGCGCTCGGAGAGAACCTCTATTTTCTGAGCCAGTTTGCACATTTCCACGGCGCCGAAATTGCCCACGGATCCTTTGAGATCATGAGCCTCCCTGCGCAGGGATTCAGCATCGGATGTGTGCAGCGCACGCTCGATATTTTCCAGGCTTATCGGTATCTTCAGCAGCATGTCTCCGACCAGCTCCCTGAGCAGCGCTTCGTCGGATTCAACCGCTTCGAGAGCACTGGTGAGATCGATTCCCAGGGGCGATGATGCATCTTCAGCGCTTTTTTTATTCTTCCCGCTTTTCCGGGGCGCCGTCTGCCTGGCGATCGCGGCATACAGGTCATCCGTTTTCATCGGTTTGGCCACGTAATCGTCCATGCCGTTGTCGAGACAATGCTCCCTGTCGCCTTCCTGCGCGTATGCGGTCATGGCAATGATCGGGATATGTCCGCATTCCGGATGGGCGGCCTCATGGGCCCTGATCATGGATACCGCCTCCAGGCCGTCCGTTTCAGGCATCTGCACATCCATGAGGATCAGATCGAAATGACAGTGCCTGTATTTTTCGAGCGCCGCGGTCCCGTTCTTTACCGACGTCACCCGCCATCCCCGCTTCTTCAGCACTGTTTCACACAGCTTACGATTGACGATATTGTCTTCAGCCAGCAGTATCGACAGCGCTTCCGGCAGCGTTCCGGAGACGGCGGCTGTTTCCCCGCTCATCTCGATCTCCGATGAACCTCCATCATTCCCGCCGACAATCTCGGCGAGACATCTTCGCAGGTGCACGGGATTCGCCGGCTTGTTCAGGTGGCAGGCGATACGCAGCCGGGCCATTCTCTCTTCATCCCGGTGCCGGTGAGCGGAAAGAAGCATAATGATGGGTATGGTCTCAAGGCGCCGCTCATTTCTTATCTTTTCAGCCAGCGTGAATCCATCCATGCCGGGCATCACATCATCGAGAATGACCGCCAGGGGAAGGGGGCTCTCTTCCAGATACCCCAGCGCTCCCGCGGCGCTGTCCCGCGCATCGGCCTTCAGGCCCCACCCGCCGACCAGGCTCTTCATGACGGTACGGCTCATGCGGTTGTCATCCACGATAAGGACGTGACCCGCGGAGGGAAACGGTGCCGCTTCCGGAGAATAATTTCCTCCCGGTATGCCGGCGATCCCCATGCGGGCGGTAAAATGGAAGGCACTGCCGGGTCCTCCGGCTGAACCGGGGACATTCACGGGGCTTTCAACCGTGATCGTCCCGCCCATCATCTGCACCAGTTTGGTGCAGATCGAGAGCCCGAGCCCCGTCCCCCCGTACTTCCGCGTCGTGGATCCATCCGCCTGGGTAAACGCCTCGAATATGACGGTCTGCTTCGATTCGGGAATACCGATTCCCGTGTCGATAACGCTCACCGCCAGCAAAATGGCATCGGCTGTCCGTTCCCGGCAGCTCACCCGCAGAATTATTTCCCCTTCCGCGGTAAACTTGACCGCGTTATTGAGCAGATTGACAATGACCTGACGCAAACGGCCCGGATCGCCGATGCAGTATTCCGGGACATCCGGGCCGATATCAAGAATTATCTCCAGGTCATCCCGCTCCTCCTGAAGGGTGACCGGCTGCAGAACATCGCTGAGACAGTCGTACACATTGAACGGGAGCTGTTCGAATTTCAGGTGCCCGGCCTCTATCTTGGAGAAATCGAGAATATCATTGATAATTTTCAGCAGCGCATCCGCGGACATTTTCACGGCCCCGAGGTAATCTCTCTGCATTTTTGTCAGATCGGTTTCCAGGGCGAGATCGGTCATCCCGATTATACCGTTCATGGGTGTACGGATTTCATGGCTCATGTTCGCCAGGAATTCACTCTTTGCCCGGGTCGCCGCTTCAGCTTCATCTTTCGCGTTTATCAATTCCTGCTCAATCCGCTTCCGTTCGCGTATCTCTGTCTGAGACTGATCGAACAGCCGCGCGTTTTTAATGGCTTCGGCGATATGGGCGCATAATGATTCCATCGAACGGATATCCCCCTCGTCGAAGGCGTCGCGTTTGTCGCTTTGGATATCGAGCACACCGATGAGTTCGCTCCCTTTTCTGATCGGGACCGCCATCTCCGATTGGGTGTCGTACCGGTCACCCCTGATATAATTTTTCTCCCTGCTCACGTCTCCCGACACCTGAGTGACGCTCAATTCCGCGGCCGTGCCTATCATGCCTTGCCCGCGTTTAACGACCATTCCCGCTTCCCGTTTCCGTTCCGCATCCGGGTAGCCGTCGCCGCCCGCATAGATGTAGAGCTCCTGCAGATCCTCATCCCAGAGAAGAAGATATACGTAATTATATGAAAATGCTTTTTTTATCGTGACCGGTATCTGTGCCAGGAGAACATCGAGATGAATCTCGTGTCCGAGCTGCTGACTGACATCATAGATCAGCGCCGCCTGCCGCGCCCGCCGCCGCAGTTCAGTCTCCACCTGTTTGCGGACACGTATCTCGTTCTGCAATTTCTGATTTGACTGCCAGAGATCATTTGTGTGCTCCCGCACCTTCTGTTTCAGATCCCGGGTGCGCCGTTCCAGCAATCTCACCCGGTATCTGATAAACAGAACAATCCCCGCCGTAAAAATGATGATCAGCACCACCGCGAACCAGGGAGTTCTCCAGAAGGGCGGGACGATAATGATCCTGATGGAACGTCCTGTTGTATTCCAGATGCCGTCGCTGTTCGTTCCCCGCACCCTGAATGTGTACGTGCCGGGCGGCAGCTTCGTATAGGGCACGTACCGCCTGGTGCCTATATCGACCCAGCCGGGATCGATATTATCCATCTTGTAGGCATATCGGTTCTTCTGGGATGCGGCATAGTGCAGCGACGCAAACTCGAATGAGAAAAGATAATTATTATACCCGAGCATGATCTCATCGGCCCAGTTGATATCCTGTTTCAGGGGAGAACCCGGACCGGGCAGGATCGACTTATTGAACACCCGGAAGTCGGTAAAAACGATGGGCGGCTGGTATCGGCTGACGACAATATCCTCCGGATTGAAAATATTGAAGCCGTCAACACCCCCGACGAAAATGTCACCGCTGCTGCTCCGGCATGCTGCCCCGAGATTGAATTCATTACTCTGCAGGCCGTCCTCAAATGTGTAGTTCCGAAAGGTCACTGTTTCCGGATTGAACCGGGACAATCCGGTATTTGTGGTCAGCCAGAGTTCACCCGTGAAATCTTCGATGATCGCGTAGACCAGATTGTTCGGCAGTCCGTCCTCGGTCGTGTATGAAATGAAGTCCCCGGTATACTTGTCCAGCTGATGCAGACCGTCGGCCGTTCCTATCCAGATATACCCCCGCATGTCCTCAAGCAGACACAGCACTTCGTCTCCGCTCAGTGACCTGAGGCTGTCGGCATCCGACAGGTAGGTGCGAAACCGGTCGGTAGCCGGCTGGTAGCGGCTCAGACCGCTCAGCGTCCCCACCCAGAGGTCGCCGGCGGCATCTTCTTCCATGCAGTAGATAAAATCATTGACAAGGCTTGTCGTGTCACCCGGAACGGCATGGTACTGCCGGAATGTCCGCCGCTCATAATCAAAGAGATTCAGCCCCTCCTCGGTGCCGATCCAGATCCTGCCCTGCCCGGACTCGAATATCGTTCGAATCACGTCACTGCTGATTGTGGTGGAATCTGAGGGATCGTGCCGGTACAATACCGGATGGTTATGCACGGAATCATAGCAGTAGAGGCCGCCCCCGCTGGTGCCCACCCAGAGCAGGCCCCTGCTGTCCTTAAGGACCGTCCTGATATTCTTTGAGAGCAGCCCCGGCAGAAACCCGGGTGTATTATCACTGTTGTAAAATCTGCCGTTCTCGATATTGAAAAGATTGAGTCCCTGCTCCGTACCGATCCAGAACAGCCTACCGGGTCTGAGCGGCTCCTCCTCTATCGCGCGTATCACTTTGTTGCTCAGGGTAAAATCTCCGTCCCCTCCGGAAGAATAGAGCCTGAATTTCCGCTTCTTTCGATCGAGCTTGTTGAGCCCGACACCGGTCCCTATCCACATGACCCCGGCTTCGTCTTCGTAGATCGAATACACCGTGTTGTTGCTCAGGGTGCTGCTGTCGGTTTGCCGGTACGAATACTGATACAGATCCCCCTCAGCCGTCTCGAGCCAAACGCCTCCATTTTCAGTACCCAGCCAGTAATTTCCCTCCCCGTCTTCATACATGACGTTGACAAGCTCGGGCCCTTCCCCGTCGGCGAACCGTCTCCGCGCGAACGCCTCTCCCCTGGTGAAAGTGAAAAGGCCGGCGGATGTCCCTACCCAGACCGTACCCCGGCTGTCCTGGTACAGGGAGCGGATTTCCAGACCGGCAAGCGCCGAGAAGACGGTCTCCTCGATATCGAGGAAACTCCATTCCCGGCTCGAAAAAAGGGCCGGCCCCTCGGCGGTACCGATGAGAAGCAGACTTTGATTGTTCCAGTCGATCTCCAGAATCCGGGTGATGCGGTTATGGGGGATCGATCGTCCGCTCCGGGGGTTAGAGAAAAATGTCTCGATGATGTCGCTGGCGGGATTGAGCCGGTTCAGACCGTTGTTGGTTCCGATCCATACCTGCCGGTCACTGGAGATGCAGATACTGTTGACAAAATCATTGGAAATGCGGGAAGCACCGGAACTCGCTGTTGTGTAGTAGGTGAACCGGCGGTGTTTCTGGTCATATTTGTTCACACCGCCACCCTGGGTGCCGATCCAGATCGTTCCCTCTTCGCCGCCGGTCAGAACGGACACGGAATTGTAGCTGATGCTGGAACTGTCATTGGTCTGCCGGAATACGGAAAAATCATAGCCGTCAAAGCGGTTCAGACCGTCTTCAGTGCCGAACCACATGAATCCTTTGCTGTCGCGCAGGACAGCGTATATGCTGCTTTGAGACAGCCCGTCCTTGGTTCCGTACCGCTCAAACGTGAGGCGCTCGTCACCGGCGGCATACGAAACGGATACCAGGCAGAAAAGCAGGATAATTGCGCTATGTGTGCAACGCGGGGTCAGGCGTCACTCCTTTGGGATGCGACTCCGCTCCAGCAACCGGGCAACGACGTCCATGACAATCTTTGATTTTGTTGTCTTTACAATGAATGCATCGGCACCGCATTCTTTGGCCTTGTCAGCGTCTTCTTCCAGATCGCGGGAGGTGAGCATAATAATGGGGATATGCTTGAATCTGTCGTCAAATCGCAGCATGCGGCTGATCTGGTGCCCGCTCATCTTCGGGAGCAGCAGATCGATAATGATCAAATCGGGCGCGTGCTCCCGTGCCAGATTCAACCCCGTCAGTCCATCTTCGGCCATGAGTGTTTCATAGCCTTCGGCTTCGAGGCGATGTTTCATTATCTTCCGGAAAGCCGGATCGTCATCGATGAAAAGAATACGTCCCGGGTTTTGTGCACCCATGCCAGGTCCTCATTTTTTCTTTCCTGCGGCCCGGTCGTCAGGCAAGACCGCGTTTTATCCCGTGGATACAGCTGCCCCTGGTTATAAGGGATACCATCCTATATTTCTTTTGCAATAGTCAGGCCATACACACCGTGTCGGCATTAAAAACCGCGGTTAAATCGACTCTGTTTCCGTCTCAGCGTCTGTACAGTAACCGTTGCCCTCCCTGCCGGCGGTAAACAGGCGGTAATCACCGTGTACCCGCCTCGAACCGCCGGGTGCGAAACGATTTTTCGGAGGATGCGGGCACTTTAACGCGCCGTGGTGACGCCCTCCTCCCCCGGACTGAACGGGCGGAGGGCGTGCGGTGAGGAGCTTAATTTTTGAAATTCTAGGGTGTTGTCATTACAAAATGAAGGAACGCACAGGTGTCGATTGAGAGAACCTGTACATGTCAAAAGCATAGGGGCCGGAACCAGGGTATCCGGGATTGAATGCAATGCGTCTTTTGGAACCGGGGGAGAAAGCGGGGACGTTCTCCCGGCTGAGTGCGGCCGGGAGAACGAAAACTGGCTGCCCGACGGCAGCCCTAATGCTTCAGCAGATCCTGGAGCAGCACCGATCGTTTGGCCGACATCGCATCAACAGCCGTATGATTCGCCTCCACTATCTGATCGTATACCTCTTTCCGGTATACGGATACTTCCCGGGGAGCGGTTACCCCTATTTTCACGCTTTTTCCCTGAACCGAGAGCACCATCACCTGCAATTCCGGCCCGATCTGAACGCTCTCTCCTATTTTCCGGGTCAATACCAGCATGTCTAACCTCCTATCAGTTGGAACGCTGAACGTTCGTTTCAAGTACCTTTAAATCGAGGGGATACTGGGTGTCGGTGAGGATCACCTGTTTGGCGCTGCGGGTCTCCCTGAAAACCGCGATGGGAGCCCGTAAATTGACGGTTATCTCTTCCACCGTGTCACCAAGGGTCACCACGAAATATTTCGTCGCTTCCAGAACCTCCCGCGGCAGCTTCGGAGAATAATCGTCAACTACCGCCTCCACCGGTACCACCGGGAATATAATTTCCGGATTGTCGACACAGACAAACCAGGCAAACGGTTCATAATCCTCATCGTCTTTGACGATGAATTGTTTAAATTCCTCGTATCCATACAGACCCTCGGGCATGAAGAGAACATCCTCTTCCGCATAGGTCATGGGACCGACGGACGTTTCTATACTGTTCGATCCTGTCATGTCAGGCGCCTTTTTTTCTGGTGCCATGCTCCTTCTCCTTTACAACGGTTAATCACTATTCTCAAGCGGATACTGCCGCAGCGAAACCCCTTTCACTGCGGCGAACGCCAAACAATAATGTAACACGGGGAAAGGCAATATCCTACTGATTTTTTTTTCCGCGGGCACACAGCAGCCGTCAGACGCAGGAGGCAACAGACTGATTCCGAGGCCGGTCAGATACGATAAATAAGTGAGGCCATGCCGTGCATCCGGTCGCCCACGCCTCCTTCCAGCTCCAGGACGAAATTGTTGGTGAAGACAACCGCGGCACCGGCCAGATAATTCCAGGCGTTCTTTTGACCCAATGTAATGTCATACGTCACATCCAGCTCACCCAGAGGATCCACGGTGATTTTAGTAAACCCCTGGTGACGTTCCTCAGCTTTCTCATACATGGCCCCTATCCAGAGGGCCCACCCCTCCATCATGCGCCAGCCATCCATCGACACTCCGATTTTTGGCGTCAGGATCCAGGCTTCGGCGGTTGACTCGCTTTCGTCGAGTTTGGTGTTGGTCGCCGTAGCGGTGATGGATGCGAAATAATGGTTGAACCCTCCCGCCATGGTGAGACCGGCGCCATATACCAATCCCTTGTAATCGACGACAAGCTTTTCATTCAGGAATTCATAATCAACCTGGGTTTCCCCGTCGATGGCCCCCACAATACCGAAAACGTTCATGAACGGCAATATCCAGACATCCGCCCTGAAATTCGTTTCGGTCACCCGGTTGCGTATCGCGACATCATCCGGAATGATCACTCCAATGCCGATTGAAGGGACGTCGAGCTGTGCGTTCATGATATGAAACGATTGATCCTGATGAAAGAGGTTGACCCCGAAACCGATCGGAGACGGAAGGTCCTTACCTTCAGCCAGGGATTTCCACAAAGGAAGCATACTATCTGATGTCTGGGCAGTGCACACCGCACCTGCAGTCAATAATCCGATTACCATTCCGCAGCACAGGAACCGTTTCATTACTCTCCTCCTTCAAAATGTGGGAACTGGAAACTTGTCTAATGTAGGAATTATCTCCGTCATTTCAAATGTTTTTCTCCTGTCTCGCCCGCCGGTGAAAGAGAGTATATTGGGTCCGAACAGGCCCGGGCCTTCGGTCATGCGTCCGGCTGCCGGATTCGAACCCGGCGAGGTACTGCTGACAATGTATATAAAAAAGGATCACTCATCGGTGACCCTTTTCTCCAGTAGCGGGGGCGGGATTGACATCGGCGCGAACAACTGCGCCGCTGTCTGCGTACCGTCATATACCGCAAACCAATGGCTAAGATAGTCGTACGTTTCAGATTAACCCCTAAGCAATATTCGCTTAAACCCGTTTTCGTTATTGAAAAAATTATTTAATCAGCATCATCTTTCTGCTTTCTCTGATCGTCTGATCCGGCAATTCAGCCTCAATGCGGTACATATATATTCCGGATGCGGCCGGCATTCCCGACTCATACCGTCCATCCCATTGAATCATGTGACTTCCCGCAGGTACGACACCCTGCACAAACTGTTTTATCAACGATCCCTGCAGGTTATAAATATTCATGGTAACCTGGGCGGATGCGGGTAAATCATACATAATTTGTGTTGTCCCATTATAAGGGTTTGGATAATTCTGATGGAGGACACACTCCGCCGGGTAAGCGACAACACCCGGCTTCACGTCAGTTATCAACGCTGCATGATCAATAGCGGACCTGACCGCCGCCTCTAATTCTGAGTAACTATCGCCGGCTGCAAAGGCAATATAAAACGGCGACAGCGATGACCCGGCTGTAATGTCATACGGACCGGCAGATGAAAGCATGGCATAATCCGTCATTCCCGTAGAGTTCGATGCGATATCACCGCTGCGCATGAGATCGGAAGCCCAGGTCTCGTTATTACTATCAAGATTTGCCCCATGAGGCAATCCAAAAGAGGTATTGGCCGTATTGCCCTCCGCATCAAAAAATACCATCCCGATATAGGGTGTGGAAGCATCGTTTCCATCATACATGTATGCAAATCCCGTTCCGTCCGCGCTTCCCCATCCCCCCATATTCGTGCTGTAATTACCGACATCGAAATCCATATACTGACCGAAGTAGATATCCGTCAAATCATTCAGTCCCGTGTTCCTGAAGCTGTATTTTACCAGCAGAAACGGTTCGTTCTCCCACATATAGGTTTTTTGCGTTATCTCAATTTTCCCGGGATGCCATTCCACCGCATCTTCATACACCGCTGTCGCCTCTTCCGCCGCGGAAACACCGGGTTCATCAAAATGGATCCAGCCGTTTGCGGAAGTGGTGTAATCATCCTGCCATACAGCCGTTGCAATGGTATTCTGATCGTACGAAATGAGCACGCTTCCCCAATAGAGATGATCTCTGCTTTGATACATGAGGCCGGACGGTGCACGTATAACTCCCCATAATCCCCGGTCATCGATACCCATGTGAAAAGCGCCGGCATCATGTTCGGCTACACGCATCTTTCCCATCTGGTCGTGCCGGATCTCCCCGTTCATAATAGTCATTTCTATGGAAATATTGCGGACATCATAGGGATCCATTGACAACGGATCATCCGACACTATCGTCAGATCCGCCAGTTTCCCCGGAGTAATGGTTCCTTTCTCATTTTCTTCAAACACGACCCAGGCATTGGTTACCGTCATGGCCCGGATACCCTCTTCGATGGTCAGCTCATCTCCTGCCATCCAGTCCGGGAGCACATCCGCCGCCTGCGATTTCCTGGTTGCCAGCTGGCTGATGCACTGCATGGCGTGTGTCCGTGAGCACCAGGGAAAATCGTTCCCTCCGGCAATGGTAATACCTTTGTCGGCCATCCGCCGCCACGGATACACCCATTCAAGCACTTCCGGAAGGAACAGTGATTCCCACCGGGATGCGGATCCCGCAGTCGCCCAGGTGTATTGAATGGATGCGACAATGCCCAGATCAGCCATCTGATCGACCAGATCCTCCCGCATGACCCTGCAGTGTTCCATGCGGGACCTGATTCCGTTCCCTGATCCTTGAGCAGCATTTTCAAATCCGTTCAATCCGATCACGACTCCTGAATCGCCCAGTGCGTGCATGGCGATAGGATACCCTTTTGAATACACTTCGGTGATTGCGGCATTCATCTCTGTTTGAGACATCCAAATATCCCCGTAAGTCCCCTGTGCCCCGCCAGCCTGCCATAAGGTTGTTAATGCTGACGTCCCTATACTCCCGCCATCAGCAAATATTTTTACACCGACCACCCGCAGGGTTGAGTCTTTATTTTCCGTGTAGGGATATGTCTGCCAGGGAACGACCAATTCCCCCCCGTTCGTGTTGTACGGGATATAGCAGTTAATCCGCACTGCCAGTTCATCGTTTGCGGCAAGCTGACGTGCAGTCTCGATAAATCCCGGTTCGCAGTACATTTCATGAACTGTGGTGTAGCCGTCAGCTGCCATATCCTGCGTCGCCTTGATGAGATTTTCCGGGCCCCCGTTCTGCAGCGCCATAGCCATGCGATGGGTGTGATTGTCAATAAATCCCGGGAACACCGTGCGCTGTTCAAGGTCGATGACCTGTGTGTTTGTCCCCTGCAGGGCCAGAATTTCAGCATCGGTTCCAACCGCCGTGATGTGGTTGCCCTCGATAGCAACCGCTTCCGCCGCCGGCTGCGAATCATCCAGTGTGATGACATGGGCGTTATACAGGATGAGATCGGCGCCGAGGGTCAATCCTTCCATGTTTTTCAGGGTGCTGTGTTTTTTGTTAACTGCATGCTGAGAATTCACAACCGCTGCGTTTATCGTGAATACAAACAGAAACAAGAAGAGTTTGGCAGGTCTTTTATATATCAGTTTTCGAATCATTTTGTGACTCCCCGTGGTGAAATCAACAAATATTGTTACATCCATAGAACCATGGATTGGAAGGGCGATTACATCTTTCCGCTTATCAACGATGAACGTAAAGATTACTTCATCGCTGACTTCACAAGTTACGTATAGTATTTCTTCCGAGAAATTGCTTTACATAATAAAAATGACAATTAAGACTGGTTGTACCGATAGAAGTGGATCGCCACATCTCCAGGTGCTGAAGATATGTATGTAGACGCTTCTGCTCTGCCGGTGATAAGAGATGTTGAGGGACAGGAAATATAATCAAAATCTGTAATAAAATTCACTGCGCCACTGTATGGCCACCGTACAGTCCAAGCGCATCATGAGAGGCTGTGTAACACCACCGGCGGAAAAATATGAAAATAAATGATATTCTTGATTATAATAATACTATCTATTATAAGGATAAAATAAATCCTTTGCAAGCGGAAAATGACTCTGGTGATCCGCCGGGATTTTGAGACCTGTACACCAGACATTATGTCCAGACCGATAATTGGCCTGTTCAAAGATTTACGTCAAACTCTGGGGGCCGTGGCTGCAGAGCCCACCGGAAAGTGCTGAGGTTGCTGTAGAAGTCAGTATTCATTTTATTCCAGCCTCGATACGACATTTACTGCTGGGCAGGAGGCTGGGTAAATTGAAGATACAATGAAAAAGGTTTTAGATCTTAACCATCTAAACCCTTTTTTCTTCTCTAGTAGCGGGGTAAGGATTGATTGTCCAAGTGCTACTGCACGTGGACAATCCCAAGCAAGAATCAAGTGTACGATTCATAACCAGACACACAAATGTTTGGTGACATCGGCGCGAAAAACTGCGCCTCTGTCTGCGTATTGAAAAGACATTATAAAGGTGCCCGTTTCACGCGGGCACCGCGCGATTGAACCTGCGTCCGGCGGCTGCCGGATATGAGTGCAGTTTTGAAAAATAAATGCAGATAAAATGCTGTTATTATGAATTTTATGAATACATTACCTGACGTGAACAAAACAATTGAGTCAGTCTCATTTTTCCCTGGAATCCACTAGTGTGTCAGCGCCATCTTCCTCACCTTTACGACATCCCCTGCCTGCAGCCGGACAAGATATATACCGCTGCCCACACCCTCCGCATTCCACACTCCCTCATGCCTGCCGGCGTTTTTCACCCCCTGCTCAAGGACAATAATCGTTCGCCCCCGCAGGTCGACGATGGATAGAGTTATGTTCGCCCTGCCGGTCAGCGTAAAGGGAATGCGCGTCTCACCATTAAAAGGATTGGGATAATTCTGCAGCAGTTCAAAATCATCCGGCTGAACGATATTCTTCTTCTCAGGCACATCATTATAACTGGTCGGGTACACTCCCGTATGCCGCTCATCATGTTGGTACATGGGCCATTCGAGATTGGTGCAGGGACCGGTTGAGGGGATATCCCAGACATAGATCATACTGTCGGAACAAGCAGAAATAAGTTCAATATCTCCATCATCGTCTAAATCACTAATCGCGATCCTCGAATTATGTGCCGTTGTACTCACTGGAAACCCATCAACCAGTGTTCCATCGTGATTCCAGGCAAACACATGATTCGTCATATAGCTGCCGATCAAAATCTCAATCTCACCGTCACCATCAATATCGCCGGCAACAGGGTTCCCGTCAACAATATCCCCATCTTCACCTCGTGTTCTAACCGGCCATCCGGGCAATGGATCACCATTACTGTCAACAACGTATACCTCCCCTTTGTCTGAGGTGCCGTAAATCAGTTCCGGCAGGCCGTCATGATCGACATCAGCGAAGGCCAACTTTGAAATGACCCACTCCTGCTTTTTCCAGCCTGTATCAATTGATCCGTCTGCATTTATTCGCCAGCCGTGAGAATATATTTCATACTGCCCGTCACCGTTCATATCCGCTGCGGCAAGGGCATAGTTCAACACGCTTGTGTTGACCGGGAAATGCCCGGGCTGCACTGTCCCGTCATATCGCAGGGCGTAAATCGGACTTACTCCTTCCGAAGAGTGCTCAACATCAAGATAACCGGTGATTATTTCCAGAAAAGAATCACCATCCAGGTCAACCAGAACCAAGGGTGATCTAGGGGTACGATTTATTCTCGGACCTGACTCAGGCTCGGCCGGCCACCCCGGCAGCAAAGCCCCATGGCCGTTGAAGGCATAAATCTTTTTATAAAATGTCGTTACCCCGCCTGAGATATAGCTCGAACCGTCAGCGGTGATTACTTCAGGCATACCATCGTTATTTACATCCCCGATGCTGGCATTGTTGATCCATAAATGCCCCCCGGATAGCAGGGCAGGCCATCCTTCAACATCATTGCCATCTGCATCATAGGTGTATATTTGGGCATACGGCCAGTAATCGGCAGCATGCTTTGTCTGTTCCACAACAACAATCTCATATCCATTATCGTTATCGATATCCGCCACAGCCTGAGATGCTAACGCAGCAGTGCTCACCTGTTTCGGCCATGCATTACTAAAATAACTACCATCGGCCCTGAAGACATGCAGATAGCCACTCATGTCAGCAACAATAATCTCTTTCAGGCCATCATTGTCCAAGTCAACAGCGGCAGGGAATTGGGGCCATAAACCGACTTTTACCGGCCAGCCGGGCCGGAGCGGGATCGTCGAATCAGCGGGAAGCGACTTGACCGTCCTGTTTTGATTTGGCACACTGGCCAGTATCTTTTTCACCAGTATCGGGTCTGCCTGCCAGGGGCTATCATAAAGTTTGTGACCTTGGCATAATACGATATTGGGTGCATATAGCCAAAGAAAGCAAAGGCAAATTAACTGTTTCATACACACTAACCCTAAATATCCACCTTGCCTGAGGGAACTCTGCCTCAGGCAAGGTAGCGTTAAATTATTTAACAAGCGAGAACTTTTTCGAGAACACTTTTCCACCGGCCCGCAGAATGTAAAAATATATTCCGGTGCTTATTGGTTGATCATTCTGATCTCTACCATTCCAGGATACACGATGAATCCCCACAGGATAGCGGCCGTTAGCTAATCTGTTAATAATACGGCCGTTTATATTCGCAACATATAGATCGACACTGCCTGCTTCCGGCAATTGAAAAGTAATTGTCGTGCCGGGATTGCCCGGATTTGGGTAACAATTCAAAAGCGCATATTGGTCAGGCATCGATTCCCCGAAATCAAGAGTAAGATCAGACTGGTCCTGGTTGGTCTCCATTGCCAACTCCGCTAATACACTGGGAATATTGGAACCGCTCGAAGAACCACCCGCATTTGTCGCAAACACCTGATAATAGACAGTGGAGGCATTTTTCCCCAAAACAAAATCATTGTCGGTATAGCTGGTGGAGCTTGTAGTGGCAATCAGAATCCAGCTGCCCGTATCAACTTTACGTTTCACCTCATATTCTGCCGCAAGTGGGACGCTGGTCCAGCTCAAATGCGGGGATTGCCCCCAGCTTGTAGAGTTGGTAATTTGTAGTGAGGCGGCACCAATTGGCGCACAAAGCTCCATATTGACAGTTACCTGCACATTACCGCCTTCTGAAGAATTAATACTGATTTGACCTTGATAAATCGCATGATTTAATAAATCAGAGGAAGATAGCTGGCTCCGATCTATAGTGACTCCAATTGGATCGCCGTCCTCGCCTGATGGAGTCACATATGTTAACCAGTCATCAAAATATGACGTTGTCCAGTTTAACGAACCGTCACCTGAATTCCCGACCACAAAACAGCTCGATTGTGTTTCTGTGATCGAGTTGTCATCGAATGGAGCTGATTGCGATGGCGTCACTGTTGTATGGGGGCCGTAGTAGACGATGTCCGATCCTGCTGACAGGATTTCATCATCATTATGGCTCTCATCCAAATTAATGGCAAAAACCTGGTATGCGATAGTAGTTTCATAGCTAATTTGTGACACATCATCATAATAATATGTCGATGGAGGATCGGCGACCGTTGACCACGTTACACCACCATTAGTACTCCGTTTCAATCTATATTTATCTGCATATTGAGCACTCGACCAGCTGATGGTTACATCACCACTCTTACTTACACCTGTTG
The DNA here is from genome assembly GCA_016934955.1 of bacterium. Lineage (GTDB taxonomy): Bacteria > Zhuqueibacterota > QNDG01 > QNDG01 > JAGLOF01 > JAFGRY01. The sequence continues at coordinate 1,246 of JAFGRY010000032.1, read as the reverse complement.
GTGTTGCTGGAGTGGCCTTATTCTGACGCCACCAACCACAACTTTCTCTTGCTGTGCCCCACCTACAGCCCACATCGTTAAGAGAATTCATATCATAAGGATCATCATCGTCACAATGTTCACAATTATACCTTTCAGCGTATTGCCCAGAATTTGTCCAACCGTCACGACATTGTGCATAGTATTGAGTACCCTTTAAATCACCAAACCAATCCCATTTCATAGCATGCAAACCCCATTCATACCCTTTATTTTCGAGTGTTGGCCCCCAATCATACCACACATCATTTTCGCCCCAACAGCCTTGAGGTGTACATTTATCATCACAGCAAATATAAATGGGATTTGGAAAATAATTTATTAATTTTGCAGAAAATCCCATCTGCAGCAATCCAAACAGACAGATTGCGAGCAGCATGATTACACTAACTGATGTTCCTATCTTCTTCATGACGGACTCCTTCACAAAGTATTTAGTTAGTTATACAAGCATAGAGTTACACTTTTTATTCAACTAACGAAACCACCCCCTTTCTTCCTGATGAGGCGTTTTGAATGACTTACTTCATGATAGTATTCCCATAGATGTGATTCAGAATATCCTGCCGTTTGTCATCCGACAGAACACCCACAATCGACCGGATCACCCGGGCGCTGTCATCGACCAGCACCGTCGTGGGAACGTACTGAATGCCGTAGTCTTTGAGAATGGTTGTATCCGCATCGGCATTGACACCAACAGTGAAATTGAGGTTGTACCCATTTGCGTACTGCTGCACCGGTTCCCTGCCGCCCTTGGAGACGCCGATTATTTCAATTGCGGGATTGTCTTTCAATTCATCGGCAAGTTTTCTCCATTGAGGAATGTTTCGCATACACTGGGGACAGGTGAGACTGAAGAAATAGAGCAATGTCTTCTTTCCCGGCTGTGTGTAGGTAAGAGTGAATTCATTATCCTGAAAATCGGTCAGCATCAGCGGTGTCAGGGTCATGCCGTCGGTGATCTCCTTCTGATTTCCCGCCTGCTTCGCGAATCTGCCTGACAACTGTCTCTTAAGAATCATGTTCTGCCTGGCCAGCACAACTACTTCAAAAGCGAACGCGGCGAGAATGAGGTAGAGAAGAATCTGTACGTTAGGTGGACGTTTCATGAAAGGCTCCTGTTAGAAAATCCCGCGTTGTTTACAGTTTTAGGGGATGAAAGTACTCTTTAAGCTTTTCTTCAGGAGTTAATCCACCGATACCT